>NZ_JANFDG010000001.1 GCF_024609765.1 Shinella pollutisoli
TGATCAGCAGGTCGTCAGACGTTATATCCGTAATCAGGAAAAGGCCGACAAAGCTTCCGACTTTGCCGACCTCTTTAATCGTAGCTACTAACTTATAACAAAACCGCTTCTAGCGGTTCAAGCGCAGCGTTTCAAACCTCCACCTCTGGTGGAGGTCATGACTTTATGCACGCCGCAAAAACAGGTGAAATAATTTTCCGATTGTACAATAATTTCCAAAAAACCGTTGCTGCCGCAAAAAAAGCAACTATAAAGGCGCCGCAAGTGAACTTTAAGATTCACGTCGGGGTTCGAAGGCAGACCGGAACGGTTCGCGGCGTGGCGCCTGCGCCGAGGCGCAGTCCCTGCCTTTGCAATCTTCAAGCAATCCGCCGGCGGAACCAGGCGGCCTTCAGCAGTCACAGCGGTTATGCGTCCGATCCCCAAAGGGGCCGGGCGCAGTTCAGTATATCGGGCAGATTCCGGCGGATACCCGCCGGCACGCTTTCGGAATGCGCGCCGACGGAACCGTTCGGGGCCGGCCGGAAACGTTCAAGAGAGATGGGGCCTGGGGACACAGGTGTTCAAGATTACCAAGACTGATCTTTCCTCGCCGTTCCTGCCGGGGTCGATGGAGTTCGGCGCCTCGGACAACGAGATGCTGACGCAATACTGCGTGACGGAACGCTGGAGCGGCGACCTTTCCAACGGTCTCTTCACGCTCGGCGAGAAGGCCACGCTCGCCCACGGCCTGCAGCAGCGCACCTGCGGCCTCCTGAGCCTGATCCGCTGTTACGAGCCGCGGGACCGTCCCTTCCTGCTCGAACTGTTCGAGCAGGCGGCCTCCTCCTCCTCGTCCTTCTGCTTCTCCACGACGATCCATACAGAAGGCACGCCGGGCCAGCCGGTGTTCTGCATCGGTGAATCGACGGGCCTCGAGGACCGCTATGCGGGATCGATCATCGGCGTCTTCATCATGCCGCGCTTCCAGGTCGATCTCGAGGGCCGGCGTTTCCAGCGGCAGTAGCCCCTACAGCGCCAGCGCCTTCAGGTCCGACTGCGGATCCTCGATTACCGCGCGGTCGGGCGTGCGGCCCATCTCGATCAACTTCTTGCCGACCACATAGGCCTTGGCGTCGTTGACCGCGTCGACGGCGATGAGACGGCCCTCGCGGAAATACCACACGGAGACGCTGCCATCGCGCTGGCCGGGACGCACGACCGTCTCGTCGAAGCCCTGGCAGAAGCCGGCGATCTGCAGCTTGACGTCGTACTGGTCGGACCAGAACCACGGTTTCGGCACATAGGGCGCATCGCCGCCGGCGATGACGGTGGCGGCCGCCTCCGCCTGGTCGACGGCGTTCTGCACCGATTCCAGCCGCACGCGCCGGCCCTCGAAGGGCAGGACCGTGCAGTCGCCGATCGCGAAGATCGAGGGATCGGAGGTGCGCGCGCGATCGTCGACGACGATGCCGCCGGCGACCTCCAGCCCCGCCTCGCGGGCGAGCCTGTCGTTCGCCGCGACGCCGATGCCGACGATCACGAGGTCGACCGGCAGCACGAAGCCGTCGGACAGTTCCGCGCCCGTTACCCGGCCGTTCTCGCCGATCAGCCGCACGAGGCCGGTCTTCTCGCGGATGTCGACGCCGCGCGCGCTGTGGATCGCCTTCAGGATGGTCGCGGTCGCCGGCGAGGCGACGCGGGCGAGGATGCGCTCGGCCATCTCGATGACGGTGACGTGCAGCCCTCGCCCGCGGGCGACCGCCGCCGCCTCCAGCCCGATATAGCCGCCGCCGACGACCAGCGCGCGCCGGCCCTCCTGCATCTCGATGCCGAGCCGGTCGGCGTCGCGGTAGTCGCGCACGGTGAAGACGCCGTCAAGGTCGCCGCCGATCTCGGCCGGCAGGCGCCGGGGCGCCGCGCCGGTGGCGAGCGCCAGGTATTCGTAGGCGAGCGTCGAACCGTCGCCGAGCGTCACGGTCTTCTCCGCCCGGTCGATGGCGACGATCTCCGTCGACAGGCGCATCTCCACGTCGTTTTCCGGGTACCAGTTCTCCGGGCGGAACATCAGCCGGTCGAGATCGGCCTCGCCGAGCAGGTATTTCTTGGAGAGCGGCGGGCGCTGGTAGGGATGGCTCGCCTCGGCGGAGACGATGGTGATCGGCCGCATGTCCTTCAGCGCGCGCAGTTTGGCGACAAGGGCGAATGCGGCCTGGCCGCCGCCCGCAACAACCAGTCTTCCGGTCACGAATGGCTCCCTGTTTTCACGAGAGGTAGCGCGGCGGCGATGCCTGCGTCAACGCGCGCCGGCGTCGCCCGGTTCTTCGTTTGCGTCAGGGATCGGCGGGGACGGCAAGGCCCTTCACCGCCGCCGGACGGGCGAGGCAGCGCTCCAGCCAGGCCATGACGGCGGGGAAATCCTTGTAGCCGAGCGCCTCGCGCCCGCCGTAGAAGACGTCGGCGCCGCGCACCCAGGGATAGGTGGTGATGTCGGCGATGGTGTGCTCCTCGCCCATGATCCATTCGCGGTCCTTCAGGCGGCCCTCCAGCACCGAGAGCAGGCGCCGCGCCTCGTCGCGGTAGCGCTCCACCGGATAGGGATTGTCGGCGACCTTGTCGGCGGCGAACTTGTGGAAATGGCCGAACTGGCCGAACATCGGGCCGATGCCGCCCATCTGGAACATCACCCAGGCGATCGTCTCGTAGCGGGCGGCCGGGTCGGCGGGGATGAGGCGGCCGGTCTTCTCGGCGAGGTAGAGGAGGATCGCGCCCGACTCGAACAGGCCGATCGGCCTGCCGCCCGGGCCGTCGGGATCGATGATCGCCGGAATGCGGCCGTTCGGGTTGAGCGAGACGAATTCCGGCGACTTCTGCTCGTTGGCGCCGAAATCGACGCGGTGGACCTCGTAGGGCAGGCCCAGTTCCTCGAGCGCGATCGCCACCTTCACGCCGTTCGGCGTCGCCAGCGAATAGAGCTGGATCACGTCGGGGTTCTTCGCGGGCCATTTCTTGGTGATGGGGAAGGCGGAAAGGTCGGACAAGGCGGGCTCCTTCTGTCGTCGCTTCCGCATATAGGCGCGGGAAGCGACCGCCGCAAGCGACGATCAGCCGGCCTTTCGGGCGAGCCAGACGGTCGCGCCGCCACAGTCCGGGTCCTCCGCCACGTGGTCGACGACGGCAAAGCCGTTCTCCGCGAGAAGCGCGCGGTACTCCGCGGCGTCGAGGCTCGCATGATAGAGCGGCTCGCCCTCGAAGCGGCCGACGGCGACGCCGTGCGACGGGCCGGAGGTGAACATCAGCATCGCGCCCGCGTCCGCCAGCGCCGCGAAGCGCGGGAACATCGCCCGCTGGTCGTCATGCGCGAGATGGAAGAAGCTGTGCCACGCGAGGATACCGGCGAAGGTTTCTTCGGCCGCGAAGCGGCGCATGTCGGCGACGTGCCAGGTCGCCTGCGGATGGCGCGCCCGGCAGAGGCCGATCAGCGTTCCGGAGGTGTCGACGCCGGTGACGCGCAAGCCGCGCGCGATGAGGTCGGCGGCCAGGGGCTCGCCGGAGCCGCAGCCGAGATCGAGGACGGGGGCGCCCGGAGCGAGCGGCGCGGCGAAGCGGTCGAGCCAGGGCCTTTCGACGAGGGTGCGGCCGCGGAGCCGATCGAAGGCGGCGGCATGGCGTTCGTAGAGGCCGGCGATGCGCTCCGCCTCGCTCACCTCAACGTGTCCCGCACGCGCCCGACGATATCGGTGACGACCGGGTCGCCGGCATGCGCTTCCTTGCGGGCGCGCACGAGGCAGGCCTCGGATTTCAGGATCACGCCGTCGGTGAGGATCTTCAGGTGGTTGGCCGTCAGCGTCGCCCCCGTCGAGGTGATGTCGACGATGATGTCGGCGGAGCCGGAGGCGGGCGCGCCCTCGGTGGCGCCGAGGCTCTCGACGATGCGGTAGAGCTGGATGCCATGGTTGCCGGAGAAGAACTGCTGCGTCAGCCGCCAGTATTTCGTGGCGATGGTGAGCCGACGGCCGTGGCGGGCGCGGAAATCGGCGGCGACGTCGCCGAGATCGGCCATGGTGTCGACGTCGAGCCAGATCTCCGGCACGGCGACGACGACGTCGGCATGGCCGAAGCCGAGCCGGGCGCAGAACTCCACCCGCGCATCCGCCTCCGCGAGCCCCTCGCGCACGAGATCCTCGCCGGTGACGCCGAAATCGATCGTGCCGTTGCCGATCTCGCGGGAGATCTCCGAGGCCGAGAGGAAGGCGATCTCGATGTCGTCGCGCCCCTCGACGCGGCCGCGATAGGAGCGGTCGTTGCCGACGGCGACGACGGGAAGGCCGGCGCGGGCGAGGATCGCCGAGGCGTCCTCCTTCATGCGCCCCTTCGAGGGCAGGCCGATGGTGATCGTCATGCCGCACCTCGCTCAGCCGCCGCGATACGGTCGAGCCAGAGCGCGAAGCCGACGGCAGGGATGCGGTCCGTAGCACCGAGCAGCGTCAGCAGCCGGTCGAAGCGGCCGCCGCCGGCGAGCACCGCCGGGTCGCCCTTCGGCGTCACCTCGAAGACGAGGCCGGTATAGTAGTCGAGCGGGCGACCGAAGGCGGCGCGGTAGGTGATCGCCGCCGCGTCGACGCCCGCGTCCGAGAGCGCCGCGACGCGGGCATCGAAACGGGCGAGCGCGTCGTCGAGCGCCAGCCCCGCCTTGCCGGCGAAGGCGGCGAGGGCCGCCGGCGCCTCGGCGAGCGTCAGCTCCAGCGACAGGAAGCCGGTGAGCAGCGACAGCGTGCGGGCATCGAGGCGGGTGCTGGCGAGCTCGATCTTCTCGCGCAGGCGCCTTGCGATCTCGACCGGGCTGCGGCTCGCATTGGTGGAATAGCCGGTCGCCTCCATCGTCGCGTCGATATGGGCGGCAAGGGCCGCCTCGTCGTCGAGCTTGCCGAGGATGGCGAGGCGCTCGACCTCCGGGCCGAAGACGCCGGAAGGCTCCGGCGAGGAGAGATCGGCGATCAGCCGGGAGAGCCGCTCCTGGTTGCCGAAGGCGTGCACCAGCCGCTTCTGCCAGCCGGCCGGCAGGCCGCAGGCTGCCACCACCGCCTCGAACACCGACTGGTCGCCGAGGGTGACGGCGAGCGGCACGCCCGGCAGGCGGTTGGCAAGGACGTGCAGCGCGTCATGGACGGCGCGGGCGTCGGCGCGGGCGGCGTCGGGCTCGCCCAGGTCCTCGATGCCGGCCTGGTAGAACTCGTTCGCGCCCTCGCGGCGCTGGCGGAAGACCTCCCCGAGATAGGCATAGCGCTTCGGCGTGCCGGTCGCCGTCTCGATGTGGCGCAGGCACACGGGGATGGTGAATTCCGGGCGCAGGCAGAGGCTCTTGCCCGTCTCGCTCTCCGTCATGAAGATGCGGCGGCGCAGGTCCTCGCCCGCCATGTCGAGAAACGGCTCCGCCGGCTGGATCACCGGCGTGTCGACGCGCTCGGTGCCGAGCGATTCGAGATCGGCGACGAGATCGGCGGCGAAGGGCGGCAGGTTGGTCAGGGGCATGGGGAGATAGCCCCCTCATCCGCCTGCCGGCACCTTCTCCCCGACGGGGAGAAGGGGAAAACGAGAGGTCGGCGATCATCTCCTTCTCCCCGTCGGGGAGAAGGTGGCCGAAGGCCGGATGAGGGGGCCAGCGATGCGTCAGGCATTGCGCGCCCGGTCTTCCGCCTGCGCGGCGAGCATCTCGCGCACCTTCGCCACGAGGTCGGCCTCGGGCACGGAGACCTGCGCCACGCGGGCCTCGCGCCAGGCGGCGTTGTCCTCGATCTCGCCGGAGAGCCGCTTGCCCTCGATCAGGTCCTTGACCTGGACGATGCCCTCGGCGCGCTCGTTGCCGCCCTGGATGACGGCGAGCGGGGCGCCGCGGCGGTCGGCATATTTGAGCTGGTTGCCGAAGTTCTTCGGATTGCCCTGGTACATCTCAGCGCGGATGCCGGCGTTGCGCAGCTCCTGCGTGAAGCGCTGGTAGCGGCCGAGGCTGTCGATGTCGCGGTCCATGACGCAGACGACCACCGGCGCGAGCACCTCGTCCTGCCCGAGCTTGCCGAGGTTCTTCAGCGCCGTCATCAGCCGCGAGACGCCGATGGAGAAGCCCGTCGCCGGCACCGGCTGGCCCATGAAGCGGGAGACGAGCCCGTCATAGCGCCCGCCGCCGCCGACCGAACCGAAGACGACCTTCTCGCCCTTCTCGTTGGTGACGGCGAACTGCAGCTCGGCCTCGAAGACCGGGCCGGTGTAATATTCGAGGCCGCGGACCACGGAGGGGTCGATCTTGATGCGGTCCGGTCCGTAGCCGGCCGAGGCGACGAGATGGCCGATCTGGTTCAGCTCCTCCACGCCCTCGCCGCCGCGGGCGCTGCCGGAAACGAGCGCGGCGAGATCGGCCGCGCTTGCGGCATAATCCTTGATGCCGACGAAGAAGAGCACCTTGTCGATCTGCTCTTCGAAGAGGCCGGCGCCCTTGGTGAAGTCGCCGCTTTCGTCCTTGCGGCCCGGCCCGAGCAGCAGGCGCACGCCGTCGGGACCGAACTTGTCGAGCTTGTCGATGGCGCGCAGCACGGTCAGGCGCGCATTGGCGTTCGCCTCGCCGGCAAGGCCGATCGCCTCCATCACGCCGTCGAGGACCTTGCGGTTGTTGACGCGGATGACGTAGTCGCCGCGGGCGATGCCGAGCGCTTCCATCGTGTCGGCCATCATCATGCACATCTCGGCGTCCGCCTGCACGCCGGCGGCGCCGACCGTGTCGGCGTCGAACTGCATGAACTGGCGGAAGCGGCCGGGGCCGGGCTTCTCGTTGCGGAAGACGTAGCCGGCGCGATAGGTGCGGTAGGGAAGCTGGATCTCGTTGAAACGCTCCGCGACGTGGCGGGCGAGCGGGGCCGTCAGGTCGTAGCGCAGGCTCATCCACTGCTCGTCGTCGTCCTGCAGCGAGAAGACGCCCTCGTTCGGCCGGTCGGCATCGGGCAGGAATTTTCCGAGCGCGTCGGTATATTCGAACAGCGGCGTCTCGACCGGGTCGAAGCCGTAGCGCTCGTAGACCTCGCGGATCTTCGCCGTCATCTCGGCGACGGCGCGGATGTCGGCGGCGTCGCGGTCGACGAAGCCGCGCGGCAGGCGGGCCTTCAGCTTCTGCGGTTTCTTCTGTTTCTCGCTCATCGGATGCCCGAAAGTCCTGTATGTCCGTTGGGGGTTTCCCTAGCGGATTGGGGGGCGGGCGGCAAGGCGCGCCGAAATGCCTCCTTCCAATTTTCCGCCCGGCCGCTATCCCTTTTGCCGGAACGGCCTTTTCAGGATTGGAGCAAGACGATGATGAACAGAAAGACGCTTCTCGCCGCGCTGGCGGCCCTCGCCCTCGCCGTCCCGGCCCTTGCCGAGGATGCCCACCAGGGCCACGGCGCAGCCGCGGGCGCGGAAAGCCCGTCGAGCACGGCCTTCGCCGAGGCCAACGCCCGCATGCACGAGGGCATGGCCATCGACTACACGGGCGATGCCGACGTCGACTTCGTGCGCGGCATGATCGCCCACCACCAGGGCGCGATCGACATGGCGCGCGTCGAGCTCGAATTCGGCAAGGACCCGGCGCTGCGCAAGCTCGCCGAGGAGATCATCGCCGCGCAGGAGGGCGAGATCCGGATGATGCGGGAGTGGCTGGAGAAGAACGGCCGGTAGGGAGCCGCACGCGCGACATGCCCCGTCCTCCCCGCTGGCCCGCCGGCAGGGCCATCGCCTCCAGCTTTGCCCCTCGCCCCGCAAGCGCGGAGAGGGGCCTGCCCTGCGAACGGTCATCGGCCGGGGAAACCGGTGCGGCAAATCTCCTTCTCCCCGCCTGCGGGGAGAAGGCGGCCGGCAGGCCGGATGAGGGGCAGCCGGCATATCGGCACCCTCCCCGCCAGGAGAGCCAACGCCAACGCCAGGAGCCTGCCGCTACTCGCCCGCGTGCCGCGGCCGCGAGGCGTCCATCAGCGAGGCGGCGATGGCGCGGGCCATCATCAGGCTCGTCTCGCGGATTTCGGTATTGGTGCCGTTTCGGGCGGAGCGGATGAGGCGGAACCCCTCCCGCAGCATGATCTCCTGAGCCTTGTCGCAGGCCCACTCCTCTATGCGGACATTGTCGCGCACCGACGTCTCTGGCGCCATGATCCCCTCGTGCCAAATCATTCAGCATCAAGCGGCATGCCGCGAGAAACGCACGCACCCAACCGAAAACTTCAATGTCTGAAACCGCCGCTTGAGCCTACGTTACATGATTCGTTGCAAATTCAAACATTTATTTATGACGAATGCATAAATCACGGACGCGCGAAGGCCGCCCGCTCCCGCTCCACCTCCTCGCGGCAGAAGCAGCCCTCGACATGGTCGTTGACGAGGCCCATGGCCTGCATGAAGGCGTAGACGGTCGTCGGGCCGACGAAGGTCCAGCCGCGCTTCTTCAGGTCCTTCGACAGGCGCACGGAGACGGGCGTCGTCGGGTTGGCGACGAGCGTGTCCCAGTCGACGCGGGCGGGGCGGTCCTCCGGGCCGGGCTCGTAGCGCCAGAAATAGCGGGCGAGCGAGCCGAACTCGTCGCGCAGCTCGCAGGCGCGGCGCGCGTTGTTAATGGTCGAGACGATCTTGCCGCGATGGCGGACGATGCCGGGATCGGCGAGGCAGCGGGCGACGTCCTCCTCGCCGAAGGCGGCGACGCGGTCGAAGTCGAAGCCGGCGAAGGCGGCGCGGAAACCCTCGCGCTTGCGCAGGATGGTGAGCCAGGAGAGGCCCGACTGGAAGCCTTCCAGGCAGATCTTCTCGAACAGGCGGCGGTCGTCCGTCACCGGCCGGCCCCATTCGGCGTCGTGGTAGCGGCGGTAGTCGTCGAGATTGCCGTGCCAGGCGCAGCGGTCGCGCCCGTCCTCGCCTGCGAGAAGTCCCCTCTCGGTCATATGCGTCTCCGTTTCCCTTTTGTTCTCATTTACCATATATCAACCAGCTTTGGAAAGCCGGCAATAACCCTACCCGTTACTTTATCGGCGCCGGACAAGTTTCATGAACGGGCGTTTACCTTTCGCTTGGCCGCGCGGTGCAAGCATTTCCGCGAACCTGCGCCGTTCCCTTCGTTCCCGCGGCGCGATCCGGCGACGATCAGTAGCGAGTACGTCCGATGTCGATACGATTTCTCCTGGCCACGAGCCTCCTTCTTGCCTCCACCGCGGCTGGGGCCAACGACCGGTACATGAACCGGCCGCCGATCATCATCAGCCCCGATCTCTCCGCGCCCTGGGTGATGCAGCTCACCGGCGAGGGCGTGCGGCCGGCCGTCACGACGCGGCGCATCGTCGAGCGGCAGCGCGTTGAGCAGCGCCGCGTCCTGAAACGCGACGGCGCCGCGCGCATCGAGCGCGTCGCCGCCGTCCGGGCGGAAAGGCCGGTGCGCTCGAAGATCGACCCGATGTACCTGCCGCAGATCGTCTCCTACGAGAGCGGGTACAAGCCGGGCACCATCGTCATCGACACCAACAACCGCTTCCTCTACCTGGTGATGGCGGACGGCAAGGCGCGGCGCTACGGCGTCGGCGTCGGCAAGCCGGGCTTCGAATGGGCCGGCACGCACAAGATCACCCGCAAGGCCGAGTGGCCGGACTGGGTGCCGCCGAAGGAGATGATCGCGCGCGAGGCGGCCAAGGGCCACTACCTGCCCGCCCGCATGGAAGGCGGGCCGGACAACCCGCTCGGCTCGCGCGCCATGTATCTCGGCTCGACGCTCTACCGCATCCACGGCACCAATGCGCCCTGGACGATCGGCTATGCGGTCTCCTCCGGCTGCATCCGCATGCGCAACGAGGACGTCGTCGACCTCTACGAGCGCGTGAACGTCGGCACGAAAGTCATCGTCATCTAGGCACGGGCCGAACAAATCCGCCTTCACGATCGTCTTACCCTGGGCAGCCGGTCTTGCAATCGGTCAAGACTCGGCTAGCCTTCGCGTATCGAGAGTGAGAGAGGGGAACAGCATGCGGACATACGCATCGATCCTGCTGGCTGCGGCGGTCGCCGTCACGACGGCCCTGCCCGCGACCTCGGCGAGCGCCTTTCCCGGCGTGACGCAGGGCATGGGCACGACGTCCGACGTGACGCTCGTCGCCACGCAGTCGAAGAAGCAGGTTGCGGCGAAGTACAAGCGCCAGAAGGTCCGCCTCGTCACCGACGAGGCGCCGGGCACCATCATCGTCGATACGAACAACAAGTTCCTCTACTATGTCGAGAGCAAGAACCGGGCGACGCGCTACGGCATCGGCGTCGGCCGCGAGGGCTTCGGCTGGTCCGGCGTGGTGAAGGTCGGGCGCAAGGAGGAATGGCCGGGCTGGACGCCGCCCGCCGAGATGCGCCGCCGCGAGGCGAAGAAGGGCCGCATCCTGCCCGCCTACCAGCCCGGCGGCGAGGACAATCCGCTCGGCGCCCGCGCGCTCTACCTCTTCAAGGGCGGCCGCGACACGATCTTCCGCATCCACGGCACGAACCAGCCCTGGACGATCGGCCAGAACATGTCGTCCGGCTGCATCCGCATGATGAACAAGGACGTGGAGCACCTCTATGCCCGCGCCGGCATCGGCACCAAGGTCATCGTCGTCGGCCCCGGCAACAAGCACGGCAAGGTGAGCTTCGACGACCGCGGCATGGACTTCTTCGGCTCGCTGTTCGGCGGCTGAGCCTGCGCCAGGAAGACAGACGATGCCGGCCCCGCGCCGGCATCGTCGTCTTCAGCCGACCGAGCAGGTGACCCTGCCCGTCCGGCGCAGCGGCTCGCCGTCGCCGTCCGCACGGTAGAGGATCAGCGTGTAGTCGCCGGCATAGGCCGTCTCGTCCTCCGTCGCCTTCGTCATCACCACCAGGTCGGCGGAAGCGAAGGGCAGGTCGCCGCCGGTCTCGGCATGGACGAGCAGGCGCAGCTCGCCGTCGTAGAGCCAGTCATGCGCGAGGTGGGAGGGTTCGAGCGCGACATTTTCCAGCCCCTGCGGCGCGAGGCCGGCGGGCAGCGCCAGCTCGCCGCGGAAGTTCAGGAGGCCGCCGCCGATCGAGTAGCTGAAGCCGGCCTCGGCGGTGAAGGCGAGGTTCCCGTCCTTCGCCGTGCAGCCGAAGCCGTCGGTGGCGTAGGCCGGCGAGGCGACGAGGGCGAGGCAGAGCGGCAGGATGCGCATGGGAGGCTCCGTTGCGGGGTGGCCTCAGGAAAGCATGTCCGGCTTCCTTCCGCCATAGGCCCAGTCGAGGAGCTCCACCGTGTGCAGGATCGGGATGTCCGTGCCGGTGGCGATCTGCGTGATGCAGCCGATGTTGCCGGTGGCGATCACGTCCGGCTTCGTCGCGGCGATGTTCTTCACCTTGCGCGCCTTGAGCTTCCGGGAAATCTCCGGCTGCATGATGTTGTAGGTGCCGGCGGAGCCGCAACAGAGGTGGCCTTCCGCCGGATCGCGCACGGTGAAGCCCGCCTTCTTCAGCAGGATCTTCGGCGCCATGGTGATCTTCTGGCCATGCTGCATCGAGCAGGCGGAGTGATAGGCGACCGTCATCCCCCTCGCCGCCTGCTGCGGCAGGTCGAGCGTCGACAGGAATTCCGTCACGTCCTTCGCCAGCGCCGAGACCCGCGCGGCCTTCTCCGCATAGGCCGGGTCGAGGCGCAGCATGAAGCCGTAGTCCTTGATCGTCGTGCCGCAGCCGGACGCCGTGACGATGATGGCGTCGAGGCCGCCCGCCTCGATCTCCCGGAGCCAGACGTCGACATTTTTTCGCGCGGCCTCCAGCGCCTCACCCTCGCGGCCCATGTGATGGACCAGCGAGCCGCAGCAGACCTCGCCCGCCGGCGCCACCACCTCGACGCCGAGGCGGGTGAGCAGGCGGATCGTCGCCTCGTTGATCTCCGGCTTCAGCACCGGCTGGGCGCAGCCGGTGAGGATGGCGACGCGCGCCCTGCGGGGACCGGCCGCCGGATGGGTGCCCGGCCGTGCAGCCGGCGACGGCGCCGGCAGGCGGCTGGGTGCGAGATCGAGCATGGCGGCGAAGGGTTCGAGCGGCTTCACCCGCCTGAGGAGGCCCGCGAAGGGCCGGCCGAGGCTTGCCGCCCTAAGCGCCAGGCGGAAGCGGCGCGGATAAGGCAGCACGGCGGCGAGCAGGTTCCGCGTCATCCGGTTCCAGAACGGGCGGCGATAGGTCTCCTCGATATGGGCGCGGGCATGGTCGACGAGGTGCATGTAGTCGACGCCGGAGGGACAGGTCGTCATGCAGGCGAGGCAGGAGAGGCAGCGGTCGATATGGGTGACGACCTGCTCGTCGGCGGGCCGGCCGTTCTCCAGCATGTCCTTGATGAGGTAGATGCGGCCGCGCGGGCTGTCGAGCTCGTTGCCGAGCGTGACGTAGGTCGGGCAGGTCGCGGTGCAGAAGCCGCAATGCACGCATTTGCGGAGGATTTTTTCGGACGTCGCGACATGGGGGTCGGCGAGTTGTTCGGGGGTGAAGTTGGTCTGCATCAGCGGGCATCCCTGTTGCGGACTGGGACGGCGCGAGCGGCACCCCCCTCTGCCCTGCCGGGCATCTCCCCCTCAGGGGGGGAGATTGGATGAAGCGCCCTCCCGCCCCTCTTGGACGGTGCAATTCGAGCGAGGGTTTCACGTCTTGCCGATCTCCCCCCTTGAGGGGGAGATGCCCGGCAGGGCAGAGGGGGGCAACTGCTGGCTTCAAACATCGACATCACCCCACCATCCGCGACACGAAGACCCCCGAAGGGTCGAAGCTCGCCTTCACCTGCGCGCTCAGCGCCGCGACCGCCTCGGCCTGCGGCTCGAAGACCGGCGTCGCGGCCAGCACCTCCGGCCGTGCCCGGACGAGCGTCGCATGGCCGCCGCCGAGCGCCTTGACGTAGCGGCGCAGGAGGGCTGCCTCGGGATCGGCCTCCATGCGCAGCCAGAGGAGGCCGCCCTGCCAGTCGTAGAAGGCGTCGACGCCGGTTTCGAGGCGCAGTGCCGCGACGAGCTGGTGGCCCATGGTCGGGGCGACGGAGACGCGCCAGAGCGGCCGCGCCGTGCCGTCGGCATAGGGAGCAGCGTCGCGGATCTCGCGCCAGAGCGCTTTCGTCGTCTCCGCGTCGAGGACGGAGACCGGGCCGAAGGCGGCGAGTTCCGCGGCGAGCTTCTCCTGCCGCACGGCGACGGAGGCGGCGAGCCCTTCGAGGCGCAGCACCGTCGCGGCCCCCTCGCCCGGCAGCGCGCCGCCGGCGAAGCGACCGCGCACGCTCTCGGGCAGGTGCGCCGCCCCCGACACCTCGACCGGCAGCGCCATCGCCGTCGCCATGGCGGCGGCGGCCTCGGCGTCGTTGAGGCCTGAGACGACGACGGTGGCAGCGGTCTCCGGCACCGGCAGGACGCGGAAGGTGACTTCGGTGACGAGCGCCAGCGAGCCGTGCGAGCCGGCGAGCACCTTGGCGAGGTCGAGGCCGGTGACGTTCTTCATCACCCGGCCGCCGGCCTTGACGATCTCGCCGCAGCCGTTGACGAAGCGCACGCCGAGCAGGCTGTCGCGCGCCGCCCCCGCCACGAAGCGGCGCGGGCCGGAGGCGTTGGTTGCGAAGACGCCGCCGATGGTGGAGGCGCCCTCAGCGCCGGTCAGCGCCTTGAGGTCGGTGGGCTCGAAGGCGAGCATCTGCCGCTTTTCGGCGAGCGCCGCCTCGATCTCGGCAAGCGGCGTGCCGGACCGCGCCGTCATCGTCATCTCGGCCGGATTGTAGGCGGTGATGCCGGCGAGCGCGCGGGTGGAGAGCGCCTCCGTCCCTTCGGGCGGAGAGAAGAGGCTGCGCGTGCCGCCGCCGCGGATGACGAAGCGGGCGGAGGATAGGCTCGCGACCTGGACAAGGCGGGCGGCGGCCTCCTCGGAGAGCGGTTCGTGGACGGCGGTCATGCGGCGGGGCGCCCTTCGAGCGGAAAGACCTTGGACGGGTTGAGCAGCCATTGCGGATCGAAGGCGGCGCGCACGGCCATCTGCTGGGCGAGGTCGACCTCGGCATATTGATGGCGCATCAGGTCGCGCTTCTCGACGCCGACGCCGTGCTCGCCGGTAAGGCAGCCGCCGGCGTCGACGCAGAGCTTGAGGATATCGTTGCCGGCGGCTTCCGCGCGGGCGGCGTCCTCCGGGTCGTTGGCGTTGAAGAGGATGAGCGGATGCATGTTGCCGTCGCCGGCGTGGAAGACGTTGGCGACGCGCAGGCCGTATTTCGCGACGATCTCCGCCGTGCCGCGCAGCACATGCGACAGCTGGCCGAGTGGCACCGTGCCGTCCATGCAGATATAGTCGGCGATGCGGCCGGTGGCGCCGAAGGCGGACTTGCGGCCCTTCCAGATCAGCGCCGCCTCCGTCGCCGACTGGCTTTCCTTGACGACCCTGACGCCGTGGCGGCCGGCGATCTCGATGATCTTTCCGAGCATCGCGTCCATCTCGGCATCCGAACCCTCGACCTCGACGATCAAGAGCGCCTCGACGTCCATCGGATAGCCGGCCTGGGCAAAGGCCTCGCAGATCTCGATCGCCGGCTTGTCCATGAACTCGATGGCGACCGGGATGATGCCGGCGCCAATGACGTCGGCGACGCAGGCGCCCGCGTCCTCCGACGAGTCGAAGCCGAAGAGCACGGGGCGCGCGCCCTCGGGCCTGGCGATGAGGCGCACCGTCGCCTCGGTGACGACGCCGAGCTGGCCCTCGCCGCCGCAGACGAGGCCGAGGAGATCGAGCCCGCCGGCATCGAGGGCCTTGCCGCCGAGCTCCACCACCGTGCCGTCGATCAGAACCAGCTTGACGCCGAGCAGGTTGTTGGTCGTCACGCCGTATTTCAGGCAATGGGCGCCGCCGGAATTCATGCCGATATTGCCGCCGATCGTGCAGGCGAGCTGCGAGCTCGGGTCGGGCGCATAGAAATAGCCGTCGGCGGAGACGGCATCCGAAATGGAGAGATTGGTGACGCCCGCCTGCACCGTCGCCGTGCGGTTGGCATAGTCGACCTCCAGGATGCGCGACATCTTCGAGAGGCCGAGCACCACCGCATCCTCCTGCGGGATCGCCCCGCCGGCAAGCGAGGTGCCCGCGCCGCGCGGCACGACGGGCACGCCGTAGCGATGACAGTATTTCAGCACGGCGGCGACCTCAGCCGTCGTCTCCGGCAGGGCGACGGCGAGCGGCAGGCGGCGATAGGAGACGAAGGCATCCGTCTCGAAGGGCACGAGCTCGCGCTCCTCATGGACGAGACAGCCGGGCGGCATGAGGTCGAGAAGGTCGGCGACGATCTCGCGGCGGCGCGCGAGGACCGCCGGACGCGGCGCCAGGAAACCGATCTGATCCATCGTGCGGGCCCTCCTGCCTGACTGGTCTTTTTTCTTTACCACTTCCGCAAAAGCGAGGCAAATGCTAAGCATCTTCTCCCCTTCGGCAACAATGGGCGCGGCTTGTGACCAATCTGGGCGATCTCGAAATCTTCTCCCGCGTCATTTCCACCGGCAGCATGTCGGCGGCCGGCCGCGCGCTGGGGCTCTCGCCCGCCGTCGTCTCCAAGCGGGTGAAGCGGCTGGAGGAGCGGCTCGGCACGCGGCTCCTGCAGCGCACCACGCGGCAGATCTCGCTGACGGAGGCGGGACAGGGTTTTTACGAGCGCATCGTCGGCGTGCTCGCCGGCATCGAGGAGGCGGAGGCCTTCGTCTCCGGCCGCTCCGGCGCGGCGCGCGGGACGCTGCGCGTCTCCGCCCCCACCTCCTTCGGCCGCATGCACATCGCCCCGCATCTCAAGGGCTTCATGGACGCCCATCCGGAGCTGACGCTCAATATCGTGCTGACCGACGAGTTCTCCGACATCGTCGGCGGCGGCTTCGACCTCGCCATCCGCATCGGCGAGCTCAGCGATTCCTCGCTGGTGGCGCGGCGGCTGGCGCCGGTGCGCCGGGTGCTCTGCGCCACGCCCGGCTATCTCGAAAAGCACGGCACGCCGGGGACGCTCGACGATCTCGCCGCCCATGTCTGCCTGCCGCAGCACACGCAGGACGTCTGGCGGCTAGAGGGACCGGACGGCAGCGTCGTCCACAAGCCGACCGGGCCGCTCGTCACCAATTCGAGCGAGGTCATCCGCGAGGCGGTGCTCTGCGGCATGGGGATCGCCCTACGCTCGACCTGGGACGTCGGGGCGGAGCTGAAGGACGGCCGGCTCGTGCAGGTGCTGCCGGGCTACGAGGGCTCGCGCAACGTCGTGCTCTCGGCGGTCTATCCGAGCCGGCAGTTCCTGCCGGTCAAGGTGCGCCTCTTCATCGACTACCTCGCCGAGCTGTACGGGCCGCTGCCCTATTGGGAGCGGTGAGCCCCCTCATCCGGCCCTTCGGGCCACCTTCTCCCCGCTGGGGAGAAGGAGGACATGGCGCCGCTGGAAGTCCCCTTCTCCCCAGCGGGGAGAAGGTCCCGGAGGATGAGAGGGACTTGCGATCATTCCCTCAATGCCGGTCCTCGTCCGCATGGCGCTTGCGGATGGCGCGGACGAGCAGCCACATGCCGGCGATGACGAAGGGGACGGCGATGCCGGTCAGCGTCTCGGGCTTCACCGGCACGCCGAGCCCGTTCGCGGCCTTCGCCACGTAGCCGAACAGGCCGACGACATAATAGGAGATCGCCGCGACCGACAGGCCCTCGACGGTCTGCTGCAGGCGAAGCTGCAGCCGCGCGCGCCGGTCCATCGAGTTGAGCAGCGTCGTGTTGAGCTTCTCCAGTTCCACGTCGATCCAGCTTCTCAGCAGCGCGGTGGCGCGGGCGAGCTTTCGCGACAGGTTCGCCTGCCGCTCCTCCACCGACTGGCAGGTGCGCATGGCGGGCGCCAGCCGCCGTTCGAGGAAGAAGCCGAGCGTCTCGTAGCCGGGCATCGCCGTCTCGGCGAGCGTGCGGATGCGCTCCTGGACGATGCCGTAATAGGCGCGGCTCGCGCCGAAGCGGTAAAGCGAGAGCGCGGCGTTCGCCTCCAGCTCGGCGGCGAGACGGGTGATCTCGGTGAGCAGCGTGTCGGCATGGTCGCGGGCCTCAAGCTTCATCGCGTTGGTGATGCCGGTCAGCCCGTCCTCGATGCGGCGGATGTCCGGCGAGAGCGACTGCGCCAGCGGCAAGCCCATCATCGCGAGCGTGCGGTAGGTCTCGATGTCGAGCAGGCGCTGCACCAGCGCGCCGCGCCCGGCCTCCGTCATGCCGCGGTCGATGACGAGGATCTGCGTCAGCCCGTCGCCGTTCTGGCGGAAGTCGGTGAGGATCGCCGCCTGGCCGCCCTTGACCTCGCTGTAGCAGAGGCTCGTCGGGTCGAAGACGGAGATCGCCTCGCGCGTCTCTTCCGTGTCGGGACGGATCTCCAGGCGGATGCCGGAGATCAGCGTGCCGGGCGGCGCAAAACTGTCGCCGAAGGGATGGACCGGCACATCGCCGCCGAAGCGCTCGGGTGCCGGCGCGTCCCAGAAATAGGTGGAGAATTCCGTGTGCCGCTCCCAGCGCAGCGTCCCCTGCCCCCAGCTCAGCGCGTGGTGGCTGGCGTCGCGGCCGGGCGGCGATATGCCGCGCGAGCGCGACAGTTCCGCCATCACGGCGTGGTCGACCGCCGAGCCGCCGTCGGTGAGGAAGGCGAGCTGGAAGATGACGCGCGGCGACGGCACCAGCGCATAGGGTCTCGCGTGGATCTCGCCGAGCGCCTGCGCGCGCGTCGTCGCCTGCGGAAAGGCGAAACTGCCCTTGGCCATGCGTGCACCGTCCCCCTCGTGCTGCAACAGCACTTTCTTAACAAATGTCAGTGCCGTGAAGATAGGACGCATTGACGCAGGCACACAGGTTTCGAGTGGCCAAGATTCTTGACCAGTTTCGCCTCCGCTTGCTAGTCTTGCCGCCGTGACCGACACCGCCTTCGACCTCTTCGCCCGCATCAGCCACAGCCGCACCGCCGACGAGGTCGTGCGGCAGATCGAGCTCCTGCTTCTGGAGGGGGTG
Source organism: Shinella pollutisoli (assembly GCF_024609765.1). Taxonomy (GTDB): domain Bacteria; phylum Pseudomonadota; class Alphaproteobacteria; order Rhizobiales; family Rhizobiaceae; genus Shinella; species Shinella pollutisoli. Next base: position 18,013 of record NZ_JANFDG010000001.1, read on the forward strand.
CTGCGCGACGGCGACCGGCTGCCGGGGGAACGGGAGCTGGCGCGCCGCCTCGACGTCTCGCGGCCGATCCTGCGCGAGGCGCTGAAGGAACTGGAGGCGCGCGGCCTCCTCGTCAGCCGCCAGGGCGGCGGCACCTATGTCGCCGACATCATCGGCGAGATCTTCTCCCGCCCGTTGGTCGAGCTCATCGCCCGCCACCCGCAGGCGACGGCGGATTACGTCGAGTACCGGCGCGAGCTCGAGGGCATCACCGCGGAGATGGCGGCGGGCCGCGCAACCGAATACGACCGGCGGATGCTGACGCGCATCGTCGAGGCGATGCGCACCGCCCACGAGAGCGGCTCCTTCGAGGCGGAGCTCGCCGCCGACGTGGAGTTCCACAACGCCATCGGCGAGGCGGCGCACAACATCGTGCTGCTGCACACGCTGCGCGCCTGCTACCGGCTGCTCGCCCAGGGCATCTTCTTCCACCGCCACCTCGTCTTCTCGTCCGAGCCGGCGCGGCTTCAGCTGCTCCTCCAGCACGAGGCGATCCATGCCGCCATCATGGCCGGCGACGGGGCGGCGGCGAAGGCGGCGGCGCGGAACCATATGGACTACATCGCCGTTGCCATCCGGGAGGCCGAGCGGACCGGCGAATGGCAGCGCATTTCCCGGCTGCGCCTCAAGCAGCGCGGGCTTGAAACGTAAACCCTGCGCAAGCAAGATGCGCTACAACGCACGTGCGTCGCCGCCGCTCGACCGAAAGGACAGACAAGGACGTGAATCTCCTCCACCGCATAGCCAGCGATGTGCATCTGATGTTCCGCCGGCCGGCCCGCGTGCAGTACGGCGCGCTGTGCTACCGGCTGCGCAAGAAGCGGAGCGCGGTGGAAATCCTGCTGATCACCAGCCGCGACACCGGGCGCTGGGTGATCCCCAAGGGCTGGCCGATGGCCGGCCGCGCGGCCCACGACGCGGCGGCGCGCGAGGCCTGGGAAGAGGCGGGCGTCAAGGGCCGGACGGATCCGGAGGCGATCGGCCACTACATGTACAAGAAGGGCATCGCCCAGGGCATGAAGATCGACTGCAAGGTGCAGGTCTATGCGCTGGAGGTGGAAACCCTGTGCAAGAACTTCCCGGAGAAGAGCGAGCGGCAGCTCGAATGGGTGAGCTGCGAGGAAGCCGCACGGCGCGTGCAGGAGCCCGGCCTCAAGGAGCTCATCCTGGCCTTCGAGCGCACGATTCTGCCGGACGGAAAAAACTGATCGCCCGCAAAAAAGCCGACGGGCGGCCTGCCCGCGATATTGCCCTTCCCCTCGCCCGGCGATAGTCCCAAGCGGGACGATGGAGCGTAATCGATGGCGAATTCACAGGCACGGCTGGGCAAGCCCACGCTGGACAAGGACCTCGACAAGGTGACGCGGGTCGAGGAGGCCGCGCAGTTCGTCTCGAGAAGCCTCGTCGCGCCCGGCGTCGGCCTGATCTTCCTCGTGCTCGCCATGCTGTTTTCCGGCGTCTACGTGATCGACCAGCCGGGGGCCGTCGTGACCGTCGCGGCGGCGGCCATCGCCGCCTACATGGCGATGAACATCGGCGCCAACGACGTCGCCAACAATGTCAGCCCCGCCGTCGGCTCGCGGGCGATGACCATGGCGCGCGCGCTCGTCATGGCGGCCGTCTTCGAGACGGCGGGCGCGCTGATCGCCGGCGGCAAGGTGGTCGAGACGATCTCCGAGGGCATCATCACCCCGGATGCCCTGCCGACGCCGGACATCCTCGTCTGGGTCATGCTGGCGGCACTGCTCGCCGCGGCGCTGTGGGTCAACCTCGCCACCTGGATGGGCGCGCCCGTCTCGACCACGCACACCATCGTCGGCGGCGTGATGGGCGCCGGGATCGTCGCGGCGGGAACGGCCTCGGTCGACTGGACGGGCATGGCGGCGATCGTCGCAAGCTGGGTTGTCTCGCCGCTGCTCGGCGGCGTCATCGCGGCGGGCTCCCTCTTCGTCATCAAGGAACTGGTCATCTACCGCGACGACAAGATCGCCGCCGCCCGCACCTGGGTGCCGGTGCTGGTGGCGGTGATGACGGGCAGCTTCATCGCCTATCTCGTGGCGATCGGCCTCGGCAACGTCATGGCGATCGGGCTTGGCACCGCGCTCCTGATCGGCCTTGCCGCGGGGGCGGCCGCCTATGCCGGCGCCGTTCCGGTCGTGCGGGGCCAGTCGGTGGGGCTGGAGAACCGAAACCAGTCGCTGCGCACGCTGTTCCGCATCCCGCTGATCTTCTCGGCCGCGCTTCTCTCCTTCGCCCATGGCGCCAGCGACGTTTCGAACGCCGTCGGCCCGCTCGCGGCGATCGTCCGCGCAGCCCAGGTCGCCGACATGACGCCCGGCTTCGACGTGCCCTTCTGGGTCATGCTGATCGGCGCGCTCGGCATCTCGCTCGGCCTCCTGCTCTACGGGCCGCGCCTCGTGGCGCTGGTCGGCGAGCAGATCACCAAGCTCAACCCGATGCGGGCCTTCTGCGTGGCGCTGTCGACGGCGCTGACCGTGCTCGTCGCCGCGGCCCTCGGCCTGCCGGTCTCCACCACCCATGTCGCCGTCGGCTCGGTCTTCGGCGTCGGCTTCTTCCGCGAATGGTACACGCGCCATTCGAAGCGGCGCATGGACTACATCCGCCGCCGCGGCGGACGGCCCGACGCCGAGGAGCCGGAGGAGCACAATTCCGAGGAGATGCGCCGCCGCTACCTCGTGCGCCGCTCGCATTTCATGACCATCGTCGCCGCCTGGATCATCACCGTGCCGGTGACGGCGGCGCTGGCGGCGGTGCTGTTCTTCGTCCTGAGCGGCCTGTTCGGCTGAGGGTTTTCGATGCGCGCCAACTACCGCATGCAGCGTCTTTTCGTCGAGGACGGCCTTGCCGCCGGCCGGGCGTTCGAGGCCTCGAAGGAGCATTTCCACTATCTCGCCAATGTGCTGCGCATGGAGGACGGCGGAAACGTGCTGATCTTCAACGGGCGCGACGGCGAGTGGCGGGCGGAACTCTCCTTCCCGACGCGCAAGCGGCTGACGCTGACGCCGGTCGAGGAGACGCGGCCGCAGCCAAAACCCTCCGACCTCCACTATCTCTTCGCTCCGCTGAAGACCGGCCGGCTCGACTATCTGGTGCAGAAGGCGGTGGAGATGGGCGCCGGCGTGCTCCAGCCCGTCCTGACACAGCATGTGCAGGGCAAGATCGCCAGCCTCGACCGGCTGCAGGCGAACGCCGTCGAGGCCGCCGAGCAATGCGGCATCCTGGCGATCCCGACGGTCGCGCCGCCCCGGAAGCTGGAAGACCTGCTGGCCGGCTGGCCGCAGGAGCGCCGCATCGTCTTCTGCGACGAGGGCCACGGCAGCCAGAACCCGCTGCCGGTGCTGTCGGCGATCGAGGAGCGCAGGCTGGCGCTGCTCGTCGGTCCCGAGGGCGGCTTTTCCGACGAGGAGCGGGCGCTGCTCGGAAGCCTTCCCTTCGTGACGGCGATCCCGCTCGGCCCGCGGATCCTCAGGGCCGACACGGCTGCGGTCGCGGCGCTCGCCGTGCTCCAGGCGACGATCGGCGACTGGCGCTGACGCCGTCTGTCCCTCGTTTTTTTGAACCTGCCTTGAAAGAAATTTGCTTGCACCGCATGTAAATCCGGTTCAAGCACCCATCAGGCCCGACGGTTCCGCCGGGCGCCATCCGTTCGGAAGAAGACGCCCATGGCCCGTGACACCACCGACCAGACGCCGGTCCGCTCGACTGCGGACATGGCGGAGTACCTCGCCTCCGGCTGCAAGCCGAAGGACAAGTTCCGCATCGGTACGGAGCACGAGAAATTCGTCTTCTTTACGGCAGACAACAGCCCCGTGCCCTATGCCGGCACGGCCAGCATTTCCGCCCTTCTGAACGGCATGCAGGAGAAGACCGGCTGGGAGCCGATCGTCGACGCCGGCAACATCATCGGCCTTGCCGAGCCCACCGGAATGGGGGCGATCTCGCTGGAGCCCGGCGGGCAGTTCGAGCTCTCCGGCGCGCCGCTGGAAAACCTGCACGAGACCTGCCGCGAATCGAACCAGCATCTCGCGACGCTGCGCGAGATCGCCGAGCCGCTCGGCATCCGCTTCCTCGGCATGGGCGGCAGCCCGAAATGGACCTTCGCCGAGACGCCGCGCATGCCGAAGAGCCGTTACGACATCATGACCCGCTACATGCCGAAGGTCGGCACGCAGGGGCTGGACATGATGTACCGCACCTGCACGATCCAGGTGAACCTCGACTTCTCCTCCGAGACCGACATGCGCCGCAAGATGCAGGTGTCGCTGAAGCTGCAGTCGCTCGCCACCGCCCTCTTCGCCTCCTCGCCCTTCACCGAGGGCCGGCCGAACGGCCTCCTCTCCTGGCGCGGCGACATCTGGCGCGACACCGACAACAACCGCGCCGGCCTCATCCCCTTCGCCTTCGCGCCGGATTTCGGCTTCGAGCATTATGTCGAATGGGCGCTCGACGTGCCGATGTATTTCGTCGTGCGCGACGGCAGGTACCACGACTGTACCCACGTCACCTTCCGCCAGTTCATGGCCGGGGCGCTGAAGGGCGAGATCGCCGACTGGGAGCCGAACCTCGGCGACTGGACCAACCATCTGTCGACGCTCTTCCCCGACGTGCGGCTGAAGCGCTTCCTCGAGATGCGCGGCGCCGACGGGGGCCCATGGCGGCGCATCTGTGCGCTGCCCGCCTTCTGGGTGGGCCTGCTCTACGACGACGCGGCGCTCGGCGCCGCGGAGGATTTCACGCGCGACTGGACGGTCGAGGAGGTGACGGCGCTGCGCGATGCCGTGCCGGCGAAGGCGCTCGGCGCCGAGTTCCGCGGCCGGCCGCTCCTCGACGTGGCGAAGCAGGTGCTGGACATCGCCCGCAGCGGCCTCGCCGCCCGCGCCCGGCTGAACGACGAGGGCTTCGACGAGACGGTCTTCCTCTCGCCGCTGGAGGAGGTGCTCGCCAAGCGCGCGACCCTCGCCGAGGACATGCTGTCGCTCTATCACGGCCGCTGGGGCGGCTCCGTCGAGCCGGTCTTCACCGACTACCAGTACTGAGCCTCCCAGAAAGCGGGTTTGCGAGACCGGATTTGCCGTTATAGTGCAGGCACATGCTTGTGCCTGACGGCGGGGAGGTTTCACGATGCTTTCGCTCTACGACATGATGATGCAGGCACAGAGCGGCAAGGCCGTGGAGGCGATGGCCAAGCAGTTCGGCCTCGCCCAGGAGCAGACGGCGAAGGCGATGGCGGCGCTGATGCCGGCCTTCTCCGAGGGTTTCAAGCGCAATGCCACCACCCCCTACGACTTCGCCGCCTTCATGAAGGCGCTCACCTCCGGCGCACATGCGCAATATTTCGAGGACCTGGGCAAGGCCTTCACGCCGCAGGGCATGGCGGAGGGCAACAGCATCCTCGGCCACATCTTCGGCAGCAAGGAGGTCTCGCGCGCCATCGCCGCGCAGGCCGAGCAGATGACCGGCATCGGCCAGGAGATCTACAAGCAGATGCTGCCGGTGATGGCGAGCGCGCTGATGGGCGGCCTTTTCAAGCAGTCGCTCGGCACCTTCTTCCCCGGGCTGGACACGGGCGGCAAGACGCCGGCCAATCCCTACGCCGACATGATGCAGCAATGGGCCGAGGCGACGGGCTTCGCGAGGAAGCCGGAGCCTGCGAACCCCTTCGACAATCCCTTCACGCAGGCCGCGCAGGATTTCTTCGGTACCGCGCCGAAGAAGGACGCGCCCGCCAATCCCTTCACCGACAACCCCTTCGCCAAGGCCTTCCAGGAGATGTTCGCCGGCGCCCCGGCGCCTGAGGACAAGCCGGAGGGGACGGCCGCGGACGCGCTGAAGACACTCGTCAACACGATGTTCGACACCGGCCTCGAAATGCAGAAGGATTATCAGCGCAACATCGAGTCCGTCTTCGAGACGATGCGCGCCGGCATGGACGCCCCCGCCGGCACCGCGAAGAAAGACTGATCCCGGAAACGAAAAAGCCCGACGCGGACGTTTCCGTCGCGCGCCGGGCAAGCAGCAGGGTTATTGGCTCTCACCCTGCGGGGAAGAGGGGCGCGGCCCGGGGAGGACGGGCCGGCGCCGCGGACGATCAATCCGGATGGCCGCAGCGCAGGTGGCGACGGGCGCGCTCGCGCGCAGCGATCGTCAGGTGCAGGCCGGCGTCGGAGAAGAAGGAGGACGTGATCGCCTCGCGGACGTCCTCGCGGGTCAGCCCCAGGTCGAGAAGCTGGCGGTCGTCGAGCTCGCGCAGGCGGTTGAGCGCGCCGCGGTTCAGCCATGCCCGGAGCACTTTCGAGGCGGCGTTGCCGAGGCGGGCGGCAAGCCCGGGCGCCGGCTTGCGGCCGGCAAGGATGTCGAGGTCGAGACTGCGGTCGATCATGCGCATGGCATCTCTCCTTTCCGGCATGGCGCCCCTTCGCTCCTCGATGGGGTCGTGCCGTGCCCGCGATGTCGATCGCGTTTTCGCAGAAAGGCATTGATCAGTCCAACGAATGTTTCTAATAGTATCAATCAATCACTCTGATGGGTAACGCCATGTCCGCACCGCTCGACATCGACCAGCTCCAGACCTTCGTCGCCATCGCCGACACCGGCAGCTTCACGCGGGCGGCCGAGCGGGTGTTCAAGACGCAATCGGCGGTCTCCATGCAGATGCGCCGGCTGGAGGAGCGCATCGGCAAGCAGCTCTTCATGAAGGACGGGCGCGGCAACCGGCTGACCGCGGAGGGCGACCGGCTGCTCAACTACGCGCGCCGGATGATCCGCCTCAACAACGAGGCGATCGCCGCCTTCGACGACAACCGCCTGGAAGGCACGCTGCGCATCGGCACGCCGGACGACTATGCCGACCGCTACATGCCGGAAATCATCATGCGCTTCGCCAAGACGCATCCGAACGTCGAGCTCTTCATCGTCTGCGAGCCTTCGGTCGACCTCGCGGAGAAGATGAACAGGGGCGAGCTCGACATCGCGCTCGTCACCCACAACCCGCGCCAGCGGCAATCCGACGTGGTGCGCACCGAGCCGCTCTGCTGGGTGATGTCGGCGAACCATCCGCTGCCGGAGAACGCGCCGGTGCCGCTCGCCGTCGGCCGGCGGGACTGTCAGTGGCGGCAGATCGCCTGCGCGGCGCTCGATTCGGTCGGGCGCGAATACCAGGTGCTGTTCACGAGCTGGTCGTCCACCGTCGTCGCCGCGGCGGTGATGGCGGGCATGGCGGTCTCGGTGCTGCCGGAATCGGCGCTGCGCCCGGGCATGAAGGTGCTGACCCAGGCCGACGGCTTCCCGCCGCTCGCCCCCGTGCAGATCGGCATCATGCGGCGGCCGGGGCTCTCGCCGTCGCTCTCCAACGCCATCACCAGCCACATCACGGCCTGTCTCGACAACATCACGCCGCTCGCCGGCAACGACGACCTGCCGGAGGCCGAGGTCAAGGTCTTCCCGCGCCTGCCGCGCCTCAGGCCCGGCCACATCCTGCCGGGCTGGTGAGCGGAGACTGCAAGGCCCCCTCATCCGGCCGCCGCTACCTTCTCCCCGATGGGGAGAAGGGGAAAAACGCAACGTCGGCGCCCCTTCCTTCTCCCCAGCGGGGAGAAGGTGGCCTGAAGGGCCGATGAGGGGGTGTCACGTAACCGCAAGCCAGACCGCGAGCCACGCCCAGAGCAGCATCACCACGACGAGCCCCGCGATGAACAGCGGCCGGCGGTAGCGCAGCCGGTTGCTCGTCACGTGCACATAGGCATGGGCATAGCGCAGCGCCACGAAGAGCCAGCCGCCCGCCACCGTTACCGCATTGTCCGCGTCGACGAGGTAGAGGAGGATGCTCACCGCGTAGAAGAGCACCGGCAGCTCGAACTGGTTGGCGAGGCTGTTGCGCACAGGCAAGCTTTCGGCCGGCTCCTCGCGGTTCTCGCGGAACTGCGCCGCCGTCGCGCGGCCGCCCCTGACGGCGCCGACGCGCCGGGCGGACAGCAGAAAATAGAGGATGAAGACGAGCGCGGCATGCGCGATCATCGGCCAGATCGTGGCTTCCGTGGGAGACATGGGACCCTTCGGCGTGTCGTTTCCTGCCATCCATAGGCGGTTCCGGCGCCGGCCTCAAGACGCGAGGAGCCGCGGGCCGGCAGGGCATTCCGCTTTTCCAAGAAGCACGGCATGCCCTGCCTGTCGTTCCTGCGCTTCGCACTCCCGCTGGAGCCGTTCTATTGCGGCGTCAGCCGCTCCGTTCCGGAGCCGTCCTGGCCGCTGATCGTCCAGGCGCCTTCCAGCGAGCCGTCGCCCTTGACTTCGTAGACGATGAGGCCGACGGCGTCATCGAGCACGTAGGCGGCGGCAAACGCGTTGTCGTAGAGCATGCAGATGCCCTGCGACGTGGTGGTGCCGGTGTTCCATTCGATCGCGCAGGTCGTCTCGCTCGTCAGCTCGATCGTCGCCGTGCCGCCGTAGGACGAGCCGTCGAGGTTCGTCCCCTCGACGTCGTAGGTGCCGGCGTTGACCGTCTGCGCATGCGCGGACGCGGCAAGCCCCAGGCCCAGCAGGGCGCCAGCCAGTATCGTCTTCATGATGTCCCCCAGGTGAAGCCGGCGAGATTGCCGGCACACCGGAGACTAGGGCCTCGCCGCGGAAAACGGAACAGGAATCGCGGGCGCGCCCGCGGTCAGGCCGAACTCAGACCGAACCCGGATAGTTCGGGCTCTCGCGGGTGATCGTCACGTCGTGGGCGTGGCTCTCGCGCAGGCCCGCGCCGGAGATGCGCACGAAGGTCGCCCGCGCCTGGAACTCCTTGAGGTCGCGGCCGCCGACATAGCCCATCGAGGCCTTGAGGCCGCCGGCGAGCTGGTGCAGCACGCCCGAGACCGGGCCCTTGTAGGGCACCTGGCCCTCGATGCCCTCCGGCACCAGCTTCAGCGTGTCGCGCACCTCCGCCTGGAAGTAGCGGTCGGCCGAGCCGCGCGCCATCGCGCCGACCGAGCCCATGCCGCGATAGGCCTTGAAGGAGCGGCCCTGGTAGAGGAAGACCTCGCCCGGGCTCTCGTCCGTGCCGGCGAGCAGCGAGCCGACCATGACGGCCGAGGCGCCGGCGGCGATCGCCTTGGCGAGGTCGCCGGAGAATTTTATGCCGCCGTCGGCGATGACGGGCACGCCTTCCTTCTCCGCCGCCTCGACCGAGCCCATGATGGCGGCGAGCTGCGGCACGCCGACGCCGGCGACGATGCGCGTCGTGCAGATCGAGCCCGGGCCGATGCCGACCTTGACGGCGTCCGCGCCCGCGTCGATCAGCGCCTTGGTGCCGTCTGCGGTGGCGACGTTGCCGGCCATGATGCGCACGGAGTTCGACAGTTTCTTCACGCGGGCGACGGCGTCCAGCACGCGCTGCGAATGGCCGTGGGCGGTGTCGACCACGAGCAGGTCGACGCCGGCGTCGATCAGCCGCTCGGCGCGCTCGAAGCCGTCGTCGCCGACGGAGATGGCGGCGGCGGCGCGGAGCCGGCCCTGCGCGTCCTTCGAGGCGTTGGGGTTCAACTGCGACTTCTCGATGTCCTTCACGGTGATCAGGCCGACGCAGCGGCCGTCGCCGTCGACCACCAGCAACTTCTCGATGCGGTGGCGGTGCAGCAGGCGCTTGGCCTCCTGCTGGTCGACGCTCTCCTTCACGGTGACGAGGTTCTCCCGCGTCATCAGCTCGTAGATCTTCTGCGAGGGATCGGAGGCGAAGCGCACGTCGCGGTTGGTGAGGATGCCGACGAGGCGGCCGGCCTTGCCGCTGCCGCCGTTCTCGACGACCGGGATGCCGGAGATGCCGTGCGCCTTCATCAGCGACAGCGCCTCGGCGAGCGTGGCGTCGGGGCCGATCGTCACCGGATTGACGACCATGCCGCTCTCGAACTTCTTGACCTGGCGGACCTCCTCGGCCTGCTCGGCCGGCGTCAGGTTGCGGTGGATGACGCCGAGGCCGCCGGCCTGGGCCATGGCGATGGCGAGCCGGCTTTCCGTCACGGTGTCCATGGCGGAGGAGAGGATCGGCAGGTTCAGCTCGAAATCGTGGGCGATGCGGGTGGCGATGTTGGTCTGGCCGGGCATCACTTCGGAATGGCCGGGTTGCAGGAGGACGTCGTCGAAGGTCAGAGCTTCGAGACCGGTTGCCGTTTCGATGATGCGCGCCATGGGCCAAGTTCCTTCGGTGTAAAGCGAGCGCCCCAGGGGGAACATCGGGAGTTGTCCACCTTGGTCGCTTGCAAGAAATTCTTGGAAGTTGGCGAGGGCTGGTAACACGTTCCCGCCGGAATGGAAATAGGAAAACGCCTTTAGGCCGCACCGCCTGCCCCAAGGCGTGATCGCAGATGAAATACGACCTCGCCGTTCTTCCTTCTCCCCTCGGGGAGAAGGTGGCCCGGAGGGCCGGATGAGGGGGCGGAACGCACCGTGGCCTCGCCGCGGCGTCCCCCTCATCCCGCTGCCGCGACCTTCTCCCCGACGGGGAGAAGGGGCAAAAGGCAACCCTCATAGACCATATCCAATTGCTGCCCCTGCGGCCGCCATTTGACAGCGCCGCGCACGAGGCGCAGAAGACGGGCGGGCTCGCCCAGGAGCCCGGTTGCCGGTGCCCGATGAATCGTATCGTTCCCCTCATCCTCGCCGTCGCGCTCTTCATGGAGCAGATGGATTCGACGGTGATCTCCACCTCGCTGCCGGCGATCGCCGCCGATCTCGGCGTCGGCCCGATCACGCTGAAGCTGGCGCTCACCTCCTACATGATCGCGCTCGCCACCTTCATTCCGCTGAGCGGCTGGATGGCCGACCGCTTCGGCGCCAAGCGCGTGTTCCGGCTGGCGATCCTCGTCTTCGTGGCGGGCTCGGTGCTCTGCGCGGGCGCGGAAAGCCTCGTCGGCTTCGTCGTCTCCCGCTTCCTGCAGGGCATGGGCGGTGCGATGATGACGCCGGTCGCCCGCCTCGTGCTGGTGCGCTCGACCTCGCGCAGCGAGCTCGTCTCGGCGATGGCCCTGCTGACGATCCCCGCGCTGGTCGGTCCCCTCGCTGGGCCGCCGCTCGGCGGCTTCATCACCACCTATTTCTCCTGGCACTGGATCTTCCTCATCAACGTACCGGTCGGCATTCTCGGCTTCGTGCTCTCCGGCATCTACCTGCCGGAAATCCGCGCAGCGCCGCCGCCGCTCGACTGGAAGGGCTTTCTGCTGAGCGCCGTCGCCGCGTCGGGCACCATGTTCGGCCTCTCGGTGGTCAGCCTGCCGGCGCTGCCGCCGCAGGTGGGTTTCGCGGCGACCGCCGTCGGCCTCTGCTGCGGCGCGCTCTACGTGCGCCACGCGCGTCGGCATCCGGCGCCGCTTCTCGACCTCACGCTCTTCCGCGACAGCGCGTTCCGCGCCGCGGCGATCGGCGGCACGCTGTTCCGCGTCTCCGTCGGCGCCGTGCCCTTCCTGATGCCGCTGATGCTGCAGGTGGGCTTCGGGCTGACGCCGTTCCAGTCGGGCCTCGTCACCTTCACCGGGGCGATCGGCGCGATCACCACCAAGTTCCTCGCCAAAAAGGTGCTGTCGTTCGCCGGCTTCCGCACGACGCTGATCGTCGCCTGCCTCTCGGGCACGGTGCTGACCTTCGTCAACGGCCTCTTCACGCTGCAGACGCCCTTCGCGCTGATCGCCGCGGTGCTGCTCGTCGCGGGCTTCGCCCGCTCCTTCTTCTTCACCAGCGTCAACGCGCTCGCCTTCGCCGACATCCCCGACCGGGACGCGAGCAAGGCGACGGCGATGACCGCCGTCCTGCAGCAGATGAGCCTTGCGCTCGGCGTGGCGGTGGCCGGCTCCATCCTGGAGATCGAGACGGCGATCACCGGCTCGGCGCTCACGCTCTCCGACTTCCAGCTCGCCTTCATGATCATCGCCGGCCTGACGCTGACGGCGGTTTTTCCGTTCCTCACGATGGCGCGCAATGCCGGCGCCTCGGTCTCGGGGCATCGCCTGGGCGAGGTGGAGCGGGAGACGACGGCGGTGAAGTGAAGGGGGTCGTCCGCCCCTCATCCGCCTGCCGCACCTTCTCCCCGCAAGCGGGAAGAAGGGATATGCCGCGCGGCTTTCCGGATTTCAGGAAATCTTTGCCAAGTTCTCCTTCTCCCCGCTCGCGGGGAGAAGGCGCGGCAGCGGGATGAGGGGCAGCGCCCCGATCAATCCGCCGCACCAGCCTCCGGCTTGCGTCCCTTGAACCCCTTGGCGAGGAGGAACATCTCCACCGATTCGGCGCGCGAGGCGGCCGGCTTCACGTGGATGACCTGCTTGAAATTCTGCTTGAGCATGTTGAGAAGCTCGCGCTCCGTGCCGCCCTGGAAGGTCTTCGCCAGGAAATGCCCGCCCTCCGCCAGCACCTCGACGGCGAAATGGGCGGCGACCTCGCACAGATGCATGGTGCGCAGGTGGTCCGTCTGGCGATGGCCGGTGGTGGGGGCGGCCATGTCGGAGAGGACGAGGTCCGGCGTGCCGCCGACCGCCTCGATCAGCCTCTGCGGCGCTTCCGGGTCCAGAAAGTCCATCTGCAGGATGCGCACGCCCGGCAGCGGGTCCATCTCCAGGAAGTCGATGGCCGCCACGCGCGGGTCCGCATCCGTCGAGCCCGTGACCTTGGCGGCGATCTGCGACCAGCTTCCGGGCGCCGCCCCGAGGTCGATGATGCGCCGGGCGCCGGCGAGGATGTGGTGCTTCTCGTCGATCTCCAGGAGCTTGAAGGCAGCCCGGGCGCGATAGCCCTCCAGCTTCGCCCGCTGCACGTAGGGATCGTTGATGTGGCGCTCGATCCAGCGGCGCGAAGAGGCCTTGAGCTTGCCCTTCTTCACCTTCTGGCCGAGCTTGCGGCCGGTGCGGTTGCCGCCGACGGGGGGCTTGGTCATGAGGCCTGTCCTTCGGGCTTGCGCGGGCCGCGGTGGAAGCGGCGGTGGCGGCCGCGCCGCCACACGCCGTCGTCGGCCATCATGTCGGTGAGCAGGCCCTCGCGCAGGCCCCGGTCGGCGACGCGCATGCGCTGCGAGGGCCAGCGCTTGCGGATCGCCTCCAGGATCGCGCAGCCGGCGAGCACGAGGTCGGCCCGGTCCGGGCCGATGCAGGGATTGGCCGCGCGGGTGGAGAAATCCCAGGAGAGGAGGCGTGCCTGCATCGCCGTCACCTCGTCGTCGGAAAGCCAGACACCGTCGACGCGCCGCCGGTCGTAGCGCGGCAGGTCGAGATGGACCCCGGCGAGCGTCGTCACCGTGCCGGAGGTGCCGATCAGGTGGAAGTCGTCCGGCGCCTGGACGGCCGAATCGCTCGGGCAGTCGAAGGCGGCGAGCATGCCCTCCACCTCGGAGACCATGTTGGAGAAGCTCTCCGGCGTCACGTCGCGCCCGCCGTGGCGTTCCGACAGCGTCACCACGCCGACGGGCAGCGACGTCCAGTGGGTGATGTGGTTGGCGAGCCGGCTGGAGCGGTTCTCGCCGATGCGGATGACGGCGATCTCCGACGAGCCGCCGCCGATGTCGAAAAGCACGACCGACTTCGTCTCGCGCCCGACGAGCGAGGAGCAGCCGGACACGGCAAGCCGCGCCTCGGTCTCGCGGTTGATGATCTCCAGCTCCAGCCCGGTCTCCTCGCGCACGCGGGCGAGGAAGAGCTCGCCGTTCTCCGCCGAGCGGCAGGCCTCGGTGGCGATCAGCCGGCTGCGGCGGATGTTGCGGTTGCGGAGCTTGGCGGCGCAGATCCTCAGCGCCTCGACGGAGCGGTCCATCGCCTCGTCGGAGAGCCGGCCGCTCGCCCCCAGCCCCTCGCCGAGCCGGACGATGCGCGAGAAGGCGTCGACGACACGGAACTGGCCCGGCCGCGTCGGCTGGGCGACGAGCAGGCGGCAATTGTTGGTGCCGAGGTCGAGGGCGGCATAGAAGGGCGAGTCGTTGGGCTCGCGCTCGGCCGGCCGGTGATGGGCGGGCGCGGGGTCGCGGCGCGGCTCGGCCATGGCCTCGCGGACCGGCCGCGGCTCCGGAGCGGGCGCGACGGCAGCCGACGCGGCCGCTCCGGCGGGCGCCGGCTTCGGCGCGGCCTTGCGACCGCGATGCTTGCGCCTGCCCTTGCGGCCGTCGGCATGGCGGCCTTCGGCCTGGGGCTGTTCGGACGCCTGGGCGTCGCGCTGGCCGACGGGCGCGAGCGGACGCACGTTCTCGCTGCCGCCGCCCTTGCCGCGGCGGCGTCGCTTGTTCCTGCGGGCGGCATCGCCGCCGTCTGCGGTCGGGGGGCGCTCTGTCGCTCCGGTCGGGCCGGCCGACTGGCCTGCGGACGGGAAAACGGTGGACGGAATCCTGGCTCCGGCCTGCTTTCCCTTGCGGCGGCGCGACCGCTTCGGCAGCGCCCCGTTGCCCGCATCTCGCGCCCCGGAAACGGGCGGCTTCACGCCGCTGTCGGGGTCGTTCACGTCTCAGCCTATCGCGCCGCGCAAAGCCTTGTCCGCTGCAGCAGGCGCTCTCTCGATTTTCGTTGGGACGACCTTACCAGCGGCACGGCCTTTCGCCAAATTCTTTTTGTGACCGAACGACGACACGGCCCGGCCGCGGCATCTTCCCGAAAAAAACCATTTGCATCGGCGCGCCTTTTGTTTATAAGCCCGCCTCACGGGCAACGGCCACGCCGCCGCCCACGGTGGGGAATAGGTTAACGGTAGACCCACGGACTCTGACTCCGTTAGTCCTGGTTCGAATCCAGGTTCCCCAGCCAATTTCACTGTTATAATTCAATAACTTAGCTTCATGTCGCCAGCGTCGGGAATACCCCCACGCTGCACCCCCACAAGGTGCCTTTGGCGATGTCGAACTTCCTCCGGCGCGAAGCCGATTCCTTCTTCTTCCGGCGGCGCGTCCCCACCCCTCTGCAAGCTCGCCTTGGTCAGTCCGAAATATACAGGTCTTTAAAGACCACCGTGCGAAGAACAGCCAGAGCGCGAGCAGCGCACCTGTTTATTGCCACAGAGAGTTTGTTTCGGATGTTGGAAGAAGACGATGAATTTCCATTGACGGATGACGATATCCGGGTTGCCGTGCGCAGATGGCTGGACACGCCACCGTGGAAGCAACGCCTCAAGATCGTGGACGAGATGTCGCCCGGTAGCCTCAGGGCGTATCATGAATCCCTGCCGGACACGCTCCTCAAGATGAGCGCGGATGAAGGCGTCTCTTACGGTGACAATCTCGGCCAGGAAGCGAATGCCGCGCTGGACCACTCAGAATATTTTGATGTTCGAAGCGGGGACCGTCTTCGAAGGACAGCGACAGCGATTCAGAGACAGCTACGCGAGTATGTCGATCGTCGAATGGACGACGTCTTTGGAGAGGAACTCAAGGCGACGACCACAATGCAGACCGTAGCTACAGTAGCGCCATCAGAACCACCCGCGAACATGACGAAGCTTTCGACGTTCATCAAGGCATGGCAACAGGACATCATCGCCGGATACAACTACAACAAGGCTCTTGGCGACGAGACGACGGATCAGTACCTCAAGACCGTGGAAATGTTCGTCGCGTTGATGGGCGACCTCCCTGTTGGAAAGATCACCTTCGACACAGCCGCCGAGTTCCGTGAGTTAGTTCTTCAGATGCCTGCGGCGCATGGCAAGGGCGGGACGACATCCGCCAAAAAGGAACTTGCCCGCGCCAAGGCTGACAAGGACCTACGCCGCGTCAGCATGAAGACCGCCAAGCGCCATTTCTCTGGCATGAACTCCATCTGGAAATGGCTCGTCCACAAGAAGCACATCCCCGTGGCCGTCCAACCGTTTTCCGGCCATTCGTTTCCGGGAACGAAGTCGAAGAAATCCGCCCGTGACGACTGGTCACGCGAAGACCTGCAACGCCTCTTCACATCGAGAGAATACCGCGATGCGCCGGATTCCGGTGCATTGCACTGGCTACCCCTCATCTCACTGCATTCCGGCATGCGACTGGAGGAGATATGCCGTCTGCGCCCGGAGACAGACATCATCACGAGGGACGGCATCCACTGCTTCAACATTACTGCCCGAACCGGATGGGACCCCAAGACTGAATCTGGAACCCGCCTCATACCGATCCACTCGTGGCTGATCCAGCACGGATTCATGAACTTTGCCACGCAACAGCGTTCCAGAGGCTCAGAACACCTGTTTTCCCCCGAGTTGACGCTTCATAAAGGAAAGGTCAGCTCCGGGTTCAGCCGCGAGTTCTCGAAGCTGAAGATCGATCTAGGGGTGGGATCGAAGACCTCATTCCATTCCTTCCGCCATACCTTCCGAACAGTACTGGGCTCCACCAATCTTCAGAACGATCACATCGACGCGATCATGGGACACGAGGGTGGAGGTAGCGAAGGCCGCACGTACACCAAGCGGTTCACAACCGACAAACTTCAAGAAGTCGTGGAAGCTTTCAGATCGCCTATCGACCTTGGCTTCATCGGCACATCAACGGGAAGCGCACCTCCACCACTTCCAAAGGTCACAGTGAAGAAAAGGAAATTGACCCCGCCCGTTCTGGACGGAAACGGTCGGATCATTCGGCAACGCCATCGGTGACTTTCTCTCAGATTGAGGCATTATTTTCTGCGACTTAAAATGGTCTATTATCAACGAATTGACTCTAGCGTGTGCCTGCTGCAACTTCCCTCCCGGTAACGGACTATGGGGGGATATGTGAAGATTCACGAGTTTGGACTAAAGCTTCGATTCTCAGGAGGGGAGGCGGATGAACATCGGCTGGAGTTGTATGACGGCACCAACTCATTTCATGGTTTCGCTCAAGCGTTGCAGATCGCGACGCACGCATATCTGAACAGAGAAGTCGTCAGCAGAGCGACCGCCCTGAAGGGCGCTACTTTCTATATGAAAGCTCCGCGTCATGGCAGCGTTCTTCTCGATATCATCGCGGTCATCGAGAAGTATCCAGCAACCGTCGCGGTAGCTGCGCCTATCTTCTACGACTTCATCAAGTACTCGTTCAGCAAAGCCACGGGGCAGCTAGACGTTGAGCCTGAGACCCCTTACGTATCGCGCCTCAGCACGGACGACGAACCTTTCTTCGATGATCTCGCTGAGACCTTGGAAGGAAGCCTTCAGCGCGGGCACCGCGCCATCGACGAGGGCATCCCCAAAATCACTCTTGAACGCCCTCGCTCTCCACTTCTTGAGTTTGACTCGGAGACAAGTGCGTGGGTGAACACTCGGCACGGGAACGACCAGGTCGAGGAAATGCAAGGAAATGTGACTAGATACAACTCAATCACTGGGAATGGTCGTGCCTACGTCAATGAGTTGGCGCGGATCGTCCCATTTCGATCGGGTGAAGATTTTCCCTCCTTGAAGGCCGGATACTTGACGTGGTCCCTACATGGCAATGCGACCGCCGTGCCGCATCAATTGAAGCTGTTCGCGACAAAAATCCGTTCTGCCAACGGAGAGGTCAAGCGACTGATTCTTTCCGATGTCACCCAACTAAACTGATGAACGCTACGCCGGAGGCAGTCGGTCCCAGTCGCCGCCGCAGCGCGTTGCTGGACTTCCTGCGGCTGCCTTTCATCCGGTCTCAGCATGCGCGAATTCCCGCCTCTAGCTACCACGGCGCGATGCTGACAGCTCCGATATGCTCACCCCTTGTATTTCGGCAGGGGTAGCCTCACGCCCTTCCACGCCAATTGTTTCCTATCCTTCGGATCGAGCCACGTGTCTCGATCCGATCCGCAACGCGGACCGGGGAAACAATGGACGCGGAACCTTCGCGATCGGTGACAGCGGGAGGGGCGGCTCTTATGCCCTTCGGGCACCGCCATGCCCTGTTAGGCCAAGGCGGGACAAGAGCCTATGCCGCCCCTCGCACTGTCAACCCCAGCCTGCCGCCGTGCCATCCTGAATCACGTTAACAACTTCGACGCCTTGTTTCCGGGAGCCCGGAAATCATTTCCGACCGTCCTGGGCTCAACTCTCGGAATCTGCTATAAAATTCATGTTTTCAATGAGTTATGGAGATTTCGGATGAAGACGACGACCACCGTAATTCGCGGACTCGCAATCGATGTCCTCGTCATCGAAACCGTACATGCCGATGTCGTCGGCACTCTCTTCTACCGTGCCGAAATCCTCATCCGGGAGCGGAAGTCGGGCGCGCAGCATCTTGTCCGGCGGACCCGCATTCCGGGAACCGGGCAAGCCCTTGCGCGCGACGTTCAGCGCCGGGGTCTCCGAGCTCTGGAAACTTTCAAGCAAGCCGCATGACAATCAGAAAGGACTTGAACATGAAGCACACTGTCACGATCGAAGAATGGGCGGGAGACGTTGCATTCGTAACCGAGGCGACGGCATCCGATGGCCGCTTCCTCTCCCTATATGCCGCGCCGCTGCCTGCCGACACACAGGGCCGCTGGGTTTATACCGTAGACACGCACATCGATGCGGGTGACCATGAACTCAGGCACGTGACGCTGGACATCGCCTACAGCAAGGAAGCGGCACTTGCCGCCGCCGAGGAAGCCGCCCGGCAGTGGCTGCGGCCCACCCCTCGGCTGGAAGTGGTTGCGTAACGAAAGGAACAGAGAGAATGGGATTCGAACGACAGGTCCGAGAGCGGATCGAAGATGTCCTCAGCGGCGACAAGAAGCCGGAAGAAATCCCCGGCGCGACATCCGTCCGGTGCGCGATGGGTCTTGTGCTTGGAACGCTGGAAGGCATAACGACGCTGTCGGAGAGCGATGCGTGGGACTATCTCGACTCTGGCAACGTCGCGCTCGTCCATGAACTCCGCGACCAATATCGTGACAGGACCGCGCAATGGCGAAAGCGGTACGAGGCCGATAAAGCGGCACTCGCCGAAGCCGAGGAAGCAGCGCGAGCGAATAGGGCAAATGAGCCGCTCAGAGAAATGAAGGCACTCTCGAAGGCACTGTGGGACGAGTTCGATGCGCAGAACGCCACGCAGCGAGAATAGCGGCGACAGGAGGCATAACCAGATTTGGACGGGTAAAGACACCACCCGACTGCTCAGAAGGCCTCCTACGGCCTTTAAAATCGATTACAAAGTGGACAGCGGGGCTCATCGGCCCCGTTTTCGCGTCATTGGGTCACGACGATGGTCACGCCCGCCGTCTCCGTTGCTCCTGTCGAATCCGTTGCCGACACCCAGACTCGATGCGATCCGGTTTCCAGCGCCCGCCCGCCGATCCATCCCGTCGAGGCATCGAAGGTCGCACCGGGTGGCAGCTTCCCGAACAGCAGATAGGTGACAGGTGGCGGTTGCCGTCCGGTTACGACCGGATGGATGACCGCACGAAGATCGAGTGCCGCCCCTGTCGTCACGGACGCCTCCCCCGCGATGGACAGCGAGAAGGCTGCGGGTGGTGGCACGAACTCCGACCAGTGCGCCACGTCGGATTCGCCGCCCCACGTCAGGGCGGGCGAGATCGATTCCGCGTGGACCGGCACGGCTACGGCGAGTCCGAGAAAGAACACGACGGCGCGGATCATTCTTCGCCCCATTCGATTGCGTCGAAGTCGAAGCCATCGTCATCACCCGGATCATCGGCCCACCCCTTCCAGTCGAATCCGGGTGGATCGAGATCGGCGATCAGGTCCGCCGCCTCAAGGACCAGATCGGCGCAGCCGTTCGCATCTGGATCATCGCTCGCAAGCGCGTCGGCAAGCTTCTGATCGATGGCAATCACGCGGTCGCGGGCCGCTTGAGGCAGTCCGATCCGGGCGAGGAAATCGGAGAGGCTGGGGGCGGTCATGGTGATGTTGTCGCTCATGGTTTCAATCCTGTTCCGGAATCTGGCTCTCCCGAACCGTCCGTCCCCTGATCGGGCTTCGGATCGGGTTCCGGTGGCTTCGCTTGCGCAGCCTCCCATTTCTTCGCCTCGGCAAGTGCTGCGGCGGCGATCTCGTCGTCACTGGCGCCGTCCCGGCCCAATTGCCGGAGAGACAGCCAGTCCTCGAAGAAGACGCGGTTTCTCAGCCACTCCACGGCCTCCGGCGGTACGCGGTATTCGAGCAGGGCGGCGGCCTTTTCCTTGCTCCGCGAGCGCTTCAAATCCTTGACTAACCGCGACCAGGTTGGCGCGGCGCGACTACTCGTCTGATAGTACGGCGGATCGATACCCCGTTCCATCTTCCACGCGGTCGGGCCGCGATCCTCGTCATCGAGAGGGCTGATCTCAGCCCTCCGGACAGACCGAGGTTCGGACTCCCGGGATGCCACCGGAGAACGAATTCCATCGCCGTCGGACAGACGACGTATCGCCTCACCCGGAGGCGAGGAAACACCGGGTGAAGGCCGTGGCCGACGCGGCGGCGGGGAGAATGAGAACGCAGGCATCGGAAGCGGTGGCATGACGGCGAGCACGGCAGACAGGATGCCGAGAAGCTGAAGCGCCACTTTCCCGGCCGGATCGCCGCCCCGTCGTTGCCGCTGACGTTCGATGAGAGCTTGCCGCATCCGATCGGCGCAGTTTCGACGCTTCTTCTTTTGTTCCGGCTTCATCGGCTGCCACCTCACTCTTGGTCCTTCAGGAAGGATGCGGGCCGGAGGGGACCGGCGCAAATGACGGACAGGGAAGGCGACTCCCGGAACAAGGATTCGACGTCGAATCCCGGCGTGTCCGAATACGTCCTTCGGCGCGGAAGGCCCTCCACGGCCTTCTCTGGCGCTCGTTTTTTTGGCAGATTGGGATTCTCAGGGGATTCCGGTGCAAGCGGGCGGTGCCGCCAGAGGCACGGGCGGCACCGCTTGTCGATATGGTCGGTTGGCAGACCATCGGATTATGCTGCGAGCGGCAACCCGCGCATGCGCGTGAACTTCGCCGAGACCGCTTCGCCCATGTTGGTCTGAACCTGAACATGGGTGCTGGTGACGTTGTTCGGAAGGATTGCCTTCGCGATCACAGTCCAGTCGAAAGGCTGGACGATACCACGGATGACCGAAGGGCTACCCGCAGGCATCTTCACGACGACTTCGACTTCGGTCGTACCCGACTGCGTTCCCGCACGGTAGTGGCCATCGTAGATCCCGCCGCCGAGATCAAAGCCGTAGACCTTTCCATCCTTGAAGGTGAGGGTTGCGCCACCAACGCCAGCCGAACCCGCGAATTCAATTACATACATGCCTTCCATATCTGAATGTCCTTTCACTTGAGATAGTTGGAGGGTTTGCAGAGACGACGGCAGGCTTTCAAAGAGCTTGATGAAAGCAATCACAGGGCCCGGGATGGCACGCGCTTCCGCAAGCCATTGGGTCACGGCGCCAGGTGAAACCTGAAGCCATTGCGCGAATTCCGTCTGAGAAAGATTCCAACCGGAAATTTTCGCTCGAAGCTGACTGCTGTTCATCACATTGAGTTCCTTATACCAATCGATGTGAATAATATCACTTCATTGAGGCGAAGTAAACACTCATCGTGAATTCAGACGGAAGCCCAGACAGGCGCGTCATTGTCTCGGCGGAGCTGGTGTCAAACTTGGAACGGGGTCCTGCGGACGTAGCGCGGCAAGCTCCTGTCTGACCGTCGCCAGATCGCGCCCGGTCTCCGTCAGCGCTGCCCGGAGGTTCTTCGCCCGCGCCTCCGCCTCCCGCCGCCCCGTATCGGCGGCACTGGCCCGATCGGCGGCATCTGCTGCAGTTCGCCGGAGCGCTTCCATCTCGGCCTCGACGGCGGCACGGATGCGAGACGCGACCTTCGAAATCCGGAAGCCGTCTAACACGCTACGAAGTGCACCCGGCAGGCGTTGAAGCCTTGCCGTCGCCTCACGGACACGAGCGGCTTCCTCCCGGACTCGGGCCATCATCGACCTTGCCTTGCGTTGCGCGGCGATGGCCTTGTCCTGTGCCTCCCTGGCGGCTTCCGTGGCAACCTTGGCGGCGGCAAGCTGACGGGCCGCTTCCGCCTTCGCCGCAGCCACCTCCGCCGTGATCCGGGCGACATCGTCCTTCGTGGCCGCGATGAAGGATTCCCCCTTCTCTTTCACGGCCTTCGCCCGCTCGACAGTGGCCTTCAAGGCTTTGGCCTGAACCTGCTCTGCCCGCCATTCCGCCCGTGTCAGACGGCGGCGTTGTGGGCCGAGGCGAGCCAGACCGCACGGCAAGCCGACAGCATCATGATAAGAGTCTTGCCATGACCGCATGGCGTTCCTGTAAGCCGCATCAGCCTTCTTCGACAGCGCCTTCGTGTCCGCGCCTTCGGTAGGTCCGGCCGCCATCACGGCGCGCTTAGCCACGACTCCCGGATGATGCCGGAGCGCCCGCATTTCTGGATCGTCGGTTGGCACGATGTAGGCGTGGACATGGAAATGGGACTCGTCTTCATGACGCACTACGGATTTCAGATCGTCTCCGTATTGTGAACGAAGCCAGTCGATCGTTCGCCTTTCCCATTCCTCGGCTTCCCGGAGTTTGGCCGGATTGGCTCGAACCTCTTCCATCGTGAATGGATGACTTGCAATGATCGTGTGGAGGGTCTTGTGATCCTGCCGCAGTTTACGCGGCTTACCGCCCTTGACCGCCGTCATCGCGACGGCTGCGGCACCGTCGTGCATTGCCTCGACTTCATCGATCGTCGATCCATAGACGACGACCGGAGGGGATGGATTCGTGACATGGACAGAGGCCACCGGATCGCGGCGAGCTTCGCTGAAGACGAAGGATACCGTGCGCCCCTTACCGTCGCCCTTGCGGCTGTATCCCTCCATGTGAATGAATTGAAAGCTCATCAGTGCTTCCGGGAGGTCACCGCGCGTTCAGCGTGGACATCTCGAATGAGCCGTTCGAGAAGATCGACGTTGCCGCCGACCATTCCGAGCGTTTTCGCCTCCAGCCTCAGGGAGTCCTCGTATGCCGCCTTGTGCTCGTCAGAGAGCGGTCCGAAGGTCGGATCATCCTTGATCTGCGTCATCAGAGCGATCCCGAGTCCTTCGGCGCGGGCCTTGGCATAGACCATGCGGCGAACGCGATCGCGCAGCGTGTCACTAATGTTCAGAACCATATGAAAACTCCCTCCCGGTGAATGCTGGTGGAAAAATCTTCAGCGCCGGCGGAGCCTGAAACAACCCAATAGTAGTGACCGATTACCACTAGCTGCGCTAGTGTCGGCCCTGCCGGGAGCCTCTTCCGAGGGACCACTTCATGGAGAGCCTTCCGGCGGACCTGGCAGGGGCCTTGTCGTCGCCCAGATGGACGACGAGCATCACGTAA
Organism: Shinella pollutisoli; assembly: GCF_024609765.1. Taxonomy (GTDB): domain Bacteria; phylum Pseudomonadota; class Alphaproteobacteria; order Rhizobiales; family Rhizobiaceae; genus Shinella; species Shinella pollutisoli. The sequence continues at coordinate 41,297 of NZ_JANFDG010000001.1, forward strand.
AAGCACGTGATGCATGGTGACGACTGTTGCCTGTCGTCACGCCGCGATGCGGCAACCGCTGGCGGCGGCAGATGCCCGCCATTCCGCCCAGCGGGCCTCGCTCCGGGCGAGGCTTTCCCGTAGTTCGGCGCAGCGTCTCTCACGATCCGGCGCTTCGAACGGGATTTCATCGTCTTCGGTGGGCGTTCGGGGCTTCAATCTGACGACCTTCCCCCCTTCGAAGAGCTTCACGATGCTCATCACATCATCATCAAGCTCTTCTTCATCCACCTCTTCATCGTCGCTCAGGACAGTTGGCCGACATGTGTGAACGATATACGGGGCGGCCTCTGCCGCCTCGCGTACATCGTCCGCAGACATGGCCTTGTCCATCGCCATGCGGGCCACGCGCAGGGCTTCCTCTGGCTCTGGTCCGAAGGCTGCGTCCCACCACTCCCGCGCCTGTTTCTGCCACTCCCGGATATCGAGGCCATCCTCCTCGGACAACCTGGCGGGGTCGTAGTGCTGGACCATGATCATGGGTTCCGCCCACGGCGAATGCCGCCACTGTGGCAGGGACAGGCCGAGGACGATGTTCGCGGGTGGCGATCCATCCCCCGACTCGTTCCGTGTCTTCCGATCCGGCTTTTCCGGAGGAACGTCAGACACGGCGCCATCCTCATGAACATCATCGTCGGTGTCGGTCAACTCGCCATCGTCGGTCCTGCGCGACAGCTTCCGCACGCGCATCAGCTTGCCGTCGCCGTGTCCGACATGGACGCGCACGACCTTTTCCTTGCGCTTGTTCAGGTCCCGCAGCCACTCCGCGAACGGCCCCAGTGGCTGGCAGATTTTCAGGCGCTGGGTCTGCCTGTACAGCCACACCAATTCGTCGTCGCTCGCCGCGAGGGTGTCGGCGGGCTTCGAGCAATATTTCACGATCTCCTCGACGCTCTCGACCCTGCCGTTGTCCTTCCACTCGGAACCCATGAATTCATGCGTCTCCCGCAGGAACTTCTCCCACTCGCCTTTCATATTGTGGGTCGGCCAATAGATGACGTTGGCATGGACGTGGTAGAGGATCGTATCCGGCGCGTACCGATCCGTCATGCCGCGCTCTTCCGCCGTCTTCCTCGTGAACTCGATCCCCCGGAACAGAACCTTGACGCCGTATTTTTTGACCCGGTGCGCCCATTTCGAAATCCGGCGGGAGAGCGCCCGGATTTCCTCACGGAGCGTCCCATAGGCAGGAACAGGCTGGGGCGCCGTGAACACGGCATAACGCATGTACTTGCCGATGTACGCGGTCTTGTGGCTGGCACCGGACATGTACAGCTTCAAGGCATTGACCATCGGACGGCGATCACGGGCGGCGATCGTCGGGAGGAACCGCACCGCCCTGTAGACCGGAAGGGATTCCACAATGCCCGTCACGGCCGAGATCAGCGTCACGTCACCGTCGCGGATGACATCGACCCCAGCGCGGGCCAGCGCTGACGCGATACACTCAGTCTGTTCAGTCAGGAGCCGGGTGGCTGTGACTCGTTTGGCCCATGCGATTGGGTCCATCTCCCATCCGGTATTCGATTGCAGAACGTCATGATGAGATTTCTTTGCAGGCCCGTTCGCAACCATCTCCATGGCGGTGCGGGCTGCCAGAGCTTCGGCAGCGCGTTTCGCGAGGCCGGACGGGGCGTTGTCAACAATTTGGTTTTGAAAAACAGTCTTCGGCGCGGCTTCGGATGGGTGATATCCGCGCCGGGCGCTCAAGTAGCCGTCAACGGCGGCTTTACAATTTCAGCAATCTCGTTCAGCATTGTTGAACATCCTGTGAAAACCGCCGGAGGGTTGCGAGCCCTGTGATGGCGGTTTTTCTATGCTGGCTTGTCGGCGTGATCCGGTCAACTCTGCAACCGGGAACAAATAGAGCCCGTGGTCCTACGTCCGATAAACTCCTCGTAGGAGGCGATAACCAGCGTTATCGCTCACCAACATCACCAACGCCCGATCCATATCCAAATTCGGATAATGGCGGCAATAAAATCTTATATTTGCCAATAAATGCTTTGCATCTTTTCTGTAGTCCATAATCCGTAACTGATGCATTGGCTTCCTGATCCCGGTTCCACCAACGCCATTAGAAATTTGGATCAGTATTTCATCAAATAGCCAGTAATCAAAGTTGCTGTTCTTCTTCTTGTCGAACGTAACCATAAATTTCTTTAGCTTGCCCCTTCGATCCTCAAGACCGCGATCTTCCGCAGTTTCAATTATAAAATCTCGAAGGTCCTCTGCCCGCGTCCTCTTTTTCCTGCGGAAAGGCATGTCGAGCGCAAACAAGCGCTCCTGGAATTCCGATCTCTTCGCCATCCACCCCCCAATTTGTTGCCGTGACCAAGAATGCGAACCCAATCACTCCCTCTTAGGTGGTTTTTATTGAAATAATGTTAAATTAAAGGTTGCGTTAATAAGCTCGACGGGGAATGATCGACGTAATTGTTGACACCCCCACAAAACACCCCCACATTGTTGACGCGACATTGAGCAACGCATTGAAAGTAAATGTGATTCAGGAGCGCTCGTCCGGCTCCAGGTTCCCCAGCCAACCGCCTTAAGCAATAAAATCGATACCTTACCGTACGACAGATGTCTGAAGAGGGCGATGCTGTCGAATGGGCTGCCTGGGTTGCTGGAAGGCGCATCCGGATCGATCGCAGGCTACCTTGGCATCCCACCAATCTCCTCGCCACATGGGGAAGATGTGGATGGCAGCGGATTTTCAGGTGCGCCGATCAAGCGTCGCGACAGGCAGGCAAGCGCGAAACGGCTCGCCGCCATGGAAACCGTCCGCCGAAGAACGCACGCTCACGCGCCAGTCCGCCTCGTCGATTACGCCTCGACTGCGTCTCCGTGCGGGAGGCGACCTGCGCGAAGAGGATAGCGAGCTTTGGGTGACCTGGTTTCGATTCACGCCTCCGCGTAGGAGGCGACCGCCCTTGTTTAAGCCACTGTAGAAAAAAGGGAAAGTGCGGCGAAAGAGCGAAAGGGGATGTGAGGCGCGGTTGCCGGGCGGGCGGGACGCTCCGGAGCGTTTTTCCTCACGATTTCAAGGCACTCGGGCACGTGCGAACCTGGCGGCGTTCTCCGGCACGCTTCCGGTTCGCGCCGATCCGGATGCCATCATCATCTGGTCGGACGGTCAGCGGGCCGCTGGATCCGCAGCACGCTTGATGCCGAAGCGCTCCACCTTGCGGCGCCAGCTCGAGCCGGGACAATGGCGGCGCGGGCTGTCGGATTCAGGCTGCCGCGAGGCGGCGGCGTTCGGCGAGAAGGTCCCGAGCCCCTGAACCGGCTCGACGTGGACGCCTGCGGACGTGAAACGCATATCGAACGAGGAGGCCGCCGAACCAGTGGCCGCCCGTCTCCTCGATCGCGTTCGATGTCATGCCGGCAGCCCATGAAGCCGCTGCCATTCCCGAGCCCCGTCGTGTCGGGCTCGCCGCACGGTGTAGACCGCCTTCCGCAAAGACGTCGAATCGCCCGCCCGACGCCCGTGGGTCGCACGGGCGTTCGAGGACGCGGTGACCGAAGCTTCGGCACCGCCGTGAGGATTGCCCTCGCTCAGAAGGTCGGCGGGGTGCAGGCGCTGATCACCTCGCAGGGGACGGGGCCGACGCAGCGGAAGCGGTGGGGACGGCGGCTCTCGAAATAATAGGCGTCGCCGGGGCCGAGGATGCGGCGCTCGTCGTCAACCGTCACCTCCAGCCGGCCGGAGAGCACGATACCGCCCTCCTCGCCCTCGTGCACCAGCGGCACCTTGCCGGTGTCGGCGCCCGGCTGGTAGCATTCCTTCAGGATCTGCAGGCTGCGGCCGAAGAGATTGTCGCCGAGCTGGCGGTAGGAGATGCCGCCCTTGCCGATCTCCGTCAGCTCGTCGGCACGATAGAAGGCCTTCTTCGGCCGCTCCGGCTCGAAGGCGAAGAATTCTGCAAGGCCGATCGGGATGCCGTCGAGGATGCGCTTCAGCGCGCCGACGGAGGGGTTGCTGGCGTTCGATTCGATCAGCGAGATCGTCGAATTGGTGACGCCCGCACGCTTGGCGAGCGCGCGCTGCGAGAGATTGTGCGCCATGCGCAGGTGGCGCAACCGGCCTCCGATATCGACCGACATGGCCGGCTCCTGTTCGGGATGTTCGGAATATCGAAAAATCGACGTACCGCATCCTTGATTTTCAAAGGCTTGATGTCAACGAGAAAAGGACTTGTTGGGCACGGCAAATCGTGGCGTCAATCGGCGACCGCAGAGGAGATTTGCCATGAACGTCCACAACAGACCCAACGCGCCGGTGCTCGACAGCTACTGGATGCCCTTTACCGCCAACCGCCAGTTCAAGGCGGCGCCGCGGCTGCTCTCGGGTGCCGAAGGCATGTACTACACCAGCAGCGACGGCCGTCCGGTGCTCGACGGCACGGCGGGGCTCTGGTGCGTCAACGCCGGCCACGGCCGCCGGCAGATCGCCGCGGCGGTGGAGCGCCAGCTCACCGAGATGGACTACGCGCCCTCCTTCCAGATGGGCCATCCGGTCGCCTTCGACTTCGCCGAGCGGCTCGCCGAGATCGCGCCCGGCCCGGACGGCGCGAAGCTCGACCGGGTGTTCTTCACCGGCTCGGGCTCGGAATCGGTCGACACGGCGCTGAAGATCGCCATCGCCTACCAGCGCGCCATCGGCCAGGGCACGCGCACGCGCCTCATCGGCCGCGAGCGCGGCTATCACGGCGTCGGCTTCGGCGGCATCTCGGTCGGCGGCATCGTCAACAACCGCCGCGTCTTCCCGCAGCTCGCCGGCAGCGATCATCTCCGCCACACCCACGATCTCGCCAGGAACGCCTTCGTCAAGGGCCAGCCGGAGCATGGCGCCGAGCTTGCCGACGACCTCGAACGGCTGGTCGCGCTGCACGGGGCGGAGACCATCGCCGCCTGCATCGTCGAGCCGGTCGCGGGCTCCACCGGCGTGCTCATCCCGCCGAAGGGCTATCTGGAGCGGCTGCGGGCGATCTGCGACAAGCACGGCATCCTGCTCATCTTCGACGAGGTCATCACCGGCTTCGGCCGCCTGGGTGCCGCCTTCGCCACCGACTATTTCGGCGTGACGCCGGACATCGTCACCACGGCGAAGGGGCTCACCAACGGCGCGATCCCGATGGGCGCGGTCTTCGCGAGCCGCAAGGTGCACGACGCGCTGATGCAGGGGCCGGAAAACGCGATCGAGCTGTTCCACGGCTACACCTATTCCGGCCACCCGGCCGCCTGCGCCGCCGGCATCGCCACGCTCGACATCTACCGCGACGAGGGCCTGCTGACGCGCGCGGCGGAGCTGCAGGCGGACTGGCACGCGGCGATGCATTCGCTGAAGGGCCTGCCGCACGTCATCGACATCCGCACCATCGGCCTCATCGCCGGCATCGAGCTCGCGCCGCGGGACGGCGCACCGGGCACGCGCGCCTACGACGTCTTCGTCGACTGCTTCGAGAAGGGGCTGATGATCCGCGTCACCGGCGACATCATCGCGTTCTCGCCGCCGCTGATCGCCGAGAAGAAGCATTTCGAGGACATCGTCTCGATCCTCGGCGACGCGCTGAAGCGCGCGGCCTGATCCGGCTGCACGACGGACAAAAGCTTGCTATAAGCCGGGCTCGTCACCACACGGGCCCGGTTTTCCATGTCGTCATCGTCCGCCAGAGCACCGAAGATCATCTTCCGCATCCAGATCGGGGCGGAGGGGCGGATCGGGCGCGGCAAGATCGAGCTTCTCGGCCATATCCGCGAGACGGGCTCGATCTCGGCGGCCGGGCGGGCGATGGACATGTCCTACCGGCGGGCGTGGCTGCTCGTCGACGAGATGAACCGGCTGTTCCGCGAGCCCGTGGTCGCCTCGCAGCGCGGCGGCAAGCAGGGCGGCGGGGCGGTCGTCACCCCCTTCGGCGAGGCGCTGCTTGCCCGCTACCGGTCGATGGAGGCGACGATGGCAACGGCCGTCGCCGACGATCTCGGCTGGATCCGCGCCAATCTCGCGGAGGACTAGCTGCGGTCATTCCAGCGCCACCGTCTTGACGACGGCATAGACCGGAAGGCCGGGGGCGAGGCCGAGCCGGCCCGCGGAGAAGGCGGTGATGCGCGCACGGATGCGGTCGCCGCGGCAGGAAAGGACGAGGCTCGTCATGCCCTCCCCGTCCGGCTCGACCGCCTCGACCGTGCCTTCCAGGATGTTGAGCGCGCTCAGGCCCTCCGGCCGCACGGTCGCGACCATCACGTCGCGGGCGGGAATGCGCAGGCGCACCGCCTCGCCGGCCGAAACGCCGGCGGCGGGCACGACGAGCGGCAGGCCGCCCTGCAGGCGGATGGTGGCGAGGCCGTGCGCGGCGTCGCAGGCCTCGACGCGGCCGGAAAGCACGCTGCCCGCTTCGCGGCGCTCGGCGGCGGAGACGAGGCGCGGGCCGCCCAGCACCTCGGAGGCGGGGCCGACCGTCTCCACGCGTCCGGCGTTCATCAGCACCACGCGGTCGGCGATGCGCGCGACCTCGGCGACGGAATGGCTGACATAGACGATGGGGATGCCGACCTCGTCGCGCAGGCGTTCGAGATAGGGCAGGATCTCCGCCTTGCGGTCCTCGTCGAGGGCCGCGAGCGGCTCGTCCATCAGCAACAGGCGCGGGGCGGAGAGCAGCGCGCGGCCGATGGCGACGCGCTGCTTCTCGCCGCCGGAGAGGTTCGCCGGCCGGCGCTTGAGCAGGTCGCCGATGCCGAGGAGATCGACGATGCAGGCGGGGTTTTCGGCGCGCGCGCCCTTCGGCGCGAACCAGCGGCCGTAGTCGAGGTTCTGCCGCACCGTCATGTGCGGGAAGAGCCGCGCCTCCTGGAAGACATAGCCGAAACGGCGGCGGTGGGCCGGCACGAAGACGCCGCGGGCGGTGTCGACCAGCACGTCGCCGGACAGCACCACCCGTCCTTCATCCGGCCGGGCGAGGCCGGCGACGATGCGCACGAGCGAGGTCTTGCCCGAGCCCGAGCGGCCGAACAGCGCGGTGACGCCGCCCTCGGCGGTGAAGGCGGCGTCGAGCGCGAAGGTGCCGAGCCGCTGGCGGACGTCGACCACGAGGCTCATTCGAGATGCACCTTGCGGCCGATGCGCTGGGCGAGCATTTCCGAGGCGACGAGGGCCGCCATGGAAATGGCGATGGCGACGAGCGTGAGGCGCATCGCCCCCGCGTCGCCCCCCGGCACCTGGGTGAAGGTGTAGATCGCGGCCGACAGCGTCTGCGTCTCGCCGGGGATGTTGGAGACGAAGGTGATCGTCGCGCCGAACTCGCCCATGGCCTTGGCGAAGGAAAGGATCATGCCGGCAAGCACGCCGGGCAGGATCAGCGGCAGGGTGACGGTGGCGAAGACCGGGACGGGGCCGGCGCCGAGCGTGCCGGCCGCCTCTTCCAGCTTGCGGTCGACCGCCTCGATCGACAGGCGGATGGAGCGCACCATCAGCGGGAAGCCCATCACGGCGCAGGCAAGCGCCGCCCCGGTCCAGCGGAAGGAAAGCACGATGCCGAACCAGTCCGACAGGAACGCGCCGATCGGCCCGCGCCGGCCGAACAGCACGAGCAGGATGAAGCCGGTGACGACCGGCGGCAGGACGAGCGGCAGATGGACGAGGCCGTTCAGCAGCGACTTGCCCCAGAAGCGCCCGCGCGCGAGCGCCAGCGCCACCAGGATGCCGGGCGGCAGGCTCGCCAGCATGGCGACCGTCGACACCCGCAGGCTGAGCCGGATCGCCGTCCATTCCTCGTCGCTCAGGGTTGGCCAGTCCACATCGTTCTCCCGGGCCGTTGCGTCAGCATTACGCCCTGCCCCACCGTCGAGAATAGAGGAAAACAGCGCGTCGATCCTTCTTCGCCCCGTTTACGGGGAGAGGATGCCGGCAGGCAGGTGAGGGGCGGAGTCGACTGGAGATGTCGCAATTGCCCCTCATCCCCCTGCCGGGACCTCTCCCCGCAAGCAGGGAGAAGGAGCAAGAGGCGCACGCTCCTGTTACCGGCTCACGCTCACTTGAGGATCGTGAAGCCCTGCTCGGTGAAGAAGGGCCCGGCCTTGTCGGACTTCAGGAAGTCGAGATAGGCGGCGGACGCCGGGCTTGCCGATTCGGAAAGGACGGCGACCGGATAGATGATCGGCGGGTGGCTGTCTTCCGGGAAGGTGCCGACGATGGCGACGTCCGGGTCGGCGGCGGCGTCCGTCTGGTAGACGATGCCGTAGGGCGCCTCGCCGCGCGAGACGAGCGCCAGGGCGGCGCGCACGCTCTCGGCGCCCGCGACCTTGCCCTCGACCGCCGCCCAGGCGCCGAGCTTCTCCAGCGCCGCCTTGCCGTACTTGCCGGCCGGCACCGAATCGACTGCGCCCATGGCGAGCCTGCCGTCGCCGACGAGGCCGGCGAGGTCGAAGCCTTCCCTGATCTCGACCGGCTCGGCCTTGTCCTTCGGCGCGACCAGCACGATGCGGTTGCCGAGCAGGTTCGCGCGGGTGTCCTCCCTGATCAGCTTCTTCTCGGCGACATAGTCCATCCAGGCGAGGTCGGCGGAGATGAAGAGGTCGGCCGGCGCGCCCTGCTCGATCTGCTTGGCGAGCGCGGAGCTTGCGGCATAGGAGACCGCCGTCTCGTTGCCCGTCTCCTGCTGCCAGGCGGCGTTGGCGGCATCGAGCGCGTTCTTGAGGCTCGCGGCGGCGAAGACGGTGACCTTGTCCGCCGCGGCGACGGGCATGGCGAGCGGCAGCGCCGCAAGGAAGGCGACGGCGAGTTTCAAAAGCAGACGACGGTTCATTCCTGTTCTCCCGGGCAGCGTGATGTTTTCCCGAATATATCGATGCCGGCGGCTTTGTCAGCGCTCTATTTTCAAAAATACAACGAAACAGTCTGCGGCGGGGAAAGGCGGGTCCTGAAATGGAAAAGCCTGCCGCGGGAGGAGGTGCGGCAGGCTTTCCGATAGAACCGAACGGCGATTGGGAGGAGGAATATCGCCGTTCCCGCAGGCGTCCTTGGGAGGAGGAGTAGGCCGCCTGCAATATCGAAGCTTTGCGGGAGGAGGTGCATCGCTTCGATAAATATGACTATATCTGACTCGCGCTCATTTGATAGGCATTATATTGCAATGCAGCTATGCGCTATGCGCTTATCGAATAACTGGACCGGTGCCGGGACCAGCCTGCGAAGCGCTTCTTTTTGCAATGCAAAAACGCCCGCCGGAGGGGCGGGCGTTTCAAAACCATGCCTTGCGGCCGGCGGTCGGATCAGAAGCCGACGGCGGCGCGGGCGACCGTCTTGATCTCGGAGCGATTGATGCCGAGATCCTGGAGTTCGCGTGCGTTCATGCGGCTCAGCTCGTTGACGGTCTGACGATATTTGCGCCAATTGCTGAAGGAACGTGCCATGTTCATGATGATCCCCTTTCCTGAGGCTCTCTGTTCGGCACCGTCCGTGGCGCCGCGTCTTTCGATGGCCTCCATATAGGCTCATGCTGCATTGCATAAAAGCGCGCAAGGAGCAGGACACCCATGCGGATGATGCATGGGTCCGGCAAGGTTTCGTTAAGGACGCAGTCGGGCGCCTTCCCCCGCGCCGCCCGCGGCGGCTGTCGGAACTGGTCGCGCGCTAGTCGCAGACAGGCTGAAACGGCAGGATGGCAGGCCCTAAGATCGGCTCGAACACTCCAAGCAGGGGCGCAAGCAATGGCAGAATTTCCGCAGAAGGCGAAGGTCGTCATCATCGGTCTGGGCGGCATCGTGGGCGCGTCGATCGCCCATCATCTCATCGAGCGGGGATGGGACGACATCGTCGGCATCGACAAGTCCGGCATCCCGACCGACATCGGCTCGACCGCGCACGCCTCCGACTTCTGCTACACGACCAGCCACGACTATCTTTCGGTCTGGACGACGCAATATTCCATCGATTTCTTCGAGAAGATGGGCCACTACGCCCGCATCGGCGGCCTCGAGGTGGCGCGCACCGGCGACGAGACCTGGATGGAGGAGATCAAGCGCAAGCTCTCCTCGGCAAAAGCCTTCGGCACCCGGGCGCACTACGTCTCGCCGGCGGAGATCAAGAAGCTGTTCCCGCTGATCGAGGAAGACCAGGTGATGGGCGGCATGTTCGACCCGGATGCCGGCCTCGTCATCCCGCGCTCGCAGACCGTCGCCGGCAAGCTGGTCGACGCCGCCGAGAAGAGCGGCAAGCTTGCGGCCTTCGCCAACACGCCGGCCAAGTCGCTGATCGTCGAGGGGGGCCGCATCAAGGGCGTCGTCACCCATCGCGGCACGATCATGGCCGACCATGTCATCGTCTGCGCCGGGCTCTGGGGCCGGCTGATCGCCGAGATGGTGGGCGAGGACCTGCCGGTGATGCCGGTCGACCATCCACTGACCTTCTTCGGCCCCTATGACGAGTTCGAAGGCACCGGCAAGGAGATCGGCTATCCGCTGCTGCGCGACCAGGGCAACTCCGCCTATATGCGCGACACCGGCGACCCGAAGACCACCGAGGGCGGCCAGATCGAGTGGGGCTACTACGAGACCGACAATCCGCGCCTCTGCCACCCGCGCGACCTGCTCGAGAAGCACGAAGCGCGCCTTTCGCCCTCGCAGCGCGATCTCGACATGGAGCAGATCATCGCGCCGCTCGAACGCGCCATGGAGCTGACGCCGATCCTCGGCGAGCTCGGCTACAACGAGAGCCATTCCTTCAACGGCCTCCTGCAGGTCTCGGCCGCCGGCGGCCCGTCCTGCGGCGAGAGCCAGAAGGTGCGCGGCCTCTGGTACTGCGTCGCCATCTGGGTGAAGGACGGCCCCGGCTACGGCAAGCTGATCGCCGACTGGATGACGGACGGCCGGACGGCGATCGACCACAACAGCATCGACTACGCCCGCTTCTATCCGCACCAGCTCACCGAAGAGTTCATCGAGAACCGCTGCCGCGAGGCCGCGCAGAAGATCTACTTCCCGGCCGTGCATCCGCGCGAGCCCTATGCGACGAGCCGCGGCGTCAAGCGCTCGCCCTTCCACGAGCGCGAAGTCGAGCTCGGCGGCCATTTCATGGAGCTCGGCGGCTGGGAGCGCGCGCACGGCTACAAGGCCAACGAGCACCTCCTGGAGAAATACGGCGACCGTGTGCCCGTGCGCGAGAACGAATGGGACAACCGCCACTTCTGGCGCGTCTCCAATGCCGAGCACCTGGCGATGAGCGAGGATTGCGGCATCGTCAACCTCTCGCATTTCCACATGGTGGACATCGAGGGGCCCGACCACGTCGAACTCTTGGAGTGGCTTTGCGCGGCAAAAATCGGCGGCGACGGCAATGTCGGCAAGGGCATCTACACCCACTTCCTCGACGACGAGGGCATGGTGCGCGCCGACTTCACCGTCTTCCGCATGGCCGACCGCTGCCGGCTCGTCAACGGCGCCGACGCCGGCCCGCGCGACTTCCACTACATGAAGCGGGTGGCAGAGGACCGCGGCCTCGACGTCACCATCACCGACGTCTCGGAAAAATTCATCACCATCGGCATCTGGGGGCCGAACGCCCGCGAAACGCTGAAGAAGGTCGTCGCCGACCCGGCCGGGCTCGACCCGGAGAACTTCGCCTTCGCGGCGATCAAGCCGATCGAGATCGCCGGCAAGCCGGTCACCGCCTTCCGCATCTCCTATGTCGGCGAGCAGGGCTGGGAACTGCACATGAGATACGAGGACGGGCTCGCCGTCTGGGATGCGCTGCGCGCGACCGGCGTCATGGCCTTCGGCGTCGAGACCTATGCCAACTCGCGCCGCATGGAGAAGAGCCTGCGCCTGCAGAATGCCGACCTGCTCACGCAGTACAACCTGATCGAGGCGGACCTCGCCCGCCCGAAGGTCAAGGAGGCCGATTTCCGCGGCAAGGCCAAGCACCTCGAATACAAGGCCCGCGACCACCAGCCGGCGATGCTCTGCACGCTGGTGATGACGGAGAACACCGACAAGAACGGCGTGAAGCGGTACCCGGTCGGCACCCTGCCGGTGATCGACCCGGAGACGGGCGCGGTGCTGGTCGACGAACTCGGCCGCCGCTCCTACACGACCTCCATCGCCTACGGCCCGACGATCGGCAGGAACATCGCGCTCGCCTACCTGCCCTGGGAATACTGCCAGGAAGGCCGCAAGCTGCAGGTCGAGTATTTCGCCGAGGCCTATCCGGTCGAGGTGGCGGGGGTCGGCTACAAGCCGCTCTACGACCCCGAGAATCAGAAGCCGCGGACGTAAACACCCGGAAGCTTTGCCCCTCACCCTAACCCTCTCCCCGCAAGCGGGGAGAGGGGACCTGCCCTGCGAACGGTACCGGTCGAGGAAAACGACGCGGCATCTCCCTTCTCCCCGCCTGCGGGGAGAAGGTGGCCGGCAGGCCGGATGAGGGGCCTGGCGCACGGCGACCTTTGCAGTCACCTCCCCAACAAAGCCTTCGCGTGGATCGCCATCATGCGCTCCTCGTTTGCCGGGATCACCAGCGTCTCGAACGGCGGCAGGAAGGCGAGGTTCGCGAGGATGGCCTCGCGCACGGGCGCGGCGTTCTCGCCGATGCCGCCGGTGAAGACGAAGGCATCGAGGCCGCCCATCGACACCGCCATCGCCGCCGCATGCTGGGCGACCTTCAAGGCATAGTAGTCGAGCGCGAAGGCGGCGCGCGGATCGTCGCTTTCGAGCAGCGTCTTGACGTCGTTGCTGATGCCGGAAAGCCCCTTGAGGCCGGAGCGCTCGTAGAGCGTCTCCTCGATCTGCTCCACCGTCATGCCGAGTCCGCGCATCATGTAGGTGACGGCGCCGGGGTCGATCGAGCCGGTGCGGGTGCCCATCGGCAGGCCGTCGAGCGCGGTCATGCCCATCGTCGTGTCGATGCTGAAGCCGTTTTTCATCGCGCAGAGGCTCGCCCCGTTGCCGAGATGGCCGACGACGACGCGGCCTTCCGCAAGCTCCGGCCGCTCGGCGGCAAGCACCCGGGCGATCCACTCGTAGGAAATGCCGTGGAAGCCGTAGCGTCGGATGCCTTTCTCGCGCAACGCCGCCTCCAGCGCGAAGGTGTGGAACAACTCGCCGTGGCCGGCATGGAAGGCGGTGTCGAAGCAGGCGATGTCCGGGGCACGGCCGGAAAGCCGCTTGGAGGCGGCGATGCCGGCGAGATTGTAGGGCTGATGCAGCGGGGCCAGCGGGTTCAGCGCTTCGAGCGCCACGAGGATCTCCGGCGTGACGACCACCGGCGCCACGAAGGTGCCGCCGCCGTGGACGACGCGGTGGACGGTCGCCACCGTGCGCCAGCCGTCGTCGTAGCGGTCGATGAGATCGACGACGGCGCCCATGGCCGCCTCGTGGTCGTGGGCGGACAGCGGCCGGTCGATCGCCGTCTCGCCGATCGTCGCGGCAAGCCGCGCCCGGGTGCCGATCCCGGTCACCTTGCCCTTGGCGCGCCTGGCGAGCGTCGCATGGTCGAAGATCTCGAATTTCAGGCTCGAGGAGCCGCAATTGAGCACCAGCAGGACGTCGATCATTTGATGACGCCCCTGGCGCGCGCATCGGCGACGAGCACGGCGAGTGCCGAGGAGAGGAGCCGCGCGCGCTCGTCGTCGGCCCGGCTCGTCAGGATCACCGGCACGCGCGCGCCGAGCACGATGCCCGCCGCCTCCGCCCCGCCGAGGAAGGTCAGCTGCTTGGCGAGCATGTTGCCGGCCTCGATGTCCGGCACGACGAGGATGTCCGCATCGCCCGCCACCTGCGAGACGATGCCCTTCTCGCGCGCGGCGGCGCGGCTGATGGCGTTGTCGAGCGCGAGCGGGCCGTCGATCAGGCAGCCGGTGATCTGCCCGCGGTCGGCCATCTTGCAGAGCGCCGCGGCATCGAGCGTCGCCTGCATCTTCGGATTGACGGTCTCGACGGCGGCAAGCACGGCGACCTTCGGCGGCACCGCCTCGCCGAAGACGACGCGCCAGAGGTCGACGGCATTCTGGACGATGTCGGCCTTGGCCACGAGGTCCGGCAGGATGTTGACGGCCGCGTCGGTGATGACGAAGGGCTTCGGATAGGTGGCGATGCTCATCAGGTAGGCGTGCGAGATCCGCCGCTCGGTGCGCAGGCCGGAGCTCGCGCCGACGATGGCGCCGAGCAGCTCGTCGGTGTGGAGCGCCCCCTTCATGATGGCGTCGACATGGCGGCCGGCGGCGAGCTCGGCGGCCCTGGCGGCGGCGGCATGGCTGTGCTCGGTGTCGACGACCTCCCAGCCGGCGATGTCGATTTCCGCCGCGGCCGCCGCCTCGGCGATCCGCGCGGCCGGGCCGACGAGGACGGGGACGATCAGCCCTCCGCGGGCCGCCTCCTGCGCGGCCTCGATCACGTTCGCCCTCACCGGATGGACGATGGCCGTGCGCGCCGGCGGCAGCGTCCGGCAGAGGTCGAGAATGGCGTCGGTCTGTCGGCTCATCGGATCACCCTCGCCCGGCCGGAGGCGCGCTGCGTTTCGGAATCGGCCCGCCCGCAACTTACAGGCGGCGCGCCGCCGGCGCGACAGGAAATTCGCCCGGAGCGACGGCGCCGCACGGCAGGAATGGCACGGACGCGGACGTTGATATATCGTTCCGCGAGAGGCCAGCCCGAGGACGACAAAGAGAGGTTCCCTTGACAGACACGGCAATCGCCGCGCCGACGACGCGCCCGGTCCCGCGCCGGTGGCTGCCGCTGGCGGAGGCGGGCTATCTCCTGCTCGTCTTCGCCTCGCTCGTCTCCTTCGGCGCCGTCTATCCGCTGCCGCTCGCCTCCTGCATCCTGCTTGCCGCCCTGCTCTCGATGGCGGGGCTTGCCGAGAGCGGCCGGCCGGTGCGGACGCGGGCGATCTTCAACGCGGCCGTCGCCCTCCTTCTCGCGCTGACGCTGTGGATCGGGCTGCAGACGCTGCCGATGCCGGTCGCCGATCTCGCCGCGCCGATCTGGCGGGAGCTGCCGGCCTTCGGCATCGCGGACGGGCGCAACAGCATTTCCGTCGCGCCCGCCGAGACGGTGGCCGGATGGCTGCGGCTCGTGCTGCCGTTCCTGGCCTTCCTCGCCGGCCTCCTGATCTTCCGCACGGACGAGCGGGCGCGCGCGGCCTTCGCCCTGTTCGCGCTCGGCGGCGGGCTTCTCGCGACCCTCTGCCTTGCGGAGTTCCTCCTGCTGCCAGGGAGCCTGCTGCTCTCCGAGCGGCAATACGACCAGGGCGGCTTCACCCTCACCTTCGTCAACCGCAACACGGCGGCGACCTGCCTCGGCCTCATCGTGCTGATGCTGCTGGTGCGGACGGGTGAGGAATGGGCGAAGCTCGACCGCAACCGCCTGCTCGCCTGGATCATGAACGGCACCCCGCTCGGGCGGTCCGTGCGGCCATGGCCCCTCCTCCTCCAGCCCGCCCTGCTCGCCGTCGTCCTCGCCGCCCTCGCGCTCACGCGGTCGCGGGCGGGCATCGCCTCCACGGCGGCGGGCGCGGCGGTGCTCGTGGTGCTCCTCGCCTGGTCCGGCGGCGGACCGGCGCCGGCCGGCTTCACGCGGCGGCGGCGCGGCCGCGCCGGCAAGGCGCTGCGCACAATCCTCGCGCTTGCCGCCGTCCTCCTCGCCGTCGCCTTCCTCGCGCCGCAGACGATTTTCCGGGCGGAGGTGCAGGGCGGCGACGACGGGCGCTTCTGCATCCTGGATGGGCTGTTCGCCGCCGCACGCGACAATCTCCTCACCGGCGGCGGCTTCGGCGCCTTCGCCTTCGTCTTCAGCCCCTACCGCGACCCGGTCTGCGGCACCGCCAATGTCTGGGACAAGGCGCACAATCTCTATCTCGAGGGGCTCATCGGGCTCGGCATCCCGTTCGTTCCCCTGCTCCTCGCCGCCCTCTGGGCGCTGGCATGGGCCTACGGCACGGGCCTTCGGCAGCGGCGCAGCCTGCGCGCCTATCCGGCGGCAGGCCTTGCCGGTCTCGTGCTGGTGCTCTCGCACAGCGCGCTGGACTTCCCGCTCCAGGTGCCGGGCATGGCCGTCTTCTACGCGATGTTCGCCGCACTGACGGTGACGCTCTCGCTCGGCCGGCGACAGCTGCCGGAGGCGCCCGGCCCGATCCGGCGGGTCCCCGCCTCGGGGGCGGCTCTCGTCGCGATCGCGCTGCTCGGCACGGTGCTTGCCGCCTTCGACGCCCGGGATGCCGCGGCCGGTGCCGCCGTGCGCCGCTTCGCCCGCGCGCTCGATGCCGGCCGCCAGGTCGACGATGCGGCGCTCGCCGCGCTCATCGCCGGGCACATGCCGGCCGACCGGCTGACGGGCTGCAAGGCCGCGGTGCTGCGTCCGTCGCTCACGGTGCTGCTGGCGGCCCTCGACCGGACCGACCGCGACCGGGCCTACGAGGACTGGGCGGCGCGGCTCGCAGCGGCGGAGGAACAGGTGCGCCACGGGCTTTCCTGCATGCCGGCGGACGGCAATCTCTGGCTGCGCCTGGCGATGCTGCGGCAGGCCGGCGGCGAAGTGGCCGCCGAGCAGGCGCGCCTGATGGCGCTTTCCCAGCAGCTCAATCCGTCCGAGGGCCGCCTGCTCACCGGCCGTCTCGCCCATTGGAACCGGCTGTCGGCCGCGACCGTGGCGCTGGCGCGGGAAGAGGCGGCGGCGGACCTGCGCAACGGGCTCGTCTACCTTCCGCCGCCGGAGCTGCAGGCCGTCCTGGCTACACAATCGCAGGCGATGGCCGATCTCCTCCGGGAAACGCTGCCGCTCATTCCCGAGGAACGCCGCAAGGCGCTCGGTCCGCTCGGCGGATAGGGGTCAAGTCCCGGTCCCGCCGGTCATCTCGTTGAGGATCGTGCGCGCGATGATGCGGGCGTCGAGGGCAAGCGAGAAGGTGCGGATGTACTCGACGTCGCAGGCGATGCGGCGGGCGGCCTTCCATGGATTGTCGGTCGGGCCGCGCAGCCCGCGGCACTGGGCGAGGCCCGTGAGGCCGGGGCGCATCAGATGGCGGTAGCCGTAGCCGACGACGAGATCCTCATAGGGCCGCCCGGCCGCGAGCATGTGGGGCACGTGAGGCCGCGGGCCGACCAGCGACAGGTCGCCCCGCAACACGTTCCAGAGCTGCGGCAGCTCGTCGAGATTGGTCTTGCGCAGGATGCGGCCAAGCCCGGTGACGCGGCTGTCGGCATCGACGGTCTGGACGAGGCCGCTCGGATCGCAGCGGTCCACATACATCGTGCGGAACTTCAGGATGTCGAAGGGAACGCCGCCGCGGCCGATGCGGCGCTGGCGGAAGAGCGCCGGCCCGTCGCTTCCGATGCGGACCAGCACAGCGACGACGAAGAGGAACGGCAGCAGCAGGGTGAGCCCCGTCCCCGCAACGGCGATGTCGAACGCCCGCTTGACGGCGCGCTGAACCCGGCGCGGCGCGCCGGCGGGCGGCGAGATGACGAAGGCGCGCGCCGGCGCCGGTTCCTTGCCGGCGACCGATCCTGCGGCATCCGGCAGCCGCCGGGCGCGCGCGCCGGGGCGCCATCCTTCCGGTTCCAACGGTCCGGGATCGGAAAGAATGTCTTCCATGACGACGGCTGCCTCAAGTACTGCAAACAAAAGATCGGCGACGTTTTACTGGATCTGACAAGAGTCAAGGATATCTATATTTTGCCCGCGCATCCGGCTGCGGGCTTCAGTCGTTAAACCTTTATTAGCCATAATAGGGGAAACTGCAAGCAGGACGGAAGAAATTCGCGCTTTGGGGGCGAAATTGCAGCCTCTGCGGGATTTTTCGCGGCTCTCCGGAATTGAGGCAGGAACCGTTCAGCAAAGAGGCCGTTTTGTGGCGAAGATTCCTCGTCATGAAACCGATATAAAAATCCGTATTGCGTCGCGTGTTTATTCCGCATTTTGCTGGCTGGATTCACCAGTTCAGGAACTTCTCATGCGTCATGGTCTTTGAGTTCTTGCTTGGCAAACGGATTCTTGCCATATTTCATGAGCGGTGACCTGCTCTCCGGCGACTGTTAATTCATTCGTAGTTTAAGGTTTGGCGGGGACGTTTTTATGTTTACGAATTTGAAGTTAGGGCTTGGATTTACGCTCGTCGCCGCGATATTGTCGGGATGTGCGGCGACGCCGCGTGCGGGACCCGACGACCGGGCAATAGAAGCCAACGCCTATGTCAAGGTGAGCGCCAAGGACCGCCAGGTCGGCATCGACTATGCGCTCGTCGACATCAACGCGAGCGTGCTTGCCTATTTCGGCAAGGAGGAGGCCGCAAGCTTCGGCGGTTTCGGCGGCGGCCGCGGCGGCCCGCCGACCCTGCCGCTCGGCGTCGGCGACGTCGTGGCGATCTCCGTCTTCGAGGCGCAGTCGGGCGGCCTGTTCATTCCGGCCGACGCCGGCAGCCGCCCCGGCAACTTCATCACGCTTCCCGAGCAGACGATCGACCGGGCCGGCACGATCAGCGTTCCCTATGCGGGCCGCGTGCGCGCCGCCGGCCGCTCGGTCGACGAGGTGCAGCAGGAGATCGAGGATCTCCTCGCCAACCGCGCCATCGAGCCGCAGGTGGTCATCACCACGGTCAAGAGCCGGTCGAGCCAGGTGGCGGTGCTCGGCGACGTCCGCGCGCCGGCGAAGTTCGAGCTGAGCCCCGCCGGCGACCGCATCCTCGACATGATCTCGCAGGCCGGCGGCCTGAGCGCGCCCGGCATCGAGACCTATGTGACGCTGCAGCGGCGCGGCAAGACCGCGACGGTGCTCTACGACCACCTCGCCAACACGCCGGCGGAAAACATCTACGTGGCGCCGGGCGACACGATCTTCGTCAATCGCGAGCGCCGCACCTATCTCGCCTTCGGCGCGACGGGCCTCAGCGGCCGCTTCGACTTCGAGGAGTCCGGCCTGACGCTCGGCGAGGCGCTCGGCAAGGCGGGCGGCCTGCTCGACGGCCGCGCCGATCCGGCGCAGGTCATGCTCTACCGCACCGTCTCCAGGGACGCGCTCGCCAAGCTCGGCGTCGATACGCGGAAGTTCGCGTCGAACGAGGTGCCGGTGATCTTCAGGGCGAACCTGCGCGACCCGGCGACCTTCTTCGCGGTGCAGAAGTTCGCGATGCACGACAAGGACATCATCTACGTCTCGAACTCGGACTCGGTCGAGCTGCTGAAGTTTCTGAACCTGGTCAATTCCGTCTCCTCGACGGCGGCCGGCGTCAGCGGAGACGTGGTGGACACGCGCAACGCGCTGAGGGCGCTGTGAGGACAACGGCGGCGGGGCCTCCCCCGCCGCCTCCTGCATGAAGAACAACGAAGAACGCGAAACAGGAGACGAAACATGTCTGACGGAATGTTCGCAGTAAAACTCGGAAGATTCGTCGCCGGCGTTGCCGGTGCAACCGTCGTGATGTCCGGCATCGCCATCGCGCAGGACGATCCGGCGGCAGCAACGCCCCCCGCAAGCGCCGCCGAGACGGCCTGCTTCAGCGGCCCGGCCAGGTTGTCCGACGCGGAGATACAGGCGTTCCTCGCCACGCCCGCCTCGCTGCTTGCCGAATTCCCGAGCGGCGGCCTGCCGCTCTCCACCCGCGTGCGCTCGCTCGCCGGCTCCGACGCGGCCGCGCTCGACCCGATCCTCGGCCTCGTCGCCACCGCGACGTCGAGCCAGGTCTCGGCGATCGGCGCGGGCCTCGCGCGGGCCGCGCGCGCCTGCCAGACCGTGAACCCGGAATATGCCGCGACGATCCAGGAGAAGGTCGCCTCGCTCGGCATCGACGCGCTCGAGGTCGCCTTCGAGGCGGCGCTGAAGGAGGTCCAGACCGCGGCGATCGGCGCCGTGGCGGGTGCCGGCGGCGGCGCCATCGGCGGCGGCGGGGCGATCGGCGGCGGCGGCTCGGCAGGCGGCGGCTCCGGCGGCGCCGGCGGCAGCACGTCGGCCGGCAATTCCAGCGGCAGCTTCTCCGTCGGCGGCGGTGGCGGCAGCTATACGGAAACGGAAAGCGTCAGCCCGAGCGAATAGCCGCGGCGCGTTGCTCTCCTCGCGTCCTTTTCAGCGTTCCGGTGGGGGTGCAATGTTGCAGATGCAGAACCGGTCCGGCGCCATCCGCGCCCAGGACGAATGGCCGGAGGACGACGTTCCCGGCCCATCGATCGACGTCGACCATCTCCTTGCCGCCGCCAGGCGGCAATGGCGGGTGGTGGCGGCCGGCCTGCTTGCCGGCCTCGTGCTCGCCATCCTCTACGTCCTGACGGCGGTTCCCCTCTACACCGCCAGCACGAGCGTGCTCATCGACCGCGAGAACCGCGCGATCGCCGACCAGCTCTCGACGCTCGGGGGCGTCGTCGACGACGAGGCGACGGTGCTGAGCCAGGTCGAGCTCCTGAAATCCGACACGATCAGCCTCGCCGTCGTCGACAGGCTCAAGCTCACCGGGGACGCCGCCTTCAACGCCTCCGGCGGATCGCTCTTCGGCAGCGCCGTCTCGGCGCTCCGCACCCTTGCCGACGCGTCGTCCTGGTTCTCCGCCGAGGCCGAGCCCGCGGGCGAGGACGAGGCCCGGCGGCAGGCGGCCTCCGCCCGCGTGCAGGCCGGCATGACGGTCAGCCGCGTCGGCCGCACCTACGTGCTGGAGATCGCCTACGTCTCGCCCTCGCCGGAGCTTTCCGCGCGCATCGCCCGCGCCATCGCCGACGCCTATCTCACCGACAAGCTCGATTCCAAGTACCAGGCGACGCGCCGGGCCGGCGCCTGGCTGCAGGAGCGCATCGAGGAGCTCCGGCAGAAGTCGCTGGAGACGGACCTCGCCGTCCAGAAGTTCCGCACGGCCAACGGGCTCGTCTCGACCGGCGGCGGCCGGCTCGTCACCGACCAGCAGCTCGCCGAGCTCAACAGCGCCCTCATCGTCGCCCAGGCCGACACGGCCAAGGCACAGGCCAATCTCGACCGCATCCGCGACATCATCGGCAAGGGCCAGACGGACGCGATCGTGACGGACGTGCTCGACAGCTCCGTGTCGAACAAGCTGCGGGAGAAGTATCTCGACGCCTCCAAGCGCGAGGCGGAGATCGCCGACCGGCTCGGGCCGAACCACACGCAGGCGGTCCGCCTGCGCGGCGAGATGCGCGAGTACCAGCGGCTGATGTTCGAGGAGCTCGGCCGCATCGCCGAGAGCTACCAGAGCAATCTCGACGTGGCCAAGAGCCGAGAGAGGAGCCTGACGGAGAGCGTGGCGCAGGCGACGGGCATCAGCGCGTCGGCCAACGAGACGCAGGTGCAGCTGCGCGAGCTGGAGCGCGAGGCGGAGACCTACAAGAACCTCTACCAGACCTTCCTGCAACGCTATCAGGAGGCGATCCAGCAGCAGTCGTTCCCCGTCACGGAGGCCCGCATCATCTCGCATGCCGCCACGCCGACCCGGCCGAGCCATCCGCGCAAGGCGCTGGTGCTGGCCTTCTCGCTCGTGCTGGGCTGCTGCGCCGGCGTCGGCCTCGCCGCCTTCCGCGAGTTCCGCGACCGCTTCTTCCGCACGGGCGACCAGGTGCGCGACGTGCTCGGCCAGGAGTTCCTGGGGATCGCGCCGCTGGTCGACGGCGGAGGCCTCCGCCGCGTCGAGGACGTGGAGGCGGACGGCTTCCACCCGCGCGCCGTGCGCAAGCCGAACGCGATCGTCAACCACGTGATCGACCATCCGCTCTCGGCCTTCGCCGAAACGATGCGCAGCGCCAAGATCGCCGCCGACCTCAGCCTTTCCGACAGGCCGTCCCGGGTGATCGGCGTCGTCTCGGTGCTGCCGGGCGAAGGCAAGTCGACGGTGGCTATCAACTTCGCCGAGCTGCTGGCGAGCCAGGGGGCGAAGGCCCTCCTGATCGACGCGGACCTGCGCAATCCCGGCACGACGCGCGCGATCGGCCGCCATGCCGATGCGGGCCTCGTCGAGGCCGTGATGGAGGGGCGCCCGGTCAGGGATCTCCTGCTGGTGAACCAGAAGACGAAGCTCGCCTTCCTGCCCGCCGTCGTAAAGCGGCGCATCCCGCATTCGTCCGAGCTGCTCGCCTCGATGGGCATGGCGCAGGTGCTGTCGGCGGCCACGCAGCATTTCGACTACGTGATCCTCGACCTGCCGCCGCTCGGCCCGGTCGTCGACGCGCGGGCGATCGCCTCCAAGGTCGACGGGTTCATCTTCGTCGTGGAATGGGGCAAGACCGCCCGCCACGTCGTCCGGCAGACGCTGCGCAACGAGCCGACGATCGCCGAGAAATGCCTCGGCGTCGTCCTCAACAAGGTCGATATCGAAAAGATGAGGCTCTACCGGGAATACGGATCGTCGGAATACTACTATTCCCGCTACTCGGCCTACTACCGGGAGGGTTGAGCCGGGCCGGCAGGGCCGTTCACGACGCGACCGCCACAGCAGCCCTGGCGACGGCCCTGACGACGGGACCGAGCCACAGCGTGGCGCCGACGTGCGAGAACGCGACGGCCCAGGGCAGGAGCCCGATGCCGACGAGGACGGGCAGCGGCCACGACCGGGCGCCTTCCGGCGCCAGGCCGCGGGCGCGCAGGACCAGCAGCAGATAGACGGCCCCCGTCATGTGGAAGGATATCCAGCGTCCCCAGTCGATCGCGACCGGATAGAGGGCGGCGAAGGGAAGGCCGACGGCGGCGAGCAGGAGCGGCAACCGCCGGTCCGTGTCGCGACCGTCGGCGACGTAGACGGCGAAGGGAAGAAGGCACAGGCCGTAGGCGAGGAGCACCTGCGCGAGCCCGCCGGCCGTGACCATCTCCGCGGCCGCGGCCATCTCCTCCCCGAGCCGATGGGTCAGCGCCTCGATCGCGCCGTCGCAGAAATCGGCGGTGAGGCCGCGGTCGAGCAGCGGCCGGCAGACCGGGTCGACCGTCTCCAGCCGCGGCTGGACGATGTTGGACAGGAAGGCGGCAGCGACCGCGAGCAGGAACAGTGCGACGAGGCCCCGCCTTTCCCGCGTGAGCAGGTTGCCCCAGGCGAAATGCAGCGCGACGAGATAGAGCGGCAGGAAGAAGATCAGGCCCTCGTGGGCGGCGATGCCGGCGACGAAGACGAGCGCGGAAGCGATGCGCTGCCACCGCGGCAGGGCCGGGAAGGTGGCGCCGTAGGCGAGGATCGCCAGCGACAGGAAGACGAAGAGCTCCTTGCGCCATGCGCCCTGCCGGTCGGCGTTCCAGAAGACCAGGAAGAAGCCGGCGGAGGCGACGACGAGGAGCAGCTTCGCCGTCACGGTCTGGCGGATGCAGGCCTTCCAGGTGAGCCAGGTCGTCGCGGCGGCAAGGGCGGCCTGCAGCGCGACGGTTGCGAGGAGCGGGCCGACGGCAAGGAGGTCCGCGCCGCGGATGAGGAGCGAGCCGAGCAGGCCGCGCCGGACGAAAATCTGCTCGTCGTTGATCAGCCAGTCCGCCTGTTTCCAGTCGTTGCCGCCGTTCAGGAAATCCCGCGCCAGGACGGCGAGCGCGCCCGCAAGCGTGAACGCGAGCAGCGCGCCCAGCCAGAAAGATGGTGTCGTCACGCGGGAGTGCGGCATGGCGCCCTTCTACAGTTTCGTCTTCTTGAAGATGGGTTCGGGAATGGCGCGGATGATCGCCATGACGAGCCGCCAGACCGGGCGGACATAGATGACGTCCCGCCCCCTGGCGACCGCCCTGAAGATCGCCTCGCCCAGTTCCTGCGGCTCGGCCGTCAGCGCTCCCGGCAGTTTCATCCCTTCGGTCATGCGGGTGCGCACGAAGCCGGGCTTGACCGTCAGCACCTGCACGCCCCTGCCGGCCAGCCGGTTGCGCAGTCCCGAGAGGAACGCGGTGAAGCCGGCCTTGGCGGCGCCGTAGACGTAGTTGGAGGCCCGGCCGCGCTCGCCGGCGACCGACGAGATGCCGACGATCGTTCCAGCACCGCGCGCCTCGAAGCGCTCGGCGACGAGCCCTAGGAAGAGGCCCGGCCCCTCGAAGTTCGAGCGCAGGATGCGTTCCGCATGGGCGGGATCGCGCTCGGCCTGCGTCTGGTCGCCGAGCAGGCCGACGGCCGAGAGCACCACGTCCGGTAGGACGGGCAGCGCGTCGAGGAAGGGCGCGAAGGCGGCGGTATCGAGGATGTCGAGCCGGGCGGCGGCGACCGTGCTGCCGGGCGCGCGCAGTTCGAGGTCCGCGGCCGAAGCCGTCAGCACGTCGAGGTCGCGGCCGACGAGCGTGACGTTCCAGCCGTTGCGGGCGAAGGCGAGCGCCGTCGCCCGGGCGATGTCGGAGCTGCCGCCGACGACGAGGAGGGACTTCTTTTGCATGGGCATGGGCGTTGGTTCCATCGTCTTTGCCCCTAGAGGCCGAGCCGTTCCGATTGCAGGGAGGCGAAGCGGTCCGCGGCGGCCGTCTCCCGGCGCATCCGGCGGAAGGCGGCCGTGCGCGGGTCGGAGGCCTCCAGCGTCGCCGCGCGCATGCGCGAGTCCTTGGCGAGGTAGAAGCGGCCGCCGTGGGCAAGCGTGATGGCGTCGAGCCGATCCAGCAGCGACAGGCTCGCCGCGCCGACGGGAAAATCGAGCGCCAGCGTATAGCCCTCCATCGGGAAGGAGAAGCGGCTTTGCTGCGGGCCCATGCGCTTCAGCACGGCGAGGAAGGAGCCCTGCCCCGCCGCCGAGATCGCCTCCAGCAGCAGGCGCAGCCCCGCCTTCGCGCTGTCGAGCGGCAGCACGCACTGGAACTGCGCGAAGCCGCGCCGGCCGTAGATGCGGTTCCAGCCGAGGACGGCGTCGAGCGGGTAGAAATAGCCGTCCCAGTCGACGAGGCTCTCGCCGGCGCCCCTGCGGCCCTTCGCGTAGTAGAGCGCGTTGAAGGCGCGGACCGAGAAGCGGTTGAGCGCGAGGGCCGGCGCATCGAAGGGCACGCGCCGCTTGCGCTTTTCCGGTACCGTATAGGGCGCGGCGCGGCGCCCGTCGTCGAGCTCGTCGCGCCGGGCGTGTTCGCCAAGCATGACGAGCGAGCGGCCGAGGGCAGGCCCCTTGGCGAGGCAGTCGATCCAGGCGACGGAATAGGTCCAGCCGGCCGATCGCTCGAAGGTGTCGACGGCCTCGTCGAGGCTGCCGGCGGCGATCGTCCGCTGGCGGATCCAGCCGCTTTCCACCGGTGTCAGGCGGAACGCCGCGCGCAGGACGACGCCCGTCAGCCCCATGCCGCCGAGGGTGAAGGCGAAGAGGTCGGGATTTTCCGCGCGCGAGCAGCGCAGCACGCGGCCGTCGGCGACCATCAGGTCGATCCATTCGACGAAGGCGCCGAAGGAGCCGTGCGCGTGGTGGTTCTTACCGTGCACGTCGGCGGCGATCATGCCGCCGACCGTGACGAACTTCGTGCCCGGCGTGACGGCGGGAAACCAGCCGCGCGGCAGGAAGGCCGCGACGATGTCGCCGAGCAGCACGCCCGCCTCGACGGTCAGCAGGCCGGCCGCCGCGTCGAAGGCGATCATCCGGTCGAAGGCGGTCATGTCGACGGTGAGGTGCGGATTGAGCGCGCTGTCGCCATAGGCGCGACCGTTGCCGCGGGCGATCGCACGGCCGGACAGGACGAGCGCGCGCACCGCCGCCTCGTCGCGCGGGCGGCGTACCGTGCAGTCGGCCCTGGGAAAGCGTCCCCAGCCGGATATCTCCATGGCTCAGGCCTCCGCCGCTCTCGGGCCGAACACGAAGCGCCGGTCGAGATTGTACTTGACGACATAGCCGACGGCGAGGCCGAGGACGGCGCCTGCCTCGCGGGCGAGCTCCGTGCCCCAGGCGAGCCAGAAGGCCGTCTCCGTGCCCCAGAAGATCAACGTCGTGACGATGCCCATGGCGGTATAGAGGCCGAACTTGCGCCCGTGTGTCGCAAGCCCTGTCGAGCGGTCGTGGAAGATCCACTTCCTGTCGAGGACGTATTTGACCACGAGGCCCGTCGCGGTGCCGCAGAAGACGGCGAGCGCGAAGCCTGGACCGCCGTCGATCGCGGCGAGCACGAGGCGCTGGGTCAGGAGATTGACGAGGGTCGCGAGGACGGCGAAGGCGGTGTAGCGAAGGACGAGGTCGAGCATCAGACCGTTCCGACGAGGATGACGAACAGCACCAGCGCGCCGCAATAGCGGCTGGTCCTGTCCTTCACCGCGAAGACGATCGGATCGTCGTCCATGCGGCCGCGATGGGCGATCATCACCATGCGGCTCACCCAGTAGAGCAGGATCGGGCAGATGCCCCAGAGATAGACCGGGTGGGCATAGAGCTCGCGGACGTTCGGCGTGTCGAGATAGAGCGCCATGACCAGGACCGCGACATAGCCCGAACCGATCGCCATCATCGACAGGATCAGGTGGTCGTTGCCCTCGTAGCCGCGCCCGGCCGGCTTGCCGCGCCCGGACTTGACGACGTCGACCAGCTCGCCCTGCCGTTTGACCGCGGCGAGCGAGAAGAAGAAGAAGATCGAGAAGGCGAGCAGCCATTCGGAGATCGGCAGGCCGGTCGCCGCCCCGCCGGCGAAGATGCGCAGCGTGTAGAGGCCGGCGAGCGTGC
Source organism: Shinella pollutisoli (assembly GCF_024609765.1). Lineage (GTDB taxonomy): Bacteria > Pseudomonadota > Alphaproteobacteria > Rhizobiales > Rhizobiaceae > Shinella > Shinella pollutisoli. Next base: position 67,882 of record NZ_JANFDG010000001.1, read on the forward strand.
AGATGTCGACCACCGGCTTGCGCTTCAGGCCGAGCGAGTAGGCCAGGGTGACGACGACGTAGAGCGCCATCACGGCGAGGAATTCCAGCCGCCAGACGAACAGCGCGAGGACGAGGCCGCCGCCGAGGAGCCCCGGCACCATCAGCGTGCCGTGATCGAGCGGCAGCGCGCCCGAGGCGAGCGGCCGGTAGCGCTTGCGCGGGTGGCTGCGATCGGCCGACAGGTCGAGCAGGTCGTTCAGCACGTAGACGCCGGAGGCGACGAGGCTGAAGCAGAGGAAGGCGAAGATCGCCGCGATCCAGCTCGAGGGCGACCCTTCGTGCGCGGCGATCAGCGGCAGGAAGACGAGGATGTTCTTCGACCACTGGTGCGGCCGCAGCGCCTCGACATAGGGGCGCAGGCCGCCGCGCGGCACGTCGAGATGCAGCACCTCGCCGCCCTGCGAGCGCACCCGGTCGCGCTCCCTCGGCGACAGCCCGGCAGTGATCGCGCGGCGCGCCGAGCTCCAGACGGGGATGTCGGCGTCGGCATCGCCGATATAGTCGTAGTTGCCGGCGCCGTAGCGCTCGACGAGGAAGCCGGCCTTCTCGCGGCCCTTGAGGTTGCGCACGCCGTCCGAGCCGTAGACCTCGTCGAAGAGACCGAGATGGTCGGCGATGCCCCGCGCCACATGCTGGTCGGTGGCCGTGACGAGGACGGTGCGGCCGCCCTTCTCCCGCCATTTGCGGATATAGTCGAGAACGTCGTGGTTGTAGGTGAGCCTGGCCGGATCGATGGTGACGTAGCGGCTCAGCTGCGCCTTGAACTGCGCCTTGCCCTTCTTGAGGCAGGCAAGCGCCCGCGACAGGTTGCCGAGGTCGCGCGAGGCGCAATCCCAGAAGGATTCATAGAGAACGTCGCTTCGCACGAGGGTCTTGTCGAGATCGACCGCGAGAACGGGAAGACCAGTCATGAAACGCTCCGGCTGCCGCCCCGGCGGCATGCGTGAATTGCATCCTCCTTCAATACATCGCAATCCGTGCAGAAACGTTAATGGTGGCGCCGCAGGCCCCGGAAATCCGTGTCTTTGCGGCTCGGGGGGCTTCGGTCATCGTGCGGGGGATATCAAAGACCATCCCGACCGGGCGGCCGGCGGCAAAGGGCACCCGTCTTCAGCGGGCCAGCTCGAAATGCATGCCGTCGATGCGGTTGCCGCCGAAATGGCCGCCCCAGTAGAAACCCGCCGCATTGGCGGAGGCGACCAGCTCGCGCACGGACCCCTTGCGGCCGCAGAACGCCGGCACCTCGCTGATCCAGTTCCAGGTGGTGTTGATGTCGAAGGCCGACCCGAAGGCATGGTTGGAGAGCTTGCCGGTCTCGGCGCTGCGCCGTTCCGGCTGCGCACCGTTGCCGGGGTTCTCGCCGTAGATGTAGCGCGGGTCGAAGGCGCCGGCGAAGCTGATCACCAGATGCAGGAGGTCGAGGCTCCTCCACTGGTGCAGCAGTTCCTCCAGCGCCTCCTTCGCGTTCCTGTGGATCCGGAAATAGCCGCGATATCCGTCGGCATGGGAGAAGGCGCTGCTCGGGAAGTCGATGATGTTGGCCGTCGTCCAGTCCGCGATCCTGCCGTCGCAGCTTCCCCTGATGACGATCCGCTCCGGGCGGTCGCGATAGGCATTCTGCTTCTGCACGAAGCGGAAGCAGGAGAACCGGGTGTTGCGCCAGTCCGAGCCCGGCGAACCGAGGCCGTCCGGGCGCGCGGGCCATCCCGCGCCCGCCCGTTCGGCATAATAGCCGTCGGCAAGCACGGTGTAGCCCTGCTGCCGCGCGGCCTCCAGCGTCGCCGCGTTCACCTTGCCGTTCGGCGCAAGCTGCTGCTGCAGCTGGAATATCCGGGTCGCCTCCTCCGTCTTCGCGCCGAAGTCCGCATCGATGCGGCCGACCTGGGAAACGCCCCGCCGCAGCAGGAAATACTGCCAGCGCTGCACCTCGGCCGGAATGTTGTTGCCACCGCGAGACAGGGTAAACGGCATCTCTCCCTCCGACCGAAAGCCATACCGGAAGTAGAATACGAATTACGCGGCTTTGCAACTAAAAATACTTTTACCTTGCACACGCAATCAAAGATTGATTGTCCTCTCGGGACGGATCTCCGCTGCGGGATCGGAGCGGCGCGGCGAATGCGGAAAAGATGCGCCGGATCAGAGCGGCGGCTGGACGAAGGCCGGCATGGCGGCGCCTTGCGCCCTGCGGGCAAGATAGAGCCGGGCGGTGTCGAGGGCCTCGCGGATCGTCAGGTCCATGTCGAGATAGCGGTAGGTGCCGAGCCGGCCGACGAAGGTGACCGCCCTCTCCTGCTCCGCGCGCGCGACATAGCGGGCGAGCTGCTCCTTCTCCCGCACCAGGCGGATCGGATAGTAGGGCGTGTCGTCGGGGCCGCATTCGCGCGAGAACTCGCGGTAGCAGACCGACCCCTCGTGCTCCTCCCACGGGGAGAAGTGCTTGTGCTCGGTGATGCGCGTGTAGGGCACGGCGAAGTCGCCGTAGTTCATCACCGCGCAGCCCTGGTAGTCGCCCTCGTAGGTGAAGCGCTCGAAATCGAGCGTGCGGTAGCCGAGGCGGCCGAGCGCGTAGTCGAAATAGCCGTCGAGCGGGCCGGAGTAGAAGACGTGGGCGTAGCCGTCGCCGTCGGCGCGGTGGAAGCGCGTGGCGAGCCGCACGGTGACGTTGGCGTGGTCGAGGATGCGCGCGACCATGTCGGTGTAGCCGTTTTCCGGCATGCCCTGGTATTTGTGGAAGAAATAGTTGTCGTCGTAGTTGAAGCGCACGGGCAGGCGCTTCAGGATGGAGGCCGGCAGCTCCGTCGGCGAGCAGCCCCACTGCTTCTGTGTATAGCCCTTGAAGAAGGCCTCGTAGAGCGCCCTGCCGACGAAGCGGAGCGCCTGCTCCTCGAAGGTCTGCGGATCGGCGATCGACCGGTCGGCCTGCGCCTCGATGAAGGCGCGCGCCTCGTCCGGCCGGAACGCCTTGCCGAAGAACTGGTTGATCGTGTGCAGGTTGACCGGCAGCGAATAGACCTGGCCGCCGCTGGTCGTCTTGACGCGGTTCTTGTAGGGCTGGAACGTCTGGAAACGGTTCACGTAGTCCCAGACTTCCGTGTCGTCGGTGTGGAAGATATGGGGGCCGTAGACATGGACCATGACGCCGGTCTCGGCGTCGCGCTCCGTGTGGCAGTTGCCGGCGACGTGGCCGCGGGCGTCGAGGATCTCGACCCTGTGGCCCGCCTCCGCCAGCGCGCGCCCGATGACGGCGCCGGAAAGCCCCGCGCCGACGATGCCGATCCTGTCCGACGATGCCATGATGCCGGCTACCGTACGCCGGCGGCCGGGGCCGGCCACAGGCGCGTGTCGTGCGGAAGCGGCGAGAAGTCGTGCCACTGGGCGAGCTTCTCGACGTAGCGGCGCCGGTAGGCCGCATCGTCCTCGAACTCGACGTTCGCCTGGATCAGCTCGGCGCCGATCTCGTAGTAGACGTCGAGGTTGCGGAGGTCCGGCACCGGGGTCTCGCCGCGCTCGGCCTCGCCCTGCATCTGCCAGAACAGCTCCTCCAGCCGGCGGGCAAGGCCCGGCATGTCGCGCAGGACGCAGGTCTCGCGCTGGCGCGCGAGCGATTCACGGACGGCCTCAAGGCTCTTGCGGTCGGCCGCGAAGGCGACGGCGCGCTCGACATATTCCTCCGGCGTGGCGCAGATCATCTCCGGAATGCCGGCGGAGACGACGATGCTGGCGCAGAAGCGCGCCGCGAAGCTCTTGCCGGGAACCGTCAGCACCGGCAGGCCCATGGTGATCGCGTCGGCGGCCGTCGAATGCGCACCGTAGGGGAACGTGTCCAGGAACAGGTCGGCGAGCGCGATGCGCGCGAGATGCTTCGGGTTCGGCACCTTGGGCGCGAAGATGATGCGCTCGGGGGCGACGCCGCTCCTGGCCGCCAGCTCGCGCAGCCGCCGGTTGGCCGTCTCGCTCTCGGTCAGCAGCCAGAGCACGCTGCCGGGTGCGCCCGCCAGGATTCGCATCCAGCGCGCAAAGCAGTTCTCGGTGATCTTCTGCATGCCGTTGAAGCAGGCATAGACGAAGGCGCCCTCGGGCAGCCCGGCCTCCGCCCGGCTCGGCCGGGGCGCGATCTCGCGCTTGCGGTCGACCGGCTGGTCGCAGGCGATGCGCAGCACCTTCTCGGTGTAGTAGACCTCGTTTTCCGGCGGCACGATGTAGCCGTCCGTGATCATGTACTGGTGGTAGGGGCTGCACATCGAGCCCGGATAGCCGCAGAAATTGACGACGACCGGCGCCGGGCGATAGGCGAAGATCGCCGTGCGGGCATGCTTGGTGTAGCCGTTGACGTCGACGAGGACGTCGATCCCGTCGTCGAGGATCAGCTTCGCGGCTTCCGCGTCGCCGAACGCGGCGATGTCGCGCCAGCAGTCCACGGCGTTGCGGATGCGCTCCTGGGTCGGGTCGCCGGTGCGCGGCTCGCCGCAGTAGTAGGCGTAGATCTCCACGCTCTTCCTGTCGTGCAGCTCGAGGACCTCGCTGAGCGCGAAGCCGACGGCGTGCTGGCGCAGGTCCGAGGAGACGTATCCGACCCTCAGCCGCTCGCCGGTGCCGGACTTGTGCCGCGCGGGCCGGCGCGGGAAGCCGCCGACGTCGGGCCGGCCCACCAGCGTCCTGTTGTAGCGGTGGGCCTTGGCGAGCTGGAAGATCGGATCGTCGGCATAGCAGCCGAGCGTCAGCGGCGACATCGCGTCGATCAGCTGGCGGGCGGTGACGTGATGCGACGGCGTGACGATCGGCCATTTGCACAGGTGCTGGCGGACAGACAGCCAGTGCTGCGCCGCCTCGGGCTTGGACGGCTGCAATTCAATCGCCTGCCACAGGGCGATCTCCGCCTCCTCCAGCCGGCCGGCGCTTTCCAGCACGCGACCCGTGTGCTGGAGCGCCATCAGGCGATGGCCGAGCTTGTCGGGCGTGATCTCGGCCGTCGCCTCGGTGAACAGCAACCATTGCCGCACGGCCTGGTCGATCTGGCCGCAATCCTCGAAGGCGCGGCCGAGATTGATATGCGCCGGGCCGAAGCCGGCGTCCAGCTTCAGGCAGGCCCGCAGCGCATGGATGGCGCCGACGGCATCGCCCGCCTGGCGCAGCGCGACCGCGTAGTTGAAGCAGGCCATGTGCAGGAGGGGATTGCCCTCGTTGAAGGCGATCCAGGTCTTGTAGAGATCCACGGCCTGCGCAAGCAGCCCGGCGCCCGTCAGGGTCTCGGCGGATTGCAGCAGCTCCGCCAGCGACAGTTTCTGGTTCCGCGCCCGCTGGAACACGTCGACAAGCGGCGACACCTCATCCGAAGCGAATGTGGTCTTTACATTCATGACATCCCTCCGACGCGCGGCACGGGACCGCGATTGCAGGCGCAGCAAAACACCGTCCGCTTATTGCCGGCCTGGCTTGTGCGGGGCTGGCCGCCGCCGGGGATCCGAAACGGGAACGGGCGGTGCCTGCGCACCGCCCGTTCCCGTTGCCGCGGAAGATTGCGGCGCGGCCGGAGCCGCGCCGTTCGTCATCACACGGTGGTGTCGTTGTAGGCCGCGACGACCCAGTTCGTCTGGTCGTCCGTGAGCGACGGGACCCGGCCATTCGTCAGTTCGTCGATCTGGGCGTCGGTCAGGGCCATGAAGTCGTTTTCCTGCAGGCCCTTCAGGGCGGCCGTGCTGATGGCCGCGAACTCGCCGGTCGCGAAGAGGGCGATATCGCCGTCCTCGAGGGCCGCGATCTGGCTCGACGACAGGACGCCGATCTGGGCGCTGGTCAGTGCCGTGACCTGGTCGTCGGTCAGGGCCACGATCTGGGCGGACGTCAGCACCTTGACGAGGTCGGTGCTCAGGCCGCCGACGACGTCCTCGTCCAGCGCCGCGAGGTGCGTGGTGGACAGGGCGGCGAAGGCCTTCGAGTTCAGGGCGTTGACGTCGCCCGTCTCGAGCGTGCCCGCCTGAGCGGCGGTCAGGCCGGCAATGCCGGCCGCGCTGATGGCGGCGAGCTTGTCGGTGGACCAGGCGCCGAAGGCCGTGTCGCTGATGGCGCCGATCTGGGTGCTGCTCAGGACCGCGATCTGGGCCGACGTCAGCGCGCCGGCCTGCGTGTTGTCGAGTGCGGCGACGTTCAGGGCCTGGATCTGCTTGGACGACAGGGCGGCGACCTTGTCGGTGCCCCAGCCGCTGACCTCGTCGGCGGTCAGGATGGCGACCTGGTCGGTGGTGAGCGACTTGATCTGGTCGATCGTCAGCGCACCGCCGCCGGTAGCGTCGAGTGCTGCGATGTTGGCGGTGGACAGGCTGGCGACGGCCTTGCTGTTGAGCGCGCCGAGGTTGGCGGCACCGCTCGTCGAGTCGTTGAAGAGCGCGACGATGTCCTGCGTCTGGAGGCCGGCGGCGCCCGCGGCGGAGAGGCCGGCGATCTGGGCGGAGCTCAGGGCGGCAGCGGCGGCGTCGCCGAGAGCCGTGACCTGCGCCGAGGTCAGCTTGCCGACCTGTGCCGCGTCGAGATGGGCGATGGAGGCGGCGCTGAGCTGCGAAGCGTCCAGTGCCGAAATCTGCTTGGATGTCAGGGCCTTGATCTGGTCCGTCTTGAAGGCGTCCAGTTCGGTGGAGGTGAGCTGGCTGATCAGGCCGGTCGACAGGCCCGAGATCTGACCGGAGGCGAGAGCGACGCCCGCTTCCGTGCTGGTGTTGATCTTCTGGAGCTGACCGAGCGTGAGACCGGCAAGGGCGCCCGTCGACAGGCTGCTGAGCTTCAGCGATTCGATTTCGTCGTTGTCGATCACGGCGAGCTGGCTGGAGGAGAGCGCGGCGACGTGTTCGGTCTTCAGGGCGGCGACGGCGGCGGTGTCGAGATTCTTGACCGACGTGGTGGAAAGCCCCTTGATCTGCGAAACGGACAGGTTCGAGACAAACGTAGCGAGTGACATGAATGTACCCCAAGGTTGAAGTTGGCAGATGTGATCACCCGCCGCTCGTCCGTGAACGCAAGGAGCCTCACCGCAAGAGCCGACAGACCCGTGCGCATGATGCGGCGTCGCCGTCCTCCGTGCCGCAAACGGCATCCTGAGGCCCGGCACCGCCCTTGACCGGCGATAGTGCTAGGTGAAACATGGCTCGCGCGAGCCAGCGCATCGGAATGGCATCATGCATCCAGAGCAACGAACGTCTCTGATCCCCACGCCCTTGAAAGCAATCGTCCCCGCGCCCGGTGCCATCCCGCCTGCATCGGCGTGAAAGCACCCGTGCGCCCATATTTCGCGCGGGACTTTCGCATTCACGAGAAAATTATTCGGGAGCCTTTAATTTAGCGTTAATGCTGCGCCAAATTCTTGTTTTCGTTGCAACAACACGCGCGTGTCCGAACGCGCGAAACGGACGGCACGCAAGCATGCCGTCCGCTCCCGTTTCTCGTCCGAATGCGATGGCGGTCAGGTGCCGAATTCGACGTAGGCCGCGACCACCGCATCGATCTGGCCCCTGCTCATCGCCTGCGCCTGGGCCGTCGTGAGGCTGTTGAGCTGCGCCGAGCTCAGGCCGGCGATGTTGGCCGTCGACAGTCCCGACACGGCCCGCGTGTTGATCGCCGCGATCTCCTCGGTCTTGAAGGTCTGGATGTCCTCCAGCAGCATCGCCGCGATCTGGCGGCTCGTCAGCGCGCCGATCTGCGTCGAATCGAGGAGGTCGATCTGGTCGCTCGTCAGCGCGACGATCTGGTCGCTCGTCAGGGCGGCGATCTGCCCGGTCTTCAGCGCGGCGATCTGGCCGCTCGTCAGGGCGGCGACCGCATCGGCGGAGAGCCGCGACAGCGCCCGCGCATTGATCAGCGCCACCTCGTCGGCCGTGAAGGTCTCCAGGTCCTCGGCCTCCAGGCCGGCGATGCCGGCGGCGGAGAGCGCGGCGACCTGGCTGCTCGTCAGCGCGGCCGCCTGGGCGGTCGAAAGCGCCGCGACCTGGCCGCTCTTCAGCCCGGCGACGAGGCCGGTGGAGAGCGCGGCCGTCTGGGCGGTGGAAAGCGCCGTCACGTCGAGGCCCGCGGCCTGGCGCCCGGTCAGCGCGCCGACCTGGGCCGTGCTCAACGCGCCGACCTGCCCCGGCGCGAGCGCGGCGAGCTGGGCGGTGGAAAGCACCGCGATCTGCGCATCGGTGAGCGCCGCGATCTGCGCGGTGGAGAGGGCGCCGAGAGCGGCGGTGGACAGGCGCGACAGCGCCTGCGTCCTGATGAGCGCGATCTCCGCCGTCGTGAAGGTCCCGATGTCCTCGGCCTCGAGGCCGGCGATGGCGCCTGCCGACAGGGCCACGACCTGGTCGCTCGTCAGCGCGGCCGCCTGGCCGGTGGAAAGGGCGGCGATCTGGTCGCTCTTCAGGCCGGCGATCAGGGCGGTCGACAGGGCGGCCGTCTGCCCGGTGGAAAGCAGGGTGATGTCCAGCCCCGCGGCCTGGCGCGCGGCCAGCGCGCCGATCTGCGCAGTGCTCAGCGCGCCGACCTGCTCCGGCGTCATCGCGGCAAGCTGGGCGGTGGAGAGTGCTGCCACCTGGCCTTCGCTCAGGGCGCCGATCTGGCCCGTGGACAGGGCGACGAGCGCGCCGGTCGACAGACGCGGCAGCGCCTGCGTCTTGATGAGCGCGATCTCCGCCGTCGTGAAGGTCGCGATATCCTCGCCCTCCAGGCCGGCGAGCGCCGTTGCCGAGAGCGCGGCGACCTGGCCGCTCGTCAGCGCCGAGGCCTGGTCGGTCGAGAGCGCTGCGAGCTGATCGCTCTTCAGCGCGGCGACGAAGGCCGTCGACAGGGCCGCCGTCTGCGCCGTCGACAGGACGGCCACGTCGAAGCCCGCGACCTGCCGCGGGCCCAGCGCGGCGACCTGCGCCGTGTCGAACGACCCGAACTGCTCGGGCGTGAGCGCCCCAAGCTGCAGGGTCGAGAGCGCGGCGACCTGCGCCGTCGTCAGCGCGGCGAGCTGTGCGCTGGAAAGCGCCGCGACGGCGTTCGCCGACAGCCGCGACAGCGACTGCGTCTTGATGAGGGCGATCTCCGCCGTCGTGAAGGTCTCGATGTCCTCGGCCTCCAGGCCGGCGATGGCGCCTGCCGACAGGGCCGCGACCTGGCTGCTCGTGAGCGCCGCGGCCTGGTCGGTCGAGAGTGCGGCGAGCTGGTCGCTCTTCAACGCGGCGACGAAGGCGGTCGACAGGGCCGCCGTCTGGGCGGCCGAAAGCGCCGTCACGTCGAAGCCGGCCACCTGCCGGGCGGTCAGTGCGGCGACCTGCGACGTGTTCAGCGCACCGACCTGCTCGGGCGACAGCGCGGCGAGCTGGGCGGTGGAGAGGGAGGCGACCTGCTCGGTGGTGAACGCCGCCACCTGGGCGGTGGAAAGCGCGCCGAGCGTTTCCGGGGTGAGGCCGGTCAGCGACCTCGTGGCGATCGCCGCGATCTCGGCGGCCGTGAAGGTCGCGACATTCTCCGGCGCCATCGCCCGCAGCGCCACCGCCGACAGGGCGGCGATCTGGCCACTCGTGAGCGCGGCGGCCTGCTCGGCCGAGAGTGCCGCGGCCTGGCCGCTCTTGAGCGCGCCGACGAGGCTCGTCGAGAGCGCGGCGGTCTGGGCGGTCGAAAGCAGGGTCACGTCGAGGCCGGAGGCCTGGCGCACGCCGAGCGCGCCGACCTGCGCGGTGTTCATCGCGGCGAAGTGATCGGCCGAGAGGGCGGCGGTCTGGCCGGGCGACAGGGCGGCGATCTGGGCGGTGGAAAGCGCGCCCACCTGGCCGGCGGAAAGGGCGGCGACCGCATCGGTCGACAGGCCCGGCAGCGCATCGGGACGGATCGCCGCGATCTCGTCGGTGGTGAAGGTCGCGATGTCCTCGGGCGAGAGCGCCCGGAGCTCGTTGAGGCCGAGAACGGCGATCTGCCCGCTCGTGAAGGCGGCGATCTGGTCGGATTCGAGCGCGCCGATCTGCTTCGAATAGAGCGCGGCCACCTGCCCGGTGGACAGCACCTGGATCTGCTGCGAGGACAGGACGGCGAGCTGGTCGGCCGTCAGGCCGACGATCGCGCTCGGCGAGACGGCGCCGATCTGCTGTGCGTTCAGCGAATTGACATATTGCGCGCCGATGGCGGCGACCTGGCGCGCGTTCAGCGCGCCAATCTGCTCCGCGCTGAGGGCGGCCACGTCCTGCGCGGTCCAGTCCTGGATCGAGGCCGGCGAGAGGGCCCGGATCTGGCTGACGGACAGCGTGGGAACGATCGATGTCATGGGCCTACCTTCCAATTCGCAAAGTCATTTCCTGACACCGGGAACGCATAAGGCTAAGGGCCTCTTCGTTCCCCGCAATGCCATGTCGGCGGCAATACGCGAGCACAGGTCGGAAAAGATTGAAAATACATGGCTCTGGCGAGCCGGCGCGCTGGAAGGACATCATGCATCCGGAGCCGGCGGGCGGCTTCGGATTCCTGCGCCGAGGCGAGGCCCGTCCTGGAACAGGATCGCCGGTGTCGCTCCGGCGCGGCATGTCCTTCGGCAGGGTTCTCCCGATGGGCAAAGAGTTAGTCAGGGGTCGTTAATTTTCGGTTAAAGCCGGCGCTCCGCACCGCCCCTGCCCTCGCCCTGCGGCCCTCACTCGAACAGCTCGGGATGGGCCGCCTCGATCTGCGGCAGGTCGGCGAGGATGCCGTTGAGATGGCCGCGCATGGCGCCGGCCGCGGCCTCGGCGTCCCTGGCGTCGATCGCCGCGATGATCGCCTCGTGCTCGCCGATCAGCTTCGTCATCGAATCCGGGTGGCGGAGCTGCAGGTTGCAGACCCGGTCCATGTGCGCCTTGATGTCGGATATGGCGTTCCAGGCGAGCCCGCAGCCCGCCCCCTCGGCGATGGCGATGTGGAACTGCTCATCCTCGCGGCGGAAGGCGTTGTGGTCGTGCGCCTCCATCGCCGCCTTCTGCCGGGTGAGGATCGCGTCGATGCGCCGCCGCGTCCAGGAATCGAAGCTCTCGCTCGCCCGCCGCGCCACCGCCACCTCGATCGCCTCGCGCACGAAGCGCGCCTCCGTCATCTGCCGCGCCGAGATGCGCACCACCACCGTGCCGCGGTTCGGGCGGATTTCGACCAGCTTCGACTTGCCGAGCGCGATCAGCGCCTCGCGCACCGGCTGGCGCGACACGCCCATGCGGGTGGCGATCTCCTGCTCGGAGAGGCGCGTGCCGGGGGCGAGCTCCAGCCGGATGATCTGCTCGCGAAGGTCACGCTCGACCTGTGCCGCCGCCGTCTCGCCGGTGTCCATCTTCAGGGATTCAAGGTTCATCTCTTTCGCCGCCGTCATGCGTTGACATCCGCTTCGAACCACCATACAGTACCATACATCTTAAGCGCAACAGAAATCCGGCGGCCCGAAAAGCCGGATGAACGACAGGGAGGGGCCGGCACCCGCGTGCCCGGCCGAGGAAAGATATTGCTGCCAAACTTCATCGCACCCGATTCCAACGATCCCCGGCTCGGCATTAAATCCCGCTACCGGATGCTTGTCGATGGCAAGTCCGTCGATGCGGCCTCCGGCAGGACGATCGACCGCGTCAGCCCCGGCCATGCCGGCATGGTGGTGGGCACCTGGCCGGACGCCTCGGCCGACGACGTGCGCGCCGCCGTCGCCGCCGCGCGCCGCGCCTTCGACACCGGCCCGTGGCCGCGCATGTCGGGGGCGGAGCGCTCCCGCCTGATGTTCAAGGTGGCGGACCTCATCCTTTCCCATCAGGAGGAGCTGGCGCTCGCCGAGAGCCTGGAAGTCGGCAAGCCGATCGCGCAGGCGCGCGGCGAGATCGGCTTCTGCGCCGACCTCTGGTCCTATGCGGCCGGGCAGGCCCGCGCGCTGGAAGGCCAGAGCCACAACAATATCGGCGACGACCGCCTCGGCCTCGTGCTGCGCGAGCCGGTCGGCGTCGTCGGCATCATCACGCCGTGGAACTTCCCCTTCATCATCGCCTCCGAGCGCGTGCCGTGGGCGATCGGCGCCGGCTGCACCGTGGTGCTGAAGCCCTCCGAGTTCACCTCCGGCACCTCGATCCGCATGGCCGAGCTCGCCCGCGAGGCCGGCATTCCCGACGGCGTCTTCAACGTCGTCACCGGCTACGGCGATCCGGCCGGCCAGGTGCTGGCCGAGGACCCGGGCACGGACATGGTCGCCTTCACCGGTTCCGTGCGCGTCGGCACGAAGCTCGGCGAGATCGCCGCGCGCAGCGTCAAGCGCGTCGGGCTGGAGCTCGGCGGCAAGGGCCCGCAGATCGTCTTCGCCGACGCCGACCTCGACGCGGCCGCCGACGGCATCGCCTACGGCGTCTACCACAATGCCGGCCAGTGCTGCATCTCCGGCAGCCGCCTCCTGGTCGAGGAGAGCATCCGCGACGCGCTGATGGAGCGCCTTCTCGACATCTCGCGCAGGGTAACCTTCGGCGACCCGCTGAACGAACGCACCAAGATCGGCGCGATGATCTCGGAAGCCCATGCCGAGAAGGTGCATTCCTACGTGGAAGCCGGTGTCGCCGCAGGCGCGAAGCTGCTTCTCGGCGGCGAGCGGATCGGCCGCGACGCCGGCCTCTACTATGCGCCGACGGTCTTTGCCGGCGTGACGCCGGACATGTCCATCGCTCGCGAGGAGATCTTCGGGCCGGTGCTGTCGACGCTGACCTTCAGGACGGCGGACGAGGCGGTCGCGCTCGCCAATGCCAGCGAATACGGGCTTTCGGCCTGCGTCTGGTCCACCAATCTCGAAAACGCGCTGCAGAGCATCCGCCGCATCCGCGCCGGCCGCTGCTGGATCAACAGCGTCATCGACGGCACGCCGGAGCTGCCGATCGGCGGCTACAAGAAGAGCGGGCTGGGCCGGGAGCTCGGCCGCTACGGCTTCGACGAATATTCGCAGTTCAAGGGCGTCCACGTGACGCTCGGGCGCCCGGCGCCCTGGTTCGCATAAGGAAGGCCGCGTCCCGCGGCGCTTCAAGGAGGGAAATCCCGGCTGGCGCGATCTTTGGTCGGAGCCCGCCAGCCGGGACCTGGGTCTTTCGACCCGCATTGCACATCCAAAGGGAGGATACGCAAATGAAGTTGACCAGGTTGAGAACCGCGGCTGTCGCCGCGGGCCTTGCCACCATGCTCGGCTCGACGGCGCTCGCCGCCGACGTCAAGGCGACGATGATCATCTACCTGGACCCCAGTGTCCAGTTCTTTAATCCGGTGGTGAAGGGGGCGCAAGACGCCGCCGCGCAGTTCGGCGTCGATCTCGACGTGCAATATGCCAACAACGACCCGGTGCGCCAGAACGACCTGATCGAGAGCGCGACGGCCAGCGGCGTCGACGGCATCGCCGTCGCCATCTCCTCGTCCGACGCCTTCGACGACAGCATCTGCGCCGCCGTCAAGGCCGGCATCGTCGTCATCGGCTTCAACAACGACGACCTGGAAGGCGCCAAGGGCAATTGCCGCCAGGCCTATGTCGGCATGGACGAGTTCGCCTCCGGCTACGAGCTTGGCAACCGCATGATCAAGGAGTTCGGGCTGAAGGAAGGCGACGTCGTCTTCAATCCGCGCGAGATCCCCGAGGCGAGCTTCGCCGTCGCCCGCGGCGGCGGCATCGAGAAGGCGATGGGCGAGAACGGCATCAAGGTCGAGACGGTGCGTGCCGGCCTCGATCCGGCCGAGGCACAGAACATCATCGCCCAGTTCCTGATCGCCAATCCGGGCGTCAAGGCCCTGTTCGGCACCGGCTCGGTCACGTCGACCGTCGGCGCGGGCGCGATCAAGGACGCCGGCGTCGACATCCCGTTCGGCGGCTTCGACCTCGCGGTCGAGATCGTCAACGCGGTCGAGTCCGGCGCGATGTTCGCCACCATGGACCAGCAGCCCTACCTGCAGGGCTACTACCCCATCGCCCAGATCGCGCTGGCCAAGAAATACGGCCTGACCCCCACCGACATCGACACGGGACAGGGCGCCTTCCTCGACAAGTCGCGCATCGGCACGCTGAAGCCGCTGATCGGCACCTATCGCTAACCGCCTCCGGCGGGGAACCGGCCGCACATGTCGGTTCCCCTCCCCCAACGATCGAGTGCCAGACCGTGACCCCCATCCCCGCAGACACCGCCGCGCCGCGCTCGCGGACGCAAAAGCAATCGCTCCCGAGGCAGATCATGGCGATGCCCGCCGGCGCGATCTTCCTCGTCTTCATGGCGCTGCAGATCGCCTGCATCGCCGGCGCCCTCATCTACCCCAACGAATTCCGCTATCTCTCGCCGCAGAACCTGACGATCCTGATGAAGGCGATCCCCGTGCTCGGCTGCCTGGCGCTCGGCGCCGGCGTCTTGATGATCGCCGGCGAGTTCGATCTCTCCATCGGCTCCGTCTACACCTTCACGGCCGTGCTGATGGCGAGCCTCGTCAATGCCGGCATGAGCGCCTTCCTCGCGGCCCCGCTCGGCATCCTCGCCGGCATCCTGATCGGCCTCCTCAACGGCACGATCACGCTGCGCTTCGGCCTGCCCTCCTTCATCGTCACGCTCGGCGGGCTCCTGTTCTGGCGCGGCGCGGTGCTGCTCTACAACGGCGCGGTGCAGGTGCGCTTCGATCCGGAACCCGCCTTCTCCGCCCTTTTCTCGGGCACGGTCCTCGGCATCAACGCCGCCTTCCTCTGGATCATCCTCTTCGTCGTCGGCTTCCATTTCCTGCTGCACGGCCACCGCTTCGGCAACCACGTCTTCGCCACCGGCGGCAACCGGGGGGCCGCGACCGCGATCGGCATCAACACCGACCGGGTGAAGCTCACCGCCTTCGCGATCGCCGGCGGCATGGCGGCCATGGCCGGGATCCTCGCCACCGCCCGCGTCGGCAGCGTGCAGCCGGGCCAAGGCGCCGGCCTCGAGCTGCAGGCGATCGCCGCCTGCGTCATCGGCGGACTGTCGCTGCGCGGCGGGCGCGGCTCGATCGTCGGCATCTTCCTCGGCGTGCTGCTCATCCACACCATCACCGACGTGCTGCTGCTCCTGCGCGCCCCCGGCTTCTACCTCGACATGTTCATCGCCACGCTGATCGTGCTCGCGGCCATCTTCAACCATCTCATCGAACGGCGGGGGATCGCGTGATGGCGCCGCTTCTCGAACTGCACAACGTCTCCAAGAGCTTCGGCGCCCTCACCGCCCTGCGCGACCTCAGCTTCCATATCGGCGAGGGCGAGGTGGTGGGCCTGCTCGGCGACAACGGCGCCGGCAAGTCGACGACCGTCAACCTGATCTCCGGCATCCACAAGCCGACGCAAGGCCACCTCAGCATCGACGGCCGCAAGACCACCTTCACTTGCCGCTCGGATTCCGCCGAGGCCGGCATCGAGACGATCTACCAGCACACTGCGCTGGTCGATTCCCTCTCCATCACCCGCAACATCTTCATGGGGCGGGAGCTGACGGACGCCTTCGGGTTCCTGCGCCAGCGCGAGATGCGCGAGATCGCCATGGAGGTGCTGCAGAACGCCGTGCACATCTCCGGCATCGACTCACCCGACACGCTGGTCGGCAACCTCTCCGGCGGGCAGAAGCAGGCGGTCGCCATCGCCCGCGCCGTCTATTTCAAGAAGCGCATCCTGCTGCTCGACGAGCCGACCTCGGCGCTGTCCGTGCGCGAGACGGAGGCGCTCTTGAACCAGGTGCTCAAGCTCAAGGCGGAGAACGTCTCCAGCGTGCTGGTGACGCACAATCTCTACCACGCCTACCAGGTCTGCGACCGGTTCGTGATCATGAGCCACGGCACCAAGGTCTTCGACGTCGACAAGGCCGACACGACGATCAGCCAGCTCACCGAATATGTCGTGCTGACGTGACCCATTCCAGAAAGAGGCAAATACCGTGACCATTTCCGTGACAACCCGCCAGGTCGTCGGGCCGCAGGACGCCGCAAGGCGCGACACCCAGGGCCTGCGCGACGGCTTCCTGATCGAGGACCTGTTCCGCCCGGGCGCAATCAACCTCACCTACAGCCATCTCGACCGGATGATCGTCGGCGGCATCGCCCCGGTCTCCGGGACGCTGATCATCGACCGCGTCGCCGAGACCGGCACCGACCGCTTCCTCGAACGGCGCGAGGCGGCGATCGTCAATATCGGCGGGCCGGGCACCGTCACCGCCGGCGGCACGGACCATCCGCTCGGCTACGAGGAGGCGCTCTATGTCGGCATGGGCGAAGGCGCGCTCGGCTTTTCGAGCGCCGATCCGGCCGAGCCCGCCCTCTTCTATCTCCTCAGCGCCCCCGCGCACCGGTCCTGCCCGACCGTGCGCATCACCCGCGACATGGCGAAGAAGGTCCGCACCGGCTCGGCGGAGGAATCGAACGCCCGCACGATCCAGCAATATGTGCACCCGGAGGTCTGCGAGAGCTGCCAGCTCCTCCTCGGCATCACCATGTTCGAGCCCGGTTCGGTGTGGAACACCATGCCGGCGCACGTGCATGACCGGCGCATGGAGGTCTATCTCTATTTCGGCATGCAGGAGGCAACGCGGATCTTCCACTTCATGGGCGAGCCGGGCGAGACGCGCCACCTCGTGCTCAAGAACCACGACGCGGTGCTGTCGCCGGGCTGGTCGATCCATTCCGGCGCCGGCACCGGCCGCTATTCCTTCATCTGGGCGATGGCCGGCGACAACATGAGCTTCACCGACATGGACAAGGTGCCGATGGACGCGCTCAGATGACCCTCTTCGATCTTTCCGGCCGCACGGCCATCGTCACCGGCGCCAATACCGGCATCGGCCGCGCCATCGCCGTCGGGCTGGCGCAGGCCGGCGCCGACATCGTCGCCGTCGGCCGCTCCGCGATGACGGAGACGGAGGCGGAGGTGCGCGCGGCCGGCCGCGGCTTCCTCGCCCTTGCCGCCGACCTCTCCGAGGCGGGCGCCGCCGGCGACGTCGTCGCCCGGGCGCTCGCGGCGGGCGCAAGGCCGGACATCCTCGTCAACAATGCCGGCATCATCCGCCGCGCCGACACGCTGGACTTCACGGAGGATGACTGGGACGCGGTGCTCGACACCGACCTGAAATCCGTCTTCTTCCTCTGCCAGGCCTTCGCCCGCGCGGCGATCGCCGCCGAACGGCGGGCGAAGATCGTCAACATCGCCTCGCTGCTCTCCTTCCAGGGCGGCATCCGCGTGCCGTCCTACACGGCCGCCAAGAGCGGCCTTGCCGGCCTGACGAAGCTCATGGCGAACGAGTGGGCGGCCCGCGGCATCAACGTCAACGCCATCGCCCCCGGCTATGTCGAGACCAACAACACCGTCGCGCTTCGCGCCGATCCGGAGCGCAACGCCGACATCCTGAAACGCATTCCGGCGGGGCGCTGGGCGCGGCCGGACGACATGGTCGGCGCCGCGATCTTCCTCGCCGCCCCGGCGTCGGACTACGTGCACGGAACCATCCTGCCGGTCGACGGCGGCTGGCTCGCCCGCTGAAAGGAAACACCATGCAGCCCTTCCACACCCTGCCCGAGGACCTCGTCTGGACGGAGGTTGCGCCCGGCAACCGCCGCGCGGTGCTGAGCCACCGTCCGGAAATGATGCTCGTCGCCTTCCGCTTCGAGAAGGGCGCCGTCGGCGCGCTGCATTCGCATCCGCATACGCAGGTGAGCTACGTCGCCGAGGGCAGCTTCGACGTCACCGTCGACGGCACGACGACCCGCCTCGGCCCCGGCAGCAGCTTCATCGTCGCCCCGGACCTCGTCCACGGCGTCGTCGCGCTGACGGACGGCCTGCTGGTCGACACCTTCACGCCGCGCCGCGACGATTTCCTGTGAGGTCGCCGCCTATTTCTTTCCACGTTTGTAGGTGAACGGCCAGACCGGGGCGGCGTCCTCGTCCGGCAGCTCGCCCATGGAGGCGGGCACGCAGGCGCCGATCGCCGTCAGCGCGCCGTCCACGCTGCGCTGGAAGGGATGGACGGAGACGCCGAGGTCGATGCGGTAGAGCTCGTTCTGCTCCGCATGGCGGGCGAGGAAGACGTCCCCGCCGCCAGCCTGCCGGTCGAGCCTGCCCGTATAGGTGATGAACCGGTCGCCGCCGTCGGCATGCTCCTGCAGGTCCCCGGTCTCGGTGTCGATCCAGAACAGAACGGGATTGCCCAGTTCCCTGTCGGCCGCCGATATCGTCAGCGGCCCCGGCGTTCCGATCTCCTCCGCGACCGCGACGGGCGCGCAGACCAGGGTCGCGGCGTGAAGCGGCGACGCCAGGGCGAGGCCCAGAAACATCCCTGTTGCAAAGACGATGCGAGACATGCCGGCTCCCCCCAAGCGTTCGCCGCCGCCGGAGAATGCGGCGGCTTCGCGCAGCTTATCAGGAAGCCGTACGGCGGCAACGGTCAAGCGGCGCCCGCCGGGTCTCCGCCGGGCATGAGCGCCGGATCGACCGCCTGCTTCCGCTCGGTGCGGTCCTCGACGCCGGCCCCGTCCTTGCGGACCCGCTTGCTTTCGTCGGCCTCCGGATGCGTTCCGTCCGAAACGCTGCCGGGATGCGGATCCTCGACATCGGGATCGGGCGTTTCCGACGGCGAAAGCCTGCCGGACCTGTCGCTCGGGCGTGAATTCATGGCGCGTTCCTCCTTTCCGGGCGAATGCGCGCACGGCCGGAATGTTCCCGGCCGGCAGGACGGCTATGGCATCGACGGAGGATAGCGGGCGTCCGGAACGCTTCCCCGATCGGCAAGCATGGCGATGGCCGTCGTAACGAGACGAGGAGGCCGGACAGGTGGATCAGGGTTCGATGATCCCGCACGAGCATGGATCGACGGCGCGACCTCGGACGGCCGGCACGATTGCGGAAGGAACGCCGGACACCCGGCAATCGTAAACGTGAAGTAAATCCACTTCGTTAAACTTTATTTAAAGTCAATTCGGTAAGATTTGACTTCGCGACAAAGGTGCGTTTCCGCTGCCGTCAACAATGGCACGCGTATCCATTCGACATGCGCCGGAGACGTGAGGTTACGTCCCCGGCATAAAGCCAGTACGGAACTTTCATGACTGCTTTGCATGAAATCAATACGAATTCCGACGGCCGTCAACTGGCGGGCATGAGGCCGCCGCGCATCGCCGTCCTGATCCCCTGCTACAACGAGGCAGCCACCATCGCATCGGTCGTGACGGATTTCCGTCTCACGCTGCCGCAGGCGACGGTCTATGTCTACGACAACAATTCGAAGGACGGCACCGCGGAGATCGCGAGAGAGGCCGGCGCCGTGGTGCGTTCCGAAACGCGCCAGGGCAAGGGCCACGTGGTGCGGCGCATGTTCGCCGACATCGAGGCCGACGTCTATGTGCTGGTCGACGGGGACGACACCTATTCGGCGCCGGCGGCGGCCAGGGCGATCGACGGCGTGCTTTCGGACGGCGTGGACTTCGTCAACATCGCCCGGGTCTCGACGGCGGCCGAGGCCTACCGTCCCGGCCACCGGCTCGGCAACGCGGTCCTGACGGACATGGTGCGCTTCTTCTTCGGCCGCCAGTCGACCGACATGCTCTCCGGCTACAAGGTCCTGTCGCGCCGCTTCGTCAAGTCGTTCCCGGCGATGTCCAGCGGCTTCGAGACCGAGACGGAGCTCACCGTCCACGCACTCGAGATGCGCATGCCGATGGCGGAGATCTCCGCGCCCTACAAGGAGCGTCCGCCGGGATCTGTCAGCAAGCTCAACACCTTCCGCGACGGCTGGCGGATCCTGATGCTCATCGCCCGCCTCATCAAGGACGAACGGCCGCTGGCCTTCTTCTCGATGATCGGCCTGGCGCTCCTCGTCTGCGCCGTCGGCATATCGGTGCCGGTCTTCGTCACCTATTTCGAGACCGGCCTCGTGCCGCGGCTTCCGACCGCCGTGCTCTCCGTCGGCCTGGTCGTCACCGGCTGCCTCTCCATCTTCGCCGGCCTGATCCTCGACGTCGTGACCAAGTCGCGCCAGGAGATGAAGCGCATGGCCTATCTCTCGCTCACGCCGCGGCCGTGAGCGGCGGGCGGCCTCGCGCCGTCAGCGAACGATGAGCACCGGAACCTTGGCGTTCTCCGCCACCTCCGCCGCCTGGCTGCCGAGCATGACGCGCGACAGGCCGGTGTGGCCGTGGGACGACATAACGATCAGGGTGCAGCCCTTCTTCTCGGCGATCTCCAGCAGGGCCCCGGCAACCAGCCTGCGAGGGACGTGGATCGTCTCGATCGGCACGCCGAGCGCCTCGGCCTTCTCGCGGATCGGCCCCAGGATCCGTTGCGCGATGAGCGCCTGCGACGTGTCGAAGGCCTCGATTTCGGCTTCGCTCGGCGACCAGAGGTCGAACGCGAAGGCAAACTGCCCGCCGAGCGGCTCCGTCACCGTCACGGCCGTGACCTTGCTTCCGTGTTTTCTCGCCAGTTCCAGCCCGTGATCGACGCCCGCCTGCGCGGTGGCCGATCCGTCGCTGGAAACAAGGATACGCTCGTACATGATGATGCCCCTCCGCAACGACCGCAGGAGACCATTCCGGCCGGACACGCGCAAGACGCACCTTGTCGCAAGGCGCGACCGCCACTTCGCGCGGCAGGGCGATCACGCCCGGCCCTCAGGTCGGGTCGTCGGCCGCCGGCTTTCGGCCGGCCCGAGACCGCCGCGATGCGGCGGATCAAAGGATGAAATCGCCCTTGGCGAAGGCGATCGAAGCGTCGAACCTGATTACGAAATCCGCCTTTCCGTCGCCGTTCACGTCGCCATGCACGAACGTGTCGCCGGATTTCTTCTCGTAGCGCAGTTCCCCTGCCTTCTTGTGGAACGTCTCGGTGCCGATGAACTTGAAGGCCTGGTTGCCGCCGGACGTCGCATCGGCGTCGATCGCCTTCAGGTCGATCCTGTCGCCCTGCTTTCGCGAGAAGTCGTAGACCGTGTCGCGGCCGGAGGCGGTCGAATCCTTGACCGACTTGAAGAGGAAGACATCCTTTCCGCTGCCGCCGTAAAGCTTGTCGGCTCCCGCACCGCCGTAGAGCCTGTCGTTGCCGGCGTCGCCCTTCAGCAGATCCTTGCCGCTGCCGCCATGGAGCTTGTCGCTGCCGGCTCCGCCGTAGAGGCGGTCGTTCCCCTTCCCGCCGTCGAGGACATTGGCCGCGGCATTTCCGTACAGCCTGTCGGAGAACGAGGAGCCGACTAGGTTTTCGATCAAACTGTAGGCATCGCCCTTCGCGTCGCCCGTGTTCAGGCGGGATTTCGCGAGGGATACGATCACGCCGGCCTTGGCGGTGGCATAGGAAGCCGTGTCCGACCCCGCGCCACCATGGAACCTGTCGGCACCCGCGCCGCCGAGAAAGACGTCGTTGCCGGCATCACCATACAGCTTGTCGGCGTTCGCCCCGCCATAAAGAAGGTCGTTTCCGGCGCCGGCATGGACGACGTTTCCCTTGCCCTGGGCATAGATCCTGTCGGCGCCGGAAGAACCGAGGACGGTGACGTTGCTTGCCGCCACCTTGAAAACCTCGATGTTCCTGAAATTCACAAGGGCGTGGCTGTCGTTCTTGATCGTCACCGTCCTCGTCGCCAGATTCAGGACGATGCCGGTGTACCACGATCCCGTTATGAACAGCGTGTCCGCCGCGCCCGCGCCGCCGTCCATGTAATCGGTGTCCAGCGTGGCCGTCTGCTTCAGGTCGAGAACGAGGGTGTCGTTGCCCGCCCCGCCGTAGAGATAGTCGTTGTCGTAGCCGCCGACGAGCCGATCCCGTCCACTGTTGCCGATCAGGACATCGTCGCCGACGTCGCCGGAGATCGTGTGGTCTCCGGTGCCGGCCAGGATCACGTCATTCGCCCCGAGCCCCAGCACGATGGCGTCGTAGGCGTTTCGTCCGTGGATCGTGTCGTCCATGACGACCTCGACGGCATTCTCGACCGACGGGGCATCGCGATTGATGACATAGGACGTATGCCGCATCGCATCCAGCAAGATCGGCGGGACGCCCTGGACCTTGGCCATATCAAGGATCATGTTCTTGACGACCGCTTCTCCCATCAGCCCCATCTGGTCGGGAGAAATCTGTCCGTTCATGCCCTTCTCGACGACGTCGACGAGGGAGGAAACGCCTTTCTGCAGGGCTTTGTGAAGGCCGTAGGTGGTTATTACATTGGCGGCGAGACTGAAGCCGTTGGCGGATGCATAGGCCGAAACCAGCGTTTCGAAGCTTGCGCTCAGTTGCTCCGTGACGATATCGGCGGTCGAGCGTTGCAGAAGGTCGACGGGTATCTGGCTGATGTCGTCGACGACGATCGAGACATATTTTCTCGGGCTCCAGTTATAGGATTCGAACCCCGGCACGGATTCCGAAACATCTTTCTTCGAAAGATGGACGGCGGCAATGGACACCTCGTAGTAGTCGTAGCCGTTGTTGGGATCGTAGGACCATCCGGAATAATATGGAACCGAGGTTTCGTTCGGATCGAATATCGTCCCCCAGCGGTATGCGACAACCTTCCCGGCCAGATACAACTTCTCGAAGCTATCAGACTGACGCGACTGGGCCTCGGTCTTGTTGTACGACAGTTCCACCCAAACCAAGGTCGACATACCGCCTCCGGCATCTGGAAAAATTGTCTCAAGCACATAACAAAATTAAGGGTTGTGCACAATTGCCTGGCGTGCCGTCCGAGCGGGATACGCCTGGGTGCGGAAGCGGCTCAGGCGGAGCCGTCTTTCCGGACGATGGCCCTGTGGAACAGTTCGATGACGACGTCGGCGTATTTCTGCGCGGATATCCCGCGTCGACGGTATTTCCCGTGCTTCACGTACCAGTCCTGCAGCAGCGGCTTGAGCAGGGCCGCGGTCAGGCCGACGTCATCGATGTGGAAGCATCCCTTGTCCACGCCATCCTGGAGAACCGAAGCGAAGATCTTCTCGGTCGCCAGTTCCCCGTCGAGCGCGATGTCGCGTTCCTCCTGCGCGAAGAAACGGGCCTCCATGTAGGAGAAGGCGAACCAGGCGTGCATCCTGTCCGTCACGTCGATATGGGTTCGGATGAGCCAGTCCAGATGGCGGTGCGGGTCGGCGGCGACGTCCTCCGGGGCATCGGTCAGAAACTCGACGATCGTGCTCGACACCTCGGTGACCATCATGCGGAGCAGCGAGTTCTTGGAATCGAAATACGCATAGAGCCCTCCCATGGACATGCCCGCCTCCGCAGCGAGCTCCCGCAGGCTGGTCGCGTGAAATCCCTGCCGGCGCGCGAGGGACAGCGTCGCCTCGACGATCCTGATCAGCTTCGGCAGCGCCATGCGCTCCTTCTGCACGCGGATGATGGCGGCGTTGCGTTCGATCATGCGGCGGCAGATTTCGGCCGTGTCGAGCGTGCGCGGCGTCAGGGCTGGCATGTCGGCCTCCTTTAAAAAAATCGAGCGATCGATTTAAATATTGACTGTGCGCGAGAATAGAAGCGATACTCGCAAAAGGAAAGAGAGGGCGGGCGATCGGGACGCTTCCAGGAAGCGGCATCGCTTCCCGCGCCATCGGGGACATGGACTCATGGATTTCACGATCGACCCTCGCACCGAAGAGTTTCGCCGCCGCATCGCGGATTTCGTCGAAACCCGGATCATGCCGCTGGAGCAGGCCCCGTCGGCGTTCGACGCGCATGAGAACATAAGCCTCGATTCCCTGGCCGACCTGCGGGCTGGATCAAGGGCGGAGGGACTGTGGTGCCTTCAGCTGAAGCCCGAGAACGGCGGCCAGGGCCTCGGCCGCGCCGGCATGGCGGTGTGCTACGAGGAAATGAACCGCTCCATCTTCGGGCCGGTCGTGTTCAACGCGGCCGCACCGGACGACGGCAACATGATGGTGCTGGAGATGGCGGCGACCCCGAAGCAAAGGGAACGCTGGCTCATGCCCATCGTCGAGGGCAAGGTACGGTCGTCCTTCGCGATGACCGAGCCGCATCCGGGCGGCGGTTCCGATCCGTCGATGATGCTGACCACGGCGGAGAGACGGGGCGACCGCTACGTGGTGCGCGGGCGCAAGTGGTTCATCACCGGGGCGGCCGAGGCGCAGCACTTCATCCTCCTGGCCCGCACGTCGGACGATCCGCGGAAGGGATTGACCGCGTTCCTGTTCGACCGCGACCAGCCCGGCTGGCGCATAGACCGGAGGATTCCGATCATGGGACCGGAGGAGCACGGGGGGCATTGCGAGCTCGTGTTCGAGGGGCTGGAGATCCCCGCCGAGAACGTCCTGCTGGAGGAGGGCGACGGCCTGAAGCTGACGCAGATGCGGCTGGGGCCGGCGCGGCTGACGCATTGCATGCGCTGGCTGGGACTGTCGAAGCGCTGTGTCGAGATAGCGCGCACCTACGCCGCCGAGCGCTTCGCCTTCGGCAGCCGGCTGTCGAAGCGCGAATCCATCCAGATGATGCTGGGCGACCTCGCCATGAAGATCGAGATCGGGCGGCTTCTGGTGATGAAGGCGGCATGGGAGCTCGATCGCGGCGGCTACGCGCAGAAGGAGGTGTCGATGGCCAAGGTGCACGTCGCCAACCTGCTGCACCAGGCCTCCGACACGGCAATCCAGATCTGCGGCGCGCGCGGCTACTCGAAGGACACGGTGCTCGAGTGGATCTATCGCTATGCCCGGCAGGCGCGGCTCGTCGACGGCGCGGACGAAGTGCACAAGATGGTCCTGAACCGCAGGCTCGAGAGCGAGGGGGCCGGCTTCTGGCGCTGGCAGGTTGCGGGCTGAAGACGAACGGGAGGGGGGCGACCATGCATCTGGAACCGCATCTGGCTCCGCGGCCGGCCAACCATCCGCCGCTCACGCCGGTCGAATTCCTTGTCAGGTCGGTCGAGGTCCACGGCGACAGGGAGGCCGTGGCCTGGGGCGACACGACGTGGACGTACCGTGCGTTCGCGCGGATGGTCGACCGTTTCGCGCGTTTCCTCCGCACGGCGGGGATCCGTGCCGGCGATGTGGTCTCCGTCATGGCCGCCAATCGCCCGGAGATGCTCGCCGCGCATTATGCCGTGCCCATGCTGGGTGCCGTTCTCAACACGATCAACACCCGTCTCGATGCCGATGCCGTCGGCTATATCCTCGGCCATTGCGAAAGCAGGATCCTGATTAGCGATGCCGAATGCCTCGCGGTCGCGTCGCAGGCCGTGCCGCACGGCGTGGCGCTTCATGTCCTTTCCTGCCCGCGTGGCGAGACGTCCGGCGGCAATGCGCTCGATCTTCTGGCGGAGGACGGCATCGCCCCCGCTCTGGACCTCGGCGCGATCGCGGATGAATGGCAGCCGCTCTGCGTCAACTACACGTCCGGAACCACGGGACGTCCCAAGGGCGTCGTGTACACCCACCGGGGCGCCTATCTCAATGCCGTCGGCAACGTGCTTGCCCTGGGGCTGACGACGCGGTCGAAGTACCTGTGGACCCTGCCGATGTTTCACTGCAACGGCTGGTGCCATACCTGGGCGGTCACGGCGGCCGGCGGGCTGCACGTCTGCATCGACCGGCCCGACCCGGCGCTGGTTTTTGCGGCAACCGAGGCGCACGGCATTACCCACCTCGCCTGCGCGCCGGTCGTTCTCTACATGCTGCTCAACCATCCGGCGCGCGAGATGCGCAATCCCGCCAACCGCGTCAGGGTGGCGACCGGCGGGGCCGCGCCCACGGAAACCCTGATCGAGCAGCTCGGCGCGCTGGGATTCGACCTCGTCCATCTCTACGGCCTGACCGAATCCTACGGCCCGGCGACGGTGTGCGACCTCACGGAGGAAGAGCGTGCCAGGCCGGCCGCCGAGATCGCGCGCGCGCTGGCGCGGCAGGGGATGCGCCATGCGACGGCCAGCCGGGCCCGCGTTGTCGATGCGGCCGGCAACGACGTTCCGGCGGACGGAAGGACGATGGGGGAGATCGTCCTTGTCGGAAACACGCTGATGGCGGGCTACCATCGCGATGCCGACGCGACGGCGCAGGCCTTCCGCGACGGCGTCTTCCATACCGGCGACCTTGCCGTCCGTCATCCCGACGGAAACATCGAAATCCGCGATCGCTCGAAGGACATCATCATCTCCGGCGGGGAGAACATCTCCAGCCTCGAGGTCGAGAACGTCCTTCACCGCCATCCCGCCGTCCTGCTTGCGGCCGTCGTCGCGATGCCGCACGACAAGTGGGGCGAGACGCCCGTCGCCTTCATCGAGCTCCGCAAAGACGTGATGGTGGACGAGACCGAGCTGCGCGCGTTCTGCCGCCTGCATCTCGCCGGCTACAAG
The DNA here is from genome assembly GCF_024609765.1 of Shinella pollutisoli. Lineage (GTDB taxonomy): Bacteria > Pseudomonadota > Alphaproteobacteria > Rhizobiales > Rhizobiaceae > Shinella > Shinella pollutisoli. The sequence goes on from NZ_JANFDG010000001.1 coordinate 94,202, forward strand.
ACGCCGTCGCGCTTCTTCTTCTCGGAGATCCCGAAGACGGCGACGGGGAAGATCCAGAAGTTCGCGTTGCGGGAACGGGCCCGCTCCATGGAGATCCGGGGCAAGTAAGGGCCGGGGCGGCAACGGCCGCCGACCTCACCCGTTCCGGCGCGAATGGATTCCGTTCAGGATCGTGTCCATGAAGATCGAGCCGATCTGCTCGGGGGTCGCGGAGCCGTCCGGCTGGAGCCAGAGATAGGAGTAGTTGTGCATGCCCAGCACGCCCTTCACCAGCAGCCTCGACGTCTCCTGGAACTCGCCGGCGGCCGTGCCCTGCTCTATGACGGAGAGCCAGATATCCTCGTAGACGCCGCGGCGGGCGAGGACCTGATCCCTTCGCTCGCCCTGAAGGGACCGGATCTCGGCGAAGAAGACGGTCCAGCCGTCCCTGTGCTCGGCTATGTTCCTCATGAGGTTGTGGCTGAGCTTGTAGAGCAGCTCCGTGTGGGTCGCCTTCTCCTTCAGGATGTTCTGGCCGTCCTCGATCAGCTTTTCCAGGTAGAATAGGCTGATGTCGAGCAGAAGGTCCTCCTTGCTCTTGATGTGGTAGTAGAGAGCGCCACGCCCCATCGACACTTCCTCGCACAGGTCCTGGATCCCGGTCGCATGGAATCCACGCTGCGACCATAGCCTTTCAGCCGCTTCGCGAATTTCCCGCTTGGGATCCTTTCTGCGCGTGAAGGTCTCGACGCGCTTCGGCGCCGTCGCATTCGAAGTGCTGTCTTGCGTCACCTGCCTGCTCCCGTGTCGTTCGTCCGAAGAGGACTTTTATCCATTGACAAGATTTGGAGACAGATGCAAGTTTGTATTGACCGATCAGTCCAAAACGCCAATGCGGGCATGGATTGTCGGGGGACGTGGAGGAGACGTCGATGGGGGTTTCATTCGTCACGGGGGCCGCTTCCGGCATCGGCGCCGAGATCGCGCGGCGCCTGGCCGGCTCGGGACCGGTCTGCCTGCTTGATCGCAACCTGGCCGGTGCCGTCGAGGTCGCCTCGGCGATCGCGTCCGCCGGCGGCGAGGCTCTCGCCCTTGAAGGCGACGTCGGCAACTCGGCGGACCTCGCGCGCGCCGTTCACGCCGCGGTGTCGCGTTTCGGCCGCCTGGACGTGGCGGTGGCGAGTGCGGGCGTGGACACCTACGGCGGATTTCTGACGGCAAGCGAGGTCGACTGGGACCGGGTGATGACGGTCAACGCCAAGGGCGTTTTCCTGACCGCGCAGGCCACTCTCCCGAGCCTGATCGAGACGGGCGCGGGGCGCTTCATCGCGATCGCCTCGGACGCCGGACTGGTCGGCTGCCCCGGGTTCTCGGTCTACTGCGCGTCGAAGCATGCGGTGATCGGCCTTGTCCGATCGCTGGCATGCGAATTCGGCGGGCGCGGCCTGCGCGCAAACTGCGTCTGCCCCGCCTTCGTGGAGACACCCATGTCGGCGGCCTTCGCCGCGAACGCATCCGGGCCCGAAGCCGAATACTGGCACGGCGTCGTGCCGCTGAAGCGCTTTGCCCTGCCGTCCGAGATCGCCGGCGTCGTCGACTACCTGGCTTCGCCGGCGGCGAGCTACGTGAACGGCGTCGCCTATGCGGTCGACGGGGGCGCGACCGCCGAACTCCATCGAAGCGCCGCCTAGGTTCTTGGACGTTCGCAATTCACCGGACCGCCGGTCCGAAAATGGGAGGGAACCATGAAATCGAGCTCAACGAAATACAGCATGCCGCTTGCCCGGGCGCTCGCCTTGGGCTGCGTCCTCGCGGTGCCTGCATCCGCCCAGGAAAGCACGATCACCTATGTGACCTACGGCGGCGTCGCCGCCGATGCGCAGAAGAGCGCCATCGTCGAGCCGTTCATCGAGGCGACGGGCATCAACGTGGTGATGGACGCCCCCAGCGACTACGCGAAGGCCGAAATCCAGGTGAAGTCCGGCCAGGTGACGTGGGACGTCCTGACGGCCGAGCCCTTCTTCATCGAGAAGCAGTGCGGCGTGCTGTTCGAGCCGATCGACACGACGATCGTCGATACGAGCGGGTTCGAGGCGTCGGACTACTCCACGTGCTTCGTCCCGTCCTACAAGGCCTCGTACTTCCTCGCCTACAACAAGGACATGGTCGGCGACAACCCGCCGCAGAACTGGGCCGACTTCTTCGATCTGCAGAAATATCCGGGCAAGCGGGCGCTGCACAACTACGCGACGAGCGGCGCCCTCGAAGCCGCCCTTCTCGCCGACGGCGTGAAGCGCGACGAACTCTATCCCCTGGACCTCCCCCGCGCGATCAGGAAGCTCGACAGCATCAAGGACAGCATCGTCTTCTACAACACCGGCTCGGAACAGCAGCAGCTCATGGAGGCGGAAACGCCGGTCATGGTCCAGGCTTGGGCCAGCCGCTTCCTCGAAGCCACGCGCAACGGCGCGCCCTATGTGCCGCAATGGGCGGACAATCTCGGATACACGGATTCCCTCGCCGTCCTCAAGGGCTCGAAGAACAAAGACGCGGCGATGAAGTTCATCGCCTATGCGACGAGCGCCGAGGCCCAGACCCGTCTCGACGAGCTGCTGCCCTACGGCCCGGTGACCCGCGACGCCAAGCCGAAGCTTCCTCCGGACATGGAAGCGCTGCTCGTGACCAATCCCGACATCGCCGAGAAGACGATCGCCACGAGCACCGCCTATTACGCGGAGCATTTCAACGACGCCGTCGACGCCTGGAACGACTGGCTCAACAAGTAGGCGCCGATCTCGTGGACGTCGCGCGGCATATGGGACGGAACGGACATGCTCAATGACACCAGGCTCAGATGGCTTATCCTTTTCGTCCCAGTTGCCGTGCTCGGCGTCTTCTTCTGGTACGGCGTGGCGGACTCGCTCTGGAAAAGCTTCGCTTCTCCCGAGATCGGGCTGCAGAACTACGCGGCGTTCCTGCAATCGCCCGCCGAGATGGCGGTGCTGAGGAGAACGTTCCTCGTTTCGATCGGCGTCACCGCGGTGTGCCTGGCCTTCGGCTATCCCTACGCATATCTGATGACGGTCACGACGGCACGCCTCAGGACCCTGCTCATGGTCGTCGTGCTCATCCCCTTCTGGACGAGCATGATGGTGCGGACCTACGCCTGGGTCGCCCTGCTCCAGAACAACGGCCCCCTCGACCGCGTCTTCAAGAGCCTCGGAATCGGCGGGCTGGCGCTGATCGGCACGCCCGGTGCCATAATGATCGGCATCACGCAGATCCTCATGCCCTTCATGATCATGTCGCTCTACGCGAACATGGTGCGCATCGACCGGCGCCTGCTCGACGCGGCGGACAGCCTGGGCGCAAGCCCGGCGGTCGCCTTCGTCAAGGTCTTCGTGCCGATGACGGTTCCCGGTGTCGTCGCCGGCTGCACGCTGGTCTTCGTTCTTTCCCTCGGCTTCTATCTGGCGCCGGTGCTGCTGGGCTCTCCCCAGCATGCGATGCTGTCGCAACTGATCGTGCAGCAGGTCAGCCAGCTTCTCGACTTCGGCCGGGCCGGGGCCATGGCCGGCGTGCTCCTGGCGCTTGCGCTCTCCGTCGTCGCGCTCGGCGCCGTCCTTGCACGCCCGGCGATCGAGCGCGGCTATGGGGAGAACACGTGATGCGCGGAGGCATTCCCCGTTCTCCCGGCAGGATTTTCGCCTGGGGCATGGCCGGGCTCGTCATGCTGTGGCTGACCGCGCCGGTTCTCGTGCTGCTTCCGCTGAGCTTCAGCGGGCGGAGATCCTTCCGTTTCCCGCCGGATACGTGGTCGCTTCGCTGGTACGAGAACTTCTTCACGGATTCGACGTGGCATGCCAGCCTGCTGACCTCGCTCAAGGTCGGCCTGCTGTCCACCGCGGCGAGCATGATCCTCGGAACCATGGCGGCCTTCGCGCTTCACAAGCTGTATTTTTCCGGCAAGGCCTTCGTCACCGGCTTCCTGCTTGCGCCGATGATCTTCCCGGGGGTGGTCAGCGCGATCGCCATATTCGGCGTCTATCTGACATGGCACATTTCCGGGACGCTGACGGGCTTCGTCGCCGCGCACACGGTCCTTTCCCTGCCCTTCGTGATCGTGTCGGTCCGCAGCGCGCTTCGCATCTTCGACTGGGAGCTGGAGAAGGCCGCCGCGTCTCTCGGCGCATCGCCTTTCGAGACCTTCAGGCTGGTGACCCTGCCGCTGATCCTGCCCGGCGTTCTCATCGGCGGACTTTTCGCCTTCGTCATCTCGTTCGACGAGGTGGTGGTGTCCCTGTTCCTGCAGACGCCCTTCGTGCGGACGCTTCCCGTGCAGATGTATCTGAGCGTCACCGAGAGCATAGACCCGACGGTCGCGGCCGCCTCGACGATCATCGTGATCGTGACCGTGGCGTCGATACTGATCTCCATGCTCTTCTGGCAAAAGCGAAAGACAAGCGATGCATAACCCATCTCAATCGGGCGCCAGCCTGGAGATAAGCGATCTGTCGAAGGCCTACGGCAGCTTCAAGGCGCTCGATGCCGTCAGCCTGACGGCCAGGCAGGGCGAGTTCCTGTCGCTGCTCGGGCCGAGCGGTTCCGGCAAGACGACGACATTGAACATGATCGCCGGCTTCACCAGCCCGACTTCGGGTGAGATCCGCGTGGACGGGCGGGAAATCTCCACGCTGCCGCCCTATCGCCGCGATATCGGGATCGTGTTCCAGCACTACGCCCTTTTCCCGCACCTGACCGCGGCGCAGAACATAGCGTTCCCCCTGCAACGGCGCGGGATGCCCAGGCGCGACGTCGCCGTCCGGGTCGCCGAAGCGCTGGAGATGGTCAAGCTCGACGGCTACGGCGACCGATATCCCCGACAGCTGTCCGGCGGGCAGCAGCAGCGCGTGGCCTTCGCGCGCGCCGTGGTCTTCAAGCCGAAACTGCTGCTGATGGACGAGCCGCTCGGCGCACTCGACAAGAAATTGCGCGAGGACCTTCAAGGCGAGATCCGGCGCATTCACCGCAGCCTCGGAATCACCTTCGTCTTCGTCACCCACGATCAGGAAGAGGCGCTCGCCCTGTCCGACAGGATCGCCGTCTTCAACCACGGAAGGATCGAGCAGATCGGCACCAGCCGGGAACTCTACGAAACGCCCGCAACCGAGTTCGTCGCACGCTTCATCGGTGAAGCCAACATTTTCTCCGGGACGCTCGTTCGCGGCGATGCCGGCCTCGCGCTCGACACGCCCGTCGGGCTGCTTCCGGTCGAAACGCGGCTTCCCGCGGGCCGACAGGCCAGCCTCGTGGTCCGGCCCGAGCGGCTGGAGATCGGCAAGGCGCCCCACGCCGGGTCCGATCCTCACGTCCCCGCCACGGTTCGGGACGTAGTCTATCTCGGCTCGAACCGCCGGATCGAGATCGTCTTCGACGACGGGCGGACCGGGATCATCCGCGGTTCCGGGCGCGGGACCGACGTCGGTGCGGGCGAGCGGATCGACATCCGCTGGTCCATCGCCGACGGCTATGTCGTGCCCTTTTCTTCCAGCCAGACGGGTGACGGCCATGGTTCATGAATTTGCCGGGCGCGCCGCCATCGTAACCGGCGCAGCGTCGGGGATAGGCCTGGCGACGGCCTCGCTGCTGATGGAACGCGGAATGGCGGTCGCCCTGTTCGACCGCGACAAGGACGCGCTGGAGGAAAGGCTGGCCGCCTTCCTGCAGGCGGGCAACACGGCGATTGCCGTATCCGGCGACGCCGCCGATCCAGACGATGTCCGCAACCTCGTGCGAAGGACCACGGGCGCCTTCGGGCGGCTCGATGTGGCTATCGCCAATGCCGGCATCGATACGGTCGGGCTGGTCCACGAATTGAGCGACGAGGACTGGGCGCGCGGCCTGGCGGTCAACGTCACCGGCGTCTTCCTCCTCGCCAAGCACGGCATACCGCGGATGATCGAGGCCGGGGGCGGCTCGTTCATCGCGGTCGCCTCGGCGGCGGGCCTGAAGGCGCTCGCCGGCAACGCCGCCTACGCCGCCGCCAAGCACGCCGTCGTCGGGCTCGTCAAGACGATGGCCGTCGACTACGCCGCCTACGGCCTGCGCAGCAACGCCGTTTGCCCCGGCTTCGTCGAAACCGAAATGGTTCAACGCTATCTGGCGTCGGCGCCCCGGGGCGAACGCGAACGCCGCCTCTCGAAGATCGCCGCGGGGCGCTTCGCGAGGCCGGACGAGGTTGCCGCCGCGATCGCCCACCTTGCCTCTAGGGAAGCCTCGTACGTGAACGGTGCCGCCCTGATGGTCGACGGCGGGGCCTACGCGGGCTATCTGCCGCCGGCTTATCGGGCGTCCCCCTGACACATTCGTATCGGCATCGAGATCACAGCCAAGCAAAGGAGAGCTGACGTGGCCAGTTTCGTCAAAACACAGGAAGAGATCGACCGCATCCGGAAGATCATCTATCCGACGCACTTCCAGTATGAGGCGCTCGTCGTCGCGTTCGAGGTGCCCGAGGACTTTCTCAGAAGCATCCTGCCGCCCTGCTTTGCGCCGTCGAAGACATCCCGCATCGCCAAGGCGCAGGTATCCCGCTGGCAGAGCCTGAGATCCGGGTTCGACTGCGCCGTGGTGGACTTGCCGGCCCGCCACGGCGATTTCGAGGGCTGGTATCATCTCACCCACCTCATCAGCGGCGACATGCCGGTCACGGTCGGACGCGAGATGTGGGGCGAGGCCAAGAAGCGCGGCGACATGTCGTTGACGGTCGACGGCCGCAGGGCCCACGGCTACGGCGAACGCAACGGAGTCCGGCTGATCGAGATCGAGGCGGAGCTCGACGACGATACGGGGCCCGTGGAGAACCCGCAGAACCGCCTCGAACTCAAGGCATTCATCTCCTCGGACGGACAGGGCCTGCAATACGACCCGATCGTCCTGCGGCTGGAGCAGAACGAATATATCGACAAGCTGCGTCCCGGCAGGGGAACCCTGACCTTCCGCAGTTCGGAGGCCGACCCGACGGGAACCATCCCGATCTCCAGGATCGTGTCCGTCCAGCATGAAGTCGGGAGCTCGGCGATGGGCACGCTCGGAGAGTTCCCGGTCTCGGAAGGCCGCGAAGCCTATATCCCGTATGTCTGGGGCCGCTCCTACGACATCGACCAGACGCACAAGTTCGAGGATACGAAGATCCTGTCCCGGTCGGGCTCGTTCACCGCCGGCTAATCCCGGCGCCGCAATCCGGAGGCGCCCTCCTAGCACCGCCTCTCGACAATTGCCGAACACAGACGTGGCGGCCGGCCTCGCCGGCCGTCCGATGCGGTTTCAGGTTCGAGGACGGCAGCTCTCGCCGATCGGACCGTGAAGAATTCGGGGTATATCTTGATGGACAACGGCAATGTCCGAAGCCTGTCCGGACTGCGGGCGCTGGTAACGGGCGCATCCGGCGGACTCGGCTTCCATTTCGCTCAACTGCTCGCACGCGAGGGCGCTGCGGTGACGCTCGCCGCCCGCAGGCTCGACCTGCTGGAACGCAACCGGGATGCGATCGTCCAGGCGAACGGTACGGCCGATATCGTGGAAGTCGACGTCGCCGATGCGGCGTCGGTCGAATCCGTGTTCGAGAACGACAGGGTCTTCGAGATCGTCGTGAACAATGCGGGCATCAGCCGGACCGCCAGCGCCTTCGAGATCACGGACGCCGACTGGGACGACGTCATGGACACCAATCTCAAAGGCGCCTTCATGGTCGCCCGTCATGCGGCGTCGGCGCTGCGAAAGCACGGGAAGGCCGGCAGCATCGTCAACGTCGCCTCGATCCTGGGCCTGCGGGTGGCGGGCGCCGTTGCCGCCTACGGCGCCTCCAAGGCGGGCCTCATCCACCTGACGAAGTCCCTGTCGCTCGAATGGGCAAGGTTCGATATCCGCGTGAACACGCTATGTCCGGGCTACATCGAAACGGACCTCAATCGGAGCTTCTTCGCCAGTCCCGCCGGCAAGGCCCTCATACAGCGCATCCCGCAAAAACGCCTGGGGCGCCCCGAGGACCTGGACGGGGCGATGCTGCTGCTGTGCTCGGATGCCGGCAGATACATCACGGGCTCCTCCATCGTGGTCGACGGCGGGCACCTGGTGTCCTCGCTTTAGGGATCGCGGCGCGTTGCAGGAGTCCGGAGCATGACGAGCGCGAAGAACCTGGATTTTCCGCCGGAACGGCTGGAAGCCTTCCTGCGGGCGCATTTCGGCGCTGGCACGCTGAGCGTCGAGCGGATCGGAGGAGGACAATCGAACCCGACATACTTCGTCGACTTCGGCGACCATCGCCTGGTGCTGCGCAAGCAGCCGCCCGGCAAGATCCTGCGCGGCGCGCACGCTATCGACCGGGAATATCGCGTGATGCAGGCTTTCGGGGCGACGGACGTGCCGGTCCCGGAAATGGTTCTGTTCTCCGCGGACCCCGGCATCCTGGGGACGCCGTTCTTTCTGATGGAGCGGGTCGACGGCCGTATCTTTTCGGATTGCTCGCTCCCGGACATGGCGCCGGCAGAGCGCCGCGCGATCTACCGTTCCATGGCGGAAGCGCTCGCGAAGATGCACCGCCATCGCCCTTCGGAGATCGGGCTGGCCGACTTCGGCCGGCCGGGCGACTACTTCGCGCGCCAGGTTCATCGCTGGACGAGCCAGCTGAAAATATCCAGCTATGCGGACGACAGGGTTCTCCTGGCTCTTGCCGGCCGGATCGCATCGCTGCTGCCGCCGGACGACGGCCTGGTCTCCATTGCGCATGGCGACTTCAGGCTCGGCAACCTCCTGTTCCATCCGACCGAGCCGCGCGTCGTCGCCATCCTCGACTGGGAGCTTTCGACGATCGGCCATCCGTTGGCGGACCTCGGTTTCGCAGCCATGCCGTGGTTCACGGCGCCGAACGAATATGGCGGGATCCTGGGTTGCGAACGTGACGGGATCCCGCAGGTCGACGAATTCTTCGGCTTCTATCGTGCCGTGCTGCCCGACGTTCCGCGGCCTTTGCCCTTTCACATCGCCTTCGCGCTTTTCCGCTTCGCGGTGATCTTCGTCGGCATCGGCGACCGCGCCGCCGCCGGAAACGCCGCCGATCCGGACGCGGCGTCTTACGCTCCCCTGGCCAAGCGCTTCGCCATCCGCGCCAACGAGGTTCTCGACCGGGCGCCGGGCGCATTTTAGACGAGCTCAACGGGCTTTCGTCACGGAACCAACATCCGCCGCACGGACCGGTATCCGAGCATCCTGCCCGGCGAAGCGTTTATTTCCTGGATAAAAATGGTGCCCGGAGGCGGATTTGAACCACCGACACGCGGATTTTCAATCCGCTGCTCTACCAACTGAGCTATCCGGGCATCCCGTGGGGCGGTTGTGTTCGCCCCGGAAGCGAGCGGGGTTATAGCATCTTGCGGGAATGTGTCCAGTCCCAACGGCGGTTTTTTGCGGGAAAAATCGTCGTCTCGCAAGAGGCGGAAAAGATTGCGTTTTTGGGCGCGCGCCCTGCCTACGCGTCGTCCTCTTCGGCTTTTGCCTCGTCGTCGGCGACGGGGATGGCGTAGGAGCCGGAGAGCCAGCGGTTGAGGTCGACGTCGCGGCAGCGGGGCGAGCAGAAGGGATAGTGCTCGCGCGCCGAGGGGCGGCGGCAGATCGGGCACGGCACCGCCTTGCGCAGGGGCGCCACGGTCGCGGCCGGCTTGTCGTCCTTCTCCGCCATGGCCTCAGGCCTCCGGCCAGCCGGCGTGCACGTCGAAGCCCTCGCCCGACAGCAGCGCCAGCGTCTCGTAGAGCGGCAGGCCGACGACGTTCGTGTAGGAGCCGACGAGCTTGACGACGAAGCTGCCGGCGATGCCCTGGATGCCGTAGCCGCCCGCCTTGCCGCGCCACTGGCCGGAGGCGAGATAGGCCTCGATGTCGAAGCTCGACAGGCGCTTGAAGCGCACCTTGGTGTCGACCACCTTCTGGCGCACGGTGCGGTCCGGCGTGATCAGGCACACGCCGGTGAAGACGCGGTGGCTGCGGCCGGAGAGCAGGTGGAGCGCGCTGGACGCCTCCTCCAGCATCTCCGTCTTCGGCAGGATGCGGCGGCCGACCGAGACCACGGTGTCGGCGGCGAGGATGTAGCTGCCGGAAAAGGCGGGGTCGCCCTTGATGGCGGCCAACGCGGCCTGCGCCTTGCCGGTCGACAGCCGCCGCGCCAGCGAACGGGGATGCTCGGCGCGCTTCGGCGTCTCGTCGATGTCCATGGGCATCAGGCGCGCGGGCTCGATGCCGGCCTGCGCGAGCAGTTCCACGCGACGCGGCGAGCCGGATGCCAGGATGAGCTTGTCGTTGAGCGCCATGGGAACTCTCGGGGGAACTCCGGGATGCGCGAGGCCGCCCGAGGATTACTTGAAGCGGTAGGTGATGCGGCCCTTGGTGAGGTCGTAGGGCGTCATCTCGACGAGGACCTTGTCGCCGGCGAGAACGCGGATGCGGTTCTTGCGCATGCGGCCCGCGGTATGGGCGATGATCTCGTGCTCGTTTTCGAGCTTGACGCGGAAGGTCGCGTTCGGAAGCAGTTCCGTCACGACGCCGGGAAATTCGAGGACTTCTTCTTTTGCCATCTTGTGGTGATATTCCTGTGGGGTGGATTCGGGGAGGCCGGATTGCCCGCCTCGAAAATTTGCCGGAAACTACACAATCCCCGGTCCTTTGTGAACACCGAAGCGCCGGGTTTCTGCATTTCGCGGCGCGGAGGCGCGCAGGCCCTCAGCCGGCGGGCACGAGCCGCTCGGCAATCAGCCCTTTCAACTGCTCGCGGATGTCGCGATAGGCCGACAGGATCTGCTCGCGCGTGCCGGTCGCCGCCGTCGGATCCGGCGTCGGCCAGTAGATCACGTCGACGGCCATGGAGCGCGTGAGCTCCAGCGCCGCGTGATGCGCCTCCGGCGCCAGCGTGACGATGAGGTCGAAATAGTCGTCCTCGAGCTGGTCGAGCGAATGCGGCACGTGGCGGCCGAGCGAGAGCCCCACCTCGTCGAGCACCGCGTCGACGAAGGGGTCGCGCTCGCCGGGGCGCACGCCGGCGGAGGCGACATAGGTGCCGGCCGGCAGCATGCTGCGGGCGAGCACCTCGGCGATCGGCGAGCGCACGGCGTTGAGCCGGCACATGAAGAGGATCGAACCCGGGGCGCGTGCCTTCTTCGCGTCTGAGCCGGAGGAAGCGCCCGCCATCGGCTACCCGCGCCAGTAGAGCACGCAGACGAGCGTGAAGAGGCGCCGCGCCGTGTCGAAATCGAAGCGGATCTTCCCCGACAGCCGATCCATCAGCGTCTGCGAGCCCTCGTTGTGGATGCCGCGCCGGCCCATGTCGATCGCCTCGATCTGGCTCGGCGTCGCCGAGCGGATCGCCTGGTAGTAGCTCTCGCAGATCAGGAAATAGTCCTTGACGATGCGGCGGAAGGGGGTGAGCGAGAGGATGTGGGTCGCCACCTCCTCGCCCGCCTCGGTGCGGATCGCGAAGACGAGCTTGGAATCGATCAGCGACAGCTTGAGCCGGTAGGGGCCGCCGGCATGGCCGATCGGCTCGAAGGTGTTCTCCTCGATGAGGTCGAAGATGGCGACCGCGCGCTCGTGCTCCACGTCCGGCGTGGCGCGGCCGATCGTGTCGTCCAGCACCACGTCGCAGAGGCGGAAGCGGTCCCTTGCGGCCATCGCCTATCCTTCCGGATTGAGGCGGACGGCGACGGAGCGCGCATGCGCGCCGAGCCCCTCGGCTTCGGCAAGGGTGATCGCCGCGGGACCGAGCGCGCGCAGCTGCTCCGGCCCGAGCCGGAGGATCGAGGTGCGCTTCATGTAGTCGAGCACCGAGAGTCCGGAGGAGAAGCGGGCGGAGCGGGCGGTGGGCAGCACGTGATTCGAGCCGCCGACATAGTCGCCGATCACCTCGGGCGTATGGCGGCCGACGAAGATCGCCCCGGCATTGCGGATCTCGGGCATCAGCGCGTCCGGGTCGGCGGTGGCGATCTCGACGTGCTCGGCGGCGATGCGGTTCGCCAGCGGCACGGCCTTCTTGAGGTCCGGCACGAGGATGACCGCGCCGAAATCGCGCCAGCTCGCGGCCGCCGTCTCGGAGCGCGCCAGCGTCTTCAGCTGCCGCTCGACGGCCGCCTCGACGGCATCGGCGAGCGCCGGACTGTCGGTGACGAGGATCGACTGGGCGCCGACGTCGTGCTCGGCCTGGGCGAGGAGGTCGGCCGCGAGCCAGTCCGGATCGTTCTCGCCGTCGGCGATGACGAGCACCTCGGAGGGGCCGGCGATCATGTCGATGCCGACGGTGCCGAAGACCTGGCGCTTGGCGGCGGCGACGAAGGCGTTGCCGGGGCCGGTGATCTTGGCGACGGGGGCGATCGTCGCCGTGCCGTAGGCGAGTGCCGCCACCGCCTGCGCGCCGCCGATGCGGTAGATCTCGTCGACGCCGGCAATCCGCGCCGCAGCGAGCACGGCCGGGTTGACCGCGCCGTCCTTGGCCGGCACGACCATGACGAGGCGCGGCACGCCGGCGACCTTGGCCGGCACCGCGTTCATCAGCACCGAGCTCGGATAGCTCGCGGTGCCGCCCGGCACGTAGAGGCCGACGGCGTCGATCGCCGTCCAGCGCGAGCCCAGCCCGACGCCGATCTCGTCCTCGTAGATGTCGTCCTTCGGCCGCTGGCGGGCGTGGTGCTTCTCGATGCGGCGGGCGGCGAGTTCGAGTGCTGCGATGATGTCGGGATCGACGGCCTTAAGCGCCGCATCGAGCTCCTCCGGCGCGACGCGCATCGGCGTTGCGGCGAAATCGAGGTTGTCGAAGCGCTTCGTATAGTCGGCGAGCGCTTCGTCGCCGCGGGCGCGCACGTCGTCGATGATCGCGCGGACGGTGGCGTTGACGTCCTCGGAGACCTCGCGCTTGGTGGTCAGGAAGGCGGAGAAGCGCGCCTCGAAATCGTCGCTCCGATAGTCCAGTCTGATCGCCAAGTCGTCCGTTCCCGTCCTCGGCCGGCGCGGGGGCGCGCCGGGCATTGCCTCACGCCGCCGGATGGCGGGGTTTCAAGCTGGTTTCCCATGCTCCGCCGGTATCTGCAAGCTGAACTTCGACGCATTCCACATCGAGCGCCACCGAGGCCTCGCCGGACATCAGGAGCTCGACCGTGCCCTCCGGCCCCTCGCCCTTCGGCGTGAAGCGGAGCGCCAGGAGCGAGAGGACGGCGTCGCCCTTGCGGCGGTCGATGCCGATCGAGCGCACCGCCTCGACGCGCTTGAAGGCGAGGACCGCGCGGCGGCGCTCGAAGCGCTTTCCGCGCCCGTCCGCCGTTTCCCAGACGAAGCGGTTGACGACGACGGAGAAGACACGCCGGCGCGCGTCGTAGGAGAGCCCCTCGGTCTTGAAGACCGCGTCCTGCACATGGGCGGAGACGACGGCGAGGTCTTCCGCGTCGAGGGCGAGCAGTTTCAGGCTGTCCATTGTCGTGTCCTTCCGGGATTTTCCCCACGAGATAGGACGGCGGGCGGCGGACTGCAACCGCCGCCTGCAAGCGATCTCAGTCGCTGACGCGCTCGACCGTGGCGCCGCAGCGCGTCAGCTTCTCCTCCAGCCGCTCGAAGCCGCGGTCGAGGTGGTAGACGCGCGAGACCATGGTCTCGCCCTCGGCCGCAAGCCCCGCTATCACCAGCGAGACGGAGGCGCGCAGGTCCGTCGCCATGACGGGCGCGCCGCGCAGCCGCTCGACGCCCTCGATCTTCGCGGTCTGGCCGGAGAGCGAGATCTTCGCCCCGAGCCGGGCGAGCTCCTGCACGTGCATGAAGCGGTTCTCGAAGATCGTCTCGGTGATGTGGGAGATGCCCGTCGACTTGGTCATCAGGCCCATGAACTGGGCCTGCAGGTCGGTCGGGAAGCCCGGATAGGGATCGGTGACGATGTCGACCGGCTTGATGCCGCCGCCGTTTCGCACGACGCGGATGCCGGTCTCGGTGCTGGTCACCTCCGCGCCGGAGCGGCGGATCGCCTCCAGCGCCGTCTCGAGCAGGCCCGCTTCCGTGCCCTCCAGCACCACGTCGCCGCCGGTCATGGCGACGGCCATGGCGTAGGTGCCGGTCTCGATGCGGTCCGGCAGCACGCGGTGGCGGGCGCCGGAAAGCTGGTCGACGCCCTCGACGGTGACGGTGGAGGTGCCGGCGCCGGTGATCTTCGCGCCCATGGCGTTGAGGCACTTGGCGAGATCCTGCACCTCCGGCTCGCGCGCGGCGTTGCCGATGACGGTCGTACCCCTCGCCAGCGTCGCGGCCATCATCAGGACATGCGTGGCGCCGACGGAGACCTTCGGGAAGGTGTAGCGCGCGCCGACGAGCCCGCCCGCGGGCGCCGTCGCCTCGATATAGCCGCCGTCGATCTCGATCCTCGCGCCGAGCGCCGTCAGCGCCTCGATGAAGAGGTCGACGGGGCGCGTGCCGATGGCGCAGCCGCCCGGCAGCGAGACGCGCGCCCTGCCCTCGCGGGCGAGAAGCGGCCCGATCACCCAGAAGCTCGCCCGCATCTTCGAGACGAGCTCGTAGGGCGCTGTCGTGTCGACGATGTTGCGCGAGGTGAAATGGATCGTGCGCGAATAGCCCTCGCTCTGGCGCTCGCGGCGGCCGTTCACCGAGATGTCGGCGCCGTGGTTGCCGAGGATGCGGATCAACTGCTCCACGTCGGCAAGATGCGGCACGTTCTCGAGCGTCAGCGTGTCGTCGGTCAGAAGCGACGCGATCATCAGCGGCAGCGCGGCGTTCTTGGCGCCGGAAATCGGGATGATGCCCCTGAGTTCGCTGCCGCCTACAATCCTGATACGATCCATGTGCGATTACGGGCCGCGCCCGCCTTTCTCGAAGAAGTCCGGCTTTCGGAAGATGGCGGCCTCTTTAGAGCATCGCCGCGGAAAAATGAAGTGCACCGCCGGACGGGCCGTGCCGCCGCCGCAAACCGTCCCCCGACAGCCTTCGCGATGAAGACGGAACCGTCTAACCGCCCGATTCGTCTTTTTTTGCGGCAGGCAGGCCGGACGTCTCGTCGGCGGCCCCCGCGCGGCGCGCCCGCGCCTGCTGCTTGCGCCGCTGCAGGTTCTCGCGCAGCGTCTTCGCGAGCCGCTCGGCGCGGATCTCCGCCTCGCTCCTCGCCGCGCCCCGCCCGGCGCCACCCTTCTTGCCATCGCCTTCGTCCATGTCCTCTCCATAGCGAAAATCGCCCGGCGAAAAAACGGCGCGCCCGCAGATTTGTTGCGATAATCCCGCATTGGCCGCTTGCGCTGCCCGGTGACCTGTGGCAATAGGCCCTCGCCTCACGCGAAAGCATCCGATGCTTCGCCGGATGCTGCTATAGCTCAGGGGTAGAGCACTCCCTTGGTAAGGGAGAGGCCGAGAGTTCAAATCTCTCTAGCAGCACCATTCCTTCCCCTTGATATCGCCATTCGACAGCGGCACGGCCTGGCAGGGCCTTTGGTTGCCGCTCGAAAGCCTTCGCCGGCAATTGGCGGAGCGGGCAGCGCCGTGATCGCGTCGGGTCCGGCATGCCGACGAAGGCTTCCAGGCGGTCGAAGGGGGCGTCAACGATCAAGGAGCCGGATGGTCCTGTCGTCCGCCTTTCCCTCGAAATATCGCGCCAGCGCCTGCCGGAACACGGCCCCGTCCGCGCCTGCGGCCTCGCCGAAGAGCGTCATCGAGGAGCGGAACTTCAGGTCGTCGGGCGATCCGAAGATCTCGTGGGCGGAGCGGGCCTGAAGGCCGAGCACCGCCCGGGTCGCCAGAACCAGCCGTTCCGAAAGGACGGGATGCGCGAGATAGGCCCGCGCTTCGTCGAGAGAGGAAATCCCGTAAAAATTCGCCGTCGGCGACCGGCCAAGCGCGCGAAGCTGCGGAAAGACGAACCACATCCAGTGGGTTTTCTTCCGCCCCGCCCGCAGCTCCGCGAGCACGGTGTCGAAGACGGGATCCTGGGCCTCGACAAAGCGAGCCAGTTCGAAGGGATCATCCTCTGCCATCTCTCGCCTCCGGCGTTCACGCATCCTGACATCGTCGGTTCCACGTCGCCAGCGGGGGACCCGAACCGCGACGAAGACCTTGCGCCGGCGGGAAGGATGCGCCCTCCGCCCCGAGAAGCGCCTCAGGAGGGCGGCCGCCGGGCGTCGTGGCGGTCCTGGATCGGCAGGTTGACAATCGCCGTCAGACCGCTCGCATCGAACTTCAGTTCCGCCGATCCGCCCAGATGCCGTGCGGTGCCGACGATCAGCTCCGTTCCATAGCCGCGACGCGACGGGGGCCGGAGCGGCGGCCCGTTCTCCTCCCGCCACTCGCAGACGAGCATGTCCCGCTCGCCCTTGGAGGCTGCCATGCGCCACGATACCCGCACGTCTCCTTGCGGAACGGAAAGAGCGCCGTATTTCAGGGCGTTCGTCGCAAGCTCGTGGAAGATCATGCTGACCGGCAGCACCCGGGAGGACGGCAGTTCCACGGCGGGACCGGCCTCCAGGCGGACGCGCTCGGCACCGGCGACGATGACGGCGCTTTCGAGCAGCGCCGCGAAATCCGTATTCTCCCTGCTCGGCGCAAGCTCCTGCGCCCTCAGCGCCGCATCCAGGCGTCCGAGGAACACGCCGCGATATTCCTCGGCGGTGCGCTCCTCCGTCTCGGTCTGCATGGCGATCGCCCGCACGACCGAAAGCAGGTTCTTCATGCGATGCCGGGTTTCCGAGAGGATGAGGTTCCTCTCCATCTCCTGCCGGTTGCTTTCGGTGACGTCGTCGAAGAGCACGAGAATGCTCGTGCTGTTGTTGTCTGGATGCACGAGGCGCCGCGCGTCCACGAGGAAGGTGCGCCGGCCGAGCGTGGGGAAATCGTGGGTGACCTCGTAGCCGGCGACGGATGCCGCCTTGGGGATGATATCCGCGATCAGCCTGCGCAGGTCCGGAATGTCCCACTCCCCGTTGCCGAGCGAAAACAGGCTGTTGCCGAGGACCGCATCCCGCTCGACCCCGAAGGTGTGGATGAAGGCGTTGCTGGCGTTTATGACGCAGAAATTCTGGTCGAGCACGACGAGGGGCTGCGTCAGCGTGTCGACGATCCCCTGTGCCTGCACATGGCCGCTGCGCAGCAGGCGATACAAGTCTTCCAGGATCATTGCATCCGCCTTTCTGCAGCGGACCGAACGCGGCCGCAGGGTCGCATCCGTCGCGACCCTTTCCTTCTTAGACCGGCTTTGCCTCTTCCGCCACCGCATTGGACGCAAAGCGCCATCCGCGGGAGGAACAAACGTCGGCATTGCCGGTTGAAGGAGGCGCCGGCGTCGGGAGGATGCCGGCCCGTGCAGACCAACGAGGAGCAAGCTGATGCCCACGAAAACATTGGAAGACCTCTTTCTCGACGGCGTGAAAGACATCTACTATGCCGAGCGCAAGATCATCGCCGCGCTCAAGAAGATGGCCCGCGGGGCCGAGGCGGAGGATCTGAAGGCCGCCTTCGACAAGCATCTGCAGGAGACCGAAGGCCAGGTCGAGCGCCTCGTCCAGGTATTCGAGATTCTCGGCAAGCCGGCCCGCGGCAAGACCTGTCCCGCCATCGACGGCATCATCGAGGAAGGCCAGGAGATCCTCGAGGAGTTCAAGGGCTCGCCCGCGCTCGATGCCGGCCTGCTGGCCGCCGCGCAGGCCGTCGAGCACTACGAGATCGCCCGCTACGGCACCCTGAAGTCCTGGGCGCTGCAGCTCGGCCGGAACGACGCCGCGCAATTGCTCGACCAGACGCTGGCCGAGGAACTGAACACCGACCAGTCGCTGACCAGGCTCGCCGAGGCGAAGGTAAACCGGGAAGGCAAGCAGAAGGTGGCCTGAGCGCCCCGGAAGGGCGGCGACTGGAAGGCCCGCCCATCCATCCGCAACGCCTCGCGGGCCGGTCGCCGGCCAGGCCGGCCTGGATGTCGCCCCGTATCCGGGCGGGATTGGACGGCGCGGCTCACCGGGCCGGCGGCGTCGGCCGAAGGCTTTGTCAGGGACGCGGCCGCGCTCGAAAAGGACGCATCGAAAGCGGACCGGCGGACAAGGTCCGCCTGTTCGCGGAGAGAGTCTATGCGCGGCGGCACATGCTCGAAATCAGGGCCGGATCGCCGTTATCGCCCGCCGCCGTCACGGATGAGAGCGGGAGGGCGACCGGCGGCGGAAAAAGCCGCCGCGCGCCGCGAATTCCTGCCGGGCGCGGCAACCTTTGGCCCGACGGTGCATTACGCCTGTTTGGCAACCCATTCACAAGATCGAACCCATGGCCCTTCCCCGACCCATGCCGGATGACGAACCTGCGTCGCTCAAGGAGCAGGTCGCCGATCTGATACCCGCGCTGCGCGCCTTCGCCCGGACCTTCACGGTCGACCCGAACGACGGCGACGACCTCGTGCAGGAGACCCTGATGCGCGCCTTGCGAAGCCTCGACGGCTTTCACCCCGGCACGAGCTTGAAATCCTGGCTCTTCACCATCATGCGCAACACCTACTACACCCAGTACCGCAAGAGGGTCCGCGAGGGCCCGGGCGCGGCAGACTGCGTTTCGCAGCAATTGACGGTCGCGCCCGATCAGGAATGGGGCGTCGCGGAAGGCGAGGTCAAGGCCGCCCTCGCCCGGTTGAGCAAGGACCAGCAGCGGATCCTCGTCATGGTCGCGGGCTTCGGCTTCAGCTACGAGGAGGCGGCGGCGGTGATGCAATGCGCGATCGGGACGGTGAAGAGCCGGCTGAGCAGGGCGCGCGAGGCGCTGGAGCAGGAGCTGGGCGGCAATCCGCTTCGTTGATGCCGCTGCGCCCGGCCCGGGCGCGAGGCGTCCGGCCTTCGCGCGCATCCCGGCGCCGCCTACAGGGCGCGCCAGTTCCGGGATACGGGGCGGTCCGTCTTCATGGCGGATTCCATCGGCCTTTCCGAGGTTTCGGCGCCAGGCCGATGGAAAGCCTGGAATGCGGAACCTTTCCTTTGGTTGCCGGTTCGGGATCGTCCTTGTCATGATCCTGCCGATCGTCGTCTGGGCGGCCAGAAGGGGCCGCCCGTTTTTTCAGGCAGATCGCATCACTCGGGAACGACATGCGGCCGCGGTCCCGACTTGCGCGTGCAAACCAGCCGATCGTGGCAGCACCTCGGCGATCTACACCTTCGGCGGCCGCCCGAGCACGGCCCTGGCGCGCGAATGTCGGGCCTTCGGCGCGCCGGATCGTCCACAGGACGCATATGGAGGCGAAGGAAGGACGACGCCGGTACCCTGTCCAGCACCAGCCCGGCGAGATTGAGAATGGAAAACTTCTCCGGATTGACGGAAGAGCCCGGATTGGAGCCGGTCTCTATCAGCGCCATCGGCCCTGGCGAGATCGCCGACATGGCAAAAGGACCGGATCTGCTTTCCTGTGCCTTAGTCAACGGGCGGCAGGAGAGAATTTGGACGATCAGGTTCGAGACGATCCGGCCGTCATGAGAGCCGGGCTTGGGATATCGGCGGGACCGGAGTTCCGGAAACGCCCCCATCAATCGAAGATGATCCCTTCCGCTCCCTCCAGTTCGCGGGCGAGCCGCCGGATCGCGGCTTCCGCCTCATGCCTTTTCCAGCCCGCCGCTTCCGCCCGCCGGACGAGCGCGGCGAAATCGCCGGATATCTCGCCGCGGACGACGGCGGAAAGCGTCTCGCCGGACGAGACGGCCAGATCGGCGACGGAGGGCCTCAATGCGGCGAGGCAGTCGACATCCCGCCCCGCATAGTCGCCGGCCTGCTGGGGGCCCTGTATCGCGTGCTGAGATTCCATGTCCACTCTCCTGCCGTCCACGTGGTATGGGTCAACCGTCAGGGAAAAGGTTTGTTCCGGCGCGCCGGGAACAAACCCGCCGCGCGAGGGTTCGCCCGGTCACCGATGAATGGACCCGAAGAGGCTGAGCCGAGGCGAGCATGTCCAGAGACCTTCCTGCCGACCGGAGTCCTCATTCCCGGACCGAGGTCGTCATCCTCGGCGCAGGCTTTGCCGGACTGGCCTGCGCGGCCGGCCTCGGCAACACCGATGTCACCGTGACCGTCGTCGACAGGCGAAACCACAACCTCTTCCAGCCGCTGCTCTACCAGGTCGCGACCGCCGCCCTGTCTCCGGCCGACATCGCCGAGCCGGTGCGCCGGACGCTCGGGCGCTTCGCGAACATCCGCGTCATGATGGGGGAGGTCGTCGGCGTCGACACCGCGGCGCGGCGGGTCGAGCTGCGCGACGGCGGCACCCTTCGCTACGATTATCTCGTGGTGGCGACGGGGTCGGAGTACAACTATTTCGGAAACGAGGGCTGGAAGCCCTTCGCCCCCGGCCTCAAGACCATCCACGAAGCCCGGCTCATCCGCCACCGGCTGCTGTCCGCCTTCGAGCGGGCGGAGCGCGAGACGGACAAGGCGGCGCGAAAACGCCTCCTGACCTTCGTCGTCATCGGCGGCGGCCCGACCGGCGTGGAGATGGCGGGCGCGATCTCGGAGCTTGCGCGCTACATGATCCGCCGGGACTTCAAGACGATCGACAGGGACGACTTCGACGTCGTCCTGATCGAGGCCTCGCCGCGGATTCTCGCCGCCTTTCCGGAGAAGCTCGCAACCTACGCGCACGACTATCTTGCGGGGATCGGCGTGCGCATCATGACCGACCGCCGCGTCACGGCGCTCGATGCGCAATCGGTGTCGCTGGACGGGGAAAGGATCGATACGCGCTGCATCGTCTGGGGCGCCGGCGTGCGCGCCTCCCCGGCCGCCGCCTGGCTGGGCGTGAAGGCCGGCACGCAGGGGCGCATCCCGGTGGAAGGCGACCTTTCGGTACCGGGCCTTCCGGAGGTCTGCGTGATCGGCGACACGGCCCTCGCGCCCGACGAGAAGGGCGCGGCCCTGCCCGCCCTCGCCCAGGTCGCCAAGCAGCAGGGCGCCTATCTGGCAAGGCAGTTGCGGCGGAAGGCGGCCGGGACGCCGGCAGCCGGCCCGTTCCGCTTCCACAATCGCGGCAACACGGCGGTCATCGGCCGGAACGCGGCGATCTTCGATTTCGGCTCGTGGACGCTGAAGGGCCGGCTTGCCTGGTTTCTGTGGGCGATCGTCCACGTCTACCTGCTCGTCAACTTCGAAAAGCGCCTTCTCGTCTCGATCCAGTGGGTATTGCGCTACTTCACCAGGCAGCGCGGCGCGCGGCTGATCGACGAAGACCATGCGCGGACAGGCGACATGCCGTCACCCGAGGCCGCCGGCCGGGAAGAACGGAATGCGCAGCCGGCGAACGAAAGCGTCCTGCCGGGCCGGGAATAGGACAAGACGGCGCGGCACGGATCTATCCTGTCTGCCGATCCGCGCCGCGCCTTCGCTCAGCAGCGGTCGATATAGCGGTTGCCGTAGCGGTCGCGGTAGTAGCACCGGCCCGGCTGATCCGCGACATTGCCGATCAGCGCACCGGCCACGCCGCCGACCGCCGCGCCGACCGCGGCACCGCGGACATTGCCCGTCGCCACGCCGCCCACGACGGCCCCGGTCGCCGCGCCGACGCCGGCGCCCCGCTCCGTCGCGGTGCAGGCCGCCAGCGACAGCCCGATGCAACTGATGAGGATGATCTTCTTCATGGGAACCTCCCTGTTTCGACTGGCGTATAACAAACGTCGGGAGAGTAGGTTCCGCCGACCGGCAGATGCGGCTGCAGGGCATCGCCGCCGCGCATGGGCGCCGGCGGACGACGATGCTCCGGGATAGCGGCCTTTCGGCCGCGGCGCGAAGGCCTTCCGCCAGGCACCGCGTCGGCCGATAGGAGCCGCGGTTGATGCAGGCCCGAATTTCCGCGCAGCCCGGAAAAGCGCTCCTCAATACCTGTTCTCGGGAACGGTTTCCGGCCGGCCCTTCACGGGGCGTCGTAAAAATCCGACCTGCCGCCGGCACGGCATGGAACAACCGGGAGGGGCGCATGATTAGTGTGTCGAACATCTGTGGAGGCACATCATGCAGGACAACAGCAATTCCCCGGCCGTCCAATCGCTGCGTCGCGAACAGGCGGGCCAAGCCGCGAGATCGAGCAAGAGTCGCCTCCAGGAGGGACTGGAAGAGACGTTTCCGGCATCCGACCCCGTCTCCGTGACGCATACGGCGACGGCCGGCGCCGATCCGGATGAAGCCGGAACCGAGCGGCCGGGGCTTCATCCTTCGGACGCCGACCCCCTCGACGAGCTCGAGGCGCTCCGCCGCGACGTAAAACGGCTTCGCCATCAGGTCGGCAGTGTCACGACGGGGATGGGCGGGCTCGCCCGCTCCGAGATGCAGGCGTTGCAGCGTGACGCGCGCCATGCCGTTCGGCAAAGGCCCCTCTCGTCACTCGGCCTCGTCGCGGCGGTTTCGTTTACGATCGGTGCGATCTACGGCGCCGGCCTGCTGCCGCGCCGTTGAGGGATATCTGCCCGACCTGAAGGCCCGGGAAAAGCACGCGGCGTGCGATCGTGCGGCGCGCGCATGCTTCGGCAGGCAATGAACGGATGGAGCGGAACCCTCGTCGCACTTGCCGGTTAGGACTCGGTTCCGACTGACAAGGGAGACTTCGATGGAAACGCCTTCTGAAGATGCCGTCCGCGCCCGGGCCTACCAGATCTGGCAGGACGAGGGAGAGCCGCCCGGCAAGGCGCTGGAGCACTGGGACCGCGCGGAGCGGGAACTGCAGGCCGGCGGCGACGGACAGGTCCTGCCGACGTCCAGCGGCGCGCCCGCCGGCGACGGCCGGCAACCCGCTGCCGGGCTCAAGCCGTCGGGGACCGCCGGGCGCACCGGTTCCACCGGTCCCTGACCGGCAAGAGGGACGATGTGCTCAGGACCGACCTTCACCCGAGCTTGAAGAACGGCCTGCTCGCGAGGCTGCCGGAGGACGACATTTCGGCCCTCGCACCGCTTCTTCAGCCTGCGACGCTGAAACAGCGCGAGGTGCTCTTCGAGCCCTTTCGCCCGATCGAGCACCTCCATTTCTTCGAGACGGGCCTTTCCTCGGAGATCGCCGGAGGCACCGGGAGCGAGCACATCGAGGTCGGATGCACCGGACACGAGGGCGTTTCGGGCGTCCCGCTGATACTCGGCGTGGAAAGCACGCCGCATCTCTCCGTCATGCAGGTCGGCGGCTTCGCCTACCGCATGCGGTCTTCCGAGCTCCGCCGGGCCATGGACATGAGCCCGTCCCTGAGGCGGCTTCTCCTGCAATATGCGCATGTCTTCATGATCCAGCTCGCCGCGACCGCGCTTGCCGACGGGCGGTACAGGATCGAGGAGCGTCTCGCGCGCTGGCTGCTGATGTGCCAGGACCGCGTTGCCGGCAGCCTTCCCCTGACCCATGAATTCCTCGCCCTGATGCTGGGCGTGCGGCGGCCGAGCGTGACGGATGCCCTGCATGTGCTGGAAGGGCGCCGCCTGATCAAGGCCGAACGCGGGCTCATCGTGGTGCGCGACCGGGCGGGGCTCGTGGAGCTCGCCGGCGGCTCATATGGCCTGCCCGAGGCGGAATATCGCCGGATCATCGCGCAGGATCGGCCGCCCGCGGCGTTCAGTTCGCCTTCAGCGCCGAGCGGAAACTGACATTCACCAGGACGTGCCCGCTCTCGTCGGTGATCTCGAAAAACTGGCCGTCGGGCGCGTAGCCGGCCAGCACCTTTTCGGCCATGATCTCCCGCGCGGCCATGCGCGCGTCCTCGATCGCAAGCTCGAGCGTCTCGAATTCGGAGCCCTCGAGATCGATTTCCCGCCTGTCGCCGTCGCGGATGTGAAAGAAATACCGTCGCATTTGCTTCTCCCTGGCGGAGCGAACAGGCCGGCAGTGTATTTGTTCCCCGCGACGACAGTTTGCAGGCCTGCTGGCCGCCGCCGTGCCGCCACCCGCCGCAACCAACCGACGGCGGCGCGGCCGGGTGCCGGACTATCTGCGCTTCGTATCCCGTTCGTCGAGAGCCGCCTGAAGCGCCTGCGCAAGCTCGATGATCCGTCTCGGCACCTGCTCGCGCTGGATTTCCTTCATGAGGTCCTCGACGGCCTTGTCGGGATTCTTTGCGGCTTCCTGTTCCGTCACCGGCGGCTCCATGCTTCAGCTCCTTGAAATCTAGACTACGCGGAAAAATCAGCAAAGGATCAACGAAACAAATCGCCGACCTTTCGGCTGCGCGTACCGATCGGTGCGTCCACGCGGCTCCGGCCGGCACTTCCAACCTGACAGCGCTCCTGTTGTTCCGCGCGCGCGCCGATTTCGCCCGCCGGGGAACATTCCGTGCGGATATCGGTTCACGAGTCGACGGGAAAGCGCAGATTTCCCGTCGACCGTTCCAAAGACATCGGAGGCACAATCGTGACAGCGGTGAGCGGATCCAAGGTCCTGATCGTCGAGGACGAGTATTTCCTGGCGAAGGAACTCGAGCGCTTCTTCACGAGCCTCGGCGCGACGGTGCTCGGCCCCTTCCCCACGATGGAGGACGCCGGCGACCGGGTCGAAGAGGCCGACGCGGCGATCCTCGACGTCTATGTCGACGGCGACCTCGTCTTCCCGCTCGCCGACGACCTCGCCGAACGGCGCATCCCCTTCGTCTTCTACACCGGCCACAGCGAGGTGAACATTCCCGAGCGCTTCCGCTACGCCGGATACCTGTCGAAGCCCGCGACATTCGACGCCGTGTTCAACGCGCTCTTTCCGATCGCTGCCGACGAGAATGCCGGGGCGCCCGCGGACGGAACCGTGCTCGGTGCCGTTCCGCAATTGCGGCTCGCCGCACGCCTGCATCTCGGCGACGCCGGCGCTGCCGACCGGCTGGTGGAATTGACGCTGGAGGAGGCGATCGGCCATGCGCGCGCCAAGCCCCGGGAGCTGCCGGTCAACGTCTGGCTCGGCCGGTTGATGGGAGAGGTCTACCAGCGCGAAGGCTCCAAGCTGCTGAACTGACCACCCTGCGCCCGGCTGCAAGACCGGCGGCCCAGTCGGGTGCAAGAGCAATAATTGCAATTTGTCAATTATGTACATCTTATTCGTCGTCCATGAAAATTTTTGCGGCGCGCCGGCCTTGATTTCGCGTCCGCCTGATCAAGGTCCCTTCAAGGAGATCGCTATTGGGTGATCAGCGGGAGGGACCGGCGCGATCATGATGCAGCTAACCACGGGCGAGCGACAACTCGGCGCGATCGTTCTGATCGCGCTTGCGATTCTGGGCATAGCGATGGCCGCGGCCGGCCGGACCGATGTCCTCGGCATCCACGGCGCGATGGTGCTTCTCTACAGCCTCGCGCTCCTGTTCCTCCTGTTTTCCAGCGCGTTCGGACCGGAGCCGTCCCCTGCCCGCCTGACGCGCTACTACGACGATCCGATCAAGGTCGGCGTGGGGCTGACCCTGTTCTGGGCGATCTTCGGCATGTTCATCGGCGTCTGGGCGGCCGCGCAACTGGCCTGGCCGATCCTCAACTTCGACACCTCGTGGGCAAGCTTCGGCCGCATCCGCCCCGCCCATACCTCCGGCGTGATCTTCGGCTTCGGCGGCAATGCGTTGATCACCACCTCGTTCCACGTGGTGCAGCGGACGTCCCGCGCCCGGCTGGCGGACCAGTTCTCGCCCTGGTTCGTGCTGTTCGGCTTCAACCTCTTCTGTCTGATCGCCGTCTCCGGCTATTTCCTCGGCGTGACCCAGTCGAAGGAATACGCGGAAGCCGAATGGTATGCGGACATCTGGCTGGTGATCGTCTGGGTGACCTATTTCGTCCTCTATGTGCGTACGCTGGCGCTGCGCAAGGAACCGCACATCTACGTGGCCAACTGGTACTACATGGCCTTCATCATCGTCGTCGCCATCCTGCACATCGTCAACAACCTCGCGGTCCCCCTCTCCTTCGCCCATGCCAAGAGCTACACGATCTGGGCGGGCGTGCAGGATTCGATGGTGCAATGGTGGTACGGCCACAATGCCGTCGCCTTCTTCCTGACGGCCGGCTTCCTGGCGATGCTCTACTACTACCTGCCCAAGCGGGCGGAACGGCCGATCTTCTCCTACCGGCTCTCCATCCTGAGCTTCTGGGGCATCACGTTCTTCTACATGTGGGCCGGCTCCCACCATCTCCACTACACGGCCCTGCCGCACTGGGTGCAGAACCTCGGCATGACCTTCTCCGTCATGCTGCTCGTGCCCTCCTGGGCCTCGGCCGGCAATGCGCTCCTCACCCTCAACGGCGCCTGGCACAAGGTGCGCGACGACGCCACGCTGCGCTTCATCATGATGGCGGCCTTCTTCTACGGGCTGTCGACCTTCGAGGGCTCGTTCCTCGCCATCCGCCCGGTCAACTCGCTCTCCCACTACACCGACTGGACGGTCGGCCACGTTCATGCCGGCGCGCTCGGCTGGGTCGCCATGATCACCTTCGGCTCGCTCTACACGCTGGTGCCGGCGATCTGGAAGCGCGAGCGCATGTATTCGGCGGCCCTGGTCGAGGTCCATTTCTGGCTCGCACTTGTGGGCACGCTCATCTACGTCTTCGCGATGTGGAACTCGGGCATCATCCAGGGGCTGATGTGGCGGACCTATTCGCCCGACAACACGCTGGTCTATTCGTTCCTCGACACCCTGCTTGCCATGTATCCCTACTACATCGCGCGCGCGTTCGGCGGCCTCCTCTTCCTGATCGGCGCGATCGTCGCCGCCTACAACATCTGGATGACGGTGCGTGCCCCCTCGGCCGCGCAGCTGCCGCTGGACGAGGACCTGCCGGCGTCCGACCGGCCTCTCGACGGGGCCGCCCCCACACCTGCGGAGTGACAGATGCCGGAAGTCATGCACAGAAAGCTGGAACGGACGGCGACGGGCTTCATGCTGGCGATCATCGCGGCGGCGAGCGTGGGCGGCATCGTCGAGATCGCCCCGCTCTTCACCATCGACGACACGGTGGAAGCGGCTCCGGACATGCGGCTCTACACGCCGCTGGAACTCGCCGGGCGCGACATCTACGTCCGCGAAGGCTGTTATGCCTGCCACAGCCAGATGATCCGCACACTGCGCGACGAGGTGGAACGCTACGGCCCCTATTCGCTGGCGGTGGAATCGCAATACGACCATCCGATGCTGTGGGGCTCGAAGCGCACCGGCCCCGACCTCGCGCGCATCGGCGGCAAGTATTCCGACTTCTGGCACGTCAACCACCTCAACAATCCGCGCGACGTGGTCCCCGAGTCGAACATGCCGTCCTACCGCTGGCTCGGCACGACGCCGCTCAAGCTTTCCGACCTGCCGCTGGCGCTGCGCGCCCAGCGCGCCGTCGGCGTTCCCTATACCGACGCCATGATCGAGAACGCCGCGCGGGACGCCTACGGCCAGGCCGTGCCGGACAGCGAGCAGTCGTCGGGGGTGACGGAGCGCTACGGCGAAGCCACACAGATCTCGGCATTCGACGGGGTCACGACGAACGTGACCGAGATGGATGCGCTGGTCGCCTATCTCCAGGTCCTCGGGCAGCTCACCCGCGCGGCCTACGAGAACCCCGCCGCCCCGCAACAGATGCCCGATCCCGACGATTGAGAGGAGACGACGATGTTCACGCACGAGACACTCGTTGAAGGCTCGAAGATGTGGGGCCTGTTCTACCTGGTCGGGTTTTCGATCTGCGTCCTGATCTACACCTTCCTGCCAGCGAACCGGGAGCGTTTCGAGCGCGCGGAGCGGGAGATATTCGACAAGGATGACGGCCCATGGACGTGAACGAGGTCGATCCCGTCAGCGGCCGGAAGACCACGGGACATATCTGGAACGGCATCAAGGAACTGGACACGCCGATCCCGCGCGGCGTGCTGCTCTTCCTGATCGCCACGCATGTCTTCGCCGTCCTGTGGTGGGTCCTCCTCCCCACCTGGCCGCTGGGCCGGACCTATACGAAGGGCGTCCTGGGCATCGACCAGAAGACGACCGTCGAGGCGTCGCTGCGCGACAGCGCCGCGCTCCGCCTGCCGTGGGTGAAGCTGATCGAAAGCCGCTCCTACGACGAGATCCGCGCCGACGAGCGCCTGATGGCATTCGTCCGCACGAACGGCCACCAGCTGTTCGGCGACAATTGCGCCGCCTGCCACGGCCGCGACGGCAAGGGGCGCGAGAACTACCCCGATCTCACCGACGACGACTGGATCTGGGGCGGCACGCCCGAGGCGATCACCCAGACCCTGACGGTGGGCGTGAACTCGCGGCATCCGGAAAGCCGGATGGGGCAGATGCCGGCGTTCGGGCGCGACGAGATGCTGGACCGCCAGCAGGTCGTCGACGTCGCCACCTATGTGGCTTCGCTGAGCGACCCCTCGGCCTCCACCCCGGACAACATCGCCCAGATCGACCGCGGCCGCGAGGTCTTCCAGTCCACGTGCGTGCCCTGCCACGGCGAGGACGCCAGGGGCAATCCCGAGCTCGGCGCGCCCAACCTGACGGACGACCGCTGGATCTACGGCGGCTCGCTCGAGCGGATCATCGCGACCATCCACGGCGGGCGCGAGGGGCATATGCCGACCTGGGACGAGCGGCTGACGCCCACCCAGATCAAGGTCCTGGCGCTCTACGTGAACGACCTCGGAAAGGGGAGGCCCTAGATGCACGGCGTCCTTCCCCGTCTTCTGCGCCCGGTCTGGCTGCTCGTCGCGGCCGCGCTGGTGTTCGCCGGCGCGAACGCGCATCTCGTCTATGTCGCGATCTCGAGCGAGCCGGGCTGCGTGGCGCACCTGAAGGACAGGGGCGCGGTTTCCGGGCAATATCGCGCGGCCAAGTCCGCCTGCTGACGAGGAGATGGCAATGGCGACGAGAGAGCATCCGGCGGGCATCGTTTCCGAGGTCTCGGACATCGAGGAGATGCGCGACGAGCGCTGGAAGCGCCACCTGCCGGCGGACGCGGCGGTGACGTGGCTGCGCCGCGGCTGGCGCGACCTCTGGACCAACCCGCTTCCCAGCCTGTTCTACGGCCTGACGGTGTTCCTCGCCTCGATCGTCTTCATCGTCTACATGTTCCGCTCCGGCCGCGACTACTTCCTCTTCCCCGCCCTCGCCGGCTTCCTGATCGTCGGCCCCTTGGTGGCCGCGGGCCTGTATCTCAAGAGCCGCGACATCGAGAACGGCGAGCGCACCACGCTCCGCTCCATGCTGACCGTGCAGCCGCTTGCCGGCGCGCAAGTGTTCTTCACGGGCATGCTGCTCGCCATGCTGATGCTCCTGTGGATGCGCGCGGCCGTCCTCGTCTACGCGCTCTTCTTCGGCATCCGCCCGTTTCCCGGCCTCGACCACGTCACCGGCATGCTGTTCACCACCCCGACCGGCTGGGCGATGCTCGTGGTCGGCAGCCTGATCGGCTCGCTCTTCGCCGGCTTCGCCTTCGCCATCAGCGTCTTCTCCATTCCCATGCTGCTCGACCGCCGCACCGACGCGCTGACGGCCATGGGCGTGAGCACCGCCATGGTCTGGAACAATCTCCGGCCGATGCTGGCATGGGGCGCGGTCGTCCTCGCCCTCTTCCTGCTGAGCGTCGCGACGGGCCTCGTCGCCCTCATCATCGTGTTCCCGTGGCTGGGCCATGCCACGTGGCACGCCTACAAAGAGATGCGGTGACGGCCATGACCGCGCTCGGCGTGCTCGTTCCCCTGTCGGTGGCCATGGGCGGCGCCGGCCTCTGCGCCTTCTTCTGGTCGCTGCGCACGAGGCAGTACGACGACCTGAAGGGCGCCGCCGAGCGGGTCCTCATCGACGACGAGGACGAGGAGCGCCCTGACGAACAAGAGGCGGCGGCGGGACGTTCATCGGAAGGCCGCAATCTGAGGAGGATGCAGTGAACCACGACAATCCCTCTGCAACCGATGCGCCGGACGGCGGGATCCGGGTTGTCGACCCTTCCGACGCCGTCACGGGCGTGGGCTTCGTGCTCGGCGCCATCGGCGCCGTCGTCGGCGCGATCGCGGCGCTGATCCTTTCCCCCTCCCTCTCGGCGGCGACCGCGCTCTACTGTCTTCTCGCGGGCCTCGCCGGCGCCTCCGCGGGGATCGTCACCGGCGGCATGATCGGGGCGATCTTCGCGGTGATGCGCGGGCGGCGGGCGATGCCGGGGCCGCGGGAGGAGCCGGAGAGCGAACAGCGGACGCGAGGCTGATCCGCGCTTTAGCGGGAACCCGCTCCGCGAGCCGGTGACGTGGCAATCACGAGGGTCCAGCCTCGCAGCAAAGCGGCCAGACGCGGTTGCCTCCATCGTCTCCCGCGACCGTCCACCGGCGCGAGGCTCGGCGCCGGCAAGGCGGCCGAGGCAATTGCAATCGCAATATCCCGGCTATATCCTCGCCCGGCAAAGCGAGGACGACCTCCCCCGTCTCTACGGGCAAGTTGGTTCGGGACGGCCCGGGCAATCGGGAGGACAAATGCGCTCCGTCGCCGACCGGGTTCGTCACGCCGTCAGCTTCGAGATCCTCGGGCTCGCCCTGGTCACGCCGCTCGGCGCGTGGGCATTCGGCATGCCGATGCACGATATCGGGATCGTCAGCATCGTCAGCGCCACGATCGCGACCGCCTGGAACTTCGTCTACAACTACCTGTTCGACCTCATCCTGCAACGGATCTCCGGCACGACGGCGAAAGGCGGCCTCGCGCGCATCTATCACGCAATCCTGTTCGAGATCGGCCTCCTGGCGGTGCTCATGCCGTTCATCGCCTGGTATCTGAGCATCTCGCTCTGGCAGGCGCTGGCGATGGACCTCTCCTTCGCGCTTTTCTACATGGTCTACGCATACGTCTTCAACTGGGCCTATGACCGCCTGTTTCCGCTGCCGGAGTGGACGGTCGAAACGCGGGAAACACGATGACCGACCACGGCGCTCCGGCCGCCAGACGGCGCCTGCTCGGCTGGTTCATCGCCAACGGCACGCTGACCGTGCCGCAGGCGGCGGGTCCCGTCGCGTTCTCGCTGGTGGCCCTGGGCCTGACCGGCGACACCAGCGGCGGAGCGGCCATGATCCTCGCGATGACGATCGCCCAGGTCGTCGGCGCGGTTCCGCTGACGCGGCTCGGCAGGAACCGGCCTTCGGCGACGATGCTGAAGCTTCTGGTCGCCGTGCGCACGGTGGCCCTCGCCTCGATCGTCGTGTGCATAGCCCAAGAGGCGCCCTTCCCGTGGCTCGTCCTGTTCGCGGCGGCCGCGGGCTCGGTGAACGGGGCCGCATACGGGTATCTGCGGGCCATCCTGAACGATCTCACACCGCCCGCCCGGCTGCCGCGGGCGCTCGGCATCGCGGCGACGCTCAACGAGGTGACCTTCGTGCTTGCGCCGGTCGCCGCGGCGGGCCTCGGCGCCCTCTCTCCCATCTTCGCCGTTCTGGCCCTGACGGTTCTTGGCGCCATGCCGGCGCTGCTGGTCCCGCGGGCCGGGTCAGCCCGGCCCGAACAGGTGCATCAGGCCGGCGGATCCATCCTCAGCCGCACGATCCTGCTGTGGCTCCTGTGTGCCGGAGCCGGCGGGGCCGCCGTCGCCGCCATCGAGATCGGCGCGGTCGCCCTGGCGCTCAGCTTCGGATACGAACCGGGCTGGGCGATCCTCTTCACGGTTCCCCTGTGCCTGGCTTCGGTGGCGGGCGGCACATGGACCAGCGTGCGGAACCGCATGGCGACGCGGAAAGTCGTCCTGCTCCAGCTTTCCACGATGACATTGGGATGCGCGCTTGCCGCGCTCGGCCCGTCTCTTGCAACGACCATCGCCGGAGCGGTGTTGATCGGCTCCGTCCTGGCTCCCCTGGCCACCTACTACTCGCTCGCCCTCGACATGCTTGCGCCCGCGCAGAGACGGCCGGAGGTGTTCGCCTTGCTGCGCACGGCGAACGCCACGGGCGTCATCTTCGCCAGTGCGGTTCTGACGATGGTGTCGCTGTCCATGGCATTGATCGTGGTCACCGGGCTGATGGGCACGGTCACCGTCATGGTGACAGCGGCTTCTTTCGGATCGCGAGCCCACCCTGGCGGGTGACGGATGTCCTACCAGCCGGCCATGCAGGCGGCGCTCGCCGGCGAGGGCGTCGTGCTCGGCTGGGCGCTGACAAGCCACCTGCTCCGGCGCAACAAGCGCCTCGTCCGGCCGCTGAAGGAGGAGGTGCGGACGGACAACGCCTTCTTCGTGATCGCGAACGATCGGGCGTCGAAGCTGGACGAGATGAAGCTCCTCGTCCAATGGGTGGTCGAGGAGGCGCAGGCCTCCCAGCGCGCTCCTTCCGCCGCCTCCTGATATCAGGCTGCTTCATGTCGGGGGGACGGCGGGCGTCGTCCAACGCCCGGCGGTCCCCGATCCGTCACAGTCTCGTCCGCTCCGCCTTGGGGTCGTACATCGGGCGGAGCGAGGCCTCGGCCTGATAGCGCTTGCCGGCGATTTCGATCTCGTAGGCCGACGCGAGCACATCAGCCTCGGACTCGCCCTCGCACGGCACATACCCCATTCCGATCGCGCCGCCGAGATGATGGCCATAGTTCCCGGACGTGACGATGGAAACGATCTTCCCGTCGCGCACCAGCGCCTCGTTGTGGAAGAGAAGGGGTTCCGGGTCGCGCAGCCGGAACTGCAGCATCCGCCGCTTCAGCCCCGCCGCCTGCACCTTCAGGACCGCATCGCGGCCGATGAACTCGCCCTTGCCGGTCTTGACCGCAAAGCCGAGGCCCGCTTCCAGGACATGGTCCTCGTCGGTGATGTCGTGACCGAAATGGCGGAAGCCCTTCTCGATGCGGCAGCTATCCAGCGTGTGCAAGCCACAGAGCTTCAGGCCGAGATCGTGTCCGGCCTCCTCGATCGTCTCGAAGACATGGGCGGCCTGGTCGGTGGAGACGTAGAGCTCCCAGCCGAGCTCCCCGACATAGGTGACGCGGTGCGCGCGGGCGAGCCCCATGCCGATCTCGATCTCCCGCGCCGTCCCGAAGGGGAAGGCATCGTTGGAGAAATCGTTCGGGCTGATGCGCGTGATGAGATCGCGCGACTTCGGCCCCATCAGGACGAGCACGGATTCCGAGGCGGTGACGTCGGTGATCACCACGAATTCCTCCGGGCGAAGCTGCTTGCGCATCCAGGCGAGGTCGCGCTGCAGCGTCGCGCCCGGAACTACGGCGAAGAAGGCCGTCGGCGAAAGCCGGGTGACGGTGAGGTCGCTCTCGATGCCGCCGCGCTCGTTGAGCATCTGCGTGTAGACGATCTTGCCGGGGGCGACGTCCATCTGGTTGGCGCACACGCGCTGCAGGAAGGTGAGCGCATCGCGGCCCTCCAAACGGATCTTGCCGAAGGAGGTCATGTCGAACAGGCCGACGCCGTGGCGAACAGCAAGGTGCTCTTCCTTCTGGTTCTCGAACCAGTTCTGCCGCTTCCACGAATAGCGGTATTCCCGTTCCTGTCCCTCTTTCGCGAACCAGTTGGCGCGCTCCCAGCCGGCGACTTCGCCGAAGACGGCGCCGCGGGCCTTCAGGTGCTCGTGCAGCGGCGAGCGGCGCACGCCGCGCGCCGTCGCCATCTGGCGATAGGGGAAATGGTCGGCATAAAGCAGGCCCAGCGTCTCGGAGACGCGGTCCTTGAGATAGGCGCGGTTCTTCTGGAACGGCTGGGCGCGGCGGATGTCGACCTCCCAGAGGTCGAAGGGCGGCTCGCCGTCGTTCATCCACTGGGCGAGCGCCATGCCCGCCCCGCCGGAGGAGACGATGCCGATGGAATTGTAGCCGGCGGCAACCCAGTAGCCCTTCAGCTCCGGCGCCTCGCCGAGATAGTAGCGGTCGTCGGGCGTAAAACTCTCCGGGCCGTTGAAGAAGGTGTGGATGCCGGCCGTCTCCAGCATCGGCATGCGGTTGACGGCCTTTTCGAGGATCGGCTCGAAATGCTCGAAATCCTCCGGCAGCTGGTCGAAGCAGAAGTCCTCGCTGATGCCTTCCATGCCCCACGGCTTGGCCTTCGGCTCGAAGGCGCCGAGCAGCATCTTGCCGGCATCCTCCTTGTAATAGGCGCATTCGTCCGGGACGCGCAGGACAGGCAGGCGGGAGAGGCCCTCGATCGCCTCGGTGACGATGTAGAAATGCTCGCAGGCATGCAGCGGCAGGGTCACGCCGGAGCGCGCCGCCAGATCGCGTCCCCACATGCCGCCGCAATTGACGACGAGATCGGTCCCGATCGTTCCCTGCTCCTCACCGCGCGCCCAGGAAACACCGGTCACGCGCCCGTCGCGATCATGGACGGCGGTGACCTTCACGTTCTCGATGATCTTCGCGCCGCGCTGGCGGGCGCCCTTGGCGAGCGCCATGGCGATGTTGGCCGGGTCGCACTGGCCGTCGAGCGGCAGATGCACCGCCCCGCGCACGTCGGTGATGTTGAGATGCGGATAGAGGGTCTTCACCTCCCGCGGTGAAATCTCGTGGACATCCACCTCGAAGGCACGCGCAAGGCTCGCCTGGCGATAGATCTCCTCCTTGCGCTCCTCGGTCAGCGCCACCGTGATGGAGCCGTTCTGGCGCATGCCGGTGGCGATCCCGGTCTCGGCTTCCAGCCTGACGTAGAGGTCGGCCGAGTATTTGGCGAGGCGCGTCATGTTCTGCGAGGCGCGCAGCTGGCCGATAAGGCCGGCCGCGTGCCAGGTCGTGCCGGAGGTGAGCTGCTTGCGCTCGAGCAGCACCACATCCGTCCAGCCGAGCTTGGCGAGGTGATAGGCGACGGAGCAGCCGGAGATACCGCCTCCGATGATGACGACTCGCGCTTTTTGCGGGATGTTGCTCATGGCGTTTTCCGAGGTTGCGGCCGCGGGGCGGCCGGATGGTTTGCGGTGAAGCGAGGATGCCGGCGGCCGGCAGCATAAGGGGGCCCGCCGCTCCGGGACACCTCGAAGAAAAAGGCGGCGAGCCGTCATCTCGACAGGAACCGGACGACTGCCGATCGGCACGAAATTGAACATCGATCTTCTACATCTATAAAACGAATTTTTCAAGTGTGAAAATATTAAGTTGATTTTTCATGCCCAAGCCCTTATCGCCGATGCATCGAGGCGGCTGCACGAGGCGGTGGGGAACGCGCGTGTTGTCTCGATCGCGGAAGGGGGGATAATCATTCTCCGGCGAATGAAGGAACGACCATGCCGCCACGCATATCGCAGAGCAACGACGCCTCCCCCGCGGACGCGCAGCCGCGCGAGGACGCCATCGGCGGGCAGATCCGCGAACTTCGGAAGGCCCGGGGACTGACGCTGCAGGAGGTGGCGGACGCGGCGGGGATTTCGGTCGGCTATCTCAGCCAGATCGAGCGGAACCAGTCGAAGCTGCCGATCGGCGTCCTGAAGAGGATCAGCACGGCCCTCGGCGTCCAGATCAACTGGTTCTTCCATGGCAGCGACGTGCCCGCGGACGAGAAGGACATCATCGTCCGGGCGAACAACCGTCGCCGGCTGACGTTCACCGCGCTCGGGATCGAGGAGGAACTGCTATCCCCGAACCTGAGCGGCCCGCTCGAGATGCTGATGAGCACGATCGATCCCGGAGCGGACAGTGGGGACTACAGCCACGAGGGCGTGGAGGCGGGGCTCGTGATCAGCGGGACGCTCGACCTCTGGGTCTCCGGCCAGTTCTTCCGCCTGAACGCAGGCGACAGCTTCTCGTTCAAGAGCACCGAAGTTCATCGCTGCGCCAATTCCGGCGAGGAGCCGACGAAGGTCGTCTGGGTGATCACGCCGCCTCAGTACTGAGGCGCAGCCCGGACGGCACGAGCCTCGGGGCCGTCGGGGCCGCCGGTCGAGGCGGCCCGCCGCGTTCAACGCTCGCCCCTGTGCCGCCTTGCGACCCTCGTCGCAAGCACGTCGCGGATCGAGAAACTCGAGTGGATGCGAAGCACGCCCGGCAGCTTGGCGAGAATTTCCTTGTGGATGCGCTCGAACTCGCCCGCATTGGCGACCTCGACGCGCAGCAGGTAATCCGACCCCCCGGTCATCAGGAAGCATTCACGGATCTCCGGATGCCGGCGCACCGCGGCCTCGAAGCGGTCGAGGTGGTCCTCCGTCTGCCGCTCCAGCGTGATGTTGATGATGACGGCGATGGTCGCCTCCGCATGGCCCGCGTCGACCAGCGCCGTATAGCCGCGAATGACCCCGGCCTGCTCCATCAGCCGGATGCGCCTGAGGCACGCCGAGGGAGAAAGGCCGACCTCCGCCGCCAGGCCCGCATTGCTCATGCGCGCATCGAGGCGCAGGAGCCGGAGAATGTTGCGGTCGATCGCATCCAGCGCCGTCATTGCAGATCATTCCAAATCGTCACCGTTCCTTGCAGAAATCATTATTTCTCACAACGTTCAACCGCTGTTTCGCCGGAAATTTCGCGATCGTTTCAATAGGCTCGCGCAAAGGCGGACGGCTCGGCACCGCAATCGCCGCCGGCCGCGACCGTCTCGACCTCTTTGCAGTGGGAACATCATGAAAGTCATCGTTCTCGGCGCCGGCATCGTCGGCGTCACGTCCGCCTACCAGCTTGCCAGGGCAGGGCACGAGGTCACCGTCGTCGACCGCCAGCCCGGCCCGGCGCTGGAGACCAGCTTCGCCAATGCCGGCGAGGTCTCGTTCGGCTACTGCTCGCCCTGGGCCGCGCCCGGCATTCCGATGAAGGCCATGAAATGGCTGTTCATGCAGCACGCGCCGCTGATCCTGCGTCCCAAGGTCGACCTGGCCATGCTCTCCTGGATGGCGCAGATGCTGAGGAACTGCACCTCCGCCCGCTATGCGCTCAACAAGAGCCGCATGCTGCGCCTCGCCGACTACAGCCGCATCTCGCTTTCCGCGCTGCGCGAGGAGACGGGCATCGCCTATGACGAGCGCATGCAGGGCACGCTGCAGCTCTTCCGCACCCAGGCCCAGCTCGACGCCTCGGCGAAGGACGTCAAGGCGCTCGCCGCCGACGGCATTCCCTACGAGGTGCTCGACCGCGACGGCTGCATCCGCGTCGAGCCGGCGCTCGCCCATGTGCGCGAGAAGATCGTCGGCGGCCTGCTGACGCCGAAGGACGAGACCGGCGACTGCTTCAAGTTCGCCAATGCGCTGGCGGAAAAGGCCGAGGCGCTCGGCGTCACCTTCAACTACGGCAGCATCATCCGCGGGCTCGACGTGGAAGGCGGCCGCGTCACCGGCGTCGTCACCGCCCATGGCCGGCTTGCGGCCGATGCCGTGGTCGTGGCGCTCGGCAGCTTCTCGCCGCTCCTCGTGCGGCCGCACGGCATCCGCCTGCCGGTCTATCCGGTCAAGGGCTATTCGCTGACGATCCCGATCACCGACCCGTCGCGCGCGCCGGAATCGACCGTGATGGACGAGACCTACAAGATCGCCATCACGCGGCTCGGCGACCGCATCCGCGTCGGCGGCATGGCGGAGATCTCCGGCTATACCAACGACCTCGGCGAGCCCCGCCGCCTCACTCTCCAGCATTCCGTCATGGATCTCTTCCCCGGCGGCGACGTGTCGAAGGCGAGCTTCTGGTCGGGCCTTCGCCCGATGACGCCGGACGGCACGCCGGTCATCGGCCCGACGAAGGTCGCCGGCCTGTTCCTCAACACGGGCCACGGCACGCTCGGCTGGACGATGAGCTCGGGCTCCGCGCGGGTGATCGCCGACCTCGTCTCCGGCCGCAAGCCGGAGATCGACGCGACCGACCTGGCGGTCCGGCGATATGCGTGAGCCATGTTCCCAAGCCTGACCGGGCGGAAGCTCCCGGCCCGGCGCGGGCTTTATTCCGGCGGCTTCGGTTGGCTCCTTATCGCGCTCAGGTATCTCGAAAGAAGCTGCGTTTGCGACGAAATGCCGAGCTTCCTGTAGATGTTCCGCCGATGAACCTTGACCGTGCCGGTGGCGATGGCAAGCCGCAGTCCTATGGACTCGGAGGAGTGACCCTGCAGGACGAGCTCGATTATCTCCTTCTCCCGGTGCGTCAGGCGCAAATCCGTCCACGCCACATCGTCCGCCTGCAGGGAGCGATTCCCGGCCCGGCGCCTCGAGCCGGCTTCGGACCGGGAATCGAACAGCCGGTCTAGACCCTTCCAATACCACTGGACGATCCTGACGATGAGCGCCTCCGCCACCTTGAGGCGGCTCAACTCGTGCTGCCTGAACTGGCTGGAATTGTCGTTCCGCATGAATGAGACGCAGACGCAGATATCGTTCCCGGCGGGGATCAGGAACGCGACTTCGCCCACAAGGCCGGTTTTCGCGTAGTATTTCCGGTAATACTCGCTCTTGTAGAACCTGTCCGGGGCGAGCTCCTGCATCCTGTAG
The DNA here is from genome assembly GCF_024609765.1 of Shinella pollutisoli. Lineage (GTDB taxonomy): Bacteria > Pseudomonadota > Alphaproteobacteria > Rhizobiales > Rhizobiaceae > Shinella > Shinella pollutisoli. Next base: position 132,516 of record NZ_JANFDG010000001.1, read on the forward strand.
AGGCCCCATTTGCGTTCCCTGCTCGCCTGATAGAACGGATCGAGCAAGTAATGGCCGGACTGATACAGATCGACGAGGATCTTGCGCTCGTCCCCGCTGAACGTGCTGAACAGGTGGAGCGGCCTCTCGTCCCGCCGGAAGGAAAACACCACCAGACGATCGAAATGCAGGAGAGGCCTGACCGTCGCCTCGACGATGGCGCCGACCTCCCGGTCGGTCAACTCCGGCCTGCCGACGAGACCGGCGAGCCCCTCCAGGAGCATGCTCAGGCTTGCGTTGGGAAACTGGTCGCTCTTGCTCAAGGCTTCACCGATGCGAGGCTGCAGTCCGGACGGCTATATCCTAAATCGCCATTCGACGAACCAAATACCTCTCTCGGGGTATATACGGCAACCTCACCGCGCGACTAGGGTAGAGGCAACGAACGGGGGACCGACGCGCAGCCGCCTGTCGCCACCCGCCGCGGGAACGGGGTCACATATCCGACGAAGCCCTTTCGTCCCGTCGACATGCCGGCGGGCGGAGCGGCGCGCCGGCCGAACGCGCGGCATGTCCGGGCGGCTGGGCCGGAACGCCGGAGGCGGGCTTCCGTGCGAATGGAGGAGGAAGGCATGGATCCGGACAGAAACGATTTCGACTATGTCATCGTCGGCGCCGGTTCGGCGGGCTGCGTGCTGGCCAACCGCCTTACCGAGGATCCGGACTGCCGCGTCCTGCTTCTGGAGGCCGGGTCGCGCGACGGGGCGCTGATGATGCGGATGCCGGCCGCCGTCTACAAGGTCTATCTCGATCCCCGGTACAACTGGAACTATGCGAGCGAGCCCCAGAAGCAGTTGAAAGGCAGGCGGATTCCCGTGCCCCGCGGCCGCACCCTCGGCGGCTCCTCCTCCATCAACGCGATGGTGTATCTGCGCGGCCACCCCGCCGACTACGACTCCTGGGAGGCCCGCGGGCTGGAGGGCTGGAGCTTCAGGCATTGCCTCCCGTACTTCCGCCGGTCGGAAAACAGCGATCGCGGCGCGTCGCTCTACCACGGCGCGGACGGGCCGCTGCACGTCCAGCGCGGGAAGCTCTCGTCGAAGATCTTCGATGCGTTCCTGGAGAGCGCCTCTTCCGCCGGGCATCACGTGAGCGACGACCTGAACGGGCCCGGCCCCTTCGGCATCGGGCGCATGGATTCGACCAAGAAGAGGGGCGAGCGCTGCAGCGCCGCGGTCGGCTATCTCCATCCGGCGCGTTCCCGTCCGAACCTGACGATCCGGACCGGCGCCCTGGTGCATCGGATCCTGTTTGCCGGCGACCGGGCGGAAGGGGTCCTCTTCAGCCACGGGGGGAACATGGTCAAGGCCTATGCCGGCAGGGAGGTCATCCTCAGCGGCGGCTCCATCAACAGCCCGCAACTGCTGATGCTGTCGGGGATCGGGCCCGCCTCCCACCTGCTCCGCCACGGCATCGACGTGAAGCTGGACCGCCCTCTGGTCGGCGGCAACCTGCAGGACCATCTCGACTTCGGCATGACGGTGAAGCTCAACGAGCCGGTGTCCCATTCCTGGATGGGCAGCCTCGCCGGGAAAGCCAGGGTCGGCACGGAATGGCTGCTGCGCCAGACCGGACCCGCGGCGTCGAACGTCTGGGAGGTGGGCGGTTTCGCCCGCGCATTCCCGCAAACGCACCTGCCCGCCGTGCAGTATCACCTCTGCCCGATGAAGATCGACTATCACAATGACACCCTGCGCGTCACGAACGGCTTCACCCTGATGATCGCCCAGCTGCGCCAGCGCAGCACCGGGCGCCTGTTCCTGCGGTCCGCCTCGCCGGCCGACGCGCCGGCGATCGATTTCCGCTTCCTCTCCGATCCGCGGGACATCGTCGAGATCCGGGAAGCCATCAAGGCGACGCGGGAGATCGTCGAGCAACCGCAGATACGGAAGCTCGGCTCCGTGGAAGCCAATCCCGGAGAGAGCCAGCGGACCGACGCCGAGATCGAGGACGCGATCAGGAGCTCGATCGAAACCGAATTCCATCCGAGCTGCACGTGCCGCATGGGGGCGGACGACGATTCCGTCGTCGACCCGCAGCTGCGGGTGCGGGGGATCGAGGGATTGAGGATCGTGGACGCGTCCGTCATGCCGGATGTCGTCGGTGCGAACCTGAACGCCACGGTCATCATGATCGCGGAGAAGGCGGCCGACATGATACGAGGACGGCCGCCGCTTCCCGAGGCGCCGATCGAGCGCTCCCCGCCGGCGGCCATCGCGGAAATCATGGAGCTTCGCGATCGATCGGAGCCGCTTCGGCCAGGCGACCTGCACCCCTATTGCTGACCGGATCGCCAGGCGGATGCGGCGCCTGCGGAATTGCGCGCCGCGAAAGCAGCTACGGACCGGCCAGCTTCGCGGCGATCTCCTCCACCAGCCGGTCGAGCGGCTGGTCGATGTCGACGGTCACGGCGCCCTCGTCGGGGCCGGGCGGCTCGAGCGCGGCGAACTGGCTGTCGAGGAGGCTCGCCGGCATGAAATGGCCGGAGCGGGCGCTCATGCGCCCGGCGATCAGCTCCTTCGTGCCGGAGAGATGGACGAAGGTGACGGGAGCACCGGCCTCCTTGCGGATATGGTCGCGGTAGCGGCGCTTCAGCGCCGAGCAGCCCAGGATGACGGTGCCCTCGGCACGCGCGAGCTTCCGGCCGACCAGCGTCAGCCAGGGCCAGCGGTCCGCGTCGGTCAGCGGCTCGCCGCGGCTCATCTTGGCGATGTTCTCCGGCGGGTGCAGGTCGTCGCCGTCGACATAGACCGCGCCGATCCGCCGGGCGAGCGCCGCGCCCACGGCCGACTTGCCGGAGCCGGCGACGCCCATCAGCACGAGACGCCGCGGCGTTTCCGGGAGGGATGGTGACGCTGCCGTCGACATGGGACCGTATCCGTTCACGAGAAAAGCACCGGAAAAGAGGCGGAAGCACGGGCGGCTTCGCCGTCTCCTCCGGACCTGCCGTTTGTCGCCGGCTTTTCGCGCCGGTTCAACCGAAATCGGGTTTCACGTCCCGGCCGGGAGGCCGTTCCGGTCGAGCAGCTCCAGGAAAAGCGCCGCATGGTCGAGCTCGCCGTGGCCCATGTCGTGGACGAGGCGATGGAACCGGTCGCGGAGCGCCGAGACGAGCGGCAGCGCGATGCCGAGCGCGCGCGCCTCGTCGAGAATGTTGTCGAGGTCCTTGAGCTGGATCGAGGCGCGGCCGCCGGGCGCGAAGTCGCCGGTCTCCATGCGCTCGCCGTGCTGGCGCAGGATGATCGAATCGGCAAAGCCCCCTTCGAGCGCCTGCCGGAAGAGACGGGGATCGGCCCCCGCCCGGCGCACGAGCAGCGTCGCCTCGGCCACCGCACCGATGGTGATGGCGACGATCGCCTGGTTGGCGAGCTTGGACAATTGCCCGGCGCCGGCCGGACCGACCAGGACCGGCCGGCCCATGGCCCGCAGGACCGGCTCGGCGCGGGCGAAGTCCGCCGGATCGCCGCCGACCATGATGGCGAGGTCCGCGGCCTCCGCGCCCCGGGTGCCGCCGCTCACCGGCGCGTCGAGGTGGCCGATGCCGGCGGCCGCGAGCCGCCCGGCATGGTCGCGCGCCTCGCGCGGGCGGATCGAGCTCATGTCGATCACCAGCGTTCCCGCCGCCATCGCCGCCGCGCAGCCCCGGCCGAACAAAAGATCGCTCACAGCCTCGCCGTCCGACAGCATGGTGACGACGATCCCCGCGCCGCGCACCGCGTCCTGCGGCGCCGGCGCGATGCGCGCGCCGGCCGCGCCGAGCGGCAGCGCCTTGTCCTGCGTGCGGTTCCAGACCGTCAGGCCGAAGCCGGCCTTAAGCAGGTTGCGGGCCATCGGCTCTCCCATCAGGCCGGTGCCGAGAAAGGCGATCTTCGTCATGGTTTCGTTCCCGTTTGCAGCGGCCGGCAGCATAGGGCGACATCCGGCCGGCGATGAAGAGGCGACCGCGCCGTTTTTCCGCCGGTCCACGTATCATTTGCCGCACGCCCGATCGATTTACGCCGGCGCGGCGCCGTGCTAACCATCATCGCGCCCGACAGGAGGGACGAATGGGAAGAACAACGCGCAAAGGACATGGAGCGATCGCCCTGCTGGCGGCCCTCGCCTTTGCCGTGCAGTTCTTCCTGACGGCCTGGGCGGCGGCCGCCATGCCGGCCGGCCCCGGGCTCGACGCCTTCGGCAATCCGCTCTGCATCACCGGCCAGGACCACGGCGGCTCGTCCGACGACCGCACGGCCCTGCCGACCTGCTGCATGCTCGGCTGCAACGCCGCCTCGCCCCTGGCGTTCGCGCCGGACGGCGAGACGGCCTCCTTCGTTCCCCCGTCCGTTCTTTCCTATCTCCTTGCCGCGCCCCGCCGGACGGTCTCCGTCGAGACGGCGGACTATCGTCCCGGCAATCCCCGCGCTCCACCGCAGGCGGCCTGACCGGCCCGCGCGCTGCCCATCCACGCAATATCCCTCCATGACCGGAGACCGGTGCGTGCATGCGACTGCGCGGGACGAGAACTGCCGAACCTGCCGGCGGTGCCGGCGCATTTCCAAGGAGATTCCCATGAACAAGCTCATTCTCGCCGCCGGCGCCCTCATTCTGGCCGCGGCTCCCGCATTCGCCCATGTCACGCTCGACAAGGGGGAAGCCCCGGTCGGCTCCACCTACAAGGCGGTATTCCGCGTGCCGCACGGTTGCGAGGGTCTCGCCACCAACGTGGTGCGCGTGCGCATTCCCGAGGGCGTCATCGCCGTCAAGCCGATGCCCAAGCCCGGCTGGACGCTGGAGAAGATCAAGGGCAAATATGCCAAGACCTACGACTATCACGGCACGCCGACCGGCGAAGGCATGCAGGAGATCGTCTGGAAGGGCGGCAATCTCGGCGACGACGAATATGACGAGTTCATCCTGCGCGGCTATATAACGCCGGATCTCGCGGTCGGCAGCACGCTCTATTTCCCGGTCGTCCAGGAATGCGGGGCGGACAAGGCCGAGCGCTGGATCGAGATCCCGGCCGAAGGGCAGACGAGCGACGACCTCGAACTGCCCGCCCCGGGCGTGAAGCTCATCGAGAAGACCGGCGGCCACTGAGCGTTCGCCGGGTCGGGGGGACGGGCATGATCCGCAGGCTTGTGCATCTCGCGCGGCTCGTGCCGCTCGTGCTTCTGGCGCTGACCATGCAGGTCGCCGCCGCGTCGGCCCATGCCTCGCTGACGGGCTCGGAGCCCGCCGACGGGACGGTGGTGGCGGCAGCACCCGAGGCCTACTCGCTGACCTTCAGCGAGCCGGTCTCGCCGCTGTCGCTGCGGCTGGTGGGGCCGAACGGCGGCGCGGTCGAGCTCGACCGGTTCGATCTCGTCGACCGGACGCTCAGGATCGCCGCCCCCGCCGGCATCGGCCGGGGAACCCATGTGCTGAGCTGGCGCGTCGTCTCGGAGGACGGGCATCCCGTCGGCGGCGCGCTCGTCTTCTCGATCGGTGCGCCGAGCGAGGGGGTGCCGCAGGTCGCCGACGGCAGCGACCGCGGGGTGCAGGCCGGCCTCTGGCTTTGCAAGATCGCGCTCTTCCTCGGCCTCTTCGCAGGCTGCGGCGGCGTCTTCGCCCGCCGCGTGCTGATGCCCGGCATCGTTTCGGGCCGCGGCTTCGTCGCGGCCATGCTTCTGCTCGGCGCGGCCGGAACCGTTCTCTCCATCGGCTTCCAGGGTCGCGACGCGCTGGGGGCCGGCCACCTCGGCGACATCGCCGTCTGGTCGGCCGGCCTCGCCACCAGTTACGGCCGCACCGTCGCCGCCGCGCTCGTCGCCTTCGCGCTTGCCGGCACGGCCCTGCGGCTGACGGGGCGTGCCGCCACCGCCGCGGCGTCCGCGGTACTCCTTCTCGCGGGCCTCGCCCCGGCGCTGAGCGGGCACGCCAGCGCCGCCGCGCCGCAGGTGCTGATGCGGCCCGCCGTCTTCCTGCATGCGGCCGGGATCGCCGTCTGGATCGGCGCGCTGGTGCCGCTCGGCCTCGCGCTCAGCCGCGGCGAGGCCGGAGCCGCCGCGGCACTGCGGCGCTTTTCGCGCGCCATCGCCCCGATGGTCGCCGTGCTCGTGCTTGCCGGCATCGCGCTTGCCGTCGTGCAGGTCGGGCAGCCCGGCGCACTCCTCGACACGGCCTACGGACAGGTCTTCCTCGTGAAGCTGGCGCTGCTCGCCGTCCTCTTCCTCCTCGCCGCGATGAACCGCTGGGGGCTGACGGCGAAGGCCGAAGCCGGCGATCCGGCGGCGACGCGCCGTCTCGCCCGCTCGATTGCGGCGGAATCGCTGATCGTCCTCCTCGTCTTCGGCGCGGCGGCGACCTGGCGCTTCACGCCGCCGCCGCGCGTGCTTACCGCCGCCGCGGCCGTCCCGGCCACCGTGCATATCCACAGCGACAAGGCGATGGCCGAAATCGTCGTGACGCCGGGGCGTGCGGGACCGGTTTCCGTGACGGCGACGCTGCTCACCCATGCCTTCGAGCCCATGGAGGCGAAGGGAGTCTCCTTCGTCTTCTCCAATCCGGCGGCCGGCATCGAGCCGTTCAAGCGGCAGGCCGAACGGCAGGCGGACGGCACGTGGCGGAGCGGCGACGTCGTCCTGCCGCTCGCCGGCGAATGGAGCCTGCGCGTCGACGTGCTCGTCAGCGATTTCGAGATCCTGCGCCTTACGGGCACGCTCGCCGTCCGGCCGTGAAACCGCCTGTCCTCTTTGCGCCGGACGGATGTCGCTTTCATGTGATCCCCGGCTCCGGGTCCGTGGTTTTATCAATTCCGTTCAAGGTGCTCTCCGACGATTTGCCGGAGGGATAATTGGGAAGCCGGTTCAATGCCGGCGCTGCCCCCGCAACGGTAGCGGAGCCTGACGTCGCGACGGAAGCCACTGGGCGAAAGCCTGGGAAGGCGTCGCGGCAGTCCCGGAAGGGACGGCTCCGGAGCCCGGAAACCAGCCTCGGACCATCGAAACCCGACTGATCGCGGTGGGCGGTCAAGAGGCGGAACGTCGCGGCAGGCCCATGCGGGCCGGCATGCCCGCGGCCTTCTTTCCTCCATCACCACCAGTTCAGTCCTTGTACCCTTGCGAGGACGGACATGGACGCACGCAACGAAATGCTGAAGCTCATCCGCAACCGGCGCGAAGGCTTCAGCCTGGCGCAGCCCTTCTACATCGACCCCGACTTCTACCGGCTCGACCTGGAGCTGATCTGGTATCGCGACTGGCTCTTCGTCGGCCACGACTGCGAGATCCCGAAGGCCGGCGGCTATTTCACGCTGCAGGTCGGCGACTATCCGGTGGTCGTGGTGCGCGGGCGCGACGGCGAGATCCGCGCCTTCCACAATTCCTGCCGCCACCGCGGCAGCCGCGTCTGCACCACGCACAAGGGCACGGCCGCGCGTCTCGTCTGCCCCTACCACCAGTGGACCTATGACCTCGACGGCAAGCTGGTCTTCGCCCGCCACATGGGCGACGACTTCTGCAAGGACGATTTCGGCCTGAAGCCCGTCGCCTGCGAGAGCGTCGCCGGCTACGTCTTCATCTGTCTCGCCGACCAGCCGGCCGACTTCGCGCCGTTCCGCGCGCTGATGGAGCCCTATTTCAGGCCGCACAATCTCGTCGACGCGAAGGTCGCGCACGAGGCGACGATCATCGAGAAGGGCAACTGGAAGCTCGTCTGGGAGAACAACCGCGAGTGCTACCATTGCGCCGCCAACCATCCGGATCTCTGCAAGACCTATCCGGAGGCGCCGACCATCACGGGCGTCAGCGGCGCGCAGGACGACCCGGAGATCGCCGAGCACTGGGCGCGCTGCGAGGCGGCCGGCCTGCCCTCGCAGTTCCGCATCGATGAAGCCGGGCAGTACCGGGCGACGCGTGCGCCGCTCTTGCGCGACGCCGTCAGCTACACGGCGACCGGCCGGCGCGCCGTGCGCCGCAACCTCTCCGACCGGGTCTCGGCCGAGCGCATCGGCACGCTGCTCCTCTACCACTACCCGACGACCTGGAACCACATCCTCGGCGACCATGCCATCACCTTCCGCGTGCTGCCGCTCAGCGCCACCGAGACGGCGGTGACGACGAAATGGCTGGTGCACAAGGACGCGGTCGAAGGCGTCGACTACGACCTTGCCGAGCTGATCCACGTCTGGACCGAGACCAACGACGAGGACCGGCGGATCGTCGAGGAGAACGCCTTCGGCATCAAGTCGCCCGCCTACGAGCCCGGCCCCTATTCCGGGATCCACGAGGGCGGCGTGATGCAGTTCGTCGACTGGTATGCGCGCTTCATCGAGCCGCGGCTTGCCGACGGCAAGCCGTCGCTGCGCAGCGTCGCCTGACCGGGAGCAAGCCATGAACGCGATGCCCGACCTTTCCCTCTACCGCCATCTCGACGAGATGGCGCCGTGGAACGACCGCCTCCAGGTGCTGGAGGTGACCGGCGTGATCGACGAGGCGCCGGACGTGAAGACCTTCACCTTCCGCTCCGACGCGCAGACCTGGTTCCGCTACCGGCCCGGCCAGTTCGTGACGCTGGAGCTGCCGACGGCGGACGGTCCGCTGATGCGCACCTACACGCTCTCGTCCTCGCCCTCGCGGCCCTTCTCGCTCTCGGTGACGGTGAAGGCGCAGCCGGGCAGCGTCGGCACGCGCTGGATGTTCGACAATCTCGTGCGGGGCTCGCGCATCCGCGCGCGCGGCCCCGCCGGCGACTTCTCCCACCACAACCATCCGGCCTCGAAATATCTCTTCATCTCGGCCGGCTCCGGCGTGACGCCGATGATGTCGATGCTGCGCTGGTTCAACGACTGCGCGCCCTGGACCGACGTCGCCTTCATCAACTGCGCGCGCCGGCCGGAGGAGATCATCTTCCGCAAGGAGCTGGAGCTGCTCGGCGGCAAGATGCCGGGCCTGTCGCTCGGCTTCATGATCGAGGAGCGCTCCAGCCGGGAAAGCTGGTTCGGCCACATGGGCCGCATCGACGCCGTGCGCCTGCCGCTGCTCTCTCCGGATTTCCACGAGCGGGAGGTGTTCTGCTGCGGGCCGGAGCCCTTCATGCGCGCGGTGCGCAGCATGCTGGAATCGGCCGGCTTCGACATGGCGCATTACCATCAGGAGAGTTTTGGCGCGCCGCCCGTCGAGACGCCTCCTGCCGCCGTGCCGGATCAGGCGGATGCGGCGGCCATGGCGATCCGCTTTTCGGATTCGGGCGTCGAAGGGCGGTGCCTTCCCGGCCAGACGGTGCTGCAGGCCGCGCGCGCCAACGGCGTGCGCATCTCGGCGGCCTGCGAATTCGGCCTGTGCGGCACCTGCCGCGTCAGGAAAGTCTCCGGCGAGGTGGAGATGAGCCACAACGGCGGCATCCTCGACGAGGAGATCGCCGAGGGCTACATCCTCGCCTGCTGCTCGAAGCCGCTGTCGCCGCTGGAAATAGAGGCGTGAGGAGAGACGCCGCGCGAAAGAGGAAATCCGCGCGGCGCCGTCGATATCAATCGAGCAGGTCGGCCGGCACCTTGCCGCCGTTTTCCGAGAGCTTGCGGATCACCTGCTTGTGCAGCCACACGTTCATGGTGGCGGAGTCGGACGTGTCGCCGGTGTAGCCGAGCTCGGCGGCGAGCTCCTTGCGGGCGCCGAGGCTGCTGTCGAGCTTCAGCGCCTTCATCAGGTCGACGATGGAATGTTTCCAGTCGAGCTTCTGGCCGCTCGCCTTGACCGCCGCATCGAGGATCGCGGCGACATCGACCGCAGAGGCCGCGGCACCGCCGGTATTGGCGGACTTGGCTTCGGCGGCCGGCGCAGCGGCTTCAGCCTTCTTTTCCGTCACGGGGGTCACGGGCGTCGCCGCGGCGGCTTCCCCTGCTTCCGCGCTCGCCGGCGCCGCCTTGGCCTGCCCGAAGATGGCATTCTTGATCGAAGAGAAAATTCCCATTCCGTTACTCCCTGTTTCTATCCGGCCGGCAGCAGATCGCAGAGCCGCCGTCCCACTATGCTAGGCCCTGTCCATGATGAACAGGGCCTGAATGCTTTAACTGGAAGAAGAAAAGGCAAAATCAATCCGCGCCCAGCGCCACGGCCGGCTCGAGATGCGAGGCGTGCCGCGCCGGCAGGTAGCCGAAGACGAGGCCGGTCAGGAAGGCGCAGGCGAAGGCGAGCGCCACCGGCCCCGGCGTGAAGCTCACCGGCAGGCCGAAGGCGCCGGCCGCAGCACCGACGCCGAGCCCGAGCACGACGCCGATCGCCCCGCCGATCGCCGAGACGACCAGCGCCTCTATGATGAACTGCACGAGGATGTCGCGCCGGCGCGCGCCGGTCGCCATGCGCACGCCGATCTCGCGGGTGCGCTCGCGCACGCTGACCAGCATGATGTTCATCACCCCGATGCCGCCGACGAGCAGCGAGATCGCCGCGACGGAGCCGAGGAAGACCTTCATCGTGTTGGAGGTCTCGGTGAAGGCCTCGCGCACCGAGGACATGTTGGTGATCTGCGTGTCCTGCTTCTTGTGGCGCTCGTCGAGCAGCGCCTGGATCGCATCCTGCGTCGCGTCGATCGCCGCGGCGTCCTGCACCTGCACGGTGATGGTGCGCACGTTGCGCTGGCCGAAAAGGCGCATGCTGCCGGTCGAGAGCGGCACGAGGATCGTGTCGTCCTGGTCGTTGCCGCCGGCACTCGCCCCCATCTCCGCCATCACGCCGATCACCTGGAAGGGGATCTTGTTGACGAGCACGTAGCGGCCGAGCGGGTTCTGGCCGTCGGCGAAGAGCGTCTTCGCCACCGTCTGGCCGAGCACGGCGACGGGCGCGTAACCCTCCATGTCCGCGGCGTTGATGAACTCGCCCGAGGCCACGCTCCACGATTTCGCCTGCGGGAACTGCGGCACCGTGCCGTTGGCCGTCGTCTGGTAGTCGACGTTGCCGTAGCGCAGCGTCACCGTCGATGTCATCTCCGGCACCGCGAAGGCGACGTTCGGCAGTTCGAGGATCGCGTCCGCATCGGCCGGGATCAGCGACACCGGCATGCTGCCCCCGCCACGGAAATTCGCCATGCTGGGCCGCACGAGCAGCAGGTCGGAGCCCATGGCGGAGATGCGGTCGAGCACGGAATTCTGCGCGCCCGTGCCGATCGCCAGCATCGCCACCACCGAGCCGACGCCGATGACGATGCCGAGCAGCGTCAGCACCGTGCGGAAGAAATTGGCATAGAGAGCGCGCAGCGCCATGCGGACGGCCTCGGAGACGTCGGCGATGGCCGCCGCCGCTCCCTCCGCGCCGGCCTGCTTCGGCTGCACCGTCTCGGCGGCACGCGCCTTGCGCCGGTCGGAGAGGATGCGGCCGTCGCGGATCTCGATCAGCCGGTCGGCCTCCTCGGCGACCTCGCGCGAGTGGGTGATGAGGATGACGGTGTGGCCCTCGCGATGCATGCGACGGAGCAGCGCCATCACCTCCTCGCCGCTCTGGCTGTCGAGCGCGCCGGTCGGCTCGTCGGCAAGGATGACGCGGCCGCCGTTCATCAGCGCGCGGGCGATCGAGACGCGCTGCTGCTGGCCGCCGGAAAGCTGGTTGGGGCGGTGGTCGAGCCGGTCGCCGAGCTTCAGCGAGGACAAGAGCGCCTCGGCCCGCTCCTGCCGGTCGCGCGCCGACATGCCGGCATAGACGGCCGGCACCTCGACGTTCTCGCGGGCGCTTGCCGTCGGGATGAGGTTGTAGCTCTGGAAGACGAAGCCGAAGGTGCGCCGTCTCAGCGCCGCGAGCTCGTCGTTGTCGAAGTCCGCGACCGGCTCGCCGTCGATCAGGTATTCCCCGCTCGTCGGCCGGTCGAGACAGCCGAGGATGTTCATCAGCGTCGACTTGCCCGAACCGGACTGGCCGATGATCGCCACGAACTCGCCGGCCTCGATGTCGAGCGAGATGTCGTGCAGCACCTCGACGGCGAAACCGTCGTTGAAGAAGGTCTTGGTGACGTTCTTGAGCGAGATCAGGGCGGGCATCGGCGTCACCTCAGAACATCGGCGGCATGCGCATGCCGCGCTGCGAGCGGTCGGAGCGACCGGACGATCCCGAGCCTTCGGAGCCGGCATTGACGACGACGCGCTCGCCCTCCTCGAGACCGCTCACGATCTCGGTGCTGACGCGGTTGCGGATGCCGGGCTCGACGCTGCGGGTCTCGGTCTTGCCGGTGGCGGTGACGACCGTCACCTCCGCCTGCCGCTTGCCGCCCTCGCCGCGCGTCATCTGCACGGCGCCGGTCGGCACCAGGAGCACGTCGCGCGCCGCCTCCTCGACGAAGAACACCTGCGCGCTCATCGACATCATCAGCTCGCCGTCCGGGTTCGGCACGTCGAAGAGGGCGTTGTAGAGCACGACGTTGTTTTCCGTCGTCGGCAGCGGCTGGATCTGGCGCAGCGTTCCGGTGAAACGCTTGCCGGGCTGGCCGAGCAGGGTGAAATAGGCGTCCATGCCGACCTCGAGCTTGCCGACGTCGGCCTCGGAGACCTCCGCGCGCACGGTCATCGTCGAGAGGTCGGCGATGGTGACGATGGTCGGCGCGGTCTGGCTGGCGTTCAGCGTCTGGCCTTCCTTGGCCGGATTGTCGGCGATGGTGCCGGCCATCGGCGCGTAGATCTTGGTATAGCCGAGGTCGACCTCGTCGCCGGCAAGCGTCGCCTGCTGCTTGCGGATCTGCGCCTCGACCGCCTGTACATCCGCCGCGGCGGCGGCGAGATCGGCCTCCGCCTGGTCGAGCGTCGCCTTCGAGGCGGTGTTGCCGGCGACAAGGTTCCTCTGGCGCTCGAGATTCGCCTGCTTGAAGGCGAGCTGCGCCTTCTTCGAGGCAAGCTGGGCTTCGAGATAGGCGAGCTCCGCCCGGTTGATCTCCATGCGGTTCTCGATGGTCGCCGGATCGATCTCGGCGATCAGGTCGCCGCGCTCCACCCGGTCGCCGATCGCCACATGCAGCGCCTTCAGCTGGCCGGAGACCTGTGCGCCGGCGTCGACGGACTTCACCGCCTCCAGCATGCCGACGGCGGTGACGGCGTTCTCGATGTCGCCGCGCGTGACCGGCTGGGTGAGGAGCGTGGCGGTCGCGGGTGCGGGGGAATAGACCGTCCAGCCGTACCAGGCCGCACCGGCCAGCACGCCGACGACCGGCAGCCAGAACCACAGCCGCGAGCGGCGCTTGCGGCGTACCGGCGGCGCGGCGACGGGGATGAACGTCACGTTGGAGGAGCTTTCGCCCGGCGCGGGCGTTTCGTTCCTTGCGGTTCCGGCTGCTTTCTTCATCGGCGTTCCGTCCGTTCCTGCCGCGCCTCCGGCGGCCTCCATTCACAGATGGCACTACGAGACCCCGCGGAGAAGCCGTTGGGATCATTATATTTTCGTAATGTTCTGCGGGTGAACGTGACGGATTGCCGCTGAACGGGCGCTGAACACCCCGTTCAGGGAACGTTGCAGACCGTGGAGCGGGTGAGGAAGCGCTTCTCGCGGCCGTTGTCGAGCGAGAACATGCCGCCGCGGCCGGGCACGACGTCGATCACGAGGTCGGTGTGCTTCCAGGCCTCGTATTGCGAGGCGCTGATATAGACCGGGGTGTCGCCGATCGTGCCGAGCAGTACGTCGCGGTCGCCGACGATGAAATCGCCGCGCGGATAGCACATCGGCGAGGAGCCGTCGCAACAGCCGCCCGACTGGTGGAACAGCACCGGCCCGTGATCGGCGATGATCTCGTCGAGAAGCGCAATCGCCTCCGGCGTCGCGGAGACCTTCCCGAGGGAAACCTTGTCGTCCATGACATCCTCCTCCCCGATGGAAACGGCGGCGGGATCGCCCCGCCGCCGTCCGTTCGCGATCTCAGAAGAAGCCGAGCTTCTTCGGGCTGTAGCTCACCAGCATGTTCTTGGTCTGCTGGTAGTGGTCGAGCATCATCTTGTGGTTCTCGCGGCCGATGCCCGACTGCTTGTAGCCGCCGAAAGCGGCATGCGCCGGATAGGCGTGGTAGCAGTTGGTCCACACGCGGCCGGCCTGGATGGCGCGGCCGAAGCGGTAGGCGCGGTTTCCGTCGCGCGTCCACACGCCGGCGCCGAGGCCGTAGAGCGTGTCGTTGGCGATCGACAGCGCCTCGTCGTCGTCCTTGAAGGTGGTGACGGAGACGACCGGGCCGAAGATCTCCTCCTGGAAGATGCGCATCTTGTTGGTGCCCTTGAAGACGGTCGGCTTGACATAGTAGCCGCCGGCAAGGTCGCCCGGCAGCTCGTTGCGCGAACCGCCGGTCAGCACTTCCGCGCCTTCCTGCCTGCCGATGTCGAGATAGGAGAGGATCTTCTCCATCTGCTCGGAAGAGGCCTGCGCGCCGATCATCGTCGCCGGATCGAGCGGGTCGCCCTGGACGATCGCCTCGACGCGCTTGATCGCCTTCTCCATGAAGCGGTCGTAGATCTTCTCGTGCACGAGCGCGCGGCTCGGGCACGTGCAGACCTCGCCCTGGTTCAGCGCGAACATGACGAAGCCCTCGATCGCCTTGTCGAGGAAGTCGTCGTCCTCGGCCGCCACGTCCGAAAAGAAGATGTTCGGGCTCTTGCCGCCGAGCTCCAGCGTGACGGGGATGAGGTTCTGCGAGGCATACTGCATGATGAGGCGCCCGGTCGTCGTCTCGCCGGTGAAGGCGATCTTGGCGATGCGCGGGTTGGAGGCGAGCGGCTTGCCGGCCTCCAGGCCGAAGCCGTTGACGACGTTGAGCACGCCCGGCGGCAGGATGTCGGCGATGAGGCCGAGGAGCACGTGGATCGAGGCCGGCGTCTGCTCGGCGGGCTTCAAGACGACGCAGTTGCCGGCCGCAAGCGCGGGCGCGAGCTTCCACACGGCCATCAGGATCGGGAAGTTCCACGGGATGATCTGGCCGACGACGCCGAGCGGCTCGTGGAAGTGATAGGCGACCGTGTCGTGGTCGATCTCGGAGATCCCGCCTTCCTGCGCGCGCACCGCGCCGGCGAAGTAACGGAAATGGTCGATGGCGAGCGGGATGTCGGCAGCGGTCGTCTCGCGGATCGGCTTGCCGTTGTCCCAGGTCTCGGCGAGCGCCAGCGTGGCGAGGTTCTCCTCCATCTTGTCGGCGATGCGGTTGAGGAGCAGCGCGCGCTCGGCGGCGCTGGTGCGGCCCCACTTGTCCTTCGCCGCATGCGCGGCGTCGAGCGCGGCCTCGATGTCGGCGGCTTCCGAGCGGGCGATCCGGCACAGAACCTGGCCGTTGACCGGCGAGGTGTTATCGAAGGTCTTGCCGGATCGCGAGGGCACGTATTTGCCGCCGATGAAGTTGTCGTATTGCGGGGCGTAGGGGCTCTTGGCC
Source organism: Shinella pollutisoli (assembly GCF_024609765.1). Classification (GTDB taxonomy): domain Bacteria; phylum Pseudomonadota; class Alphaproteobacteria; order Rhizobiales; family Rhizobiaceae; genus Shinella; species Shinella pollutisoli. The sequence continues at coordinate 147,888 of NZ_JANFDG010000001.1, forward strand.
GTACGGTGGAACTCGACCTTGTTCATGTCTTCCTCCCAGAAAGCGGCGCCGCTCCATTGCGGCGCGTCGGCAGTGAGTGTCCCCCGCCTTTCCCGGGATGTCAGCCCGCCGCCCGAAGATCGCCGGGCCGGCCTGTCGCAAACCTGCGACACTGTGCGCTGCAAAAATCCTAGTCGGCGCCGCGCAGGCCGAATCTCGCGAGCTTGCGGTGCAGGGTGGCACGCGAGACGCCGAGCCTGCGGGCGGCCGCGCTGACATTGCCGCCCGAGGCCGCGAGCGCGCGTTCGAGGATCGCCCGCTCGGCCTGGCGGAGGTCGTCGACGTAGCCCGACTCGCCGCCGAGCAGGCGGGCGGCCGGCAGGGGCCGCGCCAGCGTCTCCGGCGTCAGGCCGAAGGCGAGGCGCGCCGAGCGCGTCGCACCGATGACGAGATCGTCGCCGTCGACGGCAAGAAGCGCGTTCGGCATCCGCTCGGCGGTCGGCGCGACGACGATGCGGGCGTCCGGAAAGGCAAGCCGGAAATTCTCCGCCTCGATGCGGCGCACCGCGTCGCCGACGGCGATGGCGATCAGGTTGACGAAGCCTTCCGTCAGGTCCGCCCGGCAGGAGGAGACGTCGAGGGCCGCGGCGAGGTTACCCTCGTGGTCGTAGATCGGGGCGGTGGTGCAGGACAGAAGCGTGTTGCGCGTGAAGAAATGCTGGTCGCGGTCGATCGTCAGCGCACGCTGCTCGGCAAGGCAGGTGCCGATGCCGTTCGTGCCCTCGCTCTTCTCGCTCCAGACCGTGCCGGTCCACAGGCCCCATTCCCGGAACGTCTCGTCGTCGGCGACGGCTCCCCGGCGCTCGACCGGCACGCCGTCGCGGTCGGCGAGGAGCACGCAGCAGCCGGTGCCGCCGACGGCGAGATAGAGCCGGTCGAGGCTCGACTGGGCCGCGCGGACGAGCGGCTCGATGCGCTGGCGCGCCTCCGTCAGCTCGGACTGGGTCAGGCGCCGCGGCGGGCTGCGTTCGGTCGGGTCGAGGCTGTAGAGCGCCGCCGAGCGCTGCCAGGAGGCGACGAGGGCGGAGCGCGCGGCACCATCCGCCTCGATGGCGGCGTGGATCCTGTCGGCATGTCGAGCAAATGCGGATGCACTCATCGGCTCCTCCCGAGCTTGCTCCCCGCGCCCCGCCGGACCATCGTCCGTTCCTCCCGGGGCGCCGCCGCGCATGCCGTTTCGCATGCGGAAAGCGCGGCTCCGAAGAGATACACATTCCGCACCCGCTCGAAAAGGCCGGCCCGTTGGCTGCCCGGAAATATAACGCCGCAGGCCGACCCTGTACAGCGCGCCCCACCCGCCTGCGACCTTAGGCCCCGCTCCGCGCGAAGGCGAGCGCCGGCAGGGGGACGACGGAGGTTCCTCCAGCCTTCCAGGTGAGGTCGCAGAAATCGGCGTCCGCCGGCGCGTAGCCGATCGGCAGGTCGAGCAGCAGCGCCTTGATCGCCGCCAGGTCCCCCGCCTCGCAGGCCGATTCCAGCGCGGCGAGCCGTCCCTGCAGCGTCGCCCACGGCAGGGCCTGCTCCATCGCGGTCAGGATGCGCGGATGCTGCGTCGGCATGGCGCCGCCGCCGACCAGCAGTTCCTCGTAGAGCTTCTCGCCCGGGCGCAGGTCGGTGAAGACGATCTCGATCTCGCCGGCCTCCAGCGGCCGGCCGTTCGGACGCTCTCCCGCGAGCACCGGGTTCAACCCGCTGAGGCGCACCATCTTCATGGCGAGGTCGGCGATCCGCACAGGCTCGCCCATGTCGAGCACGAAGACGTCGCCGCCGCGCGCCATCGCACCCGCCTGGATGACGAGCTGGGCGGCCTCGGGAATGGTCATGAAATAGCGGTTGATCTCGGGATGCGTGACCGTCACCGGCCCGCCGGCGGCGATCTGCCGGCGGAACAGCGGGATCACCGAGCCGGAGGAGCCGAGCACGTTGCCGAAGCGGACCATCGAGAAGCGGGTACCCTTCTGCTCGCCGGCAAGCGCCTGGCAGACGAGCTCCGCCATGCGCTTGGCCGCGCCCATGACGTTGGTCGGCCGCACCGCCTTGTCGGTGGAGATCAGGATGAAGGCCTGCACGCCGGCGGCCACCGCCGCGCGGGCGGCGGCGAGCGTGCCGAAGACGTTGTTGCGGATACCCTCGACGACGTTCTGCTCGACCAGCGGCACATGCTTGTAGGCGGCGGCGTGATAGACCGTGTCCACCGCGAAGCGGCGCAGGATCGCCTCCATCCGCCCATGGTCGCGCACCGAGCCGACGAGCGGCGCGATCTCGACCCGAAGGCCCGCCCGGCCGGCCGTCTGGCGCAGTTCCTGGTCGATCGTGTAGAGGCCGAATTCCGAGATGTCCATGAGCAGCAGCCGGACCGGGCCGAGATGCAGGATCTGCCGGCTGAGCTCGCTGCCGATGGAGCCGCCGGCGCCGGTGACGAGCACGGTCTTGCCGCGGATATCGGCGTCGAGCAGGTCCTGGCGCGGCGGCACGGGATCGCGGCCGAGCAGATCCTCGATCGACACGTCGGCGATCTCGCTGATCTTCGCCCTGCCCGACACGAGATCGGCCATGCCGGGGATGGTCTGGATCTGGAGGGGAAGGGTCTCCAGCCTCCGGAGGATCGCCGCCCTCTGGCCGGGGCTGGCGCTCGGCATGGCGAGCAGCACGCTCTGCGCACCGTAGGTCTCGATGATCCACGGCAACCGGTCCGGCGAATGGACGGGGATGGCGCCGACCACCGTGCCCTGCAGCAGCGGGGAATCGTCGACGAAGGCGACCGGCGCGTATTCCGGCCCCTCGCGCAGGGAGGAGAGCACCTGCCGCCCGGATTCGCCGGCGCCGTAGATCACCACCCGCGTCTTGCGGCGCGACTCGCGGCTGAGGAAGAGCGCGCGCACCGCAAAGCGCACCCCGCCGATCAGCATCAGCGCGATCGGCACGTAGATCGCCGGCACGGAGCGGGGGATCGGCAGGCCGGCGAAGAAGATCGCCAGTTGCAGGACCGAGGCCGAGGCCGCGATGCCGAGGAAGACCGTCGGCAGCGCCCGAAGGCCGATGAAGCGGATGAGGATGCGGTAGAAGCCGAGGCGGGCGAACACGAGCAGGCTGACGGGCACCAGCACGAGGAGCGCGTACCAGACGCGGTGATTGCCGATGAAGTCGAAACTGTCGAGCCGCAGGATCATCGCCGTGAAGAAGCTGAGGGCGACGAGGACGGAATCCAGCAATACCTGGACGAGGCGCTTCTGCCAGCGCCGCAACTTGAACATCGTGGAAAGAAACCGATAAATCATTTCCGCGCCTTCACAAACATCGACGGCACCAAGGAAGATCGCGCCGGCTTCCCGCATGAATACTGTCGGGATGTGCGGAACCTGCCTGACGGTGATCCGGTGCTGTCGAATTACGCTGCGCTTTGAGCATTGGCCGGATGCCCTTGCGGGACGGTCCGGTAAAAATTTCCGTATAAAGCATTGCAGGCGGGCAAAAGCCCGGCCGATATATCGCCTGGAAGTCGAAGAAGCGGGAAACCCCCGATCCCCGAGACTTCTTTTATTACATCTCCGCCGGTTTTACCAGATATGGGACAGTCGAAACGGCATCGGTGTGCCGTTTAACTTCCCTTAGCGTTAATGGCGGGGCGGATGCCGGGCAGGAAACACGTTGACGGGCCGTCGTCAGCGGGCGAACCGGCGAGCGCCCGCGACGCAGAGGACGACGGCGAGCGTGGTGACGACCATCATGCCGCTGACTGCCTCGCCGAGGAGGCCCGCGGCGAGCAGGAGCCCGAAGAAGGGCTGGAGCAGCTGCAACTGCCCGACCGCGGCGATGCCGCCGCGCGCGAGGCCGCGATACCAGAAGACGAAGCCGACCAGCATGCTGAAGACGGAGACGTAGGCGAGACCCGCCCAGGACGCGCCGGCGATGCCGAGCCATTCGCCCGGCAGCGTCAGCAGGGCGACGAGCGCCATCGGCGGCAGCGAGAGGATCAGCGCCCAGGAGATCACCTGCCAGCCGCCGAGCGTGCGCGAAAGCCGCGCCCCTTCCGCATAGGCGAGCCCGCAGACGACGATCGCCGCGACCATCAGCAGGTCGCCGGCAAGCGACGCGCCGCCGCCGTGGACGAGCGCGAAGCCCACCACCGCCGCACTGCCGGCGCCGGAGAAGAGCCAGAAGAGCGGCCGCGGCCGCTCCCCGCCGCGCAGCACGCCGAAGAGCGCGGTGGCGAGCGGCAGGAGGCCGATGAAGACGATGGAGCGGGCGGAGGTGATGTGCTGCAGGGCGAGCGCCGTCAGCAGCGGGAAGCCGACGACGCAGCCGCCGGCGACGATCGCGAGCGACGGAAGGTCGCCGCGCGCCGGCCGCGCCTGGCGCAGCGCGAGGAGCAGCGCCGCGCCGAGCAGGGCGGCGACCACGGCGCGGGCGGAGGTGAGGAACAGCGGCGGGAAATCCGCGACCGCGACCCGCGTCGCCGGCAGCGAGCCGCTGAAGATGACGACGCCGAGCAGCCCGCTGCCCCAGCCTTCCATGGACGATTTCATAGCGCCTCGCTTTCCGCCCCTTGTTGCCAGCGCTATCGCATATGGAATTCCGGGGGTGCCTTCCGCCCCTTCTCCCCGGCGGGGAGAAGGTCGCGGCAGCGGGATAAGGGGGTGAGCGAAACGAAACATGGCCCGCTTGCCCCCTCATCCGGCCCTTCGGGCCACCTTCTCCCCGCCGGGGAGAAGGGGAAAACGGCAACGTTGCGCCATATGCGATAGTCCTGCCCTTGTTATGGGCGGACGGCTGGCGCGGACAGGTACGGATCGATACAATTCAAACGAACTGTATCGGTTCATCGGGCAATACGATCTGGAGGAAACCATGGCGGAGGTGGGAACGCGCACGGCGGATGTGATGGCGGCGGTCAGGGCGAAGATCGCCGCCCGCGCGCTCGCGCCCGGCGACCGCCTGCCCTCGATCCGCCGTTTCGCGGCGACGATGGGCGTGTCGCCCTCCACCGTGGTCGAGGCCTACGACCGGCTCGCCGCCGAAGGGCTAATCCGGGCGCAGCGCGGCTCCGGCTTCTACGTCTCCTCCCACGCTCTGCCGCCGCTGAAGCTCGCCGAGGACGGCGCGCCGCGGGCGCGGACGGTCGATCCGTTCTGGGTGTCGCGCCAGTCGCTCGACGCCGACGAGGCCGTACCCAAGCCCGGCTGCGGCTGGCTGCCGGCGGACTGGATGCCGAACGAGGCGCTGCGGCGGGCGATCCGCACGCTGGCACGCGGCGGGGACGACATGCTCTCCTATTACGGCAACACGCGCGGCTCCCCCGTCCTGCGCCGCCTGCTGCTCGCCCGCTTCGCGGAGGAGGGCATCGAGGTCGCGCCCGACCAGCTCATGCTGACGAGCACGGGCACGCAGGCGCTCGACCTCGTCTGCCGCTTCATGCTGCGCCCGGGCGACACGGTGCTGATCGACGATCCCTGCTACTTCAACTTCCAGGCGCTGCTGAAGGCGCATCAGGTGAAGATCGTCGGCGTGCCCTACACGCCGGCGGGGCCGGACGTCGCGGCCTTCGAGCGCCTGCTCGAGGCGGAGCGGCCGCGGCTCTACCTCACCAATTCGGCGCTACACAACCCGACCGGCGCGACGCTCTCGCCGCAGATCGCCCATCGCGTTCTGAACCTTGCCGCCCGGCACGAGACGACCATCGTCGAGGACGACATCTTCGCCGATTTCGAGCCGGAGCCCTCGACCCGTCTTGCCGCCCTTGACGGGCTCGACAGGGTGGTGCGGATCGGCAGCTTTTCCAAGACGCTCTCGGCCTCGGTGCGCTGCGGCTATGTCGCGGCGCGGGCCGACTGGATCGAAGGCCTCGTCGACCTGCAGGTCGCCACCAATTTCGGCGGCCCGAGCCCGGTCTCGGCGGAGCTGATCGCCCATGTGCTCGCCGGCGGGGGCTACCGCAAGCACATGGAGGAGCTGCGGCGGAGGCTCGTGCGGGCGCGGCGCGAGACGGCGGACCGGCTGCAAAGGCTCGGTATCGAACCGTGGCTTTCGCCGCGCGGCGGCTTCTATCTCTGGTGCACGCTGCCCGAGGGGCGCGACAGCACCGGGGTCGCGCAGGCCGCCTTCGCCATGGGCGTCGTGCTCGCGCCCGGCAACGTCTTCAGCCCGTCGCAGGGGGCCTCCCGCTTCATGCGCTTCAACGTCGCCCACATGGCGGACCCGCGCATCGACCGGGTGCTGGCGACCGCATTGGCAGGAGATTAAGCTGACCGGGCGGAGGAGAGGTCGGCGGCCAGCGCCCGCAGCCGCGAGAGCGCGCGGTTGCGCGTCTCGTTGCCGGTATCGCCGGGGTGCTCGATATAGGCGCAGGTGAGCACGGCGACCGCGTCCCCGCCCGGGTCGCAGATCGGCGCGCTGAGGTCGGTGACGCCGACGAGGTAGCTCGACGGGCCGGCGCGGTAACCGGCCTTGCGGACGGCGTCGAGGTCGGCCGTGATCGTCCGCAGCCGTTCCTCCGCATGGGCGACGCCCCAGAGCGCCAGCATCTCCGCCCGCCGCTCGGGGCGCTGGAAGGCGATCAGCGCCTGGCCGGAGCCGGTGGTGAAGAGATCGAGCTGGCCGCCGATGCGCGCGCGGAACTCCCAATGGCTGATGGGTGTCGCCTGGGCGACGATGACGCCCGTGCCGGCCTCGGGCACGACGAGATGGCAGGACTGTCCCGTCTCGCGGGCGAACTCGTCCATCGGCGGCTGCGCCTGGGCGACGAGGCGGCGCAGCGGCGGATAGCGGTTGGCAAGCAGGAAGAGCTTCATCGTCAGCGCATAGCGGTCGCCGCCCTCCAGCCGGGCCACGTAGCCGCGCGCGACGAGGCGCTCCAGCATGCGGAAGATCTGCGAGGGGCTGAGGCCCATCTGCCGCACGATCTCCGTGCGTGTCAGGCCGCCGCTCTGGTCGGCGAGGATTTCAAGGATATCGAGGCCCTTGTCGAGCGCCGGCGCACGGTAGCGGCTGGCCGCGCCCGCCCCCTCGTCCTCGCCGTCGTCGTCCTGCCGGTTCGCGCTCATCGGCCACCCCTCGCCTCTTCCGCGGACTTAGCCCTGCGAACGGGAAACTGCAAGATTCCTGTTGCAATGACATTTCATATGTGGATAACGTGTTCATATAAAAATTTCAAGGCGACGGTCTCGGGAGGAAATCATGCGGCTTCGAGGCAAGACGATCCTGGTGACGGCGGCCGGCCAGGGCATCGGCCGGGCGAGCGCGATCGCCTGCCGGAACGAGGGCGCCCGCGTCATCGCCACCGACCTCAACGGCGGCCTGCTTTCCGGCCTCGACGGCATCGAGACCTCGGCGCTCGACGTGACCGACGCGGAGGCCGTCAAGGCGATCGCCGCCAGGGCCGGCCGGCTCGACGGCCTGTTCAACTGCGCGGGCTACGTCCACAACGGCTCGATCCTCGACGTCACCGACGAGGCCTGGGCCTTCAGCTTCGACCTCAACGTCACCGCCATGATGCGGCTCACCCGCGCCTGCCTGCCGGGCATGCTGGAACGTGCGGCCGAGACGGGCACGGCCTCGATCCTCAACATGGCCTCGATGGCCTCCTCGATCAAAGGCTTCGTCAACCGCACCGCCTACGGCGCCAGCAAGGCCGCCGTGATCGGGCTCACCAAGGCCATCGCCGCCGATTTCGTCAAGCAGGGCATCCGCTGCAACGCGCTCTGCCCCGGCACGGTCGACACGCCGTCGCTGCGCGGGCGCATCGCCGCCTCGGCCGATCCGGCGCAGGCCGAGAAGGATTTCATCGCCCGCCAGCCGATGGGGCGGCTGGCAACGGTGGACGACATCACGCCGATGGTCGTCTTCCTGCTCTCCGACGAGAGCCGCTTCGTCTCCGGGCAGGCGATGCTCGTCGACGGAGGCGTGACCATCTGATTGCGGCCAGGGTTGCGGCCTTGGGAGGGGCGGCGATGCAGATCATCGATGCACATTGCCATTTCTGGCGGCTCGCGCGCGGCGACTACGGCTGGCTCGCCGGCAAAGGCGGTCCGCTCGCGCCGATCCGCCGCGATTTCCTGCCGGCCGACTACCCGGCGGAGGACGCGCAGCTGATCGCCGTGCAGGCGGCACCGACGCTCGCCGAAACGGATTTCTTGCTGTCGCTCGCCGACGACGACCCGCGTATTCTCGGCGTCGTCGGCTGGGTGGACATGACCGACCCGGCCTCCGTCGAGACCTTGCGCATCCGCGCGGAGAACCCCGCCTTCAAGGGCATCCGCCCGATGCTGCAGGATATCGAGGACACGGACTGGCTGCTGACGGCGCCCCGCGCCGACGTTCTCTCCGCGCTCCGCGATCTCGGCCTGCGCTTCGACGCGCTGGTGACGGAGCGTCACTTGGCCGGCCTCCTGCGCTTCGCCGAGCGCGAGGCCGGCCTTCCCCTCATCGTCGACCATGCCGCCAAGCCGCAGCCGGGCGACCGGTCCGGTTGGGAAGAGGGTCTTCGCGCGCTCGCCCGCCTGCCGCACGTCCATTGCAAGCTCTCCGGCCTGCTGACGGAATTCTCGCCCGAGATGCTCAGGGACCCGCTCGGCGAATTGCAGCCGATCTTCGACCGCCTGCTCGACTGGTTCGGGCCGGAACGCCTGATCTGGGGCAGCGACTGGCCGGTGCTGACGCTCGCCGCCGGCTACGCGGAATGGCAGTCCTTGACGGAAGAACTCCTAGGCGGGCTTTCCGCCGGCGAACAAGCCGCTATCATGGCGGACAACGCGGCGCGTTTCTACGGGGTGGAGCCATGAGCGAACTGGTCAGGATGGAAGCCATCGACAAGAGCTTCCCCGGCGTCCACGCGCTGAAATCGGTGAACTTCGACCTCCATTCCGGCGAGGTCCACGCGCTGATGGGCGAGAACGGCGCCGGCAAGTCGACCTTGATGAAGGTGCTCTCCGGCGTCTACGAGCCGGACAGCGGCCGCGTCTTCGTCGACGGGCAGGAGGTGAAGCTTCCGACCCCGAAGGCGGCGCAGGACCTCGGCATCGGCATCATCCATCAGGAGCTGGCGCTGATGCGCGACCTGACCGTCGCGCAGAACATCTGGATCGGCCGCGAGCCGCGCCTTTCCTTCGGCCGCATCGACGAGGCGAAGCTCAACGCCGACGCGGCGGCGATCTTCGCCAGCATGCACATCAGGATGGACCCGCGCACGCCGGTCGAGGGGCTGACCATCGCCCGCCAGCAGATGGTCGAGATCGCCAAGGCGCTGAGCTACCGCTCGCGCGTGCTGATCATGGACGAGCCGACGGCGGCGCTGAACGACGCCGAGATCGCCGAGCTCTTCGCCATCATCCGCCGCCTCAAGGCCGAGGGCGTCGGCATCATCTACATCAGCCACAAGATGGACGAGATCAAGCAGATCTCCGACCGCGTGACGGTGATGCGCGACGGCGCCTATGTCGGCACGGTCGTGGCGGACGAGACGCCGATCTCGAAGATCATCTCGATGATGGTCGGCCGCGAGCTGAAGGACGAGGCGGTGACGATCCCCGACCTTTCCCGCGCCGAGACGGCGCTGGAGGTGATCGACGTCAGCCGCGGCAAGGAGCTCAAGAACATCAGCTTCAGCCTGAAGAAGGGCGAGATCCTCGGCTTCGCCGGCCTGATGGGCGCCGGGCGCACGGAGCTCGCCCGCGCCATCTTCGGCGCCGAGCCGATCGACAGCGGCGAGATCCGCGTGCACGGCAGGCCGGTGCGCATCAACAGCCCGGCGGAGGCCGTGCGCGCCGGCATCGGCTACCTTTCCGAGGACCGCAAGCATTACGGCCTCGCGCTCGGCATGGACGTGCGCGCCAACATCGCCATGGCGAGCCTGCGCCGCCATTCCGACGCGATCGGCCGCATCGACGAGGCCGCGCTCGCGAAGATCGCCAAAGACTATATCGCCAAGCTCGCCATCCGCACGCCGAGCGACCGGCAGGAGCTGCGGCTGCTATCGGGCGGCAACCAGCAGAAGGTCGTCATCGCCAAATGGCTGCTGCGCGACTGCGACATCCTGATCTTCGACGAGCCGACGCGCGGCATCGACGTGGGCGCCAAGGCGGAGATCTACCGCCTGCTCAACGAGCTCGCCGCGCAGGGCAAGGCGATCATCGTCATCTCCAGCGAGCTGCCGGAAGTGCTGCGCCTCTCCCACCGCATCGCGGTGATGTGCGAGGGCCGGCTCACCGGCATCCTGCCGGGCGGCGCAGACCAGGAGAAGATCATGGCACTGGCAACGGAACGCAACGGCAAGACCGCGGCTTGAGGGGGAAGACGAGACCATGAGCGCAAGGGAAAGCGGACTGGGCGGTAACGCGCAGCAGAAACTCCTGGCCTTCGCCAGCCTGATCGTGCTGGTGATCGGCTTCTCGCTGGCAAGCCCCAACTTCTTCCAGGTCTCCAACATCATGGCGATCCTGCAGGCGACCTCGGTCAACGGGGTGCTCGCTGTCGGCGTGACGCTGATCATCATCACCGGCGGCATCGACCTGTCCATCGGCACGCTGATGACCTTCTGCGCGGTGATGACCGGCGTGGTGCTGACCTGGCTGGGAATGCCGCTGCCGCTCGGCGTGCTGACGGCGGTCGGCACGGGCGCGCTCTGCGGCTTCGTCTCGGGCGGCCTCGTGGCGCGCATGAAGATCCCGCCCTTCATCGCCACGCTCGGCATGATGCTGGTGCTGAAGGGCCTGTCGCTGATCGTCACGGGCACCAAGCCGATCTACTTCAACGACACGCCCGGCTTCACCACGATCGCCCAGGGTTCGCTGATCGGCCAGATCATCCCGCTCCCCGTGCCGAACGGCGTGCTCGTGCTGTTCATCGTCGCCGGCGTCGCCGCCTGGATCCTCGGCCGCACCGTGCTCGGCCGCTACACCTTTGCTTTGGGTTCCAACGAGGAGGCGGTCCGGCTTTCCGGCGTCAACACCGAGTTCTGGAAGATCGCGATCTACACGCTCGCCGGCGCCATCTGCGGCATCGCGGGCCTGCTCATCGCCAGCCGCCTCAATTCCGCCCAGCCGGCGCTCGGCCTCGGCTACGAGCTGGAGGCGATCGCCGCCGTGGTGATCGGCGGCACCAGCCTTTCGGGCGGCCGCGGCACCATCCTCGGCACGCTGATCGGCGCGCTGATCATGTCGGTGCTGACCAACGGGCTGCGCGTGCTCTCGGTCGCGCCGGAATGGCAGACGGTCGTCACCGGCGCGATCATCATCGTCGCGGTCTATGCCGACCAGATGCGGCGCCGCGGGCGCAGCTGAAACGACGGGCGGGACCTCCCGCCCCTCGCACGTGCCTACCTTCGCATGAAACCGTGAACACCAAGGAGGAAACCATGTTCACAAGACGCACCCTGCTCGGCGCCGTCGCCGCGCTCTCGCTGATGACCGGCGCCACCGGCGCCGTCGCCCAGGACAAGCTCTACGTGCCGCTGATCTCCAAGGGCTTCCAGCACCAGTTCTGGCAGGCCGTGAAGGTGGGCGCCGACAAGGCGGGCGCCGAGCTCGGCGTCGAGGTGACGTTCGAGGGCCCGGACAACGAAAGCCAGGTCGACAAGCAGATCGACATGCTGGCGGCCGCACTCGCCAAGAAGCCGGCAGCGATCGGCTTCGCCGCGCTCGACAGCCAGGCGGCCATCCCGCTCCTCAAGCAGGCGCAGGAAGCCAACATCCCGGTCATCGCCTTCGACTCGGGCGTCGACAGCGACATCCCGCTCGCCACCGCCTCGACGGACAACCTGGCGGCCGCGGCGCTCGCCGCCGACAAGATGGCCGAGCTGATCGGCGGCGAAGGCAAGGTCGCCGTCGTGGCGCACGACCAGACGTCGCGCACCGGCGTCGACCGCCGCGACGGCTTCGTCAACCGCATCAAGGAATCCCATCCGAACATCGAGGTCGTCACCATCGAATACGGCGGCGGCGACCACCTGAAGTCGACGGAGATCACCAAGGCGATCCTGACCGCCAACCCCGACATCAAGGGCATCTTCGGCACCAACGAAGGCTCGGCCATCGGCGTCGTCAACGGCGTGAAGGAATCCGGCGCCAAGGTCGTGGTCGTCGGCTACGACTCCGGCAAGGCCCAGAAGGATGCGATCCGCGAGGGCGTGATGGCCGGCGCCATCACCCAGAACCCGGTCGGCATCGGCTACGAGACGGTCAAGGCCGCCGTCGCCGCCGCCAAGGGCGAGACGGTCGAGAAGAACATCGACACCGGCTTCTACTGGTACGACAAGACCAACATCGACAACCCGGAGATTTCCGCGGTCCTCTACGACTGATCCATACCTTGCCGGGGGCTTCGGCCCCCGGCGATCCGTATGGGAGAGGCGAGAGGCGCTTTGCCCCTCATTCCCCTGCCGGGACCTTCTTTCCGCAAGCGGGGAGAAGGCGGAAAACGGCACGGCATAAGTTCCTCGCCCCGCTTGCGGGAGAGGATGCCGGCAGGCAGGTGAGGGCAGCACCCCCAAGGCTTGCAGCGCCCCTTCCCTCTCCCATGCACTCTCCGCCGGCAACGGCGCCGACATGAAAAGGTAAGACGACATGAAGATCACCGGCCTGCGCACCGTCGACGTGCGCTTTCCCACCAGCCAGCATCTGGACGGCTCCGATGCGATGAACCCGGACCCGGACTATTCCGCGGCCTATGTCATCCTCGAGACCGACGGCGGGCAGGAAGGCCACGGGCTCACCTTCACCATCGGCCGCGGCAACGAGATCTGCGTGGCGGCCATAGAGGCGCTGCGCCCGCTCGTCGTCGGCCTCGACATGGACTGGGTGGCCGAGGACATGGGCCGTTTCTGGCGCCACGTCACCTCCGACAGCCAGCTGCGCTGGATCGGCCCGGACAAGGGCGCGATTCACCTCGCCACCGGCGCCGTCGTCAACGCCGTCTGGGACCTCTGGGCGAAGATCGAGGGCAAGCCGGTCTGGCAGCTCGTCGCCGATCTTTCGCCCGAGCAATTGGTCCGTTGCATCGATTTCCGCTACCTCACCGACTGCATCACGCCGGAATGGGCGCTCGACTTCCTGACGAAGCAGGCGGAAGGCAAGGCCGGGCGCATCGCCACGCTGAAGGCCGAGGGCTATCCCTGCTACACGACGTCGGCCGGCTGGCTCGGCTATGACGACGCCAAGCTGCGCCGTCTCTGCCGCGAGGCCGTCGACGCCGGCTTCAAGTATGTGAAGATGAAGGTCGGCCGCGACCTGGAGGACGACATCCGCCGCCTCACCATCGCCCGCGACGAGGTCGGCCCCGACGTCAACCTGATGATCGACGCCAACCAGGTCTGGGAGGTCGACCAGGCGATCGAATGGGTGCGGAAGCTCGCCTTCGTCAAGCCGTGGTTCATCGAGGAGCCGACCAGCCCCGACGACATCGAGGGCCACCGCAAGATCCGCGAGGGCGTCGCCCCCGTGCAGGTGGCGACCGGCGAGATGTGCCAGAACCGCATCATCTTCAAGCAGCTCATCATGCGCGGCGCAATCGACGTGGTGCAGATCGACAGCTGCCGGCTGGGCGGCGTCAACGAGATCCTCGCGGTGATGCTGATGGCGGCGAAATACGGGTTGAAGGTCTGCCCGCACGCCGGCGGCGTGGGCTTGTGCGAATACGTCCAGCACCTCAGCATGATCGATTATCTGTGCATCTCCGGCACGCGCGAGGGCCGGGTGATCGAATATGTCGACCATCTGCACGAGCATTTCGTCGACCCCTGCGTCATCCGCAACGCCGCCTACATGCCGCCGGAGCGCCCCGGCTTCTCGATCGAGATGAAGCCGGAGAGCCTCGAAACCTATCGCTTCAGGGGGGCATGATGGATCTCCACCTCAAGGGCAAGGTCGTCATCGTCACCGGCGGCGGCTCGGGCATCGGCGCCGGCATCACCGAGGTGCTGGCCGAGGAAGGGGCGCGGCCGGTGGTCGTCGCCCGCCGCGCGCCGGATGCCGAATGGCTCGCGCGCACCGGCGCCGATTTCGTCGCGGCGGAGCTTTCCGACGACGATGCCTGCAGGGCCGCGGTGGAAACGGTGCGGGCGCGCCACGGGGCGATACACGGTCTCGTCAACAATGCGGGCGCGAACGACGGCGTCGGGCTCGACAAGGGGCCGGACGCCTTCCGCGCCAGCCTCGACCAGAACCTCGTGCACTACTACACGATGGTCCACCTGCTGCGCGACGACCTCCGCGCCACGAAAGGGGCGATCGTCAACATCTCCTCGAAGACCGCGCTCACCGGCCAGGGCGGCACGTCCGCCTATATCGCCGCCAAGGCCGCGCAGCTTGGCCTGACGCGCGAATGGGCCGTGGAGTTCCTGCCGGACGGCATCCGCGTCAACGCCATCGTCGTCGCCGAGGTGATGACGCCGCTCTACCGCCGCTGGCTCGACACCCTGCCCGACCCGCAGGAAGCCCTCGACCGCATCACGCGCCGCATCCCGCTCGGCCAACGGATGACGACGGCGCGCGAGATCGCCGACACCTGCGCCTTCCTGCTCTCCGATCGCGCCAGCCACACGACCGGCCAGTGGCTCTTTCCGGACGGCGGCTACACGCATCTCGACCGGGCGATCGAGGCGGCGCCTCCGGCCTAGATGCCCCGCCGGTAGTCCCGCGGGGTCATGCCGTGCTGCTCGCGGAAGGCGCGGATGAAGTTCGCCGCGCTGGTGAAACCGGAGGCGGCGGCGACATGGGAGACCGGGAAGCGGGTCTCGGCGAGCAGCTGGCGCGCGCGCTCGATCTTGCGCGTCGTGACGTAGCGGTGCGGCGGCACGCCGAAGGTCGCCTTGAAGCGGCGGCTGAAATGATAGCGGCTGAGGCCCGTCGTCGCCGCCAGCTCGTCCAGGCCGAAATCGACGGCCAGGTTCTCCTCGATATATTCGCGCACCAGCCGCTCCTGCCCGGCCGTCAGCCCGCCCGTTCGGCTCACCGCGTCCCGCAGCCCGCGCTGGAGGCGGAAGGTCTCGAGCGCGGCGACGAGGGCCAGCGTCTCGGCATAGACGGAGGTCGCCGCGCCGGCGGAGGGCGACAGCGCCTCCTCGAACTTCTTCATCGTCGCCTTGAGCGCGGGATCGTCGAAGTAGATGAGCGGCCTGAGGTCCGCCGTGCCGAAGCCGTCCTCGACCTCCTGCTCCAGCACCGCCGCGTCGAAATAGACGACGGTGAAGGTGTTCTGGCGCGGCGCCGGCGCGGCCCAGCCCTTGAGCCCGCAGCTGGCCGGCACGTAGGTCATCTTGCCCCGGAGATCGCCGCCGGTCACGGGCGCCAGCCCGTCGACGTCCATCTCGCCGTCGGAGAGCACGAGGTCGTGCAGCGCGAGGTAATGGGTCGCCCCGCTCCAGTTGAATTCGTATTCCGCCGGCAGGTGCAGGCGCGAGAATTCGGCCTGCACGCCGCGCCACTGCCGCGACCGGACGATATCCGGCATGGCGTCCGTCTGGCGGAAGTCGAGTTCAAGCGAATCGGCGCGGGACATATCCATCTTGATGTTTGCCAAGTGGATACGAAGGATAGGCGGCCTGCCTTGCCCGAGGCTCGCCCGGCGGCTGCGACCGATGGTCCCGTTCCTGCGTCGGGCGTGCCGGAATTGCGCAACTTTCGTCCATAAGCAGCAAAAAAACGGCATTGTGCCGCGGAATATTCAGGAAGCGTAAATGATTTCATCCCTAAATTGGGGGCATCCGAGCGAGGGATTCAACCTCCGGCCGGCATGACGCCGGGTTCGGCCGCCACCCTTTCATGTATCCCATGAGGCCCATCGTGAGCCAGATCGTTTGCGCCCGCCGGCACCGGCGGGGCGACCGTCGCCGTGTGTCCTGACGACAGGATATCCCGTGATGGCCGACATCATCTCCCTCTCCGCCCATCTGTCCGACCGGCTGCAGAACCAGCGGCACATCGACATGCTCGCGGCCCTCGGCGAGGGACAGGCGCGCTTCGACTACCTCGCCGTGACGCGGGCCCTGCTGGACCAGAGCATGCACGACCTCGGCCGCATCCGGCAGGAGCTTCGCACGTTGGTCGCCGCCTGCGAGGACACCGGCCCGGACGGCCTGCCCGGCGGAGGAGACACGCCGGCCTGACCGGGGCCGGACAGCACATCCGACACGAGCGGCTCGGTCGCCCGCAAGGCAGGCGCGGACAGAGGCCTGCCTCCCCTTACCCTTCCCCTTCCCCCAAGAACCGCCACGGGAAACATCGCAATGGCTAGAGCAACCGGTTTGAAGATCATGACCCGCCTGGGCCTCGGCTTCGGCTTCGTCCTCCTCCTGATGCTGGCCCTGACCTTCCAGTCGATCCGAGAGGTCAACCACATCAGCGGCAACCTTCAGGTCACCAACGAGGTGAACAGCGTCAAGCAGCGCTTCGCCATCAACTTCCGCGGCAGCGTGCACGACCGCGCCATCGCGATCCGCGACGTGGTGCTGGCCGGCGACGCCGCCGACCGCGAGGCCTCCGTCATCCTCATCGAGAAGCTCGCCGCCGCCTATGCCGAAAACGAGGTGAAGCTCGACGCGATGCTGGCCGCGCCGGACGGCGCCACGCCGGTGGAGCGCGGCATCGCCGCCGAGATCGCCGAGGTGCAGGCGAAGACCAATCCGCTCGTCACTCGGATCATCGACCTGACGCGCGGCGGCAGCACCGCCGAGGCGGAAGCCATCCTGCTTTCCTCCGCCCGCCCGCTCTTCGTCGACTGGCTCGCCGCCATCAACAAGTTCATCGACTACCAGGAGAACCTGAACAAGACGATCGGCGAGGACGTCTCGCATTCGGCGAGCAGCTTCCAGCGCCTGTCGCTGACCGGCCTGTCGATCGCGCTGGCGCTCGCCGCGGCCGCCGCCTATGTCGTCAGCCGCTCGGTCACCCTGCCGATCGCCCGCCTCCAGGCCATGCTGATGCGCATGGCCTCCGGCGAGATGGATTCCGACCTCGAGCTCGCCAAGCGGCGCGACGAGATCGGCGGCCTCGCCAAGGCGGTCGAGGAGGTGCGCTCGGCGATCGTCGCCAATGCCGAACGGCAGGCGGACGCCGCCCGTGCGGCCAGCGAACGGGCCCAGCAGGAGATGGAGCGCGCGCGCCGCGAGGGACAGGAGAAGATCGTCGCGGAAGTGGTCGACAAGCTCGGCGCCGGCCTGGAACGGCTGTCGCAGTGCAATATCCGCATGACGATCGACGAGCCCTTCTCCGAGCCCTTCGACGGCCTGCGCCGCGACTTCAACGACTCCATCGCCACCTTCCAGGAGACCCTGTCGCAGGTCATGCAGCGCACCCGCGCGATCTACGAGAACGGCATCGAGATGCGCGAGGCGGCCATGCAGCTCGCCGACCGCACGCAGAAGCAGGCGGCCTCGCTGGAGGAGACCTCCGCCTCGCTCGAACAGGTGACCGTCACGGTGCGGCTTTCGACCGACCGCACCCAGGAGACCCGCAAGCTGGTGAAGCAGGCCCGCGACTGTGCCGACGCCTCCAGCGCCATCGTCGGCGACACCGTCATGGCGATGCAGCGCATCGAGAGCGCCTCGCAGGAGATCTCCTCGATCATCGGCGTCATCGACGAGATCGCCTTCCAGACCAACCTGCTTGCATTGAACGCCGGGGTGGAGGCTGCCCGTGCGGGCGACGCCGGCAAGGGCTTCGCCGTCGTCGCCACCGAGGTGCGCGAGCTCGCCCAGCGCTCGGCCAAGGCCGCCAAGGAGATCAAGGCGCTGATCGGCAACTCCAACACCGAGGTCGACGCCGGCGTGCGGCTCGTCGGCGAGACGGGCGAGGCGCTTGCCCGCATCGGCAACTTCGTCAATTCCATCGACCAGCATATCGACGCGATCGCCTCGGCGGCCGAGGAACAGACGGCCGGATTGCAGCAGATCAATGCGGCCGTCAGCGAAATCGACAGGATGACGCAGCAGAACGCCGGCATGGTGGATCGGACCACGACGATCAGCCACACGCTCGCGGAAGGCTCGACGATGCTCACCGAACTCGTCAACCGCTTCAAGCTGAACCGGCGCTCGACCATACGGGAGCCGGGGACGACCGCCGCGCTCGCCGGCCCCGCGCATGCGGCGGCCGGACGAGACCAGCGCGCCGCCTGACACCAGCATCGAGAGCGCCGGCGAAAGCCGGCGCTTTCATCCGATTTCCGCCGAACGATCCGATCCGAAGATGGTCAGCGAACATTCACTCGACACCGCGATCAACGCCCTGATCGACGAACTGCTGGCACTGGGCTGCGAAGTCGTCGCCATCGGCCGGGGCTACTGCATCAGCGAGCCGGAAGGCATGGAGCCGATCGTCAAGCGCGTGCTCGACGGCTTCGGCCCGCGCGACCACCTGATGCCGCTCTTCAACGCCATCCTGCGCGAGCGCGGGCTCTCCATCGACATCTAGCTTATGAGCCGGCGCCGGATCGCCTCCGCCACGGCCTGGGAGCGGTTGTTGGCACCGAGCTTCTTCACCGCCGCCTTGATATAGGTGTTGACGGTGTCGTTCTGGTAGCCGGTCGCCTCGGCGATCTCGCCGCTGGTGAGCCCGCGGCTGGCATGCGACAGGCAGGCGATCTCTCCCTTCGACAGGCGCAGCTGCTGCGCGGCGAAGCGCTCCATCAGCGGCCGCGTGATCACGGTGTGGATCGGCTCGGCGATCAGCTCGAGGAAGGCGACCTCGTCACGGTCGAACGGCGTCGCCCGCGTGAAGAACACCGCGCCGTAGACGGTGTCGTCGCGCCGGATCGGCACGAGCGTCCGGTTGTGCACGCCGAACAGCTCCGACAGGTATGCAAGGCGCGCCGGCGGCGGCGACAGGGCGTAGACGTCCCTCTCCTCCACGGTCTTCCGCGTCTTCACGGCCGCCAGGAGAACGGGGTCGGCGAGGGCCAGGCGCTCGGCCTCGTAGGTGTCGACGAAGGCCGGCGGCAGGTCGGTATCGACCGACTGGCCCTCGCCGAAACGATAGTGCTCCACGTCGAGACCGAGGACCGCGATATGGTCGAAGGCGATGGCCCGGCGAAAGCGGTCCAGCACGTCGTTGCGGCCGAAATGGCGCAGACAGGGAACCGAACGCAGATCGGGGAAGCGGTCGAGGGCATTCGGTGCCCCGACGAATAGCGCACTGATCGGCATCAGTCCTCTCATTCCTTGCTTCGGTCAAATCTGTTGGGCGATGGTTAGGCAAACGTTAAAGCGCGCCCGTGAAATCTCGCGTGCCGTCCCGCCATGCGGCGCGATCCGGAACAAGCCGGCCTTCCCGGTGTTACGTCCGCATACCGTTCCCGATCACGCGAAGGAGACCCCACCATGGCCATCGACAAACCGAAGGACGGTGCCCCGGGCACCACGGAACAATCGCCCCGCTGGGAAGGCCCCGAGGCGACCCGGCCGCGCGGCTACCTGCCGGCCAAGGACGACCCGGATCACGACCGCGACGCCGCCGGGGAGACCAACAAGGACCCCGTGCGCAGCAAGGTCGGCGACGCGCTGAAGACCCGCGGCGACTGAGCCCCGCCGCCCGGAACAAATCGTCCGGGCGGGCGTTGGCAGACGGTTGGAACCGGAGGGTTGGACGTGGCGCCCAGAGCGAACTGGAAAGGCTTCCTGAAGATCGGCGACCTCGCCTGCGCCGTCGCCCTCTATACCGCCGCCTCGACGAGCGAGCGCGTCGCCTTCCACATGGTCAACCGCGCGACCGGCCACCGGCTGCAGCGCCAGTTCGTCGATAGCGGCACCGGCAAGCCGGTCGAGCGCGAAGACCAGGCGAAGGGATACGAGGCGGCGGCGAACGACTATATCGTGCTCGAAGCCGACGAGGTGGCGGCCGCCGTTCCCGAGAGCGACAAGACGCTCGCGGTCTCCGCCTTCCTCGACTGCGAGGACATCGACGATCTCTTCTTCGACAAGCCCTATTATCTCGCGCCGGCCGACAAGGCGGCGGCGGAGGCCTTCGCGCTGATGCGCGAGGGGATGCGCAAGCGCAGCGTCGCCGCGATCGCCCGCACCGTGCTCTTCCGCCGCGTGCGCACCCTGTTGATCCGCCCGCACGACGCGGGCATGATCGCCACGACGCTCAACTTCGACTACGAGGTGCGCTCCGCGGCCGAGGCCTTCGCCGACATTCCGCAGATCGACATCGGCGGCGAGATGCTGGAGCTCGCCGAGCACATCATCGGCAAGAAGCGCGGCCGCTTCGATCCCGCCGCCTTCGACGACCGCTATGACGCGGCACTCGCCGAACTGGTCCGGGCCAAGATCGAGGGCCGGGCGATCAAGGCCCCGCCCGCCCCGAAGGAGGGCAAGGTCATCGACCTGATGGAGGCGCTGCGCGCGAGCGCCGGCGAGGCGGACGGCAGGAAGGGCAAGCGGAAGGCGGCGAAATCCGCGCCGGCCGCCAAGCGGCGCAAGGCGGGCTGATCCATGGCGACACTCGACGTCTACCGGCAGAAGCGCGATTTCTCGACCACGCCCGAGCCGAAGGGCCGCAAGGCGCGCGCCCGCGGCAACAGCTTCGTCATCCAGAAGCACGACGCCACCCGCCTGCACTACGATTTCCGGCTGGAGATGGACGGCGTGCTGAAGAGCTGGGCGGTGACGCGCGGCCCGAGCCTCGTGCCGGGCGACAAGCGGCTCGCCGTCCATGTCGAGGACCACCCGCTCGACTACGGCGGCTTCGAGGGCACGATCCCCAAGGGCGAATACGGCGGCGGCACCGTGCTCCTCTGGGACCGCGGCACCTGGACGCCGCTCGGCGATGTCGCCAAAGCCTATGCCAAGGGCCATCTCGAATTCGAGCTGTCCGGCGAGAAGCTGCACGGGCGCTGGCACCTCATCCGCATGCAGGGCAAGCCGCGCGAGAAGCGCGAGAACTGGCTGCTGATCAAGGGCGACGACGACTTCGCCCGCGCGGCCGACGAGCCGGACATCCTGGAGGAGCGGCCGGAATCGGTGAAGACCGGCCGCGACCTCGCCGACATCGCCGGGGAGGCGCCCGGCTGGTCCTCGAAGACCGGCCGCATCCGCAAGACGGCCAAAAAAAATCCGCCGCCGCCCGAGCCGGAGGACGAGGCGCTGCCGGACCCGTCCGGCGCGAAGGGCGCCCGCAAGGCCGCGCTTCCCGATTTCATCGAGCCGATGCTCGCCACGCTCGCCGCCGCGCCGCCGCCCGGCGAGCAATGGCTGCACGAGATCAAGTTCGACGGCTACCGCCTTCAGGCGCGGATCGAGGCGGGGCGGGTGAAGCTGCTCACCCGCAGCGGCCTCGACTGGACGAAGAAATTCGGCAAGACGGTCCCCGACGCGCTGCGGGCGCTGCCGGTCGGCACCGCCATCATCGACGGCGAGCTGGTGGTGGAGACGGCTGCCGGCGCCTCGGATTTCTCCGCGCTCCAGGCCGACCTCTCCGACGGGCGCAGCGACCGCTTCGTCTTCTATGCCTTCGACCTTCTCCATCTCGACGGCTACGACCTCACGCGCCTGCCGCTCGTCGAGCGCAAGGCCATGCTGGAGCCGCTGGTGGCGGAGGCCGGCGGGGCGCTGCGCTACAGCGCGCATTTCTCCGAAAGCGGCGAGATGGTGAAGCGCCACGCCTGCCGCCTCAGCCTGGAGGGGGTCGTCTCCAAGCTTCGCAACGCGCCCTACCGCGCCGGCCGCACAAAGAGCTGGATCAAGTCGAAATGCTCGGCCCGGCAGGAATTCGTGATCGGCGGCTTCATCCCCTCGACCGTGTCGCGCAAGGCGATCGGCTCGCTGGTGCTCGGCGTCAACGAGGAGGGCGCGCTCACCCCGGTCGGCCGCGTCGGCACCGGCTTCACCGGCAGCGTCGCCGCCCAGCTCTTCAAGCGGCTCGACGGGCTGCGCGCCGAGAAGAGCCCCTTCTCCCGCCCGCTCAACGCCGAGGAGGGCCGCGGCGGCGTGCGCTACGTGCGGCCGGAGCTCGTGGCCGAGGTCGAGTTCCGCGCCTGGACGGCGGACGGGCACCTGCGCCACGCCTCCTTCCGCGGCCTGCGCGAGGACAAGCCGGCGACCGATGTCGTGCGCGAGACCCCTTCCGGCAAGGCGCCGCCGAAGGAGAAGCCGCAGCGCCGCACCGTGCGGCTTACCCATCCCGACCGGATCTACTGGCCGGACGAGGGCGTGACGAAGGAGGGGCTCGCCGACTACTACACCGAGGTCTGGCGCCATATCGCGCCGCACATCGTCGGGCGGCCGCTCGCGCTCCTGCGCGCGCCCTCCGGCATCGACGGCCAGAAATTCTTCCAGAAACACGCCTGGAAGGGCGTCAATCCGAATATCCGCCTCGTGCAGGATCCCGAGGAGAAGGACGGCGAGCCGCTGATCGCCATCGACGATTTCGACGGGCTGATGGGACTGGTGCAGTCGGCGGTGCTGGAGATCCATCCCTGGGGCTCGACGCTCGACGACTGGGAACGGCCGGACCGGATCATCATGGACCTCGATCCCGGCGAGGGCGTCGCCTGGCCGGCAGTCCTCGCCGCGGCGCAGGAGACGCGCGAGCGGCTTGAGGCGACGGGGCTTGCCGCCTTCGTCAAGACCTCCGGCGGCAAGGGCCTGCACGTCGTCGCCCCGCTCGAACCCTCCGCCGACTGGCCGCAGGTCAAGGCCTTCTGCAAGGCGCTCGCCGACGCCATGGCGTCCGACAGCCCGGACGCCTACGTCTCGACGATCAGCAAGGCGAAGCGGCGCGGCAAGATCCTGATCGACTACCTGCGCAACCAGCGCGGCATGACGGCCGTCGCCCCCTATTCCACCCGCGCCCGGCCGGGTGCGGCCGTCTCCATGCCGCTCGCCTGGGAGGAACTGGGACCGGAGATCGGCCCGGCCTATTTCACGGTGGAGAACACGCCGACCCGGCTCGCGGCGCTGAAGGCGGACCCCTGGGCGGATTTCACGGCGTCGGCGCGCAGGCTGCGGAAGGACAAGCCCTGAGGCATCGCGGGCGCGGAAAGACGCTTCGCGCATCCGTCCGGATGCGGCGCCCTAGCGTTTCCCGCCTTCGGCCTTGAGGCTGCGGCGCAGCGCATCCATGATGTTGACCACGTTGCCGGCGGGCTCCGGCGCGGCCTTCGGCCTGGCGGGACGCTTCCTGCCCTTCTTCTTGGCGGCGATGATCTCCAGCAGGCGGTCCTGCACCGGGTCGGTCACCATGGCCGGCTCCCAGCCGCGCCTCTGCCTGTCGATCAGCTTGCCGACGAGGGCAAGGGCCTTGGCCTCCGGCCTGGCGCCGTCCGCCTTGCCGAAATAATCGGCCGCCTCGCGCACCTCGTCGCCGTAGCGCAGCGTCCAGACGACGATGCCGCGGTCGCGCGGCTCCAGCATCACCGCCCGTTCGCGCCGGTAGAGGACGAGCCGGGCGATGCCGACGGTGCCGGTGGAGGCCATCGCCTGGCGGATCACGGCGAAGGCCTCCTCGCCCACCTTGTCGTCCGGCAGGAGGAAATGCGGCGTGTCATACCAGATCCAGCCGATCGATTCCTTCGGCACGAACATCTCGATGTCGATGGTGCGCGTGCTTTCCAATGCCACCGCCGCGATCTCCTCGTCGTCGAGAACGATATAGTCGTCCTCGCCGCGCTGGTAGCCCTTCGCCTCGTCCTCCTCGTCGACCGGCTTGCCGGTGACGGAATCGACGTAGCGGGCGACGACGGGATTGCCGGTGCGGCGGTTGAGGGTGCGGAAGCGGACCTTCTCCTCCTCGGAGACGGCCGGCATCATCGCCACGGGGCAGGTCACCAGCGACAGCTTCAGATAGCCTTTCCAGAAGGTGCGCGGGGCCACTAGCGTTCCCTCTCGAGCGGCAGGTGCCGCGACATGGCGAAGCGCTCGGCGAAGACGAGGTCTTCCTGCGTCACGATCGGCACGGGATCGGAGAGCATCGCCAGCAGGGTCTCGCGCGGGATGGACTCGTCCTCCAGCACCTCCATCAGCGCGCCGCGGGTCTCGCGTTCGGCCCTTAGCAGCGCCGCGAGCGCCAGTATCAGTCTGTCCTTGCCGTCCATACGGGCCTCCCGCTCGTCGCGTTGCTAACGCGCGCGCGGCGGCTTGGTTCCGGCGGCGCGGCGGCGGCGGGCGTTGCGCCGGCTTTCCAGGAAGCGGAGCAGCCGCGCCTCCTCTTGCCGCAGGCCGGGCTTCGGCGGCGGCGGCCGGCGCAGCGCGGGGCGGATCGTCTCCGGCTCCCGCGCGAGCGCCAGGATGTCGGGATGGATGTAGCTCGACCGGCAGATCGCCGGCGTGTTGTGCAGCGTCTCGGCGGCATGCGTCGCCATCGCCCGGACCGTCGGCCGCTCGCCCGCCTCGATCGCCTGGCGGGCGAGCCCGAAGGCGGCGAGACTGCCGGCCCAGGTGCGGAAGGTCTTCGCCGAGACGGGCAGGCCGGAGATATCCGCCAGATAGGCGTTGAGCCGGCCGGAATCGATCGGATGCACGAGGTCGGCCTCGTCCTTCCAGACGAAGAGCTGCCGGCCGGGCAGGTCGGCGCATTGCTCGAGGAGACGCTGCAGGCGGGGATGGCGCAGGCTGCGCCGCACCCTCCTGCCGCCCTTGGCAACGAAGCGCAGCTCGATGCGCCCGTCCGAGAGCGAGACGTGGCGCTTGAGGAGCGTCGTCGCGCCGAAGGTGCGGTTCTCTTGCGCATAGACGCGGTTGCCGACGCGAAGCTGCGCCTCGTCGAGAAGCACGACGATCGCCGCCAGCATCGTCTCGGCCGCGCCCGCCGGGCCGTCGAGGTCGCGGCGCACCGCGCGCCGCAGCCGCGGCAGCGCCCGGCCGAAGGCGATGAGCTGGGCGAACTTGTCGCCGCTCTTCAGCGCGCTCCAGTCGCGGTGGTAGCGGTACTGCTTGCGGCCGCGGGAATCGTATCCCGTCGCCTGCAGGTGGCCGTTCTCGTCGATGCAGATCCAGACGTTCTCGTAGGCCGGCGGCAGGCCGAGGGCGGCGATCCGCGCCTTCACCGCTGCGTCGCGCACAAGCGAGCCGTCCGGCAGGCGATAGCAGAAGCTCCGCCCCGTCCGGTGGCGGCGGATGCCCGGCTCGCTGTCCGAGACGTAGACGAGCCCGACCTCATTCAGTGCGTCCTCCTGCATGGCACGACCGTTCAGCCGAGCGGCAGCCTCCCGCCGGCGGCGACCGCCGCGGCCGGGCCCGAGCGCCATCCCTGCAGGATGCGGCGCGTTTCCCGCCGCCGGTCGAGCATGCGCCGGTCGACGAGCACGACGCCGCCCGGCGTGCGGCGGAACCAGCGGGCGTCCTCCTCCGCGTCCTCACCGATCACGAGTGCGCCCGAAAGGCGCGCGTCCGGCGCGACCACGCAGTTGCAGATCCGCACCCCGCGCTCGACCACCGCGCCCGGCATCAGCACGCTGCGCAGCACGCGCGCGCCCTCGCCGAGGACGACGCGGGGGCCGACGACCGACTGCGCGACGAGGCCGGCCGGCTCGGAATCCGGGAAGACCAGCGAGCCGCCCTCGCGGCGCTCGCCCATCCAGCCGACGTGCAGCGGCCAGCCGTCGAGGTCGAGGCCGCCCTGCCCCGGACCGCGCAGCAGGTCCATGTTGGCCTCGTGCAGGGCGTCGATCGTGCCCACGTCGCGCCAGTAGCCGGGCCGCCCGCCGTCGCCCGGCGCGGCGAAGCGATGGGCGAAGGCGTTGCCGCCGGCGATCAGCCTCGGCAGCACGTCCCTACCGAAGTCGCGGCTCGAACGCGGATCGGCCGCGTCGGCCGTCAGCGCCGCCCGCAGCAGCGGCCAGTCGAAGACGTAGATGCCCATGCTGGCGAGCGACCGGTCCGGCCGGTCGGGCAGCGTTGCGGGCGCGGCCGGCTTCTCGGCGAATTCAACGATGCGGCCCTCCCCGTCCGTGCCGAGGATGCCGAAGCCGTGCGCGAGCGACACCGGCACGACCTCCGCCGCGACGGTCACGTCGGCTCCGGAGGCGACGTGGTCGGCGAGAAGCCGCTCGTAGTCCATCTGATAGATATGGTCGGCGGCGAGCACGAGCACGTGGCGCGGCGCGCGGGCGTCGATTGCGGCGATGTTGCGATAGACGGCGTCGGCCGTGCCCCTGTAGCCGGTCTGCTCGTCGCCGCCGCTCGACAGGGTCTCGATCGAGCCGCCGTGAACGGCGAAGCGGGCGCGCCAGCGCGAGCGGACATGGCTCACCAGCCGGGCCGGACGGTACTGCGTGGCGACCAGCGCATGCCGCAGGCCCGAGTTCAACACGTTCGCCAATGCGAAGTCGATGATCCGCGAGGAGCCGGCGAAGGACACCGCGGGCTTGCACTCGTCGTCGGTCAGCTCGTGCAGTCGGGTTCCCCGCCCGCCGGCCAGAACGAAGGCAAGGCACGAGCGGGAGAGCGGCGAGGTGCTGGAGATCATGGAGGGAATATCCTGTGGCGGCGCGCGATGATGGCAATGAACGCGCCGGGCGGCGGAAAGTTCCCCGGCGGGCCCTTGCCGGCGGCGGAATCCGGCCAATATCACTCCCGTCCCGACGAATTGCCCGAAGGAGACCGGCGATGGCCGAAAGCAAGAAGAAATGGTCCCAGGACGTCACCGAGAACAGCGATGCGATGGACCTCGAGGAGGGCGTCTTCAAGCAGCGCAGCGCCAGGAAGATCGCCCAGTCGCTGCGGCGCTCGGCCGAGGCGAGCGACCGGCGCAAGTCGAGCCCGTTCCAGTCGGCCATGTCCATGCTCACCTTCTACATCAACCGCGCCGGCGACCAGCTTTCCGACAGCCGCCGCGCGACGCTGGAGAAGGCCAAGGACGAGCTGCGCAAGGATTTCGACAAGGCGCCGAAATCGGACGGATGAGGAGCGCATGACCGAGCCGGAGACGCTCGTCTTTTCCGCCAGCGAATGGGTGCCCAACCACCCGTTCCTGCCGGTGCTCGCCTATCGCGCGGTCTTCCCGCCGGAAGAGGACGACCGGGCGGCGGCGTTCGAGCGGCGGTTCGGCGCGGCCGGATGGCGCGGGCTCTGGCGCAACGGCGTCTTCGCCTACCAGCACTATCATTCCGGCGCGCACGAGGTGCTGGGCATTGCCGGGGGAGAGGCCGAGCTCCTGATCGGCGGACCGACGGGCGCCCGCCTTTCGGTCCGGGCCGGCGATTGCCTCGTGCTTCCCGCCGGCACCGGCCACCGGCGGCTGTCGGCCAGCGGCGATTTCCTCGTCGTCGGCGGCTATCCGCCCGGCCAGCACGCCGACATCCTCACGACCGAGGCGACGATCGACCAGCTGGCGGCCATAGAGGCCCTGCCGGTTCCGGAGAGCGATCCCCTCTACGGCGCGGACGGGCCGCTCGTGACGATCTGGCGGCGCGCCGCGGCCCGGGCCTGACTATTCGTCGGCATCGCGCGGCATGTGGCTGTCGACGCCGCGCGACGACAGGCCGTCCGCACGCACGTCGCGCACGCCCGCCATGGCGCGGACGAGCGCGATCAGGTGGCCGCGGTCCTCGTCGCTATCGACCGACCCTTCGATATGGGCGACGCCGTGGCGGACGGCGATCTCCAGCGAGGCCATGTCGATGCGTCCGTCCTCCTCCAGCCGCTCGGTGATACGGTTCTCCAGGTCGTCGTCGGCGATGGTGTCCTCCGTGCCGTCGGAGAAGGGCAGCGGCGCGCCGTGGATCTCCTGCGCATCCGGGTCGCCGGAAATGTCGACGCCCTCGTTCTCGATCTCCTCGAAGTTCGCCGCCGTCGTGCCGTAGGGGGCGTTGCGCCGGGCCTTGGGATCCTCGTCCTGGTCCGCATAGGGCCAGCCGTCGCGGATATCGCGCTGCTCGTAGTCGCGGAAATCCTCCTCGCGGGAGGTGTTCTTCGGGTCGCTCATGGCTTTTCTCCTCGGGGCCCGCCGCCCAGAGGGCGACGCCTGCCGAAGAAACCGGAGAGGCGGCGCCTTTGTTCCGCCGGCGTCTCCTCAGCCCGCCTGTGGCCCCCGCAGCATCTCGACGATGGCCGAGAAGTCGCGCGCACCGTGGCCCTGCTTCTCGAACAGGCCGTAGAGCTGCGCCGCCTCCGCGCCGAGCGGCGTGGCAGCACCCGTGGCAAGCGCCGCCTCCTGCGCGAGCAGCAGGTCCTTCAGCATCAGCGCCGCGGCGAAGCCGGGCCTGTAGCCGTTGTTGGCGGGCGAAGCCGGAACCGGGCCGGGGACCGGGCAATAGGACGTGAGCGACCAGCATTGGCCTGAGGAGGTGGAAGCGACGTCGAAGAGCGCCTGGTGCGACAGCCCGAGCTTCTCGCCCAGCGCAAAGGCCTCGCAGACGCCGATCATCGAGATGCCGAGGATCATGTTGTTGCAGATCTTCGCGGCCTGCCCGGCGCCGGGGCCGCCGCAATGCACGCTCTTGCGGCCCATGGCGGCGAGAATCGGCTCCGCCTGCCGGAAGGCCGCCTGCGAGCCGCCGGCCATGAAGGTGAGCGTGGCGGCGGCCGCGCCCCCGGTGCCGCCGGAGACCGGCGCGTCGAGCGACGGGCAGCCGCGCGCGGCGGCGAGCGCATGCGCCTTGCGCGCGCTCTCGACATCGATGGTCGAGCTGTCGATCATCAGCGTGCCGTCCGCGACGAGGCCGCAGAGCTCCTGCCAGACGGAGAGCACATGCGCCCCCTTCGGCAGCATGGTGACGACGCACGCGGCCCCCTCGACCGCCTCTGCGAGCGTCGCCGCCGCGACGACGCCGGTCGCGGCGGCGGCCGCCCGCGAGGCTTCGGACAGGTCGAAGCCCGCGACGGCGTGGCCCGCCTTCACCAGATTGGCCGCCATCGGGCCGCCCATGTTGCCGAGGCCCACGAATGCGATCGTCGTCATGTCATCCTCCTTGCGGAAAAAGGCTGCCGCCGCCCGCGAAATAGGCGTCGACCGCCGCGTCGCTCACCGCGTCGAGGGTGGCCGGCGACCATTTCGGGGCGCGGTCCTTGTCGATCAGCGCGGCGCGCACGCCCTCGTAGAAATCGTGCTGCGTCAGGAGATGGACGGCGGCGGCGAACTCGCGGTCGAGGCATTCCTCCAGGCCGGCGCTGTCGCGGCCGAGCCGCAGCAGCCTCAGCGTGAGCTTGAGGCTCGTCGGCGAGCGGCGGCCGATCGTGGCGAGCGCCTCGGCGGCGAAGGGGTCGGCTTCCGCCGCAAGCGCCGTCAGGATCTCCGCCACGCTGTCGAAGCGGAACGTGCGGTCGACCAGCGCGGCGTTCCGGGCGAGCACGCCGCCTTCGACCGGCACTGCGAACCGCGCGGCCGTCTCGACGGCGCGATCCTGCCCCGCATCCGGCGGCAGGCCCGCCAGCGCCGCCACCAGTTCGCCGAGCCGGGCGGACGGCACCAGAAGGTCTGCAAGGCCCGCGTGGATCGCGTCCGCCGCCCCGATCTCGCTGCCGGCAAGCCCCATCCAGGTGCCCGCCTCGCCGGGCGCGCGCGGCAGAAGCCAGGTCGCGCCGACATCCGGGAAGTAGCCGATGCCGGTCTCCGGCATGGCGAGGCGTGTGCGCTCGGTGACGATGCGCAGGCTGCCGTGCGCGGAAAGACCGACGCCGCCGCCCATGGTGATGCCGTCCATCAGCGCGACATAGGGTTTCGGGTAGCGGGCGATGAGCGCGTTGAGCGGGAACTCCTCGCGCCAGAAGCGCGTCGCCTCCGGGTCGCCCCGCCGGCCGAGGTCGTGGACGATGCGCACGTCGCCGCCCGCGCAGAGGCCGCGCTCGCCCTCCCCCGTCAGCACGACGCAGGAGATGGAGGCGTCCGTCGCATGGCGGACGAGCGCGGCCTTCATCGCGCGCACCATCGGCAGGGTCAGGCTGTTCAGCGCGCGCGGCCGGTCGAGGCGGACGATCGCCGCCGATCCCTGCCGTTCGAAGCGGACGTGCTCTGCGTCCTCCATCGCGGTTACCGCCGGTAGGCGAAGCCTAGCCGCCGACCGAGCCGCGAGGCATAGAACTCGCCGACGAGGCCGCGCCGGAAGAGCAGCACGCAGGCCATGAAGACGACGCCCGTGACGATCGTGACGGGGAAGTCGGAGGTCGCGAGGTAGTGCTGCAGCGTCACGACGAGGCCGGCGCCGAAGACCGGGCCGATCAGCGTGCCGATGCCGCCGAGCAGCGTCATCAGGATCACCTCGCCCGACATCTGCCAGGTGACGTCGGTCAGCGTCGCGAACTGGAAGACCAGCGCCTTGGTGCCGCCGGCAAGCCCCGCCAGCGCCGCCGACATGACGAAGGCGCCGAGCTTGTAATATTGCACCGAATAGCCGAGCGAGACGGCACGCTGCTCGTTCTCGCGGATCGACTTCAGGATCATGCCGAAGGGCGAGTTGACGAAGCGCCAGATGACGAGGAGCCCGACCAGGAAGACGGCGAGCGTGAAATAATACATGTTGGTGGAGGTCGACAGGTCGAGGAGGCCAAGGAAATGGCCGCGCGGCACGCCCTGGATGCCGTCCTCGCCCTTGGTGAACTCCGCCTGCAGGCAGAAGAAATAGAACATCTGCGCGAGCGCCAGCGTGATCATCGCGAAGTAGATGCCCTGCCGGCGGATGGCGAAGAAGCCGATGACGAGGCCGAGGAGTGCGGCGCCGAGGACGCCGACGAGGATGCCGAGCTCCGGCGTCAGGTGCCATTCCTTGACCGCATGCGCCGTGAAATAGGCGGCGCCCCCGAAGAAGGCGGCATGGCCGAAGGAGAGCAGGCCCGTATAGCCGATCAGCAGGTTGAAGGCGCAGGCGAAGAGCGCGAAGCAGAGCAGCTTCATCAGGAAGACGGGGTAGAGGAAGAGCGGCGCCACGGCGAGCGCGGCGAGCCCCGCCAGCAGGAAGCCGATGCGGATCGACTGCGCCGTGGCACTCCGCTCGCCGCTTGCCGTCGTTTCGACCATGTCCGCCATGTCAGGCATCCTTTCCGAAGAGGCCGGCCGGCCGCAGCAGGAGCACGATGGCCATGATGACGAAGATGACGATGTTGGACGCCTCCGGGTAGAACACCTTGGTCAGGCCCTCGGCGATGCCGAGCATGTAGCCGGTGACGATGGCGCCGAGGATCGAGCCCATGCCGCCGACCACCACCACCGCGAAGACGACGATGATGAGGTTGGTGCCCATCAGCGGCGAGACCTGGTAGATCGGCGCGGCGAGCACGCCGGCGAAGGCGGCGAGTGCCGCGCCGAAGCCGTAGGTGAGCGTGAGTAGGAGCGGCACGTTGATGCCGAAGGCCTGCACGAGCACGGTGTTCTCGGTCGCGGCGCGCAGGTACGCGCCGAGCTTGGTCTTCTCGATCAGCAGCCAGGTGCCGAGGCAGGTGACGAGCGAGACGGCGACCACCCAGCCGCGGTAGTTCGGCAGGAACATGAAGCCGAGATTGGTGCCGCCGGAAAGCGCCGGCGGCACCGAATAGGGCTGGCCGGCCGCGCCGTAGAGATAGC
Source organism: Shinella pollutisoli (assembly GCF_024609765.1). Taxonomy (GTDB): domain Bacteria; phylum Pseudomonadota; class Alphaproteobacteria; order Rhizobiales; family Rhizobiaceae; genus Shinella; species Shinella pollutisoli. The sequence continues at coordinate 179,342 of NZ_JANFDG010000001.1, forward strand.
GGAACGTGCCCTCGATCGTCAGCGCCAGGCCGAAGGTGAAGAGCAGGCCGTAGAGCGGATCGAGATCGTAGAGCCGGCTCAGCATGGTGCGCTCGACCAGCGCGCCGAACAGGCCGACGACGAGCGGCGCGATCGCCAGCGCCAGCCAGTAGTCGACGCCGAGATATTGCAGGAGCAGCAGCGCGACGAAGGCGCCGAGCATGTATTGCGCGCCGTGGGCGAAGTTGATCACGCGGAGCAGGCCGAAGATGACGGCGAGCCCCAGGCTCAGCATCGCGTAGAACGAGCCGTTGATGAGGCCGATCAGCAGCTGGCCGAGGAAGGCGGCGAGCGGAATGCCGAAGATCGTCGTCATGGCGTCACACTCCCAGCACCTTGTTGAGCGTCGTCATGCGGTCCGGCAGCTCCGCGACCGGGAAATCCGCCACCATCCGGCCGTGCTCCATCAGGTAGAAGCGGTCGGCGATGCGGCTGGCGAAACGGAAGTTCTGCTCGACGAGCAGGATCGTCATGCCGCGCGCCTTGAGCTTCTGCAGCACCTCGCCGATGCGCTGGACGATGACCGGGGCAAGACCCTCGGTCGGCTCGTCGAGAATCAGGAGGCGCACGCCGGTGCGGAGGATGCGCGCCATGGCCAACATCTGCTGCTCGCCGCCGGAGAGCTTGGTGCCCTGGCTCGCGCGCCGTTCGAGGAGGTTGGGGAAGAGGTCGTAGATCTCCTCCAGCGGCATGCCGCCGTCGGCCACCACCGGCGGCAGGGTGAGGTTCTCCTCCACCGTCAGGCTCGCGAAGATGCCGCGCTCCTCCGGCACGAAGCCGATGCCGGCATGGGCGGTGCGGTGGAGCGGCACCGAGAGCATGTCGCGGCCGGCGAAGCGGATCTCGCCCTTGCGCGCGCGGATGATGCCCATGATGGTGCGCAGCGTCGTCGTCTTGCCGACGCCATTGCGGCCGAGGATGGTGATCGTCTCGCCCTCGCCGACCGTCATGTCGACGCCGTGCAGGACGTGGCTTTCGCCGTACCAGGCATGGAGGTCGGCGACCTGAAGAAGCGCTCCCATGTCAGGCCTCCTCCGTGCCCATGTAGGCGGCGCGCACCCGCGGGTCCTCGCTGACCGTACGGTAGTCGCCCTCCGCGAGGATCTCGCCGCGCTGGAGCACGGTGACGTGGTCGCAGATGTCGGCGACGACCTTGAGATTGTGCTCGACCATCAGCACGGCGCGGTCGCGGGCGACGTTGCGGATGATGCCGGCGACGACGGCGACGTCCTCGCCGCCCATGCCGGCCATCGGCTCATCGAGGAGCAGCACCTTCGGATCGAGCGCCAGCGTGGTGGCGATCTCCAGCACGCGCTTGCGCCCGTAGGAGAGGTCCGCCGCCATGGCGTTGCGCGCCTCGGAGAGGCCGACGGCGGCGATCAGCCGGTCGGCGCGCTCGTTCAGGCTGTCGAGCGCCGACAGCGGCCGCCAGAACTGCGTGGCGAGCCCGTTCGGCCGCTGCAGGGCGACGCGCACGTTGTCGAGCACGGTCAGATGCGGGAAGACCGCGGAGATCTGGAACGAGCGCACCAGGCCCATGCGGGCGACGCGGTCGGGCGGCAGCCGGGTGATGTCGGTGCCCATGAAGGTGATCGTGCCGCCGGTCGGCGTCAGGAACTTGGTCAAGAGGTTGAAGACCGTCGTCTTGCCGGCGCCGTTCGGCCCGATCAGCGCGTGGACGCGCGCATGGTGCACGTCGAGATCGACATTGCGCACGGCGCTGAAGGCGCCGAAGCTCATGCTGAGGCCGCGGGCGGACAAGACCGTCCGCGGCTCCTTTCTGCTTTCTGGCACGGCGAACGTCATCGTCGCGGACCGGCGCTCTACTGCGCGGCCAGGTCGCAGCCGCTCTTGGCCGGATCGATGAAGGCCTGGTCGCCCGGGATGGTGGCGAGCACCTTGTAGTAATCCCACGCCACGTCGCTCTCGCCCGGCTTCTTCACTTCCATCAGGTACATGTCGTGGATCATGCGGCCGTTGGCGCCGACCTTGCCGTTCTCGGCGAAGATGTCGTTGACCGGCATCTCGTGCAGCGCCTTGGCGACGGCCTCCGTCTCGTCGGTGCCGGCCTTCTCGATCGCCTTCAGGTATTGCAGCACCGAGGAATAGGTGCCGGCATGGACCATGTTCGGCATGGCGCCGGTGCGCTCGAAGAAGCGCTTGCCGAATTCCACCGTCTCCGGCGTGCGGTTCCAGTAGAAGCCTTCCGTCAGCGTCAGGCCCTGCGCCGCTTCCAGCCCGAGGCCGTGCACCTCTGCGAGCGTGAAGAGCAGGGCCGCGAGCCGCTGGCCGCCGGCGACGATGCCGAACTCGGCCGCCTGCTTGATCGAGTTGGAGGTGTCGAGGCCGGCGTTGGCGAGACCGATCACCTTGGCGCCCGACGACTGCGCCTGCAGGAGGAAGGACGAGTAGTCGGTGGTCGCCAGCGGATGGCGCACCGCGCCCGTGACCGTACCGCCGTTCGCCTTGACGAACTCGGCCGTGTTCTCCTCCAGCGAATAGCCGAAGGCGTAGTCGGCGGTCAGGAAGAACCAGCTGTCGCCGCCCTCCTTCACCAGTGCGCCGCCCGTGCCGACGGCGAGCGAATAGGTGTCGTAGGCCCAGTGGAAGCCGTAGGGGCTGCACTGCGCGCCCGTGAGCTCGGTGGTCGCCGCACCGGTGACGATGTCGATCTTCTTCTTCTCCCTGGAGATCGCCTGCACGGCGAGCGCGACGGAGGACGTCGTCAGCTCCATGATCGAATCGACCTGCTCGGTGTCGTACCATTGCCGGGCGATGTTGGAGGCGATGTCCGGCTTGTTCTGGTGGTCGGCGGTGATGACCTCCACCGGCGCGTCGAGCACCTTGCCGCCGAAGTCCTCGACCGCCATCTTCGCGGCCTCGTAGGAATACTTGCCGCCGAAATTGGCATAGACGCCGGACTGGTCGTTCAGGATGCCGATCTTCACGACGCCGTCGGAGACGTCCGCATAGGCCGCCGTCGAGCTTGCGAGCAACACCGCCATCGATGCCATCAGTTTCTTGTGCATGAGTTCTCCTCCCAGAGACCGCAGATTGCCAATCTGTTCAAAAACGCCCGGACGCCTCCTCAAGCAACCGGCCTTCCTCGCAGTTTCCGGAATTTCCGAATTGACACAAGAGCAAACGGACGGCTATTTCCGAACAGGGCCTGTTCATTTTTGAACAGACGGGATCGATGAACACGCACCCGCAATTCACCTGGGACGACCTGCAGTTCTTCCTCGCCGTCGCGCGGACCGGCCATCTTTCGGCTGCCGCCCGCCAGTTGCGCACGAGCCACGCGACGGTGTCGCGGCGCATCGACCGGCTGGAATTCACCCTCAAGGTCAAGCTCTTCGAGCGCAACGCGCGCGGCTACATCCTGACGCCGGTGGGCCAGCGCTTCGTCGAGACGGCCGAGCGGATCGAGGGAGAGACGGAACGGCTGCAGGCCGACATCTCCTCGGGCGCCACCGCACAGCGCGGCGTCGTGCGGCTGAGCGCACCGGAAGGCTTTTCCAACTTCTTCTTCACCGAGCGCCTGCCCGCCTTCACGCAGCAGTGCCCGGCGATCTCGCTGGAGCTGGTGACGATCCAGCAGATCATGTCGCTGTCGCGCAAGGAGGCGGACGTCGCCGTGACGCTCGATCCGCCGAAGGCCGGCCCCTATTTCTCCGAGAAGATCCTCGACTACAGCCTGCACGTCTACGGCGCCCGCTCCTATCTCGCGGCGAGCCGGCCGATCGCCACGCGCGACGACCTGCTCGCCCACCCGTTCATCGGCTACATCGAGGACATGATCTTCAATCCGGGGCTCGACTATCTCGGCGACGTGCATCGCGGCATCAAGCCGGCCTTCCAGAGCTCCAGCATCTTCGCCCAGCTGACGGCGACGCGGAGCGGGCTCGGCCTCTGCGTGCTGCCGCACTTCATCGCGTCGCGCTATCCGGAGCTGGAGATCGTGCTGCCGCAGGCGACGGAGCTCCGGCGCAGCTACTGCCTCGTCTGCCACCGCGACCTGCGCGACGTCCCGCGCATCCGCAGCGTCATCAACTATATCGAGACGACCGTGCGCGCGAACGCCGCCGCCTTCGTCCGCAACCCGCGGGCCGACTGAGGCCGAGGGGCGCAAAGGCCTCTTTTTGCGGGCGTTTGCAGGCGGAACGGCAGGTTATTCCCTTAGGGATATCCCCGAATTGCCCCCGAAAGGACAACCTTGATACCCGGGAACAACCAGCATCAACACGGCAGACCGACAGGTCCGGAGGAGGGCAGATGAAACACTCGTTGTCAGCGTATCACCACATGAAAAGGCGCACCTTCCTCAAGGGAATGGGTGCCGCGGCCGTGAGCGCGGCCGCTCCCCTGCCGGCCTTCGCGGCCAAGGAGCAGCTCGCCTACATGTGCTGGGAAGGCTACGACGCCCAGGCCATCCTCGAGCCGTTCTCGGCCAAGCACGACGTCGCCTTCAGCGTCGACATCATCACGGACTCGCCGGGCGGCTTCGCCAAGCTCGCGGCCGGCGGATACCGCGACTGCGACATCGTCTCGTCCGACCTGCCCTGGATCCAGCGCATGGGCCCGGCGGGCTTCGCCCGCTATCTCGACCCGGCGGAGTTCGCCGAGCAGTATGCCGGCTTCTACCCCGAGTTCCAGGCGCCGTTCGACCCGCTGCTGTTCGACGGCAAGATCACCGGCCTGCCCTCGCGCTGGGGCTGGGTCGGCCCGTCCGTCAACCTCGACCACGACAAGGTCGAGAACTGGCGCTCGCTCGACCCGGTCTTCGACCCGGCCTACCGCGACAAGATCTGCCTTCTCGACTGGGGCGAGTGGCCGATCCTGCCGCTCGTGCTCCATGCCGGCATCAACCCCTGGGACGAACTCGACGAGGACGCGCTTGCCGAAATTCGCAAGGTCATCGCCGCCGCGCTGAAGAACACCCGCGCCATCGTCGGCGACATGGCGATCGCCCAGAAGGGCCTGCTCGACGGCTCGCTCTACGGGCTCATCGGCGGCGGCACCTACACGACGCTGAACCTGCGCGTGCGCGGGCACCTCAACGTCGTCTCGGTCATCCCCGAAGAGCGGGACGGGCTCAAGCAGGGCATCATCTGGATGGAGGCGACGGGGCTCGTCGACAACGGCCGCAATCCCGAGGTCGCCAAGGAGTTCCTGAAATACATCGTCGCCCCCGAGACGGCCCGCAAGCTCGCGATCACCGCGGCGACCAGCAACCTCGTGCCCACCAAGGCGACCGAGGACCTGTTCACGGCCGAGGAGCGCGTCGCCCTGCAGCTCGACTATGTGCCGACGGCGCGCGCGGGCTCGAACTTCCTGCGCCCCATCCCCAACATCGACGACTTCCTGGCGATCTGGAGCGAGGAGCTTTCCGCGCGCTGACGACCTCGCCGCCCGGCGGACCGGCCGGGCGGCGCCTCCTTCCCGAAAGGACGCCCTCCGTGTCTCAACCGATCATCGACTCGCGATCCATCTCCAAGAACTACGGTTCGTTCCGGGCGCTCACCGACATCTCGCTCACCATCCGCAAGGGCGAGTTCATCGCGCTCGTCGGCCCCTCCGGCTGCGGCAAGACCTCGTTCCTGAAGATCCTCGCGGGCTTCGAGCAGGCCTCCTCCGGCGAGCTCTTCATCGAGGACCGGGAAATGAGCGACGTTCCGGCCGCGGCCCGCCCGACCCGGATGGTGTTCCAGAAGCTGGCGCTCTTCCCGCACAAGACGGTCGAGGAGAACATCAGCTTCCCGCTCAGGATCGCCAAAGTGCCCGCCGCCGAACGGGCAGAGCGCGTGCGCGGGATGATGGACCTGATGCACCTGCGGCACGAGTACCTGACGCACTACCCCGCCCAGCTTTCCGGCGGCGAGCAGCAGCGCGTGGCGCTGGCGCGCGCGCTCGTCTCGCGCCCCGGCGTGCTGCTCCTCGACGAGCCGATGAGCGCGCTCGACGCCAAGCTCAAGAAATCGCTGCAGGCCGAGCTGAAGAAGCTCCATCGCGAGCTCGGCACCAGCTTCGTGCTGGTCACGCACGATCTGGAGGAGGCGATGATGCTGGCGGACCGGATCTGCGTGATGGTCGGCGGGCGGATCGTCCAGCTCGGCGTGCCGCTCGACATCTACCGCCGCCCCGCCAACCGCTTCGTCGCCGGCTTCATCGGCGAGACGAACTTCCTGCCCGTGTCGGTCGCGAGCACCGCCGATGGCCTCTCGGTCCGGCCGCTGCGCGGCGACCAGACCGCGGCCCTCCTCGGCGCCGACCGGGTTTCCCCCGAGGCGCACGGCGATGCCGGGCTGCTCCTGATCCGCCCGGAGGACGGCGAGATCCTCTCCGGCGCGCCCTCACCCGGCATGTGGACGATCGCCGGCACCGTCGACGAGAAGTTCACCAAGGGCTCCTCGACCCAGTACCGCATCCGCACGGAGGCGCTGGACGTGCCCTTCGTGCTCGAGAGCTCCGGCTTCGACACCGCCCACATCCCCGTCGGCGCGCCCGTGAGCGTCGGCTTCCATCCGGCGAAGTCCTACCTCCTGGGGGACCGGCCATGAGGGTCCTCGACCGCAGCTGGCAGGACAGGGGCGTGTTGCTGAACTCGCTCCCGCTGCTGACGCTCCTCACCCTGTTCTTCATCGGCCCGATCCTGCTGACGCTGCTCCTGACCTTCCAGGAGATGCGCTCCTACCAGCTGCAATGGGTCTGGTCGCTGCGCGTCTGGTCGGAGGTCTTCAGCAAGTACAGCTACTGGGTGGTGATCGGCCGCACCGTCTCGATGGCCTTCCTCAGCACCTTTCTCTGCATCCTGATCGCCTATCCGGCGGCCTATGCGCTGGCGACGCGGCTGAAGAACTATGCAAGCCACATCCAGATCCTGATCATCTTCTCCTTCCTGACCGACGCGGTGCTGAAGACCTTCGGCTGGGTGCTGGTGCTCGACCGCAACGGCATCGGCAACTGGCTACTCCAGCATCTCGGGCTCGGCGACGAGGCGCTCAACTTTCTCTTCACGCCGCGCGCCACGCTGCTCGGCGTCGTCTACAATCTCTCGGTCTATCCGCTCTTCACCATCTATCTCTCGTTGAAGCGCATCGACCGCGACCTGATCCTCGCCGCCTACGACGCAGGTGCCAGCAAGTGGCAGACCTTCCGCGAGGTGACGTTGCCGCTGTCGCGGCCCGGCCTCTATGCGGGTGCCGTGCTCGTCTTCGTGCTGACGCTCGGCACCTTCCTCGAATCGAAGGTGCTCGGCGGCGGCAAGTCGCCGCTCGCACCGGAGCTGATCCGCCAGACCTTCGAGACCCGCGTCAACTGGCCGCTCGGCGCCGCGCTGACGGTGGTCCTCGTGGCGATCGCGACGATCGTGCTCGCCGTCGCCGTCCGGCTCGTGCAGCGGACGCGGCAGGAACAGGCCGCGAAGGGAGCCGAGGCATGAGGAACCCGCTTACGAACAGGCTCCTCGACATCGGGCTTTCCGGCTGGATGATCGCGCTGCTGGTCTTCCTCTACATCCCGATCGTCACGCTCGCCTTCTTCTCCTTCGCCGACAGCCGGGTCCTCACCTTCCCCGTCCAGGGCTTCACCCTCAACTGGTACCGGGAGCTGTTCGAGCGGCCGGACTTCCTGCCGGCCTTGCGCACCTCGGCGCTGGTCGCCGTCGCGACGATGCTCGTCAGCACGGTGCTCGGCACCTGCGGCGCCATCCTGTGGATGCGCTACCGCTTCCGCTTCAAGCAGGCGCTCCAGGCGCTCACCTTCCTGCCGGTCCTCTTCCCGCAGCTCCTGCTCGGCGTCATGCTGCTCCTGTGGTTCTCGGTGCTCGGTACGGTGTTCGACTTCCGCCTCGGTATCCCGACGCTGATCATCGGCCACGTCATCTACGTGACGCCCTTCGTCATGATCATCGTCGCGGTGCAGCTCTACGGCTTCGACGACACGGTGGAGGACGCCGCGCGGGACGCCGGCGCCTCGGACTGGCGGGTGCTGGTCGAGATCACCCTGCCGATGATCTGGCCGGGCATCTCCGCCGCCATGATCATGGCCTTCCTGCTCTCCTGGGGGAATTTCTACCTCTCCTATTCGCTGAACGGCTCGATGCGCACCTTGCCGATCTTCATCTATTCGGGCATCACGGTCGGCTCGTCGCCGATCTATCCGGCGCTGGCGACGCTGAACTTCATCCCGGCGATGGGCCTCGTCGTCCTCGCCGATTTCCTGCGCCGGCGTGCGCTGCGCCGCGACACGGGCGCGGCAAAGGAGGAGAGCTGAATGCAGGTGGGCATATTGGAGGTGGGCCGTCCGCCCGAGGAACTGGGCGGGCGTTTCGCCTCCTATCCCGAAATGGCGGCCGAATGGCTCGGCTGCGCCCCTGGGACCGCGACCGTCTATCCGCTCATCGACGGCGTCCCGCCGCCCGCGACGGAGGACAACGACCTGTGGGTCATCACCGGCTCGCGCCACGGCGTCTACGAGGATCATGCCTTCATCCCACCGCTCAAGGATTTCATCCGCGCCGCCTTCGCCAACGGCCGCCGGCTGGTCGGCATCTGCTTCGGCCATCAGGCGATCGCCAGCGCGCTCGGCGGCGAGGTGATCCGCTCGCCGATGGGATGGGGCCTCGGGCCGCATGCCTACGACGTCGATCCGGCCGGGGCGCCGGAGGGCTTTCCCTTGCAGGCGCTGCACATGCACGCCTTCCATCAGGACCAGGTGACCCGGCCGCCGGAGGGCGCGGTGCTGCTCGCCTCGTCGGACTTCTGCCGCAACGCCGCCTTCTGGTATCCGGGCCGGGCGATCAGCTTCCAGGGGCACCCGGAGTTCCGCGACGACTACATGCGCGCCCTCCTCGAAACGCGGCGCGGCCGCGTCCTGCCCGAGGCGCTCGCCGACCGGACGCTCGCGCGGCTCGGCGCGCCGGACAATTGCGCCGCACTCGCCGCCTTCGTCCGGCGGACGGAGGCGTGGTGACGCGGTAGCCCATCCCTTCCTTGAGGGATATGGCGCCGCCGATGCTCTCCCGACAATCTGCAGGCCGACGCGCACAGCAGGACGAACGGGAGCCCTTCATGAAGACCTACGACAATTACATCGACGGCGCCCGCGTGCCGCCGCAGGACGGCCGCTTCCTTCCGAGCGAGAACCCCTATCTCGGCGAAGTCTGGGCGGAAATCCCGCGCTCGAATGAAAAGGACGTCGACGCCGCCGTCCGCGCCGCCCATGCGGCCTTCAACGGCGAATGGCGGACGCTGACGGCCACGGCGCGCGGCAAGCTCCTCAACCGGCTCGCCGCCTTGATCGAGCGCGACAGCGCCCGGCTCGCGGAGATCGAGACGCGCGACAACGGCAAGCTCCATGCCGAAATGTCCGCGCAGACGCGCTACATGGCCGAATGGTACCGCTATTACGGCGGGCTTGCCGACAAGGTAGAGGGCGCGGTCATCCCCTCCGACAAGGCCGGCATCTTCAACTTCACCCGCTACGAGCCGCTCGGCGTGGTCGGCATGATCACGCCCTGGAATTCGCCGCTGCTGCTGCTCGCCTGGAAGCTCGCGGCAGCGCTCGCCGCCGGCAACACGGCGGTGATCAAGCCCTCCGAGTTCACCTCCGCCTCGACGCTGGAATTCGCCGCCCTGTTCGAGGAAGCGGGCTTCCCGAAGGGCGTGGTGAACGTCGTCACCGGCCTCGGCGCCGAGGCGGGGGCGGCCCTCGTCGAGCATCCGCTGGTGAGCAAGATCGCCTTCACCGGCTCCGATATCGGCGGCCGGCGGATCTATGCGAAGGCGGCCGAGCAGATCAAGCATGTGAGCCTCGAGCTTGGCGGCAAGTCGCCGAACATCGTCTTCGAAGACGCCGATCTCGACGCCGCGGTGATGGGCGCCATCTCCGGCATCTTCGCCGCGACCGGCCAGACCTGCATCGCCGGCTCGCGCCTGCTGCTGCAGCGCTCGATCCACGACGCCTTCATGGAAAAGCTCGTGACGATCGCCGGCAAGGCGCGGATCGGCGACCCGATGGACCCCGAGACCAATGTCGGCCCCGTGACGACGCAGGCGCAGTTCGAGAAGGTTATGAGCTACATCGACATCGCCCGCGCCGAGGGGGCGACCTGCGTGCTCGGCGGCAAGGCCTTCGCCGGGCCGGGCGCGAAGGGCCGGCAGTTCGTCGAGCCGACCATCTTCACGGACGTCCGCAACGACATGCGCATCGCCCAGGAGGAAATCTTCGGCCCCGTCCTCGCCGTCATCCCCTTCGAAACGGAGGCCGACGCGGTCAGGATCGCCAACGACGTCGATTTCGGCCTCGCCGCCGGCGTTTGGACGCGCGACATCGGCCGCGCGCTACGCCTTTCCGCGACGCTCGACGTCGGCACGGTCTGGATCAACACCTACCGCGCCGTCAGCTTCACCAGTCCCTTCGGCGGCTACAAGGCGAGCGGCATCGGCCGCGAGAGCGGGCTCGACGGCATCAAGGAATACCTGCAGGTCAAGTCGGTCTGGATCGCCCAGGAACCGTCGACGGCCAATCCCTTCCTCCTGCGCTGACCCTTTTCGAAAGGACGACGACGATGTTTTCCGCCGACTGGAGCTATCCGACCCAGGTCAAGTTCGGCCCCGGGCGCCTGAAGGAGCTCGGCGATGCCTGCCGGGCGCTCGGCCTGAAGAATCCGCTCCTCATCACCGACCCGGCCATCGCCGCGCTGGAGATGACGGCCCGCGCGCAGCAATCGCTGGAGGAAGCGGGCTATCCGGCCCGCCTCTTCGCCGAGGTCCGCCCCGACCCCGACGACCGCAACCTGGAGGCCGGCCTTGCCGCCTTCCGCGCCGGCGGCCACGACGGCGTGGTGGCGCTCGGCGGCGGCTCGGCGCTCGACCTCGGCAAGACGGTCGCCTTCATGGCCCGCCAGACACGGCCTGTCTTCGACTTCGAGGATATCGGCGACTGGTGGAAACGGGCCGACGCCGCCGCCATCCTGCCGACCATCGCCATCCCGACCACGGCCGGGACGGGCTCGGAGGTGAGCCGCGCGACGGTGATCACCAATTCCGGAACCGAGACCAAGAAGATCATCTACCATCCGAAGCTGCTGCCCGCCGTCGCCATCCTCGACCCGGAGCTGACGCTCGGCCTGCCCGCCGGGCTGACGGCGGCGACCGGCATGGACGCGCTCACCCACAACATCGAGGCGCTGTGCGGGAAATATCCGCATCCGATGGCCGACGGCATCGCCCTGGAGGGTGCGCGCCTCATCAAGGAGAGCCTGCCGCGGGTCTTCGCCGACGGCTCCGACGTTTCGGCGCGCGGCAACATGCTGATCGGCTCGATGATGGGCGCGGTCGCCTTCCAGCGCGGCCTCGGCGCGGTCCACGCACTCTCCCATCCGATCGGCACGCTCTACCATGTCCACCACGGGTTGATAAATGGCGTGCTGATGCCCTTCGTCTTCGCCTGGAACCGCCCGGAGATCGAAGACAAGATCGGACGGCTCGCGCACCATCTCGGTATTATCGGCGGTTTCGACGGCTTCCAGGCCTGGCTCCTCGACCTGCGCGTCGAACTCGGCATCCCGCCGACGCTTTCCGCCCTCGGCATCGGCCGGGCCGACTTCCGCCGCATCGCCGAGATGTCGCTTTCCGACCCGACCGCCGCCGTCAATCCGCGCCCCTATACCCTGGACGGCGCGATCGCCATTCTCGACGCGGCCGCCTGAGGAGACCCGACCGATGAAGACCCGCGCCGACTGGCAGAAGCACCGCGCCACCCTCACGCTGCAGACCCGCGCCTATATCGACGGCGCCTTCGTGGACGCCGAGGGCGGCGCCACCTTCGACAGCATCAACCCGGCGACCGAAGCGCTGAACGCGAAGATCGCCCGCTGCGGCCCGGCCGATGTCGACAAGGCCGTGGCGGCCGCGCGCCGCGCCTTCCGCGCCCGCAGCCTCGCCGGCCTGGAGCCTTCGGCGCGCAAGGCGCTGCTGCTTCGCGTCGCCGACCTGATGGAGGCGCGCAGGCACGACTTCGTGCTGGCCGACGCGATCGACATCGGCAAGCCGGTGCGCTTCGCCGCGATGGAGTTCGACAACGCGGTCAAGACCTTCCGCTGGTATGCGGAGGCGATCGACAAGGTCTATGGCGAGACCGGCCCTGTCGGCGACGGCGATCTCTCGCTCGTCGTGCGCGAGCCGCTCGGCGTGGTGGCCGCCGTCGTGCCCTGGAACTTCCCGATGCTGATGGCCGCCTGGAAGGTGGCGCCGGCGCTGGCGGCCGGCAACTCGGTGATCCTGAAGCCCGCCGAGCAGAGCCCGCTCTCGGCCCTGCTGCTCGCCGAGGTGATGCACGCGGCGGGCATGCCGGCGGGCACCTTCAACGTCCTGCCGGGAGAAGGCCCGGAGGTCGGCATGCCGCTTGGCCTGCACATGGACGTCGACATGGTCACCTTCACCGGCTCCACCGAGGTCGGCAAGCTGTTCCTGCAATATTCCGGCCGGTCGAACATGAAGCGGATCAGCACGGAATGCGGCGGCAAGTCGCCCAACATCGTTATGGCCGACAGCGACGATCTGGAGGCGATCGCCGAGACCGCCGCCGCGGCGATCTTCTACAACCAGGGCGAGGTCTGCACGGCGGGCTCGCGCCTCTTCGTGCAGCGGCCGATCTACGAGCGCTTCCTCGCGCTGCTGGTGGAGAAGGCAAAGGCCTGGCGGCCGGGCGACCCGCTCGACCCGGACACGCTGTTCGGCCCGATGGTCGACGCGGCGCAGTTGCGCACCGCGCTCGACTATGCCGAGATCGGCCGCCGCGAGGGCCGCATCCTTTGCGGCGGAGAGCGCTGGGCGGAGGCGCCCGCCGGCTACTACATGACGCCGACCATCGTCGCCGACATCCCCAACGAGGGGCGCCTAGCGCAGGAGGAGGTCTTCGGCCCGGTGCTCGCCGTCATCCCCTTCGACACCGCGGAGGATGCGCTCGCCATGGCCAACGACAGCCGCTTCGGCCTCGCCTCGGCGATCTGGACCCGCGACGTCTCGACGGCGCTCCGGACCGCCAGGCGGCTGGAGGCCGGCATGGTCTGGGTCAATGCCTGGGACCCCTGCAACATCACGGTGCCCTTCGGCGGCTACAAGCAGTCCGGCATCGGCCGCGACCGCGCGCTCCACGCGCTCGAGAAATACACCGAGACGAAGATGATCTGGATCAGGCTTTGACGTCCGTCTCCAGCATGTGGGCGACGAAGAGCGAGAAGAGCTCCGCCTGGCTGGAGATGTTGAGCTTCTTGTAGATGTTCTTGCGGTGGATCTTCACCGTGCCCTCGACGATGTCGAGGCTGCAGGCGATCGACAGCGAGGAATGGCCGCGCAGGATCATCATGGCGATCTCCAGCTCGCGCGGCGTGAGCTGGGCCGAAAGCTTTGTCGAGATCTGGCCGAGCGCCTCGCGCAGCTGCACGGTCCGCTGGTTGGTGGTGCCCGCGCTCTGCACGACATGCTGCTCGACCAGCGCGCCGAGCAGCGCCTCGTGCTCGCGCACGCGCTCGATCTCGCGCCGGCCGAAGAGGCGGAGCTCGGCCGAGCGGATCATGCTCACCACCGCGCAGAAATCCCGGTAGGGGCGCGTGACCAGCGCGAGCTCGTCACGGATGCCGGTGCGCGAATAGTGGAGCTGGAAATAGCGGCTGGAGGTGAACTTGTCGGGCGCGACGGAGCGCACGCTGTGCACGCCCGTCATGTCGGTCTGCACGGCGACCGAATAGAACGGATCGAGCAGGAAGGGACCGGCGAGATAGTCGTCGATCAGCACCTTGCGCCGCTCCGGCGTCAGCGAATCGGACGGACAGTCGGGCTTGCTGTCCGGCCGGTAGGTGAGCACGACGAAATCGTCATAGGCGAGAAGATTACCCGTAACCGCTTCAAATTCCTTCCAGAAATCCGGGCTGCCGAGCGCGCGCACCAGCGGCACGAAGATTCCCGAGCCTGCCTTCAGCGCTTTGTCGTCGCTCATCCGAGTATTCTCTTGGGGATATGGGGCCGGCCGGGAAGGAGGGTTAAGTTCTTCAAAACATAACAGGAAATCTACCGTGATCAAAGAGAAACAGTCAGCGGACGACTTCAGGGCCGCACTCGAGACGATCGGCGCGGAGACTGTTCACATCGGCCTGCCGGACGTGGAGGCGGAGCTGCGCCACAAGTCGGTGAGCGCCGACAAGGCCGTGAAGCTCGCCCAGAGCGGCTATGCCTTCTGCGAGGTGGTCCACTACTGGACGATCGACGAGAAGCAGTTCGTCGAGACGGCCTTTCCCGACCGGCCGGCGCAGCTCCACGCGGACACGCTGCGCAAATATCCGTTCGAGGACAGGGCCGCCTTCTGCATCGCCGACTTCACCGGCGCCTTCGGCGCCAAGTCGCCGCGCAACCTCCTGCTCACGCAACTGGCCGAGGCAGGGCGCCTCGGCTTCACGGTCCAGTCCGCCTTCGAGTTCGAGTTCAACCTGTTCGACGAGACGCGCGCCGAGATGAAGGCCAACGGCTACCGCAATCCCCGGCATTTCGCCCCGGAGAACCGGACCTATTCGCTGCAGACCGCCGCCGTCCACGCCGAGCTGATCGACGGCCTGAGGAAGACCATGGCGGCGCTGGACGTACCGCTCGACGCCATCCATTCGGAGATGGGGCCGGGCTTCTTCGAGGCGCCGCTGACCTATACGACCGGCGTGCGCGCCGCCGACAATGCCGTGCTGTTCAAGAACTTCGCCCGCGCCTATTTCGCCCGCAAGGGCCTCGTCGCCGGCTTCATGGCCAAGGTCTCGCAGGCGCTGCCGGGCAATTCCGGCCACATGCACCTGTCGCTGCGCGACCGCGACGGCCGGCCCGCCTTCGCCGATCCGGACGATCCGCAGGGCATCAGCGAGACCTGCCGGCACTTCATCGGCGGCGTCAACCGATTGATGCCGGAACTGCTCCTGATGTGCTCACACACGGTCAATGCCTACAAGCGCCTCGTGCCCGGCACCTGGGCGCCGGTGATGCCGAGCTGGGGCGTGCAGAACCGCACGGCCGCGCTGCGCGTCATCAACGACAGTCCGGAGGCGACGCGCGTCGAGTTCCGCGTGCCGTCCGCGGACTCGAACCCCTACACGACGCTCGCCATGTGCCTCGCCGCCGGCCTCCACGGCATCCGCGAGAGGATCGACCCCGGCCCTGCCGCCGAGGGCAGCGTCTACGACCTGCCCTATGTGGCGGAAAAGGCCCTGCCACGCGATCTCGGCGAGGCGGTGGAGCGCTTCGCGGCAAGCGAAGCCGCACATTTCCTGTTCGGTTCGGATTTCGTCGAGATGTACGCGGCGATCCGGCGCAAGGAGTTCCAGGACTATTGCGGCTATCTCAGGGAAATCTCTCCCTGGGAGATCGAGCGCTATCTCGGCATCGTCTAGCTCCCGCGCGTCCTCCCGTCATCGCGGTTTGATCGATGGCAATGCAATCGCGCGCCGCCCGCCTTAAGCGCGAATTCGGATTGCCATCCGCCGCCGGTCGAAACATGCTCTGCCGGCGCGAAAGGAGCACGCATGACCGTCGAGAGAGCAACGGGACAGGACGCCTGGCACGCCATGCCGGCGGAGGCCGTATGCGCGAGGCTCGGGACCGGCCCCGACGGCCTCACGCTCTCGGAGGCGCGCAGGCGGCTGAAGGCGCACGGGCCGAACCGGCTGCGCGAGGCGGCGCGCCAGCATCCCCTCCTCCGCTTCCTCGCGCAGTTCAACAACACGCTGATCTACTTCCTGCTGGCGGCCGCCCTGATGTCGATCGTGCTCGGCCACCTCGTGGACGGGCTCGTCATCGTCGCGGTCGTCGTCGTCAATGCCGTCGTCGGCTACCTGCAGGAGGGCAAGGCCGAGCAGGCGCTGAACGCGATCCGCGACATGATCGCGCCGCATGCCATCGTGCTGCGCGAGGGCGAGCGCCACCGGATCGACACGCGGGAGATCGTTCCGGGCGACGTGGTGCTGCTCGACGCGGGCGACAAGGTGCCGGCCGACCTCCGCCTGATCCGGGCGCGCGGGCTGACGGTCGACGAGGCGATCCTGACGGGCGAATCGGTGCCGGCGGAAAAGGCCGAGCCGCCCGTCGACGCCGGGGCCGCCCTCGCCGACCGTTTCCCCGTGCTCTATTCGGGCACCATCGTCGCCACCGGGCAGGCGACCGGCGTGGCGGTCGCGACCGGCACGGACACCGAGATCGGCCGGATCTCCCGCCTCATCGGCGACGTGCAGGTCCTGACGACGCCGCTGCTCGCGCAGATCAACCAGTTCGGCCGCCTCACCACCTGGTTCGCCATCTCGACCGCCGCGGCCCTCTTCGTCTTCGCCGTCCTCGCGCGCGGCTACGACTGGGTCGACGCGCTCGTGGTCGTCGTGGCGCTCGCCGTGAGCGTCGTGCCGGAGGGGCTTCCGGCCGTCATCACGATCACGCTGGCGATCGGCGTCCGGCGCATGGCCGCGCGCAACGCCGTCGTGCGCCGCCTGCCGGCGGTCGAGACGCTGGGCGCCACCTCGGTGATCTGCTCCGACAAGACGGGAACGCTCACCAAGAACGAGATGACGGCACGCCGCACCGTGACGATGGCCGGCATCACGCGCGTCACGGGTTCCGGCTACGCGCCGGCAGGTACGATCGAGGGCGCGGACGATCCGGCACGCGAGCGCCTGATCCGGGCCGGCCTCCTCTGCAACGACGCGCGCCTCGTCGAGCGCGACGGCGCATGGACGGTGCTCGGCGACCCGATGGAGGGCGCGCTGGTGGCGCTCGCCGCCAAGTCCGGCCTGCATCCGGAACCGGAACGCGACGCCTGGACCCGGCTCGACGAGATCCCCTTCGACGCGCAGCACCGCTTCATGGCGACCCTGCACACGGCCCCGGACGGCAGCCGGCACGTCTTCGTGAAGGGCGCGCCGGAGCGCGTGCTGGCAATGTGCGGCAGCGTGGCGGGCGGCGATGCGGTCGACCCGGCCCACTGGCTTCGGCGGATCGACGAGGCGGCGGCCAACGGCGAGCGCCTGCTCGGTCTCGCCACGCGCGCCGCCGACGGCATCGAGCGGCTGGATTTCGCATCGGTCGAGACCGGCCTTACCTTCCTCGGCCTCGTCGGCTTCATCGACCCGCCGCGCGACGAGGCGATCGCGGCCGTCGCCGAATGCCGCTCGGCCGGCATCGCCGTCAAGATGATCACCGGCGACCATCAGGGCACGGCGCTCGCCATCGCCCGGCAGCTCGCCATCGCCGACGACCCGAAGGTCGTCAAGGGCACCGTCCTCGACGGGCTGACGGACGAGGAACTGCGCGTCGTCGCGGAGGAGACGAGCGTCTTCGCCCGCACCACGCCGGAGCACAAGCTGCGCATCGTGCGCGCGCTGCAGGCCAACGGGCGGATCGTCGCCATGACCGGCGACGGCGTCAACGACGCGCCGGCCGTCAAGCAGGCCGACGTCGGCGTCGCCATGGGCCGCAAGGGAACGGAGGCGGCGAAGGAGGCGGCGCAGATGGTGCTCGTCGACGACAACTTCGCCTCCATCGTCGCCGCCGTGAACGAGGGCCGCACCGTCTACGACAATATCCGCAAGGTCATCGGCTGGACGCTGCCGACCAACGGTGGCGAGGTGCTCGTGGTGATCCTCGCCATCTTCCTCGGCCTGACGCTGCCGATGACGCCGGTGCAGATCCTCTGGATCAACCTGATCCTGACGATCACGCTCGGCCTCGTGCTCGCCTTCGAGCCGGCCGAGCCCGACGTGATGCGCCGGCCGCCGCGCCCGCGCAACGCACCGATCCTGTCGCGCTTCCTCGTCTGGCGGATCGTCTTCGTGTCGGCGCTCTTCGCGCTCGGCGTCTTCGGCATCTTCGAATACGCCATGCGCGGCGGGCTCGGCGAGGACGTCGCGCGGACCATGGTGGTCAACACCATCGTCGTGATGGAGATCTTCTACCTCTTCAACGTCCGCTACCTGCACAAGACGTCCTTCAGCCTCGTCGGCGCGATGGGCACGCCGCCCGTGCTGGCGGCGGTCGCCGCGGTCGTGGCCGCCCAGCTCGCCTTCACCTACCTGCCGGTCATGAACGCGCTGTTCGACAGCGCGCCGGTCGCCTTCACGGACGGGCTGCTAGTCATGGCGATCGGCGTCGTGACGATGGCGGTGCTGGAAACGGAGAAGGTGCTGACCCGGCGGCTCTGGCCGGCGGCCCTCTGACCTCAGGGACGGAGCGACATCGAACGCGCGTCACGCGGCCGCACCCGCTTTCCCGGATCGTCGTTCTCGTCGGGGTTCGGATTGGGCTCCTCGTCCGGCAGCCGATCGGGTTCCGGCTCCCTGATCGGCGGCGTCGGATTGTCGATCGGCGGCAGGTCCGGAACGGGGTTCGGGCCGGGATTGGGGTTCGGATCGTTGGGGATGATGGCCATGACGGTCTCCTCTCCCGTTCCAACCCGCCCGGCTGGCGATTGTTCCGGAGCGTCCCGCCCTCAGCCGTCGTCCCTGGCGTAGAACATGCGGGCCGAGGCCTCGACGATCGAGCGGTGCTTGACCGGATCGAAGGTGACGGCGGGAAAGGTCTCGAACAGATATCGGGCGAAACTCTCCCGCGCCTCATCCGACGGGTCGAACCACGGCTGTGCGGTCAGTTCGTCGAAGATGAGCTTCAAGGCACCGAGCTCTTCAGGCTCGAACGTCCCCTTGGAAGAGTAGCTGCCCACGCCGGACCCCCCTCACGATCAATGCCCGGATTCTACGGAACCGCCCCCTCTATTCAAGCATGAACTCCGTACGAAACCGTACCGAGACGGCGGCCTCCGGCGGGAACTTTTCGCAACGCCCGCGGTTCGGCCTGCATGACGTCCACCACCGAGGAGGAAACCGCCATGGCCCATGCCGACCGCAAGCACATCGGAAAGGGCGCCCAGGGAAAGGGCGACGGAAGCGGCGCGATGAGCGAGCTGAAAGAGGGAACCCTGCATCCCGGCAGCGTGCTGAAGAACCGCGACAAGCAGCAGCATACCAAGGAAAGGGGCCAGGACGGCAAGGCCCTGCAGACCGAGCAATACGAGGATCACGCCGCCAATCGCCGGCCTTGAGCCCGGGATCGAGAACCATGACGATCACCTATCATGTCGTGCCGCACGAGGACGGGTGGGCCTATCGCCTGGACGACGTCTTCTCCGAAACCTTCCCGAGCCACGCGGCGGCCCTTGCGGCGGCGCATTCGGCGGCAGCGCGCCACGAGGCGTCCGGCGAGGACCGGTTCATCGCCTACCAGACGCCGGACGGACGCTGGCGCCACGAGGTGGCCGCCGGCCGGGACCGGCCGGACACCGAGGTTGCGGATTCGGCCGGGACGGCCGGCGACGAGGGCTGAACGCCGCTCACTCGTCGAGGAAGCGCTTCACCTTGCCGAGCTCCGCCACGAAGCGCGCCCGTTCCTGCATGGCCTCCGGCCGGTCACGGGTGCGCAGGAGCGAGGACGGGTGCACGGTGATCAGCACCGGAAGGCCGGCCTCGCTGTCGACGATCCGCCCGCGGTCCGCCGTCACGGCATAGCGGTTGCCGACCAGCGCGAAGGTCGCGGTCGCGCCGAGGGCGACGAGCAGCTTCGGCCGCAGCCGCTCGATCTCGCCGCCGATCCACCAGGCGCAGCGGCGAACCTCGCCGGTGTTGGGCTTCTGGTGGATGCGCCGCTTGCCGAGCGTCTTGAACTTGAAGTGCTTGACCGCGTTGGTGAGGTAGCAGGCCTTGCGGTCGATCCCCGCCTCCTCCAGGCAGGCGTCGAGAAAACGGCCCGCCGGCCCGACGAACGGCCGGCCGAGCATATCCTCGCGGTCGCCCGGCTGCTCGCCGACCAGGAGGACCCTGGCGTCCTCGGACCCCTCGCCGAACACGACCTGCGTCGCATCCCGATAGAGGTCGCAGCGCCGGCATTCCGCGGCCTCGGCGCGCATCTGCTCCAGCCCGCCATGGGCGTGCTCCTGGAAGGCAGGGGCGGCGTTCGGTTTCTGCGGCATGCGTCCTTCCCGGTCCGGCGACTGTCGGTATCCAACCCATCCGCGCGGCTTCTGTTCCGGCGCGGCCGCCGCCGTCAGAGCGCACCGGGACGGCCGATCTCGTCGGCCAGCATCTTGCGGGCCCGGTTGACGCGGCTCTTCACCGTGCCGATCTCGCAGTCGCAGAGCCTCGCGGCGTCGATGTAGCTCACGCCCATGGCGACGAGCAGCAACGTGCGCCGCGAGCACGCCGGGAGGCGGCGCAACGCCATGCGCAGCTCGCTGCGGCGGACGGCCCATTCCTGCGGCGCGGCGATGCCCGCGCGCTCGGCGAAGCCGTCGTCCAGCCCGACGGTCTCGCGGCTGCGCCGCCGGTATTCCGTGTTGAACGTGTTGCGCATGATGGTGAAGAGCCAGGATCGCAGCGCCGTCTCGGGGCGGAACTGATGGGCGGACCTGAGCGCGCGCATCACCGTCTCCTGGATCAGATCCTCGCGGTCGCTCGCCGACCGCGTCAGCCGCTGCGCGAAGCGGCGCAGCGCCGGAAGCTGCGCCTCGATGGCGCCGTGCACCGATGCGGTTCCGTCTTGGGAAACTCGGGATATGTCCATGCGTCCCTCCTTTTCCGGCAGAACGGAAGGAGAGCGCAGAGGTTGCGGTACGCTATCGTACCGAGGGCGGCGAAAAAATGGAACAGCCGGGGCTTTCGCTCGTACGTGCTGCCGGGCGCAGCGACACCGGGGCGACGATGCCGCGGCCGGCGGCCCGCCTCCCCATCGGCGACGCCCTCAGCCGGCCGTCCCGTCGCGATCCGCGATCGGACCGATGAGGCGCTCGTATTCCTTCTCGCACTCGCCGTAGGCGTCGCGCGCGAACGCTTCGAGGCCGGCTCGGTCGCGCACGATGACGAGGCCCCGCTCGGAATAGATCAGCTTCTTGCCCTCCAGCACGTGGAGCGCCGTCGTCACGCTGGGACGGCGCACGGCGAGCATGATCGACAGGAACTCGTGCGTCAGGCTGATTTCCGCGCCGTCCGTCCGGTCGTGGCACATCAGGATCCAGCGGGCGAGGCGCTCGTCGATATGGTGGACGGCGTTCGACAGCGCGGTATAGGCATGCTGGACGGCGAGCGCCTGGGCATAGCGGGCGAAGAGGCCCTGCGCCTCCCGATCCTCGGAAAGCGCCGCCTTCAGCTCGGAGATCGGGACGCGGTGCGCCTCGCCCTGCACCTGCATGAACACCGAGAAGGGGTCGGTGTCGGCATCGAGGAGCGCCGAGGCCGGGCACATGCCGTCCCGGCCGATGATGGCGATTTCCGTGTGCTGGCCCTCCGGCGAGCGGACGACGACCGAGGCGATGCCGCTCTCGAAGAAATAGGCATGGTCCATCGGCTGGTGCGGTGAGGAAAGCTGGAAGGAACGGGAAAGCGTCACCGGCTCCAGCCGAAGCCCCGCCAGGAATCCATCCGGCAGCCTCCGAAGCAGGTTGTTTCGAAGCATGGTCTGCCGAACATCCTCCATCGACCAATCCCAAGCGGTTCAGCGACCGCATCTCTGCCCGAGGTTTCGGTCTTTCCAGTATCAATGACCGTCCATCTATGACCATAAAATCCACGAGACAACCCGGATGCCGGTGTCGGTACGGTAGCAGACAGACAGGAGGACGCGGGCGCGCCTATGCCGCCGGGGCAGAAAAGAGGCGCGCATATTCCCGCTCGCTTCCGCCGTAGGAATCGGCGGCGAACGCCTCGAGCGCGGCGCGGTCGCGGATGATGATGGTGCCGCGCAGCGAATGGATGAACCCGTTGCCCTCGAGGATGTGAAGGGCGTTCGTGACGCTCGGCCGGCGCACCGCGAGCATGATCGACAGGAACTCGTGGGTGAGCGCCAGCCGGTCGCCGTCCACCCGGTCGTGGCACATCAGGATCCAGCGGGCGAGCCGCTCGTCGACGGTGTGGACCGAGTGCGAAAGGGCGGTATAGGCGATCTGGGAGGAGAAGGCCTGAGCCCAGTGCAGCATGATCCGCCGCACCGGCGGCCGCTCCTCGATGAAGCGGGCGAGCGCTTCCCGCCTTATGCGCCAGCCGTGGCCGTCGACCTGGATGACGGTGCGAAAGGGATTCTGGTCCGATCCAAGGATGACCGAGGAGGGCGACATGCCCTCGCGGCCGATCACGCCGATCTCGGTCTGGTTGCCCTCCGGCGAGACGACGACGGTCGATATGATGCCGGCGCCGGGAAAATAGCAGTATTCCGCGATCGTGCGCGGCAGGGACAGTTCCAGCCCGCGCGGGAGGTCCACCCCCTCCATCAGCGCCGACAGGAAATCGCGATCGTCCGCTGCCAGAGCCGCCAGAAGCCGGTTCTGCCTGATCATGGTTCGGCTCCTTGTGCCGTGTGTGAGGTCCCGTCTGGCAGAATAGCACAGTGTCGGCCGGCCGCGACGCCAAACCGGCGGACCGCCGCTCGCGGGCCTGCGAATCTTTCGACGGGCACGCGTTCTCCGAACGAGCAGCGCGGATCTCATTGTGGAACGCGTGGAATCCCCTGAAGACGCGGCACCGCCGGCTCACACGCCGTCGACGCTCTTCTTCCACGCCGCGTGCAGGGCCTCGAAAAGCTGGGCGTACTGGGAGGCGCTGCGATCCCAGGAGAAGTCGGCCTTCATCGCCTGCCGCTGCAGGCTCGCCCAGGCCTCGTGATCCGCGAAGGCCTCGCAGGCCCTGCGCACCGCCTCGCGGAAGCTGTGCGCATCGACCGGATGGAACTGGAAGCCGGTCGCCACCCCGCGCGCCGTCGCCGCATCGTTGGCATCGATGATGGTCTCCGACAGGCCGCCCGTCCGCCCGACCAGCGGAATGGCGCCGTAACGCATCGCGTAGAGCTGCGTGAGGCCGCAGGGCTCGAAGCGCGAGGGCTGGATCAGCACGTCGCAGCCCGAGACGATGAGGTGCGCCAGGTCCTCGGTGAAGCCGATATGCACGCTCACGCGGTCGGGATGGCGTGCCGCGCATTGCCTGAGCGCCGCCTCGATCTCCGCATCCCCCTGCCCGCAGATCACGAGCTGCCCGCCGTGGAGCATGATCTCCTCGGCCGCCTCCGGGAACAGGTCCGCGCCCTTCTGCCATGTGAGCCGCGTCAGCGCCGCGAAGAGCGGGCCGTTCGCGTCCGTCAGGCCGAACCGCTCCAGAACGGCGGCCCGGTTGTCCTGCCTGCGTGCGAGCGACCGCGCGTCGTACTGCTTCGGGATGACGGGATCGCTCGCGGGATTCCAGATGTCGGAATCGATGCCGTTGACGATGCCGTAGAGCGCCGAGCGGCGCTCCTGCAGCACGCCGTCGAGGCCCATGCCGAGATCGGGGGACAGGATTTCGCGCGCGTAGGTCGGGCTCACCGTCGTCACCACGTCGGAGCAGAGGATGCCGCCCTTCAGATAGCCGACGGCGCCGTAATATTCGAGGCAGTCGAAGCCGAGCGCGGCGGGCGGCAATTGCAGCAGGCCGGCGATGTCGAAGGAGAACTGCCCCTGGAAGGCGAGGTTGTGGATCGTGCAGACCACGGGAAGCGCGCTGCGGAACGCATAGCGCAGATAGACCGGCGTCAGCGCCGACTGCCAGTCGTGGACATGGACGATGTCCGCCCCGCCGATCGGCAGCGCGCCGAGCGCGATCCTCGCGCCCGCCAGCGACAGGACGGCAAAGCGCAGCCAGTTGTCGGGATGGTCGCGCCCGTGATGGTCGAGATAGGGGCCGCCCGCCCGCTGGTAGAGTTCGGGAACGTCGAGGACGAGCAGATCCAGCCCGTCCGCCTCCGCGCGGAAGACGACGGCGCGATGGCCGAGCAGGTCATCGATGTGGCCGATTTCCGCCCTGCCCGGAAGACGCTCCAGCACCTGCGGATAGCCCGGCACCAGAGTCAGGACGGAAATTCCGTGGGGACGCAGGGCCTTGGGAAGAGCGCCCGCGACGTCCGCCAATCCCCCGGTCTTGATGAGAGGAAAAACCTCCGAAACGATCGACAGAACGTTCATGGCCTGTCAGGTGAAACTCCGCTGCACGGATCAGGGAATCTTCCCGCCGGACGGCGGGAAGAATGCGACGAAAAGGATGGCGCGGATCAGGCGGATGCGCGCAGCGGCGCAGCCGCCTGCGGCCTGCGTCTCGCGCGCGCCGAAAGCACCACGCGTTTCAGGGGAAGCGGGATGACCGGGGCTCCGGCCTTCGGTGCCGTCCTCTCGCGGACCCGTTCGAGCGCCGCCAGCCAGTGGCGGTCGTGCTGCCCGTCGGGGCGTCCTTCGGCTTCCCAGATGAGATAGGCTTCGGTGCGAACCATATCGTAGAAATCGGCCATGTGAACGTCCCTTCCTGAACAGATCATTCTATTGCGTCATCGTCCTTTCCGTCGGGACGAGCGCGATCTTGCTGCAGCAGGATCAAACCGTACGGGGGGTGATTTGTTCCATGGAAAACGCAGATCAGATCGGCTTGCTCAGGTAGGCGGATCCTTCCACGGCGAAGCGCCACGGCCGGTCGGCCGCCTTGCTGATGCCGATGCGGCATCCGCTGACCGACGCCGGCGCCTGCGCGGGACGTTCCAGTAAGAAGGGCGGCCGCAGCACGGGAAGGCCGTTCATGCCGCCGGTCACGCCCAGCGCCTTGCAGAGGTTCCCCGGACCCGCGCAAAGCCTGCGCGGCGGCGCGGCCGGACGGCGCGCCGCCATCGCCTCCAGGCCGTCCGTCGGCTCCAGGGCGCGGATCAGCACCGCGCTGCCCGGCTCGCAGACGAAATTGAGGCACCAGTGCATGCCGTAGGAGCGGTAGACATAGGCGCGGGCGGGGTCGCCGAACATCGCCGCGTTCGCCGCCGTCGGCCCGCGGTAGCTGTGCGAGGCCTCGTCGTCCTTGCGATAGGCCTCGGTCTCGACGATGACGCCGCCGACGCCGTCGACGAGAAGGCGCACGCCCAGGAGATCGACGGCGACCGCAACCACGTCCCGCCTGAAGAAATCCGCGTCCATCGCTATTCCGCCCGTTCCTCGTCCCTCGGCTCGCCGGACGGCAGCGCGGCGAGAAACGCGAGCAGCTCGCGGTCGCGGCAGGGCTTGGTGAAGCAAGGCACGCCCCCGAACCTCGAAGGGATCGACCGGCAGTCGTAGCCCGTCAGGAAGGCGAAGGGCAAGCCCAGTTCCACGAGCCTGTCGGCGACGGCATAGCTCATCGCACCGTGCAGGTTGACGTCGACGAGCGCCGCATCGAGGTCGCCCGCGCCCTCCTCGAGAAGCCGCAGCGCATCGTCGATGCCGGATACCGGTCCGACGACGCGGGCGCCGGCATCCTCGATTTCCCTGCACAGATGCAGGGCCACCAGGTACTCGTCCTCGACGACCAGAAAGGCGCGTCCTGTCAGCAATGGTTCGCGAAACATGATCCGGTCCTCCGATTGGAGAACCGCAGGGAAGGGACGTTTGTTCCGGGGAAGACGGCGAAGGAGGCGACCAGCCTCCTTCGCTCCGGTTCATGGCAGGCCCGTGTCAGTGCTGGCCGCCCTTGCGGCCGGCCTCGGAGGCCTTTTCCGGGTCGTTCTTGAAGTTGCCGCCGGATTCCCGGCCGCCCTTCGCAGCGATCTCGCGCTGCTTGTCCTGGTCCATCGACGCGAATCCGCGCTTCGAGGTGTCACCGGAATCGCGGCCGCGGTTGTCCTGCTGTTGGTTGGGCATTTTCATTCTCCTTTTTCTGGATTGCTCCTCTCCGTGGAGCGTCCCTCTAACCGCAAGCTTCCGGAGGTGTTCCGGAAAAACGGGCCGGAGAAGCGAATTTGTCCGGCAGCCGGCTGCGGACACCGGACGGGACGCCCGGGAAATCAGGCGCCCGCCGACGACGGCAGGGCCTGCTTGAGATCGGCGATCAGGTCCGCCTCCGCCTCCAGCCCCACCGAAAGCCGGAGCAGGCCGTCGCCGATGCCGGCGGCGCGGCGGGCCTCCGCGCCCATGCCGGCATGGGTCATCGTCGCGGGGTGGGCGACGAGGCTTTCGACGCCGCCGAGCGACTCCGCGAGCGTGAACACCCGGACCCTCTCGACGAAGGACCGCACCGCCGGCACGCCGCCCGAAAGCTCGAAGCTCAGCATCGCGCCGAAGCCCGCCTGCTGACGCTTCGCCAGCGCGTGGCCGGGGTGGCTTGCGAGCCCCGGATAGTGGACTGCCGAGACGGCGGGATGGGCGGCGAGAAATTCGGCGACCGCGAGTGCATTGGCCTGCTGCCGCTCGACACGGGGAAACAGCGTGCGGATGCCGCGCAGCGTCAGGTAGGCGTCGAAGGGCGAGCCGGTGACGCCGGTGATGTTGGCCCAGAAGCGGAGCTTTTCCGCATCCGCATCCGCAGCACAGGCGACCGCCCCGCCCACGACGTCGGAATGGCCGTTCAGGTATTTCGTGGTGGAATGGATGACGAAATCGGCGCCGAGCGCGATCGGCCGCTGCAATGCCGGGGAGAGGAAGGTGTTGTCGACGGCGACCTTCGCGCCCGCCGCCTTCGCCGCGGCGGCGATCGCGGCGATGTCGACCACGCGCATCAGCGGGTTGGAGGGCGTCTCCACCAGCACCAGCGCCGGCTTGCGGGCGAGGGCCGCGGCGAGTGCCGCCGCATCCGACTGGTCGACGAAGGCGAGGTCGAAATGGCCCTTGTCGCGCCGGCTCGTCAGCAGCCGGTAGGTGCCGCCGTAGCAGTCGTGCGGGGCGACGACGAGGTCGCCGGGGCTGGCGACCGACAGCACGAGGTCGACCGCCGCCATGCCGGAGGCGATGACGATCGCCCCCGCCGCCCCTTCGAGCCGTGCGATGGTCTCGCCGAGCAGGTCGCGGCCCGGGTTGGCGGTGCGGCTGTACTCGTAGCCGCGATGGGTCTCGTAGCCGGTGAAGGCGAAGGTGCTGCTGAGATAGATCGGCGGCGTCACCGCGCCGTGGTTCTCGTCGATGGCGACGCCGTGGGCGGCCGCCACGGTCCTTGGGTCGCGCTCTTCCATGATGGTCCTCTCCTTGCCGAAAGCCCGCCCGGCGCCGGTGAGGGCGCGGGGCGGGCGTCGATGCGTTCCGATATCTTCCGGCTTATTTGCCGAGCCAGACGGTGCCGCTCCTGTTGACCACCGGCACGCCGACCGCATTGCCGTATTCGGTCCAGGAGCCGTCGTAGTTGCGGGCATCATAGCCGAGAAGCCGCTTCAGCGCGAACCAGGTATGGCTGGAGCGCTCGCCGATGCGGCAATAGGTGATGACCGGCTTGGTGCCATCGATGCCCTTTTCCGCATAGATGCGGCGGATCTCCTCCAGCGGCTTGTAGGTGCCGTCCTCGTTGACGATGGTCGCCCACGGCACGTTCTCGGCGCCGGGGATGTGGCCGGCGCGGATCGACAGTTCCTTGACGCCCTCCGGCGCGAAGACCTTGCCGAGATATTCGTCGGGCGAGCGGATGTCGACCAGCTTGCCGTCGACGCGGCCCTCGGCGAAGTCGAGCGCCTGGGCAAGGCGGGCGCGCAGGCTGTTGTCGCGCTCGGGCAGGGTGAGCGTGCTCGGCGCATGGGCGGGGACCTCGGCCGTCAGCGGCAGGCCGCGCGCCTCCCACAGCTTACGGCCGCCGTCGAGCAGCTTCGCCCGCTCGCCGAAGCCGTAGACATCGAGCACCCAGACGCCCCAGGCGGCAAACCAGTTGTTGTTGTCGCCGTAGACGATGACCGTCGTGTCCTTGTCGACGCCCGCGCGGCGAAGCTGCTCCTCGAGCTTCTCGCGCGAGGCGATGTCGCGGTTGACGGTGTCGACGAGGTCGGTGTGCCAGTTGAGCTCGACGGCGCCGGGGATATGGCCCTTCGCGTAGACGCCGGTGTCGACGCTCACCTCGAAGAGGCGCACCTTCGGATCGTCGAGGTGATCCTTCAGCCAGTCCACCGTCACGAGGGAATCGGTTGCCGCTTTCGTCATGATGTCTTCCTTTCCTGATCAGTCGTTGAAATGCCGGCCTTCCGTCACCGCGGCGACGTAGCCGGCGCGGATGGCGAAGTCGCCGAAATGCTCGCCTTCAAGGCGCTCGCGCGCGAAATGGCCGATGACCCTGCCGAGAAGGTCGAGGATCGCCGGCTCCGCGACGTTCTCCAGCACCATCTTGTTGAGGCGCTCTCCGGCGAAGCCGCCGCCGAGATAGAGGTTGTATTTGCCGGGCGCCCGGCCGGTCAGCGCGATCTCGGCGATATAGGGCCGGGCGCAGCCGTTCGGACAGCCGGTCATGCGGATGGTGATCGGCTCGTCGGTGAGGCCGTGCTCGGCGAGGATCGTTTCGATCTTCGAAACCAGCGACGGCAGGTAGCGTTCGCTCTCGGCCATCGCGAGGCCACAGGTCGGCAGCGCCACGCAGGCCATGGAATTGCGGCTGAGGCCGCTGCCGCCGTTCAGCCGGTCGAGGCCGTGCGCATTCAGCAGCGCCTCGATCCGCGGCCGGTCGGCGGGTCGGATATCGGCGATGATGAGGTTCTGGTTCGGCGTCACCCGGAACGTGCCCTTGTGCGCCTCGGCGACGGCGCGGATGCCGTCGAAGAGCGCGATCGTCTCGAAATTCTTCACCCGGCCGTTCTGGATGCGCAGCGTGAAGTGCTCGCGCCCGTCCTCGCCGCGCCGCCAGCCGAGCACGTCGCCGTTCGAGGTGAAGGCGTAAGGCCGCGCAGCAGCGAAGGGGAAGCCCAGCCGGTCCTCGATCGCCGCGGTGATCCAGTCGAGCCCCTTGTCGTCCACCGTGTACTTGAAGCGGGCACGGCTGCGGTCGGCACGGTCGCCGTAGTCGCGCTGGACGGACATCACGGCATCGCAGGTGTCGATCACCTTGTCCTTGGGGATGAAGCCGATGACGCTCGCCAGCCGCGGATAGGTCTTCGGCGCCTGGTCGGTGCGGCCCATGCCGCCGCCGATGGCGACGTTGAAGCCGAGGAGCCTGCCCGCCTCGACGATGGCGATGAAGCCCAGGTCCTGCGCATGGACGTCGATGTCGTTGACCGGCGGGATGACGAAGCCGATCTTGAACTTGCGCGGCATGTAGGTGCGCCCGTACATCGGCTCCTCCGGCCCGTCGCCCCGCGTCTGGCGCTCCTCGCCGTACCAGATCTCCGGATAGGCGCCGGTCTTCGGCGTGGCGTGGTCGCTTGCCTGCTTGGCGAGCGCGTAGACCTCGGCGTGCAGCGCCGAAAGCTCGGGATTGATCGAGGCCATGACGCCGCGGGCGTCGTCGCCGCAGGCGGCCTTGGTATCGAGCGCCACGTCGCGCAGGCCTTGCATGACCGCGCGCAGGTTCTTCTTGTGGAGATAGTGGAACTGGAAGGTCTGACGCGTCGTCAGCCGCAGCGTGTCGTTCGCATAGGCGCGGGCGAGCGCATCGAGCTTCAGCCATTGCGACGGCGACAGCACGCCGCCGGGAAGGCGCACGCGCGCCATGAAGCGATAGGCCGGCTCCAGCTTCTGGCGCCGCCGCTCGTCGCGGATGTCGCGGTCGTCCTGCTGGTAGATGCCGTGGAACTTCATCAGCTTGATGTCGTCGCCGGGAACGGCGGCCGTCAGCTCCGCCGCGAGGCCCTCGGCGATGGTGCCGCGCAGCTGGTCGCTCCGCGCCTTCATCGTCTCGTCGGGGCTGAGCCTCTCGAGCGGCTGGGAAATGTCGCGGCTGCGGTCGGTTTCGAGAAGGGTCATCGGCGGAGCCTCAATAGACATCGATCTGGTAGCGGCGGCTTTCCTGCAGCGCGGCGAGATAGTCGGCAGCAGCCGCCTTGCCGAGCCCGCCCTCATCCGCGACGATGGCAAGCAGCGCGCGGTGGACGTCGGGCGCGAGCTTCGCGCCGTCGCCGCAGACGTAGAGATGCGCGCCCTCCTCCAGCCAGGCATGGACGTCGCGGGCGTGCTCCATCAGCCGGTGCTGGACATAGGTCTTCTCAGCGCCGTCGCGGGAAAAGGCGACGTTCATGCGCGACAGGACGCCGTCTTTCAGGAAACCCTGCCATTCGGTCTGGTAGAGGAAGTCGCTGTCGAAGTTGCGCTCGCCGAAGAACAACCAGGACCGGCCGGAAGACCCGCGCGCCTCGCGCTCCTGCAGGAAGGCGCGGAAGGGCGCTACCCCGGTGCCGGCACCGATCATGATGATCGGCGCGTCGTCGTCGGGCAGGCGGAAGCGCGGGTTCTCCTGCACGTAGACCGGCAGCACCGTCTCCGGCCCGGCATGGCGCGAGAACTGGCCGGAGGCGACGCCGAAGCGCTCCTCGCCGTTCAGGTCGTAGCGCACGGTGGAGACCGTCAGGTGCACCTCGTCGGGGATGGCGGTCGAGGACGAGGCGATGGAGTAGAGCCGCGGCTGCAGCGGGCGCAGGCCGGCGGCGAAACTTTCGGCATCGATGCCGGCGACGGGGAAGCGGCGGACGATGTCGATGACGTGGTTCTCGCGCAGGAAGGCCGAGCGGGCGTCGCCCTGCAGGTCCTTCAGCGCGGCGGTCCCGCTCAGCTGCGCCCAGTGATCGAGGAAGCGCGGCGTGGCGGCGGTGATCTCCAGCGCCTCGGAAAGCGCCTTGCCGAGCGTGGTCGTGGCCCCCTTGAGCGTGAAATCCTCGCCGCCGGAGAGGCCGAGCGCCGACAGCAGGGTCTCGACCAGCGCGGGATCGTTGCGCGGCAGCACGCCGAGCGCGTCGCCCGGCGCGAAGGCGAGGCCGGAGCCTTCCAGCGACAATTCGATATGGCGCGTCTCCTTGGTGGAGGAACGGCCGGTCAGCGGCAGGTTGTCGATGACGATGGCGGAGAAGGGATTGCGCTTGTCATAGGCGGCCGCGGACGGCGCGACAGCCGCCGGGGCGGCGGGCACGGCGGCGACGGCCGGCGGCGCGAGCGCGGCAATGGCCGCCTCGATCCAGGCCGCGGCCGCATCGTCGTAGTCGACGTCGCAATCGACCCGTTCCCGCAGCCGCTCGGCGCCGAGCTCGGCGAGCCGCGCGTCGATCCGCCGGCCGGCGCCGCAGAAGAACTCGTAGGTGGAATCGCCGAGCGCCAGCACGGCATAGCGCAGGCCTTCCAGCCTCGGCGCCTTGCGGCCCTCGACGAACTCGAAGAAGCTGGCCGCCGAGGTGGGCGGCTCGCCCTCGCCGTGGGTGGAGGCGACGATCAGCAGGTCCTGCTCCTCCTTCAGCCGGCGCGGCTTGTATTCGGCCATGTCGGTCAGCACCGGCGCGAAGCCGGCGGCGCGCGCCCGCTCGGCGAGCTGTTTCGCCACGCCCGCGCCGTTGCCGGTCTCGCTGCCGTAGAGGATGGTGAGCGTGCGCGAGGCGGCCTGCGGGGCAAGGCCGGCGAGCACGAGATGGGCGGCGTCCGCACGCGTCGCATCGGCGAGGCCGGCGAAATAGCCGCTCAGCCACAGCGCCTGCTGCGGCTTGAGCGCGGTGGCGACGGCGCGCACCGTCTTCCATTGCTCCTCGCTCAGGCCCGGTCCGTTGAATTCCAAGAGAGTCATGCGCCCGCTCGCCTCCTGCGGCCGGAAAATCCGGCATTCCGATGGCTTTCGGCGGGACTATTGACGGCGCGTCACGGCGCAGACAAACGAATGATATTGCTGGCAGAGTGCAAAAAAATTGCAGTCAACCGATCCTGAGGCGCCTGTTCCAAGGGCATGCGGGGAGGCGTTCCACGCATTCTGCCACCGCCGGATTTCTTGGGACAACGTACCCTTCCGGGACACGCGATTTTTTTGCCGAGAACTCAGTGCGCGACCTGCTTCAGGCCGCCCAGCGCGTCCAGCACGTCGCTGCGGCCTTCCGCCGAGTCCGGATAGACGGCATAGGCCGGATAGGTGAATTCGGGCGCGCCCTCCACCCGTTCGAGTTCGCCGGCGGCCAGATGCGGCGCGACCGTCCCCTTGCGGAAATAGCCCATGCCGCCCGCCCTGAGGATATAGTTGAGGCCGAGCGGACCGAAGCCGACCTGCAGCGCCGGCTCGGAAAAGCCCGCGAGGGCGAAGCCGCCCTGCACGGAGAATTGCGGCCCCCAGTCGACATGGACATAGTCCGGCGTCCCGCCCTCGCCCGCCTTGCGCACCAGCACCAGCTCCTCCTCCTCGATCAGCTCCACCTTGAAGCCGGGCATGAGCTTCGGCGCATAGAGCACCGCGATGTCGAGCACGCCGGTGCGCAGCTGTTCGAGGAGCTGGTCGGGAATGCCGACCTGCGCATGGATGGCGATCTGCGGCCGCGCCGCCTTCATCCAGACCAGCCAGTCGAGGAGCAACGGGTTCCAGAGGCTGAGCTCCCCGCCCACCGCGACGACGCTGGTGCGGCCGGGCGGCACGGTCAGCTGCTGGCGTGCCCGCTCCCAGACCTGCACGAAGGATTGCGCGAAGCGCTCGAATTCGCGGCCCGCCGCCGTCAGCGCCGCGCCGTTGCGGGTGCGCACAAAGAGCTGCCGGCCCAGCGCCTCCTCCAGCGTGCGGATGCGCGCGCTCACCGTCGTCTGGGTGACGTGCAGCCGTTCGGCGGCCTTGAGGAAGCTGCCGGTATGGACGATTTCGAGGAAGGTGCGCGCCCGGTCGATATCCATCTCGCCGCCCCGTTCAATGCAAATTTTTTGCACTTATACAGCATTTAATTCCGTTTGCCTTCCTCTTTCCGCCTGCGCACACTCGCCTGTGACACGCAACGGGACCCCTGCCCATGCCGGACAACGCCGACATCGCCGACTATGCCTCGCCGCCGTGCTTCATGCACGAGCTGACGCCGGATTTCCGCGCGCCCGCGGCAGACGTCCCGGTCGACGTCGTGCGCTGGCGCAAGGCGGAGCGTGCGCGGCTGATCGAGGCGCGGCTTGCGCTTTCCGCCGACGAGCGGCAGGTCCGCTCGGAACGCATCGCCGGCCTGCTCGACCTCGTCATCGGCAAGTTCTCCGGCCGCATCCTCGGCGCCTACTGGCCGTTCCGCGGCGAGCCGGATCTCCGCAACTGGGCGATCCGGGCGATGGAGCGCGGCGGGCGCATCGCACTGCCGGTGGTGGTGGAGAAGGGCCGCCCGCTCGAATACCGTCTCTGGGCGCCCGGCGACCCGCTGGAGCGCGGCGTGTGGAACATCCTCGTGCCCGTGCGCGGCGAGGTCGTCCGGCCGGACGTGACGATCGCCCCGGTCGTCGGCTTCGACGCCGGGCACTACCGTCTCGGCTACGGCGGCGGCTTCTTCGACCGCACGCTCGCCGTCCTGCCGGCGAGCACGCTGAAGATCGGCGTCGGCTATGCCGAGAGCCGCATCCCGACGATCTACCCCCAGTCCCACGACATCCCCATGGACGTGATCGTCACGGACTGACGCAGGAGGCAGGACAGGCAGTTGCAGCCGCGGCATCGCCGATGCCGCGGGCCGACTTCGCCTGTCGCACAAGGAAAGGCGAAAACGATGTCGCAAACCACGCTCACCGAAGGCGACCACAGGCCGGGCTTTGCCGCCCGCTGGCTGTTTTCCACCAACCACAAGGACATCGGCACGCTCTATCTCCTGCTCTCCATGCTGTCGGGCATCCTCGGCACCGGACTGTCGGTGGCCCTGCGCATGGAGCTGCAGGAGCCGGGCCTGCAATTCTTCTCCGATCCCGGCGTCTACAACGTCGTCGTCAGCGCGCACGGGCTGGTGATGATCTTCTTCGTCATCATGCCGGCGCTGATCGGCGGCTTCGGCAACTGGTTCATCCCGATCATGATCGGCGCGCCGGACATGGCCTTCCCGCGCATGAACAACGTCTCGCTCTGGCTGCTCGTCGCCTCGCTCCTGCTCTTCGTGCTGTCGATGTTCGTGCCGGGGGCGGCGAACGTCGACGGCCACGGCGGCGGCTGGACGCTCTATCCGCCCTATTCCGGCGAGGGCCAGCCGGGGCCGGCGGTCGATTTCGTCATCCTTTCGATCCACCTTTCCGGCGCCTCCTCGATCCTCGGCGCGATCAACTTCATCACGACGATCCTCAACATGCGCGCGCCGGGCATGACGCTGCACAAGATGCCGCTCTTCGCCTGGTCGATGCTGGTCACCGCCTTCATGCTGCTGATCTCGCTGCCGGTGCTCGCCGGCGCCGTCACCATGCTGCTCACCGACCGCAACTTCGGCACGACCTTCTTCCAGCCCGCCGGCGGCGGCGACCCGATCCTCTACCAGCATCTCTTCTGGTTCTTCGGCCATCCGGAGGTCTACATCATGATCCTGCCGGCCTTCGGCATCATCAGCCACGTGGTCTCGACCTTCGCCCGCAAGCCGATCTTCGGCTATCTGGGCATGGCCTATGCGATGGTGGCGATCGGCGTCATCGGCTTCGTCGTCTGGGCGCACCACATGTTCACGGTCGGCATGTCGCTCGACTCGCAGCGCTACTTCGCCTTCGCCTCCATGGTCATCGCCGTGCCGACCGGCATCAAGGTCTTCTCCTGGATCGCGACGATGTGGGGCGGCTCGATCCGGTTCGCGACGCCGATGCTCTGGGCGACGGGCTTCGTGCTGCTCTTCACCATCGGCGGCGTCACCGGCGTCGTGCTCGCCAATCCCGGCGTCGACCGGGTGCTGCACGACACCTACTACGTCATCGCCCATTTCCACTACGTGCTGTCGCTCGGCGCCGCCTTCGCGATCTTCGCCGCGTGGTACTACTGGTTCCCGAAGATGAGCGGCTACATGATGAGCGAGACGCTCGGAAAACTGCACTTCTGGCTGACCTTCATCGGCGTCAACCTCGTCTTCTTCCCGCAGCACTTCCTGGGGCTCGCCGGCATGCCGCGCCGCTATGCCGACTATCCGGACGCCTATGCCGGCTGGAACCTCGTCTCCTCGGTCGGCTCCTACATCTCGGCGGCGGGCCTGCTCGTGTTCTTCGTCGCAGTGGCCGAGGCCTTCGCGCGCAAGCGCCGCGCGGAGGACAATCCCTGGGGCGTCGGCGCGACGACGCTCGAATGGACGCTGCCCTCGCCCGTGCCGTTCCACCAGTTCAGCGCCCTGCCGCTGATCCGCTGAGGCATGGCGTCCGCCGTCAGTCCTGGCCGTCCATCCCGCCGGGCGCGCGGATCGCATAGGGCAGCGTCCTGCGGACGTCGTGCTCGATGGTGAGGCGGCCCTTCAGCGGCGGCAGCGCGCGGCTTGCGCATTGCGCCCGCTCGCAGATGCGGCAGGAGATGCCGATCGGATCGTAGGCGGCGGCGTTGTTGAGGTCCATGTCGTCGGCATAGACGAAATTGGCGGCGTAGGAGATCTCGCAGCCGAGCGCCAGCGCGTAGTGCTGCTGCGGCTGGCGGAAACCGCGCCCGCCGCGCGAGACCTGCATGGAAAGACAGAGGTAGCACACGCCGTCCGGCGTCTCGGCGAGCTGCCGGTTGATGCGCCCGGGGCTCTCGAAGGCCTGGTGGGCGTTCCACAGCGGACAGGCCGCGCCGAAGCGGGCGAACTGCAGCCGGGTGGCGCTGTGGCGCTTGGTGATGTTGCCGGCCCGGTCGATGCGGGCGAAGAAGATGGGGATGCCCTTCTGGCCCGGCCGCTGCAGCGTCGACAGCCGATGGCAGACCTGCTCCAGGCTGGTGCCGAAGCGCGCGGCGAGCAGGTCGAGGTCGTGGCGGACCTCGCGGGCCGCCTCCATGAACCTGCGGTAGGGCAGGAGAAGCGCCCCGGCGAAATAGTTGTGCAGGCCGATGCGACAGATCTCGTAGGCCTCGGCCGTGCGAAAGCCCGCGGCGGCGGCAACACCGTCGACGACGTCGCCCGCGTGCAGCTGCGCGATCTGCAGCGCGATCTGGAAATTGCGCGTGGAGGCCGGAAGGTAGGAGTTGAGCGTCAGCACCCGGGCCTCGCGGTCATAGGCGCGGATGAGGTCCGGATCGTGCGCCGCGCGCGCGATGCGCACGCCGTAGTGCCGCTCGAGATAGACGGCAAGCATCGCGCCCGGGTCGACGTCGCCGATGCCGATATGGGCGGCAAGCCGCTCGGCGAGCGGATCGAGCTCGCCGATGTAGTTGTCGACGAAGTGGAAGAAGTCGCGCACCTCCTCGTAGGTCGTCGCCTCGACGGCGGCCGGCCCGCGCCCGAGCGTGTCGTTGATGCTGGCGAGTTGCTCGGAATTGTGGCGATAGGCCCGGTGCGCCGTGATCAGCGCATGAGCGAGGCCGGGCGCGTTCTGGGCGACGAGCTTCAGCTCCTGCAGGCTCGGCGTGTAGCCGTCGAAGAGCGAGTCCGTCAGCGTCTCCGACAGCGCCGAGATCAGCCTGTCGTCCTCGCCGCCGGAAAGGTCGGAAAGGTCGATGCGGAACTTCTCCGCCAGCGCCAGCAGCACGCCGGCCGAGACGGGACGCTGGTTGTTCTCGATCTGGTTGAGGTAGGAGACGGAAATGCCGAGGCGCTCGGCGAACTGCGCCTGCGTGGTGCGGTTCGCCTGGCGGAGATCGCGCACCCTGCGCCCGATATAGAGCTTGCCCGTGGCCATGTTTGCAACTTTGCAATATTGATTTGCAAATTGTGTAATGCCTGCATATCCACCCGATCAAGCGTTCTTTTTTGTCGCGGCGGATTCTAAGCAGGATCGATCCCGGTTGCGGCACCGCCCGGGCAGGCAGCAACGGACGGACACCCATGCGCGCAATCCTCGACCAACTCGAAGCCCGCCGGCAGGCGGCCCGGCTCGGCGGCGGCGAAGGCCGCATCGCCGCCCAGCATGCCAAGGGCAAGCTCACCGCCCGCGAGCGCATCGACGTGCTCCTCGACGAAGGCTCCTTCGAGGAGTACGACATGTACGTCACCCACCGCGCCGTCGACTTCGGCATGGCGGGGCAGACGGTCGCCGGCGACGGCGTCGTCACCGGCTGGGGCACGATCAACGGCCGGCAGGTCTACGTCTTCTCGCAGGACTTCACCGTCTTCGGCGGCTCGCTGTCGGAAACCCATGCCCAGAAGATCTGCAAGATCATGGACATGGCGGTCCGCAACGGCGCTCCGGTCATCGGCCTCAACGATTCCGGCGGCGCGCGCATCCAGGAGGGCGTCGCCTCGCTCGCCGGTTATGCGGAGGTGTTCCGGCGCAACGTGGAGGCCTCCGGCGTCATCCCGCAGATCTCCGTCATCATGGGCCCGTGCGCGGGCGGCGCCGTCTATTCGCCGGCGATGACCGACTTCATCTTCATGGTGCGCGACACGTCCTACATGTTCGTGACGGGTCCGGACGTGGTGAAGACCGTGACGAACGAGATCGTCACCGCCGAGGAACTGGGGGGTGCCGGCACCCACACGAAGAAATCCTCCGTCGCCGACGCTGCCTTCGAGAACGACGTCGAGACGCTGGAGCAGGTCCGCCTGCTGTTCGACTTCCTGCCGCTCAACAACCGTGAGAAGCCGCCCGTCCGCCCCTTCTTCGACGATCCGGCACGCCTGGAGATGCGGCTCGACACGCTGGTGCCGGAGAGTTCGACCAAGCCCTACGACATGAAGGAGCTGATCCTCGCGCTGGCCGACGAGGGCGATTTCTTCGAGATCCAGGAGGCCTTCGCGCGGAACATCGTCACCGGCTTCATCCGGCTGGAGGGCCAGACCGTCGGGGTGGTCGCCAACCAGCCGATGGTCCTTGCCGGCTGCCTCGACATCGATTCCTCGCGCAAGGCGGCCCGCTTCGTGCGCTTCTGCGACGCCTTCAACATCCCGATCCTGACGCTGGTCGACGTGCCGGGCTTCCTGCCGGGCACGGCGCAGGAATACGGCGGCGTCATCAAGCACGGCGCGAAGCTGCTCTTCGCCTATTCGGAGGCGACCGTGCCGATGGTGACGCTGATCACCCGCAAGGCCTATGGCGGCGCCTACGACGTCATGGCCTCCAAGCATATCGGCGCGGACGTCAACTATGCCTGGCCGACGGCCGAGATCGCCGTGATGGGCGCGAAGGGGGCGGCGGAAATCCTCTACCGGTCCGACCTGTCCGACCCGCAGAAGATCGCCGCGCGGCAGCACGAATACGAGGAGCGCTTCGCCAACCCCTTCGTCGCCGCCGAACGCGGCTTCATCGACGAGGTGATCATGCCGCATTCCTCGCGCCGCCGCATCGCCCGCGCCTTCGCCGCGCTGCGCAACAAGCAGGCGACGACGCACTGGAAGAAGCACGACACCATCCCGCTGTAGGGGCCGACGATGGAGAAGCCGGAACTGACGCCCGAGGAGGCGCGCAAGGACCACTGGCGCATGCTGCGCTTCATGGCGCTGAACGCGGCGCTCGGCAGCCTGGTCGGCGCGGCGACCGCCGCGGCCGTGATCCTGCTCGACGTCGGCGGCATCGGCACGCGCATCGCGCACGCCGCGAACCCGGTCATGCCGGTGCTGCTGCTCGTCGTGCCCTTCGCCTCGCTCTTCGGCGGGGCGGCGACGGCCTCGGCCATCCTCATGATGCCTTACGAAAAGAAATACAGAGATTGACGATACGGGGACTGGAAAACACCGGATGTTCAAGAAAATCCTGATCGCCAACCGCGGCGAGATCGCGCTGCGCGTCATGCGCACCGCAAAGAAGCTCGGCATCGCCACCGTCGCCGTCTATTCCGACGCCGACCGTGACGCGCTGCACGTGCGCGAGGCGGACGAGGCCGTGCATATCGGCCCCGCGCCCTCCTCGCAGTCCTATATCGTCATCGACAACATCCTCGAGGCGATCCGCCGGACGGGCGCGGACGCCGTCCACCCCGGCTACGGCTTCCTCTCGGAAAACGCCGCCTTCGCCGCCGCCCTGGAAAGGGAGGGCATCGCCTTCATCGGCCCGCCGGTCGGCGCGATCGAGGCGATGGGCGACAAGATCACCTCGAAGAAGATCGCGGCCGAGGCCGGCGTCAACACGGTGCCGGGCCACATGGGCCTGATCGAGGACGCCGACGAGGCGGTGGCGATCGCCGCCGCCATCGGCTATCCGGTGATGATCAAGGCGTCCGCCGGCGGCGGCGGCAAGGGCATGCGCATCGCCTGGAACGACGCCGAGGCGCGCGAAGGCTTCCGCGCCTCGAAGAACGAGGCGAAGAGCTCCTTCGGCGACGACCGCATCTTCATCGAGAAGTTCGTGACGCAGCCGCGCCACATCGAGATCCAGGTGCTCGGCGACAGGCACGGCAACACGCTCTATCTCGGCGAGCGGGAATGCTCCATCCAGCGGCGCAACCAGAAGGTCGTGGAGGAGGCGCCCTCCCCGTTCCTCGACGCCGCCACCCGCAGGGCCATGGGCGAGCAGGCCGTGGCGCTGGCGAAGGCCGTCGGCTACCATTCCGCCGGCACCGTGGAATTCATCGTCGACGGCGAGCGCAACTTCTACTTCCTCGAGATGAACACGCGCCTGCAGGTCGAGCACCCGGTGACCGAGCTCGTCACCGGCATCGACCTCGTCGAGCAGATGATCCGCGTGGCGGCGGGCGAGCCCCTCGCCTTCGGGCAGGACGACGTGCGGCTTGACGGCTGGGCGATCGAAAGCCGCCTCTATGCCGAGGACCCCTACCGCAACTTCCTGCCGTCCATCGGCCGCCTCACGCGCTACCGCCCGCCGGCCGAAGGCCCGCAGCCGGACGGCACCGCCGTGCGCAACGACACCGGCGTCTACGAGGGCGGCGAGATCTCGATGTATTACGACCCGATGGTCGCCAAGCTCTGCACCTGGGCGCCGGACCGTCTCGCCGCCATCGAGGCCATGGCGAAGGCGCTCGACGACTTCGAGGTCGAGGGCATCGGCCACAACCTGCCGTTCCTGTCCGCCGTCATGGGGCATGCCCGCTTCCGCGCCGGCCACCTGACGACCGCCTTCATCGCCGAGGAGTTTCCGGACGGCTTCCGGGGCGTGGTGCCCGGCGAGGACGATGCCCTGCGGCTTACGGCCATCGCCGCCTTCGTCCACCGGACGGTGCAGGAACGCGCCGCCCATATTTCCGGCACGATCGGCAACCATCGTCGCGTCGTCGGCCGGGAA
The DNA here is from genome assembly GCF_024609765.1 of Shinella pollutisoli. Lineage (GTDB taxonomy): Bacteria > Pseudomonadota > Alphaproteobacteria > Rhizobiales > Rhizobiaceae > Shinella > Shinella pollutisoli. Next base: position 219,386 of record NZ_JANFDG010000001.1, read on the forward strand.
TGGGTCGCCAGCTTCGGCGGAAACGACTATCCGGTGACGCTGGAAAGCCTGCCGGACGGCATCCATGCCCGCTTCGACGGCGGCAGGACGCTCACAATCGCCGGGGACTGGACGCCGGGCCGTCGCCACGCGGTCTTCCTCGTCGGCGGCACGCGGATCGGCGCCAAGGTGGACCTGTCGGGATCGGCCATCCGCCTGCGCTGGCGCGGCATGGACGCGACCGTGCGCGTGCGCAGCCCCCGGGTCGCCGCCCTCGCGCGGCTGATGCCGGAGCGCCAGCCGCCGGACACGTCGAAGCTGCTGCTCTGCCCGATGCCCGGCGTCGTCACCGCCGTCTTCGTCTCGGAAGGCGAGACGGTGGAGGCCGGGCAGCCGCTCGCCGCGGTGGAGGCGATGAAGATGGAAAACATGATGAAGGCGGAGCGGAGCGGCACGGTCAAGCGCATCGCTGTGCGCCCCGGCCAGAGCCTCGCCGTGGACGAAACGATCCTGGAGTTCGAATGATGGCCGACAAGACGCTGGATGACTGGGCCGGGCTGGCCGAGAAGGAGCTCCGGGCCTCGCCGGAGGACCTGCGGTGGCGGACGCCGGAGGGGATTTGCGTGAAGCCGGTCTACACGGCGGAGGACCTTGCCGGCGTTGAGCATCTGGGGTCGCTGCCGGGCTTCCCGCCCTTCGTGCGCGGCCCGCGCGCGACGATGTATGCCGGCCGGCCGTGGACGATCCGGCAATATGCCGGCTTCTCGACGGCCGAGGCCTCCAACACCTTCTACCGCAAGGCGCTCGCCGCCGGCCAGCAGGGCGTCTCCGTCGCCTTCGACCTCGCCACCCACCGCGGCTACGACAGCGACCATCCGCGCGTCGAGGGCGACGTCGGCAAGGCGGGGGTCGCCATCGACTCGGTCGAGGACATGAAGATCCTGTTCTCCGGCATCCCGCTCGAAAAGATCTCCGTCTCGATGACCATGAACGGCGCGGTGATCCCGATCCTCGCGAGTTTCATCGTCGCCGGCGAGGAACAGGGCGTGCCGCGCGCGGCGCTCTCGGGCACGATCCAGAACGACATCCTCAAGGAGTTCATGGTCCGCAACACCTATATCTACCCGCCCGAGCCGTCGATGCGCATCGTCGCCGACATCATCGACTACACGGCGCACGAGATGCCGAAGTTCAACTCCATCTCGATCTCCGGCTACCACATGCAGGAGGCGGGCGCGACGCTGCTGCAGGAGCTCGCCTTCACCATCGCCGACGGGCGCGAATACGTCCGCGCGGCCATCGCCAAGGGGCTCGACGTCGACGACTTCGCGGGCAGGCTCTCGTTCTTCTTCGCCATCGGCATGAACTTCTTCATGGAGGCGGCGAAGCTGCGCGCGGCACGGCTCCTGTGGGACCGGGTGATGGACGAGTTCCAGCCGAAGAAGGCCTCCTCGCGCATGCTGCGCACCCATTGCCAGACCTCGGGCGTGTCGCTGCAGGAGCAGGACCCCTACAACAACATCGTGCGCACCGCCTTCGAGGCGATGTCGGCCGTGCTCGGCGGCACGCAGTCGCTGCACACCAATTCCTTCGACGAGGCGATCGCGCTGCCGACGGAGTTCTCCGCCCGCATCGCCCGCAACACGCAGCTCATCCTGCAGCACGAGACGGGCGTGACCAGGGTGGTCGACCCGCTCGCCGGCTCCTACTACGTCGAGAGCCTCACCCACGAGCTCGCCGAGAAGGCCTGGGCGCTGATCGGCGAGGTCGAGGCGCTGGGCGGCATGACCAAGGCGGTGATCGAGGGCCTGCCGAAGCGGATGATCGAGGAGGCGGCGACGCGGCGGCAGGCGGCGGTGGACCGCGGCGACGAGGTGATCGTCGGCGTCAACCGCTACCGGCTGGAGGACGAGCAGCCGATCGACATCCTGGAGATCGACAATTCCGCGGTCAGAGCCGCGCAGATCCGCCGGCTGGAGGACATCCGCCGGCGGCGCGACAGCGCCGCGGTGGCGGAAACGCTCGCCGCATTGGAGACGGTCGCGGCGACCGGCGAGGGCAACCTGCTGGAGGCGGCCGTGGCGGCGGCGCGCGCGCGGGCGACCGTCGGGGAGATATCGGATGCCATGCGCCGGGCCTTCGGCGACCACGCGGCGGTGCCGGAGGTGGTGGGCGACATCTACGGCGCCTCCTACGGCGAGGACCCGGAATACCGCACGCTGGTCTCGCGCGTTGCGGCGCGCGGGCGCAAGCCGCGGATCATGGTCGCCAAGCTGGGGCAGGACGGCCACGACCGCGGGGCGAAGGTGATCGCGTCGGCCTTCGGTGACCTCGGCTTCGAGGTGGTGGTGGGCCCGCTGTTCCAGACGCCGGAGGAAGCCGCCGAGCTCGCCGCGCGCGAGAAGGTGGAGGTGGTCGGCATGTCGTCGCTCGCCGCCGGCCACAAGACGCTCGCCCCGCAGCTCGTCGAGGCGCTGCGCGCCCGCGGGGCGGACAACGTGGTGGTCGTCGTCGGCGGCGTCATCCCGCGGCAGGACTACGACTTCCTGCTCGGCCACGGCGTCGCCGCCGTGTTCGGGCCGGGCACGAACGTGCTCGACGCCGCCAACGCGGTCCTCGACATCGTCGACGGCAGGAACAGGAACATGTGACGGCGGCGCGCGGCCGCCGCCGGATGGCTCAGTAGACGCTCTCGTAGGCCGCGCAGATCTCGGCCTGCGTCTTGCCGGCGAGCCAGGCGATCTCGCCTTCCTTGTGCTTGACGTAGACGTCGGCGAAGCCCTCCGGGAACCAGCCGCAGACCGTGGCATTGCCCCGGAAGCGCCGGAGCGCCGCCTCCAGCGTCTGCGGCAGGCGCACGTAGCCGCGTGCGGCGAGCCCTTCGACGCTCAGCAGCGACAGGTCCTCCTGCGTCGCCTCCGGCACGGCAAGCCCCTCCTCGATCCCCTGCACGCCGGCGTGGACGATGGCCGCCAGCGTCAGGTGCGGGTTGGCGGCCGCGTCGGCGGCGCGGAACTCGAAGTTGAACTGGGCGGCGCGGGCGATGTCGCTGATGTCGGAGACCGGGCAGATGCGCACCGACGCCTCGCGGTCGCGGAAGCCGAGATTGTTGAAGGCGGCACTCCAGCGGTGCGGCGTCAGCCGCAGGTAGGAGACGACGCTCGGCGCGGTGATGGCGATGATCGAGTCGAGATATTTCAGGATGCCGGCGACGAACTTTCCCGCGACATCCGAGAGCTCGTGCTTGCCGTCCGGGTCGTAGGTGACGGGATTGCCGGCCTCGTCCAGCATGCTCATGTGCACGTGCACGCCGTTGCCGACGCCGGCCGGGTCGCGGATCGGCGTGAAGGTCGGCTCGTAGCCGAGCTCGCGGGCGACGAGGCCGACGAGCTCGCGGGTGATCAGCGAATGATCGGCGATGGTGACGCCCTTCTGCGGCCCCATCGTCACCTCGAACTGGCCGGCGCCGAATTCCTTGAGGATCGTGTCCGGCGTGACGCCCGCCTCGCGCATCGCCGCGACGATCGCCTCGCAGAAATGCCGCTCCTCCTGGAAGCCGCCGAGCGTGAAGGCCTTGCCGATATCGGAAACGAGGTGCTTGATCTGGAACTCGTGCTCGAAGGCGCCGTAGAGCGTGACGCCCGCCGCCCGCTGCAGGCGCTGCAGCGCGGCCTCGAGGATCGAGCGCGTGCAGAACTCCCACGGCCGGCCGTCGGTATAGCGGATGTTGCCGAGGACGAAGTTCTCGTTCGGCGCGCCCTCCTCGCTCTCGATGCTGACGCGCGTCGAGGGATCGGGGATCAGCACGAGATCGCCGAGCGAGCCGAAGGGGCTCTCGCCGATATTGTCGAAGCAGGTGATCTGCACGTTGGTCGGCGTCCAGCCGACGCCGCGCTTCAGGCGCTTGTCCATCTGGGCGAGCGGAAAGGCCTTGCCGCGCACCTTGCCCGAAAGGTCGCCACAGCAGGCGACCATCATTTCCTCACGTTTCATCGGCGTCCCCGTTGATCCTGTCCTGGTCGTAGCCCGGCATCGCGAAGCGGATGCCGTCCCAATCCCTGATGCGTTTCTGCGTGGCTTCCCAATCGGCTTCCGAGACGCGCACGATCAGCGCCTCGACGAGCGCGATCGCCGCCGCCACCGTGTCCCAAGCCGTGCCGGCGTCGATCGGCAGCGTGACGATATGGTCGGCGCTGCGGGCGGAGGGCGACATCCACTTGTCGGTGACGACGACGATGGTGGCGCCGCGCTTCTCCGCGATCGTCTCGGCGAGCCGCGCGAGGCTCAGTTGGTAGCGCCGGAAGTCGAAGAGGACCACGACGTCCTTGCGGCGCATGCGCAGCACGTGCTCCGGCCAGAATTCCGGATTGTCGGCCATGTGGTAGATGCCGCTGCGGATCTGCCGGAGATGGATGGAGAGGAAGGAGGCGATGCTGTCGCTGACGCGCCCGCCGAGCAGGAAGACGTTGCGCGACGGATCGGCGATGAGGTCGGCGAGGATGTCGAACTGCGCCTGCGAGACCGTCGCCGTCATGTCGCGCATGACGGCGGAGATGCGCGTGACGTATTCCGACAGGAATTCCGAATGGCCGACCGGCTTCTGGCTGGATTTCAGGTCGAGCGGCGAGCGCTGCCCCTCCTTCAGCTCGGCGATGAGCTGGCGCTGCAGGTCTTGGAAGCCGCCGCAGCCGATCTTGCTGACGAAGCGGGTGATGGACGGCGCGCTGACGCCCGTCTTCGCCGCCAGCTCCTGGATGCTTTCAAGTCCGGTGAAGGGGTAATCGGCGAGGATCGCATTGGCGATCTTGCGCTCGCTCGCGGTGAGCTGTGCCGCGGCGTCGCGTATTCTCGTGCGGATCGTCGACGACTTCGCATCGTTCATCGGCAGCGTTTTCCCCGTTGTTGAAACGAATATTCGCGCTCTGAAAAAAATTAGTCAAACGGAAAAATCGGATTGACTATGATCGAAAAATTTCCTTGACTGCTCGCCATACGGGCCGCGCTCCGCAAGGGCGCATGACGGGTCATTGTCCATGCTGAGCTTCGCAGATCGCGAGACGACGAGATTGCTGCAGGCGGGTGATCCGGCCCCGGTGGAATGGATCAATCCCGCGGGCGCATCGCCCTTCTTCCTGACCTGCGAACATGCCGGCCGCGCCGTTCCGGCGGCTCTCGGCGATCTCGGCGTCGCGGCGGCGGAGATGGACCGGCACATCGCCTACGACGTCGGGGCGGAGGGCGTGGCCCGCGCGCTTTCGGCGCGCCTCGACGCCGCCCTCGTCCTGCAGCGCTACAGCCGGCTCGTCATCGACTGCAACCGCCCGCTGGAGGCTCGGGACTGCGTCGTCGCGCTCAGCGACGGCACCGCCGTCCCCGTCAATGCCGACATATCCGACCGGGAGCGGCGCCGCCGCTACGTCGAGATCCACCAGCCGCTGCACGAGGCGGTCGCCGTGGCGCTCACCCAGCGCCAGGCGGCCGGCCGGCCGACGCTGCTCGTCTCGGTGCACAGCTTCACGCCCGTCATGCGCGCGACCGGCGCCGTGCGGGATTTCGAGCTGGGCCTCCTCTACAACCGCGACGCCCGCCTTGCCGAGCGGCTGGCGGAAACCTTCCGCGCCGCCAATCCGGACGTCGCCGTCAGGCTCAACGAGCCCTATGCGGTCGACGACGTCTCCGACTACACGATCCCCGTGCACGGCGAGCGGCGCGGCATCCCGCACGTGCTCCTCGAAGTGCGCAACGACCTCATCGCCGACGCAGGCGGGCAGGAGGAATGGGCCGAGCGCCTCGCCGCCCCCCTCCGCCTCGCCGCAGACATCCTGAAGGAAACGCCCGATGGCCGCTGACCATCCGACCACCCGCGACCTGCCGCTCGATCCGGCCGCCTCGGCCATCCTCTTCATCGACGTGCAGAACTTCTCCGTGCGCCGCGAGGGCGGGGAGTTCAAGGACGTCTCCGACGCCGACATCGCCGGCAAGTACGGCTACTATTTCAAGCGCATCCACGAGGTGGCGATCCCGAACATGCAGCGGCTCCTGCACGGCTTCCGCAGGGCCGGCATCGAGGTGCTGCACACGACGATCGAGAGCCTGACGAAGGACGGCCGCGACCGCGGCCTCGACTACAAGATCACCGGCTTCAACGTGCCGAAGGGCTCCTGGGACGGCAAGGTCATCGACGAGCTCGCGCCGCTGGAGGACGAGATCGTCTTCCCGAAGAGCTCCTCCAGCGTCTTCGTCTCGACCCATATCGACTACGTGCTGCGCAATCTCGGCGTGAGACAACTTGTGCTTTGTGGCCTTTTGACCGACCAGTGCGTGGAATCGGCCATCCGCGACGCCTGCGACCTCAACTACCTGGTGACGCTGGTGCCGGACGCCTGCGGCACCTACTCGCAGGAGCGCCACGACACGTCGCTCCGCGCGATCAAGGGCTATTGCCGGCAGGTCTCGACGGATGCGCTGTTGAAGGAGATCGGGCAGTAGGACGCCCGAAACGAGGAAACACAGGCAAGCGGACCGAGAACAAGACCGAAAAGGCCCGGCCGCTTGAGAGTTCACTGCCGAAAGGCATCGCAAAAAGGGGAACGACCATGATGAAGACTTCCAAACTGCTTCTGGCGGCGGCGAGCCTCGCGCTTGCCGGTTCAGCGGCTTTCGCCGACGACGACAAGATCGTCATCGGCGGCGCGCTGTCGATGACGGGCATCCAGGCCCCGCTCGACACGCCCGGCTACAACGGCGCGCTCGTCGCCGTGAAATATCTCAACGACAACGGCGGCGTGCTCGGCAAGCAGGTCGAGTTCATCAACATCGACGGCAAGTCCGATCCGGTGACGGTCGGCAACGTCGCCGTCGAGCTGATCGACAAGGGCGCCCAGGTCATCGTCGCACCCTGCGACTTCGACTTCGGCTCGCCGGCGAGCCGCGAGGCGCAGTCGGCCGGCCTCGTCGGCATCTCGACCTGCGCCTCCGACCCGCTCTATTCGTCCTGGTCGCTCGGCGACAAGCAGTTCACGCTCTCCATGTGGAACACCACGATGGGCGCGACGGCCGCCGACTTCGCGGTGAAGGAGAAGGGCTGGAAGACGGCCTATGTCGTCACCGACCAGTTCATCGCCTATACCAAGTCGCTGTCGAAATATTTCGTCGAGCAGTTCAAGGCCGACGGCGGCGAGATCCTGCTGGAAGACACCTACACGAACGGCGACAACAACTTCTCCGCCCAGCTCGCGCGCCTGCAGGCGCTCGGCAAGAAGCCGGACGTGATCTTCGTCTCCTCCTACGGCACGGATATCGGCGTGATCATCCGCGCGCTGCGCGAGGTCGGCTACGATGCGCCGGTGCTCGGCGGCGACGCCTATGACGACCCGGCGATGCACGAGGCGCTCGGCGAGAAATTCGGCAACGACGTCTATTTCGTCACGCATACCTGGATGGGGCCGGAAGCGCATCCGGACATGCCGAAGTTCATCGAGCTCTACACCGCCATGCACGGCAAGGCGCCGGACACGTCCTTCGTCTCCACCGGCTGGGATACGATCATGATGATCGCCGAGGCGATCAAGGCGGCCGGCTCGACCGACGGCGCGGCGCTTGCCAAGGCGCTCGAGGACGGCCAGTTCAAGCTGCTCACCGGCGACCTCGACTACGGCACGGCGGAGGAAGGCCACGTGCCGAACAAGGCCGCGGCGGTGATCGAGCTCAAGGGCGGCAAGCCGAGCTTCGTCGGATGGCGCAAGCCCGAGTCCCTGCCGAAGCCCTGACCGGACATTCCGGGCCGGCCATGCGCACGCCCCTTCCAATCGGGATCGATTTCGGGGAAGGTCTATGCGCGAACTGAACGTGCTACGGCGTCGCGCAATGCGCGGCGCCGCAGAGACCTGCACACGACTTCCGGAAAAGCCATGACTGAAATGCGTCTTGCGGTAAACGACGTGTCGGTGGAATTCACCGGCCTTCGCGCACTCGACCATGTAACGCTCACGGTCGCGACCGGCGAGGTGGTCGGCCTCATCGGGCCGAACGGCTCCGGCAAGACGACCCTGATCAACGCCATCACCGGCCAGGTGAAGCTCGCGGGCGGCACGATCACCGCCGGCGACGTCACCCTTTCCGGGCTTTCGCCGCGCGAGATCGCGCTCGCCGGCGTCAGCCGCTCCTTCCAGATCGTCCGGCTGTTCAACACGATGACGGTGCTGGAGAATGTCGAGGCCGCGGCACTCGCGAAAGGCGCCTCCCGCGCCGTCGCAACCGAGCGCGCAAACGGCCTGCTCGCCGAGCTCGGCCTGACGGCGAAGGCCGACGAGCTCGGCGACAGCCTGAGCTACGGCGACAAGCGCCGCGTCGAGATCGCCCGCGCGCTCGCCGCCGAGCCGCGCTTCCTGCTGCTCGACGAGCCCGCCGCCGGCATGAACGACGCGGAGACCGACACGCTGCTGCACACGCTCGCCGAGCTGCCGAAGACGCGCGGCCTCGGCCTTCTCATCATCGACCACGACATGGGGCTGATCATGCGCCTCTGCCACCGGCTGCACGTGCTCGCCTCCGGCCGCACCATCGCCGAAGGGGATGCCGCCCATGTCCGCAGCCACCCGGCCGTCATCGAGGCCTATCTCGGCAAGGGGGCGGCCCATGCTTGACGTCCGCGACCTCTCCGTCAGCTACGGCACGATCCGCGCCGTGCGCGGCATCAGCTTCACGGTCGGCAAGGGCGAGCTGGTGAGCCTGCTCGGCGCCAACGGCGCCGGCAAATCCTCGACCATCAAGTGCATCGCCGGCGCGCTGAAGGCCTCCGGCGGCACGATCACGCTCGACGGCCGCGACATCACCGCGGCGAGCCCCGAGCAGGTCGTGCGCGCGGGGCTCGCCACCGTGCCGGAGACCCGCGACGTCTTCCCGGACCTGACGGTTTCGGAAAACCTCATGCTCGGCGCCTACATCCACCGCCGCGATCCGGCCGGCAACCGCGAGAACCTCGACCGGCTGCACACGCTCTTTCCCCGCCTTGCCGAGCGCGCGCACCAGCCGGCCGGCACGCTTTCCGGCGGCGAGCAGCAGATGCTCGTCATCGCCCGCGCGCTGATGTCGCGGCCGGGCGTGCTGCTGCTGGACGAACCCTCGCTCGGCCTCGCGCCGGCGATCGTCGAGCGCATCTTCGAGATGATCGAGACGCTGAAGAAGTCCGGCCTGACCATCCTGCTCGTCGAGCAGAACGTGAACCAGGCGCTCGCCGTCGCCGACCGCGCCTATGTGATGCGGCTCGGCGCCATCGTCGCTGCCGGCACGGCCGACGAGATCCGTTCCACCAGCGATCTCAGCGCGCATTACCTGGGAGGCTGAGGCCATGGCTTTCACGATCCAGTTCGTCATCGACGTGCTCAGCCTCGGCGGCGCCTATGCGCTGATGGCGCTCGGCCTCGTCATCATCTACGGCATCCTGCGGCTGGTGAACTTCGCCTATGGCGAGCTCATCATGGTCGCCGGCTACACGATGTTCCTCGCCAGCGGCTCCGGCCTGCCCTGGATCGTCATGGCCGTGCTCGCCGTCGCCATGGCCATCCTCTTCGGCATCCTCACCGACTACATCGCCTTCCGCCCGGTGCGGGCGAAGTCGGTGACGGCGGTGCTGATCACCTCCTTCGCCTTCTCGAACCTGCTGCAGAACGCGGCCCTCCTCTTCATCTCGCCGCGCCCGCGCAACGTGCCGCTGCCGGCGGTCTTCTCGCAGACGGTCTCGATCGGCGGGGCGATCACGCCGGTGAGGAACCTCATCACCATCGCCGCCTCGATCGTGCTGCTCGCCGCCGTCGCCTTCCTGATGCGGCGGACGACGCTCGGCATCGCCATGCGGGCTGCGGCGACCAACTTCACCATGGCGCGCATGCTCGGCGTGCCGGCGAACCTCATCATCTCGTCGGCCTTCGCGCTCTCCGGCTTCCTCGCCGGGGTCGTCGGCATCCTGTGGATCGGCCGTATCGGCACCGTCGTGCCGGGCATCGGCCTGGAACCCCTGCTCGTCGCCTTCATCGCCACCGTCATCGGCGGCATGCGCAGCCTGCCCGGCGCCGTGGTCGGCGGCTTCCTGCTGGCGCTGATCGACACGACGCTCAACTACACCCTGTCGCAGGACCTCCTGAAATTCCGCGACGCCTTCACCTTCAGCCTCGTCATCCTGATCCTGCTCTGGCGCCCGGAAGGGCTGATCAAGGGTCCGGCGAGCGGGCAGCGGACCTGAGGAGCGCGCAGCCATGAAACATTCCTACCTCACCGCCCTCCTCCTCATCGCCGTCATCGCGCTGATCGCCGTCGGCAGCCAGCTGCTCGGCATCCGCCTCTACGACCGCATCGCCACCAACCTGCTGATCTCGGTGGTGCTGGTCGTCGGCCTCCAGACCTTCATGGGCAATTCGGGCCTCCTCTCCTTCTCCCATATCGGCTTCATGGGACTCGGTGCCTATACGTCCGCCGTGCTCACCATTCCCGCGCAGATGAAGGGCATGGCGCTGCCGGATCTCTACGCGTTCATGACGGTGGTCGAGGTCTCGCCGCTCGTCGCCATGGTCGCCGCCGGCCTCGTCGCGGCGGTCGTCGCGGCCGTCGTCTCCTATCCGCTGATGCGGCTTTCGGATGCGGCGGCGGTCATCACCTCCTTCGCGCTGCTCGTCGTGCTCTACACGGTGATGAACAACTGGAGCGCCTTCACCAACGGGCCGCGCACGCTGTTCGGCCTGCCGAAGACCACGGACATGCCGATCGCCGCGATCGTCGCGGCGGTGGTCGTCGTCGTCGCCCTCCTGTTTAAGGAATCGCGTACCGGCAAGCTGCTGCGCGCCTCGCGCGAGGACGAGGTGGCGGCCGCCGCCCTCGGCGCCAACATCCCGCGCCTGCGCTGGCGCGCCTTCATCCTCGCCGCCTTCATCGCCGGCGTCGGCGGTGCGCTCTGGGGGCACTTCATCACCTCCTTCGCGCCGAAGGCGTTCTATCTCAAGGAAACCTTCCTGATCATCACCATGCTGGTGATCGGCGGCGCCAACACCGTGACGGGTGCGGTCGCCGGCACGATCCTCGTCACCTTCGCCTATGAGGGCCTGCGCGGCACGGAGGGTGCGCTCAACGCCACCTCCTTCGGCGCCGGACAGGTCGTCGGGCTGACCGAGATCGTGCTCGCGCTCGCCATGATCGCCGTGATGATCCTCAAGCCCGGCGGCATCTTCCCGAACCGCGAGATCGGCCACATCCTCATCCGCGCCCGCCGCAAGAAGGAGACCGCCCCATGAGCTGGAAGACCGCCTACCGTTCCTTCTACTACGCCAATGCCGAGGCGCCGGACGACATCGTGCTCGATCCGGAGACGACGGCACTGCTCGTCATCGACATCCAGAACACCTATCTCGAGCCGAAGGACACGCCGGAGGAAACCGCCCGCTGGCAGCCCTTCTACGAGCGCATGCGCAGGACGGTGATCCCCAACACCGCGCGTCTCATCGACGAATGCCGCAAGCGCAAGGTGGAGGTGATCTTCGCCCGCATCGCCTGCCTGAAGCCGGACGGCCGCGACCGGTCGCTCAGCCAGAAGAAGCCCGGCTTCAACTACCTGCTGCTGCCGAAGGACCTGCCCGAGGGCCAGGTCGTACCGGAACTCGCGCCGCGCCCCGACGAGATCGTCATCACCAAGACGACCGACAGCGCGCTCACCGGCACCAACCTGCGCCTCGTCCTGCACAACATGGGCATCAAAAACGTCATCTGCTGCGGCATCTTCACCGACCAGTGCGTCTCCTCGACCGTGCGCAGCCTCGCCGACGAGAGCTTCGGCGTGGTCGTCGTCGACGACTGCGGTGCCGCGGCGACGGACGAGCTGCACCGGCGGGAGCTGGAGATCATCAACATGATCTACTGCCACGTCATCTCGCTCGACGAGGTCCTGACCTTCTTCAAGTAGACAGGGAGACGCCGCATGACCGGTCTCTATGCCCGCGAGCGCCGTTCGGTCTCCACCATGGCGCACCTGCGCTTCTATCCGCTGGCGGCGGTCGGCGGCAGCGGCGCGTATCTGACCGGCGACGACGGGCGGCAGCTTCTCGACTTCGCCGCCTCCTGGGGTGCCGCGAGCCTCGGCCACGCGCATCCGGCCGTGCGCGAGGCGGTCGACCGCGCACTCTCCGATCAGGCGGGCGCGAGCTATCTCTCCTCGGCCAACGAGCCCTGCGTGCTGCTCGCCGAGAAGCTCCTGTCGCTGGTGCCGGAGCGTGCCCGCGGCCGCGTCTGGTTCGGTCATTCCGGTTCGGACGCCAACGAGACGGTCGCCCGCATGGTGGTGGCGGCCACCGGCCGGCCGCGCATCCTTGCCTTCGAGGGCGCCTATCACGGCGGCACGGTCGGCTCGATGGCCGTCTCCGGCCATCCGGCGCAGCAGGGCGCGCGCGCTGAGGGCCTGACGCTCGTGCCCTATCCGAACAGCTACGCCGCCGGAAGCCCGCAGGCCGCGAAGGAGGCCGTCCTCGCCCATCTCGAAAAGCTGTTCGCGACGGAGGTGCCGCCGGAGGAGGTCGCCGCCTTCCTCATCGAGCCGATCCAGTCGGACGGCGGCATGCTGGTGCCGCCGGACGGGTTCTTCCCGGCGGTGGAGGCGCTCTGCCGCCGGCACGGCATCCTACTCGTCTCGGACGAAGTAAAGGTCGGGCTCGGCCGCAGCGGCCGCTTCAACGCTTTCGAGCACTCCGGCATCGAGCCGGATATCGTCGTCTTCGGCAAGGGGCTCGGCGGCGGGCTGCCGATCTCGGCCGTCGTCGGCCCGGAGGCGATCATGAACCACGCCGTCGCCTTCTCGCTGCAGACCGTGCACGGCAATCCCGTCTGCGCCGCCGCGGCACTCGCCGTGCTGCAAACGATCGAGCGCGACCGCCTCGTCGCCAACGCGGAGAGAAGCGGCAAGGCGCTGCGCGCCGCGCTGGACGAGCTCGCCGCCCGCCATTCCCTGATCGGCGACGTGCGCGGGCGCGGCCTTGCCCTCGGCGTCGAACTCGTCGCCGACGGGAAGCCTGCCGCGCGGCAGACGGCGCTCGCCGTCTACCGCGCCTTCCAGCTCGGCCTCGTGCTCTATTACGTCGGCGTCAATTCCAACGTGCTGGAATTCACCCCACCGCTGACATTGACGGAAAGCGAGGCCCGGCAGGGCGTCGCCATCCTCGACCAGGCCCTCGCCGACGTCGCCGCAGGGCGGGTCGACGAGGGCCTGCTCGCGGATTTCGCCGGCTGGTAGGCGTCAGGCCTTTTCACGCATTTCCGAATGCAGGACCGCTTCACGCTCCCGCCGGAAACGCGTCACGCCACCACGGCCGCCAGCACGCTGACGCAGTCGCCGGGCTTGACGAGGCCGGGGAAGTGGCGTGCGGCAAGGATGCCGTCCATCTTCGCCCTGACCTCCAGCGGCGCCGCACCGGTGCGGCCGACCGGATAGATGCGGGCGACGACGTCGCCGTCCTTCACCGCGTCGCCGAGATCGCAGAGCGGCTCGATCAGCCCGCCGTCCTCGGCGAAGGAGAAGCAGTTGCCGTCCGGCATGTCGAGCCAGGTCGTCTCCGCGGCCTCGACGGAACCCTTGAGGATGCCGGCCGCCTTCAGCACGTTGGCGACACCTTTCTTGGCGATGCCGGCGCTTCTCGCCGTCGCCGTGCCGCCGCCGCCGAGCTCTGTGGTGACGAAGATCTTGCCCATCTCCTCGGCCGCCGTGTCGTACATGCCGACGGCGTCGATCTCCAGCATCTTCATCGACCAGGGCGCACCGAAGGCCCTGACCAGCTCGAACGCCCTCGCCTCCTGCCGCTTGTCGGGCAGGATATGCGCGGCGCAGAAGGGCAGGAAGTCGAGCGTCCTGCCGCCGGAGTGGAAGTCGAGGACGATATCGGCGAGCGGCAGCAGCGTGCGCTGGAAATAGTCGGCGATCTTCTGCGTGACCGTCCCGTCCGGCGCGCCGGGGAAGCTGCGGTTCATGTTGCCCTTGTCGATCGGCGAGGTGCGCGTGCCGGCGAGGAAGGCCGGGTAGTTCATCGCCGGGACGATGATCACCCGGCCCGTCACGTCCTCCGCCTTCAGCGTGCGGGCGAGATCGAAGAGCGCGATCGGCCCCTCGTATTCGTCGCCGTGGTTGGCGCCGGTGAGAAGGGCCGTCGGCCTCTCCCCGTTCCTGACGACCGTGACCGGGATCATCACCGAGCCCCAGGCGGAATCGTCCCGGCTGTAGGGCAGGCGCAGGAAACCGTGCTGCACGCCGTCCGCCGAGAAATCGACCGTGGGGCTGATGGGCGACGGCCGGAGCGAGCGTTCCAGCATGGCTCAGTCCTTCACGAGAAGCTTGCGCGGCACGTCCGCGAGGCATTCGACGCCGGTCTCGGTGATGAGGATGCTCTCCGTCGTCTCGAAGCCCATGTCCTCCAGCCAGAGGCCGGTCATGAAATGGAAGGTCATGCCGGGCCTGAGCTCGGTCCTGTCGCCGGGACGCAGGCTCATGGTGCGCTCGCCCCAGTCCGGCGGATAGGAGACGCCGATCGGGTAGCCCGTGCGGTTGTCCTTGACGATGCCGTATTTCTTCAGCACGCCGAAGAAGGCATTGGCGATGTCCTCGCAGGTGTTGCCGGGTTTCGCCACGGCGAGGCCCGCCTCCATGCCTTCCAGCGTCGCCTTCTCCGCATCGAGGAAGGCCTGCGTCGGCTTACCGAGGAAGACGGTGCGCGAAAGCGGCAGGTGATAGCGATGATAGCAGCCAGCGATCTCGAAGAAGGTGCCCTCGCCGGATTTCATCGGCCGGTCGTCCCAGGTCAGATGCGGCGCGGAGGCCTCGACGCCGGACGGGAGCAGCGGCACGATCGCCGGATAGTCGCCGCCGATGCCCTCCGTGCCGCGGATGCCGGCATCGTAGATCTCGGCGACGAGGTCGCACTTGCGCATGCCGACCTCGATCCTGTCGAAGATGCGCTCGTGCATCTTCTCGACGATGCGCGCGGCGTTGCGCATGTACTTTATCTCCGTCTCGCTTTTCACCGCGCGCTGCCAGTTGACGAGCGCGGTCGCGTCGACGAAGCGGGCGTTCGGCAGGTGCTTTTGCAGCGAGGCGAAGGCGGCGGCCGAGAACCAGTAATTATCCATCTCGACGCCGATCGTCCCCTTGTCGAGGCCGCGCTCGGCGAGCTTGGCGGAGAGATAGTCCATCGGGTGGCGCTCGGTGGACTGCACGTAGTGGTCCGGATAGCCGACGATGTTCTCGTGCTTCAGATAGGCGGTGAACTTGGCGCCGTTGGCGTCCTGCCCGCGGCCGTACCAGATCGGCTCGCCCGCGGGCGGCACGATCACGCACTGATGGACGTAGAAGGACCAGCCGTCATAGCCCGTCAGCCAGTTCATGTTCGACGGATCGCTGCAGATCAGCACGTCGATGCCCCTGGCCTCCATGGCATGCCGCGTCTTGTCGAGCCGCGCCTGGTACTCCGCGCGGGAGAATTTGAGATTGACTTCGCTCATGGTCTTTCCTCGTTTCCCGGCGAACGGCCGGTATCAGCTTTCGAATGTCGTGCCGGCACCGGCCGCGCCGGCGCGCGCGAGGGCGAGCGCGGCGATGGCGGTATCCTGGATGCCCGTGCCGGTGAGATCGGCCACCGTGATCTGGTCGCGGCCCGTGCGGCCTTCCTTCTTCCCGGCGACGATCTCGCCGAGCTCGGGGAACGGGTCGTCGGCGCCGATTACGCCGGCCGCGATCGCATGATGCAGCTCGCCGAGACGACGCGTCTGCTTCAGGCTGTCGGCGACGTAGAGGTCCGCGCCGGTGATGACCGCGGGCTCGATCTCGTTCTTGTGCTCCGCGTCCGAGCCCATGGCGGTGACGTGCTGGCCCGGCCGGAGCCATTCCGCCTTGAGGATCGGCGTCTCGGAGGGCGTGGTGGTGACGATCACGTCGGCGCCCCCGACCGCCGCCTTTCCGTCCGTCTCGGCGCGGACCTCGAAGCCGAGCTTCACCGTCAGTTCCGCCGCCGTCGCCTCGGCCTTGCCGGCATCGCGTGCCCAGATGCGGGCCTCGCGGATCGGGCGGACGAGTCTCAGCGCCTCGAGCTGCAGCTTCGCCTGCATGCCGGCGCCGAAGATGGCCGCGACCGAAGCGTCGGGGCGCGAGAGGTGCCGCGCCGCGACGGCGCCTGCGGCGGCGGTGCGCACGTCGGTCAGGTAGCCGTTGTCGAGGAGAACCGCCTGCACGAGGCCGGTCTTCGTCGAGAACAGCACCATCAGGCCGTTGGTGCTCGGCAGGCCGATCTTCGGATTGTCGAAGAAGCCGGGGCTGATCTTGATGGCGAAGCCGTCGAGGCCCGGCACATAGGCGGTCTTGACGTCCACCTCGCCGCGATGCTCGGGAATGTCGAGCCGCAGGATCGGCGGCATGGCCACCGCCCTGCTGGCGAGCGCATGGAAGGCCTCCTCCACGCAGGCGATCGCCTCCAGGTCGAGCGGCACGATGCGCCGCAGCTCCGCTTCGGTCAGGATCTTCATCGTCGTCACGCCGCGCCCTCCCGGAACGGATCGGTTTCCCCGTTGATGACCCGCCGGTGCAGGCCCATGTCCACGTTGCGGCCGGAGAGGATCACGGCCACCGGCCCGTCCAGCCGGCCGAGCCTGCCGGCCAGCAGCGCCGCGATGCCGACCGCGCCCGCGCCCTCGACCACCTCGCGCTCCTCCTCGTAGGCGTGGCGCATGCCGGCGGCGATCTCGGCCTCGGTGAGCAGGATCACGTCGTCGAGCAGCGCCCGGCACATCGCGAAGGTCACGGCATTGGCAAGCCCGATGCCGCCGCCGAGCGAATCGGCAAGGCTCGCCACCTCCTCGACCTGCACCGGATGACCGGCATCGAGGCTCGCCTTCATCGCCGCGCCGCGCTCCATGGTGAGGCCGATGACGCGCGTTCTCGGCGAGCGGCCCTTGACCGCCGCCGCGACACCGGCCGCAAGCCCGCCGCCCGAGAGCGGCACGAGCACGGTCGCCACGTCCGGCATGGCCTCGACGATCTCCAGCCCGAGCGTACCCTGACCCGCGACGATGGCGGGATGATCGAAGGGCGGCAGCATGACGAGCCCGTCCTCGGCGACCAGCCGGTCGACCTCGACCTGCGCCTCGTCCTGCGAGCGGCCGACGATGCGGACGTTCGCGCCGAGCCGGCGGATCTCGGAAACCTTGTTCTGCGGCACCAGACGCGACATGCAGATCGTCGCGACCGAGCCTTCCGCCTTCGCGGCATGGGAAAGCGCCCGGCCGTGATTGCCCGTCGAGGCGGCGACGACGCCCCGCGCGCGCTCCTGCGCCGAGAGCGACAGGACGGCATTCGTCGCCCCGCGCAGCTTGAAGCTGCCGGTCGTCTGGTGATGCTCCAGCTTGAGGCCGACCGGCACGCCGCAGCGCTCGGAAAGTGCGGCCGAGAGCACGAAGGGCGTGCGGAGCACACGGCCCTCGATGCGGCGCGCAGCCTGCTCGATATCCGTCAATGTCACGGGAAGCGTCTTCATGGTTCAGCGACCCGGATAGGCGAGCGTCATCAGCCGGCCGAGCGCCGGCCGCACCCTGTCGTCGCCGCAGAGCCGCAGGCACGCCCAGGCGGTGGCGAGATTGCTGGTGACGACCGGCTTGCCGATGGCGGCCTCGATCCCGGCCGCCACACCCGCGGCCCTCACCGCGGTGCAGGAGACGAAGAGCGCATCCGAATCCGGCGCCGTCGCCTCCTTCGCGAAGGCGACGAGCTCGGACGGAGCGATGCGCGCCATCTCCCGGTCGTCGGTGAGGCCGAGGCAGGTGAAGCGGGCGATGTCGAAGCCGAGGCCGAGGAAATAGTCCGCCATCGGCCGGCTCGTCGCGAGCGTATAGGGCGTCAGCACGGAGATGCGCTTGGCGCCGAACGCCCTGAGGCCGGAGACGGCGGCGGCGGTGGGCGTCACGACGGCAGCCGTCGGCTTGGCGGCCTTGACGGCGGCCTCCACCGCCGCATCGCCGATGACGACGGAGGCGGAGGTGCAGGAATACATGACGACGTCGAGCGGCTCATCCGGCAGGATCAGCGCCGCACCCGCCGTCAGCGACGGCTGCATGGCGCGGAGGTTTTCCGGCGTCACCGGATTGGCATAGGGGATGCGGGTCGCATAGACGCCGATCCGCTCGCTCGCCACCATGCGCTGGAAGTCCACTTCCGTCGTATGGTCGGTGGCGAGGATGATCAGGCCGACGCGCTTTGCCAGCGGCCGGTCGTCCAGCTTCGGCGCGCGGGAGGCGAGCGCGAGGTCGAGGGTCTGCATCAGCGTTCCTCCACGCGGGCGTAGCGTTCTTCCAGGAAGCGCAGGAAGACGACGGATATCAGGCTCATGATCAGGAAGAACACGCCGACCAGCGTCATCGGCTCGATGTAGCGGTAGCTGCTGTTGGCGACGCTCTTCGCCTGGTTCATCAGCTCCAGCACGGTGATGGCGGAAAGCAGCGGCGTCTCCTTGAACATGGCGATGAGATAGTTGGCGAGCGCCGGGATCATCGGCGGCAGCGCCTGCGGCAGGATGACGTGGATCCAGGTCTGACGGCCGGTGAGGTTGGTCGCCTTCGCCGCCTCCCACTGGCCGCGCGGCACGTTCTCGATGCCGGCGCGGTAGACCTCCGCGGCATAGGTGCCGTAGTGCAGGCCGAGCCCGATCACGCCGGCGAGCAGCGCCGGGAGGCGGATGCCGATATCCGGCAGCACGTAGAAGATGAAGTAGAGTTGCACGAGCAGCGGCGTGCCGCGGATGAACTCGACGACGAAGCTCGTGGCACGCGCGAGCGGCTTCGGTGCCGTCATGCGCAGGATGGCGAAGACGAGGCCGATCACGGCGGCGAGCGCCGCACCGAGCGCGGTGGCGAGGATGGTGATCTTCAGGCCCTCGAGGAGGGTCGGCATGATCTGCCAGACGAAATTCCAGTCCCATTCCATCGTCAGGTCCTCACGCCGTCGAGGCCGCGGGTGACGCGCCGTTCCAGCCAGCGCATGCCCCAGGAGATGGCGAGCGCCATCAGGAAGTAGAGCACGAGGATCGTCGCGAAGGGGATCAGCGTGTTGCCGGTCTGGGCGCGCACCACCTGCGCCTGGAAGGTCATGTCGGTGAGCGAGATCAGCGAGACGACCGCCGTGCCCTTCAAAAGCTCGATCGCGTTGTTGCCGAAGGTCGGCAGCATCAGGGACAGCGCCTGCGGCAGGATGACGTGGCGCATCGCCTGTCCGCGGGTGAGGTTGAGGGCGATGCAGGCCTCGCGCTGCTCGCGGCCGATCGCCTTGACGGCGCCGCGCACGACCTCCGCCCCGTAGGCGCCGACATTGAGGCCGAGCGCCAGCACGCCGGTCTGCAGCGGCGTCAGCGTGATGCCGGCGAAGGGCAGCACGAAATAGGCCCAGAAGAGCTGGACGAAGATGGAGGTGCCGCGGAAGAATTCGATATAGGCGGTGGCGAGCGCCCGGACCGCCATGAAACGGCTGACCCGGCCGAGGCCCGCGGCAAAGGCCACGACGACGGCGAGCGCCGAGCCCATGATGGTGAGTTCGACCGTCACGAGCGCCCCCTGCAGGATCAGTCCGATATAGCCGGGCCAGTCGGTCATCGTCTCAGTGTTCCGTTCATCGAGGAAAACGCCCCCTCATCCGGCCCTTCGGGCCTCCTTCTCCCCGAGAGGAGAAGGAGGGAAAGCCGCGCCGCAATCCCTTCTCCCCAGCGGGGAGAAGGTGCCGCCAGGCGGATGAGGGGGCCTATTTTTACCACCTCGCGCTTACTGCGCCGCGCAGAGCTTCTCGCGCGTCGTCGACATGGCGGCGGCGGCGGAGAAGCCGTAGGGCTCGATGATCTTGGCGAAGTCGCCCGATTCCTTCAGCTTGGCGAGCTCGACGTCGAAGGCGTCGCGCAGCGCCTCGTCGCCCTTGCGGAAGGCGGCGCCGTCGCAATAGACCGGCGCACCCTCGACCGGGGCCACCACCTCGACGTTCGGGTCGTTGGCTTTGGAGACGAGGTCGTTGATGGAGAGCACCGGCAGCGAATAGACGTCGATGCGGCCGTCCTGCAGCATCTTCAGGCCGCTCTGACCGTCCGGCACGACGATGACGCGGTCGCGCGGCACGCCGGCTTCGAGCGCCAGCTTTTCTTCCGTGCCGCCGCCCGGCGCGCCGATCCTGGCATCCGGATTGTCGGCGATGTCCTTGTAGCTCTTGAGGCCCAGCGGGTTGCCCTTCTTCAGCGCGAAGGCCTCGGCGTCGCAGAGCACCGGCTCGGAATAGGCGACGGCCGCGCAACGCTCCGGCTTCATGAACAGGCCGGCGGTGATGACGTCGTGGCGGCCGGCCTGCAGGCCGGGGATCATCGCGCCGTATTCCGAGATCGAGGCGACGATGTCCTCGACGCCGAGCCGCTTGAAGATCTCGCGGGCGACGTCGGGGGCCGCACCCGAAACCTTGCCGTCGGCGGCGACGGCCGTGAACGGCGGCTCGTTGGCGATGGCGACGCGGGCGAAGCCCTGCGCCTTCAGCTCCTCCAGCCGGCTGTCGTCGGCGGCTGCGGGCATGACGGCAAGCGCCGTCAGGGCGCTGGCGGCGGCGGCCATGGTCATGAAATGCCTGATCTTCATCGTGTAGTCTCCTCTGGCTGTTCCTGGTTGTTGCTTGGAGCATTTCCCGAGGGCGGAACCCTCAGAGGCGGTGCCCGGCCGCGAGTATCTTGCGCAGGAAGGTCTGCGTGCGCTCCTGCCTGGGATGGCGGAAAATGTCGTCCGGCTTGCCTTCCTCGACGATCTTGCCGCGGTCGAAGAAGAGCACGCGGTCGGCGAAGTCGTGGGCGAAGCCCATCTCGTGGGTGACGAGAAGCATGGTCATGTCGGTCTCGGCGGCGAGCTTGCGCATGACGTTCAGCACCTCCTCGACCAATTCCGGGTCGAGCGCGGAGGTGACCTCGTCGAAGAGCATGATCTTCGGCGAGAGCGCGAGAGCACGGGCGATGGCGACGCGCTGCTTCTGTCCGCCGGACAATTGCGCGGGCATGCTTTTGGCCTTGTCGGCCATGCCCACCATGTCGAGAAGCTCCATCGCCCGCTTCTCGGCCTCCGCCTTCGCCACGCCCTTCGTCAGCATCGGCGCGAGCGTGACGTTGTCGAGCACGCATTTGTGCGGGAAGAGGTTGAAGTGCTGGAAGACCATGCCGATCTTCTCGCGCATCCTGTGCAGGTAGCGCTCGTCCGCCGGCACCAGGCCGCCATTCCTCGGCATGTGGTAGAGCTGCTCGCCGTCGACCTCGATATGGCCGCCGCTGATCGTCTCCAGCGTCATCAGGATGCGCAGGATCGTCGTCTTGCCGGAGCCGGACGGGCCGATGAGGGCGAGCTTCTCGCCCGGCAGCACCTCCATCGACAACCCGTCGAGCACGGTCAAGGGACCGTAGCGCTTCGTGATGCTGTCGATGCGGATGATCGGTGCGGCCATGCATGTCTCTCCCTGCCGAGACGCTGATGGGCCTAACGATGCGCGCCGTTCTAAATCATGTCAATTGGAATAATAATATCATGACAATTATTGTCCCGGCGCCCGTTTGGCGGGCATAGTCCTCAAATCGCGAGCAGCAGCGCCTCGGGGCTGCCGCTGGCGAGCGCGGCGAGGATGCCGAGCCCAGTGCGCAGCTCCCGCTCGGTGGTCGAGCCGAGCGAGATGCGCACCGCCGGGTGCCAGCTCTGCTCCGACGTGCGGAAGGAGGAGCCGGGCGCGATCGCCACGCCGCGCAGGCGCGCCTGGGAGACGAAGCCCTCCTCCGTGTGGCCTTCCGGCAGCGGCAGCCAGACGTGCAGGCTCTGCGGATGGGCTCGGTAAGGCAGGCCCGCGAAGGTCTCCTCGGCGATGGCGTGGCGCGCGGCGAGCGCCCGGCGCTGCCACTCGACCAGCGCCATCGCCGTTCCGTCCGTCACCCAGCGCGTGGCGATCTCGGCGATCGACGGCGTCGCCATCCAGTTCGAGACGAGGTGCCGGTTGGCGACGGCCGCGACGTAGCGGTCGGGTGCCGCGAGATAGCCGATGCGCAGGCCCGGCACCGTGATCTTGGTGAAGCTCGTCACGTAGAGCGTGCGCTCCGGCGCATAGGCCGCGATCGGCGGCGCGCGATCCTCCACGAGCGGGCCGAGGATGTCGTTCTCGATGATGGCGATGTCGTGGCGGCGGGCGACCTCCGCCAATGCCTGCCGGCGCCCGGCGCTCATCAGCGTCGCGGTCGGGTTGATGACGGAGGGCTGCAGGAAGACGGCGCGGATCACGCCCTTGCGGCAGGCCTCGTCGAGCGCATCGGGGATCATGCCGTCGCGATCGATCGGCAGACCCTCCAGATGCAGACCGAGATAGGTCGAGAGCGGCACCAGCGTGTGGTGGCTGATCGCCTCCGTCGCGACGGTGGCGCCGGGCGGGGCGACGCTCATCAGCGCCACGGTCATGCCCGAGGTCGCGCCGTTGGTGAGGTTGATGTTGAGCGGGGAAATCTCCAGCCCGCAGCGCGCCAGCCATTCGGCCGCCACCGCGCGGTGGCGCGGGAACACCATGTTCGGCCGGAAGGAGAGCGCCGAGCTCGACGGCAGGTTCTCCGCGAGCCAGCCGAAGGCCGCGCGCATGTGCTCGAGGTGGATCTGCTCGCAGACCGGCTTGAGGATCGAGAGGTCGACCAGCTCGCCGAGGCGCTCCGGCAGGTAGGGCGGCTCCGGCTCCTTCGGCCGGGTCTGCACGAAGGAGCCGCGGCCGATCTCGCCGGAGATGAGGCCGCGGCGGATCAGCTCGTCATAGGCGCGGCTCACCGTCTGCACGGAGAGCTTCAGCTCGTCGGCGAGCTTGCGGTGCGGGGACAGGCGTGTACCGTGCGGCAGCAACCCGTCCTGGATGGCGCGGGCGATCTGCTCCGCGAGCGAAAGGTAGGCGGGCCGGCGCAATTGGGATATATCGGGTCGCCAATTTGTCATGATTTCAACACTGCGCAAATTCAGGTCAATTGACAACGCCAAAATGGCTTTCCATTGTCTTTTTCCGAATTTGACATGATCCCCGCCCGGAGGGCGCCCCGATGAAACTCGACGCCATCGACCTGCGCATCCTGGAGGCGATCCAGGAGAACGGGCGCATCACCAAGCTGGCGCTGGCGGAGAAGGCGGGCCTTTCCCCCACCCCCTGCTGGCTGCGGCTGCGCAAGCTGGAGAAGGCGGGCATCGTCACCGGCTATCACGCCCGCGTCGCCGTCCGGCGCGTGGCGCCGGTCGCGAGCGTGCTGATGGAGGTGACCCTTTCCAACCATCGGCAGGCGGATTTCGACCGCTTCGAGCGGGCCGTTACAGCGACGCCGGAGATCGTCGCCTGCTGGTCCGTCGGCGGCGGCGTCGACTACGTGCTGAAGATCATGGCGCCCGACATCGACGCCTACCAGCGGCTTGTCGACGGCCTGCTCGACCGCGAGCTCGGCATCGACCGCTACTTCACCTACATCGTCACCAAGACGGTGAAGGAGGAGACGGTGCTGCCGCTTGCGACGTTGTTGCCGCCGGCCGGATAGCAGGGTTGTCGCCTGTGGTTTTGCCCCTCACCCTGACCCTTTCCCCGAGAAGGGGTGATGTCCCGGGAAAACGACGCGGCACATCTCCTCCTCCCCGCTTGCGGGGAGAAGGTGGCCGGCAGGCCGGATGAGGGGCTCGTTCCTATGCGAGAGCCCGAATAGAGAGATTGTCTACGCCCGGCCGTGCCTTTGGCCCAAGTCTCCGCCGACGCCCCGCGCAAATAGACAATCTGTCGCCCCGCCTCTGCCAGACTCGGCCGCACACAGCCGGAGGAGGCACCATGACCGCCCTATTCGCCCGCACCGTCTTCCACGACGCCCTTGCCCGCCTGAGCGACCCGCATCTCCTGCGCGGGCTCGCCTATGTCGGCGGGCGCTGGGTCGCGGGCCGCGACGGCGCGAGCTTCAAGGTCACGGACCCCGCCTCCTTCGCCACCCTCGCCTGGGTCGCAGCGCTCGACGCCGGGCAGACGGCGGATGCGATCTCGGCCGCATCGGCGGCCTTCCCCTGCTGGCGCGACCGCCTGCCGCAGGAGAGCACGAGAATCCTGCGCGAATGGCACCGGTTGATCCTCGACGCCAGGGAAGACCTCGCGCTCATCATGACGCTCGAACAGGGCAAGCCGCTTACCGAATCCCGCGGCGAGATCGACTATGCCGCCTCCTTCGTCGAATGGTATGCGGAGGAAGGCAAGCGGCTCAACGCCGAGAGCGTGACGAGCCACCTGCCCGGTGCCGAGATGATCGTGCGCCGCGAGGCGCTCGGCGTCGTCGGCATCGTCACGCCGTGGAACTTCCCCTCGGCCATGATCACCCGCAAGGCGGCCGCGGCGCTCGCCGCCGGCTGCACTGTCGTCGCCCATCCGTCCAGCGAGACGCCGCTCTCGGCGCTGGCGCTCGCCGAACTCGGCGAGCGGGCCGGCCTCCCCGCCGGCGTCTTCAACGTCGTCACGGGCGATGCCGCAACCATCGTCGGCCGCATGAGCGCGGACTCGCGCGTGCGGGCCATGAGCTTCACCGGCTCGACGGAGATCGGCCGGCTGATCGCCGGCCAGTGCGCGCCGACCATGAAGCGGCTCGTCATGGAGCTCGGCGGCCATGCGCCGCTGATCGTCTTCGCCGACGCCGATATCGACAAGGCCGCCGACATCGCGGTCGCCGCCAAGTTCGCCACCTCCGGCCAGGATTGCCTCGCCGCCAACCGCATCTATGTCGAGCGCCCGGCGCTCGCCGCCTTCACGGAAGCCTTCAAGGCGCGCATCGCCGCGCTCAAGGTCGGCGCGGGGCTGGAGGCCGGCGTCGAGATCGGCCCGCTGATGCACGAGCGCGCCGTCGCCAAGGTCGAGGAGCAGGTCGCCGACGCATTGAAGCGCGGCGCCACGCTCGCGACCGGCGGCCGGCGCCACAAGGCCGGCCCGCTCTTCTACGAGCCGACGCTGCTGACGGACGTGCCGGACGACGCGCTGATCATGCGCGAGGAGACCTTCGGCCCGGTCGCCGCCGTCACCGCCTTCGACGGCGAGGCGGAGGTCGTCGCCCGCGCCAACGACACCGAATACGGCCTCGTCGCCTATGTCGTCACCGGGAACGGCGCGCGGCAGATGCGGCTTGCCCGCGCGCTGGAATACGGCATGGTGGCGGTGAACCGCGTGAAGATCACCGGCGGGCCCGTCCCCTTCGGCGGCTGGAAGCAGTCCGGCCTCGGCCGCGAGGGCTCGCGCCACGGCCTGGAGGCCTTCACGGAACTGAAATATCTCTGCATCGACACGGCCGCCTGATCCCGGGCGCCGGAACACTGAAAGGAAAGATCATGCTCGACCGCCGCAACGAACTCGCCGCCTGGGACCGCGACCACTTCTTCCATCCGTCCACGCACATGGGCATGCACGCCCGCGGCGAGACGCCGACCCGCGTCATCGGCGGCGGCGAGGGCGTCTACATCACCGACGTGAACGGCAAGACGAGCCTCGACGCCTTCGCCGGCCTCTACTGCGTCAACGTCGGCTACGGCCGCCAGAAGATCGCCGACGCCATCGCCGAGCAGGCGAAGAACCTCGCCTATTACCACGCCTATGTCGGCCACGGCACGGAAGCCTCGATCACGCTTGCCAAGATGATCATCGACCGCGCGCCGGAGGGCATGAGCCGTGTCTATTTCGGCCTCTCCGGCTCGGACGCCAACGAGACCAACATCAAGCTGATCTGGTACTACAACAACATTCTCGGCCGGCCGGAGAAGAAGAAGATCATCTCGCGCTGGCGCGGCTATCACGGCTCGGGCGTCATGACAGGGTCGCTGACCGGCCTCGCCCTCTTCCACAATGCCTTCGACCTGCCGCGCGCGCCGATCCTGCACACGGAAGCGCCCTATTTCTTCCGTCGCCCCGACCGCTCGATGGACGAGGAGCAGTTCTCGCAATATTGCGCCGACAAGCTGGAGGAGACGATCCTCGCCGAGGGGCCGGAGACGGTCGCCGCCTTCATCGGCGAGCCGATCCTCGGCACCGGCGGCATCGTGCCGCCGCCTGCGGGCTACTGGCAGAAGATCCAGGCCGTGCTCGACAAGTACGACATCCTGCTCGTCGCCGACGAGGTCGTCACCGGCTTCGGCCGCCTCGGCACGATGTTCGGCTCCGACCACTACGGCATGAAACCGGCGCTGATCACCATCGCCAAGGGCCTCACCTCCGCCTATGCGCCGCTCTCCGGCACGATCGTCTCCGACAAGGTCTGGGAGGTGCTGGTGAAGGGCTCCGACGAGCTCGGCGCCATCGGCCACGGCTGGACCTATTCCTCGCACCCGATCTGCGCGGCCGCCGGCGTCGCCAACCTCGAACTGATCGACGAGCTCGGCCTCGTGGAAAATGCCGGCTCCACCGGCGCCTATTTCCGCGCCGAGCTGGCGAAGGCGGTCGGCGATCACCGGCATGTCGGCGAGGTGCGCGGCGACGGCCTGATGGCGGCGATCGAATTCGTCGAGGACCGCGACGACCGCGCCTTCTTCGACCCCTCGAAGAAGATCGGCCCGCAGGTGGCGACCGCCCTCCTCGAGCGCGGCGTGATCGGCCGCGCCATGCCGCAGGGCGACATCCTCGGCTTCGCCCCGCCGCTCTGCCTGACGAAGGAGGAGGCCGACATCGTCGTCAAGGCGACCGCCGAGGCGGTAAAGGCGGTCCTCGGCTGAGCCCGACCGGAACGGCGGGCGGCGGGGCGACGCCCCTGCCGCCTGCGGCGTTGCGTACCCCCCGCGCCGGGTTGCAATTCGGATGCGTCCCTATACGATCCGCTCGCCATTCCGGGAATCGCGATGACCTCCGGTCGAGCGGCGAGGCGAGAGGGTCTGCATGTATCAACGGCTGAAGGCGCTGCTCACGGGCAATTGGGTCTGGCTCCTCATCGTCGCGGTGGCCGTCGGCGGCTGGTACCTGTCGCGAACGTTCCAGCCGGACGCGCTGCCACCCGGCATCGCCTCCGGAAACGGCCGCATCGAGGCGGTGTCGATCGACATATCGACGCGCACCGGCGGGCGGATCATCGACATCCTCGTCGAGGAGGGCGACAACGTCTCCGCCGGCCAGGTCCTCGCCCGGATGGACATCCAGCAGCTCGAGGCGCAGATGCGCGAGGCGCGCGCGCAGCTGCAGCGCGGCGAGATCGCCAAGACAGTTGCCGAAAGCGGCGTGTCGCAGCGCGAATCCGAACATGCCGCAGCCCTCGCCGTCGCCGCCCAGCGCAAGACGGAGCTGGAGGCCGCCGAGCGCCGGCTGCGGCGCTCGCAGCAGCTCGCCGACCGCAACGCCGTCGCCCAGCAGACGCTCGACGACGACCGGGCCCGCACGGACGGCGCGCGCGCCGCGCTGGATGCGGCCCATGCGCAGGTCGCCGCCGCCGAGGCGGGCATCGCCACGGCCCGGGCGCAGATCGTCGACGCGGAAGCCGCCGTCGACGCGGCGGGCGCCACGATCGAGCGCATCCAGGCCGAGATCGACGACAGCACGCTGCGCGCACCGCGCGCCGGGCGGGTGCAGTACCGGGTCGCGCAGCCGGGCGAGGTCGTGGCCGGCGGCGGGCGCATCCTCAACCTGGTCGATCTCGACGACGTCTACATGACCTTCTTCCTGCCGACGGTGCAGGCCGGCCGCGTCGCCCTCGGCGCCGAGGCGCGCATCGTCCTCGACACCGCGCCCGGCGTCGCGATCCCGGCGGAGGTCTCCTTCCTCTCCGACGTGGCGCAGTTCACGCCGCGCACCGTGGAGACGGCCGAGGAGCGGCAGGACATGATGTTCCGCGTGCGCGTCCGGGTCGCGCCGGAGCTGCTGCGGCGCTACGCCGAATACGTCAAGCCCGGCCTGCCGGGCGTCGCCTATGTCCGCATCGACCCCGCCACGGAATGGCCGGAAGCATTGCGCAGCGAGCTCCTAAAATGACGGCGGACGACGGCAGGCGGCATCCGGCAGGGGAAACGCTCGCCGCCCGGCTGCAATCGGTGAGCCACGTCTTCGGCAAGACCCGCGCGCTCGACGACGTCACGCTCGACTTTCCCGCCGGCGCCATGCTCGGCCTCATCGGCCCGGACGGGGTCGGCAAGTCGACGCTGCTGTCGCTGATCGCCGGCGCACGCAAGGTGCAGCAGGGCAGAGTCGAGGCGCTCGGCGCGGACATGACCGACAGCCGCCAGCGCGCCCGCGTCGGTCCCCGCATCGCCTACATGCCGCAGGGGCTAGGCAAGAACCTCTATCCGACGCTCTCGGTCGCCGAGAACATCGCCTTCTTCGGCCGTCTCTTCGGCCTCGGGCGCGAGGAGCGCGACCGGCGCATGCGCGACCTCCTCGACGCAACCGGCCTCGCCCCCTTCCCCGACCGGCCCGCCGGCAAGCTCTCCGGCGGCATGAAGCAGAAGCTCGGCCTCTGCTGCGCGCTGATCCACGATCCCGACCTGCTGATCCTCGACGAGCCCACCACCGGCGTCGACCCGCTCGCACGGCGCCAGTTCTGGGATCTGATCGGCCAGATCCGCGAGAAGCGGAGCGAGATGGGCGTCATCGTCGCCACCGCCTACATGGAGGAGGCGGCCGCGTTCGACTGGCTCGTCGCCATGGACGCCGGCCGCGTGCTCGCCACCGGCAGCCCCGAGGCGCTGCGGGAGCAGACCGGCACCGCCTCGCTCGACGAGGCCTTCATCGCGCTGATGCCGGAGGAGAAGCGCAGGCACCACCACAAGGTCGAGATCCCGCCGCGCCCGAACAACGGCGGGCGGGAGGCGGCGATCGAGGCGGAGGGGCTCACCATCCGCTTCGGCGATTTCACCGCCGTCGAGAATGTCAGCTTCCGCATCCCGCGCGGCGAGATCTTCGGCTTCCTCGGCTCGAACGGCTGCGGCAAGACGACGACGATGAAGATGCTGACCGGGCTGCTGCCGGCCGACGAGGGGACGGCGAGCCTGTTCGGCCAGACGGTCGACCCGCACGACATCGATACGCGCCGGCGCGTCGGCTACATGTCGCAGTCCTTCTCGCTCTATTCCGAGCTCACCGTGCGCCAGAACCTCGACCTGCACGCCCGGCTGTTCCACCTGCCCGCCGAGAAGATCCCGGCCCGCATCGACGAGATGGCGGCGCGCTTCCATCTGAAGGACGTGCTCGACGCGCTTCCCGACGCGCTGCCGCTCGGCGTCACGCAGCGCCTGTCGCTCGCCGTCGCGATGATCCATTCGCCGGAGATTCTCATCCTCGACGAGCCGACCTCGGGCGTCGACCCGATCGCCCGCGACGCGCTGTGGCAGAGCTTCGCCGACCTGTCGCGCAAGGACGGCGTCACCATCTTCATCTCCACCCATTTCATGAACGAGGCCGAGCGCTGCGACCGCATCTCGCTGATGCATGCGGGCAAGGTGCTCGTCAGCGACACGCCCGCCGCGATCGTGGAGAAGCGCGGCGCCGCAGATCTCGAGGAGGCCTTCGTCGGCTATCTCGAGGAGGCGATGGGCGGGCCGGACGACGGGAAGGCCGCGGAACCGCAGGCGGCCGGCCTCGCCTCGGCGATCGCCGAGGGCGGGCACGGCACGGCGGCGGACGGCTTCCTCAACCTCCGGCGCATCCTCAGCTATGCGCGGCGCGAGACGCTGGAGCTGCGGCGCGACCCCATCCGCGCCGCCTTCGCCTTCATCGGCAGCATCGTGCTGATGTTCGTGCTCGGCTTCGGCATCAGCATGGACGTGAAGGACCTGCCCTATGCCGTGCTCGACCACGACCAGACGAGCCTCAGCCGCGGCTACACGCTCGACATCGCCGGATCGACCTTCTTCACCGAGCGGCCGCCGATCCGCGACCGCGCCGACATGGACCGGCGCCTGCGCGACGGCGAGCTGAGTCTGGCCATCGAGATCCCGCCGGGCTTCGCACGCGACGTCGCCCGCGGCAACGGCGTCTCGATCGGCGCCTGGATTGACGGCTCCATGCCCTCGCGCGCCGAGACGGCGCGCGGCTATGTCGAGGGCCTGCACGCCCACTGGCTCGCCGAGCGGGCACGCGAGACGCTGGGCGACCGGGCGCCGTCCGGGCTCTTCCAGCTCGAGACCCGCTTCCGCTACAATCCGAACGTCGAAAGCCTCGTCGCCATGGTGCCGGCGGTGATCGGGCTGGTGTTGATGTTCATCCCGACCATGCTGGCGACGCTCAGCATCGTGCGCGAGAAGGACCTGGGCTCCATCGTCAACCTCTACGTCACGCCCGTCTCGCGGCTGGAGTTCCTGCTCGGCAAGCAGCTTCCCTATGTCGCGCTCGCCATGGTGAACTTCGTCACGCTCACGGTCTTCGCGACCACGGTGCAGGGCGTGCCGTTCACCGGCAGCCTGTTCGCCTTCGCGGTCGGCGGCGTTCTCTACGCGGTGGCGGCGACCGGGCTCGGGCTCTTCATCTCGAGCTTCATGAACAGCCAGATCGCGGCGATCTTCCTCACCACCATCGTCAGCATGCTGCTCGCGGTGCAATATTCCGGCATGATCGACCCGGTGGCCTCCATGGAGGGGGCGGCCGCCGTGATCGGCGCCGTCAACCCGGCCACCCATTTCATCACCATCTCGCGCGGAACCTTCTCCAAGGCGCTCGGCTTCGGCGACCTCCGGTCGTCCTTCCTGCCGCTCCTCGCCGCCGGCCCGGTCCTGATCGGGCTCAGCGTGCTCTTCCTCAAGAAGCAGGCGCGGTGAGCCATGCGGATCTCGAACATCTGGCGGCTGGGCATCAAGGAGCTGCGGAGCCTCGCACGCAATCCGGCGCTGCTGACGCTGATCGTCTTCGCCTTCTCGCTCCTGATCTACGTGGCGGCGACCGCCACGCCGATCACGCTCAACACCGCGCCGATCTCCATCGTCGACGAGGACCTCTCGCCGCTTTCCGCCCGCCTCGCGACGGCCTTCTACCCGCCCTATTTCGACCGGCCGCAGACGATCTCGCTCTCGGAGATGAACCGGCGCATGGACGCCGGCATCGACACTTTCGCGCTCGTCATCCCGGCGAACTTCCAGCGCGACGTGCTGGCGGGAACCGCGCCGGCCCTCCAGCTCAACGTGGATGCCACGCGCATGACGCAGGCCTTCACCGGCGCCGGCTACGTGCAGGCGATCGTCTCCGACGAGATCACCGAATTCATCCAGCGCTACCGGGCCGAGGAGCGGCCGGCGGTCGACCTCGTGCTCCGCGCCCGCTTCAACCCGGAGCTCGATCCCGGCTGGTTCGGCGCGATGATGGAGGTCATCAGCAACGTCTCGCTGCTGTCGGTCATCCTGGCGGGCGCCGCCCTCATCCGCGAGCGCGAGCACGGCACGATCGAGCACCTGCTCGTCATGCCGGTCACGCCCGCGGAGATCATGCTGGGGAAGATCTGGCCGACGGCGCTCGTCGTGTTCGCCGCGGCGATGTTCGCCATCACCATCGTGGTGAAGACCTGGCTGGCGATCCCCGTGGCCGGCTCGCTGGCGCTGCTGATGTTCGCCATGGCGCTGCAGCTCTTCGCCACGACCTCGCTCGGCATCTTCCTGGCGACGGTCGCCGGCTCCATGCCGCAGTTCGGGCTGCTGCTGATGCTCGTGCTCTTCCCGCTGCAGGTGCTCGCCGGCGGGCTCACGCCGGTCGAGAGCATGCCGGACGGCCTGCGCCTGCTGATGAACGCAGCGCCCAACACCCACTTCGTCGCGCTCTCCCAGGCGATCCTGTTCCGCGGCGCCGGCATCGAGGCCGTCTGGACGGAGCTGGCGTCGCTCGCCGCGATCGGCTGCGCCTTCTTCCTGTTCTCGCTGTGGCGCTTCCGCAAATCCCTCCGCTAGACGGCTAGACGGCGCGCCATTTCCAGTCGCGGATCTCCGGCATGTCCTCGCCGTGCTCGCGGACATAGGCGTGGTGCTCGTCGAGCTTCCTCTTCAGGCCGGCGACGACCGGCTCCGCCGCCTCCCCGAGGGCCGGCAGGCGGCCGATCGCCTCGATCGCCAGATGATAGCGGTCGAGGCCGTTCATGACGGCCATGTCGAAGGGCGTCGTGGTCGTGCCCTCCTCGACGAAGCCGCGGACGTGGACATTCGGGTGGTTCGTGCGTTTGTAGACCAGCCGGTGGATGAGGTAGGGATAGCCGTGGTAGGCGAAGACCACCGGCCGGTCGCGGCTGAAGATGCGGTCGAAGGCCTCGTCGGCGATGCCGTGCGGATGGTGCTGCGGCGACTGCAGCGTCATCAGGTCGACGACGTTGACGACGCGGATGCGCAGGTTCGGCAGCGCCTCGCGCAGGAAGTCGACGGCGGCGAGCGTCTCCATGGTCGGCACGTCGCCCGCGCAGGCCATCACCACGTCGGGATCGAGTCCCTCCTCCGTGCCGGCCCAGTCCCAGATGCCGAGCCCGGCCTCGCAATGGGCGACCGCCGCCTCCATCGTCAGCCATTGCGGCGCCGGCTGCTTGCCGGCGACGATGACGTTGATGCGGTTCCAGGTCTTCAGGCAATGGTCGCCGACCCACAGAAGCGTGTTGGCGTCCGGCGGGAGATAGACGCGCACGATGTCGGCGCCCTTGTTGGCGACGAGGTCGACGAAGCCCGGATCCTGGTGCGAGAAGCCGTTGTGGTCCTGCCGCCAGACGTGGGAGGTCAGCAGGTAGTTGAGCGAGGAGACCGGCTTGCGCCACGGCAGTTCGCGCGACACCTTCAGCCATTTCGCATGCTGGTTGAACATCGAGTCGACGATGTGGATGAAGGCCTCGTAGCAGGAGAAGAAGCCGTGGCGGCCGGTGAGAAGATAGCCCTCCAGCCAGCCCTGGCAGAGATGCTCGCTCAGCACCTCCATGACGCGGCCCTCCGGCGCGAGATGGTCGTCCGTCGGCAGCGTCTCGGCCATCCACGCCCGGTCGGTCGCCTCGAAGACGCTGCCGAGCCGGTTCGACGCCGTCTCGTCCGGCCCGAAGACTCGGAAATTGCTCTCCGCCGCGTTGAGCCGGATCACGTCGCGCAGGTAGTCGCCGAGCACCTTCGTCGCCTGCGCCTCGGCGGCACCGGGCCTGTCGACGGCGACCGCGTAGTCGCGGATGTCGGGCGTGTGCAGCTCCCTGCGCAGGAGCCCGCCGTTGGCGTGCGGGCTGGCGCCCATCCGCCTCGTCCCGTTCGGCGCCAGCGCCCTCAGCTCCGGCCTCAGCCGCCCCCCGGCGTCGAAGAGATCTTCCGGACCGTAGCTTCTCATCCAGGCTTCGAGGATGTCGCGGTGGGCGGCGTTGGAGCGGCATTCGGAGACCGGCACCTGGTGCGAGCGCCAGTGGTTCTCCACCACCTTGCCGTCCACCTCCTTCGGCCCGGTCCAGCCCTTGGGGCTGCGCAGCACGATCATCGGCCAGCGCGGCCGCCGCGCCGGGTCGTCCTTCGCCGCTTGGCGGATGGCGGCGATGCGGTCGAAGGCGGTGTCGAGCGCGGCCGCCATGTCGCGGTGCATCGCCTGCGGGTCGCTGCCCTCCACGAAGAGCGGATCGTAGCCGTAGCCGGTGAAGAGATGGGCGAGCTCCGCGTCCGGCAGGCGCGCGAGCACGGTCGGATTGGCGATCTTGTAGCCGTTGAGATGCAGGATCGGCAGCACCGTGCCGTCGCGGACGGGGCTCAGGAACTTGTTGGAATGCCACGCGGCGGCAAGCGGCCCGGTCTCCGCCTCGCCGTCGCCCACCACGCAGGCGACGACGAGATCGGGATTGTCGAAGGCGGCGCCGTAGGCGTGCACCAGCGCATAGCCGAGCTCGCCGCCCTCGTGGATCGAGCCGGGCGTCTCGGGCGCCGCGTGGCTCGGGATGCCGCCGGGAAAGGAGAACTGCTGGAAGAGCCGCTTCAGCCCCGCCGCGTCCTCGCCGACCTCGGGATAGATCTCCGAATAGGTGCCCTCCAGATAGGTGTTGGCCACCATGCCGGGGCCGCCGTGGCCGGGGCCGCAGATATAGAGGATGTCGGCGTCGCGCGCCCTGATGATGCGGTTGAGATGGGCATAGACGAAGTTGAGGCCCGGCGTCGTGCCCCAGTGGCCGAGCAGGCGCGGCTTGACGTGTTCCGCCTTCAGCGGCTCGCGCAGGAGGGGATTGTCCATCAGGTAGATCTGGCCGACGGAAAGATAGTTGGCCGCCCGCCAGTAGCGATCGATCAGCGCAAGCTCCTCGTCCGTCGTCTTCGGGTCGTTCGTCATCGTGCCTCTCCCTGGTCCGTGCGGTCGAAAGGTCAATGTCTGCGGTCTCTATCTAGGGCATGATCTCACTCTAGGCAGTTGCGGGCAACGAAACTTGATCTGCGTCAACGGAGGTGGAGACTGTGGCATATAGGGTGATATCCTGTTCCCCGCGGGAACGAGATGCGCCCCGACATGGCGAGGAAGACGCAGATGGATGCTCCGGCAAAGAAGACCGAGCCCTTGCGGCCGATGGCGGAACTGCCGCCCGTGCCCCGCATCGAGGGGCTGGGAAGCGAGGCCTTCCAGTCGATCGACCGCATGCGCGAGGCGATCGCCGGCCAGTTCAGCGCCGGCCTGTCGCCCGCGGCCTTCGCGCTCGCCCTGTTCGACTGGTCGATCCACCTCGCCTCCGCCCCCGGCAAGCAGATGGAGCTTCTCGACAAGGCGAACCGCAAGGCGGCCCGCCTCTTCTGCCATTTCGCGGCCGCGCTGCGCGACCCGGAGGCGCCGCCCTGCATCGAGCCCCTGCCCGCCGACGGCCGCTTCGCCGACGAGCGCTGGCGCAAGCCGCCGTTCAGCCTCTGGGCACAGGCCTTCCTGCTCCAGCAGCAATGGTGGCACAACGTCACCAACGAGGTGCCGGGCGTCATGCCGCACCACGAGAACGTCGTGTCCTTCGCCGCGCGCCAGGTGCTCGACGTCTTCTCGCCCTCGAACATGCCCTTCGCCAATCCGGAGGTGATGGACCGGACGCTCCGGACCGGCGGGATGAACTTCCTCGACGGGCTGCGCAACTGGCTGGAGGACATGAGCCGCACGGCGACCGGGCAGCCGCCGGTCGGCGCGGAAGACTTCGTCGTCGGCCGCGACGTCGCCGTCACGCCGGGCAAGGTGGTCTACCGCAACCACCTGATCGAGCTCATCCAGTATGCGCCGGCGACGGAGACGGTGGCGGCCGAGCCGGTGCTGATCGTGCCGGCCTGGATCATGAAATACTATATCCTCGACCTCTCGCCGCACAATTCGCTGGTGCGCCACCTGGTCGAGAAGGGCCATACGGTGTTCTGCATCTCCTGGCGCAACCCGACGGCCGCCGACCGCGACCTGACGCTGGACGACTACCGCAGGCTCGGGGTGATGGCGGCGCTGGACGCGGTCAACGCCGTCGTGCCCGGCCGCAAGGTCCACGCCGCGGGCTACTGCCTGGGCGGCACGCTGCTTGCGATCGCTGCCGCCGCCATGGCGCATCGCGACGACGACCGGCTCGCGACCGTGACGCTGCTCGCGGCGCAGACGGACTTCACCGAGCCCGGCGAGCTCGCCCTCTTCATCGACCACAGCCAGGTGCATCTCCTCGAGAGCATGATGTGGAACCGCGGCTATCTTTCGGCCGACCAGATGGCGGGCGCCTTCCAGCTCCTGCGGTCCAACGACCTCGTCTGGTCGCGCATCGTGCACGACCACATGATGGGCGAGCGCAGGCCGATGACCGACCTGATGGCCTGGAACGCCGATTCGACGCGCATGCCCTACCGCATGCATGCCGAGTACCTGGAGCGGCTCTATCTCGACAACGAGCTGGCCGCGGGCCGCCTGATGGTCGAGGGACGCCCGGCGGCGATCCAGAACATCCGCGTGCCGCTGTTTGCGGTCGGCACCGAGCGCGATCACGTCGCGCCGTGGCGGTCGGTCTACAAGATCCATTCCCTCAGCGGCGCGGACCTCACCTTCGTGCTCACCAGCGGCGGCCACAATGCCGGCATCGTCAGCGAGCCCGGCCATCCGCGCCGCCACTACCGCATCGCCGTCCGGAAGGCCGGCGGGCTCTGCCTGGGCGCGGACGAATGGACCGAGACGGCCGATCAGCGGACGGGCTCCTGGTGGGACGCCTGGACCGGATGGCTTGCGGCGCACTCGGCGCCGGAGCCGGTCGATCCGCCCGCCATGGGCGCCCGCGACCGGGGCTACGAGCCGCTTGCGGACGCGCCGGGCACCTACGTCTTCCAGCGGTGAGCCGCGGCGGCGCCGGTCTCAGTTCGGAAAGGCCTGTTCGAGATATTCGCGCAGTTCCCGCTCGAAGCGCTCCTGCAGCAGCGACGGGATGTGGTTGCGGCTGCGCGTCAGGTAGACGTGACAGGGAACGTAGGGCTTGAAGGGCCGCACCGCGATCCGGCCCTCCCAGCGCTCCGAGGCGAAGGGGTCGACCACGGATATGCCGAGGCCTTCGGCGACGAGGGCGCAGGCGGTATCGCCGAAATGGGTCTCGAAGCGCGGCTCGATGCGCACGCCGGCATCGTCGAAGCTGCGCTCGACCGCCTGTCGCGATCCGTCCTCCCGGCCGAGCGCGATGAACGTCTCCTCGCCGATGTCCGACGCGTTGATGACCTCCCTGGCGGCGAGCGGATGGTCGAGCGGCAGGACGCAGACCGACGCCGTCTCGAAGATCAGGTCGCAGGTCGTCGCCGGGTCGATCGCCGGCATGGTCATCAGCCCGATGTCGAGCTGCCGGCTGGCCACCAGTTCGGCGATGCGCAGCGAGGCCTCCGGCAGGAAGGTGAGGCGCAGCTTCGGATGCCGGCGGGCGAAATCGCCGATGAAGCGGGGCAGCACGATGCTCGACAGCGCCGGATAGGCGCCGATGACGAGGCGTCCCGCCTCGAGCTGCTGGATGTCGGCGGCGAGCCGCCGCAGCCGCGCCATGCCCTTGACGACGTGCCCGGCCTCCTCGTGCAGGAGATGCGCCTCCGCCGTCGGCACGATCCGCCCGCCCTGCCGGATGAAGAGCTGGATCTTCAGCGCATGCTCGAGGTTGGCGATATGGGCGCTGACGGAGGGCTGGGAAATGTTGAGCAGGTTGGCCGCCCCCACGACGGTGCCCGCATCCATCACGGCGCGAAACGCCTGCAGCTGCCTGTAGTTCACGCCCGCCTCCGCCGCTCGCAAAGAGTATAGAGAAAAGCTATCAGCTACGAATTTTTTCGTATTTGTCAACGCGGCGGAAATCCGCTTCTATCCCCGGGCCGGGCAGGAATTCCCCCGAATCCGGCACCGCGGATGGCCACCGCACCGCCGAAAAAACGCAGCCCGCACGCGGGCGCAGGTTCCACGACGACCGCTTCGATATCGTCGGACGAAGGCTTGGGAGGCCTCGGCCGCTCCTGCGGGCTGTTCAAAAAAACAAAACCAGAGGGTACGTCAATGAATATCGCACGTTGGACAGGCCTCGCGGCCAGTATCTTGATGCTCTTCACCGGCTCCGCCCAGGCGGACGACCCGGCGCAATGGTCGAAGATCCGCATCGCCACCGAGGGTGCCTACGCGCCCTGGAATTTCACCTCCGCCGACGGCCAGCTGGTGGGCTACGAGCTCGACCTGGCGCAGGAACTGTGTCGCCGGATGGAATCCGAATGCGAGATCGTCGCGCAGGACTGGGACGGCATGCTGCCGGCGCTCAACGCCGGCAAGTTCGACGCGATCATCGCCTCGATGGGCGTCACCGCCGAGCGCGAGAAGGTGGCGTCCTTCTCCGAGCCCTATGCCAAGGCGCCGAACACCTTCATGACCTTGAAGGACAGCCCGCTCGCCAAGGAGCTCGGCGAGCGCGTCGACTACAACCTGCGCAAGGATCCCGACGGCGCCGGCAAGGCGATCGAGGCGATGGCGCCCGTGCTCAAGGGCAAGGTGCTCGGCGTGCAGGGCTCGTCGACGGCGGCGACCTTCGCCAATGCCATGCTCAAGGACATCGTCGAGATCCGCGAGTACAAGACGACGGACCAGCACAACCTCGACCTCGTCTCCGGCCGCGTCGACCTCGTGATCGGCAACATCACCATGCTGCGCGCCTCGATGGAACAGCCGGAACTTGCAGGCGCCACGCTCGCCGGGCCGACCTTCGTGGAAGGCGTGCTGGGCAGCGGCACGGCCAACGTCGCCATGCGCAAGGACGACGTCGCGCTCAAGGCGCGCTTCGACAAGGCCATCCAGTCGGTCAACGCCGACGGCTTCAACCGCCAGCTCATGGAAAAGTGGTTCGGCGTCGACATCACTCCCAAGGACTGAGCGCCGGAGCGGGCGGCGGCGCCGGACGCCGCCGCCCCGCAACCTCATCGGAAAAGTTGATAGCATGACCCAATTCATCGTCGTGGGTGCCGGCATCATCGGCACGTCGATCGCCTATCGCCTGGCCGAGGCCGGCCATGCCGTGACCATCGTCGAGCGCCACCATCCCGGCGCCGGCACGAGCGGCGCGAGCTTCGCCTGGACCAACTCGAACGAAAAGACGCCCTACGGCTACCATCTCATAAACGTCCTCGGCATGCGCGCCCACCGCGCGCTGGAGAACGAATTCGGCGCCCGGCCCTGGTATCACGGCGGCGGCGCGGTGGAATGGAAGACCAATCCGGCGGAGGCGGCGGAACTCGCCGAGCGCGTCGAGCGGCTCAAGGGCTGGAACTACCCGGCGGAATGGATCGACCCGCGCGACCTGCGCACGCTGGAGCCGGCGCTCGCCGCCGGAGCGTCGGGCGATGCCCCCATCGCCTATTTCCCCGACGAGGGCTGGGTCGACCCGACGGTCTACGTCGAGTTCTTCCTGCAGAAGGCCCGGGCGCTCGGCGCGGTGCTGCGGCGCGAGACCGTCACCGGCCTCGTCCTGCGCGGCACCTCCGTCACCGGCATCCGCACGGCATCGGGCAAAACGATCGAGGCCGACGTCGTGGTGAACTGCACCGGCCGCTGGGCGAACGACCTCGGCCAGGAGGCGCGCCTGTCGTTCCCGCTCGCCCCGACGCTCGGCCTGCTCGTCGTGACGGTGCCCGCGGCCTCCGGAGTCCGCCGGGTCATCCGCACCACGGGCGTCAATTTCCGGCCGGACGGCGCCGGGCGCGTCATGCTGCAGAGCGAGCACGACGAGTCGAAGTTCACGCTGGAGAGCCGTCCGGAGGAGATCCGGCCGGCAGCCGAGGCGATGATCGCGCGCGCGGCGCGTCTCTATCCCGACCTCGCGGGCACCGCGGCGGAGGCGATGCGCCTGTCGCTGCGTGCCATACCCGGCGACGGGGTCTCCGCGGTCGGGCCCCTGCCGGGGATCGACGGCTACTATGCGGCGGTGACGCATAGCGGCGTGACGCTCGCGCCCTGGCTCGGGCAGGTGGTGGCCGCCGAGCTCGGCGGCGGCGCGCCGGAAACGGCGCTCGAGGACTTCCGGCCGGCCCGGTTCTTCTGAACCGTCCGCCCCACGATTTCGAGAGACAGACATGTTCCGCAGGCTCCAGCCGGACGATTCGTCCGCAACGATCTATTTCGACGGCCGGGCGATCCGCTGCCGGCCCGGCGAGAGCGTCGCCGCCGCCCTCCTCGCGGCCGGCGTCGATCGCTTCCGCACCACGCCGGTCGGCGGTGCCGGCCGCATGCCCTATTGCATGATCGGCGTCTGCTTCGACTGTCTGGTCGAAATCGACGGCCAGGCCGACCGCCAGGCCTGCCTCGTGCCCGTCGCCGACGGCATGACGGTGCGCTCGCAGGACGGCACGGGAAGGTTCGGCATCCAATGACGCACCTGCAACGGGAAAGCTGCGAACTCGCGATCGTCGGCGGCGGCCCGGCCGGCCTCGCCGCCGCCACGCTCGCCGCCGAACTCGGCGTGGAGACGGTCCTCTTCGACGAGCAGTCCGCGCCCGGCGGACAGGTCTACCGCAACGTCGAGGCCAACGCCCCGCGCCACGACGCCCTTGCCGCCATCCTCGGCGGCGACTACGCCGGAGGCCTCGCCCTGGTGCGGGCCTTCCGCGCAAGCGGCGCGGCCTACGAGCCGGAGAGCGCCGTCTGGCAGGTGGCGGCCAGCGGCAAGGTCGGCGTCTCCCGCGGCGGGCGCGCCTACCTGACGCGGGCACAGCGCGTCGTCCTGGCGACGGGGGCGATGGAACGGCCCGTGCCTGTGCCCGGCTGGACGCTGCCGGGCGTCATGGGCGCCGGCGCCGTGCAGACGCTGATGAAGGCCTCCGGCATCGTGCCGGACCGGCCGGTCGTGCTGGCCGGGTGCGGCCCGCTCCTCTATCTCGTCGCCGTCCAGCTCGTCAGGGCGAACGCCCCCCTCGTCGCGGTGGTCGACACCTCTGCCGCAACGCTTGCCGGAACCGTCCGCGCGGCGCTGCCGCTCCTGCCCGCCTTCGCCGGCGATCTCGCCAAGGGGCTCTCCTGGATAGCGACGCTGAAGGCCCGGCGCATCCCGATCCACAAGGGCAGCCGGCTCGTCGTCGAGGGTACCGGGCGCGTGGAGGCCGTCACTTTCGACAGCGGCGGACGGCGGGTGCGGATCGCCACGTCGCTGCTCCTGCTGCACGAGGGCGTCATCCCCAACAACCAGGTCACGACGAGCCTGCGCTGCAAGCACGTCTGGAACGTGGCCCAGGCGGCGTGGCGGCCGGAGACCGATCCCTTCGGCGCGACCAGCTCGGCGCGCGTGGCCGTCGCCGGCGACGGCGCGGGCATCGGCGGCGCCCGGGCCGCGGTCCATCGCGGGCGCCTTGCGGCGCTCGACGCGGCCTTCCGTCTCGGCAGGATCGGGCGCGACGAGCGCGACGCCCGCGCCCGCCCGGAGCGGACCGCGCTTGCGCGGGAGGCGCGGCTGCGCGCCTTCCTCGACCGCGTCTACCGGCCGGCGGAGGCGGTCCGCCCGCTCGACGACGACACGCTCGCCTGCCGCTGCGAGGAGGTGAGCGCGGGCGAGCTGCGCGGGCTGATCGCCGAAGGCTTCACCGACCTCAACCAGCTGAAGTCGTTCAGCCGCTGCGGCATGGGACAGTGCCAGGGCCGCATGTGCGCGGGGACGGTCGGCCGCATCCTCGCCGAAGGGCTCGCGACCGACATGGCCGCCGTCGGCCACTACCGGCTGCGCATCCCGGTCAAGCCGCTGCCGCTCGCCGAGCTCGCCGAGCTCGGCCATGCCGACCGCAACGACAAGCCGGTCCTGGAGGTCGCCGACGGCGACCCCAGCCAGCGCATCTGACCGGGGAGAGGCCATGACCAGGACGGACGTCATCGTGATCGGAGGCGGCATCCACGGCTGCTGCACGGCCCTGCATCTCGCGCGCCGCGGCCTCAAGCCGATCGTGCTGGAGAAGAACACCGTCGGCCGCCATGCCTCCGGCGTCAACGCCGGCGGGGTCCGGCAGCTGATGCGGCACACCGCGGAAATCCCGCTGTCGATGGCCGCGATGGACGCCTGGGAGCGGCTCGACGCGCTGCTCGGGCCGGAGCTCGCCGCCAACTGCAACTTCGTCGGCGGCGTCGGCCAGATCGGCATCGCCGAGAGCGCGCAGGAACTCGCCTGGTGCCGGGAGCGCGTCGCGGAGATGCGCGCGCTCGGCTACGATTTCGAGGAACTGATCGACGCCGACGAGCTGAAGCGTCTCGTCCCCTCCGTCGCCGACATCTGCCGCGGCGGCATCGTCTCGCGCCGCGACGGGCACGCCAATCCCTTCCGCACGACGCAGTCCTTCCGGCTGCGCGCCGAACAGCTCGGCGCCCGCATCCTCGAGCGCACCCGCGTCACCGGGCTCGAACAGGGCGACGGCGGCTGGACGGTGACGACGGACAGGGGCACCTTCGGCGCCGACATCGTCGTCAACTGCGGCGGCGCCTGGGCCTGGCAGGCCGGCGCCATGGTGGGCGAGCACTTCCCGAAGAGTCACTTCGCCTCGACGCTGATGGTCACCTCCCGGATGCCGCATTTCATCGACCCCGTCGTCATCGGCATCGACCGCGTGCTGTCCTTCAAGCAGACCGAGGCCGGCACCGTCGTCATCGGCGGCGGTATCCTCGGCGACCCGGACCTCGACGCGGAGACCGCGGAGACCGTCTCCGACCGCATGATGGAGAGTGCGGCGACGGTCTACGAATTCTTCCCCATCCTGCGGCAGGCGACCATCGTCAGAACCTGGGCCGGCCTCGAAGCGCTGATGCCGGACGTCATCCCGGTGATCGGCCCGAGCCGCGTCGCGAGCGGCCTGTGGCACGCCTTCGGCTTCTCCGGCCACGGTTTCCAGCTCGGCCCGATCGTCGGCTCCGTCATCGCCGACCTCATCGTCGACGGGGTAAGCCCCCTCCCCATCGCCGCCTTCAGCCCGACGCGCTTCACCGCGGAAGGAAAGCTCAGACCGCCGGCACAGTGAGCGCAGGCGAAACCCGGAAGGATCACCGAACCATGGCCATAGACTTCGAGAAAGCCGGAAAGTCCATCCAGGATATCGTCATCGACACGGATGCCGGGCCGCTCTTCGCGGGGCGCCTGTGCGTCGTCAACAACGGGCCGGGGTCGCGCGTGCTGGTCGTCGCCGGCATCCACGGCGACGAGTACGAGGCGCAGCTCGCCCTCCACCGGCTGGTCGCCCGGCTCGACGCGGACAGCGTGCGCGGCCGGCTGATCGTCGTTCCCGAGGCGAATTTCCCCGCCTCCGCCAACGGCACGCGCTGCGCGCCCTCCGACGGCGCCAACATGAACCGCACCTTCCCCGGCGACCGGGCCGGGACGCCGACCGAGCGGCTGGCGGCCTTCCTGTTCCACGACGTCCTGCCCGAGGCCGACCTCCTGATCGACGTCCATTCGGGCGGCCCGGGCTACAAGGGCGAGGCGATCG
Source organism: Shinella pollutisoli (assembly GCF_024609765.1). GTDB lineage: Bacteria > Pseudomonadota > Alphaproteobacteria > Rhizobiales > Rhizobiaceae > Shinella > Shinella pollutisoli. The sequence goes on from NZ_JANFDG010000001.1 coordinate 262,277, forward strand.
CCTTCGCCTTCCACGGCCCGGCCTGCAGGGTGCCGGAGGCGGAGGTCGTGCGCATGATGGAGGCCTTTAGCCTTCCCTACATCACCTGGCAGGACGGCATCGCCAGCACCTTCGTCGGCGCGGCCGCCGCGGCGGGGACGGCGGCGATCGAGCTGGAAGGCGCCGGCACGACGCTGATCGAGGAGGGGAACGTCGACGTCTTCGCCGACGCCCTGCTGAGGGGGCTCGTCCATTTCGGCGTCCTCGCCGGCGATCCGCCGGCCGGCGGGACGGTTTCGCGGCATCTCGACGTGCGGCCGGAGAACATGTTCGAGGCCGACGTGCCGGGCCTGCTGGAACATCGGGTGCGGATGGGGCAAAGGGTGGAGACGGGCGACCTGGTCGCGGTGATTCATCCCTTCGGCGGGTTCGACGGGCCGCCGCACCGGGTCGAGGCGCGCGCGCCGGGGATCGTCATCAGCCAGCGCTCGCTGCTGCGCGTCGCATCCGGCGACTGCCTCGGCAACACGGGGACGCCGCGATGAACGGGCCGGCGACCGGCCGGGCGGAAGGGACCGCCTCCTCGAACGAAGCCGCGGGAACAGGGTGATGAACGACTTCGGACTTTGGAACGTGTTCAGCTTCGGCCCCGGCGGATGGGGGCCGGCCATGGCCAAGGCGACGCTGATGACGCTCGCCGTCGCGATCACCGGCTTCTTCGTCGGCGCGGTCATCGGCGCCCTCGGCGCCTGGGCCAAGATCTCCGGCAGCCGGGCCGTGCGCGCCGCCGCCGACGGCTACACGACGGTGCTGCGCGGCATTCCCGACCTGCTTGTCATCTACCTCTTCTACTTCGGTTCCAGCGCGGTGCTGACGCCGCTCGCCCGCTTCTTCGGCGCGAGCGGCTTCTTCAGCCTGCCGGCCTTCCTCGCCGGGGCGCTCGCTATCGGCATCGTCTCGGGCGCCTACCACACCGAGGTGCTGCGCGGCGCCTACTGGTCGGTGGCACGCGGCGAGCTCGAGGCGGCGATCGCCGTCGGCATGTCTCGCTCGCTCGCCTTCCGCCGCATCATCGTGCCGCTGACGCTGCGCTACGCGCTGCCGGGGCTGGGCAACATCTGGCAGCTCGTGCTCAAGGAATCCTCGCTGATCTCCGTGACGGGCCTCGTCGAGATCCTGCGGCAGGCGCAGGTCGGGGCCGGATCGACGCGCCAGCCCTTCACCTTCTTCCTCGCCGCGGCGATCCTCTATCTCGTCATTTCCTCCGTCACCGGCTGGGCCACGCAGCGGGCGGAGAGCCATTTCACCCGCGGCCTCAGGAGAGAGTGATGGATTTCGCCTTCCTTCTCGAAACGTTCCTGCGGCTCCTGCCGGGCGTGCCGCTCACCCTGCAGCTCGCCTTCCTCTCCGTGGCGTTCGGCATCGCCCTCGCGCTGCCGGTCGCCCTCATGCGCCTCTCGCGCATCTGGCCGCTCGTCTGGACCGCCCGCGCCTATGTCTTCGTCTTCCGCTCGACGCCGCTGCTCGTGCAGATCTTCCTGATCTACTACGGCCTCGGCCAGTTTCCCGAGCTGCGCTACAGCGCCCTCTGGCCGATCCTGCGCGAGCCCTACTGGTGCGCGATCATCGCGCTGACGCTCAACACCGCCGCCTATGGCAGCGAGATCGTCCGCGGCGGCGTGCAATCCGTGCCGCACGGCCAGATCGAGGCGGCGCGCGCCTGCGGCATGGGCGGCCCGCTGCTCTTCCGCCGCATCGTGCTGCCGCTCGCCGTTCGCCAGGCGCTGCCGGCCTACGGCAACGAGATCATCCTGATGGTGAAGGCGACCGCGCTCGCCTCGGTGATCACGCTGATGGAGATCACCGGGCTCGCCGCCAAGCTGATCTCCGAGACCTACCGCGCCATCGAGGTGTTCATCGTCGCCGGCGCGATCTACCTTGCCATCAACTACGTCATCACGCGGATCGTCCACGTGCTCGAACACTGGCTCACGCCATATCTGAGGCCGGCGCCCGTCCCGGCGGCATCCAGCAGGGGAGAACCGGCATGAACACGCCAACCGCCGCGCCCGCCGTGCGCATCAGCGACCTCCACAAGAGCTACGGCACCTACGAGGTGCTCAAGGGCGTCTCGCTGACGGCCATGGACGGCGAGGTCGTGTCGATCCTCGGCTCGTCCGGCTCCGGCAAGTCGACCATGCTGCGCTGCGTCAACATGCTGGAGGTGCCGACCGCCGGAGAAGTGGCGATCGGCGGCGAGGCGATCCGCATGAAGCGCACGGCCGCCGGCGGCCAGAAGCCGGCCGACCGCGCGCAGATCGACCGCCTGCGGTCGAACATCGGCATGGTCTTCCAGAGCTTCAATCTCTGGACCCACAAGACGATCCTCGAAAACGTCATCGAGGCGCCCGTCCACGTGCAGAAGCGGCCGAAGGTCGAGTGCGTCGAGGAGGCGACGGAACTGCTCGCCAAGGTCGGCATCGCCGACAAGCTGCATCACTATCCCGCCCATCTTTCCGGCGGCCAGCAGCAGCGCGCCGCCATCGCCCGCGCGCTGGCGCAGCGTCCGCGCGTCATGCTGTTCGACGAGCCCACCTCCGCGCTCGACCCGGAGCTGGTGGGCGAAGTGCTGAAGGTGATGCGGACACTCGCGGCCGAAGGGCGTACGATGCTCGTCGTGACCCACGAGATGGATTTCGCCCGCGACGTCTCGAACAAGGTGATCTTCCTGCACAAAGGGGTTATCGAAGAGGAAGGGACGCCGGAGACGGTGTTCGGGGCGAGCCGCTCCGAGCGCTTCCGGCAGTTCCTGACGCGCTAGAACGACTGGAACCGGAGCCGCCATATGACCACCCGCTATCCCCACGGCCCGCTGCTCGATTTCGCGACGAGGCTTTTTGCCGCCGCCGGTGCGCCGGAGGAGAAGGCCGCCGCCATCGCCGCCATCCTCGTCGAAGGCGACCTGCTCGGGCACGTGACGCACGGCCTCAACCTCGTGCCCTTCTATCTCCGCGAGATCGAGAGCGGCGCGATGACGGTCGAAGGCGACGTCGAGTTCGTGGCCGACCGGGGCGCGGTCCTTGTCCTCAACGGACGGCGCCTCCCCGGGCCGTTCGTGATGCTGCGCACGCTGGACATCCTGCTCGACAGGGCCGAGACGCACGGCGTCGCGACGGCGTCCATCGCCGAGAGCCACCATATCGGCTGCCTTTCGGCCTACCTGACGCGGGCGACGGAACGGGGCTCCATGGCGATCATCGCCAGCTCCGACCCCTCGGTCGCGACCGTGGCGCCGTTCGGCGGCGTCGAGCCCGTCTATTCGCCCAACCCGCTCGCCATCGGCATACCGACCTCCGGCGCGCCGATGCTGATCGACACCAGCGCGTCGATCACCACCAACAACCGCGCCGCCCGCGCCACGCGGGGCGGCGAACGGCTGCCGGGCCAATGGTTCCTGACGGCAGGCGGGGAAGCGACGGACGATCCCACCGCGCTCGCGGACGGCGGCTCCATCCTGCCGGTCGGCGGGCTGGAATACGGCCACAAGGGCTTCGGGCTCGGCCTCCTCATCGAGGCGCTGACGCAGGGCCTTTCCGGCCACGGCCGGGCGGACGGGCCGAACCGCTTCGGCGCCAGTCTCTTCCTGCAGGTCATCGCGACCGGGAGCTTCGCCGGGCGCGGGCCATTCGAGCGGCAGATGGACCATCTCGCCGAGGCCTGCCGGGCGTCGCGGCCGCGCCGGGCCGACCGGCCGGTACGGATTCCGGGCGAGCGTGCCGTCGCCAGCAGAACGTCGATGATGCGCGACGGCGTGGCGCTCGACGCCGGCATCGTGGAGAACCTCACCGCCGCCGCGCAGCGATACGCCCTCGCCCTGCCGCGACCTATGGAGTAGGCACGCCGCGAAAAATCCGGTTCCCCTCGCCGCAGGCGATTTTCTCCCCGGAAGCGATTGAGTTTCCATCAGCCATCGTGACAGTATGATGCCGCAGGTTGAAGGAAATCCATCCGCTTTCGAGGTGACGCCGATGAAGCGCCCGACGATCGCCGACGTCGCCCAGGCGGCCGGCGTCAGCACCGCGACGGTCGACCGCGTCCTGAACGGGCGCCTGCCGGTCCGTGCGGAAACGTCGAACAAGGTGTTCGCCGCCGCCGAGAGGATCGGCTTCCACGGCGCGAACATCATCCGCCAGCGCATGCTGGCCGACATGCCCTCCTACAATCTCGGCATCATCCTGCGCAAGGAACGGCACGCCTTCTACCAGGACTTCGCGGCGGAGCTGGAGGCGGCCGCCCGCGCGATCACGGACCGGCGCCTGCACCTGCAGATCCAATACGCCAGGTCCGGTGAGCCGGGAGAACTCGCCGACCTCATCCTCGGCATGTCGGGCAAGGTCCAGGCGGTCGGCGCGACCGGGCCCGACCACCACGACGTGACCTCGGCGGTCATGGCGCTCCGCGCCAAGGGCATCCCGACCTTCTCGCTGCTTTCGGACTTCGCGCAGGGGGTCCGGGAGACCTATCTCGGGACGAACAACATGAAGGTGGGCCGCACCGCGGCCTGGCTGGTCTCGAAACTGTCGCACAGGCCCGGAAAGGTGCTCCTGCTTCTCGCGGGGCATCGCTTCCACGGCCACTCGCTACGCGAGACCGGCTTTCGTGCCTACATGCGGGAATACGCGCCGGACTTCGAGGTGCTGGACGCGCTGACCAACCTCGAGACGCGGCACCTGACCTACGAGCTGCTGCTGGACACCCTTTCGCGGCATCCCGACCTCGCCGGCATCTATTGCGCCGGCGGCGGCATGGAAGGCGTGATCGAGGCGCTGCAGAAGGAAAACCGGGGCGAGAGGATCGTCTGCATCGTCAACGAGCTGACGCCCGAATCCAGGCAGGCGCTCCTGGAGCGGCGCATCTCCGGCGTCCTCCAGACTCCCCTCAAGGAACTCTGCATCGACCTCGTCACGACGATGATCCACACGATCGAGCAGGGCATGGCGGAGAGCCCCGGACAGCGTTTCCTGCCGGCCCGGCTGTGGGTTCCTGAAAGCCTATGATGGTTTGATGCAATCCATCATGCTTCGCTGATTTGTTTCTATCAGCGCTGATGGCAAGCAGGCGCTTCTCCTTATTGACGGCGGGCCTCCGCTGGGAAATTCTCTCGCCGCGGCGGTGGAGATAGGAGACCGCCGCACCGGATACTCAAGATCCCGAGCGTTGCCCTAGCCGAAGATTTCCGTCTCCGGCGCCGAGCCCGTGTTGCCTGTCGACAGGCCCGGGCCGCTTTCCCGGAGGGGCGGGATCGGCGGGCGGCTTTGTCATAACCAATGGAGGAGACTGAAATGAAGAAGCATCTGATCATTGCAGCGTTTGCGAGCATGCTGGCGACGTCGGCGTCGGCCGAGACGATCGGCGTCTCGATGGCGCTGTTCGACGACAACTTCCTCACGGTCCTGCGCAACGGCATGATCGACTATTCGAAAGGCCTCGACGGCGTCACGCTGCAGATCGAAGATGCCCAGAACGACGTCGGCAAGCAGCTGAGCCAGGTCCAGAACTTCATCGCCGCCGGCGTCGACGCGATCATCGTCAACCCCGTCGACACCGATGCGACGGTGGCGCTGTCGCAGGCCGCCGCCGATGCGGGCGTCGCCCTCGTCTACGTCAACCGCCAGCCGGTGAACGTCGACACGCTCCCCGACAAGCAGGCCTTCGTCGCCTCCGACGAGAAGGAGTCCGGCACGCTGCAAACCCAGGAGGTCTGCCGCCTGCTCAAGGAGGCCGGCAAGACGGAGGCCAGCGCGGTGGTCATGATGGGCGAGCTGTCCAACCAGGCCGCGCGCATGCGCACGCAGGACATCAAGGACGTCGTCGCCACCGCGGACTGCAGCTTCATCAAGCTCGTCGAGGAGCAGACCGCCAACTGGTCGCGCACGCAGGGCGCCGACCTCATGACCAACTGGCTTTCGGCCGGCGTCCAGTTCGACGCGGTGATCTCCAACAACGACGAGATGGCGATCGGCGCGATCCAGTCGCTGAAGTCCGCCGGCCGCGCGATGGACGACGTCATCGTCGCCGGCATCGACGCGACCCAGGACGCGCTCGCCGCCATGGCGGCCGGCGACCTCGACGTGACCGTGTTCCAGAACGCCGCCGGCCAGGGCCAGGGCGCCGTGGACGCCGCGCTCAAGCTCGCGCGCGGCGAGGAGGTCGAGAAGAAGGTCTACGTGCCCTTCGAGCTCGTCACGCCCGCGAACCTCAAGGACTATCAGGCCAAGAACTAAGAAAGCGCGTATCCTCCGGCAGGGGCGGCGCGGCCGCGCCTGCCGGTTCCCGGAGCGCACGGAGGATTCCCCATGGTAAGTCCAACCACCGCGGCGGCGATCAAGCGCGTGCTCGAGGCCACCGAGACCGACGGCCTGCTCGCGATCGAGGGCATCCGCAAGGAGTTCCCGGGCGTCGTCGCCCTCGACGACGTCAGGCTGCGTGTGCGGCCCGGCACGGTGCACGCCCTGATGGGCGAGAACGGCGCCGGCAAGTCGACGCTGATGAAGATCATCGCCGGCATCTACCAGCCGGACGCCGGCGAGATCCGGCTGCGCGGCGTGCCCGTTACGCTCAAGTCGCCGCTCGACGCCCTGGAGCAGGGGATCGCCATGATCCACCAGGAGCTTGCGCTGATGAACTGGATGACGGTCGCCGAGAACATCTGGATCCGCCGCGAGCCAAGGAACCGGCTCGGCCTCATCGACCATGCGAAGATGGTCGAGATGACGGAGAGCCTGTTCTCCCGCCTCAACATCGTGCTCGATCCCCGCGCCCAGGTCTCCGACCTCACGGTCGCCCAGAAGCAGATGGTCGAGATCGCCCGCGCCGTCAGCTACGAATCCAACATCCTGATCATGGACGAGCCGACGTCCGCGCTGACCGACCGCGAGGTGGAGCATCTCTTCGCCATCATCCGCGACCTCCGGGCGCGCGGGATCGGCATCGTCTACATCACCCACAAGATGAACGAGCTGTTCGAGATCGCCGACGAGTTCACCGTCTTCCGCGACGGCAAATATGTCGGCACGCACGCCTCGAAGGACGTCACCCGCGACGACATCATTCGAATGATGGTCGGGCGCGAGATCACCGACATGTTCCCGAAGATCGACTGCCCGATCGGCGACGTGATCCTCGAGGTGAAGAACCTCACGCTGCCCGGCGTCTTCCACGACATCTCGTTTTCCATCCGCCGCGGCGAGATCCTCGGCCTTGCCGGCCTCGTCGGCTCCAAGCGCTCGAACGTCGCCGAGGCGCTGTTCGGCGTGCGGCCGGCCGCCTCCGGCGAGATCCTGATCGACGGCCGGCCCGTGACGATCGACAGCCCGGGCGCGGCGATGGCCCACGGGCTCGCCTTCCTCACCGAGGACCGAAAGGAGACCGGCTGTTTCCTCGCGCTCGACTGCCTGGAGAACATCCAGTCGGCGCTGATCACCCGCTCGCACGTCAAGGCGGGCTTCATCGACCAGGCGACCGTGACGAAGCTCGCGGAGGACATGGCGGCGAAGCTGCGCATCAAGACGCCGAACCTGCACGAGATCGTCGAGAACCTGTCGGGCGGCAACCAGCAGAAGCTGCTGATCGCGCGCTGGCTCCTGACCCGGCCGCGCATCCTGATCCTCGACGAGCCGACGCGCGGCATCGACGTCGGCGCGAAGGCGGAAATCCACCGGCTGATCACCGGGCTTGCGGCCGAGGGCGTCGCGGTCCTGATGATCTCCTCGGAACTGCCGGAGGTCCTCGGCATGAGCGACCGGATCATGGTCATGCACGAGGGCCACGTGTCGGGCTTCCTCGACCGGTCCGAGGCCAGCCAGGTGAGAATCATGGACCTTGCTGCGCGCTGACGCGCCACGGGAGGAGAGAAACGTCATGAATGCGACCACACAGCCCGCAATCGCCGTCAGCCGCGCCCGGCGGCGCCTGCCGGCAGAGCTGAACATCCTGCTCGTCCTCGTCGGCATCTCGCTGACCTTCGAGATCCTCGGCTGGATCCTGCAGGGGCAGAGCTTCCTCGCCAATCCGCAGCGCCTCTCGATCATGATCCTGCAGGTGTCGGTGATCGGCATCATCGCCATCGGCGTCACCCAGGTGATCATCTCCGGCGGCATCGACCTCTCCTCCGGCTCGATCGTCGGCGCGACGGCGATGATCGCGATGAGCCTCGCCCAGGTCGGCACGTTCGATCGCGCCGTCTATCCCGGCCTGACCGACCTGCCGGTCGTCGTGCCGGTCGCCGTCGGCCTCCTCGTGGGGCTCGTCTGCGGCGCCATCAACGGCCTGTTCATCGCCTATACGAGGATTCCGCCCTTCATCGCCACGCTCGGCATGATGGTCGCCGCGCGCGGCTTCGCCAAGTGGTACACGAAGGGCCAGCCGATCAGCTTCCCGACCGACAGCTTCGCGGCCCTCGGCAAGGGGCTGGCGCCGGTGTTCATCTTCCTCGTCGTCGCGGCGATCCTGCACGTCGTGCTGCGCTACACCCGCTACGGCAAGTTCACCTATGCTATCGGCGCCAACCCGCAGGCCGCGCGCGTGTCCGGCATCAATGTCGAGCGCCATACCGTCAAGATCTATGCGGTCGCGGGCGTGCTCTCGGGGCTCGCCGGCATCGTCGTCGCCGCGCGAGGCCTCACCGCGCAGGCCGGCATGGGCACGATGTACGAGCTCGACGCCATCGCCATGGCCGTCATCGGCGGCGTGTCGCTCTCCGGCGGCCGCGGCTCGGTCATCGGCACGATGATCGGCATGGTGATCTTCGGCGTCATTATCTCCGGCTTCACCTTCCTGCGCCTCGACGCCTACTACCAGGAGATGCTGAAGGGCGCGATCATCGTCGCCGCCGTCGTCGCCGACGTCTACCGCCAGAGGAAGCGCGTCAAGAAGAGCTGAACGGCTCCCTTCCCCTTGTGGCCCGTGCGGCCACGGGCCGCGGACGATCTCCTCCCGGACGCCGCGGCCCCGAAACAACCGGAACATCGCAGACTAAAGGAGGCATCCATGCGTATTGCCCTCGACCCCTTCATGCACCGTCATCTCAGCCTGGAAGAGCTTCCGCGCAAGGTGCGCGAGCTCGGCTACGACTGGATCGAGCTCAGCCCCCGGGCCGATTTCCTGGAGTGGTTCAAGGCGCCGCGCGTCTTCCCCGAGCGCATCCGCACCTTCCGGAAGGCGCTCGCCGCCGAGAACGTGAAGATCGCCTCGCTCCTGCCGATGTACCGCTGGGCCTCCAACGACGAGACCGAGCGCCGGGCCGCCGTCCGGCACTGGAAGCGCGCCATCGAGATCGCCGTCGAGATGGAGGTCGACACGATGAACTCCGAGTTCGGCCGCGGCCCGCACCCCGACAAGGGCTCCTGCTACTGCTGCCACACCGGCTCGCTGATCGAGGCCTGCGAGGACGCCTGGTGGCGCTCGATGGAGGAACTGGTGCCGATCCTCGAGCGCGAGGGCATCACGCTCAACGTCGAGCCGCACCCTGAGGACTGGTGCGAGACGCTGCAGCCGGCCGTCGACATCATCCGCACGGTCAACTCGAAGAACGTCCGCTTCCTCTACTGCGCGCCGCACACCTTCTATTTCGGCGACGACACGAAGGCGATGCTGCGCGAATGCGCCGACGTTCTCGCCCATGTGCATGTCGGCGACACGTTCAACCACAAGGCCTCGTCCGGGCTGCGCTATATCCTCAATCCGCCCGGCACGCAGGCGCGCGTCCACCAGCACCTCAACATCGGCCAGGGCGAGGTGCCGTGGGACGATTTCTTCGGCACGCTCGCCGAGATCGGCTTCGACGGCATCATGACTGCTTGCGTCTTCGCCTGGGAGGACAGGGCCGACGAATCCGGCCGCTTCATGTGCACCGAGATGAACAACTACATCGAGAAATATCGAAAGTGAGGCTTTCCCAATGACTGTACGGATTGGTGTCATCGGCACCGGTGCAATCGGCCGCGACCATGCGCGTCGCATCAACCAGGTCCTCGGCGGGGCGCGGATCGTCGCGCTGAGCGACGTCAACCGGGCCTCGGCGGAGGCGGTGCGCGACGACCTCGCACCGGACGCCGTCCTCTTCGCGACCGGCGAGGAGCTGATCGCCTCGCCGGACGTCGACGCCGTGCTGGTGACCTCCTGGGGCGCGACGCACGAGCAATACGTGCTCGCGGCCATCGCCGCCGGCAAGCCGTGCTTCTGCGAGAAGCCGCTGGCGACCACGGCCGAGGGCGCCCGGCGCATCGTCGACGCCGAGGTCGCAGAGGGCCGGCGGCTGGTGCAGGTGGGCTTCATGCGCCGCTACGACGCCGGCTACGTCGCGCTGAAACAGGCGGTCGACGGCCGCATCGGCGCGCCGATCCTGGTGCACGCCGCCCACCGCAACCCGACCGTGCCCGAGCAATACGTGACGCCGATGGCGATCCACGACACGATGATCCACGAGATCGACGTGCTGCGCTGGCTGCTCGACGACGACTACGTCTCGGCACGGGTCATCTTCCCGCGCGCGGCCGCACGCAGCCACGCGAAGCTCAGGGACCCGCAGATCGTCATCCTGGAGACCGCCAAGGGCACGGTCATCGACGTCGAGATCTTCGTCAATTGCCACTACGGCTACGACATCCAGTGCGAGGTGGTGGGCGAGGACGGCATCGCCCGGCTGCCCGAGCCGATGGCGGTGCAGATGCGCCTCGGCGCGAAGCTCCAGAACGAGATCCTGACCGACTGGAAGGACCGCTTCATCGCCAGCTACGACGTCGAGCTGCAGGACTTCATCAACGCCGCCGCGAGGGGAACCGCCGCCGGCCCGTCCTCCTGGGACGGCTACGTGGCCGCCATCACCTCCGACGCCTGCGTGGCCGCGCAGGAGAAGGCGGGCGAGGCCGTCGCCATCGACCTTCCGCCGCGCCCGGCGCTCTACAGCTGAGGACATCCCATGCGTTTCGCCATCAACCACATCACCGCGCCGAAGCTCTCCCTCGAAGACTTCTTCTCTGCCGCCGGGACGCTCGGCCTCACCGAGGTCGAGATCCGCAACGACCTGCCCGACGTCGTCGGCACGGTCGATCCGCGCGACGTGAAGGCCGCAGCCGAAAAGGCCGGCCTGACGATCATTTCCATCAACGCGCTCTATCCCTTCAACGTCTGGTCGGGCGACCTGCCGCAGCGGGCGGCGGTGCTCGCCGACTACGCGGCGGCAAGCGGGGCGAAGGCTCTCGTCATGTGCCCGCTCAACGACGGCACCAAGGTGGCGTTCGAGGACCTCGTCGCGGCGCTCAAGGCGATGAAGCCGATCCTTCAAGATCGCGGGCTGACCGGGCTGGTCGAGCCCCTCGGCTTCCCGATCTCGTCGCTGCGCACCAAGCGCGAGGCGCTTGCGGCCATCGACGCGGCCGGCGGCGGCGACGTCTACAGGCTCGTGCACGACACCTTCCACCACCATCTCGCCGGCGAGACCGAGTTCTTCCCCGAACGGACGGGCCTCGTCCACATCTCCGGCGTGGTCGACCCGGCCGTGGCGGTCACCGACATGCTCGACGCCCACCGGGTGCTGGTCGACGCCGCCGACCGGCTGGAAAACCTCGCCCAGATCAGGACGCTGGTCGACGCCGGCTTCGAGGGGCCCTACAGTTTCGAGCCCTTCGCCGCCGAGGTCCACGCGCTCGAGGATCCCGTGGCGGCGATGCGCGACAGCATGGCCTATATCGCGCGATCCGTCTGAGGGCGCGAAGAGAGGTGCCGGAGGAAAGAATGGACAAGTCTCTGGATGTGATCACGGTCGGGCGTTCCTCCGTCGATCTCTACGGCGCGCAGATCGGCGGGCGGCTCGAGGACGTGGGGTCGTTCCGCAAGTATATCGGCGGCTCGCCGACCAACATGGCGGCCGGGACGGCGCGCCTCGGCCTGCGCTCCGGGCTCATCACCCGCGTCGGCAACGAGCATATGGGCCGCTTCATCCGCGAGGAACTTGAGCGGGAAGGCGTCGACGTCTCCGGCGTGAAGACCGATCCGGAGCGGCTGACCGCGCTCGTGCTCCTCGGCATCCGCGACGAGGAGCGCTTCCCGCTGATCTTCTACCGCGAGAACTGCGCCGACATGGCGCTCTGCGAGGACGACATCGACGAGGATCTCGTCGCGCGGACGCGCTCGCTGGTCGTCACCGGCACCCATCTCAGCCATCCGCGGACGGAGGGTGCCGTTCTCAAGGCGCTGGCGCTCGCCCGCAGGCACGGCGCGCGCACCGGCCTCGACATCGACTACCGTCCCAACCTCTGGGGCCTTGCCGGCCACGGCGACGGCGAGAGCCGCTATGTCGAGAGCGAACGCGTCACCGCCAAGCTGCAGAGCCACCTGCACCTCTTCGACCTCATCGTCGGCACGGAGGAGGAATTCCACATCGCCGGCGGCTCCACCGACACGATCGCGGCACTGCGCGCCGTGCGCGCCGTCTCGCCGGCCGTGCTCGTCTGCAAGCGCGGCGCGGCCGGTGCCGTCGCCTTCACCGGCGCCATCCCCGACCGGCTGGACGACGGCGAGAGCGGGCCGGGCTTCCCGATCGAGGTGTTCAACGTGCTCGGCGCCGGCGACGGCTTCATGTCGGGCCTGATCAAGGGCTGGCTGGAGGACGCGCCCTGGCCGAAGGCGCTGGAATATGCCAATGCCTGCGGGGCCTTCGCCGTCAGCCGCCACGGCTGCACGCCGGCCTATCCGTCGCTGGCGGAACTGGACTTCTTCCTGAAGCGCGGCATCCGCGAGAAGGCGCTGCGCAAGGATGCCGAGCTCGAACAGGTCCACTGGGCGACGAACCGGCACGGCGACCGGTCGACGATGCGCGTCTTCGCCTTCGACCACCGCATGCAGCTCGAAGCCCTGCCCGGCGCGACGCCGGAGGCGATCGGCCGCTTCAAGGAGCTCTGCCTTGAGGCCGCGCTCGGCGTGCAGGCCGGCCGGCCGGGCTACGGCATCCTCTGCGACGGCCGGCTCGGCCGCCGCGCCCTGCATGCCGCCTCCGGCACCGGGTTGTGGATCGGCCGCCCGGTCGAGTGGCCGGGCTCGCGCCCGCTGACGCTGGAGCCGGAGCTGGGCCCCGATTTCGGCGGCCTGGAGGAATGGCCGCTGGAGAACGTCGTCAAGGTCCTGTGCTTCTGCCATCCCGACGACCCCGAGGACGTGCGCGCGAGCCAAGAGGCGACGCTGACGCGGCTCTTTGCCGCCGCGCGGCGCAACCGGCTGGAATTCCTGCTGGAGATCATCCCCTCCAAGGTCGGGCCGGTCGACGACGAGACGACCGCGGCGCTGATCCGCCGCTTCTACGAGATCGGCATCCATCCCGACTGGTGGAAGCTCGAACCGATGGCGAGCCGCACCGCATGGGCGAACGTCTGCGCGGCGATCGAGGAGAACGATCCGCATACCCGCGGCATCGTCGTGCTCGGCCTCGACGCGCCGGAAGAGGAGCTTGCGGCGAGCTTCCGGGTCGCGGCGGGCTTCCCCCTCGTGAAGGGCTTCGCGGTGGGGCGGACCATCTTCGGCAGAGCCGCGCGCGACTGGTTTTCCGGCGCGATCGGCGACGCCGAGGCGATCGAGGACATCCAGGCCCGCTACCGGCACCTTTGCGGGATCTGGGACGAGGCACGTGCGGGGCAAGCCGCCGCTTGAGGAGACGATGACATGACGAAGACCATCCGCCTGACGGCGGCGCAGGCGATGTTCCGCTGGCTGGCCGCGCAGATGACCGAGGACGGCGAGAGATTCATCGAGGGCGTCTGGGCGATCTTCGGTCACGGCAACGTCGCCGGCATCGGCGAGGCGCTGCACGGAATGGGAGACGCGCTGCCCACCTGGCGCGGCCAGAACGAGCAGACCATGGCGCATGCGGCGATCGCCTATGCCAAGACCAGACGTCGCCGCAAGGCGATGGCGGTCACCTCCTCCATCGGCCCCGGCGCCACCAACATGGTGACGGCGGCGGCGCTCGCCCACATCAACCGCCTGCCGGTGCTGTTCATCCCCGGCGACGTCTTCGCCAATCGCCGTCCCGACCCGGTGCTGCAGCAGATCGAGGACTTCGAGGACGGCACCGTCAGCGTGACCGACTGCTTCCGGCCTGTCAGCCGCTATTTCGACCGCATCGTCCGGGCGGAACACCTGCTGACCGCACTGCCGCGCGCGTTGCAAGTGATGACCGACCCCGCCAATTGCGGCCCGGTGACGCTCGCCTTCTGCCAGGACGTGCAGGCCGAGGCCTATGACTGGCCGGAGGACTTCTTCGCGCCGAAGACCTGGCGGATCCGGCGGCCGGAGCCGGACCCGCGCGAGGTCGACGACGTCGTCGCCGCGCTGAAGGCCGCAAGCAATCCGGTGATCGTCGCCGGCGGCGGCGTCCTCTATTCCGGCGCCGAGGCCGACCTCCTCGCCTTCGCCAGGACGCACAACATCCCGATCGTCGAGACGCAGGCCGGCAAGGGGGCGGTCGACTGGAAGGAACGGCTCAATTTCGGTTCGCCGGGCGTCACCGGCAGCGATTGCGGCAACAGGGTCGCGGCGAATGCCGACCTCGTCCTCGGCGTCGGCACCCGCTTCCAGGATTTCACGACGGGGAGCTGGACGGCCTTCGCCAATCCGGAGCGCAGGCTCGTCTCGATCAACCTTGCGGGCTACGATGCGGCCAAGCACGGCGCCATTCCGCTCGTCGCCGATGCCAAGGTGGCGCTGGCGCGGATTTCCGAGGGGCTCGGAAGCCATCGCTTCGCCGACCCCGACTTTTCCGCGCGCGACGCCTGGTTCGCCCTGTCGGACAAGGCGCTCGCGGCACCGCTCGGAGAGAGCCCGAACTTCCTGCCCTCCGACGCCCAGGTGATCGGCGCCGTTCTCCGGCAGGCGGGCGAGAACACGGTGGCGATGTGCGCCGCCGGCACCATGCCGGGCGCGCTGCAGGTGCTCTGGCGCTCTGCGGCGAGCGGCTATCACATGGAATACGGCTATTCCTGCATGGGCTACGAGGTCGCCGGCGCCTTCGGCATCAAGCTCGCGGCGCCCGAGAAGGAGGTGATCTGCTTCGTCGGCGACGGCTCCTACATGATGGCCAATTCCGAGCTCGCGACCGCGGTGATGATGCGCGTTCCCTTCACCATCGTGCTCACCGACAACCGCGGCTACGGCTGCATCAACCGGCTCCAGCAGGAATGCGGCGGAGACGCGTTCAACAACATGTACAAGGACTGTAACGTCGACGCGCAGCCGGAGATCGACTTCGTGGCGCATGCCGCGGCGATGGGCGCGCACGCCGTCAAGGCGGCCGGGATCGGCAACCTGGAAACGGAGCTCGTCGCCGCGCGGGCGAGAAACATCCCGACGGTGATCGTCATCGACACGGAGGCGGAGACCGGCGCCGGCATCGGCGGCGCCTGGTGGGACGTGGCCGTGCCGGAGGTCGGAAGCACCGAAAAGCTGAGGCAGGCCCGCACGCGCTACGAGGCGAACGCCGCCCTGCAGCGCATCAACTGACATCGCAATCCGAGGCACGAACGATGATCCTCTACGGAACCAATCCCATCGCCTGGTCCAACGACGACGACCAGACTATCGGCGCCCATCTCTCGCTGGAAGACTGCCTGTCCGACTGCCGCCGTATCGGCTTCGACGGCATCGAGAAGGGCCACAAGATGCCCGACGAGGGCGCGGCGCTGAAGGCGAAGCTCGGCGAATACGGCCTGCGCTTCGTCGGCGGCTGGCATTCGACCAACCTGCTCGTCAACGACATCGACACCGAGAAGGCGGCGCTGCAGCGCTTCATCGACATGACCAAGGCGGCGGGCGGCGACCATATCAACGCCTGCGAATGCTCGAACACCGTCCACGGCAACGACAAGGTCCCGGTCAACGACCGGCCGATCATGACGGATGCCGAATGGCAGCGTTTCTCCGCCGGCTACGAGGAACTGTCGCGCTTCGCCGCCGAACAGGGCGTGACGATGGGCTATCACCACCACATGGGCACGATCGTCGAGAGCGCCGCCGACATCGACCGCTTCATGACGATGGCCGGGCCGCACACGCGGCTGCTGCTCGACACCGGCCATTGCACCTTCGGCGGCGCCGACCCGGCCGTCGTCGCCGGAAAGTACATGGACCGCGTGACGCATATCCACGCCAAGAACATCCGGCCCGAGATCATGCGGCAGGTGCGCGCGGAAAACCTCTCCTTCCTCGAAGGCGTGCGCCGCGGCGTCTTCACGGTGCCGGGCGACCCGGAGGGCTGCGTCGACTTCGCGCCGGTGCTGGCGATCGCCGCCCGGCACGGCTATTCCGGCTGGCTGGTGATCGAGGCCGAGCAGGACAGCGCCGTGCGCGAGCCCTTCCACTACCAGAACATGGGCCTTGCCGCCCTGAAGCGCCTGGCCCGCGAGGCCGGGCTGGACAAGGCCGCCGCGTCGGCCTGAGGAGGAAACCATGAGTCATCTGCTGCGCCGCCCCTTCGGTACCCACGGCAAGGTGCACGAGATCACCCCGCAATCGGCCGGCTGGCGCTATGTCGGCTTCTCGCTCTACCGGCTGCGCGAGGGCGAGACGGCCGCCGAGGCGACCGGCGGCATGGAGGCCATCCTGGTGATGGTGGAGGGCAAGGCGCGTTTCTTCGCCGCCGGCCGGGACTGGGGCGAGCTCGGCGAGCGCATGGACGTCTTCGAGAAGACGGCGCCGCATTGCCTCTACGTGCCCGACGGCGCGCACTGGGAGGCGCGCGCGACGACCGATTGCACGATCGGCGTCTGCCTCGCCCCCGGCTGGGCCGGGCGTGAAGCGCGCCGGATCGGCCCGGACGGCATCCGGCTGACGCCGCGCGGCACCGGCTCCAACGAGCGCCTCATCAACAACATCGCCATGGAGGCCGAGGATTACTGCGACAGTCTGCTGGTGACGGAGGTCTTCACCCCGGCCGGCAACTGGTCGTCCTATCCGAGCCATCGCCACGACGAGGACGATTTTCCCCGCATCACCTATCTGGAGGAGACCTACTACCATCGCCTCAACCCCGCCCAGGGTTTCGGCGTCCAGCGGGTCTATACCGAGGACGGCACGCTCGACGAGACGATCGCGGTGAAGGACCACGACGTCGTGCTGGTGCCGCGCGGGCACCATCCCTGCGGCGCGCCGCACGGCTACGAGCTCTATTACCTGAACGTCATGGCCGGCCCGCGGCGCGCCTGGCGCTTCGAGCCCGATCCGGCGCATGCCTGGATCCTCGAACGCGACAAGCCGCGCTGAGTGCCTTCATTCGTCGAGCCCGGCTTCCGTGAAGCGGATGCCGAGGCCGCCACGGATGGCATCCAGCACCGCCATCGTGTCGAGCGTGGCATCGAGCGGCCGGCATGCGCTTTCAAGGCCGCCGGCGGAAATCGTCCGGGCGACGTCGGCGGCCTCGTAATAAAGCCCCTCGAAATGCGCTCCCCTCGGCTCCTCGTAGCGGAGCACGACCGAGCCGTCGAGCGAGCGGACCTCGAACCCGCCGGGCAGGTGGAACTCCGAGGTGAAGCGGATCGAGCCCTTCGTGCCGACGATCGCGGCATTGGTGGGCGTGAAGCCGTAGAGGGTCGTCGACATCGTGCCGAGCGCCCCTTTCGCGTTGGCGAGCACCACGGAGAGCTGGCCGTTCACGCCGGCCGGGTCGTCCGTGCCGAGGCCCACGACCCGTTCCGGCACGTCGAGGAGCTTGGTCAGGAACGAGACCGGATAGGTGCCGAGGTCGAGCAGCGGGCCGCCGGCGAGCCGTGCATCGAAGATGCGGTGGCCGCGCGGCAGGTATTCGCCGTATTCCGTATAGACCGACCGGATCTCGCCGATCGTCCCGGCATCGAGCACCTGCTGGAGGACGTCGAACTTCGGCAGGAAATACGTCCACAGCGCCTCGGCGAGGAACACGCCCTTGCGCCGCGCCGCGGCGACCATCTCCATTGCCTGCGCCCGGTTCAGCGCCATCGGCTTCTCGACCAGCACATGCTTGCCCGCCTCGATGGCCAGCAGCACATGCGCATGGTGCAGGTTGTGCGGCGTCGCCACATAGATCACGTCGATACCGGCATCGGTGACCAGCGCCTCGTAGCTGCCATGGGCGCGGGCGATCCCGAAGCGGGTCGCGAAGGCATCGGCCGCCGCTTGCGTGCGCGATCCGACGGCGGCGATCTCCTGCCGGGTGTGCGCCTTGACGGACTGCGTGAACTTCCCGGCGATCCAGCCGGAGCCGAGGATGCCCCAGCGCAGCGGCGGGGCCTCCATGGCAGGCGCGATCCGCGCGGCGGGCAGCGTTTGCGGGAACGTCATGGCCTCATCCCTCCACGCGGCCGGCGACGGTTTCCCACGCCTTCGTCTCCAGCGAGCGCTCCATCGCGTCGATGATGCGCTCGTTGGCAAGCCCGAAGGCGAAGTTCGGGAAGCAGTCGGCGTCGTTGACGATGCCCTCGATCAGGTCGCGCACCTCGATGACCTTGACGTCGAAATAGCCGAGCCCGCCGCCGGCGAAATCGAAGCCGAAGAAGGCGGAGAATTGCGGCACCTGGCTGCCGGCGAGGATCGTCTTGAAGCCGCGGTCGGCCTTCGGGTCGTTGAAGCGGGAGACCTTCAACTCGTTGAAGCGCTCGCCGTCCATGAGGATCGTGCCCTCCGTGCCCGAGACCTCCCAGTAGACGCCGAAGACTTTTCCCGCCGCCACGCGCGAGGCCTCGATCGTGCCGCCGGCACCGCTCGAAAAGCGCACGAGCGTCTGGATCTGGTCCTCGTTCTCGACTGTCGCCCGCGGCGCGTCCCCGGATGCCTTCGCGCCGTAGCCGGAGCCGCCCTGCGGCACCGGCCGCGTCGGGAAGAAGGTCTGCGATTGGGCGACCACGCTCTCGACGTCGCCCATCAGGTATTGCGCCACGGAGATCACGTGGCTGCCGAGGTCGCCCAGCGCGCCGGAGCCCGCCTCCCTGCGCGTGCAGCGCCAGGAGAAGGGAAGGTCGGGATCGTTGAAGAAGCCCTGGTCGAACCAGCCGCGGAAGCGCATCGGCACGCCGATGTCGCCGCGATCGATCAGTTGCCTGGCGAGCATGGCGGCGGGCGTCTTGATGTTGTTGAAGGCGACCATCGTCTTGACGCCCTTGCTCCGCGCGGCGGCGGCCATCTCCTCCGCCTCGGCGAGCGTCACCGACAGCGGCTTCTCGCAATAGACGTGCTTGCCGGCGGCGATCGCCGCCAGCGCCATCTCGTGGTGGAGGGCGTTCGGCGAGGTGATGTCGACCACATCCACCGCCGGGTCCTCGACCAGCCGGCGCCAGTCGCCCGTGGAGCGCTCGAAGCCGAAGCGGGCGGCCGCACCCGCCGCGAGCGCCTCGCTCGCATCGGCGAGCATGTAGAGGCAGGGAACGGCCGGCAGGTCGCGGTAGAGCAGGCTCGCGCGGCGATAGGCATCCGCATGCGCCTGGCCCATGAAGCCGGAGCCGATCAGGCCGATGTTGAGGGTCTTCCTGCTCATGTGCGGTCTCCCTTGGCGAAGGTGTCGAGGATATGGTCGAAGGCGCGGCTGACGGCCGGGCGCGGCGGGGCGAGCGCCGGGTCCTGCTCGGCCTCCACCACCAGCCAGCCGCGATAGCCGCTGTCGCGGACGAAGCCGGCGAGCGGGGCGAAATCGACGGTGCCGCCGCCCGGCACCGTGAACATGCCCAAGCGGACACCGGCATTGAAGCTGAGGTCGCCGGCCCGCACCGCCGCCATCTCCGGCCCGCGCACGTCCTTCAGGTGGATGTGGACGATGCGGTCGCCGAAGCGCTCGATCAGCCGGACGTAGTCGAAGCCGCCGGCGACAGCATGGCCGGTGTCGAGCAGCAGCCCGACCTCCGGGCCCGTGCGGTCGAACAGGCGGGAGATCTCGTCGAAGGTCTCCGCCACCATCATCAGGTGGTGGTGATAGGCAAGCGTCAGGCCGTAGTCGCCCGAGAGCCGCTGGGCGAATTCGCCGAGCCGCGCGGCATAGGCCGCGACGTCCGCCTCCGGCATGAGGCGCCTCTGCGACATCGGCGCGTCGAGCGGCGCGCCGGGCGCCATCATCGCCACCTCGCCATAGACCAGCACCGCGCAGCCCATCGCCCGCAGCAGGCCGGCATGGGCGGCGACCGCCGCCATTTCCGCGTCCACCCCGCGCTCGGCCAGCTCGCCGGAATGCCAGCCCGAGGCAAGCACGAGGCCGCGGCTTTCCAGCAGCGGCGCGAGGAGTGCCGGATCGCGCGGGAACTTGCGGCCCAGCTCGACGCCCCGGTAACCCACGGCGGCGGCGTCATCCAGGCAGGTTTCCAGCGATATGCCCTCGCCGAGATCCGTCAGCACGTCGTTGGCCCAGGAGAGCGGGCTCACGGCGAGGCGCACGCCTTCCGGCAGCGCCGCCAGCTTCTCTTTCGTCATGTCTTCACCCCTGTAATACACCGGCGGTCACGGCCGCCAGTCCGGCCCGATATGGATCGGCATGCCCTTCCGCATGGAGACGAGGGCCGCCTCGGCGATCCGCTGCGCCTCCAGTCCGTCGCGGATGCCGGCGAGCGGCGGCCGGCCCGTTTCGACGAGGTCGGCGAAGGCCGCCATCTCGGCGCGATAGGCCTCCGCGAAGCGCTCGATGAAATAGTTCATCGGCGGCGACGCGCGGAACCCGCCGGCATCGGCGACCGTCACGCCGCGTTGCGGCCGGTTCTCGATATAGAGGACTTCCTTCGCGCACAGCGCCTCCAGCCGCTGGTCGTAGCCGAAGGGCGCGCGGCGGCAATTGACCATCTGCACGAAGCGGCCCGAAGCCGAGGTGAGCGTGACCATGGCCGTGTCGATGTCGCCGGCCGCACCGATCTCCGGATCGATCAGGCAGCCGCCGACGGCATAGACCGTGGCGATCTCTTCGCCGAGCAGGTAGCGCGCCATGTCGAAATCGTGGATCGCCTGGTCGCGGAACATCCCGCCCGACCGCTCCACATAGGCGGGCGGCGGCGGCGACGGATCGCGGGTGTGCATGACGACATGTTCGAGCGGGCCGGCCGCACCGCTCGCGATCCGCTCCCGCACGTAGCGGAAATCCGGATCGTAGCGGCGCTGGAAGGCCATGAGGCAGGCGACACCCGAGGCCTCGACGGCCTTCGCCACCCTCTCGACGGTCGAAAAATCGAGGCTGACGGGCTTTTCGCAGAAGATCGCCTTGCCGGCCGCGACCGCGTTGAGGACGAGGTCGGCATGGGTATCGGTGGAACTGGCGATGACGACGCCCTTCACCGACGGATCGGCGAACACGGCCTCCGGCGCGACGATCTCCGCACCGAGCCGGGCCGCGAGATCGCGGCGCTCGTCGCTTTCGACGGGGTCGACGAGATATTTCATGCGCACCGCCGGCAGCGCCGCGGCGTTCAGCGCGTGGACCCGGCCGATGCGGCCGGCGCCGAAGACGGCGAGATCGATCATCTGCAAACTCTCCCATGGCCGCGGCATTGCCGTCGGTTGCGGGGACTATAACGCGGTGCTAATGAGGGAAAACGTCAATCTTGACGAGATCTCTTCAAACCGGGCAGGACGATGGGCAAGCCGACGGCAAGGGATCTAGCGGTTGCGGCGGGCGTGTCGCTCTCGACGGTCGACCGCGTCCTCAACAATCGCGGCGGCGTTACCGAGGACAAGGAGCGCCGCGTGCTCGACTGCGCCCGCCGGCTCGGCATCGACCGCGCCCTCAACCAGCGGCCGGCGCGGACGCTGCGCATCGCCGTCCTGCTCCAGGCGCCCGACAATCCCTTCCATGCCGCGGTCCAGGCGAATTTCGAGGCGGCGAACAGGGACTTTCCCCACTACAACCTGCAATTCCGGATCCACCACATCGATCCGGCCCGTCCCGCCATGACGGTGGACCTCGTCAACGCCCTGTCGGCGACCTCGGACGGGCTCGTCGTCGTCAGCCCGCAGAACGACGCGGTCGCCGCAGCCTTGCGCGCCTTCGGCCGCGGCGGAAAGCCGGTGATGACCTTCGCGACGGATATCCGCGATGCCGGTCGCTATGCCTATGTCGGCCCGGACAACCGCAAGGCGGGCCGCGTCGCGGGCGATCTCATGGGTCGCCTCCTCGGCCGGGAGGGCGGCGACGTCGTCGTCATCTCCGGCATGCTCAGCATGATCGGCCACGAGGAGCGCGAGATGGGATTCCGCGCCGTGCTGCGCGAGCGCTATCCGCGCTGCCGGGTGGCCGACGTGCTGGAGAGCATGGAGCGGGGCGAGCGGGCGGGCGACCTCGTCTTCGCCGCGCTGAAGTCCAACCCGCGCATCCGCGGCATCTACAATGCGTCGGCGGGCGCGCAGCCGGTGGTCGACGCGATGAAGGCGCTCGGCAAGCGCGACGCGGTCGTCTTCATCACCCACGAGCTCACCGAGGACCGCCGCCGCCTGCTGCGCGAGGGCATGATCGACGCCATCATCGATCAGGACCCCGCGCTGGAGGTGCGGACCGCCGTCGAGGCGCTCGCCGCCCGCTTCGGGCGCAGGGACGGGCCGCCCGCATCGCTCGTCACGCCGATCCACATCCATATGATCGAGAACGGCTGACGACCGCTCCGAGAAAACATGCCTCGAAAAATCATGTTTTCATCCGCTCTTTGCGTTGGCGCAAAGAGTGCCGCGGTGCGAAGGTGTCATGTCCGCAACGGTAATCTTGACAAACGAAAAGTCGGCGAGCCGCCGGCCGCGGCGGTTTCCGGCGAGGAAAGGACAGGAAATGACCGTGACCCTTCTCAATCGCCGCGAGGTTCTGGGCGGCCTCTCCGCACTGGCCGTCGCCACGCTGGCCGCACCCTCGACCCTCCGGGCGGATGCAGCGCTGACGCTCTACGGCCCGCCGGCAGCTCCCTCCGCCGTGCTCGCCCACGCGGTCAGGGCCGGCTTCCTCAAGGACGTCGCGCCGGCCGCCGAATTCCGCGCCTGGAAGACGCCGGACGAGATGCGCGCGGCCGTCGCCTCCGGCTCGATGGGCGCGGTGGTCATGCCGAGCTATGCGGCGGCGAACCTCCACAATCGCGGCCTCGGCCTCGGGCTCCTCAACATCCTGACGACCGGCCTCCTCTACATCGTCTCCAAGGACGAGACGCTGACGACGATCGACGGCCTCAAGGGCCGCACGCTCGCCCTGCCCTTCAAGAACGACATGCCCGACCTCGTGCTGGCGCGGCTCCTGAGGCAGGCGGACCTCGCGCCGGGCGACGTCGCGCTGGAATACACCGCCTCCCCGCCGGAGGCCGTGCAACTGCTGCTGACCGGCCGCGCCGACGCGGCCCTTCTCAGCGAGCCGGCGGCGACCGGCGTCATCATCAAGGCGAAGTCGCTGTTCATGACCGTGCACCGCGTCATCGACGTCCAGGCGGCCTGGGCAGCGGTCTCCGGCACGCCGGAGATCCCGCAGGCGGGGCTGGCGCTCACGACCGAGGTGCAGGAGGCGCTGGGCAAGACCGGCATCGAGGCGCTGCAGACGGGCATAGAGGCGGCGCTCGCCGATGCACTCGCCGATCCCCGGACGGCGGCCGAGGCGGCGGCCGACGCGCTCGGCTTCCCGGCGGAGATCGTCGCCGCCTCCTTCCCGACCAGCCACCTCGGCGCGATCCGCGCCAGTGCGGCGCGCGGCAGCCTCGAAGCCTTCTACGACGTGCTGGCGGAAGCCAATCCGGCGCTGATCGGCGGCAAAAAGCCGGGCGACGGCTTCTATCTGGCGTAACCGCGATGCAGGCGACGCTCGCAGGCCTCGGCTGGACCGGCCGCTACCTCTGGGCGGGCTGGGCGGGCCTTGCGGGCATCTTCTGTCTGCTTGCCGCCTGGCAGGCGGGGCACGAGATCTACGGCTCCTTCATCCTGCCCTCGCCGGCCGAGACGGCGGCGGCCATCGCCGACCTCTCGCGCCGGCCGGACTTCGGCACGATCCTCCGGCAGACCGCCGGCCGGGCGCTCGCCGGCTTCGCCATCGCCGCCGCGCTGGGCACAGCGACGGGGCTCGTCGCCGGCTATTCCTTCGCCGCCATGCGGCTGATGAAGCCGGTCGTCACCGTCATGCTCGGCGTGCCGCCCATCGGCTGGATCGTGCTGGCGCTGATCTGGTTCGGCTCGACCGGCGGCACGGCGGTGATGACGGTGGTGATCGCCTCCGCACCGCTCTCGTTTGCCGGCGCGCTGGAGGGCGTGGCCAAGCGCGACCGCCAGCTCGACGTCATGGCGCAGTCCTTCGGCGCCTCGCTCGCCTACCGGCTGCGCACGATCACCCTGCCGCACGTCCTCTCCTATCTCTTCCCCGCCTGGACGACGACGGCCGGCAGCGCCTGGAAGGTCACGGTCATGGCGGAACTGCTCTCCAATTCCGGCGGCATCGGCGGCGAGCTTGCGACGGCGCGCGCGCTGTTCGACATCCCGCAGGTCACGGCGTGGCTGGCGATCACCGTGGCGCTGGCGCTTGCGACCGACTACGGCCTGCTGCATCTTGCGCGCGAGGCGATGGAGCGCTGGCGCAGCGCCGGCCTGCCCTGGGGCGTGAAGCGATGACCGCGCCGCTTGTCTTTTCCCGTGTCGGCCACGCCTTTCTCGGCCGTACCCTGTTCGAGGATTTCGACCTTGCCGTCGAGGCCGGCGAGACGGTGGCGCTGATCGGTCCCTCCGGCAGCGGCAAGACGACGATCCTGCAGATCGCCGCCGGCATCCTCGAACCGGCCAAGGGACGGGTGCTTGGAGCCTGGCGCCGGCAGGCCGTGGTGTTCCAGGAGCCGCGCCTCGTCCCCTGGATGACGCTCCTCGACAACATCGCCTACGGCCTTGCCGCGCGCGGCGAGCCGAGGGCCCGGCGGCGCGAGGTCGCCGCCCGCCTCGCCCTCGAAATGGGGCTGGAGGAGGCCGATCTTCCCAAATACCCGACCGAGCTCTCCGGCGGCATGCGCCAGCGGGCGGGCGTCGCCCGCGCGCTCGCCGTCGATCCCGACATGCTGTTCCTCGACGAGCCCTTCAGCGCCACGGACGTAGGCCTGCGCCGCCATCTCCAGAACCTGCTGATCGCCGCTGCACGCACCCGCGGCTTTTCCGGCCTCCTCGTCACGCACGACCTGACGGAGGCGGTGCGCATCGCCGACAGGCTCCTCGTGCTGTCGGCGCTCGACGGACGCATCGCCGCCTGCCACACGCTGCCGGGCCGGCCCGGCGAGCGTTCCGAGCGCATGGTCTTCGAGCAGGTGGAGGCCTGGTCGCGCGATCCGGTCTTCGGCGAATTGTTCTCCGCGCGGGAGCGGCGGCGATGAGGGACCGGCCGATCCTCGCCGAGGCGCTCCGACTGTTCTTCCCGCTCGCCGCAGCCCACGGCGCGCTCCTGCCGTTCCTGTGGATCGTCGCCGGTGGCTACGACCTGCCCTTTTCGCGCGACATCCCGACCTCGCAGTGGCACGCGCACGAGATGATCTTCGGCACCTACGGCATGGCGCTCGCGGGCTTCCTCGCCTCCGCCGTGCCGGAATGGACCGACACGCGGCCGGCTCAGGGGCGAAGCCTCCTCTGGCTCGCCGCGCTGTGGCTGCCCGGCCGCCTCGCCGGCGCGGCCGGGGCCGATGCGCTGAACCTCGCCGCCGGTGCCTTCGATCTCGCCTTCTTCCTGGCGGTCGCCGTCGTGATCGGCCGCGCCATGCTGGAACGGCGCACGACGCAGCATCTCGCCTTCCTCGTCTGGCTCCTCGCCTTCGCGTCGGCGGAGACGGGCGTGCGGCTCGCCTGGCACATGGGGGATTTCGCGCTTTCCGCCCGCCTGCTTGAGGCCGCGCTCTGCATCTTCGTCGTGCTGTTCTCGCTGTCGGCCGCCCGCATCAACGTCGTGGTGATCAATCTCGCGCTCGATCCCTCCGGCGAGACGACGCCCTACCGCCCGCATCCGGGCCGGCGGCACACGGCCGGCGCCATGGTGACGCTCTACATGGTCGCCATCCTCGTCTTTCCCGAAAGCGGGGTCGCCGCCTGGCTGGCGCTCGCAGCCGGTGCCGCCTTCTTCGACCGGCTGGCGGAATGGTTCGTCGGCCGCGCGGTGTTCCGCACCGAGGTGGCGATGCTGGCGCTCGGCAACGCCTTCGCCGGCGCGGGCTTCCTGGCGCTCGGCGCGACCCGGCTCGGCGCGGCACTCTCCCCCGCCGCCGGCCTGCACATGCTGTCGATCGGCGCGCTCGGCTCGGCGGTGATGGGGGTCTTCATCATCGCCGGCCTGCGCCACACCGGCCGCAACCTGCGGCGCCTGCCCTGGCAGGCCCATGGCGCGGCGGCGCTGATGGTCGCCGCGGCACTCGTCCGCATCGTGCCGGAATTCGACTTCGCCGCCGGCCTCTCGCCCTGGCACCATGCGGCGGCCGCCCTCCTCTGGGCGGCGAGCTTCGGCGTCTGGCTGCACGGCTTCCTGCCCTTCCTCGCCGCGCCCGGCGTCGACGAGGGCGGCGCCTGCGCCTGAGCCGCCACCCCCGAAAAAAACCGCCGTTGTTTGTCCTGGCGCAATGATCGCGCCACGCGGCCCACTAAACATGACTGCGTTATTCATATTAAAAACGGGTGGACACGTCTCATGCGCGCATTTCGTCTCCTGGCTCTCGCCGGCACCGGCCTTCTCGGCCTAACCCTCTCCTCCGCCTTCGGCGCGGAATATCCGATCGGCACGCCGCAGCTTGCCGGCGGCATGGAGATCGCCGCGGTCTATCTGCAGCCGATCGAGATGGAGCCGGAGAGCATGATGGCGCCGGCCGCCGAGACCGACATCCATCTCGAAGCCGACATCCATGCGCTCGCCGACAACACGAACGGCTTCGCCGAGGGCGACTGGATGCCGAACCTTGCCATCGAATACCGCCTCGCCAAGCCGGAGGACGGCTGGACGGCGAGCGGCACGCTGATGCCGATGGTGGCGAGCGACGGCCCGCACTACGGCGACAACGTCAAGCTCTCCGGCCCCGGCCGCTACACGCTGGAATTCGTCGTCACGGCCGGCGGCGGCGGGCACGGCCAGTTCGGCCGCCATGTCGACAAGGAGACGGGCGTCGCGCCCTGGCCGGAGCCGATCACGGTCTCCTACGAGTTCGTCTTCGCCGGAACCGGCAAGAAGGGCGGCTACTGAGATGCGGCGGGCCGCGGCCCTTCTCCTTCTCCCGTTGCTGGGGCTTGCCGCCCCGGCCGGGATCGCGCGCGCCGAGCAGCCGGTCTTCAGCATCGTCTTCCGCGACGGCGCCATCGAGCCGGCCGAGATCGTCGTGCCGGCGGGCGTGCGCTTCAAGCTCGAGCTCCACAATGCGGGCGAAAGCCCGATCGAGTTCGAAAGCCTCGTCCTGCGCAAGGAGAAGGTGCTGGCGCCCGGCGCCTCCAGCTTCATCGTCATCCGCGGGCTCGATGCCGGGGAATACGAGTTCTTCGACGACTTCCACCTCGACATGCCCCCCGCCCGCCTGATCGCCCGATAGGAAACAACATGTCCGGCACCCTCCTGCAGATCGTCCTCGTCGTCTGGCGCGAGAGCGTGGAGGCGCTCCTCGTCGTCGCCGTCCTCGCCGGCTGGCTGGCGCGCCAGGCGCCGGCGGACCGGCGGCGCGGCCGGCTCTTCCTCGGGGCGGGGATCGTCGCAGGGCTGCTGTTCTCGCTGGCGATCGCCGGCGTCATCCTCTTCGTTAGTGAATGGCTCGACGGCGACCGGCAGGACTATTTCCAGGCGGCGATGGTGCTGACCGCCGCCGCCCTCGTGCTGCAGATGGTGGTTTGGATGCGCGGGCACGGGCGTGGCATGCGCGGCGCGCTCGAAAGCGGCGCGGAACGCGCGCTCGCGACGGCGAACGGCCTCGGCCTGTTCGTGCTCGTGGCGCTCGCCATCGCCCGCGAGGGCAGCGAGACGGCGATCTTCCTCTACGGCATCCTCGCCGCGGCCGGCGGCAGCCTCGATCTTCCCGCGCTCGCGGCGGCGCTCGCCGGCCTGGCCGCGGCGCTCGCCTGCTATGCCGCGCTGCGGCTCGGCACGCGCGCGCTGAGCTGGAAGGCCTTCTTCAGGCTGAGCGAGGCGCTCCTGCTCGTGCTCGCCGGCTCGCTCGTCATGGCCGGGCTCGACCGGCTGATCGCGCTCGACCTCCTGCCGCCGCTGACGCCGCCGCTCTGGAACACCGCCTGGCTCCTCGACGACGGGCGCGGCCTCGGCGGGCTGGTCGCGGCCCTCACCGGCTATCGCGCCCGGCCGGAGCTCATGCCCGTCCTCGTCTTCGCCGGCTACTGGATCGCCGTCGCCCTCCTCCTCAGGCGGGGAACGGCGCGGCAGGCAGCCGTCGCGCCATGAACGTCCACCGCGCCATCGCTCCGCCGAAAGCCGGTCCGCTGCAACGGGCCGGCGACTGGCTGATGCGCCATCGCACCACGATCCAGGCGATGCAATGGACGGTGGTCGGCGTCTATGCGCTGCTGCTCGCCGTGCCGCTCTTCCTGCCGCTGCCGGGCCGCACGGCGACCTTCTGGAACGACTTCACCCGCTTCGCACAGCTCGCCTTCTGGGGCGTGTGGTGGCCCTTCGTCATCCTCGCCACGGCGCTCGTCGGCCGCGCCTGGTGCGGGCTGTTCTGCCCGGAGGGCGCGCTTTCGGAGTTCGCGAGCCGGCACGGGCGCGGCGGCGCCATCCCGCGCTGGGTGCAATGGCCCGGCTGGCCGACGGCCGCCTTCGCGCTCACCACCCTCTACGGCCAGATGACCAGCGTCTACCAGTATCCGAAGCCGGCGGCGCTGATCCTCGGCGGCTCGACGGCGGCGGCCGTCGCGGTCGGCTACGCCTATGGCCGGGGCAAGCGGGTGTGGTGCCGCTATCTCTGTCCGGTCGGCGGCGTCTTCGCGCTCCTCGCCAAGCTCGCGCCGCTCCACTTCCGTTCCGACCCGTTCCTGTGGAAGCTCTCGCAGGAACGCGGCGACAAGCCGGGGCCGGTCGACTGCGCGCCGCTGGTGCCGCTTCGAACCATGCGCGGCGCCGGCGATTGCCACATGTGCGGACGCTGCAGCGGCTTCCGCGGCGCGATCACGCTCTCCTGGCGCTCGCCGAACCACGAGATCGTGCACGTGGCGGGCGCAACGCCCAAGCCGGCCGAGACGGTGCTCATCCTCGCCGGGCTGATGGGCCTTGCCATGGGCGCCTTCCACTGGAGCGCCAGTCCGTGGCTGGTCGCCGCCAAGCAGGCGGTCGCCACTTGGCTCGTCGACCTCGGCGCGACCTGGCCGCTGACGGCGACCCTGCCGTGGTGGCTGCTCACCAACTATCCCGAGCGCAACGACGTGCTGACCCTCGTCGACGGGGCGCTGCTCGTCGGCTATCTCGTCGCCGCCGCCCTCGGCATGGGCCTCGCGCTCGCCGCTGCGCTGGCGCTGTCGGTGCGCGCCCTCGGCCGCTTCGAGGCCCGGCGCTTCCACCATCTGGCGCAGACCCTCGTGCCGCTTGCCGGCGCCGGGCTCTATCTCGGCCTCTCGGCGATGACGGTGACGCAGCTTCGCGCCGACGGCATCCTCATCCCCCATGTGAGCGCGGCACGGGCGCTCTTCCTCGGCCTCGCCGTCGCTTGGAGCGCCTGGCTCGGCTGGCGGGTGACGGGCCTCTATGCCGGCACGCGAACCGCGCGCGCCGCGGCCATCGCCTGCCTGCTGCCCGCCTGGGCGCTGCCGGCGGCGGGATGGGTCCTGTTCTTCTGGGTCTGGTAGGCGGCTACCGCGCGGGCGGCTTGCGGATCACCGAGATCCAGGAGAACGAGCGATGCAGCCGGTGCGCCGTGCTCGTTCCGCCGATCGAGGCGGCGATCTCGGCCGCCGTCTCGAACAGGTCGGGGCGCGGCGTCACGTGATACCAGCGCAGCCAGGTGTACATGGCGCCCTTCGTCCAGGACGGCAGCTCGGCCATGTCGCCGAAATCGGCGACGTGCAGCTCGCCGCCGGGCGCGAGGCACCGGGCCGCCTGGGCCATCGCCCGCTGCCATTGCGGGATCATCGACACCGCATAGGAGATGAAGATGCGGTCGTAGCTGCCGTGGCCGAAGGCCTTCTGCGGGTCGAAGGTGACGGCATCGGCGAGCGCCAGACGGACCCGGCCCTGCAGCTCCGCGCGCGCAACCGCGCTTCCCGCCGCCGCCAGCATCTCCGCGGAGATGTCGACGCCGTAGAGCCGCGCCTGGGGATAGAGCCCGGCGGCCTTGACGAGGTTGCGCCCCGTCCCGCAGCCGATCTCCAGCACCGTGCCGCCCGGCGGCGGCCGCAGTCCCTCGAGCATCGGGTCGCGCCCGACGAGATAGTATTTGCGGGTCGCGTCGTAGAAGCCGAAGCGCCGCTGGAAGCGGTAGATGCGATCCATCAGCGCGCCGTGATCGAGGGTTGCGGCCATGGTCAATCCTTCAGGACGAGGAGATGGAAGCCGCCGTAGATGGACGAGCGGTCGCGCGCGTGGAACGCCCGCGATTCCCGCGCCCGATAGTCCCAGCGGGAAAGCAGCGACGGTGCGAGCCGGCCTTCGAGCAGGTTCGCCTCCGCCGCCGTGCGGAAGATGACGCGCGCGCCGGGGGCGGCGGTGCGGGTTATCTCGCGCCAGAGCGCGTCGAGCTGGGCGTCGGACATCCAGTCCTGCGCGTCGAGCAGCACGACGCGGTCGACCGAGGCGGGCGGCTTCGCCGCCAGCAGCTCGGTGACGGAAATGTTCTCGACACGGAAGCGGCGGGCGCGGGCGCGCACCGTCTCGAAATTCTCCCGGCGCAGATAGGGCGGCAGCGGCGCGTCCTCGCCCTTGCCATAGCCCCTGCCGAAGGCCTGCGCGGCGAAATAGTTCTCCGACAGCGGGAAGTCGCAGGCGAGCCGCTCCAGCCGGTGGCGCAGCACCAGCGCCATGCCGTTTACGGCACCGCCCGCACCCGCCAGCGCATCGTATTGCTGCGGCGGGATGCCGAGCCCGAACAGCGAGGACTTGCGGCGCGTCATCCAGCGCACCAGGCGCTTCTCGAAGAGCGGCGCGATCATGTCGTCGAACAGGCGGCGCTGCTCGTCGAGCGAGCGCGCCTCCAGAAGCCGGCGCGGATCGACGCCGTAGAGCCGCGCCAGGCCGTGGCCCCAGCCGATGAAACGGCCGAGCAGGCCGTGGCGGTAGAGCCGGCGGCCGAACATGGCGATGCGCCGCCGCCCCGACAGGGTGCGACCCTCCCAGTAGGCGCGCGTGCGGGCGTCGAGCACCGGGCGGATGAAGCACCGATAGGCCTCGACGTTGCGCGGATCGTCGGCGAGGACATAGAAGCGGCGGAAGGCCTCGTAGGAGGGAAACGTCTCCAGCGCCGCCTGCTTCAGCCGGTTGAAGGCGACGTGGGCGGGGTTGAGGTCGACGGCCTCGATCCGGCCGGGATCGGCGAGCAGATAGGAGAAGGCGTTGCAGCCGCCCGAGGCGATGGTGACGACCGTCTGCCCCGGCTCGATCGCCAGCGCCTCCATGTCGACCTCCGGATCCTCCCAGATCTGGGTATAGACGAGCGACTGGAAGAGGCGCGCGAAGACGTATTCGCCGAGCCCCTCGCGCGTGAGCGGCGCATTGCGGCGCACCGCGCTGTGCAGGCGGCGGATGGGGCTTTCCTTGCGGGCGAGCACCGTCGTCATGTTGCGCTCCGTTTGGCGGCATGGTCCAGGGCCGCCCGTTTGACATGGATGAGGAACCGGCTGGCGCATTCGCCCCAGTCGTAGGCGCGCGCCCGCTCCCGCGCCGCCTCGCGCGGCACGGCAAGCGCGTCGAGCGCCGCCTGGCGCAGGTCGTCGCCGAGGACGCCGCCCCCGCCGCCGAGGATGTCCCGCGGGCCGGTCACCGGAAAGGCCGCCACCGGCGTGCCGCTCGCCAGCGCCTCGATGATCACGTTGCCGAACGTGTCGGTGCGGCTCGGGAAGACGAAGACGTCCGCCGAGGCGAAGACGGCGGCGAGCTCCGCGCCGCGCCGCTGCCCCATGAACACGACCTGCGGATAGCGCGCCTTCAGCTGCGGCAGGGCGGGGCCGTCGCCGACCACCACCTTGGTGCCGGGCAGGTCGAGGTCGAGAAAGGCCGGCAGGTTCTTCTCGACGGCGACGCGGCCGACGCAGAGGAAGACCGGCCTCGCAAGGCCGAGGTCGACCCGGTGCTCGGGGTGGAACTGGCTCATGTCGACGCCGCGCGACCACAGGCGGATGTTGGCGAAGCCGCGCCCGGACAGTTCCTCCGCCAGCGACGGCGTCGCCACCAGCATGGCGTTGCCGGCATTGTGGAAGCGGCGGAGCCACCGGTAGGTCCAGGCCTCCGGCACCGGCAGCCGGGCGCGCAGGAACTCGGGAAA
The DNA here is from genome assembly GCF_024609765.1 of Shinella pollutisoli. GTDB lineage: Bacteria > Pseudomonadota > Alphaproteobacteria > Rhizobiales > Rhizobiaceae > Shinella > Shinella pollutisoli. The sequence goes on from NZ_JANFDG010000001.1 coordinate 294,667, forward strand.
GCGCGTGTGATAGCTCGTCGTGAAGGGGCGCCCGGCGGCAAGGCACGCCCGGCGCGCCATCAGCCCCAGCGGGCCTTCCGTGGCGATATGCACGCGGTCGGCCCCGGCAGCGTCGATGCGCCGGGCCACCTGGGCGGGGGTGGCAAGCGCGATGCGGATCTCGCCGTAGCCGGGCAGCGGCACGGTGCGAAAGCCCTCCGGCGTGAGGAATTCCGTCTCCACGCCCATGCGGGCAAGCGATTCCGCCAGCCGTTCCAGCGTCGTCACGACGCCGTTCACCTGCGGCTTCCAGGCGTCCGTGACGATGAGGATACGCATGGCGGGCCTACGCGGCGTGGCGGGAGGGGAGCCGCACCGCGGGCAGGCGGCCGGCGTTCAGCACCGCGCTGTAGGCGGGCCAGTCGATCAGTTCCATGCGGCCGTCCTCGTGCTCGACGACCGCGGTGCAGCTTTCGACCCAGTCGCCGGTGTTGATGTAGGTGAAGCCGCCGAAATCGCGGATCGCGGCGGTGTGGATATGGCCGCAGATCACGCCGTCGACGCCGTGGCGCTCGGCTTCGGCGGCAAGCGTCTCCTCGAAGCTGCCGATGTAGTTCACGGCGTTCTTGACCCGGGCCTTGGCCCAGGCCGACAGCGACCAGTAGGTGAAGCCGAGCTTGCGCCTGACGATGTTGATGCGGGTGGAAAGGGCGAGCGCGATCTCGTAGGCCCAGTCGCCGAGGAAGGCGAGCCACCTGGCATGGCGCACCACCATGTCGAAGGCGTCGCCGTGGATGACGAGATAGCGCCGGCCGTCCGCCGCCTCGTGCACCGTACTGTCGCAGACCTCGATGTCGCCGAAATGGATGCCGCAGAATTCCCGCAGGAACTCGTCGTGGTTGCCCGGTATGTAGACGATGCGCGCGCCCTTGCGCGCCTTGCGCAGCAGCTTCTGCACCACGTCGTTGTGGGCCTGCGGCCAGTACCAGGACGAGCGCAGCCGCCAGCCGTCGACGATGTCGCCGACGAGGTAGATCGTATCGGCGTCGTGCACCTTGAGGAATTCCAGGAGCGCATCGGCCTGCGCACCCTTGGTGCCGAGATGCAGGTCGGAGATGAAGAGGCTGCGGAAATGTCTTGGCTGCTGCATGGCTTGCGAGTCGCCCGGTGTGCTTCGTGTTGCGTACTTTCAGCACCTGGGAATGACAGCGGAATGACACCTCCTGGGGAAACAGGGAGGACGCAGGCGGACGGACGGAAAAGGCCCCGGCGATGCCGGGGCCCTTCGCGTCCTTCACAAAGGGGGAGCGATCAGGCCAGGTAGGACTTCAGGACGGAGGCGCCGAGCGTGTATTTCGGGTCCACCATGTTGCCCAGCCGGACGCGGCCGACCTGCGTCAGCAGCATGTAGGCGTCGAGCTCGGTGAAGCCGTAGTCGGCCGCCATCCAGCGCACCAGCTCGCGATAGGCGATGCGCGCGGCGTCCTCCATCGGCCGGCCCGAGCCGATCGTCATGATGACCTTCTCGTTCTCCAGCCGCACCCATTTGAAGTTCCAGTTCTTGATCAGGTCGATCTGGACGGTGGTGACGGTCGGGTGCTCGAGGGCGACACCGCAGAGCTCGCCGTCGCCCTGGTTGGCGTGGCAGTCGCCGAGATAGAGCAGGCCCCCCGGCGCGTTGACCGGCAGGTAGACCACGGCGCCCGGCGCCACGTCCGGCAGGTCCATGTTGCCGCCGTAATAGTCCGGCTGCAGCGCCGAGATCGCCTCGATCTCCGGCGAGGTGCCGATCGTGCCGATGAACGGCTCGTAGGGGATGGTGATCCTGTCGCTCCAGGTCACGCCCTTGACGGCGTCGACATGGACCTTCTTCACCCGCTCCGGCAGGGGCGCGTTGAGGATCGCCGTGTCGCCCGTGCCGACGAGGCCGCCGAATTCCGGGATGAGGCAGGTGGTGCCGGCGGGCTGCGGCCCGCGCGGACGAATCTCCTTGATGTAGACGGCGAGGCAATCCCCCTTCTCGGCGCCGTTGACGTAGATCGGCCCGTTCTGCGGGTTCAGATAGGGGAAGTTGAGGATCTGGCTCGGGACGTCCGTCTCGTTCTTGATGGCGCCCTCGAAGGCGTCGTGGGTCTCGACGGAGACCTCCGCGCCCGGATCGACGCGCAGCACCGGCTCGACATAGGGACCGTAGACATAGTGGTACTTCCCCTGATCGGCCTCGGTCATGCCGTGGACGCTGTTGACCTTGCCCTTCGCCACTGCGCGCTTCGCCATGATCGAATTTTCAAGCCAGGACATCTGGTTTTCTCCTTGTTGGTCTCGGCCTAAACGGCCAGGTGCTTCCTGATTGTGTCGCGGTCCTCGAGCTCCTGCGGGGTCACGTGGGCGACGATGCGGCCCTTGTCCATGACGTAGCAGCGCTGGGCGAGAGCCTTGATCATGTCGAGGTTCTGTTCGACGAACATGATCGTCATGCCGCTTTCCCGGTTGAGCTGGCGGATGATGCGGCCGATGTCCTGGACGATGGACGGCTGGATGCCCTCGGAGGGTTCGTCGAGCAGCAGGAGCTCGGGCGAGCCGATGAGGACGCGCCCGATGGCGAGCTGCTGCTGCTGGCCGCCCGACATGGTTCCGGCCTGCTGGTCCGCCCTCTCCCTGAGGATCGGGAAAAGACTGTAGACCCGCTCGTAGACGTCGGGGGAGACGCGCTCGCGCATCGATTCGCCCACCTTGAGGTTCTCGCGCACGGACATGCGTGGAAAGACGTCGCGGCCCTGCGGGACGTAGCCGATGCCGAGCCGCGCCCGGCGGAAGGGCGCGAGCCCCGTCAGCTCGTTGCCGCCAAAGCGGATCGTGCCCGCCATGCTGTCCACGAGCCCGACGAGCGTCTTCATCAGGGTCGACTTGCCGACCCCGTTGCGCCCGATCACGGCGACGATCTCGCCCCTGGCGACGCTGAGGTCGATCCCCTGCAGGACCGGCTTGCCGCCGTAGCCGGCCCGCAGGCCCTTGATGTCGAGCAAGGTCTCAGTCATGGTTCTGTCCCAGATAGATCGCGGCGACCCGCTCGTCGGCGACGATCTCGTCGATCGTGCCCTCGGCGAAGATGCGCCCGAAATGCAGCACGGAGACGCGGTCGGCGACCTGGCGGACGAAGGCCATGTCGTGCTCGACGGCGAGCACCGTCATGCCCTCGGCATTGAGCTGGCGGACGATCTCCCCGGTCATGAAGGTCTCCTCCGGCGACATGCCAGCGGTCGGCTCGTCCAGCAGGAGGAGCTTCGGCTTCAGGCTGATCGCCATGCCGATCTCCAGCCATTGCTTGAGGCCGTGGCTGAGGTTGCCGGCCTGCTGGTCGGCGACGTCTTCCAGCTGCAGGAACGACAGCAGCCGCTCGACCTCCTCCTCCGCATCGCCCGGTCCGAGCCGGTGCTGCAGCGCGATCTGCAGGTTCTGGCGCGCGGAAAGCGCCCCGAAGATGCCCGGCACCTGGAACTTGACGCTCATGCCGCAATTGATGCGCTGGAACGGCTTCAGGCGGGTGATGTCCTGGCCGTCGAAGAGGATCGTCCCGCTGGACGGCTGGTGCTCCCCGAGGAGCAGGCGGAAGAAGGTGCTCTTGCCGGCACCGTTCGGGCCGATGAGGCAGTGGATGCGGCCGGGCTCCAGGGAGAAGCTGACGTCGGCGGTGACGTGCAGGCCGCCGAAATGCTTGTTGAGGTTCTGCGTCTGCAACAGGGCCATGGCGCTACTTGCTCCCGTTCCTGCGGATGAACAGCGAGCCGAGGAGCAGGCCGGCATTGGCGATGAGGCCGCGCGGCGCGAGCAGCACCGTTCCGACCAGGAGCAGGCCCATCACCACCAGCGCGTACTGGCTGCCGTAGATCGTCAGCGCCTGGAACACCGACAGCACGACCAGCGTCCCGATCAGGGTCGCGGTGAGGTCGGAGCGGCCGCCGACGGCGACCCAGATGATCGGCAGCGCCGCCGACGTGATGCCCATGCTGGAGGGCGTGATGTACTGGCCCCAGCTCGTGTAGAGCACGCCGCTGAGACCCGCGAGCGCCGCGCCGATCACGAAGGTGGCGAGCTGGTACTTGCGGATGTCGTAGCCGAGCATCTCCGCCCGCTGCGGATTTTCCCTGAGCGCCACCAGCACGTTGCCGAAGCGGGAGTTCACGAGGATGCGCAGGCCGAGATAGACGACGACCAGCAGGCCGAGGACGAGATAGTAGAGGCCGATGTCGGGATAGAGCGGGATCTCGCCGCCGAACCAGGGCAGGGTGAGCGCCGGCATGCCGCTCATGCCGTTGAAGCCGTTGAGGCGGGCGGCACCGACCTTCCATTCCGGGCCCGCGGTCTGGGCCATGAAGCGTTCCAGCGCGAGCGTCACCGACAGCGTGACGATGCCGAGGAAGATGCCGCTGATGCGCCCGAAGAACAGGAAGTAGCCGAGGATCGCCGCAAACAGCGCCGCGATGGCGATGGCGACCAGGACCGAGACGAGGCCGAAGCCGTAGGCGGTGCCGAAATTGATGGTGAGGATGCCGTAGCTGTAGCCGGCGACGCCGAAGAACGCCGTCTGGCCAAAGGACAGCGACCCGCCGTAGCCCCAGATCAGGCTGAGGCCGAGCGCCATGAAGGTCCAGTTGAGGAAGTAGATGTTGTTGCCGACGTCATAGCCGTCGGCGAACAGCGGATAGGCGAGCGCGGCGGCAAGGACGACCGCGAATGCGGTCCAGAACACGGGGCCCTTGCCCATGGTCTGCGGCCCTTCCAGCCGTTTGAGGAACCGTGACACGATCATCGTTGCTTATGCCCGATCTTTCAGAATGAAGCCCGTGATGCCTTTCGGCAGCAGGCGGATGACGATTATGACCGCAAGCAGCAGGCCGATCTGGCCGGCGAGCTGGCCCTGCCAGGAGGTGAGCGACGCCTTGACGACGGCGAGAAGTGCCGCCGCCGGCGCCGTTCCGAGGAACACGTCGGCACCGCCGACGACGACCGTCACGAAGGCCTCCATGATGAAGGTGGTGCCCATGGTCGGGATCATCGTCATGGTGGGGGCGTAGATGCCGCCGGTCAGGCCCGCGAGCGCGGCGCCGATGCCGAAGGTGTAAGCATAGATGCGGCTCGTATCGACGCCGAGTGCATTGGCCATGTGCGGCGCCTGGATCGTCGCGCGCGCCAGGACGCCGAAGCGGGTCTTGGTGAACACGAGATAGAGGAGCGCCAGCACCGCGAGCGCCGTCGCCATCAGCACCAGCCGGTAGTAGGAGAACGACAGCGCGCCCACCGTGAAGCTGCCGAGCGGCGTGCCGACGCCGCGCATGGTCGGGCCGAACAGGATCAGCGTGCCCTGCGAGGCGATGAGGCTCACGCCCCAGGTCGCGAGGATCGAATCGAGCGGCCGGGAATAGAGCTGGCGCACGATGAGACGCTCGATGACCATGCCGACGAGGCCGGCGAAAAGGCTGCCGCAGGCGATCGCCAGCGGCAACGGCAGGCCCCAGTTGACCGCGAAGACGGTCATGTAGGCCCCGCACATGATGAACTCGCCGTGCGCGAGGTTGATGACGCCCATCATGCCGAAGATGACGGCGAGGCCACAGGCAGAAAGGACCAGGAATGCGAATGCGTCGCCGAACTGATAGGCGGACGACACGATTGCCGTCACAAATTCCATGAGGCGCTCCGATTGGGCAAACAGGCTGCTGCCCGGGCGGATGCCGAAAACCGCACCCGCCCGGAAGATCGATGGTTACTGCTTGGTCGGCGGGTTGGACGGCGTGTACTGCTCGTCCGGATCCGCCTGGGTCAGGTCGCAGCCGGCGTCACCCAGCCAGTAGGGCTTGATGTTCTCCCAGACCTTCGGGAAGGAGATCGAATGATCGTCGCCGACCTTGGCCAGGAAGATCGTGTGCGACATGTGCTGGCTCTTCGGATCGAGGCAGACATTGCCGGACGGACCGTCGAAGCAGACGTCGCCCTTGGCGAGCTCGGCCCGCAGGTCGTCGCGCTTGGTCGATCCGCCCGCCCGCTCGACCATCTGCTTGTAGAGGTTCATGGCGATGTAGGAGTTCGCCGCCTCCTGGTTGACGTAGGGCTCGTTCGGGTACTTCGCATGGAACTTCTCGAGGAACGCCTTGCTCGCCGGCGTGTCGACCTCCTCGATGTAGTTGGTCGTCACGTACATGTTGGCCAGACTCGGGGGCGTGAAGCGCTTGTGCTCGTAGCCCTGGCCGACATTGACGGAGGACGCCATCGGCAGGCCGAGGTTGGCCGAGGCCGCCTGCTCGTAGTAGGACGCCTGCGCGGCGCCGACGAGCAGCGTGACGACGAAGTCCGGCTTGGCGGTCTGGATGTTCTGGATCGTCTGCGAGAACTGGGAGACGCCGAGCGGGATGAACTCCTCGCCGACCATCTCGCCGCCGCTCTCCTTGACGATGTTGCGCACCCATTCCGCCGAGATCTGGCCGAAGTTGTAGTCGGCCGCGATCGTGTAGACGCGCTTGCCGTAGGTCTCCATCATCCAGGGGATCAGCGTGGAGAACTGCTGCTCGGGCACGGCGCCCGTGACGATCATGTTCGCGTCGCAGACGCCGCCCTCGTACTGGTTGTTGTAGAATGCGAGGCCGTCGAACTGGTTGACGATCGGCCGGTAGGCCTCGCGCGAGGCCGACGAGAAGCCGGCGAAGACCACGTCCACCTTGTCGCGCTGCAGGACGCGGCGCATGAATTCCTGGTAGCGGTTGTTGTCCGACTGGGTGTCGTAGACGACCAGCTCGATCGGCCGGCCGGCGATGCCGCCGGCGGCGTTGATCTCCTCGGCCGCAAGCTCGATCGCGTGGACCTTGCCGATGGTCGCCGCGGCGAAGTCGCCCGACTGGTCCTCGAGCACGCCGATCTTGATCGGATCGGCGGCATAGGCCGCGCCAGACAGGGCGAAGGCGCATGCCAGCATTGTTGCCTGCAACAGTCTTACAGTCATTTCGTTCTCTCCTCCGGTTAACGTTTTTTTGCGTAGGTCCTGCTTGTCCCGGCAATCGTCTCGGCGTCATCCAGCTCGGGACCGTGGGCCTGGATGAACGTCTCGCAGAACTCCTCGATGCTCTGGCGCGACCGCATGCTCTCCCGGCGCAGGTGGTCGTAGGCGGCGGCATGGTCGCTTCCGGTGCGGCGCATCACGATCAGCACGGCCTTGACGAGGCTCTTGCGCAGGAGCCGGCGCCGCTCCTGTTCCTCCAGCCTGTCGGCCAGGTAGCGGCGGCGGCGGAACTCGTTGATGCCGACGAAGAGCGCCGAATAGACCGAGGCGCGGTGCACGGGCTTGCGCAGCGTCGCCGTCGCGCCGAGCTGCATCAGCGAGCGCAGCCGGCTCGGCGCCTCGACGCCGACGATGCCGATCACCGGCAGGCAGCGGCTCGGCTCCAGCGCGCCGGTCTCGACCGCCACGTTGAGGTCCGAATCGATGAACAGCACGTCCTTGTCGCCCGGCTCGATCTGCAGCCGGCCGTCGGACAGGGCGGCCATGGCGAACGACATGCCGAGCTTCACCAGCATGTCCTGGAGCTGCTCGACGGCGGCCGGCTGCTCGGTGGCGATGGTCGCGCGGTAGCCGATGAAGTTCTGGATGATGCGCGGCTCGCTCATGTGACCGCCCTCAGCTTCGGCACGCTGTTGCGCATCGCGTAGCGCGGCGTGGTCTGCACGAGGTACGGGTCGGGCCGCACGGGCTCGCCCGCCTCCCACAGGATCTCGAACTGGCCCTCGGCGCTCGACCGGCCGATGCGGGGCGTCAGGAACGCATGGTTCGTGGCGCCGTCGATGCTGACGGTTCCCTGCGGGGCCTCGACCGAGAGGCTCGGCAGCACCCTGCGGACCGCCTCGACGTCGTCGGATCCGGCCGCGGCGATGGCGGCGGCGAGCATCTTGACCGCGACATAGGACGCCTCCGCGTCCGCCGAGGCCGCCGAGCTGCCGGGCCAGCGCGCCTGGTAGGCCGCGACGAAACGCTGGTTGGCCGGCGTTCCGAGCGACGAGAAATAGACGCTGGAACTGATATGGCCGTCCATCGCCTGCGCGCCGATCTCGCCGAGCTCCGGCTCGGACAGGCTGCAGCTCACCACCGGCATCTCCGCCGGCTGGTCGATGCCGCGCGCCCTGCAGGCGGCGCGGAAGGCCTGGAAGAAATTGTAGGCGCTCGTCCCGATCAGCGTGTTGAAGATGAAATCCGGCCTGGCGTCGAGGATCGAGGCGATCGTCTTCGACAGGTCGGTGTCGCCGACGGCGGCATAGCGCTCGGCCAGCACCGATCCGCCGGCCGCCGAAAGCGCCTCGCGCAGGATGCGGTTGTTCTCCCAGGCCCAGATGTAGTTCGAGCCGATGCAATAGGCGCGCTTGCCCATGCGCATGAGCAGGAATTCGATCAGCGGGATGATGTGCTGGTTGGGGGCCGCCCCGGTATAGACGACGTTCGACGAGCTTTCGAAGCCCTCGTAGTGCGAGGGATACCAGAGCAGCGCGTCGTGCTTCTCGAAAAGGGGAATGACGTCCTTGCGGCTCGACGACGTGTAGCAGCCGACGACATGGCGGACGCCGTTCTTGCCGAGGAGGTCCGCGCTCGACCGGGCGTACTGGTCGAAGGCGCCGGCCGGATCGGCGACGATCGGCTCTATGGCGAACGGATAGTCCGCGGACGCCCGGATCTCGTCGAACGCGAGCATCGCGCCGTTGAACATCGAGCGCGACACCACCCCGTACGGGCCGCTTTGTGAAAACAGCACACCGATGCTGTATAGCGCCTTTGCCATGACCTCCCCCCAAAGCAAAAAAGTGCCCGACAGTTCGCACTGTGGGCACCCTTGCCATCAATATGTCATGTAATTTTGCGCCGCACGGGCTCATCTGCCCAGCGCTCGCCAATAGTTGGATGGAAAGATGCGCCTTGTCAACCTCGGACGAAAGAATCTTCGAATAAGCTGAACATCGAAACCCGCCGGCACCCGCCATGCAGGCATCCTCCACCGCTTCCTACAACTGGCGGATTTCGATCCGTTCTTCATCGGCAATTGCCAGCGGATTCCTGAGCGGCAGGCCGAAGCCGTCGGCGCCGATCTCGAACACGTCGCCCGCCTCGGTGCGCACGCCGTCGCCGAAGGACAGCGTC
>NZ_JANFDG010000010.1 GCF_024609765.1 Shinella pollutisoli
GTTCCAGCGCTCGATCGTCGGCAGTGACGGCTTCTCCGGCTTCGTCCAGGGGCAGGGCGAGCTGGTGATCTCGAATGCGGACGGCAGCTACGACTTCCTGCCGCAGTTCTATGCGCTCGACGGCCGCGACCAACAGGTGCGGATGGGCCGCGCCGACCTGCCGTTCCGCCAATGGCATGTCGTCTTCACCGGCACGGCGACGGATTCGCATATCGACGAGACCGACTTCCGGATCTCGCTGCAGGACTACGGCTACAAGCTCGACGTGCCGCTCCAGGCCCGGACCTATGGCGGGGGAGGCGGCATCGACGGCGGCGCCGACCTTGCGGGCAAGCGCAAGCCGCGGTGCCTCGGCTACGTCTCCAACCTGACGCCGGTGCTGGTGCGCGCGCAGGCGCAGCTCTACCAGGTCAATGACGGACCGGTCCGCGCCGTCACGGCCGTCTACGCCAACGGGGCCCCGCTCGGCTTTGCCGGGGACTATTCGTCGGCGCAGGAGCTTCTCGCGATTTCGATCCCGGAGGGGCGCTATGCCACCTGCCTTGCCGAAGGCCTGTTTCGCATCCGCTTCCTGCTCGACGGCGAGGTGATCACCTGCGACGTCGAGGGCGATGCGAGCGGGTCGGGTTTCGCCGGCACGGTCGGGCAGGTGGTGCGCAGGATCCTGTCGCTTGCGACGGTCATCGCCGATCCGGACGGGCTCTACCTGCCGTCCTTCGCCGCCTACGACGCGGCCTACGGACGGGACTGCGGCTACTATGCCGACCAGAACAGCAGCGCGACCGTCTCTGAAGTGCTCTCCCTGCTCGTCGGGTTCGGCGGCTACATCGGCTTCCGGCGGAACGGCAAGTTGCAGATCGCCCGCTTCGCCAGCCCCGCGGGGCCGCCCATGATGCGCTTCGACGATACGCATATCCGCGACATCCGGCGCGAGAAGCTTCCGTCCGGGCTTTCCCCGCCGCCGTGGCGCTGGCGCGTCGGCTACGGGCGCAACTGGACCGTCCAGGACAGCGACGTGGCGGGCTCCGTCCCGGCCGCGCGGCGCGCCTTCCTGAAGGAGGAGGTCCGCTTCGCGGTCGCGGAGAGCAACGGCGTGAGGACGAACCATCCCTTCGCGCAGGAGCGAGAGGTCGGCGGCTACCTGCGCAGGGAGGCCGATGCGCTTGCGGAGGCGCAGGCGCTGCTTGCCATGCATGCCGCGCCGGCATCGCTCTACCGGCTGTCGCTCGACGCGCAGCCGTTCGGGCTGGAGATCGGCGACGACGTGCTCGTGACCTTTCCGCGCTTCGACCTTGCCGCCGGCCGCCTGCTGGTGGTGGTCGAGATCAACGAGAATGCGGCCGAGGATGCGGCCGAGATCGTGGGATATGGCTGATGCCTGCTGCCGTCGTCTTCGAGAACCTTGCGGACGCCGCCTCCGTGCGCGCTTCGTCCAGCATCCTGCTTGCCCAGCCGACGCTGGTGCAACAGGTCCATGTCGAGCGGCGCTGGCGCGCGCTCACCAATGTGGCCCATCTTGTCCTCGACCTCGGCGCCGAGATCCCGATCGACACCGTCGCGGCGATGGGGCTGACGGCGAGCGCTGCGCGGGTGCGCGTCTCGGCGGACGATCCGTCCGGCGCTGCCGGCGAGCTCTTCGACAGCGGCCAGATCACGGTGGACCAGGCCTATCTGGCGATCATCGCGCTCTGCGATATGCCCGTCGCGGGACGCTATGTGCGGATCGACCTTTCCGGCGCGACCTTCGACTACGTCGAGGCCGGTCGGGTCTGTGTCGGGCTCCGGTCGACCTTCGCCTACAATTTCGACTACGGCTGGAGCTACGGCTATGTCGATCCCTCGACGCGCTCGAAGACGCGCGGCGGGCAGACGCAGGTGACGCCGCGCCGGCCGTACCGGACGATCGACGTCAGCTTCGCACGCGTGACGGCGGCCGACCGATACACCTTCGTCGAGCGGATCGATCGCGAGAACGCGCTCCAGCGCGACATTCTCTTCATCACCGATCCCGAGAGCGACAACCTCGCGCGGGACACGATCTGGGGGCTGATGAGCGAGACGACGCCGATCGTCCAGCCCTTCATCGAGGATTTCACGAAGCAGTACAGGATAGAGGAGCGGCGCTGATGGCGTTGAGATTCCCTGACATGGTGGCGGAGACCTCCGTCACTACCGGCACGAACGACATGGAGCTCGCCGGCGCCGTCGCCGGGTTCCGCGCCTTCAGCGATGTCCTCGCGAATGGCGACACGGTGCCCTATGCGATCTCCTACGGCGACGAGTTCGAAACCGGCCTCGGCACCTGGAACGCGTCGACCGGACGCCTCGAGCGCACCGCCGTGTACCAGTCGTCGAACAACGACAACAAGGTGTCGTTCTCGGCCGGCACGAAGAAGGTGATCGTCGGCCCGCTCGGCAGGCACATCAATCCGGGCCTTGCGAGCAAGTCGGCCGACTACACGGTGGTTGCGGCCGACTTCGGAGCCGTCATCGCCGTTGACGCAAGCGGCGCTGCACGAACCATTACCCTGCCGGCAGCCGCCGCGGCCGGCACTGGCTTCAAGGTCGTCATAAAGAAAGCCGACACGAGCACCAACACCGTGACGATCGACGGTGATGGCTCCGAGACCATCGACGGCGCGACGACCAAGGTCTTGCGCCTGCCGTATCAGAGCGCGGCCCTGATCTGTGACGGCACCAAATGGCACGTCATGGCCGCGGCCGCCGAATTCGAGCGCGGGAGTAACGCAAACGGGGCCTACGTTCGTTACGCCTCCGGCATTCAGGAGTGCTGGGGCTCGCTAACGTTTACCGGCGGCGATGCGGTGACCGTATCCGCGACCTGGACCTATCCGGCAGCGTTTTCCTCGGCGCCGTTCTCGACGTTCCGGTCGACCTCATCGCCAGCCGCTGGCACGCGCGAGCGGTCCTATTGGGGCAACACGCCAGGGCTGGCGACGTCCGCGTTTTCGATGTCCATGAACACCAATTTTCCGTCAGGATTTTCGGAAACGGCCACTGTGTTCGCGAAAGGAGCGTGGTTCTGATGCGCATCTCTCTTTCCCCCATCCGAATGGATGCCGGCTTGGTCGTCAGCAAGCTCGGCGACGTGCTGACCATCAACGGCGAGACGTTCGACTTTTCGGGCCTCCCGGACGGCGCGACCATCCCGGCCGGCGAGGTGCCGTGCGAGTGGATCGTCGGGCCCGTCGAGCGCGTCGACGGTGACCTGCGCCTGACGCTCATCCTGCCCTACGGCTACAATGCACCGGTGGAGCGTCGCCACCCCGACCCCATCGTTGATCCAGCCGACGGCCTCCTCGTTTTCCCGGGAGACCAGCCATGACGTGGACCGTTGATCCCTCCAGAGTCATCACCGCCGAGGCCAAGGCTGCAGCGGCCGCTGCAGCCACGCTGCGCGCCTTCGAAGACGCCATCCAGGCGCACGTCGACGCCATGGCGCGGGAGCGGACGTTTCGCGACGGCGTGACGCTCGCGAGCTACGTGGCCTCGACCAATCCGCAATGGGCGGCGGAGGCGCAGGCTTTCGTCACATGGCGCGACGCCATCTGGGCCTATGCCTATGGCGAACTCGCCAAGGCGCAGGGCGGTCTTCGCCAACAGCCGACCGTCGAGGATTTCCTGACGGAGTTGCCGGCCATCGCGTGGCCGACGGCCTGAAACGAATGAGACCCGGGAGCGCCTCGTACGCTCGACCGGGTCCCCCTCACGGTCACTGGAGGGTGCTGTGACCGTGCCGGCGTAACGGCCGAACAGCACTCCGGTTCCCTGAAACTCAAGAGGACATCACCATGAAAACGATCCTGCAGGTGCAGGAGCGCCTGATCGTGCTCGGCTACAAGCCGGGCCCGGCTGACGGCATTTCTGGACCGAAGACGAAAGAGGCCATCAAGGCATTCCAGCGCGAGAACGGCCTTTCCGCCGACGGTATCGCCGGCCCGATGACGCAGGCGGCGCTTTTCCCGGCGGCCTCGGCGACACCCCAGGCCGCGGCCGTCGCGAGTACGGTGATCCTCAAGCAGCCGAAGGCGACGCGCGCGATCACGGAGATCATCGTCCATTGCACCGCGACGCCGGAGGGGCGGGACTACACCGTCGACACCATCCGCTCCTGGCATCTTGCCAACGGCTGGAAGGACATCGGCTATCACTATGTCGCCTACCGCGACGGCTCCGTCCATGCCGGCCGGCCGGAGGCGCAGGTCGGCTCACACGTTGCCGGGCACAACAGCGGCACGCTGGGCGTCGTCTATGTCGGCGGGGTGGCTGCGGACGGCAAGACCCCGAAAGACACGCGCACGCCGGCGCAGACGGCGGCCCTCCTCGATCTCGTCAAGGCTCTCCTCGCGAAATATCCGGCCATCCGCAAGGTGACCGGGCACAACCAGTACGCCGCCAAGGCGTGCCCCTCCTTCGACGTCCGCAAGGACCCACTCGGCAAACTCGTCTGAAAGGACCCATCATGTCTACCGCCATGGAATTCCTCACGGTCCTCTGGATCGTCATGCAGCCGCTCGTGACGCTCTTCATCGGTATCGTCGGCCCGGTCCTCGTCACCTGGCTGGCGATGCGCCTCGTCGCCCTGCTCAAGATCAGCGACGAGGCGAAGCGGGCGGAGATCGAAGGGCGCTTGCGCGAGGCGCTGCACGCATCGGCCGAAAATGCGGTGGCCTACGCTCGCGCGAGGTTCGGCGGGAGCCTGACCGCCCCTCCCATCCCGGCGGCGCTCGAAGCGGCAAAAGACTACGTGCGGAGCAAGAATGCCGGCACGCTCCGCCAGCTCGGCGTCTCCGAAGGCGATCTTTCCGACATCATCCTCTCCAAGATCGGCAAGGGTGCGAAATGACGCTGAGCGAACTGCAATGGCTCGTGGGGATCGCAGTGACATTCGTCCTCGCGATCGGCGGGATCGCGATCGGGGCATTCCGTGCGGTGGGTGCCCGCATCGACAAGGCGGTCGACCAGATGCGGGAGGCCGTCAAGGACGGGGACGACCAACTGCACGAGCGCATCAACCGCCTGCGGCAGGATGTTTCCGACAACTACGTCCGCCGCGTCGACCTCGACAGCCACATGATGCGGCTGGACAGTGCCGTCAAAGAAATCCGCGACGACCAGAAGGCGATCATCCGGTCGCTCGCGGCGCTGGAGGCGAAGCAGGGGCGGCAGGGGGTCTAATAGGCGACCCAGCCGCCGAGACACTGCAAGGTGCCGCCCCTCGCTTCCTGTTTTGTCGACCCGCCCGCCGGCTGGGGTTAGATGCGTCGGAGATTCGCCTTCGTCAAGCGCTCCGGGGTTTCGGGTACGTTCACTTGACACAACGGGCGGTAGCGGGCATTGTTTTACAAATGCCTGCTAAGTATCTGATATTCAATGAGGTTGATTGATCACGTTTTACAGCTAACTATCTGTGACTTGTGAAAAAGCCATAGCTTCCCAAGCTGAACGCGCGGGTTCGATTCCCGCTACCCGCTCCAGCGTTCCCTGAGGCAATTCCGGCAAAGGTCTGCAGCGGTTTTGCGCCCGGATTGCGGACATGCTATCGGCCCTAGCCCGCCGGCTTCCTGCTGTCGGGGCTTGCCTATGCGGACGGGCATATTCTGGGTCATGCGCTCGCCGCCGAGGAAATCGTCAGGGGCCAGGGTCAACCATTCCAGCGGTCGTATTGAATCTCCGCGGGAAAGCCTCCACAGTAAAACCACGTCGTTGTATCGGTTACTTGCATGCTTATTGCGACGATCGGCTCCTGCCTTTCGAGAAATATTACGGATTGCCTGATTGGGAGCCGGGTTCTCAACTCGGTCTACCACAACCGGAGCGACCGCCTGGTGGACATCCTGTCGACGGGCGGGACGAAGCTGAAGCCGCTCGACGAGCTGTGCGAGCGCATGGCCGTGGGCAGGACGGAGACCGGCGAGTTCTCCCCGCCCAATCTCCTGCGCAACCAGTCGGCCGAGGGTTTCGGCCGCCATCGCCTGCCGGACGGCATCCCGTTTCACCGCTCGCTCGTGGAGAAGCGGTTCGACCTGATCCTCATCGACAATTTCATGGACCTCGGCGCCCGTCTCTACAGGCTGCCGGGCGGGGAGCGGTATTTCTGTCGCTATACCAGGTCCCAGGTTCCGGCGGGCTTCCGGCTCGGCAGGCGCCTGACGCCGCAGGAAAGCGCCTCGAACTTCCGCGAGGTCGTGACGCTGCTGCGTGCCGCGCAGCCCTCCGCGCACATCGTCTTCATCCATTTCCCGATCAACAACTACCCCGCCGGCCGGAAGGCGGAATGGGCGAGGCAACTGGACGAGGTGCTCGACCTTTCGCCCTATGCCGACGTTCTCGCATTGAAGGAGGCCCGGCCGCGCTATCCCGACGGCGAGCCGCAGCATTTCCATTTCACGGAATACATGCGCTATGCGGCACGGATCCTGGCGCTTCACGGCCGCCATCGGTTCCCCCGCCTGTTTCGCGGGCCGGCGTGAGCGCCTGCCCGCTCTCGGCGGGCCGGTGCTCGGTCTTGTTCCAGAAGAAGGGGGCCGTGCGCAGTTCGCGCAGCGCCCGCCAGGCGGCAAGCGAGATCATGAGCCAGTAGAGCGGCGTGCGCAGCCACATCCAGCCGACCGCTGCCCGCTCGCCCGGCGTCATCGCCGCCTGCCCGAGCGCGACGAAGATCGCGTAGCTGCCGAAGATGTTGACGATGTCCAGCACGAAGAGTGCCGTCATCACCGGCGTGGAGCCGTGGATGCTCTGCTGCAGCAGCCAGGCGATCGTCAGGACATAGGCGAGCATCAGCGGATGCGCGAGCGAGGAGAAGACGAGCCCGCCGATCAGGACCTGCGCGACGAAGGCCGGCCACGGTCCCATTTCCGTCACGAGGCGCGCCGGCTGGCGCAGCATCACCAGCCACGTCTGCAGCCACCCCTTGAACCATCGCGTGCGCTGGCCGAGCCAGGCCTTCCCGTCGGACGGCGCGTCCTCGTAGGTCGGCCGGTCGATCGTGCCGCAGCGGTAGCCGTGCCGGTAGAGCCGGAGGCCGAGATCCGCGTCCTCCGTGACGTTGTGCGGATCCCAGCCGCCGACCGTCTTCAGGGCATGCGTGCGGAAATGGTTTGAGGTGCCGCCGAGCGGCATGGGCAGGCGCGCGGCGGCAAGGCGCGGCAGGAGCGTGCGGAACAGCCCGGCATATTCCAGCGCGAACAGCGCGCTGAACCAGCTTTCGCGCGCATTCGTCACGACGAGCGGCGCCTGCAGGCAGGCGAGCTCCGGCGGGCCGGCCTCGAAGCGGCGCCAGGCCTCCTCCAGTTGCCGGGGATCGACCCGGTCCTCCGCGTCGTAGACGGCGAGGTACTCGCCCCGCGCGCCGTAGAGCGCGTAGGCGAGCGCCTTCGGCTTCGTGCGGGGCTGGGCCGGCGGAACGGCCACGATCTCGTATTGCGGGCCGAGCGGCATCGCGGCGAGTGCGGCGAGCGTCTCCGGGTCGTCGGCCTCGCAGATCAGCTTGATGTCGAGCCGCGAGCGCGGCCATTCCAGCCGGTCGAGGGTCTGCACGAGCTGCGGCACCACCGCCGCCTCCCGGTAGAGCGCCACGAAGACGGAATAGATCGGGCGCGGGCGGCCCGGATGCGGGGCGGGCGGTTGCCGTCCGGCGCGGCGATGGGCGCGCAGGGCCTCGAAGCGGATTAGGAAGGTCGCGAGGAAGAACAGGGTCAGCGTCACGTGCAGGAGGAACAGCATCGCGATCGGCTGCAGGATGGCGAGCGACAGCGCCGCGCCGAGCGTGGTGCCGACGTAGAAGCCCTGGCGGCCCCAGAGCGTCACGCGGGCGCTCGCCTCCGGCGCGGCATCGAACAGGCCGCCGACCGTTTCGCCGAGGCGCCGCCGGCTCCCCGCCGCCCAGAGGCCCGCCCGCAGCGCCGACGGCGTCGTCACGGCCAGCCGCGAGCGAAGCGCCGGCATACGGTCGAGCATCGCGCGGAACTCCGCCAGCCGCGCGGCCTCCGGCACGACGACGGTGACCGGCGGATGCGCGGAATGGTGGAGGCGCGCCATCTTCGGCGTGGCGAGCTGGCTGTCGGCGCCGGGCAGGTCGTGCAGGAGGGCGGCGTCCAGTACCGGCCGGAAGGGCAGGCCGAGCGTTTCGGCGAGCGCCTCGTAATAGGTCGCCTCCGTCATGGCGCCGCTCGCCAGGAGCTCCGTCTCGAGCGTCGTGCCGTTGCCGGCGGCCCGCACGAGATGGCTGGAGATCAGGGGCTTGGCGAGGCCGAGCCGGCGAAAGAAGCGGGCTTCCTCCATCAGCGCCGGCGGCACGGCGGGTGCGTGCGGGGGCAGCGTCGCTTCCGTCGGGGCCGTAGCGATTGCGGTGGCAAAGCCGATGTCGTCGGGATATTCTGACAGCCGCATGCAGCCTTCGCGGCCGCGTGCGCGGCTACGTCCCCCTCTAAACCCCAAGTTGATTGTAATGCGGCCCAAGGCAATTTCATCCCTGAAAATTTACGGGTTTCTCGCCCTCTGCCTGCTCGCGGGCGTGGTCTTTGCGCCCGGCGGCGCCGGAGCCCAGGAGCGCCCGTCCGTGGACCTGCCGATCCTGTTCGACACCCGCGAGCGGATCGCCCGGCCGGATTTGTCCGGCATCGTCCGCCTGCGCTTCCTGACGACGGTCGATTTCCCGCCGTTCAACTTCATCGATCAGACCGGCAAGCTCGCCGGCTTCCATGTCGACCTGGTGCGCGAGATCTGCCGCGAGCTGGCCTTGTCGGAGAAATGCCAGATCCAGGCCGTGGCCTTCGCCGATCTCGAAAAGGCGCTTTCGGACGGCAACGGCGAGGCAGTGGTGGCGGGGATCGCCGTGACGGCGGGCCTGCGCGAGCGCTTCGCCTTCTCGCGCCCCTTCATGCGCCTGCCCGCCCGTTTCGCCGTGCCGCGCCAGGCCGTGCCCGAGGGCGATCCGGCGGGGGCCTTCGCCGGCAAGCCGGTCGGCGTGGTGAAGGGGACGGTGCACGAGGCCATGCTGAAGGCCTTTTTCCCCGAGGCGAGGCCCGAGGCCTTCGCCGATCGCGGCGCGCTGCTCGCCGCGCTGAAGGAGGGCAAGGTCGGCGCCGTGTTCGGCGACGGCATGCAGCTCGCCTTCTGGACGAACGGGACGGATTCGGCCGGCTGCTGCCGGCTCTTCGGCGGCCCCTATCTCTCGCAGCGTTTCCTCGGCGAGGGACTGACGGTCATGCTGCGCAAGGAGGATACGGCGCTGGCCGATGCGGTCGACCACGCGCTGCTCGCCCTTTCGCGCAACGGCCGCCTGCAGGAGATCTACCTGCGCTATTTCCCGGTCGATCTCTACGGCGCGATGTAGGCGGGATATCGCCTACTGGCTCGCCCAGATGATGCGGGCGATCCAGTCGATCTCGTCGATCTCGAAGCTGCGGTTGGGATGCTCGGGATTGAGCGAGACCAGCTCGATCGTGCGCGGGCTCTGGCGGTGCAGCACCTTGGCCATCACCTCGCCCTCGCGGGTCTTGACGACGACGCGGTCGCCCCGGCGCACCTGCGCGCCCGGCTCGACGATCAGCACGTCGCCGTCGCGGTAGAGCGGCAGCATGCTGTCGCCCTGCACTTCGAGCGCATAGACGCCGGGCTTGCGGTCGGGCGAGGCGGGGAACTCCACCACGTCCCAGCCCTGGCCCGCCGGGAAGCCGCCGTCGTCGAAGAAGCCGCCCGCGCCCGCCTGGGCGAAGCCGAGAAGGGGAATGGTGCCGGCCTGCGGCGGAAAGGCGCCCTGCGGCAGCGCGGGGCCGTTGGGCGCGGCGAAGGAGAGCGCGAAGAATTCGTCGATCGTCGCGCCGGTCGCATCCAGCACCTTGGCGATCGATTCCGTCGAGGGCCAGCGCTGGCGTCCGTCGACGCCCTGCCGCTTCGACTTGTTGAACGAGGTCGGATCGAGCCCGGCCCGCCGCGCGAGGCCGGAAGGGGAGAGCCGATGGCGCTCGGCAAGCGCGTCGATCGCCGCCCATATCCTGTCGTGGGAAAACATCCTGGAAAACCCTGCCCCTGGAAAATCCTGCCAAGGCCTCGGGCCGGCCGGCGCCGGTCCGATCGGCCGCAGCATAGTCAATGGCGGTGCGGGAGTAAAGGAAAAAGGATTATTTTCCTCTTGGAACGGCCCGGATTCAGCCGTTTTCCTTCGCGTTGCGCCTGGCCACCACGCTTTCGCGCCACAACGTGAAGATGCCGGCGCCGACGACGATGGCGGAGCCGGCGACCATGTTGAGCGTCAGCGTCTCGCCGAAGACCGTGGCGCCGATCCCGGCGGCGAGCACGACCTGGAGATAGGTGAGCGGCTGCACGGCGGCGGCGTCGAGCAGGTCGTAGGCCCGGATCAGGAAATAGTGGCTCGACATGCCGGTGATGCACAGCAGCGCCATCCACAGCCAGTCGACCGGCGCGAAGGCGGTCCAGTAGAAGGGGCCTACCAGCGTGAGCGTCGCCGCGCCCGCCACGCCGATGTAGAAGAAGCTCGCCGCCGCCGTGTCGGTGCGGCTGACGAGGCGGGTGGTGATGACGTAGAGGGCGAACATGAGGGCGGACGCGAGCGGCAGGAGCAGGCTCGGCTCGAAACCGCCGGCTTCGGGCGACAGGATGAGCAGCACGCCGGCAAGGCCGGCGGCGATGGCGCTCCAGCGCCGCCAGCCGACTCGCTCGCCGAGAAGCGGCATGGACAGGAGCGCGACGAAGATGGGGGTCGAGGCGAGGATCGCCTGGGAGCGGGCGAGGCCCACCGTGGCGAAGGCGGTGATGACGACGACGATCTGGAAGGCGAGCAGCGCGCCGCGCAGGATCTGCAGCACCGGACGCTGCGTATAGGCCGCCGCCCGCAGGCCGCCCTCGCCGCGCGCGCCCATCAGCGCCACGAAGCCGGCGAAGGCCCAGAAGCGGATCATCGCCACGAAGACGGGCGGATAGAGGCTGCCCAGGTGCTTCGAGATCGCATCCTGGAGGCAGAAGATCATCATGGCGAGAAGGGTGAAGGCGTAGCCGAGTCGTCTGGGGTCCATGCCTCGCGCATATACCTCTCCGGTGCCGCTTGCACGCCTGATTTGGCGGCCCGCAGGCTTTTCCTCCGGGGTGGGCCGGCCGGGCAACACATATGGGAAAAATTTCCTCGTGCTTGCCGTCTCTTGCCTCTTTCCGCCGGCCGCGCCGCGCGCTATCAAGGAGAGCGGCCGGTGCCGCTTTGGGGCCTTTCCGTGCGCGCGACCGTTACTTCCGGCATTCTGCTGACGAGCTTTGCCTATTTCCTCTTCTCGCTGCAGGACGCCTCCGTCAAATGGCTGGTCGCGGCCCTGCCGGTTCTGCAGATCCTCTTCGTGCGCAGCGTCACGATCTTCCTGATCTGTCTCGCCTTCGGCGGCCGGCCGCTCGTCGCGGCGGCCCGCCGGTCGCCCGTGCTGAAGCCGCTCTTCCTGCGCAACGTCCTGCTCCTGTCGGCCTGGCTGTCCTACTACACCGCGGCGCGCGACCTCGGCCTCGCGGAGCTGACGACGCTCTACTATGCCTCGCCGATCGTCATGACGTTCCTGTCGGTGCCGCTCCTCGGCGAGAAGGTGCCGCTCAACCGCTGGCTCGCCGTCGTCACCGGCTTCGCCGGTGTCGTCCTTGCCTGCGGCGTGGCGGCAAACGGGCTCGCCCTGTCGCTGCCGGTCTATCTCGCGCTGCAGGCCGCCGTCTTCTGGGCGACGGCGACGGTGCTCCTGCGCAAGACGGCGCTCCAGGAGCGCACCCATGTGCAGATGACCATTTCGAGCGGCTTCTTCATCCTCTTCACGGCGCTCGCCCTGCCGTTCGTCTGGCAGCCGGTATCCTTCTCCGCCCTCGCGCTGATGTCGGCGACCGGGGCGCTCGCCGGCGTCGCGCAGTTCGCCATGTTCGAGGGCATGCGGCGCGCGCCCGTGTCCGTGCTGGCGCCGTTCGAATATTCCTCGCTCGTCTGGGCCTTCCTGCTCGGCTACCTGATCTGGAGCGACATCCCGGGTTCGAACGTCGTCTCCGGCGCGGTGCTGATCTTCGCGGCGGGCATGATCGTCATCGCCGGCGAGCGGTTTGGCGGACGGCTGCGGCGGGGCGCATGAGGTGCAGCGCGCCTCCCCCATTTCTCGGCGGTTGCAACTCGGCCGCGGAACGATATTGTCGGGCGGCTAGAGAACCGGCCAGGAGGTGAAATGCCGATATCGAACGCCGCCTTCGTGCGTTCCACGCTGGTCCTGCTTCTGGCGGGGATGATCGCGCTGCTCGGCATCGTCGGCATGTCGCTGTGGCTGACGGGCAAGGTACAGAGCTATTTTGCGGAGCTGGTGGAGGTGCGCGCGGTGCGCAGCGCCGCCGCCGACCTGCTTTCGACGATCCAGGACGCCGAGACCGGTCAGCGCGGCTTCGTCATCACCGGCAACCCTGTTTTCCGCGGCCCTTACGACAATGCGCTGAAGGCGGTCGCCGAGCAGCAGCGCGATCTTGCGGAGCGCGCCGGCAGCCGGCCGGAATATGCGGGCCGGCTGGCCGAGATCGGCCGCCTCATCGACGGCAAGCTCGCCGAGCTGGCGCAGACCGTGACCCTGGTCGAGCAGGGACGGGCGGCGGACGCCGTCGCCATCGTCGAAGCCGAGCGCGGCCGCCAGATCATGGAGCGGCTGCGCGCCGAGCTCGGCGCCATCATCGCCGACGCCGACGTCCGCCTGCAGGAGGGGATCGCCGACATGCTCGGGGCCTCCGGTGCGCTGCGCTGGATGACGATCATCGGCGCCGTCGCCATCATCGGCGTGGTCGGCGGCGCGGCGCTGGTGGTCGCGCAATATACCCGCGACGTCGTCCAGGCCCGCCGCGAGGTGGAAACGCTGAACGCCACGCTCGAACGGCGGGTGGAGGAGCGCACGGAGGAGCTGATCCGCGCCAACCAGGAAGTCCAGCGCTTCGCCTATATCGTCACCCACGACCTGCGCGCGCCGCTCGTCAACATCATGGGCTTCACCAGCGAGCTGGATGCTGCGCTCGGCGCGATCCGCGCCTATGTGCTCGCCGACGACAAGACGCCGAACGCCGACGAGATCCTGGAGGCGCGCCGCGCCGCCGAGGAGGACCTGCCGGAAGCGATCGGCTTCATCCGCTCCTCGACGAAGAAGATGGATTCGCTGATCAACGCCATCCTGAAGATCTCGCGCGACGGCCGGCGCGAGCTGAAGATCGAGCGGGTCGACCTCAAGGGGCTGGTGGAGGCCGGCGCGGGGGCGGTCGCCCACCAGGTCGCCGAGTCGGGCGGCGACATCGCGATCGCCGCGACCCTGCCCACCGTGATCTCCGACCGCCTCTCGCTGGAACAGGTCTTCGGCAACCTTTTCGACAACGCCGTCAAGTATCGCGCCGAGGACCGGCCGCTCAGGATTTCCGTGACGGCGCGCGCCGGCGGGCGCGGCGAAAGCATCGTCGAGTTCACCGACAACGGCCGCGGCATTTCGGAGGAGGATCACGAGCGCATCTTCGAGCTGTTCCGCCGTTCCGGCACCCAGGACAAGCCCGGCGAGGGCATCGGGCTTGCGCATGTGCGCTCGCTGATGCGCAACCTTGGCGGGGACATCGGCGTTCGTTCTCAACTCGGGAAGGGCACGACCTTCGTCCTGCGCCTCCCGCCCGATCTCGGCAAAGTGGTAAGGAGTATGCAGGCATGAATGGTTTGGGCAAGGAAGTCACCATCGTCATGGTCGAGGACGACGAGGGGCATGCGCGCCTCATCGAGAAGAACATCCGGCGCGCCGGCGTGCACAACGAGGTCGTCGCCTTCGCCAACGGCACCGACGCGCTCGACTTCGTGCTCGGCAAGGACCGTTCCGGCGCCGTCAGCGCCGGCCGCTTCCTGCTGATCCTGCTCGACCTCAACCTGCCGGACATGTCGGGCATCGACATCCTGCAGAAGATCAAGACCAACACGCACACCAAGCGCCTGCCGATCGTCATCCTGACGACGACCGACGACGAGCGCGAGATCCAGCGCTGCTACGATCTCGGCGCCAACGTCTACATCACCAAGCCGGTGGACTACGACAGCTTCGCCCACGCGATCCGCCAGCTCGGCCTGTTCTTCTCCGTGATCCAGATTCCCGAGACGCAGTAGATGAAGGAAGGTCCGGTCCGGATTCTCTATGTCGACGACGACCCGATCCTGGCGCGTCTCGTCGAGCGCGCGCTCGGCCGCCTCGGCTACGAGGTCCTGCATGCCGAGGACATCGAACGCGGTCGCGCGCTGCTTGCCGAGGGCGGCGTGGACGCCGTCGTCCTCGACCATTTCCTGAAGTCGGGCACCGGCCTCTCCTTCCTGCGCGAGATCGCGGGCGCGCCGGGGGCCGTTCCGGTCGTCTACGTCACCGGCTCGAACGACGCGCAGGTCGCGGTCGAGGCGCTGAAGGCGGGCGCGGCCGACTACGTGGTGAAGACCGTCGGCGACGAGTTCCTGCCGCTGCTGGCGAGCGCGCTCGGCCAGGCGCTCGAGAACGCGGCGCTGAAGCGGGCGAAGCTCCGGGCGGAGATGGAGATCCGCCGCGCCAAGGAACGCGCCGAGGTGCTGCTCGCCGAGGTGAACCACCGCGTCGGCAATTCGCTGGCGCTCGCTGCAGCGCTGATCCGCCTGCAGATATCCAATGCGTCCAACGAGGCGGTGCGGGCGGCCCTCGCCGAGACGCAGGCGCGCATCACCGCGATCGCCGGCATCCACCGGCGGCTCTACACGTCCGACGACGTGCGCAACGTCGACATGGCCGCCTATCTCGGAACGCTGCTCGCCGAGCTCTCGGCCAGCATGCGCGGCGAGGGCCGGAGCCTCAGCCTGCGCCACGACCTGGAACCCCTGTCGGTGCCGACCGACCGCGCCGTCTCGCTCGGCGTGATCGTCACGGAGCTCGTCACCAACGCCTTCAAATACGCCTATGGCGAGGGCGGCGGCGAGGTGCGGGTGCGCCTCGCGCGTACCGATCCGGAAAGCGCGCTCCTCGTCGTGGAGGACGACGGGGTGGGCTGGCGCGGGGAGGGGCCCGTGCAGGGCACCGGGCTCGGCACTAAGATCATCGCCGCCATGCTCGGCAGCCTCGGCGCCTCGCTCGGCTATGCCGCGCTGCCCGTCGGCACCCGCGCCGAGCTGCGGCTGCGCGTCATGGAAAACCCGAACCCGGCGTGAGGCCGGCGGAGGCCGCGGTTACGCGGCCTTCCTGCCCTGCGGCGCGAAGCGGCCGTAGAAGGTCTCGCCCTTCGCGGCCATGTCCTTCAGCAGCGGCGTCGGCTGGAAATGCGGGCCGTATTTGGCGGCGAGCGTCTCGCAGAGCGCGACGAAGGCCTTCGCCCCCATGCCGTCGATATAGGAGAGCGTGCCGCCGGTATAGGGCGCGAAGCCGAAGCCGAGGATCGAGCCGACGTCGGCCTCGCGCGGATCGGTGACGATACCCTCCTCCATGGTGCGGGCGGCCTCCAGCGCGATGGTGACGAGGATGCGCTGCTTGAGCTCGCCGACATCCACCTCCTCGGGCTCCTTCTGCGGATAGAGGTCCTTGAGGCCGGGCCAGAGCTTCTTCTTCGCCGGCTTCGGCGGATAGTCGTAGAAACCCTTGCCGGCCTTGCGGCCGAGGCGGCCCTCCTTCTCCACCAGCCCGGCGACGAGCGCCATGTGGCGCGGGTCGACCGATTCCGGGCCGAGATCGGCGATCGAGGCCTTGAAGATCTTGTACGAGAGGTCGACGGCCACCTCGTCGTTGAGCGAGAGCGGGCCGACCGGCATGCCGGCCATCTTCGCCGCGTTCTCGATCATCGCCGCCGGCACGCCTTCGATCAGCATGTCGTAGGCCTCGGCGATGTAGCGGAAGACGCAGCGATTGACGTAGAAGCCGCGCGTGTCGTTGACGACGATCGGCGTCTTCCTGATCGTCGCGACGTAGTCGAGCGCGGTGGCGAGCGCCCGGTCGCCCGTCTCCTTGCCGAGGATCACCTCCACCAGCATCATCTTCTCGACCGGCGAGAAGAAGTGGATGCCGATGAACTGATCCGGACGCTTCGAGTTGCCGGCAAGGCCGGTGATCGGCAGCGTCGAGGTGTTGGAGGCGAAGATCGCGTCCTCCTTCAGCACCGCCTCGATCTTTTCCGTCACCTCCTTCTTCACCGTGCGGTCCTCGAAGACGGCCTCGATGACGAGGTCGGCGTCGGCGAGCGCCGAATAGTCGGCCGTCGCCGTGATGCGCTCGAGCAGCGCCCGGCCTTCCTCCTCCGTGGTGCGGCCTTTCTGCTGGGCGGCCTTCACCAGGCTTTCCGAATGGGTCCGGCCCTTGTCGGCCGCCTGCTGGTCGCGGTCGACCAGCACGACGGGAATGCCGGCGGCGGCTGTCACATAGGCGATCGAGGCGCCCATGAAGCCGGCGCCGACCACGGCGACCTTCCTGAACTCCACCTTCGGCTGGCCGGCGGGTCGCCGCGCGCCCTTGCCGAGCTCCTGCATGGAGACGAAGAGCGAGCGGATCATCGAGAAGGCTTCGGTCGTCTGCAGCACATGGGTGAAATAGCGCTGCTCGATCCTGAGCCCCGTCTCGAACGGCACCTGCAGGCCCTCGTAGACGCATTTGAGGATGGCGAGCGCGCCCGGATAGTTGCCGGCCGTCTCGCGGCGCAGGATCGCCGGCGCGGCGGGCCAGAGCTGCGCGGCCGCCGGCGTCCAGATGCCGCCGCCCGGCGCCTTGAAGCCCTTCTCGTCCCAGGGCTGGACCGGCTTCAGCCCGTCCCTGATCATCTGCTTCGCCGCCGGGATCAGCTGATCCGGCTCGACCACCTGGTGCACGAGGCCCATCGCCTTGGCGCGCGCGCCGGTGAGCGACTGCCCGGTCGTCATCATCTGCAGCGCATCCTGCGCATTGGCGAGCCGCGGCACGCGCTGGGTGCCGCCCGCACCCGGGAAGATGCCGACCTTCACCTCCGGCAGCGCGATCTTCAGCGCCTTGT
Source organism: Shinella pollutisoli (assembly GCF_024609765.1). GTDB lineage: Bacteria > Pseudomonadota > Alphaproteobacteria > Rhizobiales > Rhizobiaceae > Shinella > Shinella pollutisoli. The sequence continues at coordinate 17,020 of NZ_JANFDG010000010.1, forward strand.
CGCTGGAGGCGACGCGGCCGTGGCAGGCGAGCGACATCTCGAAGGCGCCGCCCATGCAGGTGCCGTTGATCGCCGCCACCCAGGGCTTGCCGCAGGTCTCCAGCTTGCGGAACAGCCAGGTCATCCGCCCCGCCGCGTCGAACAGCTTTTGCACCGCCGTTGCCGGATCCTCGGCCTGCGCCTGCCTCAGGAGGTCGAAGCTCGCCTGGATCATCGACAGGTCGGCCCCGCCCGAGAAGGAAGACTTGCCTGATGTGATGACGACGCCCTTGATCGCGGCATCCGCGACCACCTGGTCGATGATCCGGTCGAGCTCGTCCATCACCTCCGTCGTGAAGACGTTCATCGACTTGTCGGGCATGTCCCAGGTGACGAGCGCGATGCCGTCGGCGTCGGTTTCGATGGAAAAATTCTTGTATGCGCTCATGATGGGATTCCTCTTCCCTCGAAAATCTTGCGAACTGCCCCTCATCCGCCTGCCGGTACCTTCTCCCCGCAAGTGGGGAGAAGGATCATGCTGCGACGCCGCCGTTCCCCCTCGCCCCGCTTGCGGGGAGAGGGTGCGCCGAGCGAGGCGGGGTGAGGGGCTTCCATGCGATGCCGTTCCTCAGACCCGTTCGACGATCGTCGCCGTGCCCATGCCGGCGCCGATGCAGAGCGTCACCAGCGCGGTGTTGAGATCGCGGCGCTCCAGCTCGTCCAGCACGGTGCCGAGGATCATCGCCCCGGTCGCGCCGAGCGGATGGCCCATGGCGATCGCCCCGCCGTTGACGTTGATCCTGTCCTGAGGAATGTCGAAGGCCTGGCAATAGCGCAGCACGACGGCGGCGAAGGCCTCGTTCAGCTCGAAGAGGTCGATGTCGGACAGCGTCATGCCGGTGCGGGCGAAGAGCTTCTCCGTAACGTCGACCGGCCCCGTCAGCATCAGCGCCGGATCGGAGCCGATATTGGCGAAGGCCTTTATCCGCCCGCGCGGCTTCGCGCCGAGGATGCTGCCGCCTTCCTTCGAGCCGAGCAGCACGGCGGCCGCACCGTCGACGATGCCCGACGAATTGCCGGCGTGGTGGACATAGTTGATCGCCTCGATCTCCGGATGCGCCTGGATGGCGACGGCCTCGAAGCCGCCCATCTCTCCCGGCATCTGGAAGGAGGGCTGTAGGCTCGCCAGCGCCTGCATGTCGGTGCCGGGCCGCATGTGCTCGTCGCGGTCGAGGATCACGAGCCCGTTGATGTCCTTCACCGGGATGACGGACCTGGCGAAATAGCCGTTCTCCCAGGCATGCGCCGCGCGCCTCTGGCTCTCCACCGCATAGGCATCCACGTCGTCGCGGGAAAAGCCGTATTTCGTGGCGATCAGATCGGCCGAGACGCCCTGCGGCATGAAATAGGCCGGGAAGTTGACGGACGGGTCCATGAACCAGGCGCCGCCCGACATGCCGAGCCCGATGCGCGACATCGACTCGACGCCGCCGGCCACCACGATGTCGTCGGCCCCCTGGGCGATCTTCGCCGCGCCGAAATTCACCGCGTCGAGGCCGGAGGCGCAGAAGCGGGAGATCTGCATGCCCGGCGCCTTCGTCGAATAGCCGGCCTCGAAGGCGGCCGCCTTGGGGATCACCGCGCCCGCGTCCATCACCGGGTCGACGCAGCCCATGATGATGTCGTCGACCTTTTCCGTATCGAGGCCGTTGCGGTCGCGCACCGCCTCCAGCACCTTCGCCGCCAGCCGCACGGACGGCACCTCGTGTAGCGCCCCGTCCTTCTTGCCGCGCCCGCGGGGTGTGCGCACATGGTCGTAGATGAAGACGTCGGTCATGGATTCCTTCTCCCTGAGCGGCTTGCCGCCGGATCCTATTCGAAAAATGTTGCGACTCGCGCTAGGACGTCGTCGATGATGAAATCGGGAACACGTTCGATGAACCGGCCCCCGCGTGCCTTCAGATCGACGGCGCGCAACTGATTGCACAGGACGATGCCGCTGCTTCTTGTTCCGGCGCCGGACAATGAAACGGCAAATCCGCGAAACCGGGCGAATTCCCCGCCGGAGGTGATCGGGGCGACGATCGGAATGCTCGTCCTGTTGAAGAGAGCGTCCGTCACCACGAGGACATAGCGGGCGCCCGCCTGCTCATGGCCACGTATCGGCTCCAGGTCGACATGCCAGACCTCTCCCCGGTTCATCAGAGGACTTCCCGCCCGGTCGGCGGGTCGTTCAGCCATTCGCGATCTTCCTCGGAAAGTGGGGCATCGAGGTCGCACTCGGCGATCAATTCTTCGAGCGTATATTTGGGTCGGGTGCGCGGCACCGCGATGAGGCGGCCGTCCTCGACGGTAACCTCCACCTTGGTATTGGCCTGAAGGCCCAGCTCTTCGACGATCGGCTTGGGAACGGTCATCATCACCGATCCGCCGACATTGCGCAGTGTTGAGGTCGCCATCGTCATCTCCCTGGAAAGTTATATCAATATATAACTTCCACCCGCCCTTCACAATCCGCTCAGAATGCCTCCGCCGCCAGTTCCATCATCGTCTCCGCGCCGGCCTCGATGCGCGCCTTGCGCAGCGCGGTCTCCGGCATCAGCCGTTCCATGAAGAAGCGGCCGGTGACGAGCTTGTTCCTCAGGAAATCCTCGCGCTCGCCGGCGCCCGCGGCAAGGCCCGCCTGCGCCGCCTTGGCGATCCGCGCCCACATGTAGCCGACGACGACGAGGCCGAAGAGGTGCATGTAGTCGGTGGAGCCGGCGCCGGCATTGTCGGGCTTGGCGAGCGCGTTCTGCATGAACCACATGGTGGAGGCCTGCAGGTCGTTCAGACCCTTCTTCAGGTGCCTGGTGAAGAAGGAGAGCGTCTCGTCGTCGCGGTTCTCCTCGCAGAAGTCGCCGATCTCCTTGAACAGCGCCATGACGGCGCGCCCGCCGTTGAGCCCGAGCTTGCGGCCGACGAGGTCGAGCGCCTGGATGCCGTTCGCCCCCTCGTAGATCATGGCGATGCGCGCGTCGCGCACGTACTGGCTCATGCCGTGCTCTTCGATATAGCCGTGGCCGCCGAAGATCTGCTGCGCCATCACGGCGTGCTCGAAGCCCTTGTCGGTGAGCACGCCCTTGAGGATCGGCGTCATCAGGCTGAGGGTGTCGTCGGCCGCCTGCCGCGCCGTCTCGTCGTCCGAGCGGTGGGCGATGTCGGATTTGAGCGCGGTCCACAGCGTGAAGGCGCGCCCGCCCTCCGCCCAGGCCTTGATCGTCATCAGCGCGCGGCGCACGTCGGGGTGGACGATGATCGGGTCCGCCTTGCCCTCGGGGTTCTTCGCGCCGGAGAGCGAGCGGCCCTGCAGGCGCTCGCGCGCATAGGCGACGGCGTTCTGGTAGGCGGCCTCGGCGATCGAGAGCCCCTGCAGGCCGACGCCGAGGCGCGCCTCGTTCATCATCACGAACATGGCGTTGAGGCCCTTGTTCTCCGGGCCGATCAGGAAGCCGGTCGCCCCGTCGTAGTTCATCACGCAGGTGGCGTTGCCGTGGATGCCCATCTTGTGCTCGATCGCCCCGCAGGAGACGGCGTTGCGCGCGCCCGGCGCGCCGTCGTCGGCAAGCAGGAACTTCGGCACGATGAAGAGCGAGATGCCCTTGGTGCCCTCCGGCGCGCCCTCGATGCGGGCGAGCACGAGGTGCACGATGTTCTCCGACATGTCGTGCTCGCCGGCGGAGATGAAGATCTTCTGGCCGGAGATCTTGTAGGAGCCGTCGGCCTGCGGCACGGCCCTGGTGCGGAGCAGCCCGAGGTCGGTGCCGCAATGGGGCTCGGTGAGGTTCATGGTGCCGGTCCAGGTGCCCTCCACCATCTTCGGCAGGTAGGCCGCCTTCTGTTCGTCCGAGCCGTGGACGAGGATCGCGGCGATCGCCCCCTGGGTGAGGCCCGGATACATCATCAGCGACATGTTGGCAGACGACATGTATTCGCCGACCGCCGTGTGCAGCACGTAGGGAAGCCTCTGGCCGCCGAATTCCTCCGGCACCGCAAGGCCGATCCAGCCGCCCGCGCGATAGAGGTCGTAGGCCTCCTTGAAGCCCTTCGGCACCGTCACCGTGCCGTCGTCGTGGCGTGTGCAGCCCTCCTGGTCGCCGACGCGATTCAGGGGGAAGAGCGCTTCTTCCGCGAGCCTCGCGGCCTCGCCGGCGATCGCCTCCAGCATGTCCGCCGAGGCATCCGCAAAGCCGGGCAGGTTGTTGTGGCGCGCGAGCGCCAGCACGTCGTTCAGGATGAAGAGCGTGTCGGCCACGGGGGCCTTGTAGGTCGGCATCGTCGGTTCCTCGCCTTTCCGGACGGGCGGTCCGGGTCCGTGGGCAGGATAGTAGAAAGTTTTGACGTTCGCGTAAACGTCAAAACACGGGCATGGCGTATTCGCCGGCCGCTCCCCTTCCCGTGCCCCAGTCTATGAGCAAATCGTTAAAAAATTTCCGAAGCGGTTAACCCCTTGTTTACCACGTTTCGGGAATTGTGCGGTGAAGGACGCGGGACCGGGAATCACGTCGATTTCCCCTTGTGCGGCCCGGAGGACAGGTCCGGGAAAGACAGGGACGATACTTTTCCGCCGCGGCGTCTTCCAGGGTATTTCCCGGCGGCCCGGACGGCCGCCAAAGCGAGGCGAAAGATGAACGGATCGCGAAACCCGCAACGCCACGGCGAAAGATCCTCGCTCGACGCGCTGAACCGCACGATCGAGGGACTGGAAGCGCGCATCGAGGGCTTGATGGCGAACGGCCGCGAGCCGCGCGGACGCGGCGAGCCCGCCCGCTACGACGGCGCGCGCAGCCTGCCGCTGCGCGACGATCCCGTCTCCGAGATCATGCAGCGCCAGCGCGCCATCGACGGCGGGCGCGACCGCCTCGCCCAGCGCGCGGAACGCCGCCCGCTTTCCGCCGATCACCATGTCGCCGCGCAGCACGCCCAGAGCGCCTATGGCGGCCAGCGACCGGACGCGTCGGTCAAAGACATCGCCGAGGCGCTCGTGTCGCTCCGCCACGACCTCAAGCGCGACATCGCCGACGGCCTCGACCGCGAGATGCAGTCGCTGCGCGCCGAGATCCGCGGTATCCGCCAGATGGCCGAGGGCCGCGGCGGCGCCGACGACCTGCGCGAGGAGCTTCACCGGCTCTCCGCCGGCATCAGCCAGCTCGGCCGCCAGTCCTCCCATGGCGACGGCCTGCGCGTCGAGTTCGACGAGCTGCGCTCCGTGCTCGACGGCCTCGCCCGCGAGGATTCCGTGCGCCGCATGGAGGACCGCTGGTCGGGCGTCGAGCAGAAGCTCTCCGCCTTCGACCGGGCGCGCGACGACGAGCTGGTGGCGCTCGCCTACCGGCTCGACGAGCTGAAGGCGCAGATCAATGCCGTCAGCGCCACGCCGGCGATCCGCGCGCTCGAAGGCCGGATCGAGCAGATCGCCCATGCCATCGACACGCTCGCCCACCGTCCCGAGCCGGACGGCGGCCGCTTCGCCTCGCATTTCGAGGGCCTGGATGCCCGTCTCGACGAGATCAGCCGGGCGATCGCCGCGAGCGGCCGCATGCAGCAGTCCTCCTCCGCCGACCACACGATGATGCAGCGGCTGGAAGGCCGCATCGCCGACCTCGCCGGCCAGCTCGACCAGATCGCCCGCCGCCCGGTTCCGGCGGCCGACCAGGGCCTCGGCCTGCGCATCGAGGCGCTGGCGGGCCGCATCGAGGAACTGGCGGGCGAGCAGGCGGCGCTGCGGCTGGAGGAGCGCATCGAGCAGCTCTCGCAGATGCTGGAGCAGAACCGGCAGGCACCCGCCGCCGGCGGCGACGAGCTCGCCTATTACCTCTCCGACATTTCCCGCAAGATCGAGGCGCTCGACCAGGGCAGCGTCAACGGTGAGCTTGCCGAGCGGCTGGACGCGCTCGCCCGCCGCATCGATGCGCTCGACGTGCCCGTCGGCAGTCCCTTTGCGGAAGACCGCTTCTCGAAACTCGAAGGCCGCCTCTCGGCGATCGCCGACCGGCTGGACGCGACCCGCACGGCGCCTGCCGGCGACCACGAGGCGCTGCGCGGCCTGGAGGCACAGATCGCCCATCTCTCGACGCTGATCGGCGGTGCGCCGTCCGCGGGGCCTGCCGGCCTGCCGTCGGAGGTCGAAAGCCGCCTCGCCACGATCGAGGACTACATGGCGACCAACGACGAATATATCGTCGAGGCCGCGCGCCAGGCGGCCGAGGCCGTCATGGAGGCCTATCGCCACACCGGCTCCGCCGGCGCGCCCGCGCCGGCCGACATGGATGCCATCGCCGGCCTCGCCGACGACCTGCGCACGCTCGAGGAACTGACCCGCTCCAGCGAGGAGCGCACCGCCCGCACCTTCGACGCGCTGCACGAGACGCTCGTCCAGATCGCCGGCCGGCTGGAGCAGCTCGACGCTCCGCGCGAAAGCTTCGGCCGACGCGAGGCGCCGATGCCGCGTGCGGACATGCCGGACATGCGGCTCGCCGAACCCGAAGAAGCGCCGATCCGCCTGCGCGAGGACGAATACCCTTTTGACGACGGCGACTTCGACCTCGTCGAGGACCGCCCGGCCGAACCCGCCCGCCGCCAGGACGATGCGCTCGCCGACGCCGTCTCCGAGGCAGCCGTCGCGCTTGCCGATGCCGGCGAGCTCGCGACGAAGGCCGAGCCGCAGAAGGGCGGGCTCCTCGCCGGCCTGAAGCGCCGCCTCAAGCCCGGCCGCCGCGAGCCCGCCGCCGAGCCGGAGCGCCGGCACGTCGACCCGACCCCCTCGATCGATCCGGTCGACGAGCTGGCGCCGGAAGAAGCCAACCAGCTCCTCGAACCCGGCTCCGGCGTGCCGGACGTGCGCCGCATTCTGGAGCGCGTGCGTGCCGGCCAGACCGCGTCGGGCCGTGCAGGCCTCGACGGCGGGGCGGACAAGTCCGACTTCATCGCCGCCGCCCGCCGCGCCGCGCGCATGGCCGCCGAGGAGGCGGATTCGATGGCCCGCGTCGCCCCGGCGAAGAAGGCGGAGAAGGCCGCCGGCGCAAAGCCCGCTTCCGCGCTCGCCCGCCATCGCCGGCCGATCCTGCTGGCCGTCGGCGCCGTGCTGCTCGCCATCATGTCCTATCCGCTCGTCAGCGCGCTGACCAGGGGCGACACGGCGCCCCCGGTCGCCGTCGAGCAGGCCGCCGTCGCGACCGATGCGGCCGTTCCCGTGCAGGACGAAGCGGCGGCCGTCACCGGGACGGAAGCCGCCGTCTCCGACGGCGCGGCCGACACGGGTGCGGATGCGGCGGCCGACGAGGCCCTGCCGCCCGTGACGGATACGCATGCGGGCGCGGACATGCTGACCCGCCCCGCCGACGATGCGGAAGAGAACATGACGGCCGGCTTCGAGCCGGTGACGGCGGAGAGCGGCGAGGCCGCCGCGGACACCGTCGAGGCCGTGCCCGCCGGGGAGGTCGAAACGGCGGCGATCGTCGTGCCGGAGGCCATCGCCCCGGCCTCGCTCGCCAAGGCGGCCACGGACGGCGATCCGCTGGCGCTCTTCGAAATCGGCGCGCGCTACACCGAAGGCCGCGGCGGCGTCGCCGTCGATCTGAAGGAAGCCGCCCGCTGGTACGAGCTTGCCGCCGGACGCGGCTTCGCGCCGGCCGAATACCGGCTCGCCAACCTCTACGAGAAGGGCCAGGGCGTCGAGCGCGACCTGGCGCGCGCCCGCGATCTCTACCGGCAGGCCGCCGAGAAGGGCAATGCGAGCGCCATGCACAATCTCGCCGTCCTGCTCGCCACCGGCACCGGCGATGCGACGCCGGATTTCGACGGCGCGGCGAAATGGTTCGAGAAGGCCTCCGACCTCGGCGTGCGCGACAGCCAGTTCAACCTGGCGATCCTCTACGCCCGCGGCAACGGCGTGACGCAGGACCTGGAAGAGTCCTACAAGTGGTTCGCCATCGCCGCCCGCGACGGCGACCGCGATGCGGCCGGAAAGCGTGACGAGGTGGCCAACGCCATGCGGCCCGAGCAGCTTTCGAGCGCCAAGGCGAAGGTCGAGCTGTGGAAGCCGCAGCCGCTCGACGACAAGGCGAACGCGGCCGACCTGCCCGACGAATGGGCGGGCACCGCCACCAAGACCGCCAGCGTCGACATGAAGAAGGCGATCCGCAACATCCAGGCGATCCTCAACAACAACGGCTTCAACGCCGGCGCGCCGGACGGCCAGATGGGCAAGAAGACGGTCGCCGCCATCAAGGCCTTCCAGAAGTCCGTCGGCCAGCCGGAGACCGGCGAGATCGACGACGCGCTGGTGACGGAGCTCCTGAAGCGCAACAAGCAGCCGGAGTGAGCCGGGCGGCCTCGAAAACGGGCCGCTCCGGTTGACTTATCCACAGCCTGCGGGCATGACGCTCCATAGAAAAACCACATGTTGCCTCAGGATGATACGCGTCCGACGGACGTCTTCATCCACAGGGCGGCGACGGCGCGGTCTTCGGGCCGCGGCGACATGACCGGACCTTGCGCGATGCAGGGAGCGACCGGCCGGGGAGGGGGTGTCCCTCCACCCGGCGGGCGCGTTTTTGCATCCGGCGCGCGGGATGGGAGGAATGCCGGAGACGGGTCTGCACGGGCGGGCCGCTTGCCGATCGGGGTATCGTTGTGACTGTCTATCTGCCCATCGCAGAGCTTTCGGTGAATATCTTCATCATCCTCGGCATGGGCGCGGCCGTCGGCTTCCTGTCCGGCATGTTCGGCGTGGGCGGCGGCTTCCTGATCACGCCGCTCCTCATCTTCTACAACATCCCGCCGGTCGTCGCCGTGGCGACGGGCGCGAACCAGGTCGTCGCCTCCTCGATGTCCGGCGCGCTGTCGCATTTCCGGCGCGGCACGCTCGACGTGAAGCTCGGCACGGTCCTGCTCCTGGGCGGCCTCCTGGGGGCGACCGCCGGCATCTGGCTGTTCTCGCTGCTGCGCCGGATCGGCCAGCTGGATCTCGTCATCTCGCTGCTCTACGTGGTGCTGCTCGGCACCGTCGGCACCCTGATGCTGCTCGAGAGCATCCGGGCGCTGAGGCGCGCGGCGAACAACCAGCCGGTGTCGCTGCGCCGGCCCGGGCAGCACAACTGGGTGCACCGCCTGCCGCTCAAGATGCGCTTCAAGAAGTCGAAGATCTATCTGAGCGTCATTCCCGTGGTCGGGCTCGGCTTCTGCATCGGCGTGCTCACCTCGGTCATGGGCGTCGGCGGCGGCTTCATCATGGTGCCGGCGATGATCTACCTCCTGCGCATCCCGACCAATGTCGTCGTCGGCACCTCGCTGTTCCAGATCATCTTCGTCACCGCCTACACGACGATCGTGCAGGCGACGGCCAATCATGCGGTCGACATCGTGCTCGCCTTCATCCTGATGGTGGCGGGCGTCATCGGCGCGCAATACGGCGTGCGCGTCGGCCAGAAGCTGCGCGGCGAGCAGTTGCGCGCGCTGCTGGCGCTGCTCGTGCTCGCCGTCGGCGTGCGCCTTGCCGTCGATCTCGTCGCCACGCCGAGCGACATCTATTCCGTGGTGAGCGAGGGGGTCTACCGATGAGGATCCTCGTCCCCCTGCTGCTGGCCGCAAGCCTGCTCCTTCCCGCCGCCGCCCGCGCGCAGGAGGACACGCGCCCCGACTACCCGGAGAAGCTGGAGATCGGCATCTCCACCGACGAGATCGCCATCTCGTCCGATTTCCGCGGCGCGGACCTGACGATCTTCGGCGCCATCGAGGGCTACGATCCGGCGCTGCTCGCACAGGGCAAGTACGACATCGTCGTCGCGCTCGAAGGGCCGAAGGACGACGCGACGGTGCGCAAGAAGGAGCGTGTCTTCGGCATCTGGGTGAACCGCCGCTCGATGACCTTCGAGCTGGTGCCGGAATCCTATTCGCTGTCGAGCACGCGCGACGTCGAGACCATCGCGCCGACGGCCGAGCTCAACGGCGTCGGCGTCGGCATCCAGCATATCCGCCTGACGCCGACCGGCTATTTCGGCGACGGCTCCAACCTCACGGAGTTCCGCGAGGCCTTCAAGCGGCTGAAGGAAAGCGGCGGCTACTACCAGCGCGATCCCGGCGGCGTGCAGTTCATCAGCGCGAGCCTGTTCAAGGCGACGGTGAAGCTGCCGGCGAGCGTGCCGAACGGCACCCATGTCGTGCGCGCCCACCTCTTCCGCGACGGCGTCTTCATCAGTGAGAAGGCGCTGCCGCTGCGCGTGTCCAAGACCGGCATCGAGCAGATGATCTCGAATGCCGCCTACAACAATGCCTTCCCCTACGGCGTCTTCTCCGTGCTGCTCGCCGTGCTGACGGGCTGGCTCGCGAGCCTCGTCTTCCGCAAGGAGTAGCCGGACGGCTTGACATTTCGGCCCGTCGCCGGTTGGGTGTTTCAATGAATCGCACGCGTCCCCATATGCCCGCCACGGGCTTTTTCCGGGTGTCTCCCATCGCAGGAGGCTAGCCCCCGGTCGCGACGTGACGTCGGGATGCGGGGGGACGCATTTTTTCCACACATGAGCAAACGCGCGATGCGGCCGCCCGACGGTGCGCCGCCGCGCCGGCCGCACGGGCCAGACCGGAAGGTATTCGGACATGACCAACACGATAACCGCACCGCGCCGCAGGGGCGCCGACACGAAACCCCGCATCGTCATCAGCGATGCCGACCACGGCCGGCTGATGCGCCTTGCCGATAGCCTCTACGACAACGCGCCGGAGCTTGCCGACGCGCTGATCGGCGAGTTGGAGCGCGCCACGGTCAAGCCCGCCGAGAAGGTGCCCGCGGACACGGTGCAGATGGGATCCGCCGTCGAATACGAGACGGGCGACGGCCAGAAGCGGCGCGTCATCCTCGTCTATCCGAACGACGCGGAGATCTCGGCCGGCAAGGTGTCGATCCTCACGCCGATCGGCACGGCGCTGATCGGCCTTTCGCCCGGCCAGTCGATCGACTGGACGGCGCGGGACGGACGCGAGCATCGCCTGACCGTGCTCTCGGTCGAGCAGGGCGCCGCCGAGAGCAATCCCGGCAAAAGCGCGTAGGGTTCGCGTCCGGAACTGCGGAAAGCCCTCCAGGACGCGTCAACCGGCGGCGAGAGCCGCCTCGTAGGCCGCACGCAGTTCCGAGAAGACCGAGCGCGCCGGCCGCGGCGCGCCGAGATGGATCGCCCGCAGTTCCTCCATGAAGGCTTCCCACATCTCTGGCCCGCCCCGTTCCAGGAGCTCCGCGCGGATCGACAGTTCGCGCGTGACCGGCAGGAAGCGCCGCCCCCAGGCACCCATCGCCGCGAAGACCGGCACGAGCGCGATCCCCATCTCGGTCAGGCTGTAGAGCGCCTTCTGCTTGTGGCTGGGATCGTCGTTCTTCGTGATCAGCCCTTCCTCCACCAGCCGCCGCAGCCGGTCGGCGAGGATGTTGGAGGCGATGCCTTCCTCGGATCTGGTCAAGAGCTCGCGGAAATGGCGGCGGTTGCCGAACATCATGTCGCGCAGCACGATCAGGCTCCAGCGGTCGCCGAGCACTTCGAGCGTGAGATTGATCGGGCAGCCGGACCGGTGGACGTCTTTCATCGCGAACTCCAAAACCGGTTGCGTTATAAAATCGGTCTTGCTATCCATCAACCGATTGCAATTCGCAACCGGTTATGGGAGGCGGCGATGGCATCGGTGATCGTCTGGAACCTCGTGAGCCTCGACGGCTTCTTCGAGGGCGAGGAGAAATGGGACCTCGGTTTCCACGAGAAGGCCTGGGGGCCGGAGCTCGAGGCGCTGAGCATCGAATTCGGCGGCAAGGCCGGCCTGCTCGTCTTCGGCCGCGTGACCTACGAGGGCATGAAGGCCTATTGGACGACGGCCGAGGATGAGACCACGGTGAAGGCCTACATGAACGCCCTGCCGAAGCTCGTCGCCTCGCGCACGCTCGCCACCTCCGACTGGAACAATACGGAGGTCACGGCCGATATCGAGGGCGAGCTCGCCCGGCGCAGGCAGGCGCTCGACAAGCCGATCTACGTCTTCGGCAGCGCGGAACTTGTCGACAGCCTCCTTGAGGCCGGGCTCGTCGACGAGATCATGCTCGCCGTCGTGCCGATCCGGCTCGGCCGCGGCACGCGCCTCTTCAAGGAGGGTTCGGGGGGCGATCTCCGCCTGCTCGAAAGCCGGCCGCTGTCGAACGGCACGGTCATCCTGCGCTATGCGCCCGAAGGCTAGCCGAGGAGATTGGCGAAGCGGACGGAATAGATCCGGTCGCGCCCCAGCATGTGGGCGACGAGGCTCTGGCGGTCGAACAGGCCGGCCATCGCCTTGTGGCGGAGATCCAGCCCGCCGCTCATCAGGCCGAAGGCCGGCATCAGCAGCCGGTTGCCGTCGGTCGCGAAACAGGCCCGGCGCACCGCCTTCTCGCGCCGCACGACGGTCGCCGCGGGATGCAGGTGCCCCGCGATCTCGCCTGCGGGAGAGAGGAGCGACGGCTCGTGGCGGAAGGCGAGGCCGGCATAGTGCAGCTCGTCCGCCGACTGGCCCGGCAGGTCCACGGTGCCGTCCGGATCGTGGTTGCCGTTGATCCAGATCCAGTCGCGCCCGCGCGCCATCGCCGCAATCCGCGCGCGGAAGACGTCCGGCAGGTGGGCGGAGCCGACGCGGTCGTGGAAATTGTCGCCGAGGCTGACGACGATCGCCGGGTCGTGCCGGGCGATCACCGCCTCCAGCACCTTCAGCGTCGCGAGCGTGTCGTAGGGCGGCAGCATCATGCCGCGCCGGGCAAAGGCGGCGCCCTTCTCCAGATGCAGGTCCGAGACGACGAGCAGGCGCGTCTCCGGCAGGAAGAGCGCGCCGAGCGGGTCGCACACGACCTCGACGCCGGCGACGACCGTGCGCGCCGAGACCGCGCCGAAATCCTGGATGTCCGCTGCCGCCAGCGCAAGCCTCTGCATATGAAATCCTAAGTCCGATCCGCGCCCATCGCCTCGGCGATCAGGTCATCCGCCGCTTCCGCGAGCAGGACGTCCTGCGCCTCGCCCGCCACCGGCTCCCTGCCGATCTCCAGCATGATCGGCACGGCGAGCGGCGAGATGCGGTCGAGCCGCCGATGGCTGATATGGCCTCTGATTCGCGCCAGCATATCGCCCAATCGCTGAATATCCAAAAGCCCCGCCGCCGCGTCGTTGCGCGTGGCCTCCAGGAGGATGTGGTCCGGCTCGTGGCTGCGCAGCACGTCGTAGATGAGGTCGGCGGAGACCGTGACCTGCCGCCCCGTCTTCTCCTTGCCGGGATGGCGCTGCTCGATGAGCCCGGCGATCACGGCGCAATTGCGGAAGGTGCGCTTCAGCATGAAGCTCTCGTCGAGCCAGGCCTCGAGGTCGTCGCCGAGCATGTCCTCGTCGAAGAGGTCGGCAAGCGACGGGCGCTCGACCGTGAAGGCGTGGCCGAGGTCGTCCAGCGCCCAGACGGCGAGCGAATAGTCCGTCGCCACGAAGCCGAGCGGCCGGCGTCCGGCCCGCTCGAGCCGGCGCGTGAGCAGCATGCCGAGCGTCTGGTGCGCGAGCCGCCCCTCGAAGGGATAGGCGACCATGTAGTGCCGGCTGCCGCGCGGAAAGGTCTCGATCAAAAGCTCGTCGCGCTTCGGCAGCGTCGAGACGTCGCGTTGCAGGGCCAGCCAGTCGCGCACCTGGTCCGGCAGCGCGCTCCAGCGGGCGGGATCGTCCAGCATGGCGCGTACGCCCTCGGCGAGATAGGTCGAGAGCGGGAACTTGCCGCCGGCATAGGCCGGCACCTTCGGGTCGAGCGAGAAGGCCTGGGAGACGAGGCATTCGTTCTCGCGGATGCCCTCGAAGCGCAGCACCTTGCCGGAGAAGAGGAACGTGTCGCCGGGCGACAGCATCTCCAGGAAATATTCCTCGACCTTGCCGAGCGACGCGCCGCCACGCCCGATGGCCCCCCTGGCGCCGCGCTTGACCATGCGCACGTTCAGCATCGGCATCTCGACGATGGTGCCGAGGTTGAGGCGGTACTGCTGGGCGACCTGCGGGTTGGAGACGCGCCACAGCCCCTCCGGCGTGCGGCGGATGCGGGCATAGCGCTCGTAGGTCTTCAGCGCATAGCCGCCGGTCGCGACGAATTCGACGATGCGGCGGAATTTTTCACGCGGCAGCCCGGTGTAGGGAGAGGCGGAGGTGATTTCGGCGAAGAGCGCGTCCTCGTCGAAGGGCGCGGCGCACGCCATGCCGAGCACGTGCTGGGCGAGCACGTCGAGCGCGCCCTCGCCGACCGGCGGCGTGTCCTGCGCGCCGACATAGTTGGCGTCGAGCGCGGCCTGGCACTCCATCACCTCGAAGCGGTTGGCGGGCACGAGGATCGCCCGGCTCGGCTCGTCCATGCGGTGGTTGGCGCGGCCGATCCGCTGGGCCAGCCGCGAGGCCCCCTTCGGCGCGCCGACATGGATGACGAGGTCGACGTCGCCCCAGTCGATGCCGAGATCGAGCGTCGAGGTGGCGACGACGGCGCGAAGCCTGCTCTCCGCCATCGCCGCCTCCACCCTGCGCCGCTGGGCGACGTCGAGCGAGCCGTGGTGCAAGGCGATCGGCAGCGTGTCCTCGTTGATGTTCCACAGTTCCTGGAACAGGATCTCCGCCTGGCTGCGGGTGTTGACGAAGAGCAGCGCCGTCCTGTGCGCCTTGATCGCCTCGTAGACCTCCGGCATGGCGTATTTCGCCGAATGGCCGGACCAGGGCACGCGCTCCTCGCTCTTCAGGATGGTGATGATCGGCTTCGCCCCGCCCGGCGCGGTGACGAGGCCGGCGTGGTTCTCCTCTCCCGGCCGCTGCTCGACCAGCCAGCGGCGCAGGTCCATCGGCTCGGCGACGGTGGCGGACAGGCCGATGGTGCGAAGATCCGGTGCGAGCCGCCGCAGCCGCGCAAGCCCGAGCGAGAGCAGGTGGCCGCGCTTCGAGGTGACGAGCGAATGCAGCTCGTCGAAGATCACGTATCTCAGGTCCTTGAAGAAGCGCTGAGCCTCGCCGTTGGCGATCAGGAGCGCCACCTGCTCTGGCGTCGTCAGCAGGATGTCGGGCGGGTTCAGCCGCTGGCGCTGGCGTTTCGCCTGCGGCGTGTCGCCGGTGCGCGTCTCGACGGTGATCGGGAGATCCATCTCCGAGACGGGCTTCATCAGGTTGCGCTCGATGTCGACGGCGAGTGCCTTCAGCGGCGAGACGTAGAGCGTATGGATGCCCGTGAAGGCCGAACCGGGCGGGATCCTGCCGCGGCCCGCCAGATCGGTCAGCGCCGGCAGGAAGCCCGCGAGCGTCTTGCCCGCGCCGGTGGGAGCGATCAGCAGCAGGCTCTCGCCGGCCGAGGCGCGGGCGAGCAGCTCCATCTGGTGCGCGCGGGGCTCCCAGCCCTTTTCGGCGAACCAGCCGGAAAAGGGTGCGGGGAGGAGCGCGGGGCCGGTTGCGGAATCGGTGCGTTTCACGCCCATAAGCTAGTGATCGCCGGGCGAATGGGAAGCGGCGGGCGGAAAAAATGCCTCACATGGCGATGTAGCGGTCGGAGCGGTGGTTGATCGTCAGGAACAGGTTCAGCACCACCGCGCCGGCGACCGAGCAGAGCACGATGAAGGGCGAGGCGACGGCGAAGGCGCCGACGAGCACCACGAGGTCGAAGGCGAGCTGCACGAGCCCCGCCCGCCAGCCGAACCGGTCCTGCAGGTAGACGGCGAGGATGCCGACGCCGCCGAGGCTCGCGCGGTGCCGGTAGAGCCCGAGCAGGCCGAAGCCGAGCAGGATGCCGGCGAGCACCGCCGTCCACAAGGGCCGGATCGCGTCGATGGCGATGAAATGCGGCAGCGCCTCGGTGATGAGCGAGGTGAGCCCGACGGCGATGAAGGTCTTGACCGTGAAGGCCCTGCCGAGCCGCCTGAGCGACAGGAGATAGAAGGGCAGGTTCACGACCGTGTAGAACAGGCCGAAGCTCACGCCGGTGAGATAATGCAGCACGAAGGCGATGCCCGCCGTGCCGCTCGCCACCAGCCCGGCGCTGCCCATCAGCGAGAGCCCGAGTGCGGCGATCATGCTGGAGGCGAAGATGCCCTGCGCGTCCTCCAGCGGCGTGTGCCGCGTCGCGGCGGTGTTCCAGAAGCCGAAACGCCGCTTTTCCTCGCCCATGACCGTTCTCCGCCGTGATCCGGGTTCCGTTATACCGCGCCGCGGCGGGCGAGGAAGAGCAGGCCGTGCACCGGCGCGCCGGCATCCATGCGGATTGTTTCGCGCGTGACCGCGACGATCGCGAACCCGGCTTCCGCGGCACGGCGGCGCATGAAGATCTCCGGATGCGCATAGCGCAGCGACGGACGCAGCACCGGCGCATCGCCCTCGCCGCCGTCCTCCACGGAGAAGGCGAAGAGGCCGCCGGGACGCGTGAGCCGCGCGACGCTCGGGAAGACCTCGGCGAGGTCGCCGAGATACATCAGCACGTCGGCGGCAGCGACGAGATCGGCGCGGCCTTCCGGCATGACCTCGTCGAAAAGGCCGCTTTCGGCGGCGGGGCGGGAGAGGTCGGCCCGGGCGAGATGGTCGTAGACGCCCTTTTCCGCCGCCCTGGCCAGCATGTTGGCGGAAAGGTCGAAGCCTTCGAGGCGGCCGGCACGGGGACGGATCGCGGCGCCGAAGAGGCCGGTGCCGCAGCCGAGGTCGGCCACGACGGGAAATCGTGCGTCGGGGCCGGAATGGTCGAGGATGAGGGCGGTGAGCTTTTCGGGGACGCTGTAGGCGAGGCGTTCCACCAGGGCGGTCTCGAAGCGGGCGGCATAGTCGTCGAAGAGCCGCTCCACGTAGCGGGCCGGCGGGGCGGCCGGGGTCTTGGCGGCGCCGAGCAGAGCGAGTTTCAGCCCGGCGCCGAAGACATCCGTGGGGTCGAGCCCCAGCACCGTCTCCAGTGCGGCGATGGCCGCCTCCTTGCGGCCCGATTTCTCGGCATATTCGGCGAGCCGGAACCAGCCGGCGGCCCAGTCCGGCGCCTGTTCGAGCGCCTGCTCCATCAGTTCGGCGGCCTCGGCGAAATCGCCCGCCTCCGCCAGAAGGCGGGCGTAGGTCGCGCGGCGATCCGCAACGAGGTCGCCCGAGGAAAAGAGATGTTTGGCCATGTATGAGGGTGCCGGAGCCGTGAAACGCGCGGATAATTTTTCAGGACGCGGTAAAATACAAGCGTTTTTTTGAAAAGGCTTCAGTTCTGCCTCCTTCGCTTGCCGCAAGACGGCACGCGCACTATCAGGAGGCAAGGCAAACCGTGGAGAATCAGCCCATGTCGGACGGAGTGAACCGCTTTCTCGGCGATACGCCGCTGCGCACCCTCGTCAAGCTCTTGATCCTGTCGGTCGCCGCCGGCTTCCTGATGTCGGTCTTCGGCCTCTATCCGGAGGACATCCTCTACGGCGTGCGCAATTTCCTGCTCGATCTCTGGCACACCGGCTTCGCCGCGCTCGGCCGGGTCGGTGACTACCTGATGCTCGGCGCGGTCATCGTGATACCGGTCTTCATCCTCATCCGCGTCCTGAGCTACCGGCGCTGAGCATGATCGACCGCAGGGCCTTCCTCCTCGGTTCCGCCGCGCTCGTCGCCGGCTGTTCCACCACCGACGTGCTGCCGACGTCCTCCGGCAGCGATTACACCGATGCGACGCTGCCGCTCGTCAACAGGCTGAGGGCGGAGCGCGGCCTGCCCGCGCTTGCCGCCGACCCGGCCGCCCGCCGTGCCGCGCTCGACCATGCCGGACGCATGGCCTCGGCCGGGAAGATGGCGCACAATATCGGCTTCGCCGCCGATTTCGGCAAGCGCATGAAGGGCATGGCCGTGGCACTGCCGGCGGCCGAGAACATCGCCGTCGGCCAGGACAGCGCCGCGGAGGCCTTCGACGCCTGGTACCGCTCGCCGAAGCACCTCGCCAACATGCTCGACCCGCGCTTCAGCGGCCTCGGGGTGGCGACCGTCTCCAGTCCGGCCTCCGGCGGCAGGCCCTACTGGGCGATGGTCCTTTCGGGAGGCTGACGGAGACGGGCCATGCACGCGGCAGAGGCGCATGAGAGCGGCGCAGGTCCCTTCGAGGTGACGCACCGGCTGGTGCTGTCCATCGCCGTGCCGATGACGCTCGGCTTCCTGACGACGCCGCTCCTCGGCCTGACCAGCACGGCGGTCGCCGGACGGCTCGGATCGGCGGAGGCGCTGGCGGGGCTCGCGGTCGGCGCCGTGCTGTTCGACCTCCTGCTCGGCACCTTCAACTTCCTGCGCGCCTCGACCACGGGTCTCGTGGCGCAGGCCTTCGGGCGCGGTGACCGGCGCGAGGAGCAGGCCGTCTTCTGGCGCGCGCTGACGCTCGCCCTCTGTTGCGGGCTGGCGATCACGCTTCTTTCGCCGCTCCTGCTGTCCGCCGGGCTTTTCCTGATGGCGCCGTCCGCCGGCGTGGCGGCCGTGACCTCGACCTATTTCGTGATCCGCGTGCTCGCCGCGCCGATGGCGCTCGCCAACTACGCGATGCTTGGCTTCGTGCTGGGGCGCGGGCAGGGCGTGACCGGCCTCGCGCTGCAGGCGATCATCAACGGCGTCAACATCGCGCTCTCCATCCTGCTCGGCCTCGTCTTCGGCTGGGGCGTGGCGGGCATCGGCTGGGCGACGGTGATCGGCGAGACGACGGGCATGCTGGCGGGGCTTGCGATCGTCGTCCTGCGCTTCGACCGGGCGCACCGGCCGGACCGGGCCGCGGTCTTCGCCCGCGACCGGCTCGCCGCGCTCTTCTCGCTCAACCGCGACATCATGATCCGGACCTTCGTGCTGATCGGCGCCTTCGCCCTGATGACGCGCATCGGCGCCTCGCTCGGGCCGCTGGTGCTCGCGGCGAACGCGGTGCTGATGAACATCTTCCTGGTCGCCGGCTACTATCTCGACGGGCTTGCGAACGCGGCCGAGCAGCTCGTCGGCCGCGCCTTCGGCGCGCGCTTCCGCCCGGCCTTCGACCGGGCGGTGCGGCTCACCATGCTCTGGTCCTTCGGCCTCGGAATCGCCACCACGCTGCTGTTCCTCCTGTTCGGCGCGGACGTGATCGCGCTTCTGACCACGACGGAGAGCGTGCGGGCGGCGGCGGGCGAATACCTGCCCTGGGCGGCGCTGACGGCGGTGACCGGCGCGCTCGCCTTCCAGATGGACGGCGTCTTCATCGGCGCCACCTGGTCGGCGGCCATGCGCAACCGCATGCTCATGGCCTTTGCCGGCTATCTCGTCGCCCTTGCCGTCTTCGTGCCGCTCTTCGCCAATCACGGCCTCTGGCTGTCGCTCAATCTCTTCCTCGCGCTGCGGGGCCTTTTCCTGGCGTCCTGCCTGCCGCGGCTGGCAGGACGGCAGTTCGCCGATCCCCGCTAGAATGCCGCGCGTCCGGACGGACGCGCGAAGGATGCCCTACACCTTCGAATCCAGGGCATCCTTCCCGCTTCCGGGCGGTTCCGCCTGGGCGCGGGATGCCCTCGGTGCGGCCTCTGCCTCCTCCGCGCGGATTGCCGCTCTCGCGCGCAGCCAATGGCTGTATTCCCGCCCTTCCGGCCGGCCCTCTTCCTCCCATATCGCGTGGGCGCGCTGGCGGATGCGTTCGTCTCGATCGTCCATCGTCTCGTCCCTTCCTGCCTTTGCGGCTATCGGGCGGGATCGGTGCTGGCTACCGCCGGCATGCCGGCTTCTGCCGCGCACTCCACCCGCCGCATGGAAAATCCGCGGCGGGTGGCTTTGGTTCCGGGGGTCAGAGCGGCCGGTCGGCCCAATGGGCGGTGCGGCTGCCGCGGATGTCGCCGATGGAGGCGAGGCCCTCGCGGTCGCAGAGGCGCGAAAGCCCGCCGACGATCTCGCCCGGCAGGCCCGGCCCGGCATAGACCATGCAGGAATAGAGCTGCACGAGATCGGCTCCGGCGCGGATCTTCTCCGCCGCCGTCTCCGCCGAGGAGATGCCGCCGACGCCGATGATCGGCAGGTCTCCGCCGACGCGCCGGCGCATCTTGGCGAGCACGCTGGTGGACTTCTCGAAGAGCGGCCGGCCGGAGAGCCCGCCCGCTTCCCCCGCCAGCCGCCGGTCGGTGAGCCCCTCGCGCGACAGCGTCGTGTTGGAGACGACGAGGCCGTCGAGCGGATGGGCAAGCGCCACGGCCGCGATGTCGTCCAGCCCCTCCTCGGTCAGGTCCGGTGCGATCTTCAGGAAGACCGGCACGTGCCTGCCCGTCCTTTCCGCCTGCTCCGCGCGGGCGGCAAGCACGGCGGCAAGCAGCGCGTCGAGGCTTTCGCGCGCCTGCAGGTCGCGCAGGCCCGGCGTGTTGGGCGAGGAGATGTTGGCGGTGAAGTAGCGCGCGACGTCGTAGAAGGTGCGGATACCCTCGACATAGTCGGCGACGCGGTCGGCGCTGTCCTTGTTGGCGCCGATATTGACGCCGATCAGCGCGTCGCGCCGGCAGGCCTTCAGCCGGGCGAGCGCTGCCGCATGGCCGGCATTGTTGAAGCCGAGCCGGTTGATGACGGCCCCGTCCTCGAGGAGCCGGAAGATGCGCGGCTTCGGGTTGCCTTCCTGCGGGCGCGGGGTGACGGTGCCGACCTCGGCGAAGCCGAAGCCGAGCCGGATCAGCGGCTCCGGCACCTCGGCGTTCTTGTCGTAGCCGGCGGCCATGCCGAGCGGGTTGGGGAAGGTGAGGCCGGCGACGGTCCGGGCGAGCCGCGGATCGGGCCGGGCCGGGCAGGCGGGCACGAGCCCCGTCTTGAGGGCGGCGATCGACAGGCCGTGCGCCGTCTCGGGATCGAAGAGGAAGAGGCCCTTGCGGCCGAGGTCGGAGAGGAGGGACATCAGGCGGTCAGCTCCGGGAACTGGTGGAGCCCGTCGGGGCCGAGCGGCAGCGGCTTCTGCCACAGCACGGCGGAAAGCGGCAGGGCCGCATAGAGATGCGGGAACAGGTCGCCGCCGCGCGAGGGCTCGTAGACGAGCTTCTCGCCGAGCGCATCGCCGTCGACGGCGACGAGCAGCAGCCCCTCCTGGCCGGCGAAGTGCCGTGCCGCCGTCTCGCTCACCTGCCCGGCGGTCGAGAAGTGGATGAAGCCGTCGGCATGGTCCACCGGCGCGCCGTCGAAAACGCCGGCGGCCTGCGCTTGTCGCCACAGACTTGCCGGAACGATCTTGTAGATTATCCTTGCCATGGCGTCCGCTTGCCGCAACGGGGGACGAATGTCCACCGGCTTTTGTCCGGAACCTGATTATTGGAGGACTTTGCATGCGAATCCATACCCTGCCGCTGATGCTCGCCTTCGCCGCCCTCGCCGGTTCCGCCGCGGCCGAGGGCGAGGGGCGCTACCGGATGGAAAAGACGGAAAGCGGCCTCGTCCGTCTCGATACGGTGACGGGCGAGATCTCGCTCTGCCGGGAGCAGGACGGCCAGATCGCCTGCCGCATGGCGGCCGACGAGCGGGCGGCCTTCGAGCGCGAGCTGGAACTCCTGACCATGCGCGTCGAAGCCCTGGAAAAGGCCGCGGCGGCCGCCCCGGCGGACGCAAAACCGCGCTTTCCGACCGACGAAGAGATTGACCGGACCATGAGCGTCATGGAAAGAATGATGCAAAGGTTCATGGGCATCGTGAAAAATCTCGACGGCGGTGAGGAGGAGACCACGCCCGGAACGGATGCGATGCCGCAGAAAACCTGAGGGAGGGGCGCCTGCGTCAGGCCTGGCCGCGGGCCGTTCCCGCCCTCTCGGGACATGCGGGAGGAAACGACATGCCATCGACCATCATCATCGCGGACGACCATCCGCTGTTCCGCGGCGCGCTGCGCCAGGCGGTGCTCGGCATGGAGGGAGAGCCCGACGTGGTGGAGGCCGGCGATTTCGAGGCGGCGCGGGCGGCGGCGGGCGCTCATCCCAATGCCGACCTGATGCTGCTCGACCTCGCCATGCCCGGCGTCAGCGGCCTTTCCGGCCTGATCGCGCTGCGGGCGGAGTTCCAGAGCCTGCCTGTCGTCATCGTCTCGGCGAGCGACGATCCGTCGACCATCCGCCGGGCGCTCGATCTCGGCGCCTCGGGCTTCATCTCCAAGTCGGCCTCGATCGAGGACATCCGCGAGGGCATCCGCTCGGTGCTCGACGGCAACATCTACACGCCCGGCGGCTATGTGCGTGCACCCGAGCAGGACAGCGAGGTGGCCGATCTCATCGCCCGCCTGCGCACGCTCACCCCGCAGCAGTCGCGCGTGCTCGCCATGCTCGCCGAGGGCCTGCTCAACAAGCAGATCGCCTACGAGCTCGGCGTCTCCGAGGCGACCATCAAGGCCCATGTCTCGGCGATCCTTTTGAAGCTCAACGTCGACAGCCGCACCCAGGCCGTCATCCAGCTCGGCAAGATCGGCGGCGCCCAGGCGGCGGCGTAAGGCGTTCCCGGTTGGGGATATCGCAAGCCCCCTCATCCGCCTGCCGGCACCTTCTCCCCGAGGGGAGAAGGGATGTGCGGCGACGCCTCCTCTCCTTCTCCCCGCCGGGGAGAAGGTGCCCGAAGGGCGGATGAGGGGGACGGCATCCGCTCTTTATCGCTCTATTCCGCCGCCTCGCGCTCCAGCGTCGAAAGCTGCGTCAGCCAGGCCCGCATGGAGGCCGGGCGCACCGGCTTGTTCTGCAAGAGGACGTCGTCCCGTTCCGCGACGGCCCTGACCTCCGGCGTGCGGTCGGCGGTGACGAGGAGCGCCGGCACCTTGCGCCCGAGCGCTTCCCGCAGCCGCGCGATGGCGTCGATCCCCGTCCCGTCGTCGAGGTGATAGTCGGCGATGATCGCATCCGCGGCAAAGCCCTCCGTCGCGGCGAGCGTTTCGGCGGCTGCGACGGACTCAGCGAGCGTCACCGCGCAGCCCCAGCCGGACAGCAGCAGCCGCATCCCGTCGAGGATCTTCGGCTCGTTGTCGATGCAGACGACGCGGAGCCCCCGCAGCGGCTCGTCGCTCGCGGGCTTCGTCGCCGGCTTGTCGGCGACGTGGCGGCTTGCCGCCGCGTCGATCGGCACGCGCACCTTGAAGCTGGTGCCGCGCCCCGGCACCGATTGCAGCTCGACCGGATGGGAGAGCACGCGCGAGATGCGGTCGACGATGGAAAGGCCGAGCCCGAGGCCGGGCGCGGTGCGCATGCCCTCGTCCAGCCGGGCGAATTCCTTGAACACCGTGCGGAACTTCGAGGCCGGGATGCCGATGCCGGAATCGAGCACCTGGATCACGGCCTGCCCGCCCTGCCGGCGCACGCCCACCAGCACCTTGCCGGAATTGGTGTACTTGATGGCGTTGGAGACGAGGTTCTGCACGACCCGGCGCAGGAGGTTGGGGTCGGTGCGGATGGCGAGCGAGCTCGGCAGCACGGTGAACTTGAGGTTCTTCGCCCGCGCCATCGGCGTGAAATCGGTCTCGATGCGCTTCAGAAGGTCCTTGAGCGCCACGGTTTGCACGCGCGGCTTCATCGCCCCGGTGTCGAGGCGGGATATGTCGAGCACGGCGCCGAGGATCGCCTCCACCGATTCCAGCGAGGAATCGATGTTGTGGATCAGCAGGCGATTCTCGGTGTCGCCGAGCCGCTCGACCAGCGAGGAGGAATAGAGCCGCGCGGCGTTGAGCGGCTGCAGGATGTCGTGGCCGGCGGCGGCGAAGAAGCGGGTCTTGGAGATGTTCGCCTCTTCCGCGGCCGCCCGCGCCTCCGCAAGCGCGGTGTTGACGCGTGTGAGCTCGGCGGTGCGCTCGGCGACGCGCATCTCCAGCGTCTCGTTCGCCCGCTTCAGCGCCCGGTCGGCCTCCACCCGCTCGGTGATGTCCGTGTAGGTGGAGACGAAGCCCTTCTCCGGCATGGCGTTGGTGCGCACCTCGACGATGCGCCGGCCGCCGGAGAGCACCAGCGAGAAGGGCTGGTCGAAGGTCATCGTCCGCTC
This sequence comes from Shinella pollutisoli, assembly GCF_024609765.1. Classification (GTDB taxonomy): domain Bacteria; phylum Pseudomonadota; class Alphaproteobacteria; order Rhizobiales; family Rhizobiaceae; genus Shinella; species Shinella pollutisoli. The sequence continues at coordinate 40,995 of NZ_JANFDG010000010.1, forward strand.
GACCGTGACCTTGCGGTCCTCCTCGGCGATGTCGCCGCGCTCGACCAGGATGTCGACGATGTCGGACAGCGGGAAGCCGACCTGGCCGACATGCTCCGGCAGGTCGAGGAGCTGGCGGAAGCGGCGGTTCCAGATCGTCAGGTTGCCGGCCGCGTCGAAGACGGCGATGCCCTGGTCCATCTGCCCGAGCGCCGTCTGGAGAAGGTCCTGGTTGTATTGCAGCGCCTCGCTCGCCTGATCGAGCAGCCAGTCCATGTCGGCGGGCGTGTCGTCGATGCGCTGGAGCACCAGCGACAGCACGAGGCGGGCGGAGGAGGAGCCGATGGCGCTGCCGAGGAGCTGCTCGGAGAAGTGGACGAGCGCCGCGTCGGCCGGCGCATGGTCCTCCAGCCAGCGCCCGGCCTGCCGCTCGTAGGTGTGGAAGGAGCGCTGCATGCGCTCCTCGCCGAGATACTTGGCGATGGTCGATTTCAGGTCGCGCACCGTCACCTTGGTGCGGCGCCCGCGGAAGGCGCGCTCGAGGCGGCGCTTGGAGCGGATGAAGGTTCCCGCCTGGAGCCGCTCCAGCGAGGTCGGGTTGCGCGTCAGCGAGCCGATGACATAGGCGCCGACATTGACCATGGCGGCGAGCAGCGTCGCGTTGACGAGCGGATCGGCATCCGCGCCGGTGAAGATCGTGACGCCGGGAAAGATGAAGCCGAGGATCGTCCGGGTGATGTGGTCGTTGTCGGCGACGCCGAGGCTCGGCAGCAGCAGGAGGTAGGCCCAGACGACGAAGCCGGAGATCATGCCGGCCATGGCGCCGCGGGCGTTGGCATTGCGCCAGAACAGGCCGCCGAACAGCGCCGGAGCCACCTGCGCCACGGCGGCGAAGGCGAGCAGGCCCATGGAGGCGAGGCCGGAATTGCCGGTCGCGGCGCGATAGTAGGCGTAGCCGAGCAGCAGCACGAAGAAGATCGCCAGCCGCCGGATGCGGAGCAGCATGCGCGACAGGTCCTCCTGCTGCTCCGCGCCGCCGATCAGGCTGCGGCGCAGCACGACGGGGATGACGATGTCGTTCGACACCATGATGGAAAGCGCCACCGAGGCGACGATGACCATGGCGGTGGCGGCGGAAAAGCCGCCGAGGAAGGCGATGATGGTGAGCAGCGGCTGGTCGCCGGCAAGGGGCAGGGCGAGGACGTAGAGGTCGGCATTGCCCTCGCCGTTGAAGGTCAGCATGCCGCCGATGGCGACGGGCAGCACGAAGAGGTTGATCGCCACCAGGTAGAGCGGGAAGAGGATGCCGGCCATGCGCAGCTCCCCCTCCGTGCGGTTCTCGACCACGGTGACGTGGAACTGCCGCGGCAGCATGACGATGGCGAAGGCCGAGAGCACGATGAGCAGGACCCAGCGGGCGACCGGCGTCTCGTGGCCGAGGGCCGCCATCACCCGCTCGCTTTCCGCCGCGCGCCGCCAGAGATCGCCGGTCCCGTCGAACAGGAAGAAGACGACGTAGATGCCGACCGAGGCGAAGGCCACCAGCTTGACGAGCGATTCCATCGAGATCGCCAGGATCAGGCCGTCCTGGTGCTCGGTCGCGTCGGTGTGGCGCGTGCCGAAGACGATGGCGAAGCAGGCGAGGAAGAGGGTGACGACCATCGGCAGGTCGATCAGCCCGCCGGAGGCGGCGATGCCGAAGCCGGTCGTATCCACCATCGCCGCGACGGAATTCGACACGGCCTTGAGCTGGAGCGCGATATAGGGAATGGCGCCGATCAGCGAGATGAGGGCGACGAGGGCCGCGACGCCGGGGTTCTTGCCGTAGCGGGCGGCGATGAAGTCGGCGATCGAGGTCAGCCGTTCGGATTTCGCCAGCGTCACGATGCGCCGCATGAGCGGCATGCCGAGCGTGAACATCAGGATCGGCCCGATATAGATGCCGGCGAACTCGAGGCCGTTGGTGGTGGCGAGCCCCACGCCGCCGAAATAGGTCCAGGAGGTGCAGTAGATCGCAAGGCTCAGCGCATAGACGACCGGCCGTCCCTTCGTCGCGGCCGGGCCGCTTCGCGCCATGCGGTCGCCGTAGCTCGCCACCGCGAAGAGCAGGAGCAGATAGCCGAGCGCAAGCGCGAATATCAACGAGCCCGGCAATGCTTCCTCCCGCAGGCGTCAGGCGTTCCGGACCACCATAGGCCAAAGCGGCGGGGAAGCAAATTGCGCCGAAGGTCGGGCTTGAGCCGGGCGGCGCGCAAGTTTGCCGGGTGCGCATATTCGCTGTTTCCCGAAGCGGGAAACTTGATTAGGGTCAAGCGGTCTGGCAGCAACAGGGAGCCTCTCATGCTCAACGAATTCAAGGAATTCATCGCCCGCGGCAACGTCATGGACCTCGCCGTGGGCGTCATCATCGGTGCGGCCTTCAACAAGATCGTCGATTCGGTCGTCAACGATCTCGTCATGCCCATCATCGGCGCCCTGACGGGTGGCGGCTTCGACTTCTCCAACTACTTCATCGCGCTGTCGAGCAACGTCACGGCCTCCTCGCTTGCCGCCGCGCGCGAACAGGGCGCGGTCTTCGCCTACGGCAATTTCATCACCGTCCTCATCAACTTCCTGATCCTCGCCTGGATCATCTTCCTGATGGTGAAGGGCGTGAACCGCGTGCGCGCCTCCGTCGAGCGCGAGAAGGCCGCCGGCGTGCCGGAAGCCGCCCCGCCGGCGGAGGACGTCCAGCTCCTCACCGAGATCCGCGACCTGCTGAAGACGCGCCCCGCCGTCTGAGCGGCCGCAGGCTCTGCCCTTCATCCGCCTGCCGGCACCTTCTCCCTGCAGGTGGGGAGAAGGCAGTCGCGGCGAATCGGGGGAAACCAGCGCGGCACGCCCCTCCTCCCCGCTCGCGGGGAGAGGTCGCGGCAGAGGGATGAGGGGCTTGCGAAACACCGCAGGCCGCCTCCGTCTCAGGTCGTCGCGCCGGCCGTCCTCGTCTGGTGGATCTCGATCAGGCTCGGGCCGTCGCGCGCGGCCGCCCTTTCGAGGGCTGCCGGCAGATCGGCGACGTCGGCGAGCCGTTCTGCCGGCAGGCCGTAGGCTGCGGCGACGGCGATGAAGTCCGGCGCCGACGGCTTGACGCCCACCGGCACGATGCCGGCGTCGATCATGAAGTTCTCGATCTCCTGGAAGCCGTCGTTGTTCCAGACGAGGAAGACGACGCGGGCAGCGGCGTCCGCCGCCGTGCCGATCTCCGGCAGGGTGAACTGGAAGCCGCCGTCGCCGACGAGGCAGACGACGGTCGCGTCCGGCTCTGCCAGGGCCGCGCCGATCGCCGCCGGCGGCGCATAGCCGAGCGTGCCGTAGCCGGTCGCCGCGTTGAACCAGCTTCGCGGCCGGGGCGCCTCGCAATAGTAGTTGGCGGCGTAGACGGCCTGCGTCGAATCGCCGACGACGATGGCCTTGGGCAGCGTGCGGTAGATCGCCTCGACCACGCCGATCTCGACATGCATCTTCGGCGTCAGCTCGCTCCATGCGCCCTTGCGCGCGGTCTCGGCGCGACGTGCGCCGTCCGTCGGCCGCACGTCGTCGCCGAGGAAGCCGACGATGCCGGCGGCCGCCGTCTTGGCGCTGGAGAGGATGGCGAGGCCGGCATGCGGCCGGCGCGAGAGCTGTGCGGCGTCGATGTCGATGCGGATCAGCGATTTCAGCCGCGGCAGGCCGCCGTCGACGTTGATGTCGTAGTCCGTCGGCCCCATCTCGGTGCCGAAGGCGACGACGAGGTCGGCGTCGGACAGCAGCCGCCGCACGGCCTTGAGGCTGGGGCTCGCGGGCACGGACAGCGGATGGCCGGCGAGGAGGCCGCGCGCGTTGATCGTTGTGACGACCGGCGCGCCGATGCGCTCGGCGAGCGCGCGGATCTCGTCCTCCGCCGTCACCGCGCCGCCGCCGGCGAGGATGACCGGGCGGCTCGCATGGGCGCAGAGGATCGCCGCGCGCTGCAGCGTCTCGGCGTCGGCCCGCGGCCGCGTCGCGGCGGCGGGGCGGAAGGGCCCGGCCTCGATCTGGGCCGCCATCACATCGGTCGGGATCTCGATATGCACCGGGCCGGGCCGGCCGGAGAGGAGAACGGCGAAGGCGCGGTCGACGACGGCCGGCAGGTCGGCGGGGTTGAGCAGCGTGTGCGAGTAGAGCGCCAGCGTCTTGATCATGCCCTGCTGGTCCGGCAGCTCGTGCAGCATGCCGCGGCCGTGGCCGAGCGAATCGCGCCGGTTGACGCCGGAGATCACCAGCATCGGGATCGAATCCTGCCGCGCCTGCGCCATGGCGGTGATCGTGTTGGTGAGCCCCGGCCCGGTGATGACCAGCGCCACGCCCGGCTTGCCGGAGACGCGGGCATAGCCGTCCGCCATGAAGCCGGCGCCCTGCTCGTGGCGCGGCGTGACGTGGCGGATCTTCGAGGCGGAAAGCCCCCGGTAGAGCTCCACCGTATGCACGCCCGGGATGCCGAACACCACTTCGACGCCGTTGGCTTCGAGCAGGTCGATCAGGACTTCTCCGACGGTCTTCGTGCTCATGCGCGGCGCTCCTTCGGCAGGGTGGATCGGGCGGCGAGCGCGGCGATGCGCCGGCAGGCCTCGTCGATGGCGTCGTCGGGCACCGTCAGGCTGAGGCGGATGAAGCTTGCCGCCTCCTCGCCGAAGGACGAGCCCGGCATGACGGCGACGGCCTCCTCCTGCAGAAGCGCCCAGGCGAAGTCCTCGCCGCTCATGCCGGTGCCGGAGACGTCGACGACGATGAACATGCCGGCCTCCGGCGACAAAGGCACGAGGCCCGGCGCGCGTGAAAGCGCCTCGGCGAAGCGCGCGGCGCGGCGCCTGTAGGCCTCGCGCATCGCCGCCGCCGTCGGGATGGCGTTGTCGAGCGCATAGGCCGTCATGTCGGCGATGAAGGGCTGGCCGCCGAACAGCATGGTCTCGGAGACGGAAAGCAGCCGCGTGCAGAATTCCGCCGGCCCGACCGCCCAGCCGCTGCGGAAGCCGGGTGCGGCATGCGACTTGGAGATCGAGGAGACGACGATCGTGCGTTCGGCGAGGTCGGGATCGTCGAAGGGCGAGGCGAAGGCGACGTCGAAGACGAGCTGCTCGTAGACCTCGTCGCAGACGATCCAGAGGTCGTGCCGGCGGCAGACCGCGCCGATCGCGGCGATCTCCTCGGCCGTCAGCACCGCCCCGGTCGGGTTGTGCGGCGTGTTGAGGAGCAGCACCCGGCAGTCCGGCGTGATCGCCGCTTCGAGGTCGGCCGCCTGCATGTGGAAGCCGTGTTCCGGACGCAGCGGCACGGCGACGCGCTCTGCGCCGGTCGCGCGGATCACGCCCTCGTAGGTGGCGTAGAGCGGGTCGCCGACGAGCACGGCGTCGCCCGCCTCGACGAGCCCGAGCATGACGGCGAAGAGCGCCGTCTGCGTGCCGGGAAAGCACAGCACGTTCTCTTGCGCCACGTCGGCCCGGCGCTTGCGGTACTTGCGCACGAGGGCGTCGACCACGGCGGGCTCGCCGCGCCCGTTGGAATAGCGGTGCCGGCCGGCCCGCATGGCGCGCTCGGCCTCGTCGAGGAGGCGGGTGTCCGGGGCGACATCGGGCTCGCCGATGGTGAGCTCTATGACGGGCGCCCCCTCGTCCTTCATGCGCCGCGCGGCGGCATGGATCGCCCATTTCTCCGAGCCGAGGCTCGCGAGCCGGTCTGTGATGGATGCGTAGCGCATGGCCGTCCTCCGCGTGATGTCCGTTCGTTCTTGTTTCACCGGCGGGTGAACCGGATGCCGAGAAGCGCCTCGATCGAGGCGAGCGCGATCCCGACGATTTCGCTCTCGCCGAACAACTCGCCGGCAAGGCAGCTTTCGAGCCACAGCCCGTCGAGCAGGCCGTTGATGGCGATGGCGAGCTGCCGGCAGCGTTCGGGCGAGGCGTCCGCGCCGCGCGCGGCGAGGAAGTCGGCCAGAAGCGCCTCCAGCGTATCGCGGAAGTTGAGATAGCCCTCGCGGTGGATCGCCGCCAGCGCCGGGTCGACGCTGACGCGGCTGATGAAGGAGGCCCAGAGCGAGAGGCTGCGGCTGTTGGCGACCGGCTCCGTCAGGTTGATGACGATGAAGTCGTAGAGTCGCGTCTCCGGATCGCCCGTCACCCGCTCGGCCTTTTCCGTCAGCCGGGCGATGACCACCCGGTAGGCCTCCTGCAGGATATGCTCCTTCGACTGGAAATAGTGCCGGATGAGGCCCGCCGTCACGCCGGCTTTGAGGGCGATCTGCCGCACCGTCGCGCCCTCCAGGCCGTATTCGGCGATGCAGTCCAGCGTCGCCTCGATGAGATCGTGGCGGCGCTCGCCCTCGGGGGCGCGATGGAAGGTCCGGCGGGTCATCTTCCCTCCGTGGTTCAGGCGGCGCGGCGCAGCACCGGCCGCGTCAGGCAGGTCGGCCCGCCCTCGCAGGCGATGCAGAGCGCATCCGCCTCGAACGTCTCGACCGTGCAGCCGGCAGCCTCCATCGCCGCCTTCGTCGCCGGGAAGCCCTCGACCATGATCACCTCGTAAGGCCGGGTCGGCAGCACGTTGAGCGACAGGCCGTTGCTGGCGTGGAACTCGTCGGCCGGCGCCTCGATCAGCCGGATGCCGCGCGCCTTGAGCAGCTGGTAGAAGGCGGCCGGCAGCAGCGGCGCGAAGACCAGCGCGAGGTCGTCGGCAAGCGGGCTCATCACGCTCATCAGGTGCAGGCAGGCCTCCTCGCCCTGCCAGAGCGGCAGGTCGTAGGCGATCACCGAAACGCCGTGGGGCCCGAGGATCGCGGCAAGCTGGTCGATGCCCGCCTGGTTGGTGCGCACGCCGCGGCCGACGACGAGCGTCTTCGCATCGAGCCAGATGCAGTCGCCGCCCTCCACCGTGCCGGGTGCCTCGACGCGGCCGAGGATCGGGATCTGCCGCTCGGCATAGGCCTTCTCGTGCAGCGCCGGCTCGCCGGTGCGCAGCGGCTTGCCCATGCGCAGCAGGATCGCCCCGTGCTCGCTCATCAGCGACGGGTCGTGCGTGAACATGGCGTCGGCAAGGCCGTCGCCCTCGTCCTCCAGCCAGAGGATTTCCGCGCCGGACTTCTCCACGAGATCGGCGAAGGCGGCATACTGGCCGACCGCGCGCGCGCCGTCGAAGGTCGGGCCGTAGTGCCATTTCGCGGGGTCGGCGGCCCTGAGGCTCTCGCCCGGCCGGCGCATCAGCACGCGCAGAAGGGGGGCCGACATTTCCTGCGAACCGTATGCGGTCATTCGATGCTCCTCGTGGATGGAAGGGTCTGCGGCGGGCGTGCCGGAAAATCGCCGACGCGGCTATTATACGCTTGAACAATTTCTCCACAAGTGCCACGATGCGACGACTGGGAAGGACACGACGGGCCGAAGATGCCCGCGTGAACGATAAGAACAGGGGAAGTTTGGCATGTCCCATGCAGCGATTTTCCGTGCGCTCAAGGTATGTCGGCGATGACGGAACGCGCCGAGGCCATCGCCGTCAGGGACCTCCACAAGCGCTTCGGGCCGCTCGAGGTCCTGAAAGGCGTGTCGCTGACGGCGCAGGAGGGGGATGTGATCGCCATCATCGGCGGCTCCGGCTCCGGCAAGTCCACGTTCCTGCGCTGCATCAACATGCTGGAGCTGCCCTCGGCCGGCTCCGTGACGATCCACGGCGAGACCATCGCCATGAAGGCGGACGGCCACGGCGGGCAGGTGCCGGCCGACCGCAGGCAGGTGCAGCGCCTGCGCTCCCGCCTCGGCATGGTGTTCCAGAGCTTCAACCTCTGGCAGCACATGACCATCCTCGAAAACGTCATCGAGGCGCCCGTCCACGTGCTCGGCGTCAGGAAGGACGAGGCGGTCGAGCGGGCGGAGACGCTGCTGCGCCGCGTCGGCCTCTACGAGAAGCGCGACGCCTATCCCGCCTTCCTCTCCGGCGGCCAGCAGCAGCGCGCCGCGATCGCCCGGGCGCTCGCGATCCAGCCGCATGTCATGCTGTTCGACGAGCCGACCTCGGCGCTCGACCCGGAGCTGGTCGGCGAGGTTCTCACCGTCATCGGCGACCTCGCCCGCGAGCGGCGCACCATGATCCTCGTCACCCACGAGATGAAGTTCGCCCGCAACGTGGCGAGCCATGTCGTCTTCCTGGCGGGCGGCGTGATCGAGGAGCAGGGTCCGCCGGAAGACATCTTCGAAAGGCCGAAATCGGAGCGGTTGAGGAAATTCATCAGCTCCATCCACTGAAGCAACAAGAACAGACAGAGGGAAGATCATGAAGACTGCCTTGAAGACATTCGCCCTTGCCGCGGCGCTCGGGCTTGCCGCCGTTTCCGGCGCGGCCGCCCAGCAGGTCCGCGTCGGCTTCGCCGCCGAGCCCTATCCGCCCTTCACCTCGCCGGACGCCTCGGGCAACTGGGAGGGCTGGGAGGTCGACTTCATGAAGGCCATCTGCGCCGAGGCGAAGCTCGACTGCGTCGTCACCCCGGTCGCCTGGGACGGCATCATCCCGGCGCTCACCTCCAACAAGATCGACATGATCGTCGGCTCCATGTCGATCACCGCCGAGCGTCTCCAGACCATCGACTTCTCCGACAAGTACTACAACACGCCGACCGCCGTGATCGGTCCGAAGGGCGTCGACTTCGAGGCGACGCCGGAGGGGCTCGCCGGCAAGACCATCGGCGTGCAGGTCGCCACCGTCCACCAGGTCTATGCCAACAAGTATTTCGGCGAGGCCGGCGCGACGGTGAAGGAATACCAGACGCAGGACGAGGCCAACAACGACCTCGCCGCCGGCCGCATCGACGCGGTGCAGGCCGACTCGATCGCCCTCAACGATTTCCTCAAGACCGAGCAGGGCGCGGCCTGCTGCGAGATGAAGGGCAACGTCAAGGATGACGTCGACATCCTCGGCGCCGGCGTCGGCGTCGGCCTGCGCAAGGGCGACACCGAGCTCAAGGACAAGGTCAACGCCGCGATCAAGGCGATCCGCGCGAACGGCACCTACGACGAGTTCTCGAAGAAGTACTTCGACTTCGACATCTACGGCGGCTGATCGCCGGTGCGCGTTGCGGCTTCCCCCTCATCCGACCCTTCGGGCCACCTTCTCCCCGAGGGGGAGAAGGGAAGTTCGGCGAGGCCGCAAATCTCCTTCTCCCCATCGGGGAGAAGGTGCCGGCAGGCGGATGAGGGGGTTTGCCGGACTGACATGGCCGGGGGTTCGAACCGCCGGCCGCTCCCCTGAAACGGACGAAACCCCATGGCCGACGCCGGATCGCTGATCAACTGGAGCCTGCTCGCGCTGTCGCCGCCCGGCTGGGGCGGCGTGCTGCTCGCCGGCCTCTGGCAGTCCGTCCAGATCGCCGTCGGCGGTTACGCGCTCGGGCTGGCGCTCGGCACCGGCGGCGCGATGGGCAAGCTCTACGGCGGCCCGGTCGCCAGGGACCTGCTGGAAGTCTACACGACGCTGGTGCGCGCCGTGCCGGAGCTCGTGCTGATCCTCATCCTCTACTACGCGGGCACCGACCTCCTGAACCAGCTCTCCGCCGCCCTCGGCTACGGCACCGTCGACGTCAGCGGTCTTGCCGCCGGCATCTTCGTCATCGGCGTCGTGCAGGGGGCCTATTCGACCGAGGTGCTGCGCGGCGCGATCAAGGCGGTGCCTGCCGGCCAGATCGAGGCGGCGCGCGCCTACGGCATGTCGCCCGGCCAGATCATGCGCCGCATCACGATTCCGGCCATGCTGCCGCATGCCATCCCCGGCCTCTCCAACCTCTGGCTGATCGCCACCAAGGACACCGCGCTGCTCGCCGTCGTCGGCTTCAGCGAGCTGACGCTGGTGACGCGCCAGGCGGCGGGCAGCACCAAGGCCTATCTCCTGTTCTTCTGTGCGGCGGGCGTGCTCTACCTCCTCCTGACCCTCGTCTCGAACGTGCTGATCGGCCTGATCGAGCGCCGCTACCGGCGCGGCATGGCGGAGCCCGCCTGATGAGCGACCAGACCGTCTCCGCGCTCGCGCTCACCGAACTGCCGTCGAAGAGAAGCTTCTTCAAGCCGCACCGCATCGTGCTGATCGTCCTTGCGGCCCTGATCGTCTTTTCCGTCGTCTGGTTCATGCGCTGGGACTGGGTGCCGAAATATTCGGGGCGGCTCGCCTACGGCATCGGCGTTACGCTGCTGATGCTCGCGAGCACGTCGATCCTCGGCTTCCTCCTCGCCGTGCCGATCGGCCTCGTGCAGGTGACGGGGCCGTGGCCGCTGAAGATGCTGGCGCGCGGCTTCTGCACCATCATCCGCGGCACGCCGCTGCTGCTCCAGCTCTGGCTGCTCTACTACGGGCTCGGCTCGCTCTTCCCGCAGTTCCCGGAGATCCGCAATTCCTTCCTCTGGCCCTACCTGCGCGAGGCCTGGCCCTATGGCGTGGCGGCGCTGACGATCTCGTTTGCCGCCTACGAGGGCGAGGTGATGCGCGGCGCCTTCGCCGGCGTGCCGAAGGGCGAGCTGGAGGCGGCGCGCGCCTACGGCATGAGCCCGTTCACCGCCTTCCGCCGCATCTGGCTGCCGCGCGCGGTGCATCGCGCGCTGCCGACGCTGACGGGCGAGACGGTGCTGCAGCTCAAGGCGACGCCGCTCGTCGCCACCATCACCGTGATCGACGTCTATTCCGTCATCTCCAAGGTGCGGCAGGAGACCTTCATCACCTACGAGCCGCTGCTCCTGCTCGCGCTCATCTATCTCTGCCTCACCGCCATCCTGGTGGTGGGCTTCCGCTGGTTCGAGAACCACATACCGACACGTGGTGCCTGACATGACCGTTCAAGACACGCTGCGCAACGTCCTGCCGGAGATGGTGGCGATCCGCCGCGACCTGCATGCCCATCCGGAGCTCGGCCTGGAGGAATTCCGCACCTCGGACCTCGTGGCGCGCCATCTCGAAGGCTACGGCTACACGGTGACGCGGGGACTTGCGAAGACCGGCCTCGTCGCCACGCTGGCAAACGGCACGAGCCGTCGCGCCATCGGCATCCGCGCCGACATGGACGCGCTGCCGATCGAGGAGGAGACCGGCCTCGAATACGCAAGCCGCAATCCCGGCCGGATGCACGCCTGCGGCCACGACGGCCATACGACGATGCTGCTCGCGGCGGCGAAGGCGATCGCCGAGCGGCGCAATTTCGACGGCACCGTGCACCTGATCTTCCAGCCGGCCGAGGAGAATTTCGGCGGCGCGAGGATCATGGTGGAGGAGGGACTGTTCGAACGGTTTCCCTGCGACGCGGTCTTCGCGCTTCACAACGAGCCGGGCCTGCCCTTCGGCCAGTTCGCGCTGCGCGAGGGGCCGATCATGGCCGCCGTCGACGAGGCGCGCATCACCGTCAATGGCCGCGGCGGCCACGGCGCGGAGCCGCAGGAGACGGCCGATCCCGTCGTCGCCGGCGCTTCCATCGTCATGGCGCTGCAGACCATCGTCTCGCGCAACATCCATCCGCTCGACCCGACGGTGGTGACGGTCGGCGCCTTCCATGCCGGCTCGGCGAGCAACATCATCCCCGAGCGCGCCGAGATCACCGTCGGCATCCGCTCCTTCGATCCGAAGGTGCGCGACGAGCTGGAGGCCCGCATCCGCCTGATCGCCGCCCGTCAGGCCGAAAGCTACGGCATGAGCGCCACGGTCGCCTACGAGCGCAGCTACGACGCGACGATCAACCACAAGGCCGAGACCGACCTCCTGCGCGATCTCGCCGTCCGCTTCGCCGGCGCCGACAAGGTGGTCGATCTTGCCCGCCCCTTCATGGGCAGCGAGGATTTCGCCTATATGCTGAAGGCGCGGCCCGGCAGCTATTTCTTCCTCGGCGGCAGCCGCGGCGGCAACGATCGCTCGCTGCACCATCCGGCCTACGATTTCAACGACGATCTCCTGCCGATCGGTGCCGCCTTCTGGACGGAGCTCGCCGAGCACTACCTGCGCGCCGCCTGACGAAAAGGAAAAGCCGCAGGAACCGGAGTTCCTGCGGCGTGCGGGGACATCGCACCGAAAGGACGAGGGCAAGAGCGGCTTTGCCTGCCGCGAATTGCACGAAGGACTCCGGATCAGCGGACGCGCAGCTCCGGCAGCTTCAGCGGAACCGACGCCGTGTGGCTCTCGTCCAGCGCTTCCTTCGCGACCCGGCTGCTCAGGCTGTCGAGCACGAAGTCGCCGGCGCTCGTCTCCACCACCAGCACCATGCGGCGCCCGGCGTCGTCCTCGCGCGGCGCAAGGCGCAGGGCGTTGGCGGGCAGGCCGTGATGGATGAGGCGGTCGCGCTTGGCGCGGGCGGCGGCCTCGCCTTCGATCGGCATCAGGCCGGCCGGCCGGTAGGCGCGAAGCTGCGGCCGTGCGGCGGGTTTCTCGTTGACGAGCTGGTTGACGATGGTGAGCGTCAGGTAGAGCCACGGGGAGAAGGCCGGCGCCATATGTGTCGCCTGCCGGTCCTGCGAGACCGCCTCGGCCCTGACGGCGATGGCGATGCCGGCGGTGCGGCTCGCCGAGCCGAGCATCACGGCATGGGCGGCTGCGGCGGTGAGGCCGAGGCTTGCTGCGGCGAGCATGACGATGCGTGCGAACTTCAGCATTTCGATGGTCCCTGCTTCCGATCCGGCGGACGGTCCGCTCTCTTGTGACCTCACCATACCCGGCCGGATTTGCAGGCCGCTTAAGCCGATGCGTAGAATTTTACGGATCGGGCGGATTTTCTGAAAATAAGGCGCGAAAGGAGGGCGTATTTTATGAAAAGGTGACGCACCTGACGCAGCGTGATCTGGCCAGCCTCGCGCCAGCTTGCTTGCCTAGGTTCCGCCTCGGCCAGCATGCAGGCCCGAAGGCGGAAGACAGGACCGCACCCTCCTTCCGCCCGACCCCCGGGCCTGCATGTGGCCCCGATCGCCCGGAAACCTGCGACGACAGGTGCCTTTCCCCCCGGCCGATCCTCTGCTATCCCCTCCCGCAAAAGAAGGAGACCGGAATGGCGAAGACGGCGGCCGAATGCACGACGATGGTGGATATCCGGGAAAACATCGACCGGGTCGATCGCGAGCTGATGGCGCTCTTCGCCGAGCGCTGGAGCTTCATCGGCCGCGCCGCGGAGATCAAGGCCGGCCTCGGCCTTCCCGCCGACGTGCCGGAGCGCGTCCGCCAGGTGCGCGACAACGCGCGGGCGAATGCGGCCGCCCACGGCCTCGACGGCGATTTCTACGACGATCTGTGGGCGCGGCTGATCCGCTACGCCATCGCGCACGAGAAGAAGCTGCTCGGCGAGGAGTGAAGCAATTCCAGCAAAGGTGCGTAGCGGCTTTGCGTCCGGAACTGCGTAGAAGAATAAGGCCTCACAGCATGTTGCGCTTGCCGAGGTGGTCTTCCCAGTCGAGCGCGGTGCGCACGATGAAGGCGAGGTCGTCGTGCTTCGGCGTCCAGCCGAACTCGCGCATGGCGACGGCGGGATTGGCGACGATGGAGACGGCGTCGCCCGGCCGCCGGCCGGCGATGTTGACCGGGAAGTCGCGGCCGGAGACCGCCTTCACCTGATCGAGCACCTCCAGCACCGAGAAGCCGCGGCCGTAGCCGCAATTGGCGACGATGGAGCCGCCGCCCGCGCGCATGCGCTGTAGCGCCTTCAGGTGTGCGTCGGCGAGGTCGGTGACGTGGATGTAGTCGCGCACGCAGGTGCCGTCCGGCGTCGGGTAGTCGGTGCCGTAGACGTCCATACCGGCGCGCTTGCCGAGGGCCGCCTGGCTCGCCACCTTGATGAGATGGGTGGCGCCCGCCGTCGACTGGCCGGTGCGCCCGCGCGGGTCGGCGCCGGCGACGTTGAAGTAGCGCAGCGCCGTATAGGTGAAGTCATGGGCGGCGGCGGTGTCGCGCAGCATGATCTCCGTCATCAGCTTGGAGGTGCCGTAGGGCGACTCCGGCCTCAGCGCCGCCGTTTCCGTGACCGGTTCGGCGCTTTCCGGCGTGCCGTAGACGGCGGCCGTCGAGGAGAAGACGAAATGCGGGACCTTGGCCTCGACCGCCGCGGCGATCAGCGCGCGCGACTTGACCGTGTTGTTCTCGTAGTAGGAGAGGGGATCGGCGACCGACTCGGGCACGATGATCGAGCCGGCGAAGTGGACGATGGCGTCGATCCGGTTCTCGGCGAAAATCGCGGAAAGCAGCGCCCGGTCGGCGATGTCGCCCTCGTAGAAGCGCGCCTCCGGGGCGACCGCCCAGCGGAAGCCGGTGGAGAGCCGGTCGAGCACGACGACCTCCTCGCCCGCGTCGATCAATGCCCAGACCATGTGGCTGCCGATGTAACCTGCGCCGCCCGTGACGAGAACCGCCATCTATCGCTCCCCGAATCGCTCCGATGCACGCCGTGATAGCATCTCCCGGGGCCGGCGTCAGCGCGCGGCGATGTAGCGGGCGAGGCGGTCGGCGGCCTCCGCCACGTCCTTCGGGTCGCGCAGGAAGCAGGCGCGCATGAAAAGCTCGCCGCCGGGGCCGAAGGCGGTGCCGGGCGCGAGCCCGACGCCGGTGCGGTCGACGATGTCGAGCGCGGCAAGGCGCGAATCGGTGACGCCGTCGATCTTGAGGAAGGCGTAGAGCGCGCCGTCCGGCTTCAGCGTCTCGACCCGGTTGGTGGCGATCAGCGCGTCGCAGAGGAGGTCGCGGTTCCTCGCCGCCTTGTCGATGTTCGCCTGCACGAAGGCGTCGCCCTCGTCCAGTGCCGCCACCGCGCCGCGCTGCAGGAACTGCGGCACGCCGGAGGTGGAATACTGCACGAGGTTCTCGATCACCTGGCCCATCTCCGGCGGCGCGACGATCCAGCCGACGCGCCAGCCGGTCATCGACCAGTTCTTGGAGAAGGAATTGACGAAGAGGACCCGGTCTCCCTCCTCCATGACGTCGAGGAAGGACGCCGCCCGGCCGCCGGCATAGTGGTAGCGCGCATAGATCTCGTCGGCCATGATCCAGAGCCCGTGCCGGCGGGCGATGGAGATGAGGGCGGAGAGGTCCTCGCGCGTCGCGGTCCAGCCGGTCGGGTTGGAGGGCGTGTTGACGAAGAGGACGCGGGTCTTCGGCGTGATCGCCGCCGCCACCCGGTCGAGATCGAGCCGCCAGCGGCCGCCGGAAAAGTCGAGCGTCACGGGGATCGTGCGGGCGCCGGAGAGCTCGGCCGCGGCGGCGAAGTTCGGCCAGGCCGGCGTCAGGTAGACGACGTCGTCGCCGGGCGAGGTCAGCGCCTCCAGCCCGAGCTTGATCGCCTGCATGCCGGAGCCGACGACGTAGAAGTGCTCGGCCGGGAGCACCGCGCCGAAATGGCGGGCATAGTAGCGCGAGAGGGCGGCGCGCAGCTCCGGGATGCCGCGCTGCCAGGTGTAGAAGGTCTCGCCGGCAAGAAGCGCCTCGCTCGCCGCGCGCGCGATGAAGTCCGGCGTCGGCAGGTCGCCTTCGCCGACCCAGAGCGGGATCAGCCCTTCGCGGCCGCGCGCATAGTTGACCAGCTCGACGATGCCGCTTTCCGGCGCGCCGAGCGCGCGCGGGCTGAGGCTTGCAAGGACGCTCATGGAAATCACTCCGCCGGTATTGCTGCTCCGAATGCCGGAAGCTCTACCCCGTTTCGTGCGGGTGTTCACGCGCGTTTTGCTGACGTTTCCATCGATTTTGTTGATCCTACGGCCGGCCGCTCTCGGTGCGCATGTCGGCGAAGGCGCGGATGGCCTCGCGGTTGCCGGTCTCGGCCAGCGCCTCGAACAGCCGCAGCGCGTCGGCGCGGCGGCCGAGGTTCTTCAGCGAATAGGCGCGCAGCACCATCAGGTCCGTGGGCTCCGGCCGGTAGCGGGTGCGCTGGTCGAGGAAGACCAGGGTCTCGCGGTAGCGCTTCGCCCGGAAGCTGCCGACGGCGCGGTCGGAGAGGATCGCCGCCTGCAGCTCGGCGGCGCGGCTGCCGTCGAGCTCCGCCCGCGTCGCCGCCACGGCGGCGTCGCTGGTGAGACCCGCCCTGAGATAGGCGAGGCTCTGGCCGTAGGCCGCGTCGCTGCGGGTCCGGCCGCTTCCCGAAAGGGCCACCTCGAAGGCCTGCGCGGCTTCCAGCGGCCTGTTGACGTCCATCAGGCACCAGCCGAGCGAAAGCGCGCTCGCCGCCGGCATGCGGGCGGGATTGCGCGTGGTGCGGCATCCGGCGCTGCCGGATACCCGCACGGCGGTGACGACGGCGGCCGGCTCGTCCGCCGTCTGCCGCTGCCGCACGGGCCGGCGGCGATCGGATTTGCGGAGCGTTTCCGTCGCTGCGGCGCGTGTCCGCTCGTCCCGTTCGCCGTCGCGCTCGCCGAGCCGGGCGATGCGCTCGGACCGGCCGGCCCAGGCGCGCTGGACGGCGGCGACGCCCGCCCCGTCCTCGAGCCGCAGGCGCGCGACCGCAAGGCCGTAGGCGGCCGGTTCGTAGTCCGCCTTCCAGCGCAGCGCCTGGTCGAACCACTCCTCCGCCGTCGCCGGCTGGTCCGCGGCAAGCGCATACCAGCCGAACTGCTCGGCGGTCTCGGGATGGCGCTGCTCGACCGTCACCCGGGCGATGCGGCCGAGCACGTCGGCGTCGAGCCTCTGCGGCGGGTCGAGCGCCAGCAGGTTGGTGGTCGCGGCGAGATAGGTGTTCATCGCCTCGCCGGAGCTCGTCCGCCAGGGATACATGATCGCCTCGGCCTCCGCCGGCATCTTGCGGGCGAGCAGGATCAGGGCGAGCCCCTGCGAGGCCGAGGCGGAGTCCTCGATCGTCCGCGCCTTGCGGAAGAAGGGTTCCGCCGCCGCGTTGTCGTCGCGGCGCAGATGATACCAGCCGAGCAGCAGGGCGTCGGAGGCGAGCCCCTCCGTCGTGGTGAGCTTCTCGACGATGGTGAGCCAGGCGGGCGCCACGGTGATCGTCGCATCCGCATCGGCCGCGCCGACGAAGCGGCGCGCGAGGTCGTTGCGGATCGGATCGAATTCCCGCGTGCCGTCGGCATTGCTGCGCTCGTGCGCGAGGACGTCCTGCATGTCGGCATAGCCGAGCACGGTCGAGGCCTTCTGCACCGTCGCAAGCCGGATCGGCGCGTCCGCGCAGTTGGTGAGCATGTAGGTATAGGCGTCCTTGGCCCGCTGGGTGCGGTCGGTCCTTGCGAAGGACTCCGCCACCCGCCAGAGCACGTCGGCGTCGCTGCAGGTGAGCAGGCTCGGGGTCTCGGCGCCGAGGCGCACCACCTCCTCGTCCTGCCCCGCATTGGAGGCGGCGATCAGGCGCGCCCGCTTCTCCGCCACGTCGAGCCGTTCCACGAGGTCGGCGGGCGGGGTCCATTGCGGATCCTCCGCCTGCCGCCTGGCGATGGCCGCGCGCACGTCGGCCAGGCGCGACTGGCTGTAGAGCGACCACATCGCCTCCAGTTCCCTGTCCTCGTTCTCGGGAATGGCGAGCGGGTTCTCCGGCGGCGTCCAGGTCGGATAGAGCGCCCGCAGGCGTGCGATCTCCGCGTTGAGCCGCGCCGTGTCGCCGCGGGCGGCGAAATAGCGCAGCGCACTCTCGTCGACGACGGGGCCGGCCCGGCGTTCTTCGGGCACCGCGTCCGCCTGCGCCACCTCCAGCATGCGCGGCCGCTTCGCCGCGGTGCCGACGCGTCCGCCGCGCTCGGGGAGGGCTATACCGTCGAACGCGCGCAGATCGGCGAACCGGGGCATGCCTTCCGGCACGCCCAGGGAGACGCCGGCGACGCCGGCCGCCCCGGCCGAGAGGAGGGCGAATGCCATCAGGATCGACTTCATCCCGAATTCCTTCGGTTCGAACGCATAACGGACGGGCTGCGCGCGGCGAAACCCGGTCAGGCCGATAAGAACGCGTTATGGTTAAGCTGCGGTAAACGGCCGCGTCAGTCCTGCCGTCCGAAGCGGCGGAGCAGGCCGGACGTGGCCATCCCGAGCAGGACGGCGAGCGCGCAGAAGGCCGCCGCGTAGGACAGGATGTTCGACGACATCCAGTTCGCGGCGATCAGGCGCAGGTTGCCGAAGGAGAGCGGTTGGGTCGGCACGAAGCGAACCTCGGCCGCCTCGCGCACGTCCAGCGCGTCCACGTCCTTCGTTTCCAGGCTGAGATAGCCGCCGATCTCGTGCCAGCGCTCGTCGCCGGCGATCGTCTCCATGCCCGCGCGCAGATCGGCTCCGGTCGGCGCGGCAAGCACCGTCCAGGTCGCCGTCCCGCCGGGGCTGTCGCCCTGGGCGACGAGGAAGCGGGCGGTCTCGGGCGGCGTCACCATCATGTCGCTGCCGGGAAGCAGGCGGAGCGAGGACAGCGAGATGTCGAACGTCTCCTGCAGCCAGTCCTCCAGCGCCGAGAGCCAGCGCCGCCAGACGCCGCCCCGTATGCGCGACTGCCATTCCTGCATCGCGTTCCCGTCCTCCGCCGTCCGGCGGGTCTCTCCGGACGGGGCGGGCGCGTGCCAGGTCGAGGCGCTCTCGCCGGAAAGATGCGCCTGGGCGAGGACCGGCTGCGGCAATTGCGAGATCGCGCCGATCAGCACGGCGTTGCGCTCGCCGATCGACAGCGCCGAGGCTTCCGGGCTCACGCGGAGCGTCCGGCCGGCGGAAACGGCGAGCTTGCCGAGGAAGGTGGCGCCCGCCGAGAGCGTGTCGCCGTCCAGCCTGTCGAGATAGAGCGCGACCGGGTCCTCCTGCCGCGAATAGGGAAAGCCCGTGCCGGCGAGCGCCGCCAGATCCGGAAGCCGGGCGATGCGGGCGAAGCGCGGCATCTGGAATTCGGACGTGTCGAACAGGGCGAAACGCGGCTCCTCGCGAGCGCTCGCGCCCGGCGCGCAGACGGCGTCCGCCTCGATCATCAGGATCGCCTCGATGTCGATGCGGTTCGGGCCGGGACGGAAATGCCGCATCGTCACCCGGATCGGCAGGTGACGGAAGATGCCGCCGTTGCGGCTGGCGATCGGCACCGTCGAGGCGATGTTGCCGTTGACGTAGATGTCGATGTGGCTGCCGGGCAGCACCTCCGGCGAGTAGGCGGCGTCGAGCAGGAGCGTCGCCTCGCCGTAGGCGTCGGCATAGAAGTCGGAGGGGATGCCGATGTCGAAGCCCGTCTGGAAGCGCCGCCCGCTGAACTCGCTGGTCCGCACGCCGAGGGCGGAAAACGCTAGCGTCGCCTCGCCGGCCACGAGCGGCACGTCCTCCGCGTCGCGCCGGTGGACGCTCAGCGCCTGGCGCGTCAGCGCGAGGCTGCGCTCGGTGGGCGAGACGACGCTCTCCACGGCCGCATCCACCGCCGACCAGTCCGGTCCGCTGAGGAGCAGGAGCTTGCCCCCGCCCGCCGGCGCGTCGACGAAGGTCGAGACGCTGCCCGAGGCGGCCGCCGCCGGAAGGGCGGGAAGCAGCGCCGAAAGCCCGCCCGCCGTGCCGAGGACGACGGTCATCTCGCCCGGGCCGGTGGCCGCGGGCAGCCGGTTCGTCACCTCGAAGGACTGGTTGGGCATCTTCGCCAGCAGCGCCAGACCCTGGCTCAGCCGCATCAGCGTGCTGGTCGAGGCAGGCTGGTCCATCTCCGGCGCGACCAGCACGAACCGGGTCCGGCCGGCGGGATCGAGGCCGACGGCGGCGATGTCGTCGATCATCGGCGGGCTGCCGCCGTCGCCCGGCGGAACGGCGAGGAAGGTCCGCGCCGGATCGAGCGCCGTCCACAGGTCGTAGGTCGAGCGGATCGTGCAATCGGTCCTGTGGCGGTGCTGTGCGGTGAAGGTCACGCGGTTCATGCCCGGACGCAGCAGCCCCGCCGGCAGGTCGAAGCGGATGTCGGTGACGCCGTCCGGCGAGCGCACCGGCAGGTCGCCGACGACGGTGCCGTTGACGAGGACGGTGAGCTTCGAGGCTTCGGGCGCGACGACGATGGCGTTGGAATAGCCGAGGCCGATCGATTGCGCCGCCGTCGCCTGGTGCTGTGTGAGATAGACCGGGAAGGAGCGACTCGCGGTCTCGCCCTCGAGGAGCAGCGACCGGGCCGGGATGATGTAGTGGCGCCCCGGCAGGCCGGTCGCTGCCGCCTGTTCCTCGGGCCGGGTGGCGACGGTCGCGGCACCCGCATCCTCGCCGGCCGGAGGCGTGCCGCGCTCGCGCGACATGTCGAAGGGGGCCGCCTCCTGCGCGGGAGCCGCCACGGGCGGCAGCGCGAGGGCGAGGCCGAGAAGGAGGGCCCGCGCGCTCATCGAACGGTCTCCCGCTTCGCCGGGCCCCTCATGCTGCGCAGGAAATAGAGGAGGCCGCGGCTCGTCTGATAGGCCGCGACGCCGAGGAACCACAGCGAGCCGCGCGTCAGGCCCGGGTTCGAGCGCCGCGAGATCTGGAAGTCGCTCCACTGGTTGGAATTGGCGAAGATGAGGTCGGCGACCAGCGAATGGTGCCGCGCCTCGGCGGGCATGAAGCGGCAGCCGATCGCCAGGATGTTGCCGAGGTTCTCGGTGTTGCGGATCTCGACCGGCAGGGTCTCCTCCTTTTCCCGGCCGTAGGGCGTGAAGCGCAGGAAGGCGGTCTCCCCGCGCGCGGGGTCGGCGTCGACGCCGAAGACCTGGAGCCGCGCGCCGTGCGCGGAGACGTTCTCCAGCGTCGCCGGATGATCCTCGCCGCCGAGGTTGAAGGTGCAGCGGCGCTTGACGGCGACGCGGCGGCTCGCCGCCCGCTCGCTGCGCTCCGACACGACGCCGAGCGCGCAGCCGGCGATGATGAGGTTGAAGAGGTTCCAGCCGCCGACGACGAAGGTGACGTCGGCCTTGTAGGGCTCGGAATGGAATCGGTAGATGCTCATCAGGAAGGCGACGAACAGCACGGCGAAGATGACGAAGAACGGCCGGCTGAGCTCGGAGAGCCGCGCCACGCTGATCGACTCGTCCTTCGCCGTCACCTTGAAGGTCGGCTTCGCCGGATTGAGCATCACCGAGACCACGGCCGGCAGCAGGTGCACGGTCTGCACATATTCGTAGAGCTCAGAGATCCACGGCCAGCGGAAGGAGCCGTAGAGGTAGTTCTGCATCATCAGGTTCACCACCATGTAGGCGAGCGTGTAGGCCAGGAACTCGCCGCCCGAGGCCATGAAGATCTGCAGGTCGAAGAACAGGTAGAAGAGCGGCGCGACGAGGAAGATCGTGCGCGGGAAGGGAAACAGCCAGAACAGCGTCGACGACATGTAGCTGAGGCGCTGCGGCAGCGACAGGCCGCGCTTGAAGAGCGGGAAGTGGAAGCGCATGATCTGCATCATCCCCTGCGCCCAGCGGCTGCGCTGGCCGATGAAGCTGGCGAAGGTGGCCGGCTGCAGGCCGGCGATCAGCGGCTTGTCCACGTAGACGCTGTTCCAGCCGCGCGCGTGCAGCGCGAGCGCCGTCTCGCAGTCCTCGGTGATCGAGCGCCCGCTGAAGCCGCCCGCCTCGGCGAGCGCGCTGCGCCTGAGCACCGCGGCCGAGCCGCAGAAGAAGGCGGCGTTCCACTTGTCGAGGCCGCGCTGGATGATGCCGTAGAACATCTCGTTCTCGCTCGGCATCTTCTCGAAGGTCCTGAGGTTGCGTTCCAGGGGATCGGGATTGAGGAAGAAGTGCGGCGTCTGCACGAGGAAGAGCTTGGGGTCGTCGGCGAAATGGCCGACGGTCTCGCGCAGGAAGGCGCGTGCGGGCGCATGGTCGGCGTCGAAGACGGCGACGAGCTCGCCGCGCGAATGCTGCAGTCCGTTGTTGAGGTTGCCGGCCTTGGCGCTCTCGTTCCGCGCCCGCGTCAGGTAGTTGACGCCGAGATCGCGGCAGAGCGCCTGCAGCTCGCGGTGCCGGGCCTCCGCCATCTGCGCCTCGAGCACGGATGCGGCGTTGCGCTTCTGCTCGGTGCCGCCGTCGTCGAGGAGCCAGACGGTCAGCCGGTCGGCCGGATAGTCCATCCCCTTGGCGGCGGCGAGCGTGTTGGCGAGCAGGCCGATCTCCTCGTTGTAGCTTGGCACGAAGACGTCGACGGTGGGCAGCCTCTCCTCCTTCGCGGTGCGGCTCCTGCGCGGCGAAAGCGGCATCGCCACCACGAAGAGGCTGAGCGCCAGCATCATCACGCTGTACATCTCGGCGAGATAGAGCAGGAAGCCCGGGATGAAGTTCTCGAGCTGGTTGACCGGCGGCAGGGTGCTCGTCGTGCGCCAGTAGACGTAGCGCAGCACGACGGCGGTGCCGAAGGCGAGCGCGATCAGCCGCCAGATGCCCTCCGCCCGGATCACCTTGATCGCCGCCATCAGCGTCACGACGGCGATGCTGGCGACGAGCTGCGTCTGGAGATTGATCGGCAGCGTGATGACCAGAAGCACCAGCGCGGCCACGAGCGCCCAGACGATGATCGTACCGATATGTCCCATTCGCTGTCCTTCGCCGCTGTCTCGCACCTCCGGCGGGACCCTAAGACCGATTGCGTTAACGAAGCATGAGGCGCGCTAGTCGCAGGTCGCCGCGCCGGCGGCGTCCGCCACGCACACCGGCGAGGGGACGACGACGGCCTCGCCCGACACCGAACCGGACGGCGAGGGCACGAGTATGGCGTCTTCCGCGGTCTGCCGGCGCTGCGTCGTCCTTCCGGTTTCCTGCCGGATGCGCTCCGGCGTGGCCGTAACCCGGCGCGGCCGCACCGCCCCGTCCTCGAGCGGAACGGCGAGCGGCTCGCCGCCGCCGACCTCGCCGACGCCGGGCGGCGTGCCGTAGGGATTCCAGACCGCGCCGGAAAAACCGCCGACGATCGTGAAGCCGTACATCTGCTGCACCAGGTCCTTTTCCGACGCGCCGGCCTGGCAGGCGCGCAGCCGTACCTGAATCATGCCCTGGTTGCCGCGGATGTCGCGGTCCGCATTGTCGGAGCGGATCTGCTGCCAGCCGTAGAGGCAGCCGTCGCCGCCCGCACCCGCGCCGTAGGCATAGCCGAAGGGGCCGTAGTTGTTGCGCACGAAATGCGGGGAGATGGCAAGCGTCCGCCCCGGGAAGTAGCGGGCGATCTCCGCGCGGATCGCGGCATGCTGCACCGGCTTGTAGGCGAGCGTGCCGCCGGGCATCGCCACGGTCTCCGCCGGTCCGAAGACCTGGATGCCGAGGAAGTTCTGCCCGGGCGTCGCGGCCTCGGTCGAGAGCGCGACCTGCTGCTCGATCGCATTGGTATATTGCCGCTGCACCACGCTGACGATCGACCAGGTGCCGGGGGCCGGAAGGATCAGGGCGCTGGAGGCGGGCGCCGTCGTCGAGAGGGTGGCGACGCCCGCGCCGGGACGGGCGGCGCAGCCGGCGGCGGCGATCGCGAAGGCGGCCGTCAGCAGGGCGGCCCGGCGGCGCGCGGACGGGAAACGACCGAAGGAGCGAATCGTCGCGGAATCAATCATGCTCCATTCATATTGTGCCGCGGCCGGAATAGGAATCCTTGATATTGGCGATCCCCGCCCGCCTGTCCGCGAGGTGGCGACCGGCTCAGGCGAGCGTCGCCACCGGATCGACGAAGCCCGCCGCGATGACGCGGTGAAGGCCGTTCAGGCGGCTTGCGAGCGCAGAGGCGCTCTGCGGCGCGTAGCCGACGTCCATGCGCGGCAGCAGGTGCGGATGGGAAAGATGGGCGGCAAAGAGATGGCCCGGCCGCGTCGTGAAGGAGGCTTCGAAGCCCGCCTGCGCCGCCAGCCGCGCCTCGCGCGCGCCGCAGGCGTCCTCGTCGCCGTGCGGATAGGCGAGGTAGGGGACCGGCTGGCCGAGGAGGTCTTCGAGATAGCGCTTGTTGGCCGGAAGCTCGGCCGCCACCTCCGCATCCTCCAGGCCCGACAGGAAGCGGTGGCTGACCGTATGGGCGCCGATGCGAACCAGCGGATGGCGCGCGAAGGTCTTCAGCTCCTCCTCGTCCATGGCGTAGAAATCGACGAGCGCCGGCAGGTCCACGCCGTATTTGGTAAAGGTCGGCGCGAGCGATCTCGCCCTTGCGTTGTCCGTGCCGATCCACGCGGTCACCTGGCGCATCAGCGCGACCTTGCTGGCGAGGTCGACGCATTCGAACCGGCGCTCCATCGGCGGAATGTCCACCGCGTCCCGCGTCTTGGCGATCTCCCGCAGGGCGATCCACCAGGCGTAGAGCTCGCGCGTCATCATGCCGGTCGGCACGAAGAGGGTCATCGGCGCCTCGGCCCGCTCGAGGATCGGCAGGGCGTTCGTGCGGTTGTCGCGGTAGCCGTCGTCGAAGGTCAGCAGCGCGAAGGGCCGGCTGTCCGGCTCCGCGAGGCGGCGCAGTCCCTCCTCGATCGTGACGATGTCGCGGCCGGCGGCGCGCACGGTGTCGATGATGTGCGCGAGCTGCGCCGGGCCGCAGCCGGTGCGCAGCTCCCCGTCCACATCGGCATGGATCTCGTGGAACATCAGCGCGATCCCCTTGCCGCTGTAGCGGCGGGCGAGAAGGTCGCCCAGGCCGGAGCGGTGGGCCGTCTCCTCGCAAAGCCGGGCGAGCTTCGGCTGGGCGATGCCGGCCAGCCGGCGCGGCAGGGCCGAAACCGGTTCCGATTGCAGATCGCGCATCAGCCGCCGGACGTTATCCAGGAAATATGACATCGAATTTGAGCCCTCTACCCGCCGGATCCGCGCCGGGCGGATTCACGAAATCGCAATGAATTGATCCCTATTTATCGGGCTCTATTAATGGAAGCATTCCATGACCAGACCCTTAATATCGGCCGTCATTCCGTGCTTCAACACGAGGGACTGCGTCGCACGGTCGGTGCGCAGCGCCCTCGCGCAGGAGAAGGTGGCGGTGGAGGTCGTCGTCGTGGACGACGGGTCCACGGACGGAACGCCCGACGAGGTGGAGCGGGTCTTCGCCGGCGATCCGCGGGTGCGGGTCATCCGCCAGCCGCGCAACCTCGGCCCGTCCGCGGCACGCAACGTGGGCTTCGCCGCCGCGCGCGGCGAATGGACCGCATTGCTCGATTCCGACGATTTCTGGCATCCGGACCGGCTGCGGCGACTGCTGGAACACGCCCACGAGGCCGAGTTCATCGCCGACAACCTGATGGGCTTCGACGCGGTCGCGGACCGGGAAACCGGCCCGATCTACACCGGTCTTTCCGATCGCTTCCTGTCCTTCCGCGACTTCCTGCTGCCGACGGCGGCCGACCGCCACGACTTCGGCTACCTGCAGCCCGTCGTCCGGACGGATTTCCTGCGCCGCCACGCCATCGCCTATCGCGAGGACCTGCGGTCTGGCGAGGACCTGCTGTTCAACCTGCGCATCCTGGCGGCCGGCGGACGGGCCTTCTATGTCGATACGCCGCTCTACGTCTATGCGACACCCGTCGGCGCGATCAGCCGCAGCGCCTCGCCCCATTCGCGCAGCACGGCCGACGCCCGGCCGCTGATCGCCGCGCTGGAGGAGTTCCGCCGCGAGGTCGCCGACCGGCTGACCGCCGCGGAGCGGGAGGCCTTCGACCGGCGCCTCGCCGATCTGCGGGCGGGGGTGCCGATCGGGCGGTTCCACCGCGCGCGGGCGAGCGGCAACTATCTCGACATGATCCGGCTCATCCTCGCCGAGCCCGTCGTGCGCCGGAAGATCCTCGCACGGCTTCTCGGGGAAAAGCCGGTGGCGGACGGGCGGACATAGGCCATGGGCTTCATCGGCGCATCGGCGCTCAGCACCATCACCGGCATCGTCTCGCTGGCCTCGGGCTTCATGGGCAGCATCATTATCGCGCGGCTGCTCGGCCCGCACGGCTCCGGCGAGGTCGCCTTCGCCCTGTTCGTGGCGACGACCGGTGCCCTGCTGGCCGGCTACGGCGTGCCGAACGTGCTGCTGCGCTACATGCAGACATACGACCGGCCGGGCAATCCCGGCGGCGGGCTTGCTCGCCTGCTGCTGGCCAATTTCCTGGTCCCGGCCGTCCTGGGCCTGCTCGTGCTGCTGGGCTATGCCCTGTGGCTGTACCTGACGGATGCGCAGGCGGAGCACATACCGTCCGTCTGGGTGATGGCGGGGCTGATGCTGTTCGCCTATGCGATTTCCGGCGTGGCGGATGCGGCGGCGCGCGGCCTCAATCGTTTCGCGGAATCGGCCCGCTATGCGTTCATCGGCTGCCTCCTGCAGGTGCCGCTGATCGCCCTCGGCGGCTATTTCTACGGCGTGCCCGGCGCGCTCGTCGGTTACGTGGCGCGGTGCCTGCCGCAGGTCGTCCGCATACGCGAATACATCGCCCGCAGGCCCGATCCGGACGTGGCCGTCACGCCCAACATGAAGGCCGTCGGCCGCAACAGCTGGATCTCGTCCATCATCGGCATGGTGGTCTGGACCCGCATCGAGCTGCTTTTCCTGGGTGCCTATTTCGCTGCCAGCGAAATGGGCCACTATGCGGCCGGCCTGACGCTCGCGGGGCTGGTCGTCCAGCTTCCCGGCCAGATGCTGGGAGGCCTGACGCCCCACATCGGCGCGCATCACGACAACGGCAACATCGATCTCATGCGCGTGACGTGCGACCGCATCATGCGCTGGCTCGGTCTCATGATCCTGCCCATCTGCTTCGGCGGCGCGGCCATTATGGGCGAGCTGCTGCCGCTGCTGTTCGGGGCGGAGTTCGCCGAGGCGGTGCCGATGGCGCGCGTGCTCGTCGCCTTCGCCTTCCTCACGGCCCTCAGCACCGTGCCCTCCATCGTCATCAATGCCTGCGAGCGCAGCGACTTCTTCCTCCTGATCGCGCCCGTCACTGCCGTCCTGTCCATCGCCGTCTTCGCTCTGGCCGTTCCCTTCGGCGGCGGCCTCGGTGCGGCATGGGGGCGGACCCTGGTGCACGGCGTGTGGCTCGCCTGGCTGCTGGCCTTCTGCTGGCGGCGCCTGTCCATTCCGGTGAATGTCAGGGATATGCTGCTCATAGGCTTCGCCGCACTCCTCTGCGCGGGGGCCGCCTACGGCGTACTGCTGCAAATCGGCGGAATCGTCGGCATCACGCTGGCCGTGGCGGCGGGCGCCATCGTCTATGCGGTCGCGCTCCGCGTGCTGCGGGTGGTGCCGCGCGACGATGTGGAGGCGCTGATCACCAACCTTCCCTCCCGCATACCCAGGACCGTCTCGTCCCTGGCCTATCGCGTGATGATGGCGGTGGCGGTGACGCCCGGACGGGCGGTGGGCTGACCGATGGTCCGGACGTCTCCCGTCGCCTTCGCCGGCTGTGCCGGCCATCTCACCCTGCCCGCGGCGGCGACCGTCGAGAGGACGGGCGTCGTGCTTTGCCGGAGCTGGGGTGTCGACGAACTCTGCACGCGCAAGTTCCTGCGCACCGTCGCCGACGATTTCGCCGGCCGGGGCTTTCCCGTCCTGCGTTTCGACTATCCGGGCACCGTGGATTCGCTGGACCGGCCGGAGGGCGAGACCCTCGACGGCTGGACGGATGCCGCTGCCGCGGCCTGCGACCTGCTGAAGGACGCCGCCGGCTGCCGCGATGTCGTCCTGCTCGGCCTCGGTCCGGGCGCGCTCATCGCCGCCCGCCTCGCCGCCCGGCGCGAGGACGTCGCCGGCCTGATCCTCGCGGCGCCGGCGGCGAACGGCCGCCGCTTCCTGCGCGAGACGGCCATCAAGGCGCGTGTCGTCTTGGAGGGTCTCGGATTGCCGCCGGACGACGCGCCCCCGGGAGGGAGCGTGGCGATCGGCGGCCTCGTCCTGCCTGTGGGCGTCGCGGCGGGGCTCGGAACCGCCGCCATCGACATGGGGGCTTTCGGACGGCGGATGCCCTGCCTGGTCGTCGCGCGGGAGGAAACCGAGGCCGACGCCGCGCTCGGCCGTGCTTTCGAGGCGGCGGGACATGCCGTCACGGTGCAGCCGTTCGCCGGCTATGCCGAGCTGATGGCGAACCCGACGGATTCCGTGCTGCCGCGCCCCGTCGTCGTCGCCATGTCCGAATGGCTCGCCGGGACGTATGCGCACGGCGAGGCTTCCCGGACGGCGTCGCCCTCGGTTCCGGCGGCCGCTCGGCTGGCGGGCGAGGGTTTCGTCGAGGAGGGCGTGGTCTTCCGGCCGGACGCCCCGCTCGCGGGGATCTTGTGCCGTCCCGACGGTCCGTCCGTCCGGGGGGATCGCCCGGTGGTGGTCTTCCTCAATGCCGGCTACGACCATCACGGCGGCTGGGCGCGATGCTGGGTCGACGCCGCCCGTGCGCTTGCCCGCGACGGCGTGGCCTCGCTGCGCTTCGATCTTGCCAACGTCGGCGACAGTCCGGCGCGCGCCGGCGAGCCCGACCAGGTCCTCTACACCGACGGGCCGATCCGCGATGTCGTGGATGCGCTCGATTTCCTGCAGGCGGCCTGCCCCGGGCGGGTCGTGCTCGTCGGCCGGTGCAGCGGAGCCTACACGGCCTTCCACGCCGCCTGTCGCGATCCGCGCGTCGCCGCGCTCGCCCTGATCAACCAGCTTCGCCTCATATGGGATCCGGACGAGAACCTGGCGACCGTCGCCCATACGCGGCTGCGCAGCGCCGGCGAATACCGGAAAAGGTTGCTGGACCCGCGCCTCGTCCTGCGCATCCTGCGCGGAGAAAGCAGCGTCCCCGGCTTCCTGCGCGCGCTTTCGTTCCAGCTCCTGTCGCGGCTGTCCCATGCGCTGGCACCCTTCGTCCCGTCGATCTCGAAGCACGGGCGTTTCCAGGCCGAATGCCGCCGGATGTTCGCCGAGCTGGACCGCCGGCAGGTGCCGATAGGCTTCCTCTGCTCGCACGGGGACGAGAGCCTGGAGCAGCTGTCGCTCTATTTCGGGCGCGATCGGCGCAGGCTGCGCCGGTTTGCCCGGGCGCGCGTCGATATCCTTCCCGATGCCGATCACAACGTCACCCTGCCCGCGGCCAGGCAGGAACAGCAGCGATGGCTGCAGGATCTCGTCTCGACGGTCGATCGCGGCTGACATCCGTCCGCTTTCACGCTAGATGGCTGGAAGCATTCGATGAGAGGACAGATCATGACGACAACGGCAGGAGATTTCGCGACGGGAACGTTCGTGGGCCGCGTGTGGCGGCCGGACGCGCAGGGCCCGTCCCTCGTGGTGGTGCGCGACGGCAGGCTCGTCGACATCACCTCCCGCGCCGCCCCCACCATGCGCGACCTGCTCGAGAAGGACGATCCGGCCGCCTTCGTCCGCGCCGCCGAAGGCGAGACGCTGGGCGAACTCGACAGCGTGCTTTCTGATTCCGTCGAGGGCGCCGGCGCGCTCTCCCGCCTGCACCTGCTCGCGCCCTGCGACCTGCAGGTGGTGAAGGCCTGCGGCGTCACCTTCGCCCGCTCGATGATCGAGCGGGTGATCGAGGAGAAGGCGGCCGGCAACCCGGCGCTCGCCGAGAAGATGCGCGCCCGCGTCACCGCCATCATCGGCGACAGCCTGCGCGACCTCAAGGCCGGCTCCGAGGAGGCTGCCAAGGTCAAGGCGGCGCTGATCGAGGAGGGCGTCTGGTCGCAATATCTGGAGGTCGGCATCGGTCCGGACGCGGAGGTCTTCACCAAGGCGCCGGTGCTCGCCTCGGTCGGCTGGGGCGCCTCGGTCGGCCTGCACCCGATCTCCAGATGGAACAATCCGGAGCCGGAGATCGTGCTCGCCGTCGATAGTCAGGGCCGCGTCAAGGGCGCGACGCTCGGCAACGACGTCAACCTGCGCGACGTCGAGGGCCGCTCGGCGCTGCTCCTCGGCAAGGCGAAGGACAACAACGCCTCCTCGTCGATCGGTCCCTTCATCCGCCTGTTCGACGAGACCTATTCGCTCGACGACGTGCGCACGGCCGATCTCGACCTCCTGATCGAGGGCGAGGACGGCTTCGTCCTCAAGGGCCGCAGCACCATGCGCGAGATCAGCCGCGACCCGCTCGACCTCGTCTCCCAGACCGTCGGCCGCCACCACCAGTATCCGGACGGCTTCATGCTGTTCATGGGCACGCTCTTCGCCCCCGTCGAGGACCGCGACGCGCCCGGCCAGGGCTTCACCCACAAGACCGGCGACCGGGTGACGATCTCCAATGCCGAGCTCGGCCGGCTGGTCAACACCGTGCGGCTCTCCACCGAATGCCCGCCCTGGACCTTCGGCACGGCGGCGCTGATGCGCAACCTCGTCGCACGCGGCTTTCTCTGAGACCGGCGGGGAGGGGGACGTGGACGAGACGAGCCGCAGGATCCTCCGCCTGCTCCAGGACGAACCGGAGCTCACCGTCGCCGAGATCGGCGAGCGCGTGGGCCTCAGCCACACGCCCTGCTGGCGCCGCATCAAGGAGATGGAGCGGCAGGGCGTGATCCGCGGCCGCATCGTGCTCGTCGATCCGAAGCAGGTCGGCTTCGATGTCTCCGTCTTCTGCTTCGTGCGGCTGAAGCAGCACGACGAGGAGACGCTCGTCGAGTTCGAGAAGGCCGTGAAGGCGATGCCGGAGGTCGTGCAATGCTACTCGATGACCGGCGAGCACGACTACGTGCTGCGGGTGCTGACGAGCAGCGTGCGCCAGTACGAGGAGATCCTGAAGAAGGCGCTCCTGAAGCTCCCGGGCGTCGGCTTCGTCAATTCGAGCTTCGCGCTCGACGAGCTGAAGAACACCCATCGCCTGCCTCTTTGAGGCCGATGAGGACGGCTTTGCGTTTCGCGTGCCCTTTTGCGGACGCTATCCCTCGAATGTGATCTTTCCCCGCGAAAATAAGGACCCGCTCCTCCCCTTCGGGGCGTAAGCTCCTACATAGAGAGGATGGCTTTCGTGGAGGAGGGCCATCGAGGAGGAAGTCATGCTGAAGCAGAGCTTTTCTCTCGAGGACAAGTATACGGCGGAGGACGGCAGGATCTTCCTGTCCGGCATCCAGGCGCTCGTGCGCCTGCCGATCGTCCAGATGGGGCGCGACCGCGCCGCGGGGCTGAACACCGCCGCCTTCATCTCGGGTTATCGCGGCTCGCCGCTCGGCGGCTACGACCAGCAGCTCGCCAAGGCCGGGAAGCATCTCGCCGCCAACGGCGTCGTCTTCCGCCCCGGCGTCAACGAGGATCTTGCGGCGACCGCCGTCTGGGGCACGCAGCAGCTTCATCTCTTTCCCGGCGCGCGCGTCGACGGCGTCGCCGGCTACTGGTACGGCAAGGGGCCGGGCGTCGACCGCTGCGGCGACGTCTTCAAGCACGCCAATGCGGCAGGCGCGTCGCGGCACGGCGGTGTGCTCTGTTTCGCCGGCGACGACCATTCGGCGAAATCGTCCTCCGTGCCGCACCAGTCGGACCACGCCTTCATGTCGGCGCTGATGCCGGTGCTCTATCCGTCCTCGATCCACGAATTCGTCGAATACGGCCTGCTCGGCACGGCGATGTCGCGCTATTCCGGCTGCTGGGTCGGCATGAAGTTCATCTCCGACACGGTCGAGACGACCGCTTCCGTCGACCTCGCCGGCGAGCGCCGGCAATTCGTGATCCCGGAGGACTTCGAGCTGCCGCCCGGCGGCCTCAACCTGCGCTGGCCCGATCCGCCGCTGCCGCAGGACGAGCGGCTGCAGACCTGCAAGGGCTATGCCGCGATCGCCTTTGCCCGCGCCAACCGGGTGGACGAGGTGACGCACGATTCACCCGACGCCCGCTTCGGCATCATCGCCTCCGGCAAGGCCTACGAGGATGTGCTGCAGGCGCTGAAGGAGCTCTCCATCGGCCCGAAGGAGATCGCCGCGATCGGCATGCGCGTCTACAAGGTGCGCATGCCCTGGCCGCTGGAGCCGGAAGGCGTGCGCGACTTCTCGCGCGGGCTGGAAGAGGTCCTCGTGGTCGAGGAGCGCCGCGAGATCATCGAGAACCAGATCAAGCAGCAGCTCTTCAACTGGCATCCCGGCGAGCGGCCGCGCATCATCGGCAAGTTCGACCACGAGGACAATCCGTTCCTGCCGCTGTCGCAGGCGCTCTCCGTCGGAATGGTGGCGCGCGCCATCGCGGGCCGCCTGCTGCATCTCGAGTTCGACCTCGGCCTCAAGAAGGTGATTGCCGACGAGCTCGCCTATCTCTTGGAGCGCGAGAAGATCCGCAAGGGCCACGCCCCGCCGCTGGAGCGCGTGCCCTATTTCTGCTCCGGCTGTCCGCACAACACCTCGACGAAGGTGCCGGAGGGAAGCCGGGCGACGGCCGGCATCGGCTGTCACTACATGGTGCAGTGGATGGACCGCTCGACGGCGACCTTCACCCATATGGGTGCGGAAGGCGTGCCCTGGACGGGGATTGCGCCCTTCACCGACGAGAAGCACATCTTCGTCAATCTCGGCGACGGCACCTATTACCATTCCGGCATCCTCGCCATCCGCCAGTCGGTCGCCGCCGGCGTCAACGTCACCTACAAGATCCTCTACAACGACGCCGTCGCCATGACCGGCGGTCAGGCGATCGACGGGCCGCTCACGCCCGAGGCCGTGACGCGCCAGCTCCATGACGAGGGCGTCGCGCCGATCTATCTCGTCTCCGACCGTCCGGAAGCCTATGCGCCCTCCGGGCTCGCGCCCGGCGTCAGGGTGCGCCACCGCGACGAATACGACACGGTGATGCGCGATATCCGCGAGGCTCCCGGCTGCTCGGCCATCGTCTACGTGCAGACCTGCGCGGCGGAGAAGCGCCGGCGCAGGAGCCGCGGCCTGATGGAGGATCCGCCGGTGCGGCTGATGATCGAGCCCTCGGTCTGCGAGGGCTGCGGCGACTGTTCCGTCCAGTCGAACTGCGTCTCCGTCGAGCCGCTCGACACCGAGATGGGCCGCAAGCGCCGCATCAACCAGTCGACCTGCAACAAGGACTATTCCTGCCTCAAGGGCTTCTGTCCCTCCTTCGTAACGGTGACGGGCGGGCGGCTGCGCAAGGCGGCGGGAAGCCGGCCGGATCTTTCCGGCCTGCCGGAGCCCGAGGTCGTGGAGATCGCCGGCCGCCCCTGGAACATCGCGATTGCCGGCATCGGCGGCACGGGCATCCTGACGATCAGCGCCATCCTCGGCATGGCCGCCCATCTCGACGGCAAGGCGCCGATGATCCTCGACATGGCCGGGCTCGCCCAGAAGGGCGGCGCGGTGATGAGCCACCTGCGCATCGGCCTTGCCGACCGCGACGTCTCCTCGCCGCGCATCGTCACCGGCGGCGCCGACCTGCTGATCGCCGCCGACGAGGTGGTGGCCGCCTCCAGGGACGCCGTCACGCTCTGCGACAGCGGCCGCACCACCGGCATCGTCAACACCAGGCTGACGCCGGTCGCCGATTTCGTGCGCAGCCGCGACTTCGATTTCCGCACCCGCGCCGTCGAGGGCACGGTGCGCGCGGCGCTGAAGGAGCCCTCGCATTTTCTCGACTTCACGACCATCGCCGAGAAGGTCGCGGGCAACGCCATGGCGACGAACATCCTGATGACGGGCTTCGCCTGGCAGAAGGGGCTGATCCCGCTGTCGCGCCAGTCAATCGAGCAGGCGATAGCCTTGAACGGGGTCGCCGTCGACGCCACGCTCGCCGCCTTCGGCTGGGGCCGGCTGATCGCCGCCGACCCCGTCCGCGCCGGAAGGCTGCTGCAGCCGGAGAAACAGGCCCCGACGCCGGAGACGATGGCGACGGAAGAGCTGATCGCTCACCGCATGAAGCACCTGACCGCCTATCAGGACGACCGGCTCGCCGCCCGCTACGCCGCGCTGGTCGAGCGGGTCCGCGCCGCCGAACGGCAGCTCCGCCCCGACGACCGGCTGACCCGCATCGTCGCCGACGTCCATGCGCGGCTCCTCGCCTACAAGGACGAATACGAGGTGGCGCGGCTCTTCTCCGCCCCCGCCTTCCGCGCCGGGCTGGAGGCACAGTTCGACGGCAAATACGCGATCGCCTTCAACCTCGCGCCGCCCTTCCTCAAGGGCCTCGACGCCACGGGCCGGCCGCGCAAGCGCCGCTTCGGCCGCTGGATCCTGCCGGTGTTCCGGCTGCTGGCGATGATGAAGGGCCTGCGCGGCACCGCCTTCGACCCGTTCGGCCGCACGGCCGAGCGGCGCATGGAACGCCGGCTGATCGCCGACTACGAGGCGCTGGTCGAGCATGTCCTTTCGCGGCTCGCGCGCGGGAACATCGAGGAAGCCGTTGCGCTTCTCTCGCTCTACGGCGAGATTCGCGGCTACGGGCCGGTGAAGGAGGAGGCCGCCCGTCGCGTCAAGGCGCGCGAGGCGGAGCTTGTCGCAGCCTTCGAGACGGCGGCGGGACGGCAACGGGAGAAGGCGGCCGCCTGAGGGCGCTGGAGCAACTCCGGCAGAAGCACGTAGCGTTTTTGCGTTCGCAATCGCGTAGAAACAAGGAAACGCTCCAGGGGAGGAGAGACATGTACGCAGCCGGAATGCGCTTCGGCCTCGGCGAGGAGATCGAGGCGCTGCGCGAGAGCGTGGCCCGCTTCGCCGAGGAGAAGATCGCCCCGCAGGCGGCCGAGATCGACCGCAGCAACGATTTCCCCATGCCGCTCTGGCACGAGCTCGGCGGGCTCGGCCTGCTGGGAATCACCGCGCCGGAAGCCTACGGCGGGGCGGGCATGGGCTATCTCGCCCATTGCGTGGCGATGGAGGAGATAAGCCGCGCCTCCGCCTCGGTGGGGCTCAGCTACGGCGCGCACTCCAACCTCTGCGTCAACCAGATCGTCCGCAACGGCAACGATGCCCAGCGCAAGAGATACCTGCCCAAGCTGATCTCCGGCGCGCATGTCGGCGCGCTCGCCATGTCGGAGCCGGGCGCAGGCTCCGATGTCGTCTCGATGAAGCTCCGCGCCGAGAAGCGCGGCGACCGCTACGTACTGAACGGCTCCAAGATGTGGATCACCAACGGGCCGGATGCGGACGTGCTGGTGGTCTATGCCAGGACCGATCCCGAGCCCGGCGCGCGCGGCATCACCGCCTTCCTGGTCGAGAAGGGTTTTGCGGGTTTCTCCACCGCGCAGAAGCTCGACAAGCTCGGCATGCGCGGCTCCAACACCGGCGAACTGGTCTTTGCCGATTGCGAGGTGCCGGAGGAGAACGTGCTGGGCGAAGTCGGGCGCGGCGTCAACGTGCTGATGAGCGGCCTCGATTACGAGCGCGTGGTGCTGGCCGGCGGGCCGCTCGGCATCATGGCCGCCTGCCTCGACGTGGTGGTGCCCTATCTGCACGAACGGAAACAGTTCGACCGGCCGATCGGCGAGTTCCAGCTCATGCAGGGCAAGCTCGCCGACATGTACGTGGCCTGCAACGCCGCGCGCGCCTATGTCTACGCGGTGGCGGCCGCCTGCGATCGCGGCGAGACGACGCGCAAGGACGCCGCTGGCTGCATCCTCTTTGCCGCCGAGGCCGCGACGAGGCTGGCGCTGGAGGCGATCCAGGCACTCGGCGGCAACGGCTATATCAACGACTATCCGACCGGCCGGCTGCTGCGCGACGCCAAGCTCTACGAGATCGGCGCCGGCACGTCCGAGATCCGCCGCATGCTGATCGGCCGCGAGATATTCGAGGAGACGCGCTGATGCCGGTCCTGCGCACGTCCGTCGACACCCGCAGCCCCGCCTTCGCGGCCAACCGCGCGGCGATGCTGGAGGCGCTTTCGGCAGTGGAGGAGGCGGCAAAGTCGGTCATGGACGGTGGCGGTGCGAAGGCGCGCGCGCGCCACGTCGCCCGCGGCAAGCTGCTCCCGCGCGAGCGGGTGGCGGGCCTCCTCGATCCGGGCTCGCCCTTCCTGGAGATCGGGCTCACGGCCGGTCATGGCCTCTATGACGGCGCCTCGCCCGGCGGCGGGCTGATCGCCGGCATCGGCCGCGTGTCGGGGCAGGAGTGCATGATCGTCTGCAACGACGCGACGGCGAAGGGCGGCACCTATTACCCGATCACCGTCAAGAAGCACCTGCGCGCGCAGGAGATTGCCGCGGAGAACCGCCTGCCCTGCATCTACCTGGTCGATTCCGGCGGCGCCAACCTGCCGAGCCAGGACGAGGTCTTTCCCGACCGCGATCATTTCGGCCGCATCTTCTACAACCAGGCGAACATGTCGGCGGCGGGCATCCCGCAGATCGCCGTCGTCATGGGAAGCTGCACGGCGGGCGGCGCCTATGTGCCGGCGATGAGCGACGAGACGGTGATCGTCGAGAACCAGGGCACCATCTTCCTCG
Organism: Shinella pollutisoli; assembly: GCF_024609765.1. Lineage (GTDB taxonomy): Bacteria > Pseudomonadota > Alphaproteobacteria > Rhizobiales > Rhizobiaceae > Shinella > Shinella pollutisoli. Next base: position 77,155 of record NZ_JANFDG010000010.1, read on the forward strand.
CCGGCCCGCCGCTGGTGAAGGCGGCGACCGGCGAGGTGGTGACGGCCGAGGACCTCGGCGGCGGCGACGTGCACACGCGGCTCTCCGGCGTCGCCGATCATCTTGCCCGCGACGACCGCCATGCGCTCGCCATCGCCCGGCAGATCGCCGCCAACCTCCACAGGCGTAAGCCGGAACTGACATTGTCTAGCGGAGGCGAGGCCCCGCTGCACGATCCGGAGGAGCTGCTCGGCATCGTCCCTGCCGACACGAAGATCGCCTACGACGTGCGCGAGGTGATCGCCCGCCTCGTCGACGGCTCGCGCTTCGACGAGTTCAAGGCCCGCTTCGGCACGACGCTCGTCTGCGGCTTCGCCGCCCTCCACGGCCTTCCCGCCGGCATTATCGCCAACAACGGCGTGCTTTTCTCCGAGGCCGCGCTGAAGGGCGCGCATTTCATCGAGCTCTGCGCGCAGAGGAACATCCCGCTCGTCTTCCTGCAGAACATCACCGGCTTCATGGTCGGCCGGAAATATGAGGCGGAGGGCATCGCCAAGCACGGCGCGAAGCTCGTGACGGCGGTCGCCACCGCCGCGGTGCCGAAGGTGACGGTGCTGATCGGCGGCTCCTACGGGGCCGGCAATTACGGCATGTGCGGGCGGGCCTATTCGCCGCGCTTCCTCTGGACTTGGCCGAACAGCCGTATCGCCGTGATGGGCGGCGAGCAGGCGGCGGGCGTGCTCGCGACCGTCAGGCGCGAGGCGATCGAGCGGGCGGGCGGCGCGTGGAGCGCGGAGGAGGAGGCGGCCTTCAAGCAGCCGACCGTCGACATGTTCGCCCGCCAGAGCCATCCGCTCTATGCCTCTGCGCGGCTCTGGGACGACGGCATCGTCGATCCGCGCCAGACGCGCGACGTGCTGGCGCTCTCGCTCTCGGCGGCGCTCAACGCGCCGGCCGAGCCGACCCGCTTCGGCGTTTTCCGGATGTAGGAGGAGGAAAGCCCATGAAACGCGAATCAATCAATGCCAGGAACGCCCCCAATCCGCACGGCGGCTATTCGCAGGCGGTGAAGCTCGAGGGCTTCGAGCGGCTGCTGCTCGTCAGCGGGCAGATCCCCGTCTCGGACGACGACAAGGTGCCGGAGGGCTTCGAGGCGCAGGCCCGCCTCGTCTGGCGCAACATCGACGCCCAGCTGAAGGCTGCCGGCATGGCGAAGAGCGATATCGTCAAGGTGACGATGTATCTCTCCGACCGCCAGCACGCGACCGCCAACCGCGAGATCCGCAACGAGTATCTCGGCTCGCTCGCGCCGGCGCTCACCGTCGTCGTCTGCCAGATCTTCGATGAGCGGTGGCTCCTGGAGGTCGAGGCGGTGGCCGCGCAATAGGGGAGAGGCATGTTCCGGAAGATCCTCATCGCCAATCGCGGCGAGATCGTAGCCCGCGTCATCCGCACCGCGCGGCGGATGGGCATCGCCACGGTTGCCGTCCATTCCGACGCCGACCGTGACGCGCTGCATGTCGCGCTTGCCGACGAGGCGGTGCGGATCGGCCCGGCGGAGGCGGCGCGGAGCTATCTCGACATCGAAGCCGTCGTCGCGGCCGCGAAGGCGAGCGGGGCGGAGGCCGTGCATCCGGGCTACGGCTTCCTGTCGGAGAACCCGGATTTCGTGGACGCCGTGGAGGCGGCCGGCCTCGTCTTCATCGGCCCCTCGGCGCAGGCGATCCGCGCCATGGGGCTGAAGGACGCGGCCAAGGCGCTGATGGAGACGGCGGGCGTGTCCGTCGTGCCGGGCTATCACGGCGCGGTGCAGGACGCGGCCTTCCTCGCGCAGGAGGCGGAGAGGATCGGCTATCCGGTGCTGATCAAGGCGCGCGCCGGCGGTGGCGGCAAGGGCATGCGCCGGGTGGGCGATCCGGCCGGCTTCGCCGCGGCGCTGGAAAGCACGCGGCGCGAGGCGGAAGGCGCCTTCGGCGACGGCCGCGTGCTGGTGGAAAAATACATGGCGAAGCCGCGCCATATCGAGGTGCAGGTCTTCGGCGACCGGCATGGCAACGTCGTGCATCTCTTCGAGCGCGACTGCTCGCTGCAGCGCCGCCATCAGAAGGTGATCGAGGAGGCGCCGGCCCCCGGCATGACGCCGGAGACGCGCTCCGCGATGGGCGAGGCCGCCTGCCGCGCGGCGGCGGCGATCGGCTATAGCGGTGCGGGCACCGTCGAATTCATCGCCGACGTCTCGGAGGGGCTGCGGCCCGACCGTTTCCATTTCATGGAGATGAACACGCGCCTCCAGGTCGAGCATCCGGTGACGGAGGCGATCACCGGCCTCGACCTCGTCGAATGGCAGCTCCGCGTCGCCGCCGGCGAGCCGCTGCCCAGGCGGCAGGAGGAGATTTCCATGACCGGCTGGGCCTTCGAGGCGCGGCTCTATGCGGAAAACCCGGCGCGCGATTTCCTGCCGGCGACCGGCCGCCTCTCCCTCTTCGACCTGCCGAAGGACGTGCGCGTCGATTCCGGCGTGCGGGCGGGAGACGCGATCACCCCCCATTACGATCCGATGATCGCGAAAGTGATCGCCGATGGTCGCGACCGCGCCGAGGCGCTGGCGAAGCTGGAGGCCGCGCTCACCCGCTGCCATATCGCCGGCGTGACGACCAATGCCGCCTTCCTCGCCCGCCTCTGCCGTCTGCCGGCCTTCGCGGCGGGTGACGTCGACACCGGCCTGATCGCCCGGTCGGGGGAGGGGCTGCTCGTCGAACCGCCCCCCTCCGATGAGGCGTTCGCGCTCGCCGCCCTTGCCGCACTCGGCTTCCTCGCGGCGCCTGCGGGCCGCGACCCGTGGGAGCGCCTGCGCGGCTTCCGCCTGTGGGGGCCTGCGACGCAATCCGTCTTCCTGGCGTATGGGGCGGAAGAGCATGAGCTGCGCGTCACGCCCCGCGGCGAGGCGTTCGAGGTCGAGCGGGGCAGCGTGGCGGTCCGCCTGCATCTCCTCGCCTCGGACGGGCATGCTGTCCGCATCGACAGCGGCGGGCGCAGCCTTGCCGCGACCGTGCACCGGGAAGGAAGCGAGATCGCCGTCTTCCTCGACGGTGCCGCCCATGTCTTCTCCGTGCCCGACGATCCCGGCCACCACGGCGAGCCCGCCGCCGGCGGCGACCGGCTCGTGGCGCCGATGCCGGGGCTGGTGCGCATCGTCTCGGCCGCGCCCGGCGCCCGGGTTTCGCGCGGCGAGCCGCTCGTCACCATGGAGGCGATGAAGATGGAGCTCGTCCTCTCCGCCCCGCGCGACGGCGTGGTCGCGGGCGTTCCGGTCGCGGCCGGCGACCAGGTGGCGGAAGGGGCGCTTCTGCTGTCGCTCGAAGCGGAGGATGCGGCATGACGCGGCGTGTCGAGATCGTCGAGATGGCGCCCCGCGACGGGCTGCAGAACGAGACGGCGGTCATCCCCGCCGCCGACAAGATCGCGCTGATCGACCGCCTTTCCGCCTGCGGCTTCGCCCGCATCGAGGCGACGAGCTTCGTCAGCCCGAGATGGGTGCCGCAGCTCGCCGACGGCGCCGAGGTGATGGCCGGGATTACCCGCCGGCCCGGCGTCGCCTATGCGGCGCTCGTGCCCAACATGAAGGGCTACGAGGCGGCGAAGGCGGCCGGCGTCGACGCGGTCGCCGTCTTCCTATCGGCGTCGGAAGGCTTTTCCCGCGCCAATCTCAACTGCTCGATCGCCGAGAGCTTCGAGCGCGTGCGCCCGGTCGCCGAGGCCGCGATCGCCGATGGCATTGCGCTGCGAGGCTATGTGAGCTGCGTGGTCCATTGCCCCTATGACGGGCCGGTCGCGCCCGCGGCGGTGGCGCGCGTCACCGAAGGGCTGCTGCGGCTCGGCTGCCACGAGGTGAGCCTCGGCGACACGACCGGCCATGCCCGGCCGGAGGAGATCTCCGCGATGCTCGACGCGGTGCTCGCCGTGGCCGCCGCGGAAAAGCTCGCCGGCCATTTCCACGACACGGACGGGCACGCCCTCGACAATATCCGCGTCGGCCTCGCCCGCGGCCTTTCCGTCTTCGACGCCTCGGTCGGCGGGCTCGGCGGCTGCCCTTATGCGCCGGGCGCGCGCGGCAATGTCGACACGCTCGCCGTCGCCGACATGCTGATGCGGGAGGGTTACGAGACGGGGCTCGACAGGGAGCGGCTGGCGCGGGCAGCGGCCTTCGCGCGCCGCATTACCGGCAAGGAGGAAGAGCGATGAACTTCGAGACGATCTCGGTCGAAGTCGACCGGCGCGGTGTGGCGACGCTCACGCTGTCGCGCCATGCGCAGCACAATGCCATCTCCGGCCTGATGATGCGCGAGCTCACCGCCGCCGCCGGCCTGCTTTCGGAGGACGGCGCGGTGCGCGTCGTCGTGCTGACGGGCGAGGGCGAGAGCTTCTGCGCCGGCGGCGACCTCAACTGGATGAAGGAGCAGATCGCCGCAAGCCGCGAGGAGCGCATCGCCGAGGCCCGCCGCCTCGCGCTGATGCTGAAGGCGCTGCGCGACCTGCCGAAGCCGCTCATCGGACGAGTGAACGGCCAGGCCTATGGCGGCGGCGTCGGCCTCATCAGCGTCTGCGACGCGGCGATCGCCGTCGAGGGCGCCCGCTTCGGCCTGACGGAAACCCGCCTCGGCCTCATTCCGGCGACGATCAGCCCCTATGTGATCGCCCGCATCGGCCCGTCCGCCATGCTGCGGCTCGCCACCTCCGCCCGCCTGTTCGATGCGGCGGCGGCGCGCGACATCGGCCTCGTCACCGCCGTCGTCGCGCCGGATGCGCTGGACGCGGCTGTGGAGGCGGAGATCGTACCCTATTTCGCCGTCGCGCCGGAGGCCGCAGGCGCGGCCAAGGCGCTCGTCCATGCGCTCAGCCCGCCGATCGACGACGCCTTGATCGAGATGACGCTGACGCGGCTCGCCGACACCTGGGAGACGCCGGAGGCGGCCGAGGGCATCGCCGCCTTTCTCGAAAAGCGCAAGCCGGCCTGGGCGTCCGATCCTACTCGATGAAGACCCGGACACTCGCCGCGCGGCCGGCGGCGTCGATGACGGTGAGGGTGGAGAAGCCGGCGCCGTCCGGCGTCCATTGCAGCGTTCGGCGGCGCGAGGCCTCCGGCAGCACCTTGCCGTTGGCGAGCCAGCGGAACGGCGCGCGACCGCCCTGCAGCTTCAGCGCGAGCGGCATGATCTCCGTGCCGGCGGTGGCGCCGAGCTCCACATGCGCACCCTCCGGCGGATAGACGATCTGCGGCGCGCGCTCGCGCGTGCCGGTGGAAACGAGGCCGTTCTCGGTGGTGGAGAAGCGGCGAAGGCCCGCCGGCAGCTCGGACTGGGCGAGACGCACCGCACCGGAGGGCGCGCGCGGCAGCGCGGTGACGGCGATGCCCGACTTGGCGAAGGCCTCGAACAGGATGGGGGCGGCGGCACCATAGCCCGTCAGCCCCGGCACCGCACCGTTGTCCGCCCGCCCGACCCAGACGCCGAGCACGTGCCGCCCGTCATAGCCGACCGACCAGGCGTCGCGGTAGCCGTAGCTCGTGCCGGTCTTGTAGGCGATGCCGAGCCTTCGGCTGCCCGCCGGGGGCACGACGGCGGAGAGCACGTCCGAGACCTGCCAGGCGGCGACGGGGGAGAGCAGCGGATCGCCGTCGACGATCCCGGGCGTGCCGGAAATGCCGTCGCCGAGCCGCACCGGCATGCCGCGGTTGGCGAGCGCCGCATAGAGCTGCGTCAGGTCCTTCAGCGTGATGCCGAGCCCGCCGAGCGCGATGGCGAGGCCCGGCGCTTCCCCCTTCGGCAGGTCGGGCGAGACCGCCGCACGGCGGAAGCGCACCATCATCCGCGTCGGCCCGACCGCCTCCAGCAGCTTCACCGCCGGCACGTTCAGCGACATCTGCAGCGCCTTGCGCACGCTGACGTCGCCCTGATAGGTCATGTCGAAATTGCGCGGCCGGTAGCCGGAGAAATCGGACGGGCGGTCCTCGACGATCGTCTCCTGCGCCACCAGCCCCTCCTCGAAGGCGAGCCCGTAGATGAAGGGTTTCAAGGCCGAGCCCGGCGAGCGGCGCACGCGCGTCATGTCGATCCAGCCGGCGCGGCTTGCGTCGAAATAATCGGCCGAGCCGACCTCGCCGAGGATGGTGCCGGTGCGCGCATCCGCCATCACCATGGCGATCGAGATCTTCGGGCCGAGCCTTGCGGCGGCCTCCCTGGCCACGGTCTCCAGTCCCTCCTGCACGGCGCGGTCGAGCGTCGTGCGGTGGACGCCGGCCTTCGGGTCCTTGATGAGCGCGAGATGCGAGAGATGCGCGGCGAAGGCCGGCAATTGCCGGCGCCGGTCGGGCACGGCCTCGGCGCTCGCGCGCTCCGCTTCGCCCTCGCCGATCACCTCGGAGACAGCGAGGCGGGTGAGCACGCGCTCGCGCGCCTGTTCAGCGGCTTGGCGAAAGCGGTCCGGCCGGCGTTTTTCCGGCAGCTGTGGCAGGGCGACGAGCAGGGCGGCCTCGGCCACCGTCAGCCGCGCCGGCTCCTTGCCGAACCAGGCGAGGCTCGCCGCGCGCACGCCTTCCAGATTGCCGCCATAGGGGGCGAGCGTCAGGTAGAGGTCGAGGATATCGACCTTGCTGAGCCGCCGTTCGAGCTGCACGGCGCGCGCCATCTGCCGGAGCTTGGCGAAGACCGAGCGGCTTTCGCGCGGCTCGATCAGCCGCGCGACCTGCATGGAGAGCGTCGAGGCGCCGGAGACGATGCGGCCGTTCGCCACGAACTGGCCGGCGGCACGCAGGAGCGCCAGCGGATCGATGCCGCCGTGCTCGTGGAAGCGCCGGTCCTCGTAGGCGACGAGCATGCGCAGGAACTGCGGATCGACGTCCGCGGCGACCGTCTTCAGCCGCCAGAGGCCGTCGGGCGTGGCGAAGGCCCGCAGCAGCCTTCCGTCGCGGTCGTGCACCTCCTTCGAGACGACGGCGGCGACGTCCACCGGCGGCGGAAAGGCCCGGTCGGCGTAGTCGAGCCCGTAGGCAAGGGCGGCGAGCGCCGCCGCGCCCCCGGCCATGCCGACCGCGATCTTTCTCCACCGGGCCATGCCGTGCCCCTACTCGGCCGCCGAGACCTGCATGCGGCCGGCGGCGGTGCGGGCGGAGAACTGCGGACGGTACATATCCTCCACCTGCGCCGCCGGATGGTCGTAGACGCCGGGCGTCACTGCGCGCACCACATAGGCGAAGGTGATCTCGCGGCCGGAGCCCGCACTCCGGTTGAAGGCGGCGACGAAGCGGTCGTAGCGGAACTCGGTATGCGCCGGCTCCACCTCCTCCAGCCAGTCGAAATTGGTAAGCTTGGCGCTGTCGACGAGGCTCGGATTGTCGATCTCGAAGCCCGCCGGCAGGAGGTCGGTGACGATGATGCGCGACGGCCAGTCATTGTGCTCGGTCACCTTCAGCACGACGACGTAGCGCTCGTTCTGCACCGCCTCGGAGACGTTCGCCTCCTCGCCGTCGAGCGTGTAGTAGGTCCGCTCGATGGCGAAGCCGTCGCCGCCGGCCGGCAGCGGGTCGACGGGTGACGCCACCGTCGTCAGCACCGCCGAGACCGGCTCGCCGCCGCGGTTGGCGACGGTGAGCGGCGCGGTGAGCAGTGCCTTGCCGGTCATCTGCGCCGCATAGCCGCCGTCGCGCGCGGCTCCGTTCACCTCCAGCTTGAGGCCCTTGTCGGCATCCTTCATGCCGCGTGCGGCGAGCAGCATCCACGTCTGCTCCTGCGTCGAGGTGTAGCGTTTCCGCTCCCACTGCGCGGCGACGACTGTCGCGAGGTCGGGGATGATCGCCGGTGCCGGCCGCGTCTCGGCGGCGAGCGCCAGCACGGCGGCGGCGTCGCGCAGCGACGAGCCGTAGTCGTTGCGCGAGAGGCCGACATTGGTCACGTCGCGGGCAAGGCCGAGCGCATCGGCGAAGATGCGCGTCGCGCGCTGGCTGTCGCCGTAGAGCCCGAGCGCGCCGGCGATATGGGCGCGCGCGAGCGGGGTCGAGAACTCGGAGAGCTTCGTGTCCGCATAGTAGCGCAGGTCGCTGATCGCGGCCTTGCGGTTGCGGGCGAGCACGTAGAGCGCATAGGCGATCTCGTTGCCCTGGTCGCGCACGTTGGTGTTGTAGGAGAGCGCGTTCTGCAGGTTGGAGAGCGCCTGCACCATCGCCTCCTCGGGCACGGCGAACTTCTGTTCGCGCGCCCGCGTCAGGAAATCGGTGACGAAGGCGTCGAGCCAGAGGTCGCCGTAGGACGGTCCCCACAGGCCGAAGCTGCCGGAGGAGGACTGGTTGGCGAGCACGCGCCAGATCGCCTCCTGCACCCGCTTCTGCGTCTCCGTATCTTCCGGCAGGCCGGACTGGCTGGAGAGCTCGCTGAGATAGAGGAGCGGCAGCGCCCGGCTCGTCGTCTGCTCGGTGCAGCCGTAGGGATAGCGGTCGAGCGAGGTGAGAAGCGCCGGGATGTCGAAGGCGGAAGCGCGCGAGACGTTGAGGCTGACGGAGGCGCTCGCCGGCTGGCTGTCGACGAGAAGCTGGTCGTCGACCGTCAGGCTGCCGCCGGCGGCGATCTCGATCGTCCGCCGCGTGGTGATCGGCAGCGTCGCCGGGCGCACGGGAACGGAGAGCACCTGCTCCAGCGACAGGCCGTTGCCGGCGAGCGTCACCGTCACCTCGCCGTCGCCCGCCTCGCCGCCGACGAGCGGCAGCGTCAGCGCCGTCTTGCCGCCGGCATCGAGCCGTACCGTCTTGCCCGTACCCGTCTGCTCGACCATGGCCGAGGCATTGTGCGTGACGGAGACCGTGTAGTCGCCGGCCGGCGCGTCGGTGTTGGCGATGTCGAGCCTGAGGTTCGCATGGTCCCCGGGCGCCAGGAACTTCGGCAGGCTGGCGGTGACGACGACGGGATCGCGGATCACCACGTCCTTCACCGCATGGCCGAGGCCGGTCTTCGTCCAGGCGACGGCCATGACGCGGGCCGTGCCGTTGAACTGCGGGATGTCGAAGGAGACCTTCGCGCGGCCTTCCGCATCCAGCTTCACGGGACCGGCGAAGAAGGCGACCAGCTTCTCGGTCGGCGGATTGCCGGAAAGGGCCGCTTCGCCGCCGTCGCCGCCGGTGCGCAGCCGCCCGGTCGCGCCGAGCGAGCCGTCGATCAGCCGTCCGTAGAGATCGCGGATCTCGAGTCCGAGCCGTCGCTGGCCGAAATACCAGCCGGCCGGGTCCGGCGCCTCGTAGCGGGTGAGGTTGAGGATGCCGACGTCGACGGCGGCGACCGTCACATAGGCCTCCTCGTTCGCGCCCGCGCCGGTGACGGTAAGCGAAATGTCGAGCGGCTGGCGCGGCAGCGTCTTCTCCGGTACGTCGAGGTCGACGGCGAGCTTGCGCCCGGCCGGGTCGACGGTGAGCCAGGTGATGCCGATCGCCCGCATGGGCATGCGGCTCTGCTGTTCGGCGCCGGGACGGAAGAGCGTCGCCGTCACGTAGGAGCCGGGGCCCCACTCCGCGGTGATCGGGATCTCCACCTCGCCGCCGTCGGCGCCGATCGTCGCCGTCTGCGTGGCGATCAGGCTTTCGGCGCCGACGGTGACGAGAAGCTCGCCGGCGTGGCGCGGCGAGACCTTCAGCCGCGCCGTGTCGCCGACCTTGTAGCTCTCTTTATCGAGCGAGATTTCCAGCGCGTCCGGCGTCTCGGTCGAGCTTGCCTCGACATACCAGCCGGCGTCGAAGTCGACGCTGGTGGCGGGGCCGTCCGCCGCCGGGCTTTCCACCTCGAGCCGGTAGCGGCCCCAGGTGACGGGCACGGAGATGCGTCCGCCGTCGGCGGCGAGATCGACCGTGCCGTCGGCCACCTGCGTCGTCGACAGGACGGGCTCGTAGCGCCAGGCGCTGCCGTCGCGATACCACTGGTAGTTCCGCTGCAGGGCGAGCAGCTTCCAGGCGACGCCCTGCATGGCCTCCTTCGCGCCGTCCGGGGAGACCGCGACGACATGGAAATTGGCGAGGCTGTTCTCGCGGAGATCGCCCTTGAACTCGGGCTTTACGCCGATCATCGGCCCCGTCGCCCGGACGGGCAGCGTCAGCGAGCGCTCGACGGCGCGCCCGCCCGCCTCCATCATCCGCAGCGTCACCTGCGCTTCCAGGCGCTGCGTCGTGGCGGGCAGGTCGGTGACGGTGACCTCGAAGCTGGCATGGCCCTCGTCGTCGAGCACGTCGAGGCCTTCCAGCGCCGTACGGCTCTCCTCGACCTCCTCCTCGTCGGCGAGGCCGAAGACGTAGTCGGGGAAGGCGGCGGCGGTGCGGGTCGGCTTCAGCGCCATGTCGCCCTCGATCTCCAGGCCCGCGCCCGGCGCGCCGTAGAGATAGCGGCCCTCGACCGACACTTCCGCCGGTACCTCTGGCTCGATCTCCTTCGCCGTGCTGGTCATGTCGAACTCGATGCGGTCGGGCACGAAGTCGTCGACGAGGAACTGCTTCTCGCCGATGGCAGAACCCTTCGGGTCGGCGAAGACCTGCATCGTCCAGGTGCCGCGCATGCTGTTGGGCTGGAGCGCCAGGTCGACGGCATGGCCGCCGAGCGCGGCGCCGTCGCTGACGATGCGCCGGTCCTCGACGCCGTCCGGCCGGGTGAAGACGAAGGTGAGCGGCAGTTTTTCCACCGCGTTCGCCTCGATGTCGCGGGCAAGGGCCGCGGCATGCACCGTCTCCCCGGCGCGGTAGATGCCGCGCTCCGTCCAGGCGAGCACGTCGATGGCTCCGGGCGCGGGACGGCCGGTGACGCCGCGGTCGGACAGGTCGAAGCCGGCGCGCGTCATGTCGAGGAAGACGAAGTCGGACGGGCCGTTGCGGGCGAGGATCACGGCGGGGGTCAGCGCCGCCGTGCCGCGCATCAGGCCGGCGGTGAAGGTCGCGCGGCCGTCCTTGCCGGTCGTCGCCGTGCCCAGCACCTCGTTGTTGCGGGCGAGAAGCTGCAGCTCCACCCCTTCGAGCGGCCGGGCGCTGTCGAGCGAGCGGGCGAAGACGTTGAGGCCGTCCGTGCCGGCATAGGTCGCCAAGCCGACGTCCGAGACGACGAACCATTGCGTGGCCTTGGCATCCCATTCGTTCACCCGCCCGTTGGAGGCGGCGGCCGTCAGCACGTAGACGCCGGGCTTGCGCTCGGGCAGCGCCTCGTCCACGGGGAAACTGGTGACGACGTCCTTGTTGAGCTCGGGCGAGATCTCGATCTTGCCCTGCCAGACCAGCTCGCCGCTCTGGCTCTCGATGCGGTCGGCCGAATAGCCGTCGAGCTGGGTCAGGAACTGGCTGTCGGCGAGCAGCGGTGCGATGGCGCGGTCGCCGATGCGGTAGAGCTTCAGGTCGGCGCCGTCGGTGTTGACCGAGACGATCGGGATGCCGCGCCGCGCGCTGCCCGGCAGCACGAAGCTGTCGCCGGTGAAGCGCACCATGGCGCTGCGGTCCTGCACGTAGATGTCGAGGTCGACCGGCGTTTCCAGCGCTTCGTCCACGGAGGAGGGCAGGCCCGGGCGGAAGGTGAGGCGGTAGCGCTGGCCGTGGGAAAGGCCCTCGACGCAGATCTGCCGGTCCTTCGCCTCGACCGCCTTGGCGGGCGCGCCGTCGACGGTGACGAAGGAGGCGTAGTCGGCCCCCGCCTTCACCAGCGCCTCGGAGAATTCGGCGCAGGCGCGCGGATTGGCGCTGTCGGAATCGATCGTGTGGTTCACCACGCGGAAGCCCCGTCGGGCGCGCAGCGCCAGGAGCGCGGTGCGCACGGCGGGCTCTTCCCGGATCGCGAGGCTCGCCTTGTAGGCATTGATGCCGGAACGGTAGTGGCCGGCCTTGTCGAGCGCGCCGGCGAGTGCGGCGAGCGCCTTCGCGCGGCTCTCGGCGCTGCGGGAGAGCTGGTAGGCGTTGATGGCCGCATAGGCGCCCTGCATCGACAGATAGCTGTTGTCGGCGACGCGCCCGGCCGATTCCGCCGTTTCGATCCAGAGGTGGAAATCGTCGGGCGCGAGCGACAAGGCGCCGCGGTAGGCGACGAGCGCTTCCCGGAAGCGGCCGGAAGCGGTCTCGATCCGGCCGAGAGAGGCGAGGCTCTCGACGCCCTGTCCCTCGTGCTCGGGGGCGAGCGAAAGCTCGCTGCGGAAGGCGCGGGCGTTGCGCGCGAAGAACTCGGGCAGGAAGGAGAGCGCCGGCGGCGCGCCGATGTCGGCCGCGCCGTCGCTGAGCACGATGCGTCCGGCGACCGCGCCCGGGAACGGGTTCAGCGTGTTGAAGTCGCTCTTGAGGAAGCACCACCTGGCCTTCGGATTGTAGGTGAAGGCGCGGCAGGAGAGGTCGTCGATGCAGTCCGTCTTGCACTGGTCGAGCGTCACGTCCTGCACGGTGCGCAGGTCGAAGCCGAAATAGTCGCTGTTCTCGACGGTAACGACGGTGCGTGCATCCTCGGCCGCCGCCGGGAGCGGCGGGGAGAGGAGGGCGCCGAGGAGAAGTGCCGAGAAACCGAAGAATGCGCGTCTAGACATGACGTCCTCCTTGTCGCCGCCCGCCCCCGAGCCGCCCTCACTGTCCGGGGCCGGGGCGGGCTTGTCAACGTCGGACGAGCCGTCCTGCCGGCGGAAGAAGGCGGATGGAACCTGCTGCAAGACGTTTGACCGGGCGGCTTCCATCGTCCGCCGCCCGAAAAATCTTCGCCGCGCCGCCGCGTTAACCTTTTGTTAACCATATGCGCGCAGGATTGCCCAATGAACCGGTAAGACCGTCACATCGCTGTAACGGCGGTGCGCTAGGAAGAAGCCGGACACAGTAGTCGTGTTCCGCCGCCTTGACCACGGATGTACTGGCAAGGTCCGGAACACCTCCCGGCTCGACCGGGATGAGGAAGCGGGGGCATGACCCTCGCTTTTTTCATTGGTCCCTCCCGGCGATTGGGCTACGCATGGCCGTCGAAGCGGCCGCCCCGGCCGCGCATCCCCGCCCGGAAGGTTCCATGTCGGACGTCGCCCTCAACGTCTTGCCCGTCTTCGCCCTCATCCTCATCGGCTGGCTCCTCGTGCGGACCGGCTATCTCCGGCCGGAGCTCGGCGACGGGCTCGGCGAGTTCGTCTTCCGCGTCGCCGTGCCGGTCCTCCTGTTCCGCACCATCGCGGAGGCGGAGTTCGGCGGCGAATCGCCGGCGCGCATCTGGGTCGCCTATTTCGCCGGCGTCGCCGCGACCTGGACCGTCGGGCATCTCGTGGCGACGCGGCTTTTCCGGCGCGGCCGCCGCATCGGGGTCCTCGCCGGCGTCTCCTCGGCCTTCGCCAACACCGTGTTCATCGGCCTGCCGCTCGTCGCCCGCACGGTGGGCGACCAGGGGCTCGTGGCGATCTCGGTGCTGCTCTCGGTGCACCTGCCGGTGATGATGATCGCCGGAAGCCTGCTGATGGAGCGCGCGGAACGGAAGGAGGGCACGCGTCCGCCGCAGAGCATCCCCATGCTGCTGCGCGGCGTCGCCGTCAGCCTCGCCTGCAACCCGCTGGTGGTCGGCCTCGCCGCCGGCGCCCTGTTCCATCTCGGCGGCGTGCCGCTCGGCGGACCGGTGAAGATCGTCGTCGACCAGCTCGCCGCGGTGGCGGGACCCGTCGCGCTGATCTCCATCGGCATGGCGCTCGACAAGTACAAGGTCGGCGGCAATGCGGGGATCGCCATGGCGATGGCGGCGCTGAAGCTCGTCGTGCTGCCGGGCTCGGTCTATCTCGCCTGCCGGCTCGTCGGCCTCAGCCCCGAGTGGACGGCCGCCATGGTGCTGACCGCCTCCGTGCCGACCGGCATCAACGCCTGGCTGCTCGCCAACCACTTCGGCACCGGCCACGCGCTCGCCTCCTCGACCATCGCGCTCACCACGGTCGCAGGCGTCTTCACCGTGTCCTTCTGGGCCTGGCTGCTCGCCTGAGCGGAAATGAAAAAAACCCGGCGCGAGGCCGGGTTTTCCTGGTCGGTCCGTGGCGGCCGCTTACTGCGCGACCGGCTCCTCGGCGGCGGCGCCCGTGTCGGTCGCGGCGGCGCCCTCGCTGGAAGCCTCCGGCAGCGGCGCCGGATTGTCCGACAGCGTGCGCAGATAGGCGATCAGGTTGGCGCGCTCGTCGTCCTTCTTGAGGCCGGCGAAGCCCATGGCGGTGCCGGGGATGTACTTCTTCGGCGCGGCGAGGAAATGGTTCAGGTGGTCGAAGTCCCAGACGACCTTCTGGCCTTCGGAGAAGGTGACCATGGCGGCCGAATAGCCGAAGCCCTCGTGCGAGGCGATCGGGCGGTTCACGACATCCCAGAGACCGGGTCCGACCTTGTTCGGTCCGCCCTTCTCCGAGGTGTGACAGCTCGCACACTTCTTGAAGACGGCTTCGCCGGCGCTCGCGTCGGCACTCGCCAGCAGCGTGGCGATCGGCACCGCCGCTGCGGCTTCGGCGCCGCCGCCACCGGCTTCCTCGCCGCCCTCGTCCGCCGCGATCATGAAACCTTCCTTCTCGGGAGCGCCCGAATGGAAAATGCCTTCAGATGCGATCGACACGGACATGAGGACGAAAACGGTGCCGAGAAAGGCGCCTACACCCATGTTCACATAAGAGTTCATCCGCAATCGCTCCCCTAGGAACCGGCGCGTACGCCGGCCAGTCTTGAAATCGCGCGGAACCTATGTCTTTTGCTGCTTCGTTGCAACAGTGATTGTAGCCCCCGCACTGAGACCTTTTGACACTTTTCCCGGGGGTTTTGAAGGGCTTCCGATGAATTCCGCCAATTTTGACAAGACGCTCGTGCTCATCCCGGCGCGCATGGCCTCGACGCGGCTGCCCGGCAAGCCGCTGGCCGACATCGCCGGCCGGCCGATGATCGTGCAGGTCGCCCGCCGGGCGCTGGCGGCCGATGTCGGACGCATCGTCGTGGCGGTGGACCACCAGGATATCCTCGACGCGGTGACGGCGGCGGGCTTCGAGGCGGTGATGACCCGCGTCGACCACCAGTCCGGTTCCGACCGCATCCACGAGGCGCTGGCGAAGAGCGATCCGCAGGGCCGCGCCGAGATCGTCATCAACGTGCAGGGGGATCTTCCGACCATCGACGCGGAGACGATCCGCGCGGCGTTGCGCCCGCTGGAGAATGCCGCAACCGACATCGCCACGCTGACGACGGAGATCCACGACGAGGCGGAGAAGACCAATCCGAACGTCGTGAAGGTCGTGGGCTCGCCGATCGGCGGGAGCCGGCTGCGCGCGCTCTATTTCACCCGCGCCACCGCGCCCCACGGTCCGGGGCCGCTCTACCATCACATCGGCCTCTATGCCTATCGCCGCAAGGCGCTGGAGGCCTTCGTGTCGCTGAAGCCCTCGACGCTGGAGAGGCGCGAGTCGCTGGAGCAGCTCCGCGCGCTCGAGGCCGGCATGCGCATCGACGCGGAGATCGTTGACACGGTTCCGCTCGGTGTCGATACTCCCGCCGACCTCGAAAAAGCCCGCGCGATGCTCGCGGCCGACCCCCTCTGAGACGGACCCCGCCATGATCACCAAGACCAACAGGATCGCCTTCCAGGGCGAGACCGGCGCGAACTCCGACATGGCCTGCCGCGACATGTTCCCGGACATGGTGCCGCTGCCGTGCCAGACCTTCGAGGACGCCTTCCTGGCGGTGGAGAACGGCGACGCCGACCTCGCCATGATCCCGATCGAGAACACGATCGCCGGCCGCGTCGCCGACATCCACCACCTGCTGCCGGAATCGCGCCTGCACATCGTCGGCGAGTATTTCATGCCGATCCGCTTCCAGCTGATGGTGCTGCCCGGCGTCACCAAGGACGAGGTGCGCACCGTCCACAGCCATATCCACGCGCTCGGCCAGTGCCGCCGCATCGTGCGGCTGAACGGCTGGAAGCCGGTGATCGCCGGCGACACGGCGGGCGCCGCCAAGCTCGTATCGGAGACCGGCGACCGCTCGATGGCGGCGCTCGCGCCCCGGCTTGCCGCCGAGCTCTACGGGCTCACGATCATCGCCGAGAACGTCGAGGACACGGAAAGCAACGTCACCCGCTTCGTCGTGCTGTCGCGCGAGCCGGCGCCGATCGTCCGCGAGGGCGACGAGACCATCGTCACCACCTTCGTCTTCAACGTGCGCAACATCCCGGCCGCGCTCTACAAGGCGCTCGGCGGCTTCGCCACCAACGGCGTCAACATGACGAAGCTCGAAAGCTACCAGATCGGCGGCAAGTTCTACGCCACGCAGTTCTATGCCGACATCGAGGGCCATCCGGACGACGCCAACGTGCGCCGGGCGCTGGAAGAACTGCGCTTCTTCTCGGAGAAGGTCCGGGTGCTCGGCACCTACCGCGCCCATCCGATGCGCAGCGCCTTCTGAGGCTTGACGATCGTCAATCGATGGAACCATCCCGCCGCGGCGGCCCTTTCCGAGATACATAGGAAAAGGAGACGCCCATGCGGACGATCACTTACATCACCATCCTGGTCTCGATGATGGTCAACGCCGTCGTCTTCGGCGCCGGCACGATCGCCATCCTCTCCGTGCCGGCGCTGAACGAGCAGGCGAAGTACCTGCTGCCGGCCTGGATCGTCGTCACGTTCCTGGTGAGCCCGGTCATCGCCCGGGTGATGGCGCCGGAACTGCGCCTGCGCGAGCATCCCGGCGACCGGCCGGGCTTCGGGTTGCGCTGAACTACCGGATTTCCCAGTCCAGCCAGTCGCGCATCAGCCGGTGGGCGATCGCGCCCTTCGGCGGCGGGGTGGTGGTTCCGGGCGCGGTGCCGATCATGGCATTGCGCTCCAGCATCGCCGCCGTCTCCTCGCGGGTGAACCAGCGGCAATCCTCCAGCTCCTGCTCGTCGCGGCTGACGTCGAAGGAGATCGCCTCGCCGTAGCAGCCGATCATCAGCGAATGCGGCAACGGCCAGGGCTGCGAGGCGTGGTAGCGCACGCGGCCGATGCGGATGCCCGATTCCTCCAGCGTCTCGCGGCGGACGGCGTGCTCGATCGTCTCGCCCGGCTCGACGAAGCCGGCGAGGCACGAATACATGCCCTCCGGGAAATGCGGCGAGCGGCCGAGCAGGCAGAGGTCGCGCTCCACGTCGAGGACGAGCATGATCGCGACCGGATCGGTGCGCGGGAAGACCGTGTGACTGCAGCCCTCGCAGACGCGGCGGTAGCCGCCGATCTCCGAACGCATCGGCGCGCCGCACTTGCCGCAGAAGCGGTTGTTGCCGTTCCAGGTGAGCAGGCTGGAGCCTTGGGCGAACTGGCCGAGCAGGTCGTCGTCGATCATCTGCTGGCGATAGAGCGTGCGGGCGTCCGCCGCCTTCAGCGGCTCCCCCAGGCCGTCCGGGTCGGCACGCACCGGCACGACGAGCCGCGGCTCGCCGTTCTTCAGGTAGCCGAGCAGGATCGCCTCCTCCGGTATCGGATCGAGGCCGGCGAGCTCGTAGGGGGCGAAGAGCGGGTCGACGATCTTCTCGTCGTGCTTGACGACGAGCTTGCCGCCGGCAATGGCGAAGGCGTGCACGTTCTCCGCCCGGAAGGCCTGCTCCAGGCAGTCGGGCGCGCGGTTCTCCGAGCGCCGATCGAGGCTGTTTTCCGCGAATGCGACCATCGTGCTCGGTTCGGGATGCGGGCGGTAGAGATCGAAGAGCGATGGCTTCATGGCTTGAGCGCGTCCAGGATGCGGGCGGCGAGCGCCTTCGTGTCTTCGGTCGAGCGCGGCTCCGCCGTACCGTGGCCCCAGACCGGCCCCGGCCAGTTGGCATCTCCCTCGCTGCGCGCGACGACATGGACGTGAAGCTGGCGCACGATGTTGCCGAGCGCGCCGGTGTTGATCTTCGTCGCCCCCGTGACCGTCTTCAGCGCCTCGGTCACCAGCACGGTCTCGAAGGTCAGCATGGTCTGGTCGAGGGGCGTGAGGTCGAAGACCTCGCTCACGTCCGGGCGCTGCGGCACCAGCACCAGCCAGGGCCAGCGGCCGTCCTTCATCAGGCGCAGTTCGCACAGGCCGATCTTCGTCAGGAAGTCGCTGTCGCGCTCAAGCCGTTCGTCCAGTCGGAATTCGCTCAAGGGGTTCTCCCGCAATGCGTCTTTTTTCACAGCAATTCCGGCAAGAGTGTGCAGCGCTTTTGCATTCGGAATTGTGTCAGGCAAATGAAGTCATGACACGGCTTCCGACCCGGCTCCAACAGTTTTTTCGAGGCCGTGCTTGCATTCGGGGCGAATATTGCCGATATGGAAAGCGGGAGGTTGGTGGTGGACGAGCCACTCGCCAACCGGGTCAGGTCCGGAAGGAAGCAGCCCTAACGAGCCACGGCACGGGTCATCGTGCCAGCCTCCCACCTTTCCGTCCTGTCGGGACAAGAGTTCGATCAACGGCAGGGTCGATGAGCGACGACACACTCCATCCGATGAGCGAGAAACCGGCCGCCTATCGGGTCCTTGCGCGCAAATACCGCCCGAAGGATTTCTCCGATCTCATGGTCGGCCAGGAGCCGATGGTCCGCACGCTGACCAACGCGTTCGAGACCGGCCGCATCGCCCAGGCCTACATGCTGACCGGCGTGCGCGGCGTCGGCAAGACGACGACCGCCCGCATCCTCGCCCGCGCGCTCAACTACAAGACGCCCGAGATCGACCGCCCGACTATCGATCTGCGCATTCCCGGCGAGCACTGCCAGGCGATCATGGAAGGCCGGCACGTCGACGTCATCGAGATGGACGCCGCCTCCCACACCGGCATCGACGACATCCGCGAGATCATCGAGCAGGTGCGCTACCGCCCGGTCTCGGCGCGCTACAAGGTCTACATCATCGACGAGGTGCACATGCTCTCCACGCAGGCCTTCAACGGCCTGCTGAAGACGCTGGAAGAGCCGCCGGAGCACGTGAAGTTCATCTTCGCCACCACCGAGATCCGCAAGGTGCCGATCACGGTGCTGTCGCGCTGCCAGCGCTTCGACCTGCGCCGCATCGGCGCGTCGGATCTCGTCGGCCTGTTTGCCACCATTCTCGGCAAGGAGCGCGTCGAGGCGGAGCCGGACGCGCTCGCCATGATCGCGCGGGCCGCAGAGGGCTCGGCCCGCGACGGCCTCTCGCTGCTCGACCAGGCGATCGCCCACGGCGGCGGCCGGGTGGAAGCGGAGGCCGTGCGCGCCATGCTCGGCCTTGCCGACCGCGCCCGCATCGTCGACCTCTTCGGCCATATCGTGCGCGGCGACGCGGCGGCGGCGCTGGCCGAATTCGCCGGCCAGTACGAGGCCGGCGCGAGCCCGCCGGTGGTGCTGACGGACCTCGCCGACTTCACCCATCTCGTCACCCGCATGAAATACGTGCCGGATGCGGCCGGCGACCAGTCGCTGAGCGAGATCGAGCGCGTGCGCGGGGCGGAGTTCGCCAACTCCGTCGCCGTCACGGCGCTCTCGCGCATGTGGCAGATGCTGCTCAAGGGCATTCCCGAGACGGAATCCGCCAGCCGCCCGGCGGGTGCCGCCGAGATGGTCATCATCCGCCTTGCGCATGCCGCCAGCCTGCCGTCGCCGGAGGAGGCCGCCCGCCGCCTCCTCGAACTGTCGAGCGGCGAGGGCGGCTCCGCGCCGCAGGCGCCGTCCCGCGGCGGCAACGGCGGCCAGTCCTCCGCGCAATCCCCCGTCTCGGCCGTCTCCCGCTCGCCCGATCCCGCGCCGCGCGCCCAGACGGGCGGGGCGAGCGTGACGATGCTGCGGTCGGTACCGCAGGCCGAGCCCGCGCCGGAGCCCGTCGGCCGCATCGAGCCGGCCCCGGCGGAGCCGCCGGCCGTGCCGAAGGTCGCGGTCCGGTCGCTTTCCGACATTTCCGATCTCTGCACGAAGAACCGCGACATCCGCTTGCGTGCGCTCTTGCGCGCCTTCGTGCGGCCCGTGCGCATCGAGCCCGGCCGGCTGGAGATCGGCCTTGCCGACGATGCGCCGAAGACGCTCGTCACCGATCTCTCGAACCGCCTGCAGGAGTGGACCGGCACGCGCTGGATGGTGATTCTCGCCCGCGAGGCCGGCGGGCCGACGCTCGCCGAGGCCGAGGCGAAGGCGCAGGAGGACCGCGTCGCCGACGCGCGGCAGGACCCGGACGTGGCGGCGATCCTCCAGCGCTTCCCGGGTGCGAAGATCACCGACGTGCGCATCAAGGCGCCGGAGACGGGCGACGAGGACGAGGTCGTCGAGGTCGCGGCCGCCGCCGAATCGGCCGAGGGCGACATCCTGCCCGGCGACGACATCGAACACTGACGACATCTCGAAAAGAAGGAGAGGCCGATGCGCGACATCATGGGCATGATGGGCAAGGTCAAGGAAATGCAGGCCAAGATGGAGAAGATGCAGGAGGAGATCGCCGCGCTCGAAGTCTCCGGCACCTCCGGCGGCGGCCTCGTCTCCGTCACGCTTGACGGCAAGGGCAACCTCAAGGGCCTGAAGATCGACCCCTCGCTCTTCAAGGAGGACGACGTCGAGATCCTCGAGGACCTGATCGTCGCCGCCCACAAGGACGCCAAGGACAAGGCGGAAGCCGCCGCCGCCGAGAAGACCAAGGCGCTGACGGCCGGCCTGCCGATCCCGCCCGGCTTCAAGCTGCCGTTCTGATCCGTCAGCCGGTGAGTGCTGCGCGCAGCTTGTCGCTGATGGGGGCTGCGAGGTAGCGCAGGCGGTCGGCGTCCGGGATGTTGCGGCCGTAGGTCCTGAGCAGTTCCGGCATGGTCACGCGCGCTCCCTCGAAACGGTGCCAGGAAACCGGATCGCCCGCCGCCGTCACCCCCTCGCGCAGCACCCGGCAGTAGAAGCCGGGGCGACCGGCCTCCATGAAGCGCCTGGCGAAGCCCGGGTCGCCCATGCGGACCGACAGCGTCGCGCAGGGCGTGCGCGTCGAGGTGACCTCGAGCAGCACGTCCCCTGCCTCGAACCGGTCGCCGACGGCGACATGCCGGCTGTCGACGCCCTCGATCACCATGTTCTCGCCGAGCGTGCCCGGTTCCAGCCGGCGGCCGAGCGTCTCCGACCACCAGTCGAGATCGGCGTCGCCGAGGCCGTAGACCGCCTGCTCCGGCCCGCCGTGGTGCCTGCGGTTGCAGATGGCGTCGCCGATCAGCCCTTCGCGGTCGATCATCAACGGCGCGGTGGTCGGCGTCTTGAAAATGCCGGTCTTGTAGCCTTTGCCGGGAAGGGGCCGGGCGACGGCCGTGCAAAGGGCGAGAAGTCTCGGCAAGCGCGCCTCCTCCGGCGGGTGGATTCCGTTTCTCGAGGATATGGTCTAGATAGCGGCAATGGCAAAACGAGTCACCGGCCCCGAAATCGAAAAACTCATCCAGCTCCTGGCGAAGGTGCCGGGTCTCGGGCCGCGCTCGGCGCGCCGTGCCGCGCTGCACCTCGTCAAGAAGAAGGACCAGCTCCTCGGCCCGCTCGCCGACGCGATGGGCGAGGCGCATCGCAAGGTGCGCATCTGCTCCTGCTGCGGCAATGTCGACACCAGCGATCCCTGCACGGTCTGCACGGACGTCAGGCGCGACCAGTCGGTCATCATCGTCGTCGAGGACGTCTCCGACCTCTGGGCGCTGGAGCGTGCCGGTGCGATGAACGCCGCCTACCACGTGCTTGGCGGCACGCTCTCGCCGCTCGACGGCGTCGGCCCGGACGACCTCAACATCCGCGGCCTCGTCGACCGGGTGGCGAAGGGCGGCGTGCGCGAGCTGATCATCGCCGTCAACGCCACCGTCGAGGGCCAGACAACCGCCCACTACATCACCGACCAGCTCGCCGGCCTCGACGTGAAGATCACGCGGCTCGCCCATGGGGTGCCGGTGGGCGGCGAGCTCGACTATCTCGACGAGGGCACGCTGACGGCCGCATTGCGCGCCCGCACGGCGATCTGAGGAGGAGTTTGACGATGGTCCGGTGGTTGGCGCTTTTCACCCCCCTCTGCCCTGCCGGGCATCTCCCCCGCAAGGGGGAAGATCGAATCGTGGCACGGCCTTCCCGCTTGCCGATCTCCCCCCTTGCGGGGGAGATGCCCGGCAGGGCAGAGGGGGGTATTCTTATGCGCACCCTCGCCGTCATCGCTATTCTCCTTTTCGCAGCCTTCCCCGCCCACGCCGCCTCCAAGGCCGAAGTTGAAAAGCTGTTCCGCACCTGGATCAGCAACGACCTCTGGCCCGCCGCCCAGAAAACCGGCGTCACGGAAAGAACCTTCCGCGCCGCCATGGACGGCGTGCGGCTCAACTGGGACCTGCCCGACCTCGTGCCGCCCGGCTCCCGGCCGAAGGCGGAGCAGGCGCAGAGCCAGGCCGAGTTCTCCTCGCCCGGCGCCTATTTCTCCGAGAAGCGCCTGCAGGGCCTCGCCGCGACCGGTCGCACGCTCGCGAAGAAGCATGCGAAGACGCTCGCCCGCATCGAGCAGAGATACGGCGTGCCGGGATCTATCGTCGTCGCCGTCTGGGGCCGCGAGTCCGGCTTCGGCAGCGCGAAGATCCCCTATTCGGCCGTGGAGGTGCTGGCCACCAAGGCCTTCATGTCGACGCGCAAGGACATGTTCAGGAAGGAGCTGATCGCCGCGCTGCACATCGTCGACGGCGGCGACCGCACGGCGGCGCAGCTGAAGGGATCCTGGGCGGGCGCGCTCGGCCAGCCGCAGTTCATGCCGACGAGCTTCCTGCAATATGCCGTCGATTTCGACGGCGACGGCGTGCGCGATATCTGGAGCTCCGTCCCCGACAGCCTCGCCTCGATCGCCAACTACCTCGCGAAGAAGGGCTGGCAGGCCGGCCGCGCCTGGGGCTACGAGGTGACGATCCCGGCCGGCGTCTCCTGCGCGCAGGAAGGGCCGGACCTCGCCAAGCCGATCTCCGCCTGGGCCGCCTCCGGCATTGCCCGTGTCTCGAAAAAGCCCTTTCCGAAGGGCGAGGCGGATGCGTCGGGCATGATGCTGGTGCCGGCGGGCCGGCACGGGCCGGAATTCATCGTCACGCCGAACTTCTACGTGCTCAAGGAATACAACAATTCCGACCTCTACGCCCTCTTCATCGGCAATCTCGCCGACCGCATCGCCTACGGCAGCGGCGCGTTCCAGGGCGCCTGGGGCGACGTCGGCAAGATGCTGCGCTCGGACGTGCTCGCCATGCAGAAGGCGCTCGTCGCCAAGGGCTACGACGTCGGCAAGGTCGACGGCCTGCCGGGCTTCAAGACGCGCCGCTCGCTCGGCGACTGGCAGGGCAAGGCGGGCCTTGCCGCCACCTGCTATCCCGACGCCTCGCTGAAGGCGAAGCTGCGCTGAAGCTCACGGCACCTCGATCGAGCGCTTGTAGCGCTCGAAGTCGTGGGGCACGATGGTCTGCCGCTCGATCATGCGGTGGACGCGAGGGCCGTCCGCGCCGCGGTGCAGCTGGCGCAGCTTCTCGCCGTTCTCCGCGTCCGCCTGCGTGCGGCGCTGGTTGTGGCGGACATATTCCACCCAGGTCGGCACGTGGTAGGTCTCGGTCCAGACGATCGGGTTCTCCAGGTCGCGCATCAGCGCCCATTGGCCGGCGCCGTCGCGGATGCGGATGCGCCGCCGCTCGGTCATCGCCTCCAGGAAGTCGGGGATGTCCGCTTCGGCGATCTCGTAGTCGATCAGGATGACGATCGGGCCGCTGCGGGGCTTGAGGTCCAGCGGCAGCTCCGGCTCGCTGAAGCGGTTGAGGGGGGCGAGGTCGAGGCTGTCGAGCCCCGGCAGCGCGAAGCGCAGCCCGATCGCGGCACCCGCGACCATCACGACGGCGGAGGCGATGAGCGCCGTTTCCGCGCCGTGCGCTTCGGCGGTCGTGCCCCAGAGCCAGCTTCCCGCGGCGATGCCGCCGAAGACGGCCGTCTGGTAGAGCGACAGCGTGCGGGCCACCACCCAGCGCGGCGTCGAGAGCTGCACCGTCGTGTTGAAGAGCGAGAGCGCCATTACCCAGGAGGCGCCGCAGACGGTGAGCACGAGGCCGGTCACGAGCGCCGAGGAACTGACGGCCGCGACGACCGCGCTCGCCGCGAAGCTCGCGAAGGCGAGCCGGGTGATCGTCTCGCTCGAGAGCTGATCGCGCAGCCACCCGCTGGTGAGCGCGCCGGCGACGGCGCCGAGGCCGAAACAGCCGAGCAGCATGCCGAAGGTGAACGGCCCGCCGGCGACGAGGTCGCGGGCGATCAGCGGCAGCAGCGACAGGATCGAGCTGGTGGAAAGCCCGAAGGCGAAGGCGCGCAGCAGCACCTTGCCGATGTTCGGCGACATCGTGACGTAGCGCAGGCCCGCCGAGATCGCCCGGCCGAAATCCTCGCGCGGCAGCGTGTTGGCCTCCGTCTGCGGCTTCCAGCGGAAGAGCGCGAAGAGGAGGGCGAAGTAGCTCAGCGCATTGACCGCGAAGGCCGCCGCCGCCCCTGCCGCCGCGACGATCGCCCCGCCGATCGCCGGGCCGACGCTGCGGGTGATGTTGAAGCCCATGCTGTTGAGCGAGACGGCGGCGGGCAGGTCGGCGCGCGGCACGAGGTCGCCGACGGAGGCCTGCCAGGCGGGATTGTTGAGCGCGGTGCCGCAGCCGATCAGGAAGGTGAAGGCGAGCAGCAGCCAGGGGGTGACGAGCCCCTGCCAGGCGAACAGGGTGAGCGCCACGGAGACGGCGAACATGAAACACTGCGCCGTCAGCATCAGCCGGCGGCGGTCGAAATTGTCGGCGAGCGCGCCGGCCGCCACCGAAAACAGCATGATCGGCAGCGAGGTCGAGGCCTGCACCAGCGCCACCATGTTGGCCGAGGTGGAGATCGACGCCATCATCCAGGCCGCCCCCACCCCCTGGATCAGGCCGCCGAAATTGGAAACGAGGCTCGCCAGCCAGATCTGGCGGAAGGTTTCGTTTCTCAGGGGAGCGAGGGTGGAGGTCCGGTCCGGCACGTGGTTTCCCGTAATTGCGGGTGGAGATTCAAGGGGTAATGTAGCCTCTGCCGCTGCGCCGGCAAGCGCCGCGGCCGCGTAATTCCCGACCTTGCATTCGCCGGCGGATGGGGCTATATGGGGCTCAAATTCTTGATCGTCAGATGAAGAGTGGGCCCGCAAGGACCCGCTCTTTTTTATTGGTCCGATCGAGCGCATGATGGAAGATCACTTCGGGAGGCCCGCCGTGCCTGACACGCCTGAGACAGAACGCGCCGGCAGCGAGCCGCGGCTGATCGTCGAGACCGGCCTCGACCGCCGCGTCGCCGAGATCATCGAGCCGACGATCGAGCAGATCGGCTACCGGCTGGTGCGCGTGCGGCTGTCGGCGCAGAACGGTGCGACGCTGCAGATCATGTGCGAGCGGCCGGACGGCACCATGACGGTCGAGGACTGCGAGACGGTCTCGATGGCGGTCTCGCCGGTGCTCGACGTTGAGGACCCGATCGACAAGGCGTATCATCTGGAAGTGTCGTCGCCCGGCATCGACCGGCCGATGGTGCGCAAGTCGGATTTCTCGCGCTGGCTCGGCCACCTGGTGAAGGTCGAGACGTCGGTGCTGGTCGACGGGCGCAAGCGCTTCCGCGGCAAGATCGCGGCCGCCGCCGACGAGGGCTTCACCGTCGAGCGGGACCAGCCCGCCTATGGCGAGGAGCCGGTGGTCGTCATCCCGTTTGCGGCCCTTGCGGAAGCCAAGCTGATCCTGACGGACGACCTGATCCGCGATGCGCTGACCGCCGACAAGAAGGCGAAGGCCGCCCAGGCCGCCAACCAGAACGGCGCAGGCGACGAATAGAATTGCGTGCGTACGTTCCGCTCCGAAGGGGCGGAGCGGAGAGGACGGAGAACCGGAGCGGCAGGCCGCTCCCCGCGCCGGCGGCCTTGCCCCGGCCTTGACCATGGAGACTTCAGACAATGGCAGTCAGCGCTAACCGGCTCGAACTTCTGCAGATCGCGGATGCCGTGGCCCGCGAAAAGGTGATCGACCGCGAGATCGTGCTCGCCGCGATGGCCGACGCCATCCAGAAGGCGGCCCGCTCGCGCTACGGCACGGAATCGAACATCCGCGCCGACATCAATTCCAAGACCGGCGAGATCCGCCTCCAGCGCCTGCTGGAAGTGGTCGAGCACGCCGAGGACTACTCGACGCAGATCCCGCTGGAGCTCGCCCGCGACCGCAACCCGGACGCCAAGATCGGCGACTTCATCGCCGATCCGCTGCCGCCGATGGACTTCGGCCGCATCGCCGCCCAGTCGGCCAAGCAGGTGATCGTGCAGAAGGTGCGCGAGGCCGAGCGCGATCGCCAGTTCGAGGAATACAAGGACCGCATCGGCGAGATCGTCAACGGCACGGTCAAGCGCGTCGAATACGGCAACGTCATCGTCGACCTCGGCCGCGGCGAGGGCATCATCCGCCGCGACGAGATGATCCCGCGCGAGAACCTGCGCTACGGCGACCGCGTGCGCGCCTATGTCTACGACGTGCGCCGCGAGCAGCGCGGCCCGCAGATCTTCCTGTCGCGCACCCATCCGCAGTTCATGGTCAAGCTCTTCACCATGGAAGTGCCGGAAATCTACGACGGCATCATCCAGATCAAGTCGGTCGCCCGCGATCCCGGCTCGCGCGCCAAGATCGCGGTCATCTCGAACGACTCGTCCATCGACCCCGTCGGCGCCTGCGTCGGCATGCGCGGCAGCCGCGTCCAGGCGGTCGTCGGCGAGCTGCAGGGCGAGAAGATCGACATCATCCCGTGGAGCCAGGACCCGGCCTCCTTCATCGTCAACGCGCTGCAGCCGGCGGAAGTCGCCAAGGTCGTCCTTGATGAAGATGCCGAGCGCATCGAGGTGGTGGTGCCGGACGAGCAGCTCTCGCTCGCCATCGGCCGCCGCGGCCAGAACGTCCGCCTCGCCTCGCAGCTCACCGGCTGGGACATCGACATCCTGACGGAAGCGGAAGAATCCGAGCGCCGCCAGAAGGAGTTCAACGAGCGCACGGCGCTGTTCATGGACGCGCTCGACGTCGACGAGATGGTCGGCCAGGTGCTCGCCTCGGAAGGCTTCGCCGCCGTCGAGGAGCTCGCCTATGTCGATCTCGACGAGATCTCCTCGATCGACGGCTTCGACGAGGACACGGCGCAGGAGATCCAGACCCGCGCCCGCGAATATCTCGACCGCATCGAGGCCGAGATGGACGCCAAGCGCAAGGAGCTCGGCGTCTCCGACGACCTGCGCCAGATCGACGGCATGACGGGCCAGATGCTGGTCGCGCTCGGCGAGGACGGCATCAAGACGATGGAGGACTTCGCCGGCTGCGCCGTCGACGACCTCGTCGGCTGGACGGAGCGCAAGGACGGCGAGACGAAGAAGTTCGAGGGCCTGTTCTCGAAGCTCGAGGTCTCGCGCGCCGAGGCCGAGGCGATGATCGTGCAGGCGCGCCTTGCCGCCGGCTGGATCACCGAGGAGGACCTCGCCCAGGAGGCGGATGAGGCCGTCGAAGGCTCCGAGCAGGACGCCTGACCGGGCGCCGGCCATGGCCAGGAAGGACGACGGCGTGAACGACCGCATGTGCATCGTGACGCGCGAGAGCGGCGATGCGGACGACCTGATCCGCTTCGTCGCCGGTCCCGACGGCACCGTCGTGGCGGACCTGAAGCGCACGCTCCCCGGACGCGGATGCTGGGTGAAGGCCGACCGCGCCACCGTCGACAAGGCGGTGGCGAAGAAGCTTTTCGCCCGCGCGCTGAAGGCGGGCGTGACGGCGCGGCCCGATCTCGGCGCCGAGGTCGAGCGGCTGATAGCCCTCCATCTCGCCGGCATGGTGAACATGGCGCGCAAGGCAGGCCAGTTCGTCACCGGGGCGTCGAAGGTCGACCAGGCGGTGCGCGGTCTTGCCGCGCTCGCCGTCTTCCATGCCACGGATGCGGCGGACGACGGGGTCAGAAAGATCGACCAGGCGCGCAAGGCTGCGAGCTTCGCGCGCGAGGACGGAATGGAAATACCCTCCTTTCGCCTCTTCTCGGAAGGCGAATGGGAGACGCTTTTGGGCCAGAATGCTTTTATCCATGCCGCGGCGCTTGCAGGGCAGGCGGGTGAGGGTGTAGTGAAGCGCGCAATCATGCTCGAAAAATACCGGGGCGAAAGCCGGGTAGGGGCACATGGCGGCGCTGGCCTGCCGAACCAATGACGCGGTCACCGGCCGGGCGCCGGACGACAGCGCATTGGACGAACACAATTGAACGACGGGGTCTGACGCGTTTCCGGCCCTGATCTTAGGAACGGAACGGAATGACCGACAACAAAGACGACAAGACGATCAGCGTAGGGGGTAAGAAGACCCTGACCCTGAAGCCCTCCGGGGTCCAGCAGGGCATGGTGCGCCAGGACATGGGTCGTGGCCGCACGAAGGCTGTCGTGGTCGAGACGCGCAAGCGCCGCATCAATCGTCCCGAGGACGATCGTCCGGCCTCCGCACCGGTCACGCCGGTCCAGCGCGCGCCCGAACCGCAGCAGAGCCGTCCGGCGCCGCAGCCGCAGCCCGAGCAGGCCCGTCCGCGCGTCGGCGTCGTCCTCAACCAGCTTTCGCCGGACGAGATCGAGGCGCGCCGCCGCGCGCTCGCCGAGGCGCAGATCCGCGACGCCGCCGAGGCCAAGCAGCGCGCCGAGGACGAGGCGCGCCGCAAGGTCGAGGAGGAAGCCCGCCGCAAGGCCGAGGAAGAGGAACGCCTGCGCCGCGAGAAGGAAGAGGCCGAGCGCCGCGTGAGCGAGGCCGCTGAGCCGGCCGCCGAAACCGCGGCCGAGGTATCGGTCGCGCGTCCGGCGGAGGCCCGTCCGCAGCCGGCCCGTCCGGGGACGGCGCCCGCCCCCGCCGCAGCGACGACCGTCGCCCCGCGCGGCCGCCGCGAGGAGGACGAGGACGAAGAGCGTCGCCGTCCCGGTGCCGCCGCCCCGCGCGGCAAGGTCACCCGTCCGGAGCCCGCCAAGGTGCCGGCCCGCCCGAAGGGCGACGACGGCCGCCGCCAGGGCAAGCTGACGCTGACGACTGCCGCCACCGACGAGGACGGCGCCACGCGCGGCCGTTCGCTGTCGGCCATGCGCCGCCGCCAGGAGAAGTTCAAGCGCTCCATGATGCAGGAGACCCGCGAGAAGATCTCGCGCGAGGTCGTGCTGCCGGAGACCATCACCATCCAGGAACTGTCGCAGCGCATGTCCGAGCGCGCCGTCGATGTCATCAAGTTCCTGATGAAGGAAGGCCAGATGATGAAGCCGGGCGACCTGATCGACGCCGACCTCGCCGAGCTCATCGCCGGCGAATTCGGCCACACGGTCAAGCGCGTCTCGGAGTCCGACGTCGAGGAAGGCATCTTCAACGTCGCCGACGACGAGGCCGACCTGGAGTCGCGTCCGCCGATCGTCACCATCATGGGCCACGTCGACCACGGCAAGACCTCGCTGCTCGACGCCATCCGCCACGCCAACGTGGTGGCGGGCGAAGCCGGCGGCATCACCCAGCACATCGGCGCCTACCAGGTCGAGCAGAACGGTCACAAGATCACCTTCATCGACACGCCCGGCCACGCCGCCTTCACGGCGATGCGCGCCCGCGGCGCGCAGGCGACGGACATCGCGATCCTCGTGGTCGCCGCCGACGACAGCGTGATGCCGCAGACGATCGAGTCCATCAACCACGCCAAGGCGGCGGGTGTCCCGATCATCGTGGCGATCAACAAGATCGACAAGCCGACCGCCAACCCGCAGAAGGTCCGCACCGAGCTCCTCCAGCACGAGGTCTTCGTCGAATCCATGGGCGGCGAGACGCTGGACGTGGAGGTCTCGGCCAAGAACGGCACGAACCTCGACAAGCTCCTGGAAGCCATCCTGCTGCAGGCCGAGATCCTCGACCTCAAGGCGAATCCGAACCGGACCGCCGAGGGTGTCGTCGTCGAGGCCCAGCTCGACCGCGGCCGCGGCGCCGTCGCCACCGTCCTGGTGCAGACCGGCACGCTGAAGCCCGGCCAGATCATCGTCGCCGGCGACCAGTGGGGCCGCGTGCGCGCGCTCGTCAACGACAAGGGCGACCACGTCAAGGAAGCCGGCCCGTCGATGCCGGTCGAGGTGCTCGGTCTTTCCGGCACGCCGGCCGCCGGCGACAAGTTCGCGGTGGTCGAGAACGAGAGCCGCGCCCGCGAGATCTCCGAATACCGCCAGCGCCTCGCCCGCGAGAAGCAGGTGGCGCGCCAGGCCGGTTCGCGCGGCTCGCTCGAGCAGATGATGAACCAGCTCCAGTCCTCCGGCATGAAGGAGTTCCCGCTCCTCGTGAAGGGCGACGTGCAGGGTTCGATCGAGGCGATCTCCGGCGCCCTGGAAAAGCTCGGCACCGACGAGGTGCGCGTGCGCATCGTCCATTCGGGCGCGGGCGCCATCACGGAATCGGACATCTCGCTCGCCGAGGCCTCCAACGCCGCGATCATCGGCTTCAACGTCCGCGCCAACGCGCAGGCCCGCTCGGCCGCCGAGCGCGCCGGCATCGAGATCCGCTACTACAACATCATCTACGACCTGGTGGATGACGTGAAGGCGGCGATGTCCGGCCTGCTCTCGCCGGAACGGCGCGAGACCTTCCTCGGCAATGCCGAGATCCTGGAGGTGTTCAACATCACCAAGGTCGGCAAGGTCGCGGGTTGCCGCGTCACGGAAGGCAAGGTCGAGCGCGGCGCTGGCGTCCGCCTCATTCGCGACAACGTCGTCATCCACGAAGGCAAGCTCAAGACGCTCAAGCGCTTCAAGGACGAGGTCTCGGAAGTGCCGGTCGGCCAGGAATGCGGCATGGCCTTCGAGAACTACGAGGACATCCGCGCCGGCGACATCATCGAATGCTTCCGCGTGGAGCATGTGACGCGTACGCTGTAAGCGTCCGGTGATACCCTGATCGCGCGAGCGCCGGACCCATTCGGCGCTCGCGTTTTTTTCAGAGCAATTCCAGAAAAAGTGCGCAGCGGTTTTGCGTTCGGAATTGCGGAAAACGGTCTAGAAGGTGACGACCATGAGCAGAGCCACATCCTCCGCACCCTCGCAACGCATGCTGCGCGTGGGCGAGCAGGTGCGCGCGGCGATCACCCAGGTCCTGCAGCGCGGCGAGGTGCGCGATCCGCTGATCGAGAAGACGGTGATCGCCATTTCCGAGGTGCGCATGTCGCCGGACCTGCGCCACGCCACCGCCTTCGTGACGCCGCTCGGCGTCGCCGACCACGAGAGCGTGATCGAGGCGCTGAACCGCCATGCGAAATATATCCGCGGCCGCCTCGGCCCGCAGCTTCGCCAGATGAAATACATGCCCGACGTCCGCTTCCGCGACGACACGAGCTTCGACAACTACAAGAAGATCGACGAGCTCCTGCGCTCGCCCGACGTGGCGCGCGATCTCCACGCCGAAGACGGCGACGAGCAATAGACCAGGTAATCCATGTCCAGACCCCGCAAACCCAAGGGCCGGCCGGTTTCCGGCTGGCTGATCCTCGACAAGCCGTTCGACTTCGGCTCGACCGAGGCGGTCTCGAAGATCAAGTGGCTCTACAAGGCGCAGAAGGCGGGCCATGCCGGCACGCTCGACCCGCTCGCCTCCGGCATGCTGCCGATCGCGCTCGGCGACGCCACCAAGACCGTTCCCTACGTCATGGACGGCCGCAAGATCTACGAGTTCACCGTGACCTGGGGCGAGGAGCGCACGACCGACGACCTCGAGGGCGAGATGACGAAGTCGTCCGACGCGCGTCCCGCGCAGGAGGCGATCCGCGCCATCCTCGGCCGCTATACCGGCGTCATCCGCCAGGTCCCGCCGCAGTTCTCCGCGATCAAGATCGACGGCGAACGGGCCTATGATCTCGCGCGCGACGGCGAGACGGTCGAGATCCCCTCCCGCGAGGTGGAGATCCACCGCCTGACGCTGATCGGCTGTCCGGACGAGAACACCGCCGCGTTCGAGGTCGAATGCGGCAAAGGCACCTATGTGCGCGCGCTCGCCCGCGACTTCGGCCGCGAGCTCGGCTGCTACGGCCATATCTCCGCGCTGCGCCGCACCTTCGTCGCGCCGTTCGGCGAGGAGGACATGGTGCCGCTCGCCGAGCTGACGGCGCTGGAGGCGATCGAGGACGAGGCCGAACGGCTGGCAGCACTCGACGCCTTCCTGATCGAGACCGGCGAGGCGCTCTCCGACCTGCCGCAGATCGTCGTTACCGACGACCAGGCGCACCGGCTGCGCATGGGCAACCCGATCCTGCTGCGCGGCCGCGACGCGCCCGTCTCCGCCGACGAGGCCTATGCGACCGCGCGCGGCAAGCTCGTGGCGATCGGCGAGATCGGCGGCGGCGAGTTCCGCCCCAAGCGCGTCTTCGCCGGCTGACATCGCCCCGGAACCAATCGCCCCGGACTTGATTTCACCACAAGCGGCGGGCTTTATGGTCCCGCGAGGGTCGCCCCGTGACGGGCGCTGGTGGAAAGGGCCGATTTTTGACGAGCGTGCCGACCGACCGAACGGTCTCCGCAGGGGAAGCGGATACGGATGCGGACCGGCAATCGAACCGGCTGGTGCGCCAGCCGGTCGCTTTCTATCTTGTCTGCCTCATCCTCGTCGCCATCATCCCCGCCTTCCTGTTCTCGATCCTCGTGCTCGACAGGACCAACGAGGCGCAGGAGCGGATCTTCGAATCGCTGCTGCGCACCTCGACGGGCGCGGTGAACCGCGCCGTCGAGCGCGAGATTTCCAGCATGTTCTCGACGCTGTCGGTGCTGTCGACCGCAAGCGGCCTGGAGACCGGCGACTATGCGGCGATGCATGCGCAGGCCGGCAAGGCGCTGGAAGGCAGCGGCGTGCGCTTTGTCGTGCTGGACACGGACCTCAACCCGCTTCTCGACACGCACGTGCCCTATGGCACGCCGCTGCAGGCCGCGCCCGACCCGGCATCCGCCCGCCGCGCGCTCGACCGCGACCAGCCCGCCGTTTCCGACCTCTTCTTCGATCCGACGGAGGAACGCTGGGCGTTCAACGTCTACCAGCCGATCGTCACCGACAACGGCAGGCGCGTCCTCCTCACGCTGACGAAGAATGCAGAGACGCTCCGCCGGGCGGCGAACCCCGACATCCTTTCGCCGGGCTGGAACGCCGCCGTGCTGGATTCGGCGGGCACCGTCGTCGTCTCGACGGACGCCAAGCAGGAGACGGGCAAGCCGTTCTTCCTCAAGGTGGTGCCGCCGCTGCGCATCGGCGTCAGCACCACGCGGCACAGGGGGACCAACTACCAGATCGTCACCGAGTTCTCGGCGCTCGCCGGCTGGCGCATGATCGCCTGGGCCAAGGCGTCGGACGTGCAGGCGCCGGCCGTCTCCTCCTTCCTCTGGCTGACGATCGGCGGGGCGATCTTCGCCGCCGCCGCCGCGGTCGGCACCTTCGGCATCGCCCGCGTGCTCTCGCGCGACGTTCGCCTGCTGGCGCTCGATGCCCGCAGGCTCGGGCAGGGCGAGCGCGTTCCGCGCCGCCGCTACGTCATCTCGGAGCTGGAAACCGTGTCGGCCGCCCTGTCGGAGGCCGCCGACGCGCGGGTGAAGTCCGAAAACGAGGTGCGCTTCCTGATGCGCGAGGTGGCGCACCGTTCGAAGAACCAGCTCACCGTCATCCAGGCGATGCTGAACCAGTCCTCCGCCGGTGCCGGGAACGCGGCGGATTTCGCCGACGCCTTCCGCAAGCGCGTGGCGGGGCTTGCCCGCTCGACCGACCTGATGATCGCCAATGCCACGCAGGGCGTGAACCTCGCCGAGCTCGCCCGCAACCAGCTGAAGCCCTTCACGCCGGACGATCCCGCGCGCGTGCGCATCTCCGGCCCCGTGGTGCTGCTCGACCCGCAGGCCTCGCAGACGCTCGGCATGGCGCTGCACGAGCTCTCCACCAACGCCACGAAATACGGCGCGCTCGCCAACGACACCGGCATCGTCTCGCTCAACTGGACGACGACGCCCACGGACCTGGAGCTCGTCTGGCGCGAGAGCCGGGCGACGATCGACCGGGAGGCGCTGGCCGACAGCCAGAAGGGCTTCGGCACCATCGTGCTCGAGCGCATGCTCGGCATGGCGCTCGGCGCGCGGCTGGAGCGCATCGTGCACGAGGACGGCATCGAATGGCGGGTGGCGATCCCGCTTGCGCGCCTGCGCGACGGCGGCACGCCGGAAAGGGAGACGACGTGACGAGCAGCCTTCCGTCCCGCCTGCCCGCGCTTGCCGGCAGCCTCCTTCTCCTCGCCGGGGCGGGGGATGCGGCGGCGCAGGGCGGCCGGTGCCTCGTCGACGATCCGACCGGCACGCCGCTCAACGTGCGCACCGCCCCGAACGGCGCGATCGCCGGCACGCTGCCGAACGGTGCCCGGGTCGATCCGCTGGACGAGACGACGGTCGGCACGAAGCGCTGGCTCTTCGTCTCGCGCGACGGCGAGCGGCTTGGCTGGGTCTTCGCCGCCTATGTCGTCTGCGACGCGGGCGAGGGGACGCGCGAGGCCGCGCCCATCCCGCCGGCGGGGCAGCGATAGGCTCTTTCCTTTCGCAGCCGATTGGTTTATAGGCACCGCCAGCAATGCGGGCATATGCCGCTTGCCTTCACGGCCATCGCTGGACGACATCCCGGCTTTTGGCGACCCGTTCTCCATTCATGAAAGGACATACGATGTCGATCACTGCTGAGCGCAAGGCCGCTCTGATCAAGGAATACGCCACGAAGGAAGGCGACACCGGCTCTCCGGAAGTCCAGGTCGCGATCCTGACCGAGCGTATCAACAACCTGACCGGCCATTTCAAGGACCACAAGAAGGACAACCACTCCCGTCGTGGCCTTCTGACCCTGGTTTCCAGCCGCCGCTCGCTTCTTGACTACCTCAAGAAGAAGGACGAAGCCCGTTACACGAAGCTGATCGCAGCTCTGGGCATTCGCCGCTAAACCGCTTCCGGCGGGCGCTTCCCGGCGCCCGCCGGCTTTCTTTGCGGAACTCGCTTCCGCCGGTCGTTCCGCACGGGTTCCCGTGCGAGACGGACTTTCCAGCAGGCCGGATGGGCCGGTCCTGCGGAGCCAACCGATGACCTGTCATGGGGCAGGATTGCAGGATGCTTCCGGCGGCTCGGGCCGCCAGTCTTACGAAGAAGCCTCCCGTTGTCTTGCCCATGATACGTCACGAATGCGGACGAGCCGCCCGCGCCTTTCCGAGGCGGCGGCGCGCCGATCCGCCAAGAAGGACAAGACATGTTCGATACCCATACGGTCGAAATCGAATGGGCCGGCCGCCCGCTCAAGCTGGAAACCGGCAAGGTCGCCCGTCAGGCCGACGGCGCCGTGCTCGCCACCTACGGTGAGACGGTCGTTCTCGCCACCGTCGTTTCGGCCAAGGCTCCGAAGCCGGGCCAGGATTTCTTCCCGCTCACCGTCAACTACCAGGAAAAGACCTACGCGGCCGGCAAGATCCCCGGCGGCTACTTCAAGCGCGAAGGCCGTCCCTCCGAGAACGAGACGCTCGTCTCCCGCCTGATCGACCGTCCGATCCGCCCGCTCTTCCCGGAAGGCTACAAGAACGACACCCAGGTCATCGTCACCGTCGTCCAGCACGACCTGGAGAACAATCCCGACGTGCTGTCGATGGTCGCCGCCTCCGCTGCGCTGACGCTGTCGGGCATCCCCTTCATGGGCCCGATCGGCGGCGCGCGCGTCGGCTACATCAACGGTGAATACGTCCTAAACCCGCATCTCGACGAGATGGACGAGTCGAGCCTCGACCTCATCGTCGCCGGCACGCAGGAAGCCGTGCTGATGGTCGAGTCGGAAGCCAAGGAACTGCCGGAAGACGTGATGCTCGGCGCCGTCGTCTTCGGCCAGAAGGGCTTCCAGCCGGTCATCGACGCGATCATCAAGCTCGCCGAAGTCGCCGCCAAGGAGCCGCGCGAGTTCGATCCGGAAGACTATTCCGCGCTCGAGGCCGAGATGCTCGGCCTTGCCGAAGCCGAGCTGCGCGACGCCTACAAGATCACCCAGAAAGCCGACCGCTACGCCGCCGTCGACGCCGTCAAGGCCAAGGTCAAGGCGCACTTCCTGCCGGAAGGCGCCGTCGAGCTGAAATACAGCGCCGAAGAGATCGCCTCGGTCTTCAAGCACCTGCAGGCCAAGATCGTCCGCTGGAACATCCTCGACACCAAGAGCCGCATCGACGGCCGCGACCTGGAGACGGTCCGCCCGATCGTCGCCGAGGTCGGCCTGCTGCCGCGCACGCACGGCTCGGCCCTCTTCACCCGCGGCGAGACGCAGGCGATCGTCGTCGCGACCCTCGGCACCGGCGAGGACGAGCAGTATGTCGACAGCCTGACCGGCATGTACAAGGAGCGCTTCATGCTCCACTACAACTTCCCGCCCTATTCGGTCGGCGAGACCGGCCGCATGGGCTCCCCGGGCCGCCGCGAGATCGGCCACGGCAAGCTTGCCTGGCGCGCCATCCGCCCGATGCTGCCCTCCGCCGAGCAGTTCCCCTACACGCTGCGCGTCGTCTCCGAGATCACCGAGTCGAACGGCTCGTCCTCGATGGCGACCGTCTGCGGCACCTCGCTCGCCCTCATGGACGCCGGCGTTCCGCTGGCCAAGCCGGTCGCCGGCATCGCCATGGGCCTGATCAAGGAAGACGACCGCTTCGCCGTCCTCTCCGACATCCTCGGTGACGAGGACCACCTCGGCGACATGGACTTCAAGGTCGCGGGCACGGAAGCCGGCATCACCTCGCTGCAGATGGACATCAAGATCGACGGCATCACCGAGGAGATCATGAAGGTCGCGCTGAACCAGGCCAAGGGCGGCCGCCTGCACATCCTCGCCGAGATGGCCAAGGCCATCACCGAAGGCCGCTCCGAGCTCGGCGAGTTCGCCCCCCGCATCGAGGTCATGAACATCCCGGTCGACAAGATCCGCGAAGTCATCGGCACGGGCGGCAAGGTCATCCGCGAGATCGTCGAAAAGACCGGCGCCAAGATCAACATCGAGGACGACGGCACGATCAAGATCGCCTCCTCGTCGGCGAAGGAGATCGAAGCCGCCCGCAAGTGGATCCACTCCATCGTCGCGGAGCCGGAAGTCGGCCAGATCTACGAGGGGACGGTCGTCAAGACCGCCGATTTCGGCGCCTTCGTCAACTTCTTCGGCCCGCGCGACGGCCTCGTGCACATCTCGCAGCTCGCCCAGGAGCGCGTCGCCAAGACCTCGGACGTCGTCAAGGAAGGCGACAAGGTCTGGGTGAAGCTGATGGGCTTCGACGAGCGCGGCAAGGTCCGCCTCTCCATGAAGGTCGTCGACCAGGCGACCGGCAAGGAGATCGTCGCCGAGAAGAAGAGCAACGACGGCGAAGCCGCCGAATAAGCCTTGCCTGACGGGATAGAAGGGGCGCGGAGCGGCATGTTCCGCGCCCCTTTCCTTTGAAACGCCTTCCGGATCCGACCATGACGCGCGACGCCCTGAAAACCCTGTTCCACCCCTTCGCGACCGGCACGCTGGCGCTGCCCGGCGCGGGCGAACGCTATCTCTTCCTCGGCGCCGAGGCCGGCCACCGCCCGCCGGAGGGCTTTGCCGCGGCAATCGACGCCGTGCAGCCTCTGCGCCCGCTCTACCGCGCGCTGGAGGCGGCCCGCGTGCCTGCGCAGCCGGTCGCCGGCGGCGAGGATTACGACGGCGCGCTGGTGCTCCTCAACAAGCACAAGGGCGAGAACGAGAACCGCATCGCCGAGGCGCTCAGGCGCGTGCGCACGGGCGGGCTGATCGTGATCGCCGGCGGCAAGGAGGACGGCGTCCAGTCGCTGAGGAAGCGCCTCGACCAGCTCGGCCTTTCCGGCGACTCCATGCCGAAATACCATGGCCTCGCCGTCTGGTTCGCCCGGCCGGAGGATGCCTCGGCGGCGATCGCGAAGCTGGCGGCGAAGCCCGTGCGCGTCGCCGGCCGCTTCACCGCCGCCCCGGGCATGTTCTCGCACGACCGGATCGACGAGGGCTCGGAGCTGCTCGCCACCCGTATCCCCGAGGACTTCCGCGGCCACGCCGCCGATTTCGGCGCCGGCTGGGGCTATCTCTCCGTCATGCTCGGCGGCCGCGCGCCCGAGGCCAAGGGCGTCGACCTGTTCGAGGCCCATTACGAGGCGCTGGAGGCGGCCAGGGAGAACATGGCGGAGAACTGCCCGAACGTTCCCGCCCGCTACTACTGGATGGATCTCGCAAGCGAGACGCCGCGCGACCATTACGACCTCATCGTCATGAACCCGCCCTTCCACGAGGGGCACGCGGCCGACCATGGCCTCGGCGCGGCGATGATCCGTGCGGCGGCCAAGGCACTCAAGGTCGGCGGCCGGCTGCTGATGGTCGCCAATCGCGGCCTGCCCTACGAGCCGGTGCTCAAGGAGGCCTTCAAGGAGAGCGGCGAGGTCTGCCGCAACGCGCGCTTCAAGGTGCTCTGGGGCCGGCGCTGAGCTTCGGCTGCGACATTCTTCGCCTCCCGGCGCGGTTGCCATTTCGCGGAAACGGGCCCATCATCCGCGGACCGTTCCCGTTCAGGAGACCAGCCATGGCTTTTGGACCCGCAAGACCGCCGCTGACGGAAGACGTGGCGGAGGTGATCGCGAAGGAAGTCAAGGAAGGGGAGGGCCATACGCCCACCTCCGAGGTGCCGATTGCCTTCCTGCGCAAACGTGCCGACGGAAAACCGCTGGAAATGAACGCCCGCGTGCGCGCCCTGCTCGTCACCGTCGCGGCCGGGGCGGTGCTGCTGCTCGTCGTGCTGGCGTTGTTGTAGAATTTGCGACCTGCCCTCATCCCCCTGCCGGGACTTCTCCCCGCAAGCGGGAGAAGGGAAAACGGAACGGCATAAATTCCTCGCCCCGCTTGCGGGGAGAGGACGCCGGCAGGCAGGCGAGGGGCAATCTCGCCCCGTTCCTTATTCGCTGTCGGCCGAGCGCAAGCGCTCCAGGGTCGGCATGGATGTGATGTTGTAGCCGGCGTCGACGTAGTGGATTTCGCCGGTGACGCCGCTCGACAGGTCGGAGAGCAGGTAGACCGCCGAATTGCCGACGTCCTCGATGGTGACGGTGCGGCGCAGCGGCGCGTTCTTCTGCTGCCAGGAGAGCATGGCGCGCGCGTCGGAGATGCCCGCGCCCGCGAGCGTGCGGATCGGGCCGGCCGAGATCGCGTTGATGCGGATGCCGCGCGGGCCGTAGTCGCCGGCGAGATAGCGCACCGAGGCCTCCAGCGCCGCCTTGGCGACGCCCATCACGTTGTAGTTCGGCATGATGCGCACCGAGCCGCCATAGGTGAGCGTCAGCATCGTGCCGCCTTCCTCCATCAGGTCGGCCGCGCGCCTTGCGATCTCCGTGAAGGAGAAGCAGGAGATCACCATCGTGCGGGAGAAATTCTCGCGCGTGGTGTCGGCGTAGAGGCCCTTCAGCTCGTTCTTGTCGGAAAAGCCGATGGCGTGCACGACGAAGTCGAGCTTGCCCCACCGGTCCTTGAGCGCGGCGATCGTCGCGTCGACGGAGGCGATGTCCTCCACGTCGCAGGGCAGGATGAAGTCGGAGCCGAGCTCGGCGGCGAGCGGCTTCACGCGCTTGCCGAGCGCCTCGCCCTGGTAGGTGAAGGCGAGCTCGGCGCCCTGGCCCGCGAGCTTCTGGGCGATCCCCCAGGCGATGGAATGATTGTTCGCGACCCCCATGATAAGGCCGCGCTTACCGTTCATGATGCCGGTCATGCTATCACCCGTTGTAGCGCTGGAAGACCAGCGTGGCGTTGGTGCCGCCGAAGCCGAAGGAGTTGGAAAGGACCGTGTCGATCCTGGCGTTGTCGATGCGCTTGCGCACGATCGGAACGCCCTCGAATTCCGGATCGAGCTC
This sequence comes from Shinella pollutisoli, assembly GCF_024609765.1. GTDB lineage: Bacteria > Pseudomonadota > Alphaproteobacteria > Rhizobiales > Rhizobiaceae > Shinella > Shinella pollutisoli. Next base: position 117,085 of record NZ_JANFDG010000010.1, read on the forward strand.
GGTGATGTGCGCGCTCTCGCCGATGAAGCCCGCCTGCATCATCAGGAGGCCGTAGATCGATTCCTGCACGCCGGCGGCTCCCAGCGAATGGCCGGTGAGCGACTTGGTCGACTGGATGTGCGGGATCCTGTCGCCGAAGACCTCGCGGATCGCGCCGATCTCCTTCGAATCGCCGACCGGCGTCGAGGTGCCGTGCGTGTTGATGTAGTCGATCTCGCCCTTCACGGTGGAGAGCGCCTGGCGCATGCAGCGCACCGCGCCCTCGCCGGAGGGGGCGACCATGTCGTAGCCGTCGGACGTCGCGCCGTAGCCGACGAGCTCGGCATAGATCTTGGCGCCGCGCGCCCTGGCGCGTTCCAGCTCCTCCAGCACCAGCACGCCCGCGCCGCCGGCGATGGCGAAGCCGTCGCGCGTCACGTCATAGGCGCGGGACGCGGTGGCCGGCGTGTCGTTGTGCTTGGAGGTCATGGCGCCCATGGCGTCGAAGAGGTTCGACATGGTCCAGTCGAGGTCCTCGTGGCCGCCGGCGAACATCAGGTCCTGCTTGCCCCACTGGATCATCTCGGCGGCGTTGCCGATGCAGTGCGCCGAGGTGGAGCAGGCCGACGAGATCGAATAGTTGACGCCGTGGATCTTGAACCAGGTGGCGAGCGTCGCCGACGCCGTCGACGACATCGCCTTCGGCACGGCGAAGGGACCGATGCGCTTGGGCGAATTGTTCTTGAGCGTGATCTCCGCCGCCTCGATCAGCGTGCGGGTGGAGGGGCCGCCGGAGCCCATGATGATGCCAACGCGCGGATTGGCTGCGTAGTCGGCTTCCTCCAGGCCGGAATCAGCGATCGCCTGCTTCATGGCGACGTGGTTCCAGGCCCCGCCCTGGGAGAGGAAGCGGGCGGCGCGGCGGTCGACGAGGTCGGTCGTGTCGATGTCGGGCGAGCCCCAGACCTGGCAGCGGAAGCCGTGATCGGCGAAGTCCTGGGAGAAGCTGATGCCGGAGCGCGCGTCGTGGAGCGACGCCGTCACCTCGTCCGCATTGTTCCCGATGGAGGATACGATCCCCAGACCCGTGACAACAACCCGTCTCATTTTCCTGACCTTTTTTCTGGAACGTCCGTCTTCCTGCGGGCGGGCTCAAGCCGCCGTTCAGGCCTTCGACAGGCCGACGCGCAGGTCGCTCGCCTGGTATATGGTCTCGCCGTCGGCCTTCAGCCAGCCGTCGGCCGTGCCGAGCACGAGGCGGCCGCGCATGACGCGCTTGAAGTCGATGCCGTATTCGAGGAGCTTCGTCTCCGGGCGCACCATGCCCTTGAACTTCACCTCGCCGGTGGAGAGCGCCATGCCGCGGCCTTCCTCGCCGAGCCAGCCGAGGAAGAAGCCGGTGAGCTGCCACATCCCATCGAGGCCGAGGCAGCCGGGCATGATCGGGTTGCCGGCGAAGTGACAGGGGAAGTACCAGTCGTCGGGGCGCACGTCGTATTCGGCGCGGACATAGCCCTTGTCGAAGGCGCCGCCCGTCTCGGAGATGTCGGTGATGCGATGGACCATCAGCATCGGCGGGAGAGGAAGCTGCGCATTGCCGGGGCCGAACAGCTCGCCGCGTCCGCAGCGCAGGATTTCCTCATAATTGAAGCTGGATTGCCTGGTCGTCATCTCGGTGTCTCATCCCCGGTCTGTCTTGTCGTCATGACTTTAGCTTTAGAGGAGGATCGGCGCGATTTGAAGCACCCGCGCCGTCCACTTTCGTCCTGCCTTGCCCGGCCCGGGCGAGACGTGAATTTCGAAAGCCGCATACATGATGCGGGGGCCGACAGCCAGCGCAAAGTGGCCGGGAGAGGGGAAACGCGCCGGTTTTCCGCAGGTTGCACGGTTTTGCAGCGCGGCAATCCTATTGAATCCGGTCCGCGCAAAAGTTATATGAAAATTTCAGGATTGTCGTTCAAGGCCCCATACGAGCGGACCCGTCGCCCATGACGCATGCATATGAGCTGCCCATCGAAGAGCGTCTGCGCCATTTCGGCTTGCGCCCGACCCGCCAGCGCGTGGCGCTGGCCGATCTGCTTTTCGCCAAGGGCGACCGCCACCTGACGGTGGAGGAACTGCATGAGGAGGCCGTGACCGCCGGGGTTCCGGTGTCGCTTGCCACCGTCTACAACACGCTGCATCAGTTCACCGAGGCGGGCCTCATCCGCGTCCTCGCGGTCGAAAGCTCCAAGACCTACTTCGACACCAACGTCTCGGACCATCACCATTTCTTCATCGAGGGCGAGAACCAGGTTCTCGACATCCCGATCAGCAACCTGACGATCGGCAACCTGCCGGAGCCGCCGGAAGGCATGGAGATCGCCCATGTCGACGTGATCATCCGGCTGCGCCCGCGCACCCGCACCTGATCACATCACATCGTCCGGATGCCGCCCCGGCCGCGGCCTGTAGACCGGAATGCTCCAGCCGAAGCGCAGGGCCCCGCCGCGCACGACGAACGCCGTCCCCATGCCGATCGACGAGGCCGCCCAGAGAGGAAGGCCGGCGACCGTGGCGGTCGTGAAGGCCGAGGCGCCCGCAAGCGCCGCCGTCACGTAGACCTCGCGCCGGAGCAGCACGGACGGCTCGTTGGCGAGCAGGTCGCGCAGGATGCCGCCGAAACTCGCCGTCAGCACGCCGGTCGTCACCGCGACGGCGGGCGAGCCGGTCGCCGCGAACCCCTTGGCCGCACCCATCACGCAATAGGCCGAAAGCCCCAGCGCATCGAGCCAGAGCAGCAGCCGGTAGCGCGATTCCACCCGGTGCGCGGTGAAGAAGACGACGAGCGCCACGGCGACGCAGACGACGAGATAGGTCGGGTTGACCACCCAGAAGACGGGCGTCGCGCCCAGCACGACGTCGCGGAACGTGCCGCCGCCGATGCCGGTGGCGGCGGCGAGGAACAGGAAGCCGATGATGTCGAGCTCCTTGCGGGAGGCTGCGAGCGCGCCCGTGGCCGCGAAGACCGCGACGCCGGCATAGTCGGTGAGTTCCAGGATCGGCACGGTCGTTTCCCCTCCGCGGGCACAGCTTCGCGACAGCCTGCCCGGTGTAAATAGGCCCGCATGGCCCCGGCCGGAATCGGCCGCTCGCCGCATAATGACCGAATCGCCCGCCATGGAAAGGTTGTGAGATGGCCGTCCGCATCAGAATCCTCGCGACGCTCGCCGCAATGATCCTCGTTGCCCCGTTGTCCGTCCGGGCCGCCGAGATCGTGCCGGACGCGCTCGCCCACGAGCAGGCCGAAGTCGCCAGACGCTGCAAGACGCCGATCTACGGCCAGGACTTCGCCGACACCGTCGATTTCAACAATGACGGCCTGCCGGACCTCGTCACCAATCTCGGCGCCGTCAATTGCGACGGCATTCCCGGCGGGCTCTGCGGCAATGTCGGCTGCCCGCACAATTTCTACATCCGCGTCGCCGAAGGCGGCTATTTCCTCGCCGCCAATGCCGATCTCTACGGCTACGAGCTGAAGAAGCGCTATGGCAACATGGTGCTGGAGCTGAAGGCGAATGCCGCAAGCTGCGGTCGCGACGACAGCGATTATTGCATCATGACCATCCGCGTGCGCGGCGCCCGCTTCGAGACGATCTCCAAGAAATAGCCGCTATTGCGGGAAGAGCGCATGCGTGCGCCCCGCAAGATAGTAGACGAGCAGGCCGGTCCATTCGCGCAGCGCCGTCGTCATGAGCTGGCTGTTGGTCGACGGCTGCGTGAAATCGAGCGCGAGGCGCGCCTCGCCCGTCGTGCGGTAGTCCGTCGGCCAGGGCAGTACCTCCAGCCCGGCCTTGCGGAACAGCCCGACCGCGCGCGGCATGTGGAAGGCCGAGGTGACGAGCAGGCAGTCGGCAAGGCCGTTCTCGGTAAGCAGCGTCTTCGTGTAGGCGACGTTCTCAAAGGTCGTGCGCGACTGGGTCTCGCGGATCAGCCGCTCCGGCGCGATGCCGAAGGTGTCGAAGAAGCGCGACGCGACGGCCGCGTCTCCTTCGTAGCGGCCGCTGAAGGAGCCGTCGCCGCCGGAAATGAGGATGCGTGCCTCCGGGAAATCCCGCGCCAGCCGCAGCGTCTCGACGAAGCGGTCGCCCGCCTGGTTCATCTCGAAGCCGCCGCGCGCGGAGATCACCTCCGCCTCCACGCCCCCGCCGAGCATGACGATGCAGCCGGGCCCGCCCGCCGGCGGCACGGCGCGGGGGAAACGGTCCTCCAGCGTCTGCAGCAGCACCGAACCGGCCGAGGTGAAGAGCGTCACGAAAAGGAGGATCGCGGCGAGCGCGACGGCGCCGGTGCGGATGCGGCGCCAGCGCAGGAGGCCGGCAAGCAGGCCCGCGACGAGAAGCAGGAAGGCGAGCGATAGCGGCTGCGCGAGGAGCCAGAAGATTTTCGAGGCGTAGTAGATCACGGTCCGTCCGTCTGGTCATTCATGCCCGCGCCAGTGCCGGCGCGGCCTTGCCCCGCCGCATATAGACGATGCCGGCCGCCAGCGCGACGCCGATGACGAGGATCGTAAGTGCGAGCAGCGGACGATAGGCGACCCAGGCGACGGCGATGACCAGCGGCCCGACGAGCAGGGTGAGGATCAGCGCGACCGCGCTCGTGCCGAAGCGGACGATCGAGCCGACGAAGGGGACGACGTCGGCGACGACACCGAGGATCGAGAAGACGAAGGCGAAGCCGACGAAGAGGCCGACGAGCCCGCCGGCGCGCACCAGCCAGGTGATGACCGTGTTCTCGCTCTGCGCCGTGTCGAACATGGCGGCCGCATCGACGAGGCCGGCGCCGCTCAGGAAGAGCTCGCGCCCGTTCGTCGTCCTGTAGGGGGTCAGCGCCGTCCCGCGCTGCGCGCCGACGAAGCTCGCCTCGGCGATATCGGACCGCTCGAAGCGGATGCGGATGTCGCCCACCTCGGGGTCCTGCGGATCGAAGGAGAAGACCGCCTGGCCGCCGACGATGGAGACGGGCTTGCCGAGCGGCAGCGCCTCGCCCATGCGGCGCGCGTCGGCGGCGGTGAGCGCGACGGGCCGCTCCTCGCCGAGGCGCGCGACCGCGCGCCCGTCGACGCTGAAGGCGCCGATCCGCGCGCTTTCGACCGGGAAGGCATCGTCGTCCACCGGCTTCTTCGGATTGTCATGGCCGGACTGGCGGAAGCTGTCGGAGCTCACGTCGCTCCGCGTCCACTCCTTGTGGTAGGAATAGATGGTCACGGTCTCCTCGCTGCCGCCGAGCTGCTTGCGCGTCTCCGATTTCGAGCGCTCCACCCACTGGTACATCTCGACGATGCGGTCGAGCCCGGCCGCGCCCTCCGCCGTGACGCCGAAGACCGGATCCCCCGGCACGCCGACCGGCTTCACGGCGCCCGTGACATGCACGAGCCGACCCTCGTTCGCCGGATCGACGGAGCCGTTGTCGACCGGGACCACGAGGCCCGCCCCCTCCACGAGCGCCCTGTAGGTTTTCACGGACCGCCCTTCGTTCCAGAAGAGCAGCCAGACGCAGGCGACGAGCAGCAGGAGCCCGACGACGATCTTGACGAGCGCCCCCTTCAACCGGGCGAACCAGGAGATCGTGGTGGTTTCGGTGAAGCTCATGGTGTCCCTCGCGCCGGCGTTCTTCCGAGCGATACGGCCGGTCCCCGCCGTTTATTCTCGTCCCGGCCCGTTTTGCAGCGGCGCGCGGGCCGGTCAAGGCATTGCGCATGCCCTTTCCGGTCGCCGGCACCGCAACGCAAGGCGTGGCGGGGATCGCTATGACGGCCCCGCCTACAGCAGGAAATACCCCTCGGTGAAGGTGAGGGCGTCGTCGAGATGAATGGCGAGGTCTGCCTTGCCGTCGCCGTTCACGTCGCCGTAGATGTAGCTGTCCGACGCCTTCTTCTCGTAGCGAAGCTCGCCCGCGGTCTTGGAGAACTCCGCCGTCCCGATGAAGTCGAAGCCATCATTCGCCTTCGTCCTCGCGTCCGCGTCGATCGCCCGCAGGTCGATCCGGTCGCCCTGCTTGCCGTTGAAGTCGAAGATCGTGTCGCGGCCGGACTTGGACAGCGCCGTCTCCTTGACCGACTTGAACACGAAGCTGTCCGCGCCGGAGCCGCCCTGGAGCTTGTCGGCACCAAGGCCGCCGGTAAGCTTGTCGGCGCCTGCCCCGCCCTTCAGCGTGTCGTCGCCCTTGCCGCCGGAAAGCGTGTTCCTGCCGGCATTGCCGGTGATCGCGTTGGCAAGCCCGTTGCCGGTGCCGTTGATCCCCGCCTTGCCCGTCAGCGTCAGGTTCTCGACCTGGCTGGAAAGCGTGTGGCTCACCGAGGCCCTGACGAGATCGATGCCCTGGCCATGGATCTCGACGACCTTGTCGCTTCTGCTGTCGACGATGTAGGTGTCGTTGCTGCTGCCGCCTTCGAGCCGGTCGGTGCCCGTGCCGCCGTCCAGCAGATCCTTTCCGGCTCCGCCGTAGAGCCTGTCGGCGGAGGCCCCGCCATAGAGCTTGTCATTGCCGGACCCTCCGTAGAGCCTGTCGTCGCCGGTCCCGCCGCCCAGCTGGTCGGCTCCGTTGCCCCCGTCCAGAAGGTCCGCGCCCGCGCCGCCGTACAGCCTGTCGTTGCCCGCACCGCCCTTGAGGACGTTCTTGCCGGCATTGCCGATGATCTTGTTGGCGAGGTCGTTGCCGGTGCCGCCGAGGCCGGCCGTGCCCGTCAGCGTCAGGTTCTCGTGGAAGCTGCCGAGCCTGTGCGAGACGGAGGCGAGGACGAGATCGACGCCGTCGTCGGCATATTCCCGCTCGAATTTATCGCCCGCGCCGAAGATGTAGGTATCGTTGCCGCCGTTGGCGCAGCGGTAGACATCCGCGCCCGCGCCGCCGTCGTAGAGGTCGTTGCCGGTGCCGCCGTCCAGCAGGTCGCTGCCGGCGCCGCCATAGAGCCGGTCGTTGCCGGAAAAGCCGAACAGGTAGTCGTCGCCGTTTTCGCCGTGAAGCGTGTCCGCCCCGTCGCCGCTCGCGCTCGCATAGTAGCCGCCGCCGTCGATGTAGTCGTCGCCGTCGCCGCCGTAGATCACGTCCGCGCCGTTGCCGCCGTCGACATTGTCGTCGCCGCCGGCGCAGTAGAGGATGTCGTTGTCGTCGCCGCCGTCCATCTCGTCGACGCCGGCGCTGCCGTAGAGCCTGTCGCTGCCCGCATCGCCGAACAGCGTGTTGCGGATGGTCTCGAAGGTCGTGTTGTTCGACAGGCCCGCCCACAGGGTGTCGTTGCCGCCGCCGCCGCGCAGGGTGTCCGAGCCGCTGCCGCCGACCAGCACGTCGTTGCCCGTGCCGCCGTAGAGCTGGTCATTGCCGGCCTGGCCGTAAATCTGGTCGTTGCCGGCATCGCCGTGGAGCACGTCGGAGGCGCCGTTGCTGCTGGTCGCCCAGTCCGGCTCGTCGGTGCCGCAGTCGCCGAAGATGCGGTCGTTGCCGTCGCCGCCGTAGATGGTGTCGCCTTCCGCACCGTCGTCGCCGTCGTAGTAGATGTCGCCGAAGATGGTGTCGTCGCCGCCGAAGCCGCGCAGCGCGCCCTGCGTATGGGCCGAATCGAAGTCGCCGTAATTGTCGTAGGAGCCGTCGCCGAGCACGAGGGCCTTGCCCCACAGGATGTCGTTGCCGTTCGTGCCGTTGTTGTTGCCGTTCGCATCGCGTGCCATGATACCCTCGCTTGTCGTGGCGGTCCGCACCGCCGGTTTGCGCGCTCCCGGCGGAGCACAATCCCGGGGTCGCCGCCGCGACGGCGGATGCGCGTCGCCTGCGCCCCCTTCTGTCAGCCTCGCGCCCGGGCGATGCCGTGCGCTCGCGCCCCTTTCCGGGGTTCGATGGAGGCGAGCTTACTCCGCTGCCGGCCGCGCTGGCTTGGGGAGGGTCTCAGGGTTTTGGGATGCTGACGGCTGCGTCAGTTCAGGGCGAGGCCCTGGCGGATATCGGACGGCGTTGCCTGGAAGCGCCGCCGGAAGACCTGGTTGAACCAGGAGATGTCGCCGAAGCCGACCATCAGGGCGATGGCGGCGATGGTGTGGTGCCTGAACCGGGGATCGAGCAGAAGGCCGTGCGCGTGGTCGAGCCGCTCGGCCGTCACGTGGTCGGTGAAGCTGGTGCCTTCCTCGTAGAACAGCGCCCGGACATAGGGCACGCTGATGCCGTGGCGGCGCGCGAGCCATTCGAGGGAGAGGCGCGGATCGCACAGATGGGCGGCGATGTCGGCCTTGATCGCATGCCGGCGGGCGGCGCGCACGCCGTTCCTGCGGGCATGTTGCCCGCTGTCGCGCTTCGCACCGAGCATCAGCACCGTGAGATCGACGAGATGGGCGGCGAAGACCGCCTGGTCCGGCGCGGGAATATCGGCATGGCTGTCGAGCAGCGACACGGCGTAGCTGTTGAGAAGATGGGCCGCGGGATCGCGCAGCGACCACGTCTTGAGGAGGTTGTCGCTGGAGGCGATGCGATCGACGACGAGGCGGCGCGGAATGGCGATGCTGAGGCAGGAGCTGCGCTCGGCGACGGTGGTCACCGTCTTGCGGTCGCGCCGCATCACGTTGACGTCGCCCGGCCGGATGAAGAGGTTTTCGCCCTTTGCGTCATGCACGCCGTTGCCGCCGGCGACGCTGAGATAGAGGAGGTCCTCCTCGTCCGACGGGGTGACGAGGGTGACGGGCGTCGTATTGGCGTGGGCGATATGCACGCCGCCGACGCCGCGCAGCGTCACGTCGATATCGACCGGCCCATCGCCAAGGAAGTCGATCCCGGTGCGCACATGGCCGTTATAGACCGCCTCGACGAGCTCCCGCCGCAGGTTCTCGGCCGTATCTCGCGTGGAAAACTGGACGATGGACATGGACGATCCCGAGCAAAAGTGGGGCTGTTCCGGCCTGCAATGGACAGACCGGGCAGGCCCGGCTGCAAGATCAAAACGTGCGAGCAGCCGCCTCTATTCTCACGGCCGCGATACCGGATGCGCATACCGTTGATCGTATTGAAGCCAGGTGTTCCGCTTCGGCACGCCCGTCGGTAGAAGGTTGCCGCCAATCGCATGCAAGGAACCCGCCCGTGGGATCAAGGCGTTACGAGGTTGATCTCGAGCCTAGCTCCAGTGGCCTCGGCATATCGGCGCAGGGTGGAGAGGGACGGGGAGACACCGCCGCCTTCCAGCCGGGCGATGGCCGATTGCGTCGTGCCGATGCGCTTTGCAAGCTCGGCCTGGGAGAGCTTCGCCTTCGTCCGGGCATGGACGAGGGTTTCGATAAGCCGGAATTCTGTGTCGGCCTTCTCGTATTCCTGCCGGAATTCCGGGTTGTCCATCAGCTTCTTCTTGAGGTCTGCGATCTTCGTCATGGCTTCACCTCTTTCATCCGCGCTCTCGCAATATCTAGGGCGGCTTTCGGGGTCTTCTGCGACGTCTTCACGAAGACATGCAGGATGATCACACGCCGTCCGGTGACGGTCACGTAAATGCCGCGTGCGATACCTTCGGAAGCCTTGGCGCGCAGTTCCCAAAGCTTGCCCTCCAGATGCTTGACGTGCGGTTCCCGCAACTGCTCCAGGCCAATGTTCTCGACCGCTTCCATGAGACGGATGAGCCGGGCCTGAAGGCCGGGCGGCAACGCCCCGATTTCGGAATCGACAATGTCGAGGGTCTCAACCGTCCATCGCATAAAGGCTATATAGCGAATATGCGATAATCATGCAATGGGCATGGTAGTATGAGGCGGAGCGCTGATTTGCGTTCTCGGGGTGCCCCGGGGGTGCCCCGAGGTCGGAAAGCAGAATGCAGCGAAAGTCGCGGTCTGGTAACTTACTGTATTTTCAGGAGAAATTTGGTGGAGCTAAGCGGGATCGAACCGCTGACCTCTTGCATGCCATGCAAGCGCTCTCCCAGCTGAGCTATAGCCCCATAACGGGTCCGGCAGGGCCGGTTTTCCGGGAACCGAAGCGGCGTGCCGTTCGGTGAGCGGGTTCTTACTTCTGCTGCCCGAAGATGGCAAGCCGAAAATTGAAATCCGGCCGATTTTTTTGAAATCGGCCGGAAATCAAGATCTTAAGCTTCGTCGTCGTCGCCGGTCACGCCGATGATGCCGGTCATGTCGTCGTCATCGTCCTCTTCCTGCTCGAGGAAGGTGTCGTCGTCGTCGCCGTCGATCTCCACGTCGTCGTCGCCGAGATCCGGCAGGTCGTCGCCGCCCGCCGCATCCTCGTCGGCGTCCTCCAGCGAGACGAGCTCGACTTCCGTGTTCTCCGTATCGACCTCGTTGATGTCCTCCTCGTCGTCCTTCTCGAGGACGGCGGCCGCCGAGGTCTCCTCGAAGAAGGAGAGCGGATAGGACTTGCCGGTATAGGGCGACACGATCGGGTCGCGGTTGAGATCGTAGAACTTCTTGCCCGTTTCCGGATCGATGCGCTTGGTTCCGAGTTCCGGTTTTGCCACAGTCAAAGCCTCATCTGTGCCGTATCTTTCCGGCGGGGCCGGGTGTCGCCGGCGCGTTGAAGGTAGAATGATTAGCCGGTCCCCATAATCGTCTTGCCGTTCCCTGTCAAAGCGAAACTTCGCCGCGCGCCCGCGGGCGCGGGATTGTTCCGCCGGGAGGATGACGCTTCCGATCCTTTGTGATAGCAAGCGCCCGTTCCCGCGCGGGAAGCCCAGGTTATATAAGGAAGACGCATCATGTCGCACGGCGCCACCGCCCGGCCCGCCATTGCCCGCAAATCCTCCGGCCTTGCCGGAACCGTCCGCATTCCCGGCGACAAGTCGATCTCGCACCGTTCCTTCATGTTCGGCGGCCTTGCCAGCGGCGAGACCCGCATCACCGGCCTGCTCGAAGGCGAGGACGTCATCAACACCGGCAAGGCGATGCAGGCCATGGGCGCGAGGATCCGCAAGGAGGGCGACGCCTGGATCATCAACGGCGTCGGCAACGGCGCGCTTCTCGCTCCGCAAGCGCCGCTCGATTTCGGCAATGCCGGCACCGGCTGCCGCCTGACGATGGGCCTCGTCGGCGTCTACGACTTTCCCTCCACCTTCGTCGGCGACGCCTCGCTCACCAAGCGGCCGATGGGCCGCGTGCTGAACCCGCTGCGCGAGATGGGCGTGCAGGTGACCGCCGCCGAGGGCGACCGCCTGCCCGTCACGCTGCACGGGCCGAGGACGCCGACGCCGATCACCTATCGCGTGCCGATGGCCTCGGCCCAGGTCAAGTCCGCCGTGCTCCTCGCCGGCCTCAACACGCCCGGCATCACGACGGTGATCGAGCCGGTCATGACCCGCGACCATACCGAGAAGATGCTGCAGGGCTTCGGCGCCAATCTCACCGTCGAGACGGATGCCGAGGGCGTGCGCACCATCCGGCTCGAAGGCCGGGGCAGGCTCAGCGGCCAGGTCATCGACGTGCCGGGCGACCCGTCCTCCACCGCCTTCCCGCTGGTGGCGGCGCTTCTGGTGCCGGGTTCGGACGTCACCATCCTCAACGTGCTGATGAATCCGACGCGCACCGGCCTCATCCTGACGCTGCAGGAGATGGGCGCCGACATCGAGGTCCTGAACCCGCGCCTTGCCGGCGGCGAGGACGTGGCGGACCTGCGCGTGCGCGCCTCGGCGCTTAGGGGCGTCACGGTGCCGGAGGACCGCGCGCCGTCGATGATCGACGAATATCCGGTGCTCGCCGTCGCGGCCGCCTTCGCCGAGGGCGCGACCGTGATGAACGGGCTGGAGGAACTGCGCGTCAAGGAGAGCGACCGCCTCGCGGCCGTGGCGGCCGGCCTCAAGCTCAACGGCGTCGACTGCGACGAGGGCGAGGCCTCGCTCGTCGTGCGCGGCCGTCCGGACGGCAAGGGGCTCGGCAACGCCTCGGGCGCCGCCGTCGCCACCCATCTCGACCACCGCATCGCCATGAGCTTCCTCGTCATGGGCCTCGTCTCGGAACATCCGGTGACGGTCGACGATTCGACGATGATCGCCACCAGCTTCCCGGAATTCATGGACCTGATGGCGGGTCTCGGGGCGAAGATCGAGGTCGCCGAATGAGCTTCGTCGTCGCCATCGACGGCCCGGCCGCGGCCGGCAAGGGCACGCTCGCGCGCCGGATCGCAGAGGCTTACGGCTTCCACCATCTCGACACGGGCCTCACCTACCGCGCGACCGCCAAGGCGCTCCTCGACGCCGGCCTGCCGCTCGACGACGAGGGCGTGGCGGAGGAGGTCGCGCGCGACATCGACCTTTCCGGCCTCGACCGGGCGGTGCTCGCGCGCCACGAGATCGGCGAGGCGGCCTCCAAGGTGGCGGTGATGACGCCGGTACGCCGTGCGCTGGTGGAGGCGCAGCGCCGCTTCGCCGCGAAGGCGCCGGGAACGGTGCTCGACGGCCGCGACATCGGCACCGTCGTCTGCCCGGCCGCGCCGGTGAAGCTCTACGTCACGGCCTCGCCGGAGGTGCGGGCGCGGCGGCGCTACGACGAGATCGTCGCCGGCGGCGGCACGGCGGATTACGCGGCGGTCTTCGCCGACGTGAAGACGCGCGACGCCCGCGACATGGGCCGCGCCGACAGCCCGTTGCGCCCCGCCGCCGACGCGCACTTGCTAGATACGTCCGAAATGAGTATAGAGGCGGCGTTTTCGGCGGCGAAGTCGATCATCGACGCCGCGCTTAAGCAATAGAACGAAGCCTGTCCCCGCGCCGGATGTGCTGCCCGTGAGGCAGCGGACATCGCCTCGTTCATGACCAACGCTAACCCCCGGCGCCCGTGCCCGAGAGGCACATCAGGAGTTTCAATGTCTCAAGCAAACCCCACGCGCGAAGATTTCGCAGCCCTTCTGCAGGAATCCTTCGCCGCCAACGATCTCGCCGAAGGCTATGTCGCCAAGGGCATCGTCACCGGGATCGAGAAGGACGTCGCCATCGTCGACGTCGGCCTCAAGGTCGAAGGCCGCGTTCCGCTGAAGGAATTCGGCGCCAAGTCGAAGGACGGCTCGCTGAAGGTCGGCGACGAGGTCGAGGTCTATGTCGAGCGCATCGAGAACGCGCTGGGCGAAGCCGTCCTGTCGCGTGAGAAGGCCCGCCGCGAAGAGAGCTGGGCCAAGCTCGAAGTCAAGTTCGAGGCCGGCGAGCGCGTCGAAGGCGTCATCTTCAACCAGGTCAAGGGCGGCTTCACCGTCGATCTCGACGGCGCCGTCGCCTTCCTGCCGCGTTCGCAGGTCGACATCCGTCCGATCCGCGACGTCACGCCGCTCATGCACAACCCGCAGCCCTTCGAAATCCTCAAGATGGACAAGCGCCGGGGCAACATCGTCGTTTCGCGCCGCACGGTCCTCGAAGAGAGCCGCGCCGAGCAGCGTTCGGAAATCGTCCAGAACCTGGAAGAAGGCCAGGTTGTCGACGGCGTGGTCAAGAACATCACCGACTACGGTGCGTTCGTCGACCTCGGCGGCATCGACGGCCTGCTGCACGTCACCGACATGGCCTGGCGCCGCGTCAACCATCCGTCGGAGATCCTGAACATCGGCCAGCAGGTCAAGGTCCAGATCATCCGCATCAACCAGGAAACCCACCGCATCTCGCTCGGCATGAAGCAGCTCGAGTCGGATCCGTGGGACGGCATCGGCACGAAGTATCCGGTCGGCAAGAAAATCTCCGGCACCGTCACGAACATCACCGACTACGGTGCGTTCGTCGAGCTGGAGCCGGGCATCGAAGGCCTGATCCATATCTCGGAAATGTCCTGGACCAAGAAGAACGTTCACCCCGGCAAGATCCTGTCCACGAGCCAGGAAGTCGACGTGGTCGTCCTCGAAGTCGACCCGACGAAGCGCCGCATCTCGCTCGGCCTCAAGCAGACGCTGGAGAACCCGTGGCAGGCCTTCGCGCACAGCCACCCGGCCGGCACCGAAGTCGAAGGCGAAGTCAAGAACAAGACCGAGTTCGGTCTGTTCATCGGCCTCGAAGGCGACGTGGACGGCATGGTGCACCTCTCCGACCTCGACTGGAACCGTCCGGGCGAGCAGGTCATCGAGGAATACAACAAGGGTGACGTCGTTCGCGCCGTCGTTCTCGACGTGGACGTCGACAAGGAGCGCATCTCGCTCGGCATCAAGCAGCTCGGCCGCGATTCGGTCGGCGAAGCTGCCGCATCCGGCGATCTGCGCAAGAACGCGGTCGTCTCCTGCGAGGTCATCGCGGTGAACGACGGCGGCGTCGAAGTGCGCCTCGTCAACCACGAGGACATCACGTCGTTCATCCGCCGCGCCGATCTTTCGCGCGACCGTGACGAACAGCGTCCGGAGCGTTTCTCGGTCGGCCAGGTCGTCGACGCCCGCGTCACCAACTTCTCGAAGAAGGATCGCAAGATCCAGCTTTCGATCAAGGCGCTGGAAATCGCCGAAGAGAAGGAAGCCGTCGCGCAGTTCGGTTCGTCCGACTCGGGCGCCTCGCTCGGCGACATCCTGGGCGCGGCCCTCAAGAACCGCGGCAACGCCGAGTAAGCCTCGCTTGCCCTGAAAAGACGAGGCCCGCGGAGAGCGATCTCCGCGGGCTTTTTCGTGGCCGGCCGCCTCAGGTCCAGTAGTCGCCGGGACGCACGGGGAAGGCAAGGCCGGGCTCGTCGCGCGCGACGAGGTCGTCGGTCTTGCGGCGGCGCGCGGCCATGTCGGCGGATTCGGGCTCGTCGGTCTCCGCCTCCGCCTCGGGCTCGTCGCCTTCCTCGCCTTCGGTTCCCCGGTCCTCGTCCTCGCCCGTGGCTTCCTCGTCCTGGATCTCCTCCGTCTCGAAGGATTCGAGGTCGTCTTCCGCCGTGAGATAGGGGACGAAGGCGAGGGGGATGCCTTCGCGCAGCGGCAGGGATACCGCGACCGCCGTCTCCGCCTGCGCCGCTGCCGCCTGTGCAGCCTCCGGCGATATCCGTGCGCCGATGCGGGGCTCGTCGGCGGTGATTACCGCGCGCTGGACGGCCGGCGCGGTCTCCGTCTCCCGGCGAGCCGGCCCGGCCTGTGCGGTTTCGGGATCGGCGTCGTCGGCTCGGGCGATCGCGGCGGTGGTCTCGGGATCGGCATCGCCGGGCATGGGCAGCGCCGGGTCGCGTACCGGGCGGGCGGGGCCGGCAGCCGTCTCCAGCGGCCGGTCGAGAAGGGTGCGCAGGACCTGCGCCTCCTCTTCCGAGAGGTTCTCGACGAGCCGGACGAGGGCCTGCATCAGCACCTCCGGCGACGCCTTGCGGGTGACGGCCTGCATGACGTCGGGAACGGCCCGCGCGTCCGCCGCGTCGCCGCTTCGCGCCGGGACGGTGCCGTCCTGCCGTGCGGTGCGGGGTGTTTGTGCCGCGGCTTCGCTCTGCCCGCTTCCGGTCGCGCGGGCCGGCGTCTCGGCGGGCAGGCGCGCGGCCGCCTTGTCCGCCGGCGTGCGGTCGGCGGTTGCAGTTCCGGCAAGCGGCGGCGGTTCGTCCGCGCCATCGGCACCGGCGAGGGCGGTTCCCGAGGCCGGTTGCTGGCGGGCGCCGTCGAGGTCGAAGATGCGTTTCAGGGCGGCCTGCAGGGTGCGTGCGTCGCCGCCCGCCGCCTGCGCCGCCTGCTGCATGCCGTGCCGGTTGACGGCGGCAAGCTGCTGGACGGTGAGGCCGGCGAAACGTTGCGGCTGCCTGGCGACGGAAGCGGGCGTTTCTGCTCCTTCCGCGTCCGCGAGGCTTGCGGCCAGAAGGACGGCGAGCTTCTGGACCTCGGGCGCCTCCGGATTGCGCAGCAGGACGGCGATGCTGCGTGTCGGCAGCGAGGAGAGCGCCGTGGTGACGAGCTTGTCGGCGGCCGGACGCAGGTCGGGCGGCAGCCGGGACAGGAGGTCGGCGAGCTTGCGGCCGCCTTCGCCTTCCCGGACGGGCAGGGATTTCAGCGCGGCGAACAGCGATTCGAGCAGGTTTCGTCCGGCGGCCCCCTCCGGGCCGCGCGGGATATGGCGCAGCATGGTCTCGATGAGGCGCAGCAGCAGTTCGGCACGCAGGTTGGCAAGGGCGGCGGCGGAGAGCTGCGGCCGCCCGGCATCGACCGGCACGTTCCCCTGCGGGGCGAGCGAGGGCTGCAATGTCCCGGTCGTCGGTGCCACGCGCGGCAGCATGCCCGCCTCCTGTCTGCCCCTGCCGACGCCGCTCGCATCGCAAGGTGTGCCAATGATCCATCGTCCTTCGGATGGCGCATCATGCGCGACGCTGCGATTGATGTGTCTGCGGGCGGCAGGATGGCATCGGCCTTCGGCCGGGTGTCGCTGCAAGCTCCGACGATTTCCTGTACATAACAATTCACATTTCCCGGTTAACAAAACGCTAACGGATCGAAACTCCTTCGCACTGCAGCATCGGGCCTCGGCTATTGCCCCTTATGCTCGCCTCGCGTAAATCTTGCCGGCATTGCCGGCCGCGCGTTCCCATCGGCCGCGGATGCGGCGGAGACCTGACGCGATGCACCTCACGAACCCGATCCTCAACACCGACAGCTACAAGTTCAGCCACTATCTCCAGTATCCGCCGGAAACGCGGGCGATCTCATCCTATGTCGAGGCGCGCGGCCATTCCGAGCAGCCGGAGGTGCTGTTCTTCGGCCTGCAGATGTTCCTCAAGGAGTACCTGTCGAAGCCCGTGACGGCGCAGGACATCGAGGAGGCGGAGGCGATCGTGACGGCGCACGGCCTGCCCTTCAACCGCGCGGGCTGGACGCATATCGTCGAGAAGCACGGCGGCTTCCTGCCGCTCCTCATCGAGGCGCTGCCGGAGGGCACGCTGGTGCGCCGCGGCGTGCCGGTCGCCCAGGTCGTCAACACCGATCCCGCCTGCTACTGGCTGACCTCCTACATCGAGACGGCGCTTCTGCGCGCGATCTGGTATCCGAGCACCGTCGCCTCCAATTCGCGCAAGGTGCGGGAGATCATCCGGCCGCTGCTCGAAAAGACCTGCGACGACCCGGCGTCCGTCCTGCCCTTCCGCCTGCACGATTTCGGCGCCCGCGGCGCGACGAGCTTCGAGCAGGCCGGCATCGGCGGCGCGGCGCATCTCGTCAACTTCATGGGCACGGACACGGTGAGCGGCGTGCTCTTCGCCCGGCGCTACTACGGCGCGGAGATGGCGGGTTTCTCGATTCCCGCCTCCGAGCATTCGACCATGACCTCCTGGGGCCAGGAGCGCGAGGCCGAGGCCTATGCCAACATGATCGACCATTTCGGCGCCAAGGGTCTCTACGCGGTCGTCTCCGACAGCTACGACATCAACAATGCCGTCTCGGAGATCTGGGGCAAGCAGCTGAAGGAGAGGGTGATGGCCGCCGGCGGCACGCTCGTCGTCAGGCCCGACAGCGGCGATCCGGTGGAGACGCCCGTGCAGGTCGTCCGCCAGCTCGCCTATCATTTCGGCACGCACCTGAATGCCAAGGGCTACAAGGTGCTGGACGACAGCGTGCGCGTCATCCAGGGCGACGGCATCTCGCCGGCCGACATCGGCCTCATCCTCGGCCGGCTGGAGGCCTTCGGCTTCTCGGCGGAGAACATCGCCTTCGGCATGGGCGCGGGGCTCCTGCAGAAGGTCAACCGCGACACCTATTCCTTCGCCATGAAGGCGAACGCCCGGCAGGACGACGCCGGCGTCTGGCACGACGTCTACAAGCGCCCGGCGACGATGAACCTCAAGGCCTCGAAGGCCGGCCGGCAGGCGGTGGTGGACGGCGTCGCCGGCCTCGAGGGCGTGCGCATCGACCAGCTCGGCGGCCGCGAGAACCTGCTCGAGCCCGTCTGGCGCGACGGCAGGCTCCTGCGCGACTGGTCCTTCGACGCCGTCCGCGCCCGGGCGGCCTGAGCGGGAGAGGGACGATGTCGGTGCGCCCGCCGCAAGCGCTCGCCGCCGCCTTCACGAAGGAGACGGGGCTCGGCATCCTCGAATACGAGCTGATGTCCGAGCGGGCGGATGCGCTCGGGCGGCATGGGCTGAAGGTCGAGAAGGCGCTGGCGCTGCTTGCCGAGCGGGTTGCCGCCGGCTGCCCGCCCGAGGAGCGCGAGGACCTGCTGAACGACGCCGCCGACAAGGTCTGGGCCTTCTTCATCCAGCGCGAGATGTGCGGCCTGCGCAGCCAGAAGGATGCGGTCAGCCGCTATGCCATCCCGCGGGAGGTGATGGCGCGTCTCGGTGTCGTCAGGCCGCGAGCTGGCGGGTGATGAGGTCGTAGACGCCGTTCTCGTCGACGCGCAGCGTGAAGACGTCCTTGCGGGCTTCCTCGCGCGCTTCTTCCGTCTTGGTGCCCGCCTCGTCGAGCTTGCGCAGCGCCTCGTCGGTGGTCTCGGCCGGCTGGTCCGGCGCGGCGGCATCGGCCTCGTCCGGTCCGGTCTTCGTCTGCTCCGCCCGCTTCGCCGCATCGGCGCCGGCGGCGAGCAGCTGGATGGTCGAAAGCGCGTCGGCGACCGGATCGTCGGCGGCCTCCTCGCCCTTGCCGGCAGCCGCCTTGTGGGCCTCGCCCACGGCCTCCTGCAGCTTGCGGACGTCCTTCAGCTTCTCGCCGGCTTCCAGCGCGCGGATCTGCTCCTCGCGCTCGGCGCGGGTCTCGGCATCCTCGACGCGCGTCGGGTCGCGCTGGACGCGTGCCGCCTTCAGCTCCTCGATGCTCTTCGGATCCGCCGCATCCTCCAGCCGGGCGAGCACCTTGCGCATTTCCGGCGTCAGCGTCTTTTCCTCGCGCGCCTTGTCGGCAAGCGCGTCCTTCACGCGCGCCGCCTCGCTGCCGTAGGGATTGGCGATCGCGGCGATCAGGTCGGAAGCCTTGAGGCCGAGGGCGGCAAGGCCGGACTGCTTTTCGAGCGCCTCGACATCCTTCGGCCCCTGGCCGCGCTGTTCCGTCAGCATGGCGGAGAGGCGGGCCTCGAAGTCCGCGTCGGTCTCCTCGACGCCCTGCCTCACGCCGTTCGCGTCGGCGAGCCGTGCCACGAGGGCCGCGGTGGGGTCGTCCGTCTTGCCGCCGGCGATCGCCGTCTTCACCGCGTCGAGCGTCGTGCCGAGGCTCGTGAGCGTGACCGAAAGCGGCTTGTCGCCGAGCGCCACGCTGTCGACGAGGGTGACGGCATCGGCAAGCCGCTTGGCGAAGGCGCGGCTCGATTCGCCGTCGCGCTGCGAAAGGCCGAGCGCATCGGCGAAACGCGAGACGAGCTTGGCAAGCGTGTTGTCGTTGCGGGCGTCGCTGCCGAAGAAATGCGCGTTGATGCGGGCGTTCGCCTGACGGGCTGTCTCGTCGGACTGGAGGTTCGCCTTCGGCGTGTCGTCCCGCTTCTGGCCGCTCGCCTTCTCGGCTTCCTCGCGGCGACGCTCCTCGAGCGTGTCGAGGATGGATTGCATCGTCGAAACGATCGCGGCGGCCCCCGCGCTTGCAAGCGGTGTCAGCATGTCGGTCTCCGATAGTCGACCGGAGGATAGGCTGCAACCGTTAAGCGGCCGTTAAGGATGGCGCTCAGCTATGGGCGAAGATGTCCGTCTCCTCCCAGCCGAGGAGATCCAGCTTGGCGCGGGTCGGAAGGAAGGTGAAGCAGGCCTCGGCATGCTCGATCCTTCCGTCGCGCACCAGCCGGGCGGTGAGCTTGTCGCGCAGCGCATGCAGGTGGAGCACGTCGGAGGCCGCATATTCGAGCTGCGCCGGCGACAGCGTCTCGACCGCCCAGTCGGAGGACTGCTGCTGCTTGGAGATGTCGATTTCGAGCATCTCCTTGAGATTGTCCTTGAGGCCGTGGCGGTCGGTATAGGTGCGCGTCAGCCGCGAGGCGATCTTCGTGCAGAAGACCGGCGTCGTGGTGACGCCGAAGGTATGGAAGAGGACGGCGATGTCGAAACGGCCGTAGTGGAAGATCTTCTGGCGCGCGGGGTCTTCCAGCATGGCGACGAGGTTCGGCGCCTCCTTCTGGCCGGCGGCGATGCGGATCACGTCCGCGGTGCCGTCGCCCGGCGAAAGCTGCACGACGCAGAGCCGGTCGCGGCGGGGTATGAGGCCGAGCGTCTCGGTGTCGATGGCGATGGCGCCCGTATAGCGCTGGGCGTCCGCCGCCGGGATGTCGCCTTCGTGGTACCGGATTGCGCTTGCCATGAAAAACCCCATATGAACGTCGCGGATGCCCGCAGGCCTATAGCGCAAGTTTATGCCGGCGGGTACTCTTTCCTGGAAGATAATCGGCGGCAGGCCGCCGGGGGAATGACGATGAGACGGCAAATGGCAACCGCGGCGGCGCTCGTGATCGGCCTTGTCCTCTCCGCCCTGCCGGCGGAGGCGAAGGACAAGGCCATCGACTTCTCGCTTGCGGGCCGCGACGAGGTCTATCGCGACCTGCCGGGCGTCATCACCCCGGAGGAGGCGGAGGCGCGCCGGCAGCCGGTCGTCTGCGTGCGCAAGTATTCGGAACGCCCGCTCGGCGGCCGATGGCGCCCGGGACGGGATACGGTCTATTCCTGCACCTATGACGGCGTGACCGTCGAGACCAACCAGCTTCCCTATTCGCGCGAGCGCGAGATGCGCGGGATCGGCTGGTAGCGGCCGCCAGTCCTGTGCTAACCCTGCGGGCCATGCCGCATGCCCCGTGAGGAGACCCCATGACCGACGACACCCTGCCGCTGGTGATCAGCGCGCCCGAACCGCGCACGCTCGACCTCATCTTCACCCCGTCCGCCCTTGCCGAATTGCACCGGAGCTACCGGATCGTCGAGGCCGACCCGGACGACATCGCCGGGCTTGGCGACGCGGTGCTCGGCGAGGCGCGCTACATCGTCGGCCAGCCGCCGCTGTCGGCCGAGACGCTGGCGCGCATGCCGAAGCTGCGCTGCGTGCTCAACGTCGAGAGCAACCTTCTCAACAACATGCCCTACGAGGTGCTGTTCGAGCGCGGCATCCATGTGGTGACGACCGGGCAGGTCTTCGCCGAGCCGGTGGCGGAGCTCGGGCTCGCCATGGCGCTCAACCTCGCCCGCGGCATCGTCGACGCCGATCTCGCCTTCCGCGAGGGGCAGGAGCTGTGGGGCGGCGAGGGCAACCGGATGGCGCGCCTCGTCTCGGGCGCGGAGATCGGCATCGTCGGCTTCGGCGATCTCGGCCGGGCGCTGAACCGGCTGCTGACCGGCTTCCGGCCGAAGGTCCGGGTGTTCGATCCGTGGCTGCCGCCGTCGCTCCTGCGCGAGGCCGGCGTCGAGCCCGCATCGCTGGAGACGGTGCTGTCGTCGAGCGATTTCGTCTTCGTCGTCGCCTCGGTGACGAGCGAGAACCGAGGCTTCCTCGGTGCCGACGCCTTTGCGAAGATGAAAAAGGGTGCGGCCTTCATCCTGCTCAGCCGCGCCGACGTCGTCGATTTCCCGGCGCTGATGGCCGCCGTCGCGTCCGGCCATATCGTCGCGGCGAGCGACGTCTATCCGCAGGAGCCGCTGCCGGCCGACCATCCGGTGCGCCGCCTTCCCGGCTTCATCCGCTCCGCCCACCGCGCCGGCGCGCTCGACAGCGCCTTCAAGAAGATGGGCGACATGGTGCTGGAGGACATGGCGCTGATGGATCGCGGCCTGCCGCCGATGCGCTGCAAGCGCGCCGAGCGCGAGACGGTCTCGCGCATGCGTTCGAAGCCGGTCAGCGTGAACTGAGGCGGCGCGCGGCGGCAGCCCGCCGCGCGCCTGTTCATTCCCGTCAGGCGCGTTTGACGACCTTGATGATCACGAGCAGGATCACCGCGCCGATCGTCGCATGGATGATGGCGGCGACGATGCCGCTGCCGAGGCTGATGCCGAGCGCCGGGAACAGGAACCCTGCGATGAAGGCGCCGACGATGCCGACGACGATGTTGCCGACGAGGCCGAAGCCGAAGCCGGAAACGATGAGGCCCGCCAGCCAGCCCGCGATCGCGCCGACGATGAGGAAAACGAGAATGCTTTCAATGCCCATGATGTGCTCCCTTTGACAGCGTCATTCTGTCGCCCGAAGAATGTGGCAGGTGTTTCGCGGAAAGCAACAGGGATTTGCTCGATACTGGAGCAAAAAAGTCAACTTCACTGGCAATAGGTGTTGCCGTTGCCGTCGGCGTAGCAGCGGCTCTGCGTCGCGCCGATATGGCCGCCGGCGATGCCCGGGCGGGCCCGCTGGTTGCTGATCGCCCGCCCGCCGATATGGCCGGAGGCCTGGCCGTGGGATTCGGCGTCGATCTCGAAATTGCGGTTGCCGAGCGTGCCCGCCGTGCCGCGCCGGTTGCCGGTGAAGTTTTCCCGCGTGCCGTCGGCGGCCGCGCAGGCGCCGCTCGCCGTATCGCAGACCACGCGCGACTGTCCTGCCGCCGGCGTCGCGGCGAGAAGGGCTGCGAGGAGGAGCGTCGTGCGGTTCATGGCCGTTCCGTGCGGTGCTCCCCTCTATCTAGGTCCGCACCGCACGGGCGGCAAGGCGGGGAAAGGCGTCAGACGATCCCGCCGCCGCCGCTCGCCACGGCCGGCCGCTCGGCGGCCACTCTGGCGCGGTAGCCCGCCGCCCGGTAGGTCGCGACCGGATCGATCGCGCCGCCCGCTTCCAGCCGCGCCATGGCGAGGATCGGCTCGACGTCGGTGCGGAAGGCGGCCTTCAGCGTCTCCGAGGCCATCAGCGCGTCGTTCTCGTCCTGGTAGCCGGCGAGCGCCGCCCGGTCGACGATCAGGCCCTGCGCATAGGCGCGGCAGACTTCCGTGGCGCTGCGCATCAGGCTCTCGATCGGGTCGGTGACGTTGTGGCTCTGGTCGAGCATGTGGGCGGGCGCGAAGCCGTCGGCCTGGCGCAGCTCGGCGTCGACCAGCTCGTTGAAGACCAGGAACAGCCGGTAGGGATCGATCGAGCCGGTGTCGAGGTCGTCGTCGCCGTATTTCGAATCGTTGAAATGGAAGCCGCCAAGTTTCCTGAACTGGATCAGCCGGGCGACGATCATCTCGATGTTGACGTTGGGCGCATGGTGGCCGAGGTCGACGAGGCAGAAGGCCTTGGGGCCGAGCTCCTGCGCGATCAGGTAGTTGGTGCCCCAGTCCTGCACGACCGTCGAATAGAAGGCCGGCTCGTACATCTTGTGCTCGGTGAAGAGCCGCCAGTCGTCCGGCAGCTCCCTGTAGATCGCCTTCATGGCGTCGAGATAGCGCTCGAAGCTCTTGGTGAAATCCGCCTGGCCGGGAAAGTTCGTGCCGTCGCCGATCCACACCGTCAGCGCCTTGGAGCCGAGCGCCTTGCCGATCTCGATGCATTCGAGATTGTGCTCCACCGCCTGCCGGCGCGTTGCCGCGTTCGCATGTGAGAGCGAGCCGAACTTGTAGGAATGCTCCTGCTGCGGCGCGTCGGAGAAGGTGTTGGAATTCATCGCGTCGAAGCCGAGGCCCAGCGTCTCCCCCTTCTGCCGGAGCGCCGGGATGTCGGCCACCTTGTCCCAGGGGATGTGCAGCGAGACGGTGGAGGTCGCCCGCGTCAGCTCGTGGATGACGGCGCAGTCCTCCAGCTTGTCGAAGATGTTGCGCGGCTCGCCCCGGCCGGGGAAGCGGGCGAAGCGCGTGCCGCCGGTGCCGACGCCCCAGGAGGGCACGGCGACCGAATAGGCGGCGACCTTCCTCTTCACCGCGTCGATGTCGACGCCGCGGCGGGCAAGCTGCTCGCCGAGATGGTCGTAATCGTTCGCGAGATCGGCGCGGCGCCTGTCGTTCTCGCGCGACAGCACGTCCGTGGAAATCATCGTCATGGCGGCACTCTCCTCAGCGCGTGAAGGACTGGGCGTTGCCCGCGTCGACGTTGATGATGTTGCCGGTCGACTTCGCCGACATGTCGGAGGCGAGGAAGTAGATGGCTTCCGCGATATCCTCCGGGAAGACGGAGAGTTTTAGCATGGAGCGCTCGCGGTAGAGAGCTTCCAGGCCCTCCGTGTCGGTCTTGTAGATGGCGGCCCGCTGCTCCTTCCATTCGCCGGTCCAGATCTTCGAGCCGCGCAGCACCGCATCGGGATTCACCACGTTGACGCGGATCTGCTCGGACGCCCCTTCGAGCGCCAGGCACCGGGCGAGATGGATCTCGGCCGCCTTGGCCGTGCAATAGGCCGACGCGCCGGGTGAGGCGGCAAGGCCGTTCTTCGAGGCGACGAAGACGACGTTGCCGCCCGCCTTCTGCCGGCGGAAGATGCGGAAGGCCTCGCGCGAGACAAGGAAATAGCCGGTGGCGAGGATGCCGATGTTCCGGTTCCAGAGCTCCAGCGTCGTGTCCTCGATGACGGCCGAGGAGGCAAGCCCCGCATTGGAGACGAGGATGTCGAGGCCGCCGAACGCGACCAGCGTGTCGGCGAAGCTCTTCGTCACCAGCGCCTCGTCGGTGACGTTCATGACGACCGCGCGCACGACGTCCTTGCCGTGGCGGCCGGCGAGCTCGGCCTCGGCCGCGGCGAGCGCCGTCTCATCGATGTCGGCGAGCACCACGCAGGCCCCTTCCGCCATCAGCCGGTCGGCGGTCGCCTTGCCGATGCCGCCGGCCCCGCCGGTGACGAGGGCGATGCGGCCGGCAAGGCTCTTCGGCTTCGGCATGCGCTGCAGCTTCGCTTCCTCCAGCAGCCAGTATTCGATGTCGAAGGCCTCCTGCTCCGGCAGGCCGACATAGTCCGACACGCCCGAGGCGCCGCGCATCACGTTGATGGCGTTGACGTAGAACTCGCCGGAGATGCGCGCGGTCGCCTTGTCCTTGGCAAACGTGATCATGCCGACGCCGGGCACGAGATAGACGACAGCGTTCGGATCGCGCATCGCCGGGCTGTTCTCCCGCTTGCAGCGCTCGTAATAGGCGGCGTAGTCGGCGCGATAGGCGGAAACGGCGTCGGCGAGGCCGGAAAGCGTCCTGTCGACATCGGGGTTCGCCGGGTCGAAATCGACGACGAGCGGGCGGATCTTGGTGCGCAGGAAATGGTCGGGGCAGCTCGTGCCGAGTGCCGCGAGCGGTCCGAGGTTCTTCGAGGTGACAAAGTCCAGCACGGCGTCGCCGTCGTCGAAATGGCCGACCTTCCGCTCGTCCTGGCCGATCATGCCCCGGATGACCGGCATCAGTCTTTCCGCTACCGCGCGGCGGTCGGCGGGCGGCAGGACCGGCCTCACCGCGCCGCCGAAGGCGGGCCCCGCATTGTTCTCCTCGAACCAGCCGATCGCCCTGTTGATGATCTCGATCGTCGTCTCGTAGCATTCCTTCGCCGTGTCGGCCCAGGTGAAGAGGCCGTGGCTCTCCAGCACGACGCCGCGCGCCGCCGGGTTCTCCAGGCAGAACTTTTCCAGCCAGAGCCCGAGCTCGTAGCCCGGCCGCTTCCACGGCAGCCAGCCGATGTCGTCGCCGAAGATCTTTTGCGTCAGCTCCCGGCTGTTCCTGGCGGCGGCGATGGCGATGATCGCGTCCGGGTGCATGTGGTCGACGTGCTTCTTCGGCACGTAGGCGTGCAGCGGCGTATCGATCGAGGCGGCGCGCGGGTTGAGGTTGAAGGTGCAGTGGGGGAGGTACCCCACCATCTCGTCCTCGTGCTCGACGCCGCGGTAGAGGCCCTTCAGGGCATTGAGCTTGTCCATGTAGAGCGTGGCGAAGCCGTCCATCCGGATGGTGCCGACGTCGCCGCCCGAACCCTTCACCCAGAGGACCTCGACCTCGCCCGCGCCGAGCGGATCCTTCTCCAGGACCTTCGCCGAGGTGTTGCCGCCGCCATAATTGGTGATGCGCTTGTCGGAGCCGAGCAGGTTGGAACGGTAGAGCAGCCGCTCCGGCTCGTTCATCGACGCGGCTTTCGCGTCGTCCCACAGGTTTGCAAGGCGTGCGCCCTGTTTCTTGTCGAGCATCGGCTTGTCCTCCCGGCATTTGACAGCGTGCCTTCAAATCTCACGGAAGCCTCGCGCATGTCAATCATAAACGATCAAAAACAATCATATTGCACCGCACAATGAAAAAATATGATTGAACATGATTGACATTGCTCGTTTCCGATGGAAGCATTGCGGGCATTGGAGGAGCCATGCACGAGAAGGAAAGACACCGGATCATTCTGTCGGCGGTTCAGGAGAAGCCGGTCGTGACCGTGCCCGAGCTGGTCGACCTGACCGACAGTTCCGAGGCGACGATCCGCCGCGACATCGCGGCACTCCACGTGCAGAAGAAGCTGCGCCGGGTGCGCGGCGGTGCTGAGGCATTGCATCCGCCGCAGTTCGTCGGCCTCGCCGGCCGGCCCTTCACGGTCAACGAGACGCTGAACACCCGCCAGAAGCAGGCGATCGCCCGCGAGGCGGTGGCGCTCTGCGAGGACGGCGATCCGATCATCATCAACGGCGGAACCACCACGTTCCAGATGGTGCATTTCCTGACGAACCGCCGCATGCAGGTCTTCACCAACTCGTTCAACATCGCCGAGCACCTGCTCAAGCATTCCAAGAACACGATCATGCTGTCGGGCGGCACGATCTACCGCGAGCAGAACATCGTGCTGAGCCCCTTCGACAACGACGTGACGCGCAATTTCTACGCGCGGCGCATGTTCATGGGCGCGCAGGGCCTCGGCCCGCTCGGGCTGATGGAGGCGGACCCCCTGCTGATCCAGGCCGAGCAGAAGCTGATCGACCAGGCGGACGAGCTCGTCGTGCTGGTCGATTCCACGAAATTCCGCAAGCGCTCCAGCCTCATCCTGTGCGGCCTGAAGCGCATCGCCACCGTCATCACGGATTCGGGCATCGAGGACAGGGATGCCGCGATGCTGGAGGAAGCCGGCGTCAGCCTGATCGTCGCGAACGTTCAGGCCGGCGCCAAGACTGAGAACGCATCCGCTTCGGCATGAGGCCTGGGCGGCGATTTTTCACTGGGAGGAAAAAGTCGTGAAAATCCTGAAGACATTGCTCGTGACGGCGGCCGTCTCGGTCGCGCTCATCGCCAACACCGCGCAGGCGGAAACGAAGAAGATCGCCCTCGTCGTCAAGGCGCTCGGCATCGGCTTCTTCGAGGCGGCCAACAAAGGCGCGCAGGAAGCCGCCAAGGAGCTCGGCGACGTCGAGGTCATCTATACCGGCCCGACGACCACGACGGCCGAAGGCCAGATCGAGGTGATCAACTCGCTGATCGCCCAGAAGGTCGACGCCATCGCCGTCTCGGCCAACGACACCAACGCCCTCGTCCCGGCGCTGAAGAAGGCCATGGACCGCGGCATCAAGGTCATCTCCTGGGATTCGGGCGTGGCGCCCGAGGGCCGTCTGATGCACCTCAACCCGTCGTCGAGCCCGCTGATCGGCAACATGATCATCAAGCTCGCCGCCGACAACCTGCCGGAGGGCGGCGACGTCGCGGTGCTCTCGGCCACCGCCACCTCGACCAACCAGAACGTCTGGATCGAGGAGATGAACAAGGTGCTGCCCAACTACAAGGGCATCAACGTGGTGGCGACCGTCTACGGCGACGACCTCGCCGACAAGTCCTACCGCGAGACGCAGGGCCTCATCCAGTCGCATCCGAACCTGAAGGCGATCATCGCGCCGACCTCCGTCGGCATCGTCGCCGCCGCCCAGGCCGTGACCGACGCCGGCAAGGTCGGCGAGATCAACGTCACCGGCCTCGGCCTGCCGTCCGAGATGGCCGGCCATGTGAAATCGGGCGCATCCAAATCCTTCGCGATCTGGAACCCGATCGACCTCGGCTATTCCGCCACGATGATCGCCTACGACCTGATTAACGGTGCGGAAGCCAAGCCCGGCGCCGAGCTGAAGATGGGCCGCATGGGCGTCGTCAAGCTCGACGACAACAACGAGGGCGCCATGGCCGACCCGTTCGTCTACGACGCCTCGAACGTCGAGGAATTCGCCAAGATCTTCTGATCTCTGGTGATTGCGGGTGGGTTTACCCCCCTCTGCCCTGCCGGGCATCTCCCCCTCAAGGGGGAGATTGGATGGAGGGCCGTCTCGCCCATCGCTGACGTCGCAATTGAGCATGGTGCCCGCCTCTTGCCGATCCCCCCTTGAGGGGGAGATGCCCGGCAGGGCAGAGGGGGGCGCCGATTAATCACAAACCGGTGGACCGACCCTTGCTGCAGGACACGACCACATCGCGGATGAAGCCCGCCGTCGCGCTCGAGGGGATCTCGAAGTCCTTTCCCGGCGTGCGGGCGCTCTCCGAGGTCTCGCTTTCGCTCTATCCGGGCTCGGTGACGGCGCTGGTCGGCGAGAACGGTGCCGGCAAGTCGACGCTGGTGAAGATCCTGACCGGCATCTACCAGCCGGACGAGGGGACGATCCGCGTCGACGGCGCGGAGACCCGCTTTCTCACCGCCAATTCCGCGGCAAGAGCCGGCGTCACCGCTATCCACCAGGAGACCGTGCTCTTCGACGAGCTGTCGGTGGCGGAGAACATCTTTCTCGGCCACGCGCCGCGCACCCGCCTCGGCCTCATCGACTGGACGAGGATGAATGCCGATGCGCGCGCTCTTCTCTCCCGCGTCGGCGCCGACCTCGATCCGTCGATCCGGCTGCGCGACCTCGGCATCGCCAGCAAGCACCTCGTCGCCATTGCGCGGGCGCTCTCCATCGACGCCCGCGTCGTCATCATGGACGAGCCGACGGCGGCCTTGTCGCACAAGGAGATCCACGAGCTCTACGAGCTGGTCGACCGGCTGAAGGCCGACGGCAAGGCGATCCTCTTCATCTCCCACAAGTTCGACGAGATCTTCCGCATCGCCGACCGCTACACCGTCTTCCGCGACGGGCGCATGGTCGGCGAGGGGCTGATTTCCGGGACGACGCAGGACGATCTCGTGCGCATGATGGTCGGCCGCGACGTCGGCCAGGTCTTCCCCAAGCAGGATGTCGAGATCGGCGAGCCTGTGCTGACCGTCTCCGGCTACCGTCACCCGACCGAATTCGAGGACATCGGCTTCGAGCTGCGCCGCGGCGAGATCCTCGGCTTCTACGGCCTCGTCGGCGCCGGGCGCTCGGAGTTCATGCAGGCGCTGATCGGCATCACGAAGCCGTCCGCCGGCGCCGTGAAGCTCGACGGCGCGGTCAAGGTCATCCGCTCGCCGGCGGAGGCGATCGCCGCCGGCATCGTCTACGTGCCGGAGGAGCGCGGCCGACAGGGCGCGATCATCGGCCTGCCGATCTTCCAGAACGTCACGCTGCCCTCGCTTTCGCGCACCTCGCGGGCGGGCTTCCTGCGGCTGGCGGAGGAATTCGCGCTGGCGCGGGACTACACCTCGCGGCTCGATCTTCGCGCCGCCTCGCTCGACCAGGACGTCGGCACGCTGTCGGGCGGCAACCAGCAGAAGGTCGTCATCGCCAAGTGGCTGGCGACGAGACCAAAGGTCATCATCCTCGACGAACCGACCAAGGGCATCGACATCGGCTCCAAGGCCGCCGTCCATGCCTTCATGAGCGAGCTCGCCGCCGCGGGGCTCAGCGTCATCATGGTCTCGTCGGAAATCCCGGAGATCATGGGCATGTCCGACCGGGTCATCGTCATGCGCGAGGGCCGCATCGCGGGCCGCTTCGAGCGCGCGGAACTGACGGCCGAGAAACTGGTGCGCGCCGCCGCCGGCATCGAGGAGGCAGCCTAATGGTTTTGTCAAGCTGCATGTTTGAAGTTTGGGCTGAAGGGGGTTCTTGTCTG
>NZ_JANFDG010000011.1 GCF_024609765.1 Shinella pollutisoli
GCCCTAACACGGATCTTCACGTTGTAGTCCACGACGCGTTTCACTGGCACGAGAATCTTCATGGCTTTCCTTTCGCGATCAGTCGGGAAGAAGCGCCCAGAGGGCGAAGAGCGGCCGGTCCGTCGAGCGCATCGCATGGCGGATGCCGGGCGGGTTGTAGAACGAGCCGCCGACGCCCGGCGAGAACCAGCTGGAATCGCCGTGCATGAATTCGCCGTCCGACAGGACGAGATAGGTCTCCTCCGGCGCGTGGTCGTGATCCGGATAGCGCACGTCCGGCGCCATCAGGGTCGCGCCGAGCCAGACGTCGCGCCGGCTTTCAAGCGCGGCCGGCCCGACGATCATCGTGTTGGCGTGGCCGGCGGCGAAATTCTCGCTCGCCGAGCCGGCGTCGCCGCCGCGCGGCTTCCATTCGAGCCGGGGCTCGAGCGCCCCGAAGCATCCGATCAGGCGGTCGAGCGCGGGCCTGCCCGTCCGCGTCGAAAGCACGCCGTCCAGATAGCGGTCGCAGACCGGCAGGCGCCGGGCGATATCCGCCCGCTCCGGCTGCGGCGCCTCCAGGTTGGCGGCGATCCGCGCCAGCGAGCGGCGGGAGCGCGGGTCCTGTGCGGCCTCGTCGAACGCGGCGAGCGCCGCGTCGAGAAAATCCTGCAATGCCTCGCTTCGCGCCATCGTCAGATATCCTTGGCGAGACGCAGCGCATCGTAAATCGCCGCATGCGTGTTGCGGGCCGCGACGGCATCGCCGATGCGGAAGAGCTGGTAGGTGCCGGCCGGATTGCGCGCGACGGTCTGCGGCGCGCCGGCGAGCAACGCGTCGTAGGAGACCTCGCCGAGGTTCCTGGAGCCGGGCTTCAGCTCGAAATAGAGGTCGTCCAGCGGGATGGTGCCGTGGTTGACGACGATCTGGTCGACCGTGCGCGTCTTCGCCACGCCGCCGTAGTCGCTGCCGACATGGGCGATGATCTGGTTGCCGCTCCGTTCCGCCGCCTCCAGCCGCCAGGTGACGGTGAAGGTCGTGTCGAGCTTCTGCAGCGAGCGCATGTAGGGCACGAGGTTCATCGCCATGACCTCCGGGGCGAAGGACCGGTCCGGCGTCATGATCTCGACCCTGGCGCCGGCCCTGGCGATGAACTCGGCCGCCTGCAGGCCGGCATGGTCGCCGGCATCGTCATAGACGAGGACGTTGGTGCCCGGCTTCACGTCGCCGGAGATGATGTCCCAGGAGGAGACGACGAGCTCGTTGCCCTTCGTCAGCACCTCGGTGTGCGGCAGGCCGCCGGTCGCGACGATCACCACGTCCGGGTTCTCGGCGAGCACCGTGTCGGCCTCCGCCCAGGTGTTGAAACGGAAGGTGACGCCGCGCTTCTCGCACTGGCTCATGCGCCAGTCGATGATGCTGATCATCTCGCGGCGGCGCTTGCTCTGCGCCGTCAGCCTGATCTGGCCGCCGGGATCGTTCGCCGCCTCGAACACCACGACCTCGTGGCCGCGCTCGGCCGAGACGCGCGCCGCTTCGAGCCCGGCCGGGCCGGAGCCAACGATCACCACCTTGCGGCGGGCATCCGCCTTCGGGATCCTGTGCGGCATCGTCTCCTCGCGGCCCGTCGCCGCGTTGTGGATACAGAAGGCGAGCCCGCCCTGGTAGATGCGGTCGAGACAGTAGTTGGCGCCGACGCAGGGGCGGATGTCGTCCTCGCGCCTCTCGATGATCTTGCGCACGATATGCGGGTCGGTCATGTGGGCGCGGGTCATGCCGACCATGTCGACCTTGCCGGTGGCGATCGCATGGCGCGCCGTCGCCACGTCGGGGATCTTGGCGGCGTGGAAGGTGGGGAAACGGGTCGCCGCGCGGATCTCGCCGGCGAAATCGAGATGGGGCGAGTTCGCCATGCCCTGGATCGGGATGACGTCGGTCAGGCCGGGGTCGGTGTCGATATGGCCGCGGATGACGTTGAGGTAGTCGATGAGGCCGCTGTCGCGCAGCCGCTTCGAGATCTCGATGCCCTCGGCCTTCCCGGTCCCGCCGGGAAGACATTCGTCGGCCGTGTAGCGCACGCCGAGGATGAAGTCGTCGCCGACCCGCTCGCGCATCGCCCTGAAGACGTCGAGACAGAAGCGCAGGCGGTTGTCGAGCGAGCCGCCGTAGGGGCCGTCGAGCTCGTTGGTGAGCGGCGAGGTGAACTGGTCGATCAGGTGGCCGTAGGCCTCCAGCTCGACGCCGTCCATGCCGCCGGCCTTCATGCGCTCGGCCGCGTCGGCGAAATCCCTGATGATGCGCTCGATGTCCCAGTCTTCCATCTTCTTCGGGAAGGCGCGGTGCGCCGCCTCGCGGTGATGGGAGGGCGCCACGACGGGCAGCCAGTCGCCCTTGTCCCAGCGCGTGCGCCGGCCGAGATGGGTGAGCTGGATCATGATGGCCGCGCCCTCCTCGTGCACGGCGTCGGTCATCTCGCGGATCCACGGGACGATCTCGTCCTTGTAGGCGAGCAGGTTGTTGAAGACCGGCGGGCTGTCCTTCGAGACGGCGGCGGAGCCGGCCGTCATCGTCAGCGCGACCCCGCCCCTCGCCCGCTCCACCGTATAGGCGCGGTAGCGCCCCTTCGGCATGCCGTCCTCCGGATAGGCCGGCTCGTGCGACGTCACGATGATGCGGTTGCGCAGCGTCAGATGCTTGAGCTGGAACGGTTGAAGCAGGGGATCGTTCGACATGCGACGGGCTCCGGATTAGAAAAGCTCAAGGATGCTAAGCGCATGCGTGCATAGGTGTCAATCATGAAAACAGTATAGTCATCTATTCTGACACATATGAACATTTTCCTTGTGCCCCTCGTCACAATTTGCTAGGAGACAACCATGGAGCAGACCTTGAACAACAGCGGCTGGCGGGGATCGCAGGAGGGATGGCTGGAAGCGGCCTACAACGCCCTGCTCGAATCCGGCGTGGACTCCGTCAAGATCCTGCCGCTGGCGAAGAAGCTCAATCTCTCGCGCACCAGCTTCTACTGGTTCTTCAAGGACCGGGAGGAGCTGCTCACGGCGCTGCTGGCCCGCTGGCGCGACAAGAACACCGGCGCCATCGTCAAGCAGTCCGAGGCCTATGCGGAATCGCTCGCCGAGGCGATGCTGAACGTCTTCGACTGCTGGCTGAACAAGGACCTGTTCGATTCCCAGTTCGAGTTCGCCGTCCGGAGCTGGGCCCTGCAGTCGCCGGAAGCGCTCGACGAGGTCCGTCAGGCCGACCAGGTCAGGGTGGAGGCGCTCGGCCGCATGTTCCGCCGCTTCGGCTACGGCGAGGTGCCCGCCGACGTCCGCGCCCGCACGACCTACCTCGTCCAGATCGGCTACATCTCGATGCAGGCGAAGGAGGACATCGCCCTGCGCATGCAGCGCATCCCCGAATATATCGCGATCTATACCGGCCAGATGCCGCAGCAGCGGGAGCTCGACCGCTTCTTCGCGCGCCACGGCTACAAACCGGAGTAAGACCAGGTGGAGAGGGGCATGGGCTTGAGGATCGGCGTGATCGGCGGGGCGGGATGGCTCGGCGGGGCGATCACCGAGGCGGTGCTCGCCGCCGGCGTCGCCCGGCCCGAAGGCCTGTCGCTCTCCTATCGCAGCCGGCGCCCCGACCGCCTGCCCGGCGCCTTCTGGACCACGGACAACCAGGCCCTTGCCGACCGATCGGACGTCGTCGTTCTCTCCGTCCGTCCGGACGACTGGCAGGATCTGGAGGTCGACGCCGGCGGCAAGCTCGTCATCTCCGTCATGGCCGGCATCCGCCTCGATGCGCTGTGCCGGCATCATCGCACGACGCGCGCCGTGCGCACCCTGCCGAACGCCGCCGCCGAGGTCCGCAAGTCCTACACGCCGTGGATCGCCAGCGCCGCCGTCGGCGACGCGGACCGCGCCGTCATACGCGCCGTCCTCGACGCCTGCGGAGACCAGGACGAGGTCCGTTCGGAAGCCGAGATCGACTATCTGACCGGCCTCACCGGCTCCGGTCCCGCCTTCCCGGCACTGCTCGCCGAGGCGATGATGGCGGACGCCGTCGCGCACGGGCTGGACCGCCGGGTGGCGCGGCGGGCCGTCAGCACGCTGCTTATCGGCGCGGGCCGGCTGCTGGAGCGGCGCGACGACTGTCCCGCGGACATGGTCCGGACCTTCCTGGACTATCGGGGAACGACGGCGGCGGGCATCGAGGCGATGCGCGCAGCGGGCTTCGCCGCATCCGTCTCGGCGGGGCTGGCGGCGGCGCACAAGAGATCGATCGAGATGGGGGAAACCTCCTGACCAGCGGGCTCCGCGGCGCCCGCATGACCACGCACGCCGCAGATTGAGGGAGAGAAATGAAGTCCTTGCTTGCATCCACCTGCCTGACGGCCGGCCTTTTCTTCGGCCTGTCGGCAGCCAATGCCGCCGAGTGCGGAACCGTCACGATCGCCAGCATGAACTGGGCGTCGGCGGAGCTCCTGGCGAATGTCGACGATTTCATCCTGAGGAACGGCTACGACTGCGATTCCAGCATCGTGCTCGGCGACACCGTGCCGACGCTGACCTCGATGGCCGAGAAGGGCCAGCCCGACATCGCGCCGGAAGCCTGGTACAGCCTGCGCCCGCCGATCACCCAGAAGAACATCGACGAGGGCAAGCTGATCGTCGCCGGCAAGGCCTTCGAGAAGGGCGGCATCCAGGGCGTCTACGTGCCGAAGTTCATCGTCGACGAGAACCCGGAGATCAAGACGGTCGCCGACGCCGTCAAACGCCCCGATCTCTTCCCCAATTCCGACGATCCGTCGACGGCGGCATGGTCGTCCGGCCCGCAGGGCTGGGGCGGCACGGTCGTGCTCAGCCAGTACTACAAGGCCTACGGCGCGGAGGCGGCGGGCTTCGCCAATGTCGACACCGGCTCGGCGGCCGGCCATGACGGCTCGCTGATCCACGCCTACGAGGCGCACAAGGGCTGGATCGGCTACTACTGGGAGCCGACGGCCCTGCTCGGCAAGTACGACATGGTCCGCCTCGCCTCCGGCGCCGAATACGACGCCGCCGAATGGGACCGCTGCAACAAGGTCGACAACTGCCCGGACCCAAAGCCCAACGACTGGCCGGCCGACGCGGTCGACACGATCGTCACCCGGAAGTTCGCCGAGGGTTCCGGCCCCGCGCTCGACTACATCAAGAGCCGCACCTGGCCGAACGAGCTCGTCAACCGGATGCTCGCCTGGATGGCCGACAACCAGGCGACCGGCGAGGACGGCGCGAAGGAATTCCTAAGCCAGCACAAGGACGTCTGGACGAAGTGGGTCTCGCCCGAGGCCGCCGGGAAGATCGAAGCGGCGCTCTGACGGGCCTCATCCCGCGGCGCGCTTCCCGCGCGCCGCGTCCCACCTGCCAAAAAGATCAAGAAGAACAAGCGGCTTCTTTCCGAGAAGGGGAACCGAATGGACTGGTTTTACAAATTCCCGAACATGAACGACGGGGCGCTGCGCGACCTCAAGAAGCTGATCGACGACGGTTTCAGGGCCTTCACGCGCGCCTACGGCGATGCGATCGAAGGCCTCTTCACGCCCCTGCAGCATTTCCTGCTGGCGGCCGACCGGTTCATGACGCAGACGCCCTGGCCGATCATCCTCCTCCTCATCCTCGCCGTCGCATGGTTCGCGAGCCGCAGCCTGAAGATCGTCGCGAGCTGTCTCGTGACGCTCATGCTGATCGGCTATTTCGACATGTGGACCGACACGATGCGCACCGTGGCGATGATCTTCGTCTGCACCGTGATCTCGATCGCCATCGGCCTGCCGATCGGCATCCTGATGGCGCGCTCCGACCGGGTGCAGCGGGCGATCAACCCGATCCTCGACGTGATGCAGACCATGCCGAGCTTCGTCTACCTGATCCCCGTCGTCATGCTGCTCGGCATCGGCCGCGTGCCCGGCCTCATCGCCGTCGTCATCTACGCCATCCCGCCGATGATCCGGCTGACCGACCTCGGCATCCGCCTCGTCGACAAGGACGTGCTGGAGGCCGCCGACGCCTTCGGCGCCGACCGCCGGCAGAAGCTCTTCAAGGTGCAGCTGCCGCTGGCGCTACCGACCATCATGGCCGGCATCAACCAGACGATCATGATGGCGCTCGCCATGGTGGTCATCGCCTCGATGATCGGCGTGCAGGGCCTCGGCCAGCCGGTCCTGAAGGCCATCGCCAACCAGTATTTCACGCTCGGCGTCTTCAACGGGCTCGCCATCGTCGGCATCGCCATCATGTTCGACCGCGTCAGCCAGGCCTACGGCAAGCGCCTCCAGAAGCACCGGGAGATCATCCATGGCTGACCACGCCTTCGGCGGCATCCGGATCCGCCATCTCTACAAGATCTTCGGACCCGACGCGCAGGCCCATATCGAGGCCGTCCGGAACGGCCTCACCAAGGCCGAGCTCAACGAGAGGCACGGCCACGTGCTCGGCCTCCGCGACATCAACATCGAGATGCCCTCGGGCTCGATCCAGGTCATCATGGGCCTCTCCGGCTCCGGCAAGTCGACGCTCATCCGCCACATCAACCGGCTGATCGACCCGACCGCCGGCGAGGTCCTCGTCGACGGCGTCGACGTGGTGAAGATGGCGGAGGCGGAGCTGCGCGAGTTCCGCCGCCACCAGACGGCGATGGTGTTCCAGAAGTTCGCGCTGCTGCCGCACCGAACCGTCCTCGACAACACCGTCTTCGGGCTCGAGCTGCAGGGCGTGCCCCGTGCGCGATGCGTCGACACCGCCATGCGCTGGATCGAGCGCGTCGGCCTCAAGGGTTTCGAGCAGAAATATCCGAACCAGCTCTCCGGCGGCATGCAGCAGCGCGTCGGCCTCGCCCGGGCGCTTGCCAACGACGCGCCGGTGCTCCTGATGGACGAGGCCTATTCGGCGCTCGACCCGCTGATCCGCACGGACATGCAGACCGTCCTGCTCGACCTGCAGAAGGAGATCAGGAAAACCATCGTCTTCATCACCCACGACCTCGACGAGGCGCTGAGGCTCGGCGACAACATCGCCATCCTGCGCGACGGCGAGGTCATCCAGCAGGGCACCAGCCAGGACATCGTGCTGCGGCCCGCCGACGACTATGTCGCCAACTTCGTGAAAGAGGTGAACCGCGGCCGCGTCGTCCATGTCGAGGCCGTCATGAGCCCGCTTACGACGGCGGATGCGGCGGGCGGGCCGACCGTCGCCGCCGGCATCACCATCGAGGAGGCGGTGCGCAGCCTCGCCGCGGCGCCCGAAGGCGACATCACCGTCGTCGACCCGGCCGGCAAGCCGCTCGGCACCGTGACCTTCCGGCAGCTCGCCGGCGCGATGGTCAACGCCCACGACGGCGGCCGGCGCGCCGCCGCCTGACGCCGGCGGAAGGCCGGCGGCGCCGCCAGCCTTCCGCACCAGCATCTCCAGATTCCCTGCCAAACCGGACGTGCGCGATGTCGAAAAAATTCCCCCGCCTCTTCTCGCCGCTGAAACTGCGCTCCCGCACATTGAAGAACCGGATCGTCTTCGGCGCGCACACCGCCAACATGGCTGTCGAGGGCCTGCCGACCGAACGCCACGCCGCCTATTACGAGGAGCGCGCCATCGGCGGCGCGGCGATGATCGTCGTCGAGCCCATGCCCGTGCATGCGGCCGCCGTGCTCACCCGCGGCAATTTCCGCCACTCCGACGATGCGGTCGTCCCGCATTTCAAAAGGGTGGTGGAGGCGATCAAGCGGCATGGCGCGGTCGCCATCCAGCAGCTCTATCATGTCGGCGCGCACGGCGATTCCGACAATTCCTTCCATCCCCACTGGTCGCCCTCGGGCGGGCCGAGCTACCACGACAGCGACGGCTCGCATCCGATGAGCGAGGCCGAGATATGGGAGACGATCGACGGCTTCGTCGAGGCGGCGCGGCGATGTCGCGACGCCGGCTTCGACGGCGTCGAGGTCTGGGCCGCCTATCTCGGCATGGTCGACCAGTTCTGGACGCCCTGGTGCAACCGGCGCGAGGACGACTGGGGCGGCTCGCTGGAGAACCGCACGCGCCTGTCGCGCGAGATCCTGTCGCGCATCCGCGCGGTCTGCGGCCCCGACTTCATCGTCGGCCTCGCCGTCTCCGACGAGCCGGACGTGAAGGTGGCGCTGCAGCGCGACGAGCTCGCCGGGATCATAAAACTGCACGACGATCTCGGCCTCGTCGACTACGTCACCTGCGGCTCGGGCGGCTATCTCGACTTCTACAAGCTGATGCCGACCTTCCTCTACCCGGAGAAGCTCGGCGCCGACCTCGCCGCCGTGCTCAAGGGCGTCGTCCGGAACGCGGTCGTCATCGCCGAGAGCCATATCCGCACGCCGGAGAACGCCGAGACGGTGCTCGGCGAGGGTGCGGCCGACCTCGTCTCCATCGTTCGCGGCCAGATCGCCGACCCGCACCTCGCCGCCAAGGCCGGCGACGACCGGCCGGAGGACATCCGCGGCTGCATCTCCTGCAACCAGATGTGCTGGGGCCGCCGCTCGCGCGACTACTGGATCAGCTGCCTCATCAACCCCTCCGTCGGCCGCGAGGCCGAATGGGGCGGCGACCGCTTCCGCAGGTCCGGCGACCCCAAGCGGGTGCTGGTGATCGGCGGCGGCCCGGCCGGGCTGGAGGCGGCGCGCGTCGCCGCCGAGCGCGGCCACCGCGTGACGCTCGCCGAAGCCGCTCCCCGCCTCGGCGGCAATTTCCTTCTGGCCGGCATGCAGCCGCGCCGCGCCCAGATCCTCGACCTCATCGGCTGGTACGAGCGCCAGCTCGACAAGCTCGGCGTCGAGGTCCGCCTCAACACCTATCTGGAGGCCGGGGAGATCGCTCCGGCCGAATTCGACGTGGTGATCGCCGCGACGGGCTCCTATTCGCCCGAGACCGGCTTCCAGAAGGCGCTTCCCACGGTCGAGACCATGCCCGGCATCGACAAGGGCAACGTCGTCACGGTCGAGGCGGTGATGGCCCGGCAGGCGCGGCCCGGCAGCCATGTCCTGCTCCTTGACGAGGGCGGCGGCTGGCGCGGCTGCGGCACCGCCTGGAAGCTCGCCGAGGAGGGCCACCGGGTGACGATCCTCACCCCCGACCCCTTCGTCGGCAAGGAGCTGCAGCGCACCGCCGCCGACGTGCCGATGCGGCAGGCGCTGCGCAAGCTCGGCGTCGACTGGATCGTCGAGGCGAGCGTCGTCGAATGGCACGGCAACGGCGCGACGATCGTCGACCACAACACGGGCGAGCACCGCTTCGTCGCGGCGGAGACGCTGGTGACCGCCACCACCAACGCGCCGATGGACTGGCTGATGCCGGGCCTTGCGGAGCTCGGCGTCGCGACGCGCCAGATCGGCGACTGCGCCGCCCCGCGGCAGGCACCCTACGCCTTCTTCGAAGGCCGCAAGGCAGGACTGGAGATCTGACATGGCGGACGCAATCGAACTCAGCCCGGCGGAGGCGGAGGACCTGGCCCTGAGGGCGTGCCGCGGCGCCGGCGCCGACGAACCGACCGCGCGCGCCCTCGTCGACGCGACGCTGTCGGCGGCGCGGTTCGGCCCGGCGACGCTCGGCTTTCCCCATATGGTGGACTATCTGAACAGCTTTCGCGAGGGGCGCATCAACGGCACGCCCGCGCCGGCGCTCGCCCGGCCCTTCCCGGCGATGCTCGCCTCCGATGCCGATGGCGGCATAGCCCAGCTCGGCTTCGACCTGGCCTTCGGCGACATCGTCGCGGCGGCCCGTTCGTTCGGCATCGCGCTGTTCACGCAGACGAACAGCTATACCGCCGGCGAGCTCGGCTACTACGTGCGCCGCCTCGCCGCCGAAGGGCTGGTCGGGCTTGCGGCCACGAACGCCAACGCCATGGTCGTGTCGAAGCCCGGCGGGCCGGCCGTCTACAGCACCAATCCGCTGGCCTTCGGCTTTCCGCTCGGCGAGAACGCGCTGCCGATGATCATCGACCAGGCCTCCAGCGCCACGGCCTTCGTCAACATCGTCGCCGCCGCGGCGGAGGGAAGGCCGATCCCGACCGGCTGGGCGGTGGACGAGACCGGCGCCGACACCGACGATCCGGAAAAGGCGCTTCGCGGCGCCCTCCTCCCCTTCGGCGGGCGCAAGGGCGGCAACGTCGCCCTGCTCGTCGAGATGCTCTCCGCCGGCCTTTCCGGCGGGCCATGGTCGCTCGACACGCCGGATTTCCGCTCCGGCAGCGTCCGGCCGGCCGTCGGCCTGACGGTGCTGGCGATGATGCCGGGCGCTCCGGAGGAAGGACGCATCGCCCGGGCCGCCGAGCAGGCGCGCCGGCTGGCGGGGCTCGGCGTCTTCATTCCGGGCGTCAGCGAGACGGAATCGCTCCCGGCGGCGTCGAAGCCGCTGACGATGCCCGAAAGCGTCCACGCGGCAATCCGCCGCTTCGCCGGCGCCGCGTAGGCGCCTCGCTCTCTGCCCGAACCCCATTCCGACACGAAGGGAACGACGACAATGGCCTTCAAGAGAACGATCCACGCCGTGGACACCCATGCCGGCACGCCGATGCGCGTCGTCACCGGCGGCATTCCGCACATTCCGGGCAGGACCGTCCACGACAAGATGAAATGGCTCGAAGGCAACGACGACCAGCTGCGCAAGCTGCTGCTGCGCGAGCCGCGCGGCTATCCGGCCCATTGCTGCAACATCATCGTGCCGCCCGGCCATCCGGAGGCCGATGCCGGCTACATCATCATGGAGCAGATCGAATATCCGGTCATGTCGGGCGGCAACACGATCTCGGTCGTCACCGTGCTGCTCGAGATGGGCATGCTGCCGATGCGGGAACCCGTCACCGAGCTCACGCTCGAAGCCCCCGCCGGCCTCATCCGCATCACCGCCGAATGCCGGAACGGAAAGGTGAAGAGCGTGACCTTCAGGAACGTGCCGGCCTTCGCCGCCCATCTCGACGCGGAGATCGACGTGCCCCGCCTCGGCAAGGTCCGGGTCGACGTCGGCTGGGGCGGCATGTTCTACGCGATCGCCGACGTCCGGCAATTCCCGGGCCTCGAACTGATCCCGGAGCACGGCCGGGAGATCGCCCGCGTGTCGTCGATGATCCGGCAGGCGGCCATCGAGCAGCTTGCCGTCGAGCATCCGGACTATCCGGGCGTCGGCATCACGATCTCGCAGCTCTCGGGGCCGACGGACGACCCGAACGCCGACTGGAAGAACGCGGTGACGATGGCCTCCGGCGACTTCTCCTGGGACAATCCGGCGACCTGGACCGGCGCGCTCGACCGCTGCCCCTGCGGCACCGGCACCTGCGCGAAGATGGCGGTCCTCCATGCCAAGGGCGAGCTGCCGCTCGGCCGGGACTTCCGCCACCAGGGCATTCTCGGCAACATCTATACCGGCCGCCTCGTCGAGGAAGCGAGGATCGGCGACCGCCCCGCCGTCGTGCCGACCGTGAGCGGCACGAGCTGGATCTACGGCATCAACACGATCGTGCTCGACAACGACGATCCCTTCGTCGAGGGCTTCACCGTCGGCGACACCTGGGCCTGAGGCGACGCGAAAAAAACAGGCGGCCGGCAACGACCGCCTGGTTTGTCGATGGTGCGGAAATAACGGCGCGCGGCCCGTCGCCGCGCGCCTGCGAAAACGCTAGAGCGCGGCCTCGACCTTCTCGGCCACCTCCGCCGGCACCCATGCCTTCCAGAGGTCCTTGTTCTCCTCGAGGAAGTGCTTCGCCCCTTCCTCGCCGGCCGCCTGGTTCTCCGTCTGCCAGGCCATGAGCCTGCCGACGGTGTCGTTCGTCCAGCCGCGCGTGTTGAAATAGGCCAGGATCTCCGGGCTCGTGCTGTCGGCGAACTGCTTGGTCAGCACCGTGAAGACCTTGTCGACCGGCCATGCGGCGACCTTCGGGTCCGGGCAGGAGAGATTGGTGATGCAGCGCTTCCACTCGTCCGGATCGTGCTCGGCGTCGAACTTCAGCAGCACCATCTCGTACTTGCCGAGCAGGGAGGTCGGCGCCCAGTAATAGGTGATGAAGCCTTCCTGACGCTCGTAGGCCTTGGCGATCGCGCCGTCGAGGCCTGCCGCCGAGCCGGGGTTCATGAGATTGAAGCCCTGATCGGCCGCCTTGTAGGCCTTGTAGAGCTGGGCGGTCACCACCGTCGCGCCCCAGCCCTCGGCGCCGTTGAAGATCACGCCCTTCGAGCTGTCTTCCGGATCGGGAAACAGCTCGGGATGCTTCAGAGCATCGCTGATCGTCTTGATGTCGGGGTGGGCGTCCGCGACATATTTCGGGATCCACCAGCCCTGCACGCCGCCGTCCGGCAGGGCCGGCGCGCCCATGACGATCTTTCCTTCGGCAAGACCGCGCGGCACGATCTCGGGCAGGAGGTCGACCCAGGTCTCCGGCGAGATGTCGGGCTGGCCCTTCTCGACCATCGACGTCGTCGACGGCACGGTGTCGCCGGGCATCGTCTCCACGGTACAGCCATAGCCGTTTTCCAGGATGAACTTGTCGACATACGCCAGGACTTCCGCGCTCTGTACGTTGTGGACGGCGACGGACACCGTTCCGCAATCCGCGGCATGGGCGGCGCCGGCAAGGCCGAACACCAGACACGTCGATGCAAGCAGTTTCTTCATTCCCGTTCCCCTTGTTTTTTGCGGCAGACGACAAGGACAGGGTGCCGCAGAAACCCGCCCCGAAGATCGCACCTCACGTCAGAACCCTTGCCGGCGACCGCGCGCTCCCGAACCGGGCGCGGCACCGCCTGCAGCCAGTATCCGGGCGTCCCGCACGCGGCGGCTCCCCGATCGTTGGCGGAAAGTAGCAGACGAATTGACCGACAACAAGCAAAATGTACATGATCGTCAATTCAATGCTCTTAGGAGAATATTATTGAGACTGTTGTGTACATTTTGGCCGCGGCACGACCGTGCGATCCGCCGTTCGCAGCGGATCGGCATGCCGTCCGGGTCGGTTGCCAAGGGGATATCGTGCCGCGGGCGGCTGCTCTCCGTTGCCGGCGCTCTCGTCGCGGGCCCGGGGAGACGAAAAGGGCGGCCGTGACCGCCCGGGTCGTGGACGCGGGACGTCCTGGAGCATTTCCGGTGAACACCGGTTCACCGGAAATGCTCCAGCTTCTTGTTTTGCCGCATTATCCGACGCCGAAGCGACTTCGCTTCGGCTGGAAATGCTCTAGCCGCGTATCTTCTGGTTCCCGGGATCGTACCAAGGGCCGAGCTGGACCTCGATCGGGTAGCGCTTCATCGCCACCTCCACCTCCCATTGCCCGCCCGCCAGCCATTCCTTCGTCACGCCCTCGTCGTTCGAGACATAGCCGAGGCCGAGCGAGGCCTGGACACGGTGGCCGTAGGCGCCAGACATGATCGAGCCGATGATCCTGCCGTCGCGCAGCAGCGGCTCGTGGTGGAACAGCATCGGCGGCTCGCCCCCGGCCGTCACCTTCACCTGCACCAGCCGCTTGCGGACGGTGCCGTTAGCCTTCCGGCGGGCGAGCGCCTCGCGGCCGATGAAGCCGCCGGGCTTGTCCATCGCCACCGCGAAGCCGAGGCCGCCCTCGAAGGGCGTGTCCTCCTCGCCGATGTCGTGGCCCCAGTGGCGGTAGCCCTTCTCCATCCGCAGCGAGTTCAGCGCGAAGAAGCCCGCGTTCTTCAGCCCGAACGCGCCGCCGGCCTCGGCGAGGACGTCGTAGACGTGCGCGGCCTGCTCGGCGGGGATGTAGAGCTCGAAGCCGAGTTCGCCGACGAAGGTCAGGCGGCTCGCCCGCACCCGCGCATAGCCGAGGTCGATCTCGCGGCTCGTGCCGAAGGGGAAGGCCTCGTTGGAAAAGTCGTCCGGAGACACCTGCGCCAGGAGCGCGCGCGCCTTCGGCCCCCACAGCGCGAGCATCGGCAGGCCGGAGGTGACGTCGGTGATGTGGACGCGCGCCTCCTCGGGCACGTGGCGCTTGAACCAGGCCATGTCGCGCCGCTGCGAGACCGCGACGGTGACGACCAGGAAGGAATTCTCGGCGAGCCGCGTCACGGTGACGTCGGCCTCGATCCCGCCCGCCTCGTTCAGCCATTGCGTATAGACGATGCGGCCGACCGCGACGTCGCATTCGTTCGCGCCGATCCGGTTCAGCGTCCTCGCCGCATCCGGCCCCTCGACGAGATATTTCGCAAAGCAGCTGTGATCGAAGAGCGAGACGTTCCCGGCGGTGTTGCGGCACTCGGCGGCGACGTTGTCGAACCAGCTCG
The DNA here is from genome assembly GCF_024609765.1 of Shinella pollutisoli. Classification (GTDB taxonomy): domain Bacteria; phylum Pseudomonadota; class Alphaproteobacteria; order Rhizobiales; family Rhizobiaceae; genus Shinella; species Shinella pollutisoli. Next base: position 14,271 of record NZ_JANFDG010000011.1, read on the forward strand.
GCCTGCCGTAGGAATAGCGGACGTTTGCCACCTCCTCGGCCGTGCCGAAGAAGCCCGGACGCTCCCAGCCGGCAAGCTCGGTCATGAAGGCGCCGGCGGCAAGCAGCCGGTCGTGGAAGGGCGAGCGGCGCACGCCGCGCGCCGTCGTGAACTGGCGCGCCGGCCAGTGCATGTCGAAATTGAGGCCGAGCGTCTCGACGGTCCGGTGCTCCAGGTAGCGCCGGTTGCGCTGGAAGGCCTGCGTGCGGCGGACGTCGACGTCGATCAGGTCGACCGGCGGCCGGCCGTCGCGGATCCAGGCCGCAAGCGACTTGCCGACGCCGCCCGACGACAGGATGCCGATGGAGTTGAAGCCGGTCGCGCAGAAGAGCCCGGCCACCTCCGGCGTCTCGCCGAGCAGATAGCGGTTGTCCGCCGTAAAACTCTCCGGCCCGTTGAAGAAGAGCTGCATGCCGGTATGCTCGAGCAGCGGCACGCGCGCCGCCGCCGCCTCCAGATGTGGGGCGATGTGGTCGATGTCCTCCGGCAGCGTGTCGAAGCAGAAGCTCTCGGAGATGCCCTTCTGGCCCCAGGGCTTGGCGACGGGCTCGAAGAAGCCGACGAGAAGCTTGCCGGCGTCCTCCTTGTAGTAGGTCCATTCGTCCGAGAGGAACAGCACCGGCAGGTTCTTCGGCAGGTCGGGGATGGCCTCGGTCACGACGTAGAAATGCTCGGCCGCATGCAGCGGCAGCGTCACGCCGATCGTCGCGGCGAGATCGCGCGACCACATGCCGCCGCAGATCACCACGGTGCGCGCGTCGATCCGGCCCTTCTCCGTCATGACGCCGACGGCCCTGCCGTTCTCGACGAGGATCTGGGTCACCGGCAGGTTCTCGACGATCCGCGCGCCGCCCATGCGCGCGCCCTTCGCATAGGCCATCGTCACGTCGGCCGGGTTCACCTGGCCGTCATGGGGGAACCAGAAGCCGCCGACGACGCCGTCGGTGTCGATGGGTGCCCAGCGCTCCTTGATCTCGCCCGGGCTCACCGCCTCGACGGGCAGGCCGAAGTTCCGCCCCATCGACGCGCCGCGCGCAAGCTCCTCGTAGCGGGCCTCGCTGGTCGCGAGCCGCAGCGACCCCGAGCGGCGGAACCCCGTCGCCTGGCCGGTTTCCGCCTCGAGCTGGCCGAACAGCTCGCCGGTGTACTGGGCAAGCTCGGTCATCTGCCGCGTCGCGCGAAGCTGGGTCACGAGGCCGGCCGCGTGCCAGGTCGTGCCGCTGGTGAGCTGGCGCCGCTCGCACAGGACGACGTCGGTGATGCCGAGCTTCGTCAGGTGATAGGCGATCGAGCAGCCGGCGATGCCGCCGCCGACGATGACGACGTCGGCCTTCGATGGAATGTCCATTGGGTTTGGTCCCCTTCCCGTTCCGCTTGAATTCCCGCGCCCGCAATCGGGCGTCGCCCCGGGGCTCGCACCCCGGGGCCTCGCTGCGGACCGTATCACAGGCCGCGTAAAACTCTACAGAAAACATGCCGGGTTATGGCGAATTTGAGCATGCCGCCTGCCCGCGGCGTCACGCCCTGGCCTGGCCCCGGCGAAGGAAGGAGAAGGCGACGACCGAGACGAGGATCGAGATCGTCAGCATGCTCGTGGCGATGGCGTTGAGCTCCGGGGTCGCTCCGCGTTTCACCGAGGCGAACATGTAGACGGGCAGCGTCGGCTTCGTTCCCGAGACGAAGAAGGCGATGATGAACTCGTCGAAGCTGAGGACGAACGACAGCAGGCCGCCCGCCACCATGGCGGGCACGATGAACGGCACGACGACGCGCCAGAGGGTTTCGCCCCGCCCGGCATAGAGGTCGTTCGAGGCTTCCAGCCAGCTCGGGTTGAGCTGGCGCAGGCGGAGGGAGATGACCTCCACCACGAGAGCGGTGCAGAACAGCGAGTGCGCGGCGATGACGGTGGGCCTGCCGAAGCTGAAGAGCTTTGCGGCCTGCTCCCAGCCGGCAAGCATCGCCACCGCCTGCTCGGCGCCCGAGAAGGCCGCGGAGAAGAACACCAGCGACGCGAGACCGATCACGATGCCCGGGACCGCGAGGCCCAGCATCATCAGGCTCTGGACGACGATCCGGGTGGTCCGCGAGGTCCCCATCAGGCCGATGGCGACGGCCGAGCCGATCGCCGTCGAGACCACCGCGGAGCAGAGCGCGATGACGATGCTGTTCGTGAGGGCGGCGATCGCCAGCGGGTTGGAGAAGGCCTTCGCATACCAGCGCAGCGACAGGCCGGTGAACGCGCTCATGTTCGGCGCCGCATTGAAGGAGAACACGACGATGACCGCGACGGGCAGATAGAGGAAGAGGAAGATGAACAGCGAGAAGGCGCGCATTTCAGCCGATCCTCCCGTCCCGGTTGGCCATCCGCTGGAAAATCTGGCTGAGGAAGGCGACGACGATCATCATCGACATGAGGGAAATGGCGACCGCCGAGCCGAGCGGCCAGTTGCGGGACTGGAGGAACAGGTCGACGATCGCGTTGCCGATGAAATAGACCTTCCCGCCGCCGAGCAGCATCGGGATGAGATATTCGCCCGACAAAAGGATGAACAGGAGCGAGTAGGTCGAGATCAGGCCGGGCATGGCAAGCGGGATGACGACGGAGAAGAACGTCTCGACCTTGCCGCGCCCGAGATCGTTCGAGGCCTCGAGAAGGTCGTCGCCGATCCTGTCGAACGCGACGAAGAGCATCAGGATCGCGATCGGCAGATAGGCGTAGATGATGCCGATCGCCACCGCGAAGTCGGTGTTGAGGAAACGGAAGCGCCCGAGGCCGATCCATTCGAGCACGGCCGGCAGCCCCCGCCCCCCGAGCGCGAAGTACCAGGCATAGGTGCGCGCGACGAAGCTCGTGAAGAACGGCAGGACCACGAGGAAGAGGACCGTGTACCGGACGGAGCCCTTCAGATGCTTGGCGATGAAGAAGGCGACGGGGATGGCCGCCAGGATGCAGATCGCGGCCCCGAAGGCCGAAAGCTGGACGGTGTTCAGGAAGGCCGTGGAGCGGGAGAGCACGCTTGCGAAATTCTCGATCGAGAGCGCGGTCTCGTATCCTCCGCTGGGCGCCCGCCTGCCCAGCGAGATGACGAGCGTGGTGATGAGCGGACCGATCAGCGTCAGTGCCAGAAGGGCGTAGCCCGGCAGCAACAGCAATCTCGCCATTCTCGGCTGGAGCATCTTGACCTCGGAACGTGGGAGCGGGTGGAGGAGAGCCTCCCGCGATCAGGCGGACCTGATCGCGGGCAAGCGCTCCGGATTCAAGGAATTAGAGCGCCCTTCGTGCATCCGTTCGGACGCACGGCGCTCTAGGCCGACTTGAAGCGCGCCATGATCTCGTTGCGCAGCGGGTTCGACATCGCCTCGGCGATGCCGAATTCGAGCGGATCGAGCAGCTCCTTGGCGGGATAGAGGATCGGGTCGGTCTGCACCTCGGGCGGCAGGAGCGCCAGCACGCGCGTGTCGGAAATGGCCGATCCGTGCGCCTCGAACTCGAGCACGTTGTTGGCCGGGTCCAGCAGGTGGTTGACGAGCGCATAGGCCGCCGCCCTGTTCGGCCCGTTGCGGGTGATGACGTAGAAATCGCACCAGATCTCCCCGCCCTCCTTGGCGATGACATACTGGATCTCCGGCATGTCGCGGTGGAGCTGCATCGCGTTGAAGCTCCAGCCCATGGCGATGCTCGCGTCGCCGCTGCTCATCATCGGCTGGAAGTCGGTCGTCACCGCATAGAGATGCGGCTTGGTCTCGAGGAGCAGCTCCTCGGCCTTCTTCAGCTCCGCCTCGTCGACGGAGTTGAACGAATAGCCGTGATATTTCAGCGCGAAGCCGACGGTATCGAGCGGATGGTCGAGGGCGACGCCGTAGCCGGAATAGGGGCCGCGGATCCCGTCGAAATAGTCCTTGACCGAGGTGAACGGCGTGGTGACCATCGTGGTGTTGATGATGAAGCCGCTCGTGCCCCAGTTCTTCTGGACCGCATAGGTCTTGCCGTCGAACGTGCCCTGCTCGACGAAGCGCGGCTCGACCGCGGCGGCGTCGTAGTTCGGAAGCAGGCTGAGGTCCAGCGGCTCGATGAACTGCCCGGACGCGTAGAGGGGGATGGCGTATTGCGACGGCGCGATGATGTCGAAGCCGGACTCGCCGGCCTGCATCTTGGCCATCATCTCCTCGTTGGAGCCGAAGATGGCCATGTTCACCGAAACGCCCGTCTTCTCGGTGAAGGAGTCGAGGTTGGCCTGGTTCTGGTAGCTCGGCCAGGTCGCGAGCGTCACCGTGCCGGACAGTTCCTGCGAGAGCGCACGCGACGGCCGGATCCCCATGCCGAGCATCGTCGCGCCGATGCCGGTGACGGTCAGGAAGCCGCGCCGCGAGATGTGGCCACGGCGGTATTTCTCCACCCAAACGCTCAGTTCCTTGCGATCCATGATGCTGTTCCTCCTATTTTGTGAAGTGGTGAAAGTCGCTGTCTTCGACCGTCAGGTGGACGGTGTCCCCGACCCGGAAGCGGCGCTCCGCCAGCCGGGCGACGTCGGCACGCGCCAGCAGCGTGCCGGACGAGGGGCAGTCGAGCTTGATCTCGACCTTGTCGCCGAGATAGATGACGTTCGTGATCGTCGCCCGCCAGGCCTCCCCGCCCGCGCCGGGTGCGGCCGCGGAGAGCTTCAGGGCGTCCGGCCGGAAGCCCACCGCGATCGTTGCCCCCTCGCCCGCCCTCTCCTGCGGCACCGCGAGGACCCGGCCGGCGACGTCGACGGTCCCGCCGGCGGCCGGCTTCTCAAGCTCCAGCAGGTTGAAGTCGCCGATGAAGGAGGCGACGAAGCGGCTTGCCGGCCGGTTGTAGAGTTCGTCCGGGGAGCCGATCTGCTCGATCCGGCCCCTGTTCATCACGATGATCCGGTCGCTGAGCGAGAGGGCCTCGTGCTGGTCGTGCGTCACCATGATGAAGGTGATCCCGAGCTCGCGCTGAAGGCTCTGGAGCTCGAACTGCACGTCGCGGCGCAGCTTCTTGTCGAGCGCCGCCATCGGCTCGTCCAGGATGAGGATCTTGGGGTTGTTGACGATCGCCCGGGCGAGCGCCACGCGCTGCTGCTGGCCGCCGGACAGTTCCCAGACGCGGTTGTGCTCCTTGCCGGAAAGCTGCATCTTGCCGATGATCTCGTTCACCCGCGCCTTCACCTCGGCGGCGGGCCGCCTGTTCCTCCGGCTTCTCAAGCCGTAGGCGATATTGTCGAAGACATCGAGGTGCGGAAACAGCGCATAGCTTTGAAAGACCATGTTGATCGGCCGCTCGTAGGCCTCCATCCGCTCGACGGGGCTGCCGCCGATGAAAACGCTGCCGACCGTCGGAAACTCGAAGCCGGCGATGAGGCGCAGCGTCGTCGTCTTGCCGCAGCCCGACGGGCCGACGATCGACACGAAGGACCCCGCCTCGATCTCGAACGACAGGTCGTTCACCGCGGTGAAACTGCCGAACTTCTTCGTCACGCCCCGAAACGTGCCCCCTCCATCGTTCATGCGCTGTCCTTTCGTCCTGTCGTCCGGCGCGTTCGCCCCGCCGCCCTCTGCCTCCGGGGCCAGCCTCATGACTGGCTCGCCGATGCGATGGATTCCCCTCCATCCACGACCAGGGCCTGACCGGTCAGATAGGACGACATGGGCGAGACGAGGAAGAGGATGGCCGTCGCGATCTCGTCGAGCGTCCCGAAGCGCCCGAGCGGGACCTTGTCGCGCACGACCGCCTCCAGGGCGTCGCGCCCGCCGAGCTGCCTTTCATAGGGCAGATTGAACGGCGTATCGACCCAGCCCGGGCAAAGCGCGTTGACGCGGATGCCCGAACGGCCGTAGTCGAGTGCGATCTGCCGCGTCATGGTGATGACCGCCGACTTCGTCGTGTTGTAGGCGAGCATGCCGTGGTCGACGACGACGCCGGCATTGGACGCGGTGTTGAGGATGACGCCGCCGGACTGGCGGACCATGACCGGCAGCACCGCCTTGACGGCGGCAAGCTGCGCCGTGACGTTGATGGCGACGGAACGCTCGAAATCCTCGATGCGCACGTCCCCGGCTTTGCCGGCGATCTGGATCCCGGCGTGATTGTGCAGGATGTCGATGCGGCCCAGGGCCTCCAGGCAGTTGCGGACGGCCGTTCCGATCTGGCCGAAATCGGCGACGTCGAGCCCCGCGGCCACCGCCGTCCCGCCGTTCCCGTTTATGATCTCCGCGGTCCGCGCCGCCGCGTCCGGATCGCGATCCGTCACATAGACCTTCGCCCCGGCGCCCGCCATCTTCACGGCGCCGGCCCGGCCGATGCCCGTGCCCGCGGCCGTGACCAGCGCGACCTTGTCCTCAAGCAATCCGTTCATGCAAACGTCCTCCCTCAACCCGCGCTGTTCCCGCCGTCGACGGCGAGCATCGCCCCCGTCATGAACGACGCCTCCTCCGACGCCGCGAAACAGACGACCCGCGCGACCTCCTGCGGGGTCGCCACTCGGCCCATGGGGATGGCCTCGCCGAGCGCGGCGAGCCGCGCGGCGTGGTCGAGCCCGGGGATCGCCGATTCCAGCATCGACGTGTCGGTGTCGCCGGGGCAGACCGCATTGACGCGGATGCCCTGCCGGGCGTGATCCAGCGCCATCGAGCGCGTGAGCTGGACCACGGCCCCCTTGCTCACGCCGTAGGCGAGCGCGCCCGTGGCGCCGACCAGGCCCCAGTCGGAGGCGATGTTCACGATCGCGCCTCCGCCCTCGGGGATCATCGCCCGCACGGCGGCGCGCGACATGCGGAAGACGGAGGTCACGTTGATCTCCAGGGTGGCGGCCCACTGGTCGTCGCTGCACTGCGTGATGTCGCCGCGGTGGAGGATCCCGGCATTGTTCACCAGGACGTCGATGCGTCCGAAATGGCGCGCGGCGGCGGCGAGGAGCGCCTCCGCCGCGCCGGGGACGGTGACATCGGCCGCCTCGAATTCGGCACGGCCGCCGTCGCCGACGATGGCTTGCCTCAGCTCCAGCCCCGCCCGCGCGTTGCGGCCCGTCAGGAGCACCGCGGCGCCGCGCTCGGCGAAGAGGCGCGCGATCGCCGAGCCGATGCCCGACGTCGCCCCGGTGACCAGAACGCTTTTTCCGGTAAAGTCCCTGCTCATCTAGTATCTCCGGCGAAAGAGCGACCGGCGGATATAGGCATTCGCCGCCTCCTCGATGAAAAGCGCCATCCGTTCGGCGCCGAATTCCTCCCGCAGCAATCGGGCGCGCTCGAACAGCAGATCGGCGCTCTCCGCCCGGCCCGGCCGCAGGAGCTCGTAGGTCTCCATCAGGATCGCGTTCGGCACCTTCACCATCTCGGCCGCCCGCTCGAAACTGTCCGCGAGCGTCCCGCGGCAGGCGCGGCGCGCGACCTCGGCCTGGTAGCGCAGCGCGTCTTCGGTGATCGAGAAGTCGCCGTGGTCCACGCTGCCGTCGAGGACGTTGTCGAGCGTCAGTTCCGCAAAAGGCCGCCCCTTGGCCGACCGGAGACGATCGGGCGCGTTTTCGGAAATGGGATAAGGGATATCGCTCATCGCATCCCCTCCCACCGCATTTCCTGGGGAAGTTCCGACGGCTCGATCGCCGCCGTCTCCAGGGCGAACAGCAGCGCCGTCTTCACGTGATGCTTGGCATGGATCGCCTCGCCCGTGTATTCGACCAGCACCGGCTCCGGGGACTTGCCGGCCGCCAGCATGGCGGCGTTGGCGCCCAGCCTCCGGTAGTGGTCGATCGTCGTCAAGGGCGCGGTCGAGAACAATTCGACGTTCATATGCGGCAGCCTGTCCTTCTGGTGGATCACCGCCGTGCCCTTCGCCTGGATGCCGATCCCGTAGCCCGAGCCGGAGAGCCGGGCGGCCGTGAGGCCGAGGAAGGAGGTGTCCGCCGTGTGGCGGATACGGACGATCCGGCTCGTCCCGCCGGCCTCGGCGACGCCCCTGACGATGGCCTCGAGGACGTCCGCGAGCGGATGGCCGGCCGTGGTCTCGTGGATGCTGATGCCCCAGGCCGGGCTGATGCCGATGACCACCTCGGTCGGATCGGCGCCGGGAGCGGCGGTCCCCGCCGACGTGAGGGCGAAGGGGGAATGCCCGGCATGCGGGCGCGGGCCGCGCCGGCCGATCATGTCCGCCCGCCCGACGCTGCCCCGCATCGCCGCGATCGCCTGCCACCGCTCCTCGTCGATCCGGTGCCCGGTGCCGGGGCCGGCATAGTCGTTCGGCGTGTTGACGGCACTCATCACACGGCCGTCGCGAACGATGGCCGCGGTCTGGAGGTAGTCGCCCGACACGCGCAGCCGCAGCATCATCAGCAGGTTCTGCGCCTCGTGGACGAAGCCCCGCTTGTGCAGCGCGCGCACCACGTCGACGGCGGTGACGCGGGAGCGGATGCGGGCGCTGATGTCGACCACCTCGCTTCCCGACAGGGTCTCGGTCTCCGCGGAGCCCGCCGCGAATATGACGCTCTTCTTCTGGCGCTCCGTCGGGGTGGCCAGCCCGAGCTCGTCGAGGACGGCGCTGACGGCCTCCACGGCCCGCTCGCGCACGTCGAGCGCGGTGTCCTCCGTCAGCGGCGTCAATCCGCCCTCGGCGACGTAGTCGCGCTGGAGGCTGAGATAGTCCTCGATCTCCTCGCCGTTGAAGAGCGACGCCGCGAAGGCGTTGTCATAGGCGAGGATCGAGCCGAAGCCCGAGCAGATGAAGTCCGTGCCGGCGACCAGCGCGGGCATGATCTTCGCGCCGACGCGGATCTCCGAGGAGCTGGCGCGGGTGTCGTTGCCGCTGGCGCATTCGAGGTCGAGCAGCGCGGCAAGGACGTTCTCGGCGAAGATCTCGCGTCCGCCGCCCGGCACCGAATAGGTTATCGGGGCGCCGTCGATGCCGCCGTTCTGCGTGCCCTGTATGCCCATCCCGCGCTGAAGGCACAGGCACCTGGCTTCGAGGTAGAGGATGGATTTCGCATCGTGATAGCCCATCAGGAGCTCGGAGCCGCCGCCGGACGTGCAGCGCGCCTTGATGCCCCTCGACGCATAGGCGGTCGTCAGGAAGGCCTTCGACCAGGGCGTGTCGTCGCCGTCGATGAACGACCCCTCGGTGCCGTAGACCGAGACGGTTTCGGCATAGGAGGTGAACCCCGCCATCCCGATCGCCAGTTCCTCGGCCTCCTCGATGGAGCACTGGAACAGCACGCCGCCGCGGCCGACCGACGCGCCGACGGCACAGGCGAGCGCATTCGACCAGCCGTTGCTGGCGACCCGCATGGTGGTCTCGATCTCGTCGAAGCCGAGCGCGACGGCGGTCGCCGCATCGGCCGCCAGCTGCAGCGGGTCGTCCTTGGCGTTCGTCACATGGGCCTGGTTGCCGGGCTCCTTGCGGGCGCGCAGCTTCGTCTGCGCGAAGATCAGCTCGGCGGTGTTGAGGTATTGCAGGACGTCGACCAGCTTGGCGGGCGTCATGCCGCGCGCGAGGCGGATCACGTCGGCGCGCGGCACGTTGATGTCCACAAGGCGGCGTGCGAATTCGAGACTGTCCGTCGCCATCGCCTCCTCGGCGACCGAAACGTCGATGTGATAGCGGGCGATGAACTCGTCGATGAGATCGAAATCCGCCGCCGCGACGCCGTCGAGCTCGGTGACGCTCCCGCCTTCGATCCGCAGCGACGGCTTCGGGTCGGCCGGGCTCCTGACGGCGGAGAAGCCGTGCTCGGGGTCCTCCTTCGCGAAACGGTCCAGCCTCAGCGGACGCTCATCCCACAGGTCGAAGCGCTTCCAGCGGTTGGGAGTCTGCGATTCCAATTCAGATGCTCCGGTGATCTGCTCCAGTCGGACCGAGGGTGCGAAGGTTGATATGCCCGCGGCGCTCGGCGTAGTCTGGCCGCCAGATTAGTGGAGAGCATTCGCGCAATGCATCTGCCAGAGGGGATACCCCAAAGGGAAGAGATGGACATCCTGGACACATCCACGCCGCGGGCCATGAGCCACGAGATCGCCGAGGTGATCGACAGGATCCGCGACGCCGACTTCTATCCGGCGCTGTTCACCTTCCTGTCGAAATACATCCCGTTCAACACCGGGCATGCGATGATGTTCTTCTCGGAAAACGGAGCACCCGTCGTCCTGCACGACGGAAGCCCGAACAAGTACGAGTGGATCGACGAATACGCCAGCGGCTACTACCTTCTCGATCCCGTGTGGATCAAGCTGATGGACCCGGACTACCGGGACAGCTTTTACATCCTCGACAATCTCGCGCCGGACAGCTTCAAGGACAGCTCGTATTACGAAAGGCACTACCGGAAGGCCGACATCACCGACGAGTTCGGATGGATCGCAAGGCTGGAGAACGGAGACCAGGTCGTCATATGCCTGATGCGCCGCTGGGACGCGCCGAAGTTCGTGGACGACCATGTGAGGATAGCCAACATACTCTATCCGATCTTCTCGAGGCTGATCATCCTGCACGAGACCCTGAAATCCGAACGGCAGATGCGGACCCTGTCGACCATGCCGTCGGCGCGGCTGACGCCGTCCGCCAGCATCAACAAGTACCTGAAGGCATCCGGAAACGAAAAGCAGACGCTCTCCGACCGGCAGTCGGACATCGTCGACCTCATCCTCCAGGGGCATTCCACCGAGTCCATCGGGCTGAACCTGGAAATCTCGGCCGGGACCGTGAAGACGCACAAGCGAAACATCTATTCCCGCCTCGGGATCTCGTCTCACGGCGAGCTGTTCAACCTGTTCGTCACCTCCCTGAAGGAGGGTTGAGGACCGCCCCGGAACGGGAAGCCTCCGGATCTCAGAACGTCGGCGGCGTGTTCACCCACAGCAGCCGGCACGGTCCGGTCCCGGCCGACCGCCAGGAATGGGCGCGATGGCTCTCGAAATAGATCGAGTCCCCCGCGTCGAGCGTCGCGAAGCCGAGGCCCTCCACCTCGATCTCGAAACGGCCCTCCAGCACGCGGATGAACTCCTCCCCCTCGTGCCGGTAGAAGCCGTCGCTGCCGGCGCCGGGTGCCAGGATCCACTCCTGGCAATCCATCATCCGCGGCCCCGAGGCCAGTTCCCTGATCTGGATGCCCTTGCCGAGGGAGGGCAGCTGCCGGCCCTCCCCGCGGCGCACGACGGCCTCGGCGACGACGACAGGGCTTGCCATCAACTGGGTCACCGTGACGCCGAGCGCCTGCGCGACGGCGCGCAGAAGCGGCACGCTCGCGCCGCGCGAGGTGCGCTCGAGCGTGCTCAGGGTCGAGGGGGACACATCGAGCTGCGCGGCCAGCGCCGAGATCGTCAGCTTTCTCTCCTTGCGCAGCCGCCGGATCTCGTGGCCCAGCCGGGGCGACGGGAGGTCCTCGTCCGCGGCGCGCGGTGACGCGGAGGACGCCGCGTCCAGGGAGGACTTTATTGCCGCCAGATTGAGCCCGAGGACGGAGCGGAGCCGGACGATCTGGTGGACGCGGGCGAAGTCGTCCTCGCTGTAGAGCCGGTAGCCGCTCGGCGTGCGGGACGGGGCGATCAGGCCGTGCTGCTCCCAGAGCCTCAGCGTCGCGGGCGGCACGCCGGTTGCCGCCGAGATCTCCGACACCTTGTACCGCCTGCCCATCGCGCCCTGCCGACCTCTCTCCCCGCCGTGCTACGCGATAATCCCGCGAATATCAACGCATCGCCGCCGCGCCGGACGGACAGGCGGGAAAAGCAGGTCCATCGGATTCGAAGGCTAGATCGCCTGCAAGCCGAGGCCTTCCAGGAAGTCCTCGTCCTGGTCGCACTCGGAGATCAGCCACTCCCGGAAGACCTGGACGCGCCGGCTGTTGTGGCCCAGCGGCGAGACGAAATAATACGTCCTTTCCGCCGGCAGCGCGTAGGGGAACGGGATGACGAGGGTGCCCTGCCGCAGCTCGGCCTGGACGAGGGCGACCTGCGATATGGCGACGCCCAGCCCCGAGGCCGCGGCCTGGTAGGCAAGGCCCGAATTCTCGAACTTCATGCCCTTGACCGGATCGACGCCCTCGACCTTCAGGGCATTGATCCACTTTCTCCAGTCGTCCTGCCGGGCATAGGAGTGCAGCAGCGTGACCTCTTTCAGGTCCGCCGGCGTCTTCAGCCGCGCGGCGACGTCGGGGTGGCAGACCGCGACGAGATGGTTCTGGATCAGCCGGTCCGAGCGGACGCCGGGCCAGTCGCCGAACCCGGTGCGGATATAGGCGTCGATCAGCTCGTGCTCGAAATCCATCTTGCCCGCCGGCGAGAAGGTCATGAGCTGGACCTCGATCTTGGGATGGCGCTGCGCGAAGCGGGGCAGCCGCGGGATGAGCCATCTGAGCGCGAACGTCGAATAGACCCTCAGCTTTATGAGGTCGGGCGTGTTCCGCTCCCGCACGCGGTTCGTCGCATCCTCCAGGATCGCGAACGCGTCGCCGATGTCCTCGAGATACTGCTTGCCCTTCGTCGTCAGCTTGACGGAGCGCGGCGTTCTCTCGAACAGGGCGATGCCCAGGATGCTTTCCAGCAGCTTGACCTGGCGGCTGACCGCGGACTGGGTGACGTTCAGTTCCTGCGCCGCCTTCGAAAGGCTGAGATGCCGGCCTGCCGCCTCGAAGACGCGGATCGGATTGAGGGGCGTCAGTTGTCTGGCGATCGAACCATCTCCATGCCGCCGGGGCCTGATCGCGTCGGCATGCCCCGGTCCCTTCTGGCCGAAAAGGGGATCATCCATCCTGCAAATCGGCTGTCAAGTCCGCACGGCCCCTCACAATGCCTCGCGCCCCATGGCCAGATAGTCCTCGACCCGCGCGGCGCGCGGGTTCGTCGCGTGGCAATGGTCCTTCGCCGCCGCCTGCGCGACCTGCGCGAGCAGCGCGTCGGTGACGCCCATCGCCGCAAGCCCGGCCGGCAGGCCGAGACGCCGGTTGAGGTCCTCGACGACGGCATCCGGCGGCCCTCCCATCCGCTGCGCGAGCGTCTCCCATTTCCCGCCGATGGCAGGCCGGTTGAAACGCAGGACGGCCGGCATGAGAACGGCGTTCAGCGTGCCGTGATGCAGCGCGAGCCCGCGCGCGGCGCCCAGCGGATGGCTGAGCGCGTGGACCGCACCCAGCCCCTTCTGGAAGGCCAGCGCGCCGTGGAGGGCGCACACCATCATGTCGCGCCGCGCCCGCCGGTCGCTCCCGTCCCCGACGGCGCGCAGGATGGCGTTCAGCCCGTAGTCCAGGCCGGCGAGCGCGATCGCGTCGGCCGGCGGGTTGAACGCCGGCGCCATGTAGGTCTCCAGGCAGTGCGAGATCGCGTCCATCCCGGTCGCCGCCGTCAGCATGGCCGGAAGCCCGTATGTCAGCTCGGGGTCGCAAAGCGCCACGTCCGGCAGCAGGTGGGGCGAGAGGATGCCGAGCTTGCGTCCGTCGGCCGTGACGATGACCGCGGCCCGCCCGACCTCGGATCCGGTGCCGGCGGTCGTCGGAACGGCGATCATCGGGCACGCCTGCTTCCGGATGAGGGAAACGCCCCCGTTCACCGCGGCATATCTCTCCAGGGGACCCTCGTGCCCCGCCAGGAGGCGGACCGCCTTGGCGAGGTCCAGCGACGAGCCGCCGCCGACGCCGACGACACCGTCGCAACCGCGGGACCGGTAGACATCGAGGGCCGCGACCACCGCGTCCTCGGTCGGGTTGGGCGGCGTCGCGTCGAAAACGGCGGCGCCGTCGCCCGCCAGCGCCGTCACGCGGCCAACGATGCCCGACGCCACCAGCCCGGCGTCCGTGGCGATCAGGGGCCGGCGGATGCCGAGCTCGGCAAGCAGGCCGGGAAGGCGGGAAAGCGCGCCTTCGGCGAATTCAATCCTGGTCAGGTAGTTGATCTGCGTCATTCGGCTTTCCTGCGGTCGAGCCGCCCGTCCAGGCCTGCGGCACGGAGCGGAGCGCCGGGCCCTGATAGGCATAGGTGAATTCCTTCGGCACCGGCCCCTTTATCCGTCCGCCCTCCTGCATCTGCTCCCAGGCATGGGCGCAGATGCCGACGCTCCTCGACAGGATGAACAGGCCGCGGCCGAGGGCGGCGGGAAAGCCGAGCTCGAGGAGAACGACGGCGGTGATCCCGTCGATGTTGAGGGGAACCGCGCGCCCCTTGCCGGCCAGCACCGCCTCGACCGCCCGGGCGGCCTTGAGCGCGTCGCCGGTGACGATGCCCTGGCCGATCGCCTCCTCCAGCAATGCGCCGATCCGGACCGATCGCGGGTCGGTCCTGTGGTAGCGATGGCCGAAGCCGGGCAGATACCGGCCGTTGGCGGCCCGGAACGCCTCGACATGCGCCGCGGCGACCCGGGACGCGTCCGACGCGAAATCCGGATCGCGGACGATATCGCCCAGCAGCTCCATGCACTGCTCGCCCGCCCCACCGTGGACGTCGCCCAGCACGTTCACGCCGGATGCCATCGCGTTGTTGAGGCCGACCCCGCAGGTCGCCGCCATGCGCGCGATGGAGAGCGAAGGGGCGAGCGGGCCGTGGTCGACACCGGCCACCAGCACCGTCTCCAGCAGCCTTGCCTGCTGCGGCGACGGCAGCTCGCCGCGCGTCATCAGCCAGACCATGGCCGGGAAGGTGATGGTGCCGACGAGATCCTGGATGGGATAGCCGCGGATCCGGATCTGGTCGGGGGCGATATCCGTGATGGACGAGCGCCACCACTCGGCGATCGCGGCGGCGCCGCGGTCGTCGCGCGGCGCCTCGGGCTGCCCGGCGGAAACCTTGGCGGTCATTGCAGGCCCTCCATCCGGTGCATGATCGACTTCGTGATCAGGTAGGCGTCGAGCCCCTCGGCGCCGCCCTCGAAGCCATAGCCGCTCTCCTTCACGCCGCCGAGGGGCGAGGCCGGCGTCGACACCGAGTAGTTGTTGATGGCGATCACGCCCGCCTCGAAGGCTTCCGCCATCGCCGTGGCGCGGGAGGCGAGGTTGGTGACGGCATAGGCGGCAAGCCCGTAGGGCGTGTCGTTGGCCGCCGCCACGACCTCCTCGAAGCTGTCGAAGGGTTCGAGCAGGGCGAGGGGGCCGAAGGGCTCCTCCACCTTGGCGAGCGCATCCGCCGGCACGTTCTCGAGGACGGTCATCTCGAAGAAATAGCCGGGCCGGTCGATGCGACTGCCCCCCGCCAGCAGGCGCGCGCCGCGCCCGACGGCGTCGGCGATCATGGCCTCGATCGTGGTGATGCGCCGGGCGTTCGCGAGCGGACCCATCTGGCTTGCCGGATCGTCGCCCGGGCCGATGCGCAGGTCCCTCGCCCTGGCGGCGAACGCGTCGCGGAAGGCCTCGTAGATGCCGCGCTGGATGAAGAAGCGCGTCGGGCTGGTGCAGACCTGACCGGCGTTGCGGCTCTTGGCGGCCACCGCCATGTGCGCCGCGCCGACGGGATCGGCGTCGTCGAAAACGACGACGGGGGAGTGGCCGCCAAGCTCCATCGTGGCGCGCTTGACGCCCTCGGCCGCCAGCGCCAGGAGCTGCTTGCCGACCGCGGTCGACCCGGTGAAGGAAATCTTGCGGATGACAGGCGAGCGGATGAGACGGGTCGAGATCTCGCCGGGCACGCCGTGGACGAGGTTCAGCACGCCCTTCGGCAGTCCGGCATCGTGGAAGGCGCGGACGATCGCGGCGGCCGTCAGCGGCGTCTCCTCCGCCGGCTTCAGGATGACGGAGCATCCGGCCGCCAGGGCCCCGCCGATCTTCCGGCCCGGCGTCTGGGCCGGGAAATTCCAGGGAGAAAAGGCGGCGACGGGCCCGATCGGCTGCTTGACGAGGTGCTGGCGCACGTCGGGCGTCCGGCTTGCGAGCACGCGGCCGTAGCCTCGCGTGGCCTCCTCCGCCATCCATTCGAGATTCGCGAGGCAGACGCCCAGCTCGCCCTTCGCCTCCGCGAGCGTCTTGCCCTGCTCCATCGTCAGGAGCGCGGCGATGTCGTCCCGCCTTTCGCGGATCAGATCGACGGCCTTGCGGATGACGGCCGAGCGGTCATAGGGCGAGACCCGCCGCCATGTCTCGAAGCCGCGTGCCGCCGCGGCAAGGGCGAGATCGAGGTCCTCGACGGCGGCGTGGGCGGCCCGGGCGACGACCTCGCCGGTGGCCGGATTGTGGACGGGATAGCTGCGGCCGCCTGCCGCGTGCCGCCATTCGCCGTCGATATAGAGCAGGCTCTCTAGCATTGGAATTCCTTACGCCACGTCAGAGGTAGTGTTCGCGAGCGAGCGCATCGAAATTGGCGCGGAGATGGTCGCAATGCCCCTCCTCCCGCACCACGCCGTCGCGGAGGATGTAGAAGCGATCGGCGATGTTCATCGCCAGGCGCATGTTCTGCTCGACCAGCAGCATGGTCCGGCCTTCGTCCTTCAGCTCGCGCATGATCCGCGCGATCTCGTCGACGAACATCGGCGCGAGGCCCGCCGACGGCTCGTCGAGCAGGATGATCTCCGGCCTCGTCATCAGGGCGCGGCCGATCGCCAGCATCTGCTGCTCGCCGCCCGAAAGCGTGATCGCCTTCTGGGCGTGCCGCTCCTTCAGGCGCGGGAACTTCGCATAGACGCCTTCGAGCGCTTCGTCGGAATCGTCGCCGCGCACCGCGGCGCCGAGCACGAGATTGTCGCGCACCGAGAGCTGCGGGAAGAGGTCCCTGTACTGCGAGACCTGCACGACGCCCGCCCGCACCACCGCATGCGGGGCCTGGCCCCTTATGCTCCGGCCCTCGATGCGCACATCGCCGGCGGTCAGCGGCAGGAACCCGCTGACCGTGTTCAAGAGGGTGGTCTTGCCGCTGCCGTTCGCGCCCAGAAGGGTCACGACCTCGCTGCGCCGCACGCCGAGGGAAACGCCGGACAGCGCCGCCGCCTTGCCGTAGTGGACGTGGACGTCCTCCACGCGGAAGAAGAAGTCATTTGTTTCCAAGATACGCCTCCAGCACCACGGGGTCGTTCCGGATCGCCTCGGGCGTGCCGCTCGCGATGACCTGCCCGTGGTTGAGAACGACGATGCGGTCCGACACCGCCATGACGAGTTCGAGAACGTGCTCCACCAGAAGGATCGCCACGCCGTCGGCGGCCAGGCGTTTCAGGAGGGCGCCGAGATTGGCGCGGTCCGTCGCCGACAGCCCCACCGCCGGCTCGTCCAGGAGGATCAGCCGCGAGTGCTGGGCGAGCGTGCGGCCGATCTCCACCAGCCGCTGCTGGCCGGACGACAGGTCCTCCGCCTTCGCGTCCCGGAGGTCGGCGATGCCGAGATCGCGCAGGACCTCTTCGGCTCTCGCAATCGACGAGCGCTCCTCCTCCACGGCGGACGGAAGCCGCAGGATATTGCCGACGATCCGCCTCTGCGTCGCGCAGTGCAGGCCTGTGAGGATGTTTTCGAGCGCCGACAGCTTCTTCAGCACGCCGCCGTTCTGGAAGGTGCGGCGCACGCCGAGGCGGGCGATGGCGTCGGGGCGCTTTCCCGTGATGTCGTCGGCGCCGAAGACGACGCGGCCGGACGCCGTGCGCGCGAAGCCGGTGATGGCGTTGAACAGGGTCGACTTGCCGGCGCCGTTCGGGCCGATCAGCGCGCAGATCTCGCCCGCCCGCAGATCGAAGGACGCGCCGGAGACCGCCGTCAGGCCGCCGAAGCGGACGGACACGTCCTCGACGGAGAGCACGGATCGTCTTTCGGATACGGTCATGGCTTGCCTCCGAAGAAACGGTCGCGCAGGCCGGAAATCCGTGCGCCGAGGAACCCGCCGATGCCCTCGGGAACGAAGCGCAGGACCAGGATCAGAAGAAGGCTGAAGACGATCTCTTCGAGGCCCGGGAAATTGCGCAGGGTTTCCGGTATCGCCGTCAGGAGAAGCGCGCCGAAGATCGACCCGACGAAGCTGCCGAGGCCGCCGACCATGACCATGGAGAAATGAACCAGCAGCTGGGTGAGGCCGAAACTCTCCGGCGTGATCCGCCCGAGAAGGCAGGCATACATTCCGCCCGCCACGCCGACGAGCGCGCCGCTCCAGACGAAGGCGAGGATCCGGAAGCCGGCGGCATGCATCCCCAGGCCGAGCGAGATCGCCTCGCTTTCCCGCACGGAGACGATCGCGCGGCCGACGCTGGAGCGCAGGAGATTGCGCGTGACGGCGAGGCACAGGATCGTGAACGCCAGGAACACCCAGTATTTTCCGATCTCCGTCGTGATCTGAAGGCCGGCGAGCGTCATCGGAGGCACTTCGAGCCCGCTCGATCCCTGCGTGATGCTGCCGCCGTGGATGTAGAGCCAGCGCAGCAGCTCTCCCGTCGCGAGCGTGACGATCGCGAGCTGGTAGTTGCGGATGCGCAGGGCCGGGATGCCGACGAGGAAGCCGGCGATGCCGCCGCCGATGCCGCCGACGAGGATGCCCGGGATGAAGTTCAGGCCGCCGTTCATGGCGATCGTCGCGGCATAGGCCCCGACGCCGAAGAAGGCGACATTGGCGAAGGCGAGCTGGCCGAGATACCCCAGCAGGATGTTGAAGCCGAGGGTGACCAGCGTGTAGATCAGCATCATGCTGGCGACGAAACGCCAGTATTCGTTGAGGCCGAGCGGCGCGAGGGCCGCGACCAGGGCGGCGAGGACCAGCACGGCGCGCGGCATGTCGCCCGATGCCCGGGTCCACGTCCCCGTACGCGAGGTTGGGCTGGAGATATCAGACACGTGTCGCCTCCTTTTTCCCGAGAATGCCGTTGGGCAACACGATCAGCACGACGATGATGACCAGATAGGCGAAGATGTCGATCAGGGCGGTCGAGATGTAGAAGCCGGCCAGCTGCTCGGCGAGGCCGATGAGCAGCCCGCCGAGGACGGCGCCGCCGAGGTTGCCGAACCCGCCGAACGTCATGGCCGCGAACGCCTTGATGAGCAGATGCGCGCCCATGTCCGGGTAGAGCATCGTCACCGGCGCGACGAGCGTCCCGGCGACGGCGGCGATCCCCGCGACCACGCCCCACATGGCCATGTGGAAGCCGGGGACGTTGATCCCCACCAGGGCGGCGCCGCGGGGCACCTGCGAGGCGGCCTGCATCAGCTTGCCGAGCTTCGTCCTGGCGAAGAAGAGGAAGAAGGCGACCACCAGCGCCATGCATCCGGCGATGATGAGCAGGTCCTGGGCCGTCAGGACGATGCTGCCGACGAAGATCGGCGGGACATCGACGATCGGCGGCATCCTGAGCACTTCCTGCCCCCAGAAGAAGCGCGCCACGCCGGTCAGGAGGTAGGACATCGCGACGGTCATCATGGCGACCGTGACGTGCGGCCCATGAACGATGGGCCGCACCAGCACGCGCTCGAACGCCATGCCCACCAGAACCAGCACCGCGACGGCAGCCAGGAAGGCGAGCACGAAGGCCATGCCGACAACCTGCGAGAACACATAGACCGCGAACGCGCCTGCCATGAAGAACGCGCCGTATCCGAAATGAACGACTCCGGTTGATCGGAACAGGACCGTCATCCCAAGCGCGATGACGGCATAGATGGAGCCCTGAACCAGGCCACTCGCCACAAGCTGTGCAAACATGGATCTGTCACTCGGACCAGGTTTTCAGAACGGTCGGCTTTCCGTCGCGGTAGGCGATCATCGCGCCGCCGTTCACGCCGGCATGGTCGTCGGCGGAGAAGGTGATCGGCGTGTTGAGGATCCCGGACTGGAAGTCCTTGATCGATTCCATCGCGGCGATGAACTTGTCCCGCGTCAGGTCGGGGCCGGCCTGCTTGAGCGCCTCGATGACGGCGAGCGCGCCGCCCATGGCCTCGTAGCTGAAGGTGTCGGCCCGATGGTCGGGGAAGTACTTCGTGATCATCTTGGTCCACGGCTCGATCTCCGCGCTGCTGAGCGCCGGCTCGTAGGCGTAGAACGTGTAGAAGTTCGCCATAGCGGCCATGTCGCCGACGCGGTCCCGGGTGTCTTCCAGCGACACGCCGAAATTGCCGAGGATCGGCGTCGTCATGCCGAACTTGTGCGCGTCGCGGACCAGAAGCGCCGTTTCGGCCGGATAGAGCATCGCCAGCACGAAATCGGGCTGCGCGTTGCGCAGCTGCAGGATCTGCGGCGTCGCGTCGGTCGTGCTGCGCTCGAGGGCGAGCTTCAGCGAGATGTCGAGGCCGTAGGCCTTCTTCAGGTGCTCGGTGGCGACGCGCGAGTTCGTCTCGCCCCACTCGTCCGTGTGGCTGATCAGCGCGATCTTCGCCGTACCCGGCTTGGACATGGCGAAGTCCACCATCTGGGTGGCGACGACGTCCGAGTTCGGGATCGGCTGGAAGAGGTTCTTCTTGAACGGCTTCACGATGCCGGCGCTGGCGGCGCCCAGGATGACGAACGGCACGTTCTGGCGTTCGAGATCGTCGCGCACGGCCATCACGGTGCCGCTGCACACGCCGCCGTGGATCAGGAACACGTCGTCCTGCGCCGTCAGTTTTCTCACCGCGGAGATCGCGCGCGCCGCGTCGCAGCCGTCATCCTCCCGGACGACCTCGATCTTGCGGCCGTGGATGCCGCCCTTCTCGTTGACTTCGTTATAGACGGCCTCCGCGCCGAAGGCGGCGCGCCCGAAGATCGAGGCGCTGCCCGTCAGCGGCGCGAAGATGCCGATCCTGATCGTATCCTCCCCGACGCCGGGTTCGGCGAAGGCCGGATTGGCCACAGCGACCAGGGCTGCTGCGAGAATGGCTGTCATGCGCTTCATTGTGTTCTCCTCCCAAAGTTTGACCGGACTGACTATCTGCCCTGAAACACCGGCGGGCGCCCTTCGTTGAACGCGTTCACGCCCTCGACGCGGTCGGCCGTGTCGACAAGCCGGTTGTATGCCTCGATCTCGAACGCCATGCCGGTCCTCAGATCCGCCTGCATGCCGAAATGGATCGACTTCTTCGCCTGCCGGATCGACAGCGGCGCATTCGCGCAGATGCGCTCCGCCACGGCGATCGTCTGTGCGAGAAGCTCGTCTGCCGGAACGATCCGGTTGACCAGGCCCCATTGCAGCGCGGTTTCGGCCGAGATCGGCGTCGCGCTGAAGATGAATTCCTTCGCCCGGCGCTCGCCGACGGCGCGCGGCATCGTCTGGGTGCCCGAACCGCCGGGCATCACGCCGATCCGCACCTCGGTCAGCGCGAACCGGGCGTTCGGCGAGGCATAGGCGAAGTCGCAGCACAGGACCATCTCGCATCCGCCCGCATAGGCCGCGCCGTTGACGGCGCCGATG
Source organism: Shinella pollutisoli (assembly GCF_024609765.1). Taxonomy (GTDB): domain Bacteria; phylum Pseudomonadota; class Alphaproteobacteria; order Rhizobiales; family Rhizobiaceae; genus Shinella; species Shinella pollutisoli. The sequence goes on from NZ_JANFDG010000011.1 coordinate 35,554, forward strand.
AGCGGAATGGGGCAGTTGAGCAGCGCCTGGCGCATCGATTCGAAGACCGCGTGCTGGGCGCGCCAGGCCTCCGTGGTCATGCCCTTCCGCTGCTTGAGGTCCGCGCCCGCGCAGAAATGGCGCTCGCCGGCGCCGGTCAGGACGACCGCCCGGTAGTTGCCGGGATCGTGCTGGAGGGCCGAAAAGAGATCGATGAGCTCCTGCCCGGTTTCGGTGTTGACGGCATTGGCGACGTGCGGCCGGTTGAAGGTGACAACGAGCAGATGCGGGTTGTGTTCCTCCACCCGGAGCATCTGGAACCTGTCGGGATTGATCGCTGTATGCGTATTCAAGAGTTGACCTCCTTCGTCAATTGCTTCGGGAAATAGACGCCGTTGTCCTGACCGACCGAAGGAGCGACGCGCTCGAGGCTCGCCCGCGCGCCGTCGAACGACACCGGCAGCCCGAGCAGCTGCATCGTGTCGCCGTTCACCTTCTGCAGGATGCCGAGCGCCTCGACCTGCGGATGGACGACGACCTGATCGACCGTGTGGATGGGTCCGTTCGGGATGCCCGCCGCGTCGAAGACGCCGAACCAGTGGTCCGCCGGCCGCTCGCGCAGCGTTTCGGCGAGGATCGGGATGAGGACCGCCCGGTTGACGACGCGGTCCTTGTTGGTCGCAAACCGCGGATCGGACGCGAGGTCCGGCTTGCCGATCGCCTCGCACAGCCTGCGGAACAGGTTGTCGTTCCCGGCAGCCACCATCATGTAGCCGGTCTGCGTCTCGAACGCCTGGTAGGGGACGATGTCGGGCGACGCCGAGCCGACCCGCTTCGGCATCTTCCCCGAGCACAGGTAGGAGGTCACGGGGTTGAGCATCCAGGCGAGCGCGGTTTCGAGGAGCGAGCAGTCCACGACGCCGCCCTCGTCGGTGCGCCCGCGCTCCAGCAGGGCGCCGAGGACGCCGATGGCCGCCCACATGCCGGACGCCATGTCGATGATGGAGACGCCCACCCGGATCGGCGGCCTGCCGTCCTCGCCGAGGATGCTCATCATGCCGCTGAAGGCCTGCATCAGCGGGTCGTAGCCGGGATTCTCCCGCAGCGGCCCGGTGGCGCCGAACGCGCCGATGTTGCAGTAGATCAGGCCGGGCTTGATGGCCTTCAGATCGGCCGCGCCAAAACCCAGGCGCTCCAAGGCGCCGAAGCGCATGTTCTGGATGACGACGTCGACCTCGTCGACGATCAGCGCCTTGACCCGTGCGGCCTCCGCGGGATCGGAGAGATCGGCGGAGATCGCCTGCTTGTTGCGGTTGAGCCCGTGAAAGATGGCCGCATCGCCGCGCCAGAAGGGCGGCCCCCAGCCGCGCGCGTAGTCGCCGCCGCCCGGCCGCTCCAGCTTGATGACTTTCGCACCCAGTTCCGCAAGGATGAAACCTGCATAGGGGCCGGCCACGCTATGGCCGATTTCGATCACGGTAATGCCGTCCAGCGGCTTCACGCTTGCCATGTAATCCTCATTTCTCTCGAAAATTGTCCGCTACCGATCGCGCTGCGGCTAGCCGCCGCGATGCGCCCGCAACTGGTGGCGAAGAGCCTCGGTCGCGCCCGGATCGAGACGGCCGGCGGAAACGATCACGCCGTAGTCCCGCTCGGCCGATTCCGCCGACACGTAGCCGTCGAGAACGTCGCTCCACACGTCCTGCGCAGGCCGCTCCAGCGGGTCGCCGTACCCGCCGCCGCCCGCCGGCTGGATGCGGACGCGGTCGCCCCTGGCGATGATCTCCTGCTCGCTCTTGGCGCGCAGCGTCTTGGTTTCGCCGTTCCGCCGCTCGATCGAGCTGTTGAAGGTCGCGCCGGCGAGCCCGCTGAAGAGGCCCTTGGGGGCGACCCGGCCGCGCTCCGCGATGACCGTGCACGTCGCCTGCTCGAAGCCGACCCTGTAGGTGCGCCTGGCCGCGCAGCCGCCGCGCCAGCGCCCTGCCCCGCCGGTGTCGGGAACGAGCGTCCACTCCTCTATCGTCAGCGGGCTGTTGTGCTCGATCAGCTCGACGGGCTGCGCGCCCGCGTTGCCGACCAGCACGCGGATGGCCGAGACGCCGTCCTTGTCCGGCCGCGCGCCCATGCCGCCGGCATGGACGTCGATCGTCGACACGTAGGTGCGGCGCATGGCCTTGCGCCGGTCGAGGTCGGGATCGTCGCCGCTGAAGATGCCGCAGCAGGCCGCGCAGTTGCTCTGCGCGATCACGCGGTCCGGCAGGGCCGAGGACAGGGTCCTCAGCAGCAGGTCGATGATGCGCGGAGAGGTCTCCGTGTTGCCGCTGACGACGGACGCCGGATAGACGCAGTTCACCAGCGAGCCCTCCGGGGCGATGATCTTGACCGGCTCATAGCAGCCCTGGTTGATCGGGATGCTGAGGTCCGTGATCGCCTTGACCGCGAACCAGGTGCTGTTGCAGGTGACGGAGAGCGGGCAGTTGACGCCGCCACGAACCTGCGGCGCCGTGCCGGTGTAGTCGAAGCAGATGCTGTCGCCCTCCACGGTGATCTTCACCTTTATCGGGATCAGCTCCGCGTCGCCGACCGGCTCGATATAGTCGCTGCCCGTGTAGACCCCGTCGGGGATCGCCTCGATCTGCGCGCGCATCCGGCGTTCGGAATAGAGGAGCGCCTCGGCCATGGTCTCGCCGAGCGCCGCCGCCCCGTACTTGCGCGCGAGCTGCTGGAGGCGCCGGTCGCCGCAGAACGTTCCGGCATATTGCGCGAGGATGTCGAGCGTGCAGGCGTCGGGATTGCGCGTGTTGTGGACGATCATCGACATGATATCCGCCACCGGCTCGTCGTTGCGGTAGATGAACACCGGCGGGATGCGCACGCCCTCGCCGAAGATGTCCCAGGTGTCGGGCGTGAAGCTGCCGGGGCTCTTGCCGCCGATGTCCGTCCAGTGGCCGCGGGTCATCACGAAGGCGATGATCTCGCCGTCGAGGAAGACGGGGCGCGTCAGCTGGATGTCCGGCTGGTGATTGCCGCCGCCGAGATAGACGTCGTTGCTGATGATGACGTCGCCCGGCCGGAGATTGTCGCGGCCCACGGCCAGCACGGATTCGCGCGTCGAGATGACGGCGGAGCCGAGCATGGTCGGAATGTCGTTGCCCTGCGCGACCAGCCGCATCTCGGCGTCGAAGATCGCCGCGGAGACGTCGCCGCCGGCATGGATGATCGGGCTTGCGGCGGTGCGCATCATCGCGACCTTCATCTCGCGGGCCGTCGCGTAGAGCGCGCTGCGCAGGACCTCGTAGGTGATACGATCGAGCATCACGGATTCCTCTTCACATGGATGTTGCCCTCGCCATCGAGGCTTGCGGTCCAGTCCTTCGTGAAGACGAGGCTGGAGCTGCGCTCCTCGATGATGCCGGGACCGGCGATCGTCGTGCCGGCCCCAAGGGCTTCGCGCCGGTAGCAGGCGATCTCCTGCCTCTCGCCGCCGATGACGACGGCGCGGTGACGGAACGGCTTGACCTCGTCGCCCGCCCCGGACGCCTGCGCCGGGATGTTGAGGACGGTCGGCAGCGTCACCTGGAGGCGGAGGTTGACGAGCGTCACCGGCGCGGTCTTGCGGGTGAAGTTCCAGTGCCGCTGATGTTCGACGGCGAAGCCAGAGGCGATGGTGTCCATCGTCACGTCCGCCGCCGGATCGATGTCGACGGACAGCGTCTCGGCCTGGCCCGCATAGCGGCAGTCGGCGGAGTAGCGCGCGACCGCGCCGCTCCAGCCCTCGCCGCCGGCCGCAAGCGCATCGTCCGCCTTCCGCTTCAGGTCCGCCATCAGCGCCTGCAGGCGCGCCGGCGTGAGCTCGTCGAGGTTCGCGAGGACCGGCTGCTGGAGGTCGTAGGTCTGGTCGGCGATCAGCATGCCGAACGCGCTGAGCAGCCCGGGAAGGTTGGGGACGATGACATGGTCGATATCGAGCTCGTCGGCGATCTCGATCGCATGGACCGGGCCGCCGCCGCCGAAGGGGATATAGGCGAAGTCGCGCGGGTCGAAGCCGCGCTCGACCGTCAGCAGGCGGATGGCCTGCGCCATGAGGGAGCTGCCGATCGAGCGGACGATGCGCGCCGCCTCCTCGATGCTGACGCCGAGCGGCCTGGCGAGATGGACGTCGACCGCCCTCCGCGCCGCCGCGATGTCCAGCTCGAGCTCGCCGTCCATGAAGCCGTCGGGATCGATGTAGCCGAGGATCAGGTTGCAGTCCGTGATCGTCGGATCGGTCCCGCCGCGTCCGTAGCAGACGGGCCCGGGCACCGCGCCGGCGCTGTCCGGCCCGATCCTGACGCCGCCGGCCTCGTCGATCCGGGCGATGGAGCCGCCGCCCGCCCCGATCGACTCGATGTCGATCGTCGGCGTGCGGACGGTCACCGTCTGCAGCACCGTGCTGGTGCGCAGCTGCGGCCGCCCCGCATGGATCATCGAGACGTCGAACGTCGTGCCGCCCATGTCCCCGGTGATGGCGTTCTCGACGCCGATGCGCCGGCAGAGCTTGACCGCGGCCGTCACGCCGCCGGCGGGGCCGGATTCGAGCAGGGTCACCGGGCGGTCCATGACCAGCGGCGCGCCGGCCAGCCCGCCGTTCGACTGCATGAACAGGACCTCGCCGTCGATGCCGAGCCTGCCCACCTCCTGCTCGAAGGTGGCGATGTATCGCTTGCACTTCGGCCCGATCATGCCGTTGATCACGGTCGTGCTGGTGCGCTCGTATTCATACATCTCCGGATTGACGTCGGAGGAGGAGGTCACGAAGACGTCCGGGAGCGCCTTCTGCAGGAACGCGGCGACCGCCTGCTCGTGGGCCGGGTTGACGTGGGCGTGCAGCAGGCAGATGGCGACGGCCTCCACCCCCGCCTCCTTCAGCACCGCGCCCAGGTCCTGGAACTGCGCGGGATCGAGAGGCTGGAGCACCTCGCCGTCGAAGGCGATCCGCTCGTCCACCTCCAGGCGCAGCCGGCGCGGCACGAGGGGCGCGGGATTCCTGAAGAACAGATCGTAGAGGTCCGCCCGGTCGTGCCGCGAGACGCGGCGGATCTCGAGGATGTCGCGGAAACCCTTCGTCGTCAGCAGCGCCGTCCTGGCGCCCTTGCCCTCGACGATCAGGTTGGTGGCGATCGTGGTGCCGTGGCCTATGCGTGCGATCTCGGCATAGTCCGCGCCGGCCTGGCTCACGATCTTGCGGATCCCCTCCAGCGCGCCGCGTGCGGGGTCCTGGGGCGTCGTGGCGACCTTCGTGAACCAGATGCGGCCCGGGCCGTCATCGATCAGGACCACGTCCGTGAACGTGCCCCCGACATCAATCCCTATTCTTTTCACGTTTCCTCCAGATCGCGGCGTCGGTTCCGCGCCGCCTTTCTCGTTCTTGACGGCACAATGCCTTCTCTGGAGTTGGTGATGCAAACGACTTTATCTGACGGTAAGCATGACTTTTTGGAAGCCTTGCCGGTAGCGCCGGCCGCCTCGAATTCTTCAACCTGACCGGATGGAACGAAAGCGCCCGGCCTGATCGGCGTCTTCGGCGGCGCGCTCGGCCTCTGCCCCGCAGGGAGGCATTGCGGCGTGAAGTGGGGTATGGTGACGCGTCGCGGCTCCGCGCGATCCGACCGAAGGGTGACGGGAATGGTTCAGGACCGATTGAATGCCCTCTTGCGCGCCGCCGCGCTCCTCTGCCTCCTTCCCATGGCGGCAATGGCCGGGGAGACGCTCGGATGGCATGGCGCGAAAGGGGAAGAGGGCGGCGCCTCGCTGTTCTACGGCATTCCGCAGAGCGACCATGCCCCGGTTTCCTTCTCCTGCCCGCAGGCCGGCGGCGACCTCCTCTTCGCCGTCACGTTCGAGCCCGCCGGCGCGGCCGATGGCGAGGAAACCGAGGTGCTGCTCAGGGCCGGCGACATCACGGTGCCGATCGTCACGACCGGCACCCGCATCGAGATGGACGACAGCTTCGTCCTCGAAGGCCGCACGGCGCTCGATCGGCGCCTCGTCGACCTCCTCGCCTCGCGCGGCACGCTGACCGTCTCCGCCGGGGACGAGGCACGGCAATTCCCGCTCGACGGCGCGCGCGAAGCCGCGGCCGCCCTGATCGAGGCCTGCGCCGCCGAGGCCGCTCGGGCCGCCGTTCCCGGCGTCGACGCCTGCGCGATCTCCGCCTGGTCCACCGATCCGGATCCGGACGGGCTCAACGTGCGGGCCGCGCCGCGGGGTGACGCGGCGATCATCGGCACGCTTCCGGCGGCGCGCGACGTCGGCGGCGAGCGCTTCGCCACCGAGGTGTCGATCACCGGCTCGAAAGACGGCTGGCTGCGGATATCGGAGGGCTGGGTGCTCGACTATATCGGCGACGACCCGATCGACGTCGTCTTCGAGGGCGAGGGCTGGGTGTCGGGGCGCCACATCGGCCTGCGGCTCAACTACCGGCACCTGCACAGCGCGCCTGCGAACGACAGCCCCGTGGTCGCCACGATCGCGGGCACGATCGACGGCATGCGCTACGGGCCGGATTCGATCCTGGTCGACCGCATCCACGCCTGCCGGGGCGACTGGCTGGAGGTCGAGGGCGTGCTGACGATCGACGGGACCGCATACGGGCCGCGCCTGCGCGGCTGGACGACGAAGACCTGCTCCAACCAGGTGACGACCTGCCCGTGACGCCGCCCCGGCATCGCATATCCGCCTGTGCCGGCCCGACGAAAAACGGCTATCCTGCGCAGGTGATCTCAAGGAGACCGTCATGATGGTCGTTCTGCTGCGCGTGGTCCTGGTCGTGCTGGCGGTCCTCTCGGCGCCGGCCGGGCGCGCGTCCGCCCAGCCGGCGGCGTCTCCCGACCTCGCGGATCGGGTCGGCGGCAGGGAGGATCTGACCTTCGCCGACCTCGTCCGGCTCGTTGCGCCCCGGATCGCCGCAAGCGGCGAGGCGGCCCGCCTGCGCCACATCGGCGGCGAGGAATGGCGCAGCGCCGGGCCGGAGGCGGCCGAACTGCGGGCGTTTACGGCCGTTCCGGCGCGCTCCGGCGGCTCCGATCGGATGGTCCTGCTCCTGGACTTCGGCGAGGCGCGGGACAGCGCCGCCGGCTTCGCCGTTCTCGCCCTCTTCGACATCGCCGGCGAGCCGAGGCTTCTCGACGCCGCCGACGTCGCCTTCGATCGCCGGACATCCTTCGCCGGACCCGTCCGGCTGCCGGTCGGCGAGGCCGGCGACCTGCTCGTCACCCGAAGCACGCATTTCAATTCCAGCCAGGGCTACGCGATGACCGCCCTGATCCTCCTCGGCGGCGACCGGTTCGAGCTCGTCGACACGATCTCCACCCTGGACGACCGGGCCTGCGCCTTCAAGCGCACGCAGCGGCTCGACATCCGCCGGGGGACGGCGGCGCCGTTCGCGGACATCCGGGCCACCGTGACCGAACGCACGGCAGGGACGGCTGAGCCGTGCGACGACGGTGCGGCCGTTCCAGAGCCGGGAACGCGGACGATCGCGGTGACCTATCGCTGGGACGCGGCCGAGCGGCGCTACATCGCCGACTCGGACGCCTTCGCCGTGCTGGCGCGCGAGAACGAGACGCGCTTCTGACGGCCCCGGAGGACGGGCCGCCGCCTCACGCCCCGGCCGCGCCGTAGAGGCCGAGGCGGTCCAGCAGCGCGCGCTGCCTGTCGGCATTCTCGACGAGGAGGTCCGTATAGCGCTCGACGATCCGCGCGCGGTGGCCGGGATCGGCGACGGCCGAGAGCGCGCCGACGACCGCCGCGATCGTCTCCGAGGCCTGCCGCAGCTCGTCCAGGAGGTCCGCCTGTCCGGCAGCGCCGGCGACCGCCTCCCGCGTCACCCGGCCGATGCCCGGCGGCGTGCGGCCGCCGGCCGAGACGTAGCCTTCCGGCAGGTCGCCCTTCAGGTTGGCGACCGAGCGGAAGCGGATGACGTCGAAGACCTGGTCGACAGCCTGCTTCGCGCCGGCGACCCTGGAGGGATGGTCGGTGTCGGCGGCGGCATGCGGCAGGAGCTCGAGCCTGCCCCGGTGGCGCTCCTCGAGCGGCAGGTAGGGCAGCATCGGCCCGCCGAGCCGGCCGGTGGCCGCATCCTTGAAGAGGTCGGCGTCGATCGCCGCATGCGCGACCTTGCCGGACGACAGCGCCGCGTCGAGCGCCGCGACGTCGACGACCTCGCCGCGGTCGTAGTTGACGAGCACCGCGCCGTCGTTCATCGCGCCGAGCACCGCGGCATCGACGGTGCCGGCATTGGAATAGGCGCCGGTCACCGGATCGAGCCGGCCGAGGCCGATATGGACGGAGAGCACGTCGGCGCCGGCGGCCGCCGCCGCCAGACTTGCGGCATGCTCGAAGCCCTCGGCCTCGATCCAGCGCCTGTGGCGGTCGCGCGCGTAGACCGCCACCCTCATGCCGAAGGCCTTGGCGAGCCCGGCGACCTCGCGGCCGATATTGCCGTAGCCGAGGACGGCGATCTTCCGGCCCTCCAGCTTGGCGGTCGGATAGTCCTTGAGGTCGCGGCCGGTGTCGAAGTCGCCCGCCGACACGCGCCGGTGCAGTTCCTCCACCGGCAGGTCGGGCAGGACCCTGAGGATCGCCTTCATGACCATCTGCGCGGTCGCCCGGCTGTTGATGCCGGGCGTATTCATCAATGGTGCCGTGCCGCCCTCGCCGTTGCCGCCGCCCCAGGAGGCCGAGCCCATGTTGCCGGTGCCGGCGCCGATGCGCACGCCGCCGAGCGGGAAGACCGAGGCCTTCGGGATGAAGGTGGCGGCGGCGATCAGCGCGTCGTACTGGCCGCTGTCGGTCTGCGGCAGGATTTCCGCCTCGGTGGAAAGGCCGGGCTGGTAGAAGAAGTGGATGCGGCCCTTGTCCAGGCCCGCCCGGTCGCCGAGCGGGCCGAGATGGAAGACGCCGCCCTTCGCCTCGATATGGGCCTTGACCTCGCTATGGTCCGGCTTGCCGTCGGCGCCGAAGCGCAGGCCGACGAGGTCGGCGATCAGCACGGTGTAGGCGCGGCCGGGATCGTCCTTGCGCACGGGCCCGCTCGCCGTGGCGGGCGCCTCGAACGTGACGCCCTGCTTCGCCAGCTCCTCCTCCAGCACGACGATCTTGGCGCGCAGATAGGCGTATTGCAGGTTCTCCAGCAGCGCGACGACGTCCTCCGGCTCGCGGATGCCGCCGACCCAGGCGCGATAGTCGCCGGGCGTGCCGGGGAAGGCGTTGACGTAGCGGGCCGCGTCGAGGCCGGGCTCGTACTCGCCGTTCGGGTGGGTGATGCCCTCGTAGCCGAGGAGCTGCTTCGAGCGGGCGATGATGCGGGCATGGACGGCGGGATCGGTGATGCCGGCATCCTCGACCTTGAGCAGCGTCACCGCCGCACCGCGCCGCTCGGCGTCGGCGACGGTGAGCGAGAAGAGCGGATGCGATTTCACCCACTCGTCGATCACCGCGCGATTGGCGGCGGAGCGGCGGTTGAGATCGACGACCGACCCGACGCGCGCCTCCGACTGCAGCAGGCCGAAGGTGGTCTCGGCGAAGGCGAGCGCGCTGTAGGTGTTGATGACGCCGCCGAGCATGCGGTCCTCGGCCGCGTCGTAGAACGGTCCGGCGTCGACCGAGCGCTTCGCCGAGAACGGCTGGCGGGGGTCGACCGGCGGGGCGATCTTGAGCTGGCGCGGGATCGCCCAGGACGGGTCCTGCTGGTTCTTCTCGATCAGCGCCAGCGCATGCGGGGTGAAGGAGGCGACGAAATAGCCGGAGACGCCGCCGATCGCCTTCTGGAACGGCATGAACAGGCAGCATTTCGCCATCACGGCCGCGACCAGCTCCGGCTCCCAAGGCATCGCGCCGAGCATGGAGGTGGCGTCGAAGACGGCGTGGCGGCTTTCGGGATCGCCGTCGAGCCAGCGCAGCAGCTCGCGGATCTCGCCGGCGGTATAGGCATTGGCCCCGGTCGTCTCGTGGCCGACGCCGACGAAGACCGAAATGCCGAGGGCGGCGAGTTCGTCCGCCGCCGGGATGACGCCCTCGGAGGCGGCGAAATGGATGCGGCTCTCGCAGCCCTTCTCGGCAAAGCGCTGCATCTCGATCAGCTGCGTCGCCCAGGACTGGCGGAAGAAGCCGGCGGCCTTCGACGGATCGCTCTCCGGCCGCGGCGTGTCGACATAGACGCGCTGGGCGGCGTCGTTGGCGTTCAGGAGATGCTGGACGCAGACGGTGTAGCCGCTGTGGCCGCCGCCGAGGCCCACCGCCATGCGTTTCTCCTTCGGGAAGCCGAAATAGCGATGGATCGCCCGCATCATGTCGACGAGGATCTTGTCCGCCGGATAGCCGCGATGCATGCTGCGGGAGATCTCGGCGGTGGTGAAGCCGCCGATATCGTTGCCCCTGTCGTCGAACTTGCGATAGGTCTTCTCGATCCAGGCGTCGAAGGCGATGCGCCTCAGCCGGCTGTCCACCTCGTCGGTGGTCGCGTCGGTGATCGGGCCGACGCCGAAGAACGGGTTGGACGGCAGCTTCGGCGCCGCCGATCCGGTCAGCCGGAGTGCTTCAAGTCGCTGTTCCTGCATCTGCGCAATGTTCATGGTGAGCCGCCCGTATGACCTGGAGGTGAGTTGGACCGGGATACTGGAGCTTTTCCGCCGGCCGGACGGCATGATATGCGCCGGACAGCGCACGAATTGCGTCATCGACGGCCAGGCCGGGGTCTCTCCGCGCCGGCGCGCGCGGACCGGCGGCCACCGCCCCGCGAAACCTGCGCGCAAAGCCGGGACGCCGGAACCGGCGCGTGAGTGCCCTCGCCCGGCGCGCGCGCCTGTCCATCGGAAGAACCTTGGGACGACTCCAACCCGCAACCAACCGCCTTGCCGGCTCGGGCCACGCCGCCCGGGTTGAAAGCCCTGCCGCCCGCTGAAGAGCGGCAGGCCGCGGGCGCCGCAGCCCGCCGTCGGGCCGCGTGGAGCCGCCGGGCAAGGCATCGGCACGACGTGCCTGTACCGGCTGCTTTCCGCAATGCCGTCCATCCCCGATGGCCGCCCCACCGAAGAAGGCGGGATGGCGCCGTTTGCCTATTGACTTCCGTGGGCGGGATCGGAGATATATTATATATCATGTAGCGATGAGGGGCAAAATGGTTACGATCAACTGTGACATGGGCGAGGCTTTCGGCATCTATCGCTTCGGCGACGACGAGGCCTGCATGCCCTTCGTGACCCACGCCAACATCGCCTGCGGCTTCCATGCCTCCGACCCCGTCGTCATGGCGAAAACCGTCCGGCTGGCGAAGAAGGCGGGGATCAGGGTCGGCTCGCATCCGGGCCTGCCGGACCGGGAGGGCTTCGGGCGCCGGCCGATGCGCATGACCCGCGAGGAGGTCTCGGCGCTGACCATCTACCAGACGGGCGCGCTGGAAGGTTTCCTCAAGGCCGAGGGCGTGACGCTCTCGCATATCAAGCCGCACGGCTCGCTGTTCGGCATGGCCCAGAACGAGCCGGCCGTCGCCGAGGGCATCGCGGATGCCGCCGAGGTCTTCGGCGTGCCGGTCATCGCCTTTTCGGATTGCTGCATGTCGGAGGTCTTCACCCGGCGCGGCATTCCCTTCTCTTGCGAGTTCTACGTCGACATCGACTACGGCGACGACGGACGGCAGATCATCTCGCGCGAGCATCCGCCCATCTCGGCCGAGGAGGTGGCGGAGAAGGTACGCCGGGCCATCGGGCTGGGGCTCACCCGCTCGGTGAACGGCAAGGACGTGCGCGTGGTCGCGGAATCGATCTGCGTCCACTCGGACACGCCGAACGCCATCGAGGTCGCCCGCGCGGTTTTCGACGAATTGAACCAGAGCGGCAAGCTGACCCGGGACTAGAGCGATGCGCACGCTGGCTGGACAGTCACTGCAGGAGGACATCGCCGCCGCGATCGCGCCGGCGCTGCGGGCGATCGCGGCCTCGATCGGCCCGGACGGCCGGCATGTCCTCTACTATACCGGGGACCGCGTGCTGACCGCGCATACCGGCAGCGAGATCGCGCGCCGGATCTGTTCGGACCACTTCGCCGAACGGCTGCTGAAGGAGGCGCTGGTCGATGCCGAGCGCCAGTTCGGCGACGGGACGGCCCGGCTCGCCGTGATGGCGGGAGCGGCCCTGGCCGAGAGGCGCCGCCCCGGCGGCCCGGCGGTCGAGAGCGAACGCGTCATCGAGGCGCTCGCCTGGCTGCGGCCGGCGCTGGACGCGGCCTTCGCCGCGGAGACCCGCATCTGCGACGCGGGCGCCGGGCTGATCGCGGCGGCCGGCGTCGATGCCGCGCTCGTTCCCCTGATCCTGCAGGCGGATGCCGCGGCGGGTCCGGGCGGCCTGGTCGAGGTGAAGGAAGCGGCGGAAGCCGCCGTCGTCGCCGCCGACGGCTTCAGCTTCGATGCGCGCCATGCGGGCTCGGGGCCGCTTGCGGCGATGGACGACGTCCATCTGATCGTCGCCAACGAGATCCTGTCGGACTTCAAGACGCTCGCCCCGGTGATCGAGGGGTTCGCCGCGCGCGGCAAGGCGCTCGTCGTCGTGGCCCGCGGCATCGAGGGCCAGGCGCTGCAGCTGCTCGAGCGCAACCGGAAGGCCGGCGTGCTGAAGATCGCGGCCCTCGTCCCGGCCGATGCCGGGCCGCGCGCGGCCGAGATCCTCGAGGATCTGGCCGCCGCCAGCGGCGCGACGCTGGTCTGCGCCCAGGCGGGAACCGCCATCGAACGGCTGAAGCCCGCCATGCTCGGCCGGGCGGCGCGGTTCCGCTTCGAGCGCGGGCGGGTCCATCTGGCGGATGCGGCAGGCGCTGCGGACCGGATCGCCCTGCGCATCGCCTCCGCCGAGGCCGAGATCCGCGCGAAGCGCTACCTGCCGCTCGACCGCGAGCACGCCGAGCGGCGCCGGGCGCGGCTGGCGGGGCGCTGGGTGGAGCTGACCATCGCCCGGGGACCGGAATCGGGCGCGCAGGCGGAAACCGTGCGGCGCGCGATCGTGGCGCTGCGCGCCGCGCGCACGGACGGCGTCATCGTCGGCGGGGGCCGCGGCCTCGAGGCGATCGCCGACCGCCTGAAGGGCGCCGGCGGCAACGACCCCGCCCGGCTTGCCGCGGCGGCGATGATCGACGCGGCCTTGCGGGCGCCGGGACAGTGCCTGCGCCGCAATTCGGCCGAGCCCCGCGCGGACGGGCGCGGGCCGATGCCCGCCCTCGTCGCGGACCCGGCCCGGCTGTCGCGCGACCTGCTGGACGTCGCGCTCTCGCTTGCGGTCCGCCTTGCCGGAATCGGCGGGGCGGTGCTGCGCCACTGAAACTGGATATCGGATTTAGAGTGAGACCAGAGCAGATGAACAACGGCGTCGTGGATCCCATGCTCGAGATCGAGGATCTTGTCCACTGCTACGGTGCGGTGACCGCGCTGAACCATGTCTCGGTTTCGGCCGCGAAGGGCGAGTTCCTGACGATCCTCGGCTCCAGCGGCTCCGGCAAGACGACGATGCTGCGGGTGATCTCGGGGCTGGAGATGCCGACGTCGGTCCGCCGGCTGCGCATCGGCGGGCAGGACGTCGCCCATCTTCCCGCAGCCAAGCGCAATTGCACGACGGTGTTCCAGAGCTATGCGCTGTTTCCGCACATGAACGTGGTCGAGAACGTCGCCTACGGCCTGAAGATCCGCAAGGTGAACGGCCCCGACGCGCTGAAGGAGGCGCGGCGGGCGCTGGCGATGGTGCAGCTCGAGGGCAAGGCCGACCGGCGGATCAGCCAGCTCTCCGGCGGCGAGCGGCAGCGCGTGGCGCTGGCGCGGGCCGTGGTCACCCAGCCGGCCGTCCTGCTGCTCGACGAGCCGCTCGGCGCGCTGGACGAGCGCCTGCGCCAGGACATGCAGATCGAGCTGATGGAGCTGCAGCGCAGCCTGGGCATGACCTTCGTCTACATCACGCACAGCCAGGAAGAGGCCCTCACCATGAGCGACCGGGTCGTTCTGATGAGCCACGGCCGGATCGTCCAGAGCGGCAGCCCGCTCGATCTCTTCGACAGGCCGGAAAGCCGTTTCGCGGCGGGCTTTATGGGCTACGAGAACATCCTGGAGGCGACGCTGGTCGCGCAAGACGGCACGCTCGGCACGGTCGAGTTCCCCGGCGGCCTGCGCATCCGCGGGGTCGTCACCGCGGACGGCCTGAAGGTCGGCGGGACGGTCGCCATCGCGATCCGCGCCGAACGCATCTCTCCCGTGTCGGCGGAGGCGCCGGAGAGCGTCGAGGCGACGCTCACGAACCGGATCTACCGGGGCAAGTACACGGACGTCACGGTCGCCACGGGAGCAGGACCGCTGCGCTTGCGCAGCTGGCACGGCGTAGGGAGCGAAACAGAGGAAATACGAAGGGTTGGCTGGAACACGACGGATGCCGTGATCTTCGCCGCGCAGTGACTGCAAACCAGGAAAACCAACAGGGGATCGCAAGATGCAAGACAGATTTTCAACATACAACCAGGCCCAACTGACCCGCCGCCAGATGCTGGCGGGCATGACCGCGCTCGCGGGTGCCGCCACGCTCGGCGGCATGCCCGGCATCGCCGGCGCGCAGGACGTGGCGTCCGTCAAGATCTACGGCGTTCCGACGGCGGCGCTCAAGGACTGGGCGCCGATGGAGAAGTCGATCGGCGTGCGCGCCGAGCTCTCCGGCTCCAGCAACGACGTCGGCGTCTTCATGCGCGACGTCATGGGCGCCAACATGGGCGACAGCGTCGATCTCTTCGTCTTCGAATCCGGCACCGAGGACATTCTCGGGCCGCAGGGCTTCTACGCCCCGCTCGACGAGGCCAATCCCGAGCTGACGCTCTGGGAGCGCACGTCGGACGACTGGAAGCGCTCGGCCGTCGTGCAGGACCGCGACGGCAAGCAGTGGGGCGTGCCGGTGATCGGCAACGCCGACAGCTTCGGCTACTTCCCGGAAAAGCTCGGCATGGCGGCCGACAGCGAGGAGGAACTGTCCTGGTCGCTGATGTTCGAGAACGAGAACACCCGCGGCCGCGTCGCCTACGGCAACGCCTATACCTACTCGATGGGCGTCGCGGCACTCTATCTCCAGTCGAAGGGGGCCGCGACGTTCGGCGACATCGCCGACCTCACGCCCGAGGAGGCCAGGACCGTCGCGGACTTCCTGATCGAGCGCAAGAAGGCCGGCCAGTTCCGCACGCTCTACGGTGCGTTCGAGGAGCAGATCCAGCTTCTGACCAACCGCGAGGTGGACGTCATCAACTGCTGGGAGCCGGCCGTCCGCGAGGCCAATCTCAAGCTCGGGCCGGACGCCACGCGCTATGCCTA
Source organism: Shinella pollutisoli (assembly GCF_024609765.1). Taxonomy (GTDB): domain Bacteria; phylum Pseudomonadota; class Alphaproteobacteria; order Rhizobiales; family Rhizobiaceae; genus Shinella; species Shinella pollutisoli. Next base: position 50,894 of record NZ_JANFDG010000011.1, read on the forward strand.
CACCAAGGAAGGCTACTTCAAGTGGGGGCATGGCGCCTATATCGCCGCCCAGGCCGCCGACCGGGGCAATCTCGCCGCGATCTACAAGGTGCTGAACTACTTCCTCGGCGGCGAATATCGCGCGCTTCAGGCCCGCGACCGCGGCTATGCCGGCCCGAACATGGACCTCGGCGTCGAATATGCCGAGGCCAACGGCTGGAGCGCGGACGAGATCGCCGCGCTGAAGGCCACCGAGGCCAAGGTGAACAAGAAGTTCTCGAAGCCCTACGTCTCGACCACCACGCCGGACAATGCCGGCGCGATGGAAGAGGAATGGCAGCGCTTCCTGAACGCCTGAGCGAAGACGGGGTCCGGGCCCGCGGCGACGTGGGCCCGGACCGGCCGGCGATCCGGAACTTCTTTGGATGAGTGAGATGCAACAGACAGCAGGCGCCTCGGGAACAGCGACGGTCGGCCGCCAGGGTTTCCTGCGCGCGCTGGCCGGCAGGCTCGCCGACATGAACTTCGCCGTGACGGTCATCCTGTCGACCTGGTTCGTGCTGGTGATCGTGCCGATCGTCGTGCTCTTCGCCTTCAGCTTCTTCACCACCGTGCAGTTCCGCACCGTCTACGAGCCGACGCTGGACACCTGGATCGGGCTGTTCTCCTCCGGCCGGTGGGAGGTGACGCTGCGCACGCTGCGCATCGCGCTCACGGTGACGGTGATCGAGCTCCTGATCGCCTTCCCGTTCGCGCTCTGGCTGGCGAAGGGCTGCCGGTCCGGCACCGTGCAGGCCGTCTGCCTCGCCATGCTGACGATCCCGTTCTTCCTCGACATGTCCTCGCGCACCATCGTCTGGCGCGCCATCCTCGGCCAGTCCGGCCTGGTCAACACGATGCTGCTCGGCACCGGCCTCGTCGACACGCCGGTGGAGTGGCTGCTCTATTCGGAGGTGGCGGTGCATTTCGGCATGGTCGTCAGCCTGTTCCCGCCGATGGTCATGCCGATCTATCTGGCGATCAACCTGATCGACGACACGCTGCTCGAGGCCAGCAACGACCTCGGCGCTTCGCCCTGGCAGACGCTGAGCCGCATCATCATCCCGCTATCGCTGCCCGGCGTGATGGCCGGCGTGGTGTTCTGCCTCGGTCCGGCGCTCGCCGCCTGGGTCGAGCCGGGCATGCTGGGAGGCGGCTTCGTCAACCTCATCTCGAACTCGATCGAGAGCGCCTATTCCGCGCTGCGCTATCCCGTCGTCGCGGCACTTTCCGCCTTCGTGATCCTGCTGCTCCTGCTGCTGCTGGCGGCGATGTACCTGATCGCGCGGCGGTTCGGCGATCCTTCGTCCGTCAGCGTATTCAGAGGCTGAGCGCATGAAAAGCCAACACTCCCTCAACCTGCGCCCGATCTCGCCGAAACTCGAGCCCAGCTACGCGCCCGTCTGGAAGCGCCTCGGCAAGTGGGGCGGGTTCGCCATGCTGGCGCTCATCTACTTCCCGCTGCTGTGGCTCATCCTCCTGTCGATCAGCCAGAACCCGCTCGGCGGCATCCCGGGATCGTTCTCGCTCGAGCACTACCGCGCGCTGTTCTCCAACAGCGCCTGGCACAAGCCGATGCTGGCGAGCCTGGCGATCGGCGTCCTGGTGGGGCTGGTCTGCGCGGTGGCCGCGACGATCATCGGCCGCGCCCTGCCGACGCTCAACAGCCCGGGCCGCGTCCTGTTCATGTTCGTCGTCCCGCTCTTCGTGCCCGGCATGTCGATGGGGGCGGCCCTGTTCATCCTGGCGCGCGCCGTCCTCAACCTGAAGCTCGGCTTCTGGTCGGTCGCGCTCGGCCATTTCGTCTGGGCCTTCCCCTTCGCCCTGCTGATCGTCCTGGTGGTGACCGTCCGCTTCGACCACCGGCTGGTCGAGGCGGGCCGCGACCTCGGCGCAAGCAACTGGCGCGTCTTCTGGGACATCGAGTTCCCGATCCTGATGCCCGGCATCGTCAGCGCCGCGCTGTTCGGCTTCCTGATGTCGTTCAACGAGGTCATGCGGTCGATCTTCCTGCGCGGCACCGCCGAGACCATGCCGGTCTGGAGCTGGATCCAGGCCGCCGCCCAGCAGAGCCAGGTGCCGATCATCTTCTCGCTCGCCTCGCTGGTGCTGCTCGTCACCCTGCCGCTGCTGTGCGGCGTCTTCTGGCTGCTCTTCGCCCGGGTGGGCCGCTCATGAGCCCGGCCGCATACCCCTCCGCGGCCGGCGGCTCAGTCCGCCGGCGCGCGCGCCAGGCGCGGCAGCAGCGCCCGGGCCGCCAGCTTCAGGTCGTCGGCCATCGCCTCGCGCGCGGCCACGGCGTCCCGCCGCTTCACCGCCGCCATGATGTTGCGGTGCTCGTCGTTGGCATGCTCGCGGTAGTGATCCGTGTCGAACAGACCGGTGAAGACCGGGCCGACCTTCAGCCACAGCCCCTGGATCACCCGCAGCAGCTCGGGATTGCCCGCTCTCTCGTAGATGCTGAAATGGAACTCCCGGTTCAGCTTCAGATAGGTGCGCGCGTCGTAGGTGACCGTGGTCTCCGCGATCCGGTTGAGGAGCGCGTCGATCTTGACGAAGTCCTCGTCGGTGAAAAGCGGCGTCGCGAGCTCCGCCGCCATGCCCTCCAGCGCGACGCGGATCGGCAGGAGATGGTTGAACCGCTCGACCGTCATCTGCGGCACGACGATCGACCGGTTCGGCAGTTGCACCAGAAGATGCTCGGCGATCAGGCGCTGCAGCGCCTCGCGGATCGGCGTGGCCGAGATGCCGAAATTGTCGGCGAGATTGCGGATCACCATGGGCTGCATGGGCGCGAAGGTTCCCTCGGCCATGCCCTTGAGGATTTCGTCATAGGCTCGGTCGCTCAGCGGCTCGCGTGCGATCTTGGTCATTTCGTCCCTCTTCCCGACAGTCACGGAGCATGTTGCCCGAGTTTTCCTAAATATACGAAGTCACGACCGTTTCCGACAAGATATATCATATATCTATGCAGAATTATTCCCGGCGCTGCCGGCTCCTCGCCGCGCCCGGCCCGGTTCCAACAGAGGCACTCCCATGCTGCATGACACTTTGCGTTTTTTCCCCGGCGGCGACCGCGCTGTCGAGGTGGAATTGGGCGACGGGATGGATTTCACGCTGAATTTCACCGTGCACCGCCTCGTCGCGGCCGTGCGCGAGGCCGGAATCGCCGCGATCGAGGATATCATCCCCGAACTCGCCTCGCTGCAGATCAACTACGATCCCGACCGCATCTCCTACGAGGACCTCACCCGGGCGATCGCGGCCATCTACGAGGAGATGGGCTCCGACGTCTCGGGATCGCTGCCCAGCCGGCTGGTGACGCTGCCGGTCTGCTATTTCGACGAGGAGACGACGGCCTGCATCGAGGACTATCGCAAGACCTATCCCGACAAGCGGTTCGATCCCGACCTCCTGTGCGAGCTGAACGGGCTTGCCGACCGCGCGGCCCTGGCGCGCCGGCATTCCGGCACGGAATACTGGGTCGCCGCGCTCGGCTTCTGGCCGGGCCTCTGCTCGCTGCTGCCGCTGAGACCCGGCTCGCGCATCACCGCCCCCAAGTACAACCCGCCGCGCACCTGGACGCCGAAGGGCGCGGTCGGCATCGGCGGCGCGCTCTGCTGCGTCTATCCCGACCGGACGCCGGGCGGCTACCAGCTGATCGGGCGCTGCCCCGCGCCGATCTATGACGGCACCCAGCGCCTGCCGGCGTTCCGCGACAGCCTCGCGCTGCTGCGGGCCGGCGACCGGGTGCGCTTCCGCCCGGTGACGGCGGAGGAATGCGCCTGGATCGACGCCGAGGTCGCCGCCGGCCGCTACGAACACGACGTGGTCGAATACCAGATCTTCTCGGTCGACCGGTATCTCGACTGGGTAAAGGCGCACGGAGAAAAGGCATGAACGCGCGTTGCATCACCGTCCTGAAGCCGGGCCTTGAGACCACGGTGCAGGAACTGCCCGGCCGGATCGGCTATCTGGAGCAGGGCTTCCCGGTCTCCGGCCCCTTCGACAAATGGTCGTTCCGGCAGGCCAACCTGCTGGCTGGCAATCCGCGCGACACCGCCGCGCTGGAATGCCAGTTCCTCGGCCCGACGCTGCGCTTCGACTGCGACGCGACGGTCGCGGTCACCGGCGCCGACATGCGGCCGAAGCTCGACGGAGAGCCGGCGGCGATGTGGCGGAGCCTGCCCGTCAGGGCCGGCCAGGTGCTGGAGCTCGCGGCCGCCTACAGCGGCGCGCGCGGCTACGTCGCGGTCTCCGGCGGCATCGACACGCCCGTCGTGCTCGGCTCGCGGGCGGTGTTCCACATGGCCCGGGTCGGCGGACAGGCGCTCGCCAGGGACCAGGTCCTGCCGCTCGGTCCGCCGCCCTCCGGCGCCGGCGACATCCTCGCCGTTCCCGAGGCGAGCCGCCCGCCCTTCTCCACCGACAAGACCTGGCAGATCGAGGCGCTGGCCGGCCCGAACGACGACTGGCTCGACCCCGCCTCCGTCGAGATGTTCTTCAGCGCCGACTGGTCGGTGCAGGCCAAGAGCAACCGCACCGGCATCCGCCTGAGCGGCCCGCAGTTCGCCTTCGCCGGCCGGGCGCTCGACAAGAGCAGTGACCACGGCCAGGACCCGTCGAACATCATCGACCACGGCTATCCGCTCGGGGCGGTGAACCTCGCCGGGCAGACGCCGATCATACTGGTCAACGACGCCCCGAGCACCGGCGGCTTCATCAATCCCTTCACGGTCGCCAGCGCGGCGTTCTGGAAGCTCGCCCAGGCCAAGCCCGGCGACGTCCTGCGATTCCGCCGGATCGATCGCGAGGAGGCCGGCCGTCTGCGCGCCGCGCTCGAAACCGTGACCAGCGCAGGAGTGGCAGTCCGTGTCTGACGTGACGACTATCGTGCCCGCGAGCGATCCCGTCCGGGGCGCGCTCGGGGAAATGCTCAACAGCCCGCCGCCCGCCATTGACGAGGCCACCGCGGCCCGGCTGATGCAACGCCATTTCGGCATCTCGGGCAGCGCGGAGACCCTCGCCTGCGAGCGCGACGCGAACTTCCACATCGTCGCCGACGACGGGCGCAAGTTCACGCTGAAGGTCTCGAACCCGGCCGAGCCGGAAATCAACACCAACTTCCAGACCGAGGCGCTGCTCTGGCTGGAGCGGCGCGATCCCGGCCTGCCGGTGCCCAAGGCCCTGCGGGCGCTCGACGGAAGAAGCGAATTCCCGCTGGTGCTGGAAGACGGGCGGTCGAGCGTCATCCGCGTGCTCACCTGGCTCGACGGGTTCCCTGTGGTGCGCGTCGGCGTCACGCCGGCGCTGCGGCGCGACCTCGGGCGGGCGCTCGCGCGGCTCGGCATCGCCTTCGAGGGGTTCGACCATCCGGCCTCCAGCCACGAGATCCTCTGGGACGTCAAGAACGCCTCGCGTCTGCGGCCGCTGGTCGAGGCCCTGACGGAGCCCGACCTGCGCCGGCAGCTGACGGCGGAGCTCGACCACTTCGACGCCGATGTCCTCCCCGTCCTCGCGACGCTCAGGCAGCGCGTCGTGCACAACGACCTGAACCTGCACAACGCGGTGCTGGAGCCCACCGATCCGGACCGGATCACCGGCATCCTCGACTTCGGCGACATGGTGAAGACCGCGCTGATCATCGATCTCGCCGTCGCCGCCTCCTATCACACGCAGGAGGCCGAAGGCTGCCTCGCGGCGGTCTGCGACATGGTGCGGGCCTATCACGAGGTCCTGCCGCTGGAGCGGCGCGAGATCGACGTGCTGCGCGACCTGATCGTCGCGCGCCTGATGACGACCGTCGCCATCACCGAGGGCCGCGCGGCGCGCTATCCGCAGAACGCGGCCTACATCCTGCGCAACAACGGCCCCGCCCGCATGGGCCTGCGCCTCTTCGCAACCCTTCCCCGAGACCAGGTCACGGCGGCCCTTCGCGCCGCCTGCAGTATGGAGTGAGCCATGAAGACCCAGGAAGCAATGGTCAACGCCTTCATCGAGGGCGCGGCTGAACTGGACGAGGCGACCGCCGCGCTGATCGCGCAGCGCAAGGCCCTGCTCGGCCCCGCCTACCGCCTCATGTACGAGCGCCCGCTGCATTTCGTGCGCGGCGAGGGCGTCTGGCTCTACGACCCGGACGGCAACGCCTATCTCGACGCCTACAACAACGTGACCTCGGTCGGCCACTGCCATCCGAAGGTGGTCGAGGCGATCCGCCGCCAGGTCGGCATCCTGGCGACGAACACCCGCTACCTCCACGGCGCGGTCCTCGACTACGCCCGGCGCCTGCTCGCCACCATGCCGTCCGAGATCGGCCACCTGATGTTCACCTGCACGGGATCGGACGCCAACGACCTGGCCGTGCGCATCGCCCAGGCCCATACCGGCGGCAAGGGCATCATCGTGACGGAGACCGCCTATCACGGCATCACGCAGGCCGTTTCCGAATTCTCGCCCTCGCTCGGGGAGAATGTCGACCTCGGCGTGCACGTGCGCACCGTTCCAGCACCCGACAGCTACCGGTCGGAGAACGTCGCGGAGGAATTCACCGCCGCCGTCCGCGCCGCGATCGGCGACCTGCGGCGCCACGGCATCAAGCCGGCGCTCCTCATCTGCGACGGCATCTTCGCCAGCGACGGCGTCTTCGACGGTCCGGCGGGCTTCCTCAAGAGGGCGGTCGACGCCATCCGCGAGGCGGGCGGCCTCTATATCGCCGACGAGGTGCAGTCGGGCTTCGCCCGCACCGGCGAGGCGATGTGGGGCTTCCAGCGCCACGGCGTCGTCCCGGACCTGGTGACGATGGGCAAGCCGATGGGCAACGGCTTCCCGGTCGCCGGCGTGGCCGCGCGCCCGGAGGTGCTCGCGGACTTCGGGGCGAAGGCGCGCTACTTCAACACCTTCGGCGGCAACGCCGTGGCGGTCGCCGCCGCCTCCGCGGTGCTCGACGTCATCGAGGAGGAGGGGCTCCTGGAAAACGCCCGCACCATCGGCCGCCACATCAAGGAAGGGTTCCAGGCGCTCGCCGGCAGGCACGCCTGCCTCGGCGACGTGCGCGGCGCGGGGCTCTTCCTCGGCGTCGAGATCGTCTCGGACCGGGCCGGGAAGACGCCGGACGCCGCCGCCGCGACGCGCATCATCAACGGGCTGCGGGACGAGAACGTCCTGATCTCCGGCTGCGCCAAGGCGGCGAACGTGCTGAAGATCCGCCCGCCCCTCGTCTTCACGCGCGAGAACGCCGACGAGCTGATCACCAAGCTCGATCTGGTGCTGCAGCGCCTGTCCTGACCCCTTACGAGATTGCGGAGAGACCCATGACCATCAAGACCGTCGAAGCCATGCTGCCGGGCGTGATCTACCTGTCGCCCTCGCCCGACACGCCGCCCTTCAAGGCCGCGGGCGACCGGGTCGCCGCGGGCGAGACCGTGGCGCTGGTGGAGGTGATGAAGTCCTTCCTGCCCGTCGAGGCGGACAGCGACGGCACCTTCCTCGGCTATTCGACCGAGACCGGCAGCAATATCGAGCCCGGCGAGGCCGTCTGCCGGATCGAGGTCGCGCAATGACAACGCCGATCCGCAAGCTGCTGGTCGCCAACCGCGGCGAGATCGCCGTCCGCATCATCCGCGCGGCGCGCAAGCTCGGCATCGCCACCGTCCAGATCGTCAGCGAGGCCGACCGCGAGATGCTGGCGGCGCGGATGGCGGACGAGGTGATCGAGATCGGCCCGCCGGCGGCGGCGAAGTCCTACCTGAACGTCGGCAACGTGCTCGACGCGCTGCGCCGCAGCGGCGCCGACGCGCTCCATCCCGGCTACGGCTTCCTGTCCGAGAACGCGCAGTTCGCGAAGGCCGTCACCGACATGGGACGCATCTTCGTCGGCCCGGACGCCGGGACGATCGAGCGCATGGGCGACAAGGTGAACGCCCGGCAGGCGGCGATCGCGGCGGGCGTTCCGGTGGTGCCCGGCAGCGAGGGCCGCCTCGATGACGCCCGGGCCGCGCTGGAGCTCGCCGAGGCGATCGGCTATCCCGTCATGATCAAGGCGGCGGCCGGCGGCGGCGGACGGGGCATCCGCGTCGTGCGCAGCGCCGAGGAGCTCGCCGCCGCCGTTCCGCAGGCGATCGCCGAGGCCACGGCCGCCTTCGGCGACGGCGGCCTCTACCTGGAGGCCTATATCGAGAACGCGCGCCATATCGAGGTGCAGATCCTCGGGGACGGCGAGACCGTCGTGCATCTCTTCGAGCGGGAATGCTCGCTGCAGCGCCGGCGCCAGAAGGTCTGGGAGGAGGCGCCGGCCGCGGCCCTCCCGGCGGCGCTCAGGGCCGAGCTCTGCGCGTCGGCCGTGCGGCTCGCCCGGTCGGTCGCCTATCGCGGCGCCGGGACGATGGAATATCTCTACGATCCCGACCGCAACGCGTTCTACTTCATCGAGATGAACACCCGCATCCAGGTCGAGCATCCGGTGACGGAGATGGTCACCGGCGTCGACCTCGTCTGCGAGATGCTCCTGATCGCCGGCGGGCGGAAGCTGTCGATGGCGCAGGAGGACATCCGCTGCGACGGCCATGCGATCGAGGTGCGCATCAACGCCGAGGACCCGGCACGCAACTTCTTCCCGAGCCCCGGCCCGATCGACAGGCTGCAAGTCCCGAGCGGCGAGGCGATCCGCTTCGACACGGGCTTCGACGCCGGCAGCCGCGTTCCGCCCTACTACGATTCGCTGGTCGGCAAGCTGATCGTGTCGGGCAGCTCCCGCGCCCTGGCCATCGAGCGGCTGCGGCAGGCGCTGGAGGAGCTCGACATCGGCCCGGTCGCCACGACGATCCCGCTCCACCGCGCGCTTGCGCGCAACGCGGACCTGCTCGACGGCAATGTCTCGACGCAATGGCTCGAACGGTGGCTGGCGGAGAACGCGCTGTCCTCCTAGACGCGCTCCCGTCCTTCCCCGCGCCCGGATCCTAGGGCCTGCCGCGGGATCTGCGCCCGACGGAGGCCCGCTCGATCAGCGTGCAACCGACCCTGTGCACGCGGTGCGACCCGGGCGCGGGCCGTTTCGCGAGCTGCTCGATCGCCCAGGCGCCCATCGGGCGGTGCGGGAGCTCCAGCGTCGTCAGCTGGGGCCGCAGATGGCGCGCCAGCTCGTCGTCGTCGTATCCGACGACGGAGATGTCGCCGGGGATGCCCAGCCCTGCTTCGGCGATCGCATTGAAACATCCCATCGCCATCTTGTCGTTCTGGCAGAAGATGGCCGTCGGCGGCGCGGCGAGCGAGAGCAGCCTCTGCGTCGCCTCGAAGCCGGACGTCGGCGTCCAGTTGCCCTCCACGACCAGACGGTCGTCGTAGGCGATGCCCGCCTCGGCCAGGGCCTCCCGGTAGCCGGCGAGGCGGTCCTGCGCCGCCTCCATGAAGCTCTCCCCGACGACCGTGCCGATGCGCGTATGGCCCTTCCTGGCGAGAAGGGCGGTCGCCATGCGGCCGCCGGTCCTCTCGTCCGGCACGACCGACGGGAAACGGTTGTCGCTCGTGTAGCAGTTGAGCAGGACCAGCGGCACCGGCAGGTCCGCGAGCGCCGGATCGAGCGACACGCGGCGGGTGAAGATCGACATGTAGACGATGCCCTGCGCCCCCGCCTGGAGGAGCCGCGCCACCGCCCGGCGCTCGTGCTCGGCCCGCCCCTGGGTCTGCGCGACGAGGATGGTCACGTCGTTCTCCCAGGAGGCGTGGCGCGCGCCCTCGATGGCGTTGACGGCTTCCGGCGTCGTCGCCAGCTGGTCGACGACGAAGCCGATGCAGCTGCCGCGCAGGTCCTCCAGGCCCGCGCGCCGGACCGGGCCGCCCAGCCCGTAGCCGAGCGATCGAGCGGCCTCCAGCACCCGCGCGCGCAGCTCGTGCGAGATCTTGATGTCGGTCACGTTGTTCAGCACGACGGACACGGTCGCCTGCGAGCAGCCGGCGGCCTTCGCCACGTCCATCATCGTCACGCGCTTCCTGACTTTCCGGCCGTCCATGCCCTCTCCGCCTCCGACCCCGCTCCGTCCTCTACACCAACTAATAAAGTTCGGCCATTGACTAATAATTATTAGTTACGGTAGCCTCTGCGATGTTTTGGAGGAGACAGCCCAATGAACACACGACCCTCGTTCACCTACGACATCGCCGCCCAGGTGGCGCAGCTCGCCGAGGACGGCATCATCGGACTGAAGGGCGCATTCACCCCCGAATGGGCGGACGAGATGCGCGAGGACATGATGACGGCCTTCTGGTCGGCCATCCAGAGGCCGGGCGGCGCCGTCGGCCGCGGCCCGCGCCGCTGGTACGTGGAGATCCACCCGCAGGCCTTCCGCGGCTTCGTCGACCTCGTCACCCATCCCTGGGTGGTGGACGTCTGCACCAACGTGCTCGGGCCGGACTACCAGATCGTCGAGATCGGCCTGGACGTGCCGTTCCAGGGCGCGAAGTACCAGCCCTGGCACCGCGACTTCCCCTCCCCGGTCGACACCTATCGCGACCGCAAGATCACCTCGCTCGCCTTCAACCTCACCGGCGTCGACGTGACCGAGGACATGGGCCCCTTCGAGGTGGCGCCGGGGACGCAATATGACGACGGCCGTGCGTGGAAGCACGAGATGTTCCCGGACAAGGCGCTCTGGGGCCGCTTCCAGGAGCGCGCGACCCGCAAGTATCCGCAGCGCGGCGACATCTCCTGCCGCTCGGCCCTGACCGTCCACCGCGGCACGGAGCACCGCTCCCCCATCGCCCGGCCGGTCATGGTCCTCGGCGTCGACGCACCGGGCGCCGGGCATGCCGAATTGCACGACATGATGGTCACCCAGGACTGGTACGATGCGCTTCCGGAGATCGCCAAGAAGCACCTCGTCTGCCGGGTCGTCGACGAGCTGGTGCCGATCACTCAGAAGCACGACATCGAAGGCCTCGTCATGGGCGCAGACCCCGCCTGACATCGCACCGGCGCACCGGCGGCCGTCTGCCGCCGGGTGTGCTTCCCGCCGGAAGACGGCCGCCCGATCGGCCCGGCGGATGCCCGGCGGGCGATCGGGCGCGCGGCTTTGCAGACAGCCGCGCAGTTCACATCCCGCACCGGTCGCCCTCCGCATGGCGAGGCGGGCCGCTCCGCAGATCGCCCGGATCGGGGCCGCCGATAGGCAACGGCCGCCCCCGCCGCACTCGACCCGTCATGACGCAACCGGCCGCCGCAGCGGTCCGGATCCCCCCCGTTTCTTTGCCCTGCCCCCGTATCCGCGAGCGCGCCGGCGCATTCGCCGTTGAGAAGACGCGCGTTCTTTTGCAAGGATATCCCCATCGGAATGTCCCGAACAGAGAAAGAGGAGCTTGCATTGTATACAGGATACAGTATGGTGGATTCATGGACATGAGCTACCCACACAAGCTTTCGGCAGGAATCGCGGACAACCTCGTTGCCGTGCTCGAGGAGGCGATCGTCTTCCTCGAACTCGCGCCGAGCGAACGGCTGACCGAGGAGGAGGTGGCGGAGCGCTACGGCGTCAGCCGCTCTCCGGTGCGCGACGCGCTGCGGTCGCTGGAGCGCGACGGCCTCGTGCTGCGCGAGGCGCGCAAGGGCATCTGGGTCACGCCGATGTCGCTGCGGGACTTCGACGACATCTACCGCTGCCGCATCGCGCTCGAGGCCATCGCGGCCGAGCAGGCGGCGCGCTCGACCGACACGGCCCTCAAGGAACAGCTCTGGCAGGTGCTCGACGGGATGAAGCGGGCGCGGGAGGCCGGCGACGCCAGGCTCTTCTTCACCCACGACGTGCGCGGCTCCGAGCTGATCTACCAGATCGCCGACAACACCACGCTGCGCCGGCTGCTCAAGGGGCTGGAGAAGCAGGCGCTGCGCTACCGCTATCACCTCTACCAGCGCAACAGGAGCGTCGTGGACCTCTCCTTCGACGACACCGCGCTGATCTTCCGGGCGATCGTCGACGGCGACGCCGAGCGCTCGTACGCGCTGGAGCACGACCTGATCGAGAAGATCTGGCGCGAGACCCGCGACGCGATCCGCGCGGAGTTCGGGGAAGGCCGCAAATGATCGGCGTCGAAGCGGCATTCCCCTATATCGACACCCACACGGCCGGGCATCCGACCCGCGCCGTGCTGGGCGGGATCCCGCCGCTTCGGGGCCGCAGCGTCCTCGAGAAACGCGAGGATTTCGAGCGCCGCTTCGATCATCTCCGCCCTGCCCTGCTGCACGAGCCGCGCGGCCACGCCGCCATGGTCGGGCTGATCCCGGTTCCGTCCGAGGTGGCGGATTTCGGGGCGATCTTCATCTCCTCCTACGTCTATCTCGGCATGTGCGGCCACGGCACCATCGGCCTTGCCAAGACGCTGGCCTTCACCGGGGCGATCTCGCCCGCCACGGGCGACGGCTTCACGCTGGAGACCCCGGCGGGCGTGGTCGACGTGCGGCTGGAATGGGACGGCGAGGGCCGCCTCGGCGCGGTCTCGCTGAAGAACGTGCCGGCCTACATGGGGATCGAGGCGCTGGAGGTCGACGTCCCCAGGCTCGGCACGATCCGCACCGACATCCTCTATTCCGGCATGTGGTACGCGATGGTCGACGCCGATCCGCTCGGGCTCGCGCTCACCCCCGACAACGTCTCGGCCGGCCTCGCGCTCGGCTGGAAGATCAAGCAAGCGATCGCCAAGGCCACGGACGGGCGGCCCGAGATGCGCGGCCTTCCCGCCCCCTCCGTGCTGTTCCACAGCGACCTCGGCCGGGGCAGCGCACGCCAGTTCCTGGTGCTCGCGCCCAACAAGTACGACCGTTCTCCCTGCGGCACCGGCACCTGCGCGCGCATGGCGCAGCTCCTGATCCGCGGCGCGCTGTCGGAGACCGAGACCTATCGCGCCGAGAACATCCTCGGCGTGCCCTTTACCGCGGAACTCGCCGACAAGAGCGAGGTCCACGGTACGACGGGTTATTCCGTCATCGTCCGGGGAGAGGCTTACGTCGCCTCCCAGGGCACACTGTACCTCGAAAAGGGCGATCCGCTTTCGGGGGGGTTCCTGGGCCGGTGAAACGAGCCGGTCTCAAACGTCGAAACAAATCAGGGAGAGTTGAAATGTCATTCTTTGGAAACATCCTCCGGGCGTGCGCCCTGGGGGCGGCGGTAGCTGTTGCCGCGTGGAACCCGGCCGCCGCTCAGGAGAACCCCTCGGCGGTGATCGACGAGATCCGCGCCAGCGGCGAGCTGAAGATCCCGGTCATGGTCGGCGAGGAGCCGGGCTACATCAAGGATCCGGCCACCGGCGCCTGGAGCGGCTTCTACGTCGACTTCCTGACGGAGGTCGCAACCGAGCTCGGCGTCAAGGTGACGCCGGTCGAGACCACCTGGGGCAACCTCGCCGCCGACTTCCAGTCGAACAAGATCGACGTCGCCATCGGCGTGAACCCGAACCCCAAGCGCGGCCTCGTGGTCGACTACCTGTGGGAGCCGCTCTTCACCGACGCCTGGGCCGTCTTCTCGCCGAAGGGCAAGCCGGTCGCCACCTGGGCCGAGCTGAACACGCCCGAAAAGACCGTCGTCGTCCAGAAGGGCTCGACCATGCAGATCGTGGCCGAGGCGCTGCTGCCCAAGGCGACGATCACCGTGGTCGAGGACCGCAACCTCGCGATCATGGAACTGCAGGCCGGCCGCGCCGACGCGATGATCCAGTCGGTCTTCGACGTCCTGCAGATCGCCCAGCAGGTCGGCGGCGAGGTCTCGGTGCCCGAGCCCATGCTGCGCAACCCGGCCACGCTCGCCGTCGCGCGCAAGGCCGGCAATGCGGGCTTCATCAACTTCCTGACCAACTGGGTCCAGCAGCAGCGTTCGCTCGGCCTGGCGCAGGGCCGTCTGGCGAAGTCCTGGGAAGATCGCGGCATCGACCTGTCCATCCTTCCCGACAACTTCAGCTTCTGATCCGCCTCAGGGCCGGCCCGGCCTCGGTCCGGCCGGCCCTTCGACTTCGCTCCCGCGCCACGTTGGTCAAACCAGCCCAGGAGTCACGCATTTGTTCGATATTTCCGTCATCCTGCAGAACTGGCCGTTGTTCTGGAACGGGCTTCTGGTCACGCTGTTCTACTCGGCGATCTCCATCGGCGCGGGCCTCGTCATCGGGCTGATCATCGGCCTGATCCAGCTTACCGGCTCGCGGACGCTGACCGTCGTCGGCCGGGTCTATGTCGAGATATTCCGCAACATCCCGCTGCTGGTGATCCTGCTGTGGATCTACTACGCCTTCCCGATCTTCGCCGGGCTCGCCGTCACCAAGTTCTGGGCGGGCTTCGCAGGCCTCAGCCTCTATGCCGGCGCCTTCTATGCCGAGATCCTGCGCGCCGGCGTGCAGTCGATCGACAGGGGCCAGACCGACGCCTCGACCGCGCTCGGCATGACCTACGGCCAGCGCATGCGCCGGGTGATCCTGCCGCAGGCCTTCCGCCGCATGATCCCGCCGCTCGCCGGCCAGTCCATCATCCAGATCAAGAACACCACGCTGATGTCGATGATCACCGTGCCCGACCTGCTCTACCAGGCGAGCTACGTCAGTTCCTTCACCTACCGGCCCATGGAGGTCTACACCATGGTCGGCGTCATGTTCCTCGTCCTGCTCGTGCCGCTGACGTTCCTGTCGCGCAAGCTGGAAACCATCTCGGAGCGCGTCAAATGATGAAGTCCGACCCGCTTCTGAAGATCGAGGGGCTGCGGCTGAAATTCGGCCAGCGCGAGGTGCTGAAGGGCGTCGACCTTTCCGTGGAGAAGGGCGAGGTCGTGGTGCTGATCGGCGCGTCCGGCTCGGGCAAGACCTCGCTTCTGCGCTGCATCAACCTGCTCAACATGCCGTCCGCCGGCCGCATCACCATCGGCGGCGAGGCGATCTACGAGCTCGATCCCTCCGCCCGCGACGGCAACGGCGTGCCGGCGAAGACGGTGAACCGCATCCGCTCGCAGACCGGCATGGTGTTCCAGCAGTTCAACCTCTTCCCGCACATGACGGCGTTGGAGAACGTCATGGAAGGGCCGGTCACCGTCAAGAAGGCCGACCACGGCGCGACCCGCAAGGAGGCGCTCGACCTGCTTTCGCAGATGGGCCTGGAGGAGCATGTCGGCAAGTATCCGCGCCAGCTCTCCGGCGGCCAGCAGCAGCGCGTGGCGATCGCGCGGGCCTGCGCCATGCATCCGCAGGTCATGCTGTTCGACGAGCCGACCTCGGCGCTCGACCCGGAGCTTGTCGGCGAGGTGATGAAGGCGATGGTCGATCTCGCCCGCACCGGCATGACCATGGTCATCGTCACCCACGAGCTCGGCTTCGCCTTCGAGATCGCCGACCGGGTGATCTTCCTCGATCTCGGCACGATCGCCGAGGACGGCCCGCCGAAGGAGGTGCTGCTGCGCCCGACGCATCCGCGGCTGAAGAGCTTCGTCGGCCGCTTCCACGAGACCGCCGACCTGCTGCGCCCCTTCCTCGAAGGCGGCTGATCCCGAACGATCCGGCGGGCCGCGGCCCGCCCGGACCGCAATCCGCGCGTCGGCCCCGCCCCGGGGCCGGCCGGCTCGCTGCGTCCCGGCGCAGGCAAGACACGAAGGAAAGCCCCATGTCCCTCAGCTTCGATCCCGATACCGTCACCATTCCCTCCGGCCATCACATCGGCGGACGTTTCGTCGACCTGCCGGGCGAGGAGATCGCCGTGCTGCGTCCCTCCGACGAGCGGCCGATGCGCCCCGTCACCGACGGCGGCAAGGATGCCGTCGACATGGCGGTCGCGGCGGCGAAAGCAGCGCTCGCCGCCTCCGGCTGGGCACGGATGAACCCGCGCGACCGGGCGAAGGCCCTCTTCCGCTTCGCTGAACGGATCGAGGCGAAGGCGGAATATCTCGGCCGGCTGGAGGCCATGGGATCGAGCCGGCTGGTGGCGGGCACGATCACGGGCGATGCGGTGCGCACCGCCGGCGTCGTGCGCTACTTCGCCGAATATTGCGACAAGCTCGAGGGCATCGTCACCGCGACCAAGGGCGACACGCTGAGCTACACCCGGCGCGAACCCTACGGGATCGCCGGCGCGATCGTGCCGTGGAACTTCCCGATGATTACCGCGGCGTGGAAATTCGCCCCGGCGCTGGCGGCCGGCAACGCCGTGGTGATGAAGACGTCGGAGCTGACCCCGCACAGCCTGCTGGCGCTCGCCGAATGCGCCGCCGAGGCGAGGCTGCCGGGCGGCCTCCTCAACGTGGTGAACGGCTGGGGCCACACCACGGGTGCCGCCATCGTCGCCCATCCCGAGATCGGCATCGTCTCCTTCACCGGCTCGACGAAGACGGGGGCCGCGGTCATGTCGCTCGCCGCGCAGTCGGGCATCAAGCCCGTCGTGCTGGAGCTCGGCGGCAAGAGCCCGCAGATCGTCACCCGCGACCCGGGCGAGATGGACGCCGTGGCGACCCGCGTCGCCAATGCCTTCATGGTCAATGCCGGCCAGGTCTGCACGCTCGCCTCGCGGCTGATCGTCGACAGGACGGTGGCGGACGAGCTGCTCGACCGGGTGATCGCCAGGACCAAGGAGATCAAGGCCGGCCCGACCTGGGACGAGGCCACCACCTTCGCCCCGGTGATCTCCGCCCGGCAGTTCGAGCGCATCGACACGCTGGTGCAGGAGACGGTGAAGCAGGGTGCGGCGGTGCTGACCGGCGGAACCCGGCTCGAAGGCCCGAACGAGGGCAATTTCTACGCCCCGACGGTGCTTGCCAACGTCTCGCGCGCCAATATCGGCTTCGGCGAGGAATATTTCGGCCCCGTCATGTCCGTGACGACCTATGACGAGATCGAGGAGGCCATCGCCGAGGCGCAGCACCCGACCTACGGCCTCTCGGCCTCCGTCCACACGCAGGACCTGAAGCTCGCCATGAAGGTCGCCGACGCGGTCGAGGCCGGCATGGTCTGGGTCAACCAGCACGGGCGCGACCCCGAGTTCACCTACACCGCCGGCGGCTGGAAGGGCTCCGGCTTCGGCAAGGACATGGGCCGCGCCGGCATCGAGGAATTCACCCGGCAGAAGGCCGTGTGGATCAATTATCTCTGAGGACATCCCAAATGATCTACGATTACGTCATCGTGGGGGGCGGGTCGGCCGGCGCGGCGCTTGCGGGCCGCCTGTCGGAAAACCCCGCCAGGCAGGTGGCGCTGCTGGAGGCCGGGCCGGACACGCCGCCCGACAATGTGCCGGATGTGATTTCGGACAGCTATCCGGGCCTCTCCTATTTCGATCCGAACTTCCACTGGTCGAAGCTCCGGGTCTATGCGCGCAACCCGCGCTCCAATTCGGAGGTCGTTCCGCCGACCCGCCTCGAACAGGCCCGCGTCATGGGCGGAGGATCGTCGATCAACGGCCAGTTCGCCGTGCGCGGCCTGCCGGCCGACTACGACGAATGGGAGGCGATGGGCGTCTCGGGCTGGAGCTGGGAGGACATGCTCCCCTATTTCCGCAAGCTGGAGCGCGATCTCGATTTCGACGGCCCGCTGCACGGCAAGGACGGGCCGATGCCGATCCGCCGCGTCTTCCCCGAGGACTGGGCGGGCTTCACCCGCTCGGTGCTCGCGGTGGCCGAGAAGGACATCCCCTACCGGGACGACTACAACGCCTCCTTCGACGAGGGCTCCTTCCCCCTGCCCCTGACGAACGAGAACGACCGCCGCGTCTCGACCGCGCTCGGCTATCTCACCCGCGAGGTGCGTGCACGAAAAAACCTGCACATCTTCGCCCACACGCAGGTCGAGGCGCTGGAGATCGACGGCCGGCGCATCACCGGCGTCCACGCCCATACCGGGGACCGTCCATCGGAACTCTGGCGGGCGCGCGAGGTCATCCTCTCCTCGGGCGCGCTGCACACGCCGCCGATCCTGCTTCGCGCCGGCATCGGCCCGGCGGCGGACCTGCGCGCGCTCGGCATCCCGGTGCTGGTCGACCTGCCGGGCGTCGGCGCCAACCTGATGGACCATCCGCATCTCGCCGTCGGCGCACATTTCAAGCGCTCCGCCCGGCTGAAGCGCGGCCAGCGCCGCCACATCTTCCTCGGCGTGCGCTATTCCTCCGGCTACGAGGGATGCTCGCCGTCGGACATGCTGCTGATGCCGGTGAACCGCGCCGGCTGGCACCCGCTCGGCAAGGCGATGGGCGCGCTCAACGTCTGCGTGAACAAGTCCTATTCGCGCGGCAGCGTCAGCCTGAAGACCGCCGACTGGCGCGACGAGCCGGTGGTGAACCTCAACCTCGCCGGCGACGAGCGCGACCTGATGCGCCTCGTCGACGGCTTCGAGCGGATCTACCGCATCATGGAGGACCCGCGCGTGCAGGCCCATGTCAACACGTGGTTCCTCGCCGGCTACACCGAGGAGGCGCGCTCGCTGTCCGTCCGCAAGCTGTCGAACTACGTCAAGACCGGGACGGCGGCGCTGCTGTTCGACTACGCGCCCTTCTTCCGCGAGACGCTCTTGCGCCACAAGTTCGGCACGAAGGAGCGGATGCACCAGATGATGCAGAACCGCGACCTGATCGTCGACTGGGCGAAGAAGGCGGTCTGGTCGGGCTGGCACGTCTCCTGCAGCTGCCGGATGGGCGGCGACGGCGACCCGATGGCGGTGCTCGACAACCAGTGCCGGGTGCGCGGCGTCGAGGGCCTGCGCGTGGTCGACGCCTCCGCCATGCCCTCGGTCATCGCCGCCAACACCAACATCACCACGATCGCGATGGCCGAGAAGGCCGCCGATCTCATCCTGAAGTCCTGAACCCGATCCGAAGAGGAGCCCGAAATGCGTGAGAACAAGGTCAGAACCCTGTGGTCGAAAGGCGAATGCGCCGTCACCGGCTGGCTGGCGATCCCCTCCGGCCTTTCCGCCGAGATGATGGCCCAGCAGGACTTCGACGCCGTCACCGTCGACATGCAGCACGGCTGCGCCGACTATTCCGACATGCTGTCGATGCTGCAGGCGATCTCCACCACCGACAAGACGCCCTTCGTGCGCGTGCCGTGGAACGACCCGGCGATCCTCGGCCGGGTGCTGGACGCCGGCGCATTCGGCGTGATCGTGCCGATGGTCAACACCGGCGCCGAATGCCGCGCCTTCGTCGAGGCCTGCCGCTACTATCCCGAGGGCGGCCGCTCGGTCGGCCCGATCCGCGCCGGCCTCTACGGCGGCGCCGACTATTTCGCCAATGCCAACAGGACGGTCATCACCATGGCGATGATCGAGCACAAGGACGGGGTCGCCAACCTCGACGAGATCCTCGCCACGCCCGGCCTCGATTCGATCTTCGTCGGTCCGTCGGACCTCGCCGTGTCGATGGGCCACACGCCGGGCTTCGACCCGAAGTGGGACGACGTCAACGAGGCGATCGCGCTGATCGCCGAGCGCTGCACCAAGGCCGGCGTCGTGCCGGGCATCCATGTCGGCTCGGTCGAATACGGCCAGAAGATGCGCGACCTCGGCTACAAGTTCATCGCCTATCTCTCCGACTTCCGCATGCTGCAGATCGCCTATGCCCGCGCGCTGCCGGCCTTCCGCGCCGGCACGCCAGCGCCGAACGCGCCCTGACGCGGAAAGAGGACGGAGCCGGGAAGATGGCTGGATCGCGTCGCAGCGAAAAAGTGATCGTCATCGGCGCGGGCATCATCGGTGTCTGCGCCGCCAACGCGCTTGTGGACGAAGGCTTCGCGGTCGAGGTCGTCGACCCGGTCGAGCCCGGCAGCCCCGGACAGTGCTCCTACGGCAATGCCGGGGGGCTCTCGCCGGGGTCCTGCATCCCCAACTCCATGCCCGGCATCGCCGCGCAGGTGCCGGGCATGCTGCTCGACCCGGATGGGCCGATCGGGCTGCGCCTGCTCGACCTGCCGCATGCCCTGCCCTGGCTCCTGCGCTTCCTCGCCAATTCGCGGCTGTCGCGCGTGAAGCGCATCTCCGACGGGATGATCGCGCTCAACCGGCTGACGCTCTCCTGCTACGAGCCGCTGGTGAAGGCGGCGGGCTGCGAGGACCTGATCCTCAACCGCGGCCAGCTCTTCGCCTACGAGAACCCCAGGGGGCCGGAAGGCAGCGCGCTTTCCATCGCCATGCGACGCGAGCGCGGCGTCAGGGTCGAGATCCTCGACGCCCGCCAGCTGCGCGAGCTGGAGCCGGCGATCTCGCCCGCCTACCGCGCCGGCGTCTTCCTGCCCGAGCAGGGCCAATGCCCCAATCCGGGCCGGCTGGTCGCCGCCATCGCCCGGCTCGCGGCCGGCAAGGGCGCGGTCTTCACCCGCGAGAGCGCGCGGGCGCTCGTGCTGGAACAGGGCCGCGTCAAGGGGGTCGCGGCCGAGGCCGGCGTGATCGCCGCCGACAGGGTGGTGATCGCCGCCGGCGCGTTTTCCGCCCCCTTCGCCAGGCAGGCCGGCGTGCGCGTGCCGCTGATCAGCGAGCGCGGCTATCACGTCATGCTGCCCAACGCGAAGACGGGGCTGAAGGTCAACGTCAACGCCGCCGAGCGCAAGTTCGTCGCCGCACCGATGGAAGGCGGGCTCCGCCTCTCCGGCACGGTGGAGTTCGCCCGGCCGGAGGCGGCGCCCAACTGGCGGCGGGCGGAGATCCTCGTGCGCCAGGCGGCCCACATGTTCCCCGGTGCCGATCTCGGCGGCGTGGAGCGCTGGATGGGCAACCGTCCCGGCACCCCCGACAGCATTCCCGTCATCGAGACCGCGCCGCGCCACGACAACGTCATCCTCGCCTTCGGCCACGGCCACCAGGGGCTGATCGGCGGATCGGTGACCGGCCGCCTGGTGGCGGAGCTCGCCGCCGGCCGGCCGACCTCGATCGACATATCGCATTTCCGCTCGTCCCGGTTCTGACCGGCCATGGGCGGCAACCCGGCCGAGACGCCGGACAAGGAGAGACCGATGTATGAAGAGACAATCGACCTTTTGATCGACGGCGTGTTCCGCAAGGGCAGCGAGGGCAGGAGCCAGCCGCTCGTCAACCCCGCCACCGGCGAGGAGATCGCCACCGTGCCGCATGCCTCGCCCGCCGATCTCGACGCGGCGCTTGCCGCCGCCGAGCGCGCCTTCGGCCCCTGGAAGGCGCTGCCGGCGATCAACCGCTACAGGATCATGATGAAGGCCGCCGACCTGATCGACGCGCGGCTGGAGACGATCGCCCGCGTGCTGACCATGGAGAACGGCAAGCCGCTCGCCGAGGCGAAGGGCGAGGTCGCCTTCTCGGCCGAGGCGACGCGCTGGTATGCCGAGGAAGGCAAGCGCGCCTACGGCCGCATCGTTCCCGGCCGGGTGCCCGGCCAGCGCCAGATGGTCTACAAGGAGCCGGTCGGCGTGGTCGTCGCCTTCGCCGCCTGGAACTTCCCGGCCTCGAACGTCATCCGCAAGATTTCCGGGGCGCTTGCCGCCGGCTGCTCGATCATCCTCAAAACCGCCGAGGAGACCCCGGGCACGGCCGTCGCCTTCGCCCGCTGCTTCCAGGATGCCGGCCTGCCGGACGGCGTGCTGAACCTCGTCTTCGGCGTGCCGGACGAGGTGTCGCGCCATCTGCTGGCCTCGCCGATCCCGAAGAAGGTCTCGCTCACCGGCTCCACCGCCGTCGGCAAGCTCCTGCAGAAGCGCGCCGCCGACACGCTGAAGCGCACGACGATGGAGCTCGGCGGCCATGCCCCCGTGCTGGTCTTCGCCGACGCCGACGTGGACCACGCCGTGGCGACGCTTACCGCCGCGAAGTTCCGCAATGCCGGCCAGGTCTGCACCTCGCCCACCCGCTTCTTCGTGCACGAGAGCATCGCGGACGCCTTCGCCGCCGGCATGGCCGCCAGGGCCGCCGCGCTGAAGCTCGGCGACGGGCTCGATCCCGAGACGCAAATGGGGCCGATGATCGCGCCGCGCCGCTGCGACGCCATCCAGTCGCTGGTCGACGACGCCGTCGGCAAGGGTGCTGCGCTGCTCACCGGGGGCCATCGCCTGAACCGGCCGGGCAACTTCTACGCCCCGACCGTGCTGTCCGGCGTGCCCGAGGATGCCCGGATCATGTCGGAGGAGCCCTTCGGCCCGGTCGCCTCGATCGTGCCGTTCTCGGCCTTCGACGAGGTGATCGCCCGGGCGAACGCCCTGCCCTACGGCCTCGCCTCCTTCGTCTTCACCAAGGACGGGGCGACCGCGCGCGACGCGGAAATGGCGCTCGACGCCGGCCTCGTCGGGGTCAACCATACGATGATCTCCACCCCCGAGACGCCGTTCGGCGGCGTCAACGAGTCCGGCTTCGGCTCCGAGAGCGGCATCGAGGGGCTGGAGGCGTTCCAGCGCACCAAGTTCGTCTCCGAACTGTTCTGATATCCCGACGAGGCGGGCGGGACGCTCCCCGCCCGCTTCCGGCAGGAGGAAAGATGACCGACAGGACCACGCCGAAGATCCTCATCGTCGACCTGGTGGGCCTCGCCCCCGGGCCCGATGGTCGCCCCGACCATTCCGCCGTGAAGGCGCATGTCGAGGCCCGCGGCGGCGTCTTCCACGAAGGCTCCGCGCGCGGCCTGCCCGCGCCCGCGCCCGGAAGGCCGCATTTCTACTACATGCCCATGCTCTCCACCGAGGCCGAGCTTCTGGCCGAGGCGCAGGACGGCCTCTACGACGCGGTGATCGCCGCGGCGACCTTCCTGCCGAGGGGCACGCGCTTCGATCTCGGCGGCGTCAGGATCGGCGCCGGGACCGGCAACATGGGCTCCGAAAGCTGGGGCGGCGGCGACGGCCGGGGCGGCATCGCGCCGCTGATGAACACGCCCGGCATCAACGCGCGCGCCACCGCGCAGATGGTGATGAAGGCGCTGCTCCGCGTTCGCCCTGACCTGCCGGTCGAGGAGATGAACGCGCTGGTGGCCGCCGGCCGCTTCGACACCGGCCGCGACCTCGCGCGCTTCCCGACCGCCAAGCTGGAGGGCCGGACCTTCGCGGTGATCGGCTACGGCAATATCGGCCGGGAGGTGGCGAAGCTCGCCCGCGCCTTCGGCATGAGGGTGCGCATCCACGCCCGCCCCCGTCACCGGAAATGGATCGAGAGCGAGGGCTTCCTCTATGCCGGGAGCCCGCGCGAGGCGGCGTCAGGGGCGGATGCGCTCTCCGTGCATATCGGCCTCGGGCCGCTCGGGCCGGACGGCCATGCCAATGCCGGGCTCGTCGGCGGGGACGTGCTGTCGGCGCTCGCAGAGGGCGCGGTGCTGATCAACTACGACCGCGGCGAGCTGGTCGACGTCGCGGCGCTCGGCCGGGCGCTCGCCGAGGGGCGCCTCGCCCATGCGGCGATCGACGCGGACCTCTTCCGCGATCCGGCAAGCGGCGCGCTCTCCGGGCCGATGGTGCCCTACCTGTCGCTCCTGCCGGAGCACGGCGCGAGACTGTCGCTGCTGCCGCACGCCGCCGCCGACACCGACCATCCGACCCGCGTCTCGGGGGCGATCCAGGCGGTCGACCAGATCCTCGACGCGATCGGGCGGCGCGTGGTGCGCAACCTCAAGGGCGACCTGCCCGAAGGCTACACCGACGCCGGCGCGACGCGGCCCCCGGGCCTCGGCGGCATGACCGCGGCGGGCCTCGAGGCCCTGCGGTCGGACGCCGGACGGCTCGAGACGCTGCGTGCGGCCGCCCGCGGCTTCCTCTCCGCGCTCGACGGCCTGGCGGAGAGCGGCGCGGGGACGGCCGGCGAGACCTTGCTGCTCGAAGGCAACCGCCTCGCCACGCTGCTGCGCACGCAGGACCTCGAAGGCCCGTTTCTGGATTGACGGATGTCGGAATTCCCTCCGGCCGCACGTCTTCAAGACGGACGAACCAAGGGAGAACGACGATGACGATCACCATTACCGCCTTTGAACGCTCGCCCGACCGCGGCAGGGGGCTGGCGCGCGACATGAGCGTCCGCTGGGCGCTCGAGGAGGTGGGGCAGCCCTACGCGGTCCGCCTCCTCTCGTTCGAGGCGATGAAGGAGCCCGCGCACCTCGCCCTCCAGCCCTTCGGGCAGATCCCGACCTACGAGGAGGGCGATCTCGCCCTGTTCGAGTCGGGGGCGATCGTGCTCCGCATCGCCGAGCGCCACGCGGGCCTGCTGCCGGCCGACCCGGAGGCCCGGGCGCGCGCGGTCGCGTGGATGTTCGCCGCGCTCGCGACGATGGAGCCGCCGATCGTCGAGCGCGAGACCGCCGTCCTCCTGGAGCGGAACGAGCCCTGGTACGAGCCGCGCCTGCCGATCGTCGAGGGCCGCATCCGCAGGCGGCTGGACGCGCTTTCCGCACGCCTCGGCGCGGCCGACTGGCTCGACGGCGCGTTCAGCGCCGGCGACCTGCTGATGGTGTCGGTGCTGCGCAGGCTGGAGGGATCGGGCCTGCTGGACGCCTTTCCGAACCTCTCCGCCTATGTCGCCCGCGGCAAGGCCCGCCCCGCCTTCGGGCGCGCCTTCGCCGCGCAACGGGCGGTCTTCGCCGCCGCGCCGGCGGGCTGACGCGCCTCAGTCCGCCGCGGCGAAATGCGCAATCTGGTCCTCGTAGGCCTTCACGAAGGCCGGCCGGGCCGTGGCGCGCGCCACGTAGCCGCGGCAGGCGGGACGCGCCGCCAGCCCGTCGAAACGGTCGACCAGGCGCAGCACGTCCGCCATGAGGATGTCGGCGACGGAAAAGGTCCCGGCCAGCCACGTCCGTGCCGAGAGCACCTGCTCCATGTGCTCGAGCCGGACGTCGAGGAACGCCTGCAACTGCCTTCCTCCCGGCGTATCGAAGGCATCGCCCGCGAAATGGAACAGCACCCAGGGCAGGCTCGCCATCTCGACGGAATTGAGCGCCGCGAACACCCATTCCCGCACGTCGCTGCGGCCGCGCGGATCGGCGGGCATCAGGGCCGTGCTGCGCTCGCCGAGATGGAGCAGGATCGCGCCGCTCTCGAAGATCGAGAGGTCGCCGTCGGTCAGCCAGGGCACCTGGCCGAACGGCTGGTGCGCGAAATGCGCGGCGTCGCGCCGGTGGAACGGGGTGCTGGCGACGCGATAGGGCAACTCCGCCTCCTCCAGCGCCCAGCGCAGGCGGATGTCGCGCACGTAGCCGCGCGGCGCCTCGGGAACCCAGTCGTAGGTGGTGAGAATCAGGCCGGCCATCGAACGTCTCCTTCCGCCCGCATCAGGCCGGACATCCGTGGCGAAGGTGTGGTCAGACGCCGTCCGGCAGTTTCGAGCGCATCATCTCGCGCCTGTCGATCCGCCGCCCGTCGACGACGAAGGTGCCGTCGCCGACGGCGTGAAGCATCCGCTTCTCCGTCCGCGCGTCGTCGAAATAGGCCGCCACGCCTTCGAGCAGCACGATGCTGTAGGGCTCGATGACGTCGACCACCCGGCATTCGATGTTCGCGAGGCATTCGGCGATCAGCGGGGCGCGGACATGCTGCGCCGGCAGCGGCGTGAGGCCGAACTTCGCGAACTTGTCGGTGTCCCTGCCGGAGCAGGTGCCGATGCCGACGGCCGTGTCGAGCATGTCGGCCGCCGGGATCGCCAGCACGCATTCCTTCGAGCGGCAAAGCGCCTCGTAGGAATGGTTCCACGGCCCCGTCGTCATGGCGAACTCCGCCGAGAAGCCGCGCACCATGGTCCAGGTGATGGTCATGATGTTCGCCTTGCGCCCGTCATGGGTGGTGACCAGGACGACGGGCCCCGGTTCGAGCAGCGTGAAGGCCTTGCTGAGCGGCAGCGGTTCCATGCGCGTCCTCGTCCTTGCGGAAGACAGCCTATCACGCCGACCGTGCGCGGCGCAGGGGGAAAGCGCATGCCCCCGCCCGTAGTGCGGGCGGAGGCAGCCGTCGGGCGGCGGCTCAGTCGAGGCCGAGCTTGCCGCGCAGGGTTGAGAGGTCCTCGGCGAGCGTGTTGACGGCGGCGGCCAGCACGGTGCGGTCCTCGTCCGTCAGCTTCTCGTAGGAGACGTAGCCGTCGCCTTCCTTGTACTTGGCGAGGATCGTGTCGACCTTGGCGAAGTTCTCGTCCACGGTCTTCAGGAAGTCGGATACCTTTATACTCAACATTTTTGACCTGCTTTGATCTGACTCAAGCCGTGCCGCGCGAATGCCGGTATTCTCGGGCCGCGCGCAGCCTGAGCCGGATGACGGCTCCTGCGGCGCATCGACGCACGCGCGGCGTGGAAAGGCCCGCGGCAAGGAGGAAGGAAAGAGGGAATCCGCCCGCGGGCGGCAGCGACGGCGGGATCGCTCAGGCGCCGATCAGACGCCGGCAGGCGGCGGCGCTCACAGCCGGCTGAAGCCGTGCCGCATGAGATGCAGCCTGTCGGCCTCGTCGCGCATCGGGTCGTGCACGGCGCGCGGATCGACGCCGATGTCGGCGAGGAGATGGTCGGAGAGCTTGTCGAGGTCCTTTACCGGATCGACGCGGATCGTGCGCTCCTCCCACAGGCGGCGCAGGGCGGAGAGGAGGCCGCCCGACGGAAAGGCGACGGTGAAGGTGGCTGGCGGGGCCGACATCGGACCATCCTTTATGCATGCTTGATATTTTCTTCTATCTATACCTTTAACATATTGATATAAAAGTGAGAAACGAGTACGGCTTTCCACAGCGTCAAGTTTTCCTTGAAGGTCGACATGCAGTCCATACCGGGAATGCGCGCATTGAGGACCTTCGTCGTCGCCGGGCGGCACCTCAACTTCACCCGCGCGGCCGACGAGCTCGGCCTGACGCCGGCGGCCGTGAGCTACCAGATCAAGGAAATCGAGGATCAGCTCGGCGTGGCGCTGTTCGTGCGATCGAGCCGCACGATCCGGCTGACGGAGGCGGGCGCCGTGCTGTTCGACGCGGCGGTCGAGGCCTTCGACGTCATGGGCAGGGCGATCGCGCGGGCGCAGCGGATGACGCGCGGCGCGAGCGAGCTCAAGGTGACGGCGGACGCCCAGTTCGCCGCGAAGTGGCTGATGCGGCGGGTCGAGCGGTTCCGCAAGGTCCATCCCGACATGGAGCTGCGCTTCGACATCTCCTACCAGGTGCGCGACTTCCGCCACGACGACATCGACGTGGCGATCCGCTTCGGCACCGGCCGATATCCGGGGCTCGCCGCCCACCGGCTGTTCGACAACGTCGTCGTGCCGGTCTGCAGCCCGCACCTGCTCGCCTCCGGCCGGCCGCTCGGCGAGCCGCGCGACCTGCTGCACCACACGCTCGTCCATATCGAATGGTCGCAGCAGGGCATCGTCTGGCCGAACTGGCGGATGTGGATGGCGGCGGCGGGGGTGGAGGATTTCGACGACAGCAGGACGGTGGTGTTCGGCTCGTCCTCGGACGCCATCCAGGCGGCGATCGACGGCGACGCCGTGGCGCTCGCCGACTTCGCGATGGTCGCCAACGACCTGTCCGAGGGACGGCTGGTGCAGCTCTTCGAGTTCGGGATCAGGGTCCCGCCCGAGTTCGCCTATTTCCTGGTCTATCCGGAGGAGGCCGCCTCGGACCCGCGCGTCGTCGCCTTCCGCGAATGGATCCTCGACGAGGCGGCGGCGACCAGCCGGTCTTCCCCGGCCGGTCAGCGCTGACCGGCGTTCCGGTCGACCGGCGGCGTCAGACGCGCGGGAAGTCGGCGGGGTCGATGCCGAGGGTGCGCAGGTCGCGGTCCTTCGGGCGGCGGTGGCCTTCGACGGCCGCGGCGGCCGCGTTGGCAGCGCTCAGTACGGCGAAGGCCCGGCCGAGGAAGCCCGTGACGAAGGAAGTGCGGAGGGTGGCCATCGGAATGCTCTCTTTCTTGCTCTCTTGACAGAGGAAAGATGAGGTCGCCGCCGGCCCGGCACAAGCGACGGAACGTCACCCCAGCCATGCAGGGGACGCATGCGGGCCGAAGGTGCCCCTCCGGCCCGCGGGGCTCAGTCCTCGTTCGCCGCGAACTGCGACAGAACCTCGCCGCGCCCGCGCGCCCTGAGGACCAGCGGCACGACGACGGCGACGGCCGCGAGCACGAAGAGCACGGCGGCGATCGGCGACATGAAGAGCGCCGTCACGTCGCCCTGGCTGATGGCGAGCGCGCGGCGGAGCTGCTGCTCGGCCATCGGCCCGAGGATCAGGCCGACCACCACCGGGGCGATCGGATAGCCGAAGACGCGCATGGCGAAGCCGAGCAGGCCGAAGGCGAGCAGGATGCCGAGCTCGAACACCGAGGGGTTCGCGCCGATCGTGCCGAGCGTGGCGAACAGCAGGATGCCGGCATAGAGCCAGGGCTTCGGGATGGTGAGCAGCTTCACCCACAGCCCGATCAGCGGCAGGTTCAGCACCAGCAGCATGAAGTTGGCGATGAGCAGGCTGGCGATCAGGCCCCAGACGAGCTGCGGGTTGGTGGCGAAGAGCAGCGGGCCGGGCTGGAGACCGTATTGCTGGAAGCCGGCGAGCATGATCGCCGCCGTCGCCGTGGTCGGCAGGCCGAGCGAGAGCAGCGGCACCAGCGTGCCGGCGGCCGACGCGTTGTTGGCCGCCTCCGGCCCCGCCACGCCCTCGATCGCCCCCTTGCCGAACTCGTCGGCATGTTTCGAGAACTGCTTTTCCGCCGAATAGGACAGGAAGCTCGCGATGTCGGCCCCGCCCGCCGGCATCGCGCCGATCGGAAAGCCGATCGCGGTGCCGCGCAGCCACGGCTTCCACGAGCGCGCCCAGTCGGCAGCGCTCATCCAGACGGAGCCCTTGACGGCCTCGACCTTCTCCGGAACGCGGCTGCCCTGCGAGGCGACGAACAGCGTCTCGCCGATGGCGAACATGGCGACCGCCAGCGTCGTCACCTCGATTCCGTCGAGAAGGTCGGGGATGCCGAAGGAAAGGCGCGCCTGGCCGGTCTGCTGGTCGATGCCGATGACGGCGAGCGCCAGGCCGACGAAGAGCGCGGTGAGGCCGCGCAGCGTCGAGTCGCCGAAGGCCGCCGAGACGGTGACGAAGGCGAGCACCATCAGCGCGAAATATTCGCGCGGGCCGAAGGAGAGCGCGAACTTGACGACGAAGGGGGCGATGAAGGCGAGCCCCAGGGTGGCGATCAGGCCGGCGACGAAGGAGCCGATGGCGGCGGTGGCGAGCGCCGGTCCGCCGCGTCCCGCCCGCGCCATCTTGTTGCCCTCGAGCGCGGTGACGACCGAGGCGCTCTCGCCGGGCGTGTTGAGAAGGATCGAGGTGGTCGAGCCGCCGTACATGCCGCCGTAGTAGATGCCGGCGAACATGATGAGGGAGCCGGCCGGATCGAGCTTGTAGGTGACGGGCAGGAGCAGCGCCACGGTGAGCGCCGGGCCGATGCCCGGCAGCACGCCGACGGCGGTGCCGAGCGTGACCCCGATCAGCGCGTAGAACAGGTTGATCGGCTGCGCGGCGACGACGAGGCCCTGCAGCAGGAATTCGAAGGTTCCCATGTCAGCTCCCCCGGAAGAAGAGATGTTCGAGGGGGCCCGCCGGCAGCGACAGCTGCAGCAGGCGGCCGAAGACGATCCAGACGAGGAAGCTGAGGACGATGCCGACCGGCAGCGAGATCCAGAGCTTGCGCCGGCCGAAGCCGTAGGCGGTGAGCGCGAAGAGCAGGCCGGTGGCGATCGAGAAACCGGCCGGCCTCAGAAGCAGCATCTGCCCGGCGAGGCCCGCGACGATCCAGACGACCGGGACGGTCTCGATCGGCTCGCGCTCGGGAAAGTCGCCGCGCCAGGCCTCGAAGGCGGTCCAGACCGCCAGCAGCGCCAGCCCCAGCGCCACCACGTGCGGCACCGTCGCCGGGCCGATGCGGGCGTAGTTGCTCATGGCGGAAAGCCGCGAGGCGTCCCACCAGATGACGGCGGCAAGCAGCAGGAGGGCGGGCGCGATCACCAGCGCCGCCCGGTCGGGGCGGCGCCTTTCTGCGTTGCGGGAAACGTCCTCGCTCATTGAACGAGCCCGATGTCCTTGAGGATCGCCTCGGTGGCGGAGATGTCCTTGGCGAGCTGCTCCTTGAAGGCGTCGCCGGCGAGATAGGTGTTCTGCCAGCCCTTGGTCTTCAGAAGCTCCTTCCAGGAGTCGGAATTGACCATCTTCTCGATGTCGGCGCTGACGGCGGCCGTCTGCTCGGCCGAGAGGCCGGGCGCGGCGGCGATCATGCGCCAGTTCTCGACCACCACGTCGAGGCCGCTCTCCTTGATCGTCGGGGCGTCGATGCCCTCGATGCGCTCGGGCGAGCTGATCGCCAGGAGCCTCAGCGTGCCGGCCTTCACCTGCGCCTCGAACTCGCCGTAGCCGGAGATGCCGGCCGTGACCTGGTTGCCGAGGATGGCCGCGAGCGCCTCGCCGCCGCCGGAATAGGCGATGTAGTTGATCTTGGTCGGATCGACGCCCGCCGCCTTGGCGATGAGGCCGGCGGCGATATGGTCCGTGCCGCCGGCCGAGCCGCCGGCCCAGGAGACCGCGCCGGGATCGGCCTTCAGTGCCTCCACGAGGTCGCCCATCGACTGCAGCGGCGAGGCCGCCGGCACGACGATCGCCTCGTATTCGCCGGTCAGCCGCGCGATCGGCGTCACGTCGGCGAGCGTCACCGGCGACTTGTTCGTCAGGATCGCGCCGACCATGACATAGCCGCCGACGATGAGCGCGTTGGGATTGCCGGCGTTCTGGCCGGTGAACTGGGCAAGGCCGATGGTGCCGCCGGCACCCGGCACGTTCACCACCTGCACGCTACCGGAGATCTTCTCGTCCTGCAGCACGGTCTGGATCGAGCGGGCCGTCTGGTCCCAGCCGCCGCCGGGGCCGGCCGGCGCGATGATCGTGTAGTCGGCGGCGAGCGCCGGCAGCGCCATCGCGCCGGCCAGGATGGATGCCAGGAAAAAATGTCTCACGATTCTGTCCTCCGTCAGGCGCGGGTCCCTGCCCGCGCGTCGTTGCTTGCGGGAGGATCGACGGCGCGCGGCGCGGGCGCGACGCCCGCAGCGGCTGACGGTCTTCTCCTCCCAGGTCTTCCCGCTCCGCCTCCACGGACCGCGAAGGCCCAAAGCCAGCAGAAGAAGCTGACATCTACCTGACATCGTAGCGCGCCGGACGGACTTGTCGAGCGCTCAATGCCGCCGCAGCACCTCGTTCCAGTGGGCGATCAGCCGGGCGCGCTTGACCTGGTCGAGATAGACCATCAGGCCGGGGCTGACGGGCACGGGCTTCAGCTGCGCGCCGAGCAGCGCGCGCATGGCGCTCGCCGTGTTCTCGCCGCCGACCTCGGGGCTGACGGCGGCGATCTGCAGTTCGCGCGCCATGATCGTCTGGCCCTCCTTCGACATGAAGAAGGCGAGATAGCGCCGGCCGAGCTCCGGCGAGGCCGCCGCCTGCGGCACGAGGCCGATGCGCGACATGACCACGGTATAGTCCTTCGGCAGCACGATGCCGACGTCCGGATTGCGCGCGGCCCAGTCGGCGGCATAGGAGCCGAGGATGTTGTAGCCGATGGCGAAGCGCCCGTCCGCCACCCGTTCGAGGATGGCCGAGCTCGTGGAATAGAGCTTCACCCCCGCCTCGCCCATCGCCTGGATCACCGTCCAGATGTCGCCGAACTGCTCCTGGTCGCGCGACAGGAACAGGAAGCCGACGCCGGAGCGCTCGATGTCGTAGGTGCCGATGCGGCCGTGCACCTGCGGGCCGCGGCGCTTCAGGTAGTCGATCAGCTCGGCGCGGGAGGCGGGCGGCGCCTCCTCGGCGAAGCTCGGCTTGTGATAGGCGAAGACGGCCGGCTCGAAGGTCAGCGCATAGGCGGTGTTGCGCCAGTTCGCCCATTGCGGCCAGCTCGCGCTCATCGGCAGGTCGCTGCGCTGGGCGTAGCCGTCGTTGCTGAGCTTGACCTGCAGGTCCATCGCCGAGGAGAAGGCGAAGTCCGCCGTGCGCGCGCCGGCATCCGTCTCCGCGACGATGCGGTCGTAGACCTCGCCCGTCAGCATCTCCTCGTAGCGCACGGCCACGTCCGGGTTGGCCTCCTGGAAGCCGAGGATCATCGGCCGGGCGAGCGGCTCGTCGAGCGAGGAATAGACGACGAGCACGGGGGCGGCCGCATTGCCGTCGCGGGCCGGATAGAGGGTCGGGCCGGCGGCAGCGGCGGCGGGGGCGGCGAGGAGAAGCGCCGACAGGAGGGTGAGGATGCGCATGGGCCGAGCTTGCCAAAGCGGGAGGCCGTTCACAAGTGCGCCCCTGCCCGCTACAGTCGCAGGCGAGGAGGAACGCCGTGCGGATATTGCTGGTGGAGGACAACCGGGCGCTCGCCGACGGCCTTTCGGCGCTCCTGAAGGGCACGGGCCACGCCGTCGACGTGGTGCGCGACGGCGCCTCCGCCGATGCGGCGATCGCCACCGAGACCTTCGACCTCGTCGTCCTCGACCTCACGCTGCCGGAGATGGACGGGCTCGACGTGCTGCGGGCGATGCGCGCGCGCCAGAGCAGGGCGGCCGTGCTGATCCTGACGGCGCGCGGCGCGCCGGAGGAGCGCGTGCGCGGCCTCGACCTCGGCGCCGACGACTACATGATCAAGCCCTTCGACATTTCCGAGTTCGAGGCGCGGGTGCGCATGCTCCTGCGCCGCCAGGCGGGGCTCAGCTCCTCGGCGGTGAGCTTCGGCGGGCTGGACCTCGACCTCAATTCGCGCACCTTCTCGGCCGACGGCGCGCCGCTCGACATTCCCGCGCGCGAGCTCGGCCTCCTCGAGATCCTCTTCCTGCGGGCGGGGCGGGTCGTCGCCAAGGAGGCGATCATGCAGTCGCTCGCCGCCTTCGACGACGATCTTTCCGCCAATGCGATCGAGCAATATGTGAGCCGGCTGCGCAAGCGGCTCGCCCCGCACGGGCTGACCGTGCGAACGGCGCGCGGCATCGGCTACTACCTCGACAAGGCGAGTGCCGCTTGAGCCTGCTGTCCGCCCCGTCGCTGCGCCGCCGCCTGCTGTTCTGGCTGCTCGCCTCGACGGCGGTGATCGGCGTCGTGGCGCTCGCCGACACGTGGCGCGAGGCGGTGGAGACGGCGAACGCCGTCTCCGACCGGGTGCTCGCCGGCTCGGCGCTCGCCATCGCCGAGCGGGTGGTGGTGACGGAAAACGGCAGCCTGGAGGTGGACATCCCCTACGTGGCGCTGGAGATGCTGACGTCCGCGGCGCAGGACCGGGTTTTCTACCGGGTCGACGGGCCGCCGGGGCAGTTCATCACCGGCTACCAGACCCTGCCGACCGTCGCCGACATGGGCGGGCAGGCAACGGCGTACCGCGACGCCGTCTTCCGCGGCGAGCCGATCCGCATCGCCGTGCTGCAGCGCTCCGCCTCGACCGGCATCAATTCCGTGCCCTTCGCGGTGACGGTGGCCGAGACCACCATCGCGCGCCGCCAGCTCGCCGAGACCATCCTGCTGCGCTCGGCGCTCCGGCTCGCGCTGATGATCGCGGGGGCGGCGGCCATCGTCTGGATCGCCGTCACCGTGTCGCTGCGCCCGCTCCACCGGCTCGGCGAGGCGATCGCGCTGCGCAATCCGGACGACCTGCATCCCATCGAGCAGCGCGCGCCGAGCGAGGTGCAGGGGCTCGTCGAGACCGTCAACTCCTTCATGGTGCGGCTGCAGTCGGCGCTCGATGCGCTGCGCCACTTCTCCGGCAATGCCAGCCACCAGCTGCGCACGCCAATGGCGATCGTGCGCACGCAGCTCGCGCTCGCCGGCCGGGCCAGCTCGCTCGCCGAGGTGCGCGAGGCGGTGCGCAAGGGCGACGAGGCGGTCGCCCATGCCGAGCGCATCCTCGCCCAGCTCCTGCTGATGGCCAAGATCGACGCGGCCGCCTCCGGCGAGCCGGGTCCGCCCGAGCCCGTCGACGTGGCCGCGCTGGCCCGCGAGCTCACCGCCGACCGCGTGCCGGCAGCCGCCGAGGCGGGCATCGACCTCGGCTACGAGGGCGCGGGGCCGGCGATGGTGCGGGCCGAGCCGCTGCTTTTCGGCGAACTGCTGCGCAACCTCCTGGAAAACGCCATCGCCTATGCGGGGCGCGGCGCCGAGGTGACGGCGAGCGTGCGCACCGACGGCGGCGCGGTCCTGCTTCGCGTCGAGGACAACGGCCCCGGCATCGCGCCGGACCGGCTGCGGCTCGCGCGCGAGCGCTTCTCGCGCGGCGAGCACCGGGACGCCCCCGGCATGGGGCTTGGCCTCGCCATCGTCGAGGAGATCGCCGCCCTCTTCGGCGGTACCATGGTGCTGGAAAGCGGCGCGGCCGGCCGCGGCCTGCGGGTGACGATCCGTTTCCCGGCGGCGTAAGGCGGGACATGCGGATGCGGGCGCCGCCGGGGCGGCGCCCGCGTTTCTCGGGTGGCGGCCGCCTTATCCGGCCATCCGGCGCGGCTGGGCGGATGCCGTGCGCGTCTCCGCCTGGGCTTCCGACGGACGGCCGCGGCCGGTGTCGCCGACGCGGAACTGGCCGAGCAGGTTGAAGAGGGCCTCGGCCTCGCGGGCGAGGCTATGGCTCGCCGCCGTCGATTCCTCGACCATGGCGGCGTTCTGCTGCGTGCCCTGGTCCAGCGTGTTGACGGCCTGGTTGATCTCGCCGAGGCCGATCGCCTGTTCCCGCGACGCCTCGACGATGGCCGCCACGTTGGTGTTGATGTCCTGCACCTGCCCGACGATCCGCTCCAGCGCCTCGCCGGTCTGGCCGACCAGCGTCACGCCGTTCTTCACCTGCTCGCCGGAGGTGTTGATGAGCGCCTTGATCTCCTTGGCGGCATTGGCCGAGCGCTGGGCGAGCTCGCGCACCTCCTGGGCGACGACGGCGAAGCCCTTGCCGGCCTCCCCTGCCCGCGCCGCCTCGACGCCGGCGTTGAGCGCCAGCAGGTTCGTCTGGAAGGCGATGTCGTCGATGACGCCGATGATATTGGAGATCTCGCGCGAGGAGCCTTCGATCTGCCCCATCGCCGCGATCGCCATGCGCACGACCTCGCCGGACTTCTCCGCGTTCTCGCGGGTGCTGGCGACGAGCTTGCCGGCCTCGTCGGCCCTCCGGCTGGAATCGGCCACCGTGGTCGTGATCTCCTCCAGCGCCGCCGCCGTCTCCTCGACGGAGGCCGCCTGCTGCTCGGTGCGCTTCGACAGGTCGTCGGCGGCCGAGCGGATCTGGCTCGAGCCGGCGGCGATCGCATGCGCGTTCTCGCCGACCGCGGTCATCGCCTCGCGCAGCCGCTCGCAGGCGCCGTTGAAATCGGTGCGCAGCCGCTCGAGGGACGGGATGAAGGGGGTCGGCAGGTTGAGCGTCAGGTCGCCCTGGGAGAGCCGCGTCAGCGCGCCGGCGAGCGTCTCGACGTTCTCGACGCGGCCGGTGACGTCGGTCGCGAACTTCACCACCTTGAAGACCTTGCCGTTCATGTCGAAGATCGGGTTGTAGGAGGCCTGGATATAGATGCGCCGGCCGCCCTTGCCGATGCGCATGAACTCCTCGGCCACGAACTCGCCGCCGCGCAGCCGCTCCCAGAACTGCCGGTATTGCGGGCTCTGGCAATAGGTCGGGTCGCAGAACATCGAGTGGTGGCGCCCCTCGATCTCGGAAAGCTGGTAGCCGAGGGTCGCCAGGAAGTTCTGGTTGGCGGTGATGATGTCGCCCGCCGGCGTGAACTCGATGACGGCCTGGGCGCGCGACAGCGCCTCCAGCTTGCCGGCGTCCTCGGCGCTCTTCAGCTTCTGCGCGGTGACGTCGGTCGCGAATTTCACGACCTTGTAGGGCTTGCCGCGCCGGAACACCGGGTTGTACGACGCCTCGATCCAGACCTCCCTGCCTCCCTTGCCGATGCGCTTGTACTGGCGCTGGTCGAACTCGCCGCGGGAAAGCTTGGCCCAGAAGGCGTGGTAGTCCTCGGATGCGGCCTCGGCGGGATCGACGAAGAGGCGGTGGTGCTGGCCGACGATCTCGGAAAGGCTGTAGCCGAGGGCGTGACAGAAATTCTCGTTCGCCTTGAGGATCCGGCCGGACAGGTCGAACTCGATGATGGCTTGGGAACGCTGCATTGCGGCAAGAACGGCGCTTGCATCGGATGCAAGACCGAAAGACAGTGATGGCATGTTTCCTCCTCGGCGGCAGGCCTGATTGAAATCCACAATGGTCCGCCCCGCGGCAGGGCGTCTCGTCGACCTGCCGGCAGCGTGCCATTCTCACGGGTTGGGGTTGGCGCCCCGGACGGGCTTCGGCCTTCCGGCCGGCCGCATCGGGACAGAAACTGCGCGGACTATCCTCCCCGCGCGGCGGGCCTGGGGACCGGCTCGCGCGGCTCGGGCACCGCCATGGTCGCCCCGAGCGTCGCGAGATCGGACAGAAGGCCGCTGAGCATCCTCTTCGTCTCGGTCATCTGGGCGACGAGGCGCCGGACGCGCTCGGCCTCGTCATCGCCGGCGATCCCGGCATCGGCGTCCGGCAAGGCGGAAGGACAGGAGGGATTCGATTGCATGGAGCACCCCGGCGGCTATCTCAGGAACGACGTTCAAATCCCGAATCCGTCGTCATGCCGGAAGCGATACGATCGCATCTATTCGGATAATCTAAAGTAGCATAGCACCCTTGACAACCATGAAACGAAATGCGCCCGCCTTCCCCGCCGCGCGCCGAAAACTGCGTTTTTTCTACTCAAAACCTGAAAATTGAGCGCAAAAATTGCATAAAATTGTACAATTCCATGCAGGCGCCGGGTCAGTCGGACAGGCCGGGAATCCGGAGCCGGAGGCCCATTTCCGTGGACGAGGAGGTCAGCACCAGGCCGTGGCGGGCAAGCGCGGCGAGGATGGCGGCGACCGTCGCGTCCTTCATGTGCTCGCCGTCGGTCTCGTAGCGGCGGATCGTCGCGGTGGAGACGCCCGCCTCCTGGGCGAGCTGCTCGGCCGACCAGCCGAGGATCACGCGCGCCGCGCGCAGCTGCTGCGGCCGCAGCGCCGCGCCGTCGCTCTGCAGGCTTGCCGCATCGCGCCGCCACGTTTCCTCGATGAGGCCGATCCACTCCATCGGCGTGCCGTTCTCCTGGCGGACGGGCGTCGTGCGCGCCAGCACCTCGCGATAGCGGCCGTCGGGATAGAGCAGGCGATAGGCGACCTCGCGGGCGAGAGAGTCGCGCGCGCAGGCCTCCCGCACCTGCCGGACCCGCTCGCGGTCCTCGGGATGGATCGCCTCCATCCAGGCGTCGCGGGTGCACTGGAACTGGTCCTGGCCGGTGATCCGGTCCCAGCCGCGGAGGTCGGCGACGATGCCGCTCAGGTCACGGGCCCAGAAAACCCCGCCGAACATGTCGATGAAGGCGTTCAGCCGCGCGCGCTCGCGATAGAGGACCGCCCGCGCCTCCCGCTCGCCGGCGGCATCCTGCACCAGGCCGACGATGCGGTCGGCCGCTGTCGGCTCCTCCACCGCGATGCGGATCCAGCGCGGCGGGCGCTGGCCGTCGACGAGGCGCACCTCGCGCGAGACGGAAACGCCCATGGCGACGACCGGGGAGATGGAGCGGAAATCCTCGCGGTCCTCCGGATGGAGCAGGGCCGCCCATCGCTGGAGGCTGAACGTCTCGCCGCGCGCAAGCCCGAGGATCCTGAAGAAGCCGTCGGTTCCGCGCACCTCGCCCGTCGTCAGGTCGGCGTTCCAGAAGCCGACGTCGAGGAAGCGCTCCGCGACGTCGACATAGTTACGGGAGGAGACGAAGTTCGGCTGTTTCTGCGGCATGCATCCCACGGTCCTTCTGGGCGGCG
Source organism: Shinella pollutisoli (assembly GCF_024609765.1). GTDB lineage: Bacteria > Pseudomonadota > Alphaproteobacteria > Rhizobiales > Rhizobiaceae > Shinella > Shinella pollutisoli. The sequence continues at coordinate 88,658 of NZ_JANFDG010000011.1, forward strand.
CCACCGGCCCGGAACCCCTCGGCGTGCATGCCCAGGGGCATTCCGTTTCAACCGGCCGCAACCGCGAACACCCGCCCTAGCATCCGGCATCGCCGGGGACTATCGGGTGCATACCCGAGGCTACCAGCATTTCCGCCCCTGCACCTGACATGCATCAATACGCTGCGGCGGCGCGGCGAAAAACTACGGCGCGATGATCCCGTTGCGGACGGCGAAGAGCGTCACGTCCACGGCGGTGTGCAGGCCGAGCTTGCGCATCGCCGCCGTGCGGTGGGTGTCGACGGTCTTCACGCTGACGTTCAGCTGTGCGGCGATGTTCCTGTTGGTCTCGCCGAGCGCCACGAGGCGCACGACCTCCCTCTCGCGCGGCGTCAGCGCGGCGAGCGCGGCCGGCGGCGCGCCCGCCACGTCCGGCGAGACGTAGGTGCCGCCCGCCGCGACCGCGTCCATCGCGGCAAGCAGGGCGACGTCGTCCTCCGTCTTCAGCACGTAGCCGCGCGCGCCCGCCGCGACGAGCGCCGAAAGCAGCCGCGGGTCGGCATGCATGGTGTAGATCAGCACGCCGATCCCCGGCATCTCCCGGCAGAGCTGGCGCGCCACCTCAAGGCCGTTGACCCCGGGAAGGGAATAGTCGAGCACGGCGAGGCCCGGGTTCAGCGCGCGCGCCAGCCGGAGCGCCGCCGGGCCGGTCTCGGCCTCCGCGCAGACGCGCCAGTGCGGGCGCGCCATGAGCGTCGCCCGGATGCCCGCCCGGATCATCGGATGGTCGTCCGCGATCAGGACGTCCAGCCCCGCGCCGCCGGCCTCCTTCATGCCTCGGCCTTCGCCGTCATGCTCATGCCTTTCTCCCTCCGCCGCGGCCGTCCTGCGGCAGGCGAAGCCGGACCGTCGTGCCCTCGCCCGGCCGGCTGACGATATCGACGCTCCCGCCGCATTGCCGGGCGAATTCCAGCGTCTGGCTCAATCCCATGCCGTATCCCTCCCCCGTCTCCTTCATCGTGAAGAACGGATCGAACGCCCGGCGCCGCACCACCTCGCTCATGCCGATCCCGTCGTCCGCGACGCTGACGTCCACCCAGCCCGACGGGTTGCCGCCGTCCGGCGGGCGCACGGCGATCGTGATCGTCCCGCCCGCCGGCATCGCGTCGCGGGCGTTCAGCACCAGGTTGACGATCGTCGCCTGGAACTGCGCCCTGTCGAGGCGGCAGGCCATGGTTCCGCCGGCTATCTCGGCGGCGACCGTGATGCCCGGCCCCGCCGCCTGCCGCGCGATCGGCAGGATCTCCTCGACGAGGGCGCCGGGGTCGAGGGTCTCGAGGCGGGCCTCGGTGGTGCACGCATAGACGAGCAGCCGGTTCACCAGAGCTCGCCCCGCATCGAGCGCGCCGTCCATCTCGTCGAGCAGCCTTGCCGCCTCGCGCCTGTCCGCCACCAGCGGGCGCAGGACGACGGTGATGGAGCGGATGATCCGCATCAGGTTTCCGCAGTCGTGCGCGATGCTGCCGGCGAAGCGGCCGACGGCCTCCAGCCGCTGGGTCGCCTCCAGCCGCCGGCGCGCCGCCTCCTCGCGCCGCCGGCCGCGGCGCGTCAGCCAGTCGAGGCCGGCAAGCAGGGTGAGCAGGATCGCCGCGCCGATCAGGACGGCCGCGGCATGCGAGCGCCACGGCCGCATGACGTCGGCCTCGCTGAGCGACACCAGCACCACGACCGGCGCGATCTCCAGCCGCCGGTAGCCGACGACGCGCATGACCCCGTCGATGGGGCTTTCCAGCCAGGCGACGCCGGCATCCTGCGCGTCGAGCAGGCTTCGGAACGGCTCGGCATCGGCGAAGGACGTGCCGATCGCCTGCTCGCTGGCCGGCGAGCGGGCGAGCAGGGTGCCGTCGGAGAGGAAGAGCGCGATCGTTCCGCCGCCCACCCAGAGGCGCCGGTAGAAGCTCTCGAAATAGAGCGGCTCGACGGCGGCGACGGCGATCCCGCCAAAGCCGCCGTCCGCCGCGTCGATCCGCCGGCCGAGGCTGATGAACCACACGCCGCGCGAGCGGCTCTTCAGCGGCCGGCCGATGTGCAGGCCGAGGGCGGGATCGTCCCGGTGGACCCGGAAATAGTCCCGGTCGGCGAGGCTGACCCGGGGCGTGGCCGGAAAGTCCGTGTCGTGGGAGATGTAGCCGTCGCGGCCGATGACGAAGAGCGCGCGCACGAACGGCATGGCGGCGAGCCGCTTGTGCAGCCGGGCGCGGAAGGTGGGATCGTTGTCGGCAAGGCCGGGGGCGGCCGCAAGCTCGCCGGCGATGTCCTGCAGGTTGACGTCGACGGACTGGATCGTGCGGGCGACCTGCTCCGACATCACGTGGATGAGGTTCGCGACGTTGCGCTCGGCATCCTCGCGCGCGGCCGCGTCGCTGCGCCAGAGTTCGTAGGCGAGCAGCAGGGCGATGCTCAGGCCGAGGATCAGCGTCGGCAGCGACCGCAGCGACTGTCGTGCCCGGTTGGCGAATGCGTCAGCGGAAACCGGCAAAACCAACTCGCAAATCCACTCCTCCCGGCGCCCTCGCGACGACGGGCGCTAAAGGGCGCGTCCTCGCTGCGGAACCATTCACGGCGTGGGCGATTCGGACTCCCTGCATCCTGTTCGTCGAACGACGCGCCCTGCCATGAGTATGCAAACAGCGGACAGTCCACTCCGAAACTTCCAGCCCGTCAGTCACTATAATGACTGGTAAACCTGAAGACTCCCTTATCGCTATGCGCACCATGCGTATGGCAAAGATTCTCGGAGAGAACGTTCGGAAAACCCGCCTGAAGCGCGGGATGACCTTGGAGGCGCTGGCAACCGAGGTCGGCCTCGCCTATTCCTACATGGGCGGAATCGAGCGCGGACAGAAGAATCCCACGCTCGACGTGGTGGAACGGATCGCAAGCGCGCTCGACATCGAGCCGGTCTCGCTCCTGTCGAGGCCGGAGGAATAGGCCCCGCGGCCGGCTCCATGCCTTTCCCGGAATGGCACAGACCCCGCCGCGGCCGGGTCAGACGCGCACGGCCCGGGCCTGATAGGCCGGGACGCCGAACAGGCGCCGGTACCGTTCGATCTCGGCGGGGTCGCCGGTCGCCTTGGCGGGATTGTCCGACAGCTTGACGGCGGGACGCCCGCCGGCGCTCGTGACCTTGCAGACGAGCGAGATCGGGTCGAGGCCGGCGCCGCCGTCCGGGTCGCAGCCCTGGAAATCGTTGGTGAGGTTCGTTCCCCAGCCGAAGCTCATCCGCACGCGCCCGTGGAAATGCCGGTAGGTCTCCTCGATACTGTCGACATCCATGGCGTCGGAGAAGATCAGCAGCTTCTCGCGCGGGTCGCGGCCCTTCTGCCGCCACCAGCGGATGATCTGCTCGCCGCCGGCGACGGGCGGGGCGCTGTCGGGGCGGAAGCCCGTCCAGTCGGCGACCCAGTCCGGCGCCCCGGCGAGAAAGGCCTTCGTGCCGAAGGCATCGGGCAGGACGATCAGCAGGTTGCCGTTGTAGTGCTGCCGCCACTCCTCCAGCACCCGGTAGGGCGCGTCGACGAGCGCGGCGTCGTCGGGCGCAAGGGCCGCGGCGACCATCGGCAGCTCGTGCGCGTTGGTGCCGATCGCCTCCAGGTCGGCATCCATCGCCAGCAGCACGTTGGAGGTGCCGATGAAGCGGTCGCCGAGCCCCTCCTTGAGGGCCTCGACGCACCAGCGCTGCCAGAGGAAGCCGTGGCGCCGGCGCGTCCCGAAATCGGATATGGCGAGGTCCGGCAGCGCCTGCAGGCGCGCCACCTTCTCCCAGAGCTTCGACTTGGCGCGCGCATAGAGGATATCGAGCGCGAAGCGCCCCCTGTCGCGCATGGCGGCGCGCGACTTCAGCTCGTTGACGATCGCCAGCGCCGGGACCTCCCACATCGTCGTGCAGGCCCAGGGTCCCTCGAACACCAGCTCGTACTGCCCGTCCGCCTTGCGCAGCTCGTAGCCCGGCAGGCGGAAGGTGGAAAGCCAGCCGATGAAATCGGGCGCGAACATGCGGGCCTTGCCGTAGAAGCTGTTGCCAGACAGCCAGATCAGCTCCTTCTTCGTGAAGCGCAGGCTGCGCGCATGGTCGAGCTGGGCGCGCAGCTCCCCCTCGTCGACGATCTCGGCCAGGCGGACGCTCCGCGTGCGGTTTATCAGCGAGAAGGTCGCCGTCACGTCCGGATGCCGCCGCCAGATCATCTGCAGCATCAGCAGCTTGTAGAAATCCGTGTCCAGCAGGCTGCGCACGATCGGGTCGAGGCGGAAGTTGTGATTGTAGGTGCGCGTCGCGACGTCGGTAACGGTCATGCCGGCCACTCCTCGGCGGGGCGTCGGGCCCCGGTTTGCCATCCGCCGCCAGTATGAGCATGCCTGCCGCCGTCGCGATAGCCGCAAATTCGACGGGCGAACCGGCGGGCCGCCCGTCGAAAACCGCCGTTTCGCATCGCCATGTTGCGCAAATCCGCAGCGGAATGCTGCATTTCTACCTGTTTTCCCTATCATCGGCTCCGAATTTCGCTTTCCAACGGATTCAGGGTTGTTTCCGTTTCCAGTTGTGGCGGGATTGCCGCGTCCGTTGGCGCGGCCGTCGTGACGAAGGCCAGCCTTCGAGATCAGGATCGGAGAATGAAGATACACGTGCCCGACACCGCGCATTTCGACGCCCTGATGGTCGACTGGATCGACGGGCAGGGGCGCGTCTGCGCCGTCAACGCGCTGGAGGCGCGCGAACTCGCCATCAAGATCGCCGACGGCGAGAGCCTGCCGCTCGAACGCATCTACAGCAGCACCTCGGCGCAGGTGCTGCGCGGCATCGCGCGCGGCGACCAGCCGGTCCGCTCCGGCCTTCCCGTCTGGGTGAACTCGCCGCAATACAGCGAGGTGCCGATGATCGCCACGGTCGCCGCCGATGCGGCCCGGGGGATCGTCGTCATCAAGCAGCCGCTGCCGGCGAGCGTGCTCGGCATCGGTCCGGAGCTCGCCGAACGCGTGGAGATCCTGTCGCAGATGATCGGCGCGGCGACGGAGGCCTGCTGGTGCATCGAGTTCCTGGAGCCGGTCGACACGTCGCTCGCAGAGGACGAGATCGTCGAGCGCATCTTCGCCAACCAGAGCCGCTGGCGCGCCTGCAACGAGGCGATGGCGCGGCTCTACCGCGTGCCGGACGGCACCGACTTCAACATGCAGCCGGTGTCGCGCTACTTCCCGGCGACCGAGATCAACCGGCAGATGGTGCGCGACCTCGTGCGCTCCAACTACCGGCTCGACCGCGCCGTCGCCGTCGACCGCCGCCACGACGGCACCGAGATGCTGGTCGAGAACGATTTCCGCGCGGCGATCAAGGACGGCTTCCTGGTGCGGCTGTGGGGTACGACGCGCGACATCGGCGCACACCGCGAGCGCGAGCAGCAGCTCACCGACCGCGCCGACACGATGCAGGACATCCTGAGCGCGGCCCCCGACCCGATCCTCGTCGTCTCCGAGGACGGCCTGCTGCTCGCCGCCAACCCCGCCGCCGAGAGCGTCTGGGGACGCACCGCCGAGCAGGTGCTCGGCCGGCCGATCCAGCACTTCATCGAGACCCGGCAGGCGCTCGACAAGCTCCGGCAGGCGGTCCTGTCGGGAGAGGAGGGCGACGGCGAATGCGAGCTCGCCGTCATCGCCGCCGACGGAAGCCGCGACGTCTGGCGCTTCCGCGCCGCCCGCATCGAGGGCGAGATCCGCCGCTACGTGCTGACCGCCCGGCGCAAGGCCCGCCGCCGCGCGCGCAGCCTCACGGAGGCCGCGTCATGAAATTCTACGCCAACGACATCACCGCCCTCGGCCACCGCCGCCTGCGCCCCGGCTTCATCGACGAGCCGCAGTTCGGCGCCTTCCTCGAGGCCTTCCCGGACGGGGTGGCGCTGCTGGAGACGGACGGCACGATCAAGCTCGTCAACAGCAAGCTGGAGCTGCTCCTCAACCTCGCGCGCGGCGACCTCGTCGGCTCGGAGCTCGCCCGCCACGCCAAGACGGCCGGGCCGCTCGTGCAGAAGCTCGCCGCCGCCCTGCAGCAATTGAAGCGTATCGAGGTCTCGGGCACGCTCAACTCGCAGCGCACCGTCACCGCCTCGCTCGGCATCCTGCGCACGCCGGACGGCGGCGCCTACGGCGCGCTCCTGACGCTGCGCGAGGCCGGCCGGCCGCATCGCGAGGGCTCCGACAAGTTCCGCTTCGAGGCCGAGCCCGCCGCCGCCGGCCGGGCGAGCCCCGTCTTGACGCCGCGCCTGCAGGCCGTCGCGCGGCGGGCGGCAAGCGCCATCGAGCGCGGCAGCGCGGTGCTCCTGACCGGCGAGACCGGCACCGGCAAGACGGAGCTCGCCCGCCTCGTCGGCAAGGCCGGCGCCTCCAACGCACCGCCCTTCGTCCACGTCAATTGCGGCATGCTGACCGACGCGCAGTTCGACGCGGAGATGTTCGGCATCGAGCCCGGCTCGGCGCTCGACACCTCGACGCGCGGCAAGCTCGGCTTCGTCGAGGCGGCCGACGGCGGCACGCTCTTCCTCGACCAGGTGACCGACCTTACGCCGGTCGCGCAGATGAAGCTCGTCGCCTTCCTCGAAAGCCAGACCTTCAGCCGCCTCGGCTCGGTGCAGCGGCGCAAGGCGCGCATCAGCCTCGTCACCGCGACCAATGCCGACCTCTCGGCGCTGCTGGCGAGCGGCGCCTTCCGCAGCGACCTCTACTACCGCATCGCCGTGGTGACGCTCGACCTGCCGGCGCTGCGCGACCAGCCGGAGCTCGTCGCGGCGCTCACCGAGCATTTCCTGCGCCGGCTCAATGCGGGGCGCACGCCGGCGCTGAGGCTCTCATCGACCTTCATGGAGCGGCTCGCCGCCCACGCCTATCCCGGCAATATCCGCGAGCTCGCCAATATCCTCGAACGCGCCGCGGCGACGGCCGAGGACATGGCGCTCGCCGAGCATTTCATCGCCCCCGCGCCCGCGCCTTCGCCCACCAACGCCATCATGAGCAGCGGCGGGAAGGACGGCTCGCCGGCCAGTTTCAGGGACCTCGTGCAGGCGTTCGAAGGCTGGGTCCTGGAAAAATCCATCGCAGAACATGGAAGCAAAAGAGGCGCCGCCAAGGCGCTCGGCATCGATATCGCCACCCTCGTCAGGAAGACGAAGCGGACGAGATGACCAACGAGAGACATGAAGGGGAACAGACCATGTCGATACTGCGCAGATCCGCCATCATCGCCCTTGCAACGGCAAGCGTCTTGCCGCAGGCGCTCGCCGCCAATGCCGCCGAGCTGAACTACCTCACCTGGGAAGGCTATGCCGTCGACAGCTTCATCTCGAAGTTCGAGGCGGCCTCCGGCTGCAAGGTGAGCGCCTCCTATGTCGGCTCGAACGACGACTTCGCCGCCAAGCTCGCCGCCGGCGGCGGCGTCTACGACATCATCACGCCCTCGCTCGACACCGTGCCGATGCTGCGCCTCGCCGGCTTCGTCGCGCCGATCGACACGGCGAAGGTGGAGGGCTTCGGCGACATCTATCCGGAATTCTCGAAGGAAAGCGACGTGGTGGCCGACGGCGAGACCTGGGCCGTGCCGCTGATCTGGGGCTCCGTCTCGCTGATCTACCGGCCGGACAAGTTCGAGACCGCGCCGGATTCGATCGCCGTGCTGTTCGACCCGGCCCTCAAGGGCAAGATCTCGCTTTGGGACGACAAGTCCGCGCTCTACTGGACCGCGCGCTACCTCGGCTACGACAACATCTTCGACCTGACCGACGAGCAGCTCGACGCGGTGAAGGCGAAGCTCATCGAGCAGAAGCCGCTGATCCGCAAGTACTGGGCGTCTGCCGGCGAGCTGACGGAGCTGATGGCGAACCAGGAGGTCTACGTCTCCAACGCCTGGACGGGGCTCACCAGCAAGGACGTCAACAACCTCAAGAAGGGCTTCGAGGTCGTCGAGTTCACGCCGAAGGAGAAGGCGGAAGGCTGGATGGACTCGATGATGCTGGTGAAGGATTCCCCCAACGAGGACTGCGCCTACAAGTTCATGAGCTTCATGCAGTCGCCGGACGGCCAGTGCGGGCTCGCCGAATCCACCGGCTACTTCCCGGCCAACCCGAAGGCCGTGCAGGGCTGCATGAGCGACGAGCTCAAGAAGGAGCGGCAGGTCGACAACGTCGAGTTCGTCAAGAGCCTCGTCATGTGGCAGCAGCCGGCCCGTCTCGACAAGTATCTGGAGACCTGGAACGCCGTGAAGGCGGCGCCCTGACATCTGCCGGGAGGGGCCGCGCGCGGCCCTCCCCTTCGCATCGCAGGGCAATCGCATATGGAATGACGAGGGTGCGTCCCGCCCCTTCTCCCCGGCGGGGAGAGGTCGCGGCAGCGGGATGAGGGGGCACCGCCAGGCGCAGGCAAGGCGGTATACCCCTCATCCGGCCCTTCGGGCCACCTTCTCCCCGGCGGGGAGAAGGGGAAAACGGAAAGGCCGCATTCTGGATTCGATTGCCTTGCCCGGCATCGTACGATCAAGAGACACGGGGACCCGATGACCTCCAGCCCGATTGTGGCGCTCGACGGCGTTCAGAAACGATACGGCGCCTTCGTCGCGCTTCACGAGACCGACCTCGCCATCGCCGAAGGCGAGTTCGTCACCCTGCTCGGCCCGTCCGGCTGCGGCAAGACGACGACGCTGCGCCTCGTCGGCGGCTTCGAGGAGGCGAGCGCCGGCCGCATCGCCATCGCCGGCGAGGACGTGACCGAGCGCCCGCCCTACCGCCGGCCGGTCAACACCGTCTTCCAGGACTACGCCCTCTTCCCGCACATGAGCGTGGCGGAGAACATCGGCTACGGCCTCACCGTCCGCTCGGGCCGGATCGGCAGGGCCGAGCGCGACCGGCGCGTGGCCGACGCGCTCTCCATGGTCGGCCTCGACGGCATGGCGGAGCGCCGGCCGGGCGCGCTCTCCGGCGGCCAGCGCCAGCGCGTCGCCATGGCCCGCGCCATCGTGCGGCGCCCGCGCGTGCTGCTGCTCGACGAGCCGCTCTCGGCCCTCGACGTGAAGCTCCGGGAAGGCATGCAGGTCGAGCTGAAGCGGCTCCACCGCGAGCTCGGCATCACCTTCCTGATGGTCACGCATGACCAGACGGAGGCCTTGGCGCTCTCCGACCGCATCGTCGTGATGAACCAGGGCCGCATCGCCCAGATCGGCTCGCCGACCGAGCTCTACGACCATCCGGCGAGCCCCTATGTCGCCGACTTCATCGGCGCGGCGAACCTGCTGGACGCGCAAGCGCTCGGCGGCGGCGCCTTCCGCCTTGCCGGCGGCCAGACCATGGCGAGCCGGCGCGCGGACGCCGCCGCCGGCCGCAAGGTGAGCCTCGGCATCCGCCCCGAACGGCTGCTGGTCGCCTCCTCCGCCGGCGGGAACGCGCTCGACTGCACGGTGACGGAACGGCTCTTCCACGGCGACCGGCTGCGCGTGGAGCTGGCGCTCGACGGCGCTACCCGGCCGCTCTTCGCCGAGATGGCGCGCACCGCGGCGGCGGAAGGCTTCGCGCCGGGCAGCCGCGTCACCGTCCATGCCGATCCGGCCGACGTGATGGTGTTCGAGACGGGAGACAGGCCATGACGCTGACGCGCCGCACCATCCCGGGCTTCGCCGCCCTGTTCTCGCTGCCGCTCGCCTGGGTGCTGCTGCTGATGGTCGTGCCCTATGCGATCATGATCTCGGTCGGCTTCTGGACGCGGCAGTTCCCGCTGTTCTACCCGGACTTCCAGTTCGGCAACTACGCGCAGATCCTCGCCGACCCGCAATACACGACCGTCATCCTGCGCACGCTGAAGATCGCCGCCTGCGTCACCGTCTGCGCGCTGCTGCTCGGCTATCCGCTCGCCTATTTCCTCGTCTTCACCGTCCGCTCGCAGAAGCTGCGCAACCTCCTCTACATGTCGGTGATCGTGCCGCTGTGGGTCTCCTACCTGCTGCGCGCCTACACGTGGAAGATCATCCTCGGCACCGACGGCGCGCTGAATTCGCTGCTCGTCTCCACCGGCCTCGTCTCCGCGCCGCTCGACATCTTCCTCTACAACCAGACGGCCATGGTCGTGACGCTCGTCTACATCTTCGTGCCCTTCATGGTGATGCCGCTCTTCACCGTGCTCGACAACATCCCCCGCCGGCTGATCGAGGCCTCGGAGGATCTCGGCGTCGGCCCGTTCATGACCTTCTGGAAGGTGATCTTCCCGCTCTCGCTCGGCGGCGTCATCGCCGGCGCGACCATGACCTTCTGCCTGTCCTTCGGCGATTTCGTCGCCCCGGTGCTCGTCGGCGGGCCGGACGGGACGATGGTGGCGAACCTCCTGCAGACGCAGTTCGGCGCCGCCCTCAACTGGCCGCTCGGATCGGCGCTCGCGACGCTGGTGCTCGCGCTGGTGCTGATCCTCCTGCAACTCTCCAGCCGCCTCGACCGGGCCGGCCGGGTCGACCTGGCGTGAGGAGGCGGTGATGCGGCGCTTGCACTGGTGGCAGAGGGGACTGGTCGGCGTCAGCCTCGGCGTGCTGGCCTTCCTCTACCTGCCGATCGTCATGCTGGTGATCTTCTCCTTCAACGACAGCAAGGTCACCTCCTTCCCGCTCTCGGGCTTCACGCTGCACTGGTACGAGGCCTTCCTCGCCAATGCGCAGATGCTGCGGGCGCTCGCCAACAGCCTGTGGGTGGCGCTCTTCGCCACCGCGCTTTCCGTCGTCATCGGCGTGACGGCGGCGCTTGCCCTCGACCGCTACGACTTTCCGGGAAAACGGCTGTTCCAGAACGTCATCCTGCTGCCCCTCAGCCTGCCGGGCATCGTCACCGGCATCGCCATGCTGAACTTCTACAAGCAGATCGGCATCCCGCAGAGCCTGACGGCGGTGGTGATCGGCCATGCCACGGCACTCCTCGGCGTCGTCGTCTCGCAGGTGATGGCCAGGCTCGCCAAGATCAACCGCCGCCAGTTCGAGGCCTCCGCCGACCTCGGCGCGACCCCGTTCGAGACCTTCCGCCACGTCACGCTGCCGGGCATCCGCAGCGCCATCGTGGGCTCGGCGCTGCTCTGCTTCACGCTCTCCTTCGACGAGATCCCCGTCACCTACTTCCTGACGGGCCGCGAGGTGACGCTGCCGATCTACATCTACTCGACGCTCCGGCGCGGCATCACGCCGGAGATCAACGCCATCGGCACGGTGATCGTCGCCGTGTCCTTCGTCCTCATCGTCCTCTCGGTCACGCTCCTGCGCGACCGGGAGCGATCCTGATCCATGGAAGGGAGAACAAGCATGGACGCCTCGACCTACACCCACGATTTCTGGCGCAGCAAGGCCGGATCGCTGAAATTCCGCACGCAGCACTTCATCGACGGGGCCTATGTCGCCTCCGCCGACGGCCGCACCTTCCCGACGATCAACCCGGCGACCGGCGAGACGCTGGCCGAGGTCGCCCGCGGCGGTGCCGCAGAGATCGACCGGGCCGTTTCGGTCGCCCGCAAGGCCTTCCGCTCCGGCGCCTGGTCGCGCATGGACCCGCGCGCCCGCATGGCCGTGCTGGAGAAATTCTCCGCCCTCATCGAGGCGCATGCGGAGGAGTTCGCGGTGCTGGACAGCCTCGACATGGGCAAGCCGGTGATGGACATGATGAACATCGACATCCCCGGCTCCGTCACGTCGCTGAAATTCTTCTCCGAGACGATCGACAAGATCGAGGGTGCGGTGACGGCGACGGCGGCCAACGCGCTGCACTACATCCTGCGCCAGCCGCTCGGCGTCGTCGGCCTGATCGTGCCGTGGAACTACCCGCTGATGATGGCCGCCTGGAAGCTCGGGCCAGCGCTCGCCACCGGCAACTCGGTGGTGCTGAAGCCGGCCGAGCAGTCGCCGCTGTCGGCGAACCTCCTGGCCGAGCTCTTCATCGAGGCGGGCGGGCCGGCGGGCGTGCTCAACGTCGTGCACGGCCTCGGCGAGGAGGCCGGCAAGGCGCTGGCGCTCCACAACGACGTCGACAAGATCGGCTTCACCGGCTCCACCGAGGTCGGCAAGCTCCTGATGATCTATGCCGGCCAGTCGAACATGAAGCGGGTCTCGACGGAATGCGGCGGCAAGACCCCGCAGATCGTGCTCGGCGACTACGACGACCTCGACACCGCCGTCACCTATGCCGTCAACGGCATCTACGGCAACCAGGGCGAGGTCTGCAACGCCGGCTCGCGCATCCTCGTCGAGAAGGGCATCCACGACGATTTCGTCGAGCGCTTCACCGCCCGCACCCGCGAGACTTTCGTGCTCGGCGACCCGCTCGACCCGGCCACCACCATCGGCCCGCTGGTGACGGCCTCGCACCAGAAGCGCGTGCTCGACTATATCGACATCGGCCGCAGGGAGGGCGCGGCGCTGCGCTTCGGCGGCGGCACGTTCGCCGCGGCACCGGCCGGCGCCTATGTCGAGCCGACGCTCTTCACCGGCGTCGACAACGGCATGCAGATCGCCCGCGAGGAGATCTTCGGGCCGGTCGCGGCGATCATCCCGGTCGACGGGGTGGACGACGCGATCGCCGTCGCCAACGATTCGATCTACGGGCTCGCCGCCTCGATCTGGACGCGCGACGTCACCAAGGCGCACACCTTCGCCCGCGACATCGAGGCCGGCGTCGTCTGGGTCAACTGCTTCGACCACGGCGACATGACGTCGATCTGGGGCGGCTACAAGCAGACCGGCAACGGCCGCGACAAGTGCCTCGAGGCGCTGACGCAGTACACGCAGACGAAGTCCGTGTGGATCAACCTCGGCTGATCTTGGAACGGGCGGCGCATCCGGCGCGCCGCCCGCCGCGCCTCAGTAGCTCGGCGGCGTGATCGCCCAGATCACGACCGCCTCGGCATCGCCGGTGTTGGCGTAGCGGTGGGGGGTGTTGCTCGGGAAGGCGAAGCTGTCGCCGGCGAGCAGGACGACGTGCCTCTCGTTGATCCAGAGGTCGAGCTGGCCGGAGACGACGATCCCGGTCTCCTCGCCGACATGGGTATAGGGCGTCTCGCCGCTCCGGCTGCCGGGCGGGAAGGTGCACCAGAGGAGCTCGAGCTGCCGGTCGAGATTGGGCGACAGCAGCTCGTCGACGATGCCGTTGGCGTAGTGGAGCTTGCGGCGGGAGGGCGCGCGCACGACGAAGTCGCGCAGTTCCTCGTCGTCGTCGGCCGCCGGCGGGAAGAACCAGCTGATCGTCACGCCGAGCGCCCGGCTGATCGAATAGAGCGCCTTGACCGACGGGTTGGCGAGCCCCCGCTCGATCTGGCTCAGATACCCTTGCGACAGGCCGGTGGCGGCGGCGAGCTCGCCGAGCGTCATGTCCTTCGCCTTGCGCAGGCCCTTGATGTCCTGGCCGACGCGCCCGTCGAGATTGACGATGTCGGCGATCCGGATGGTCTCGTCCCCGGCCTCGGCGAGGCCGAGGCTGTTCGAGGGTCTCAAGAATTTCGGCTCGTTCCTGCTCATTTCGGTCCTGTCTGCGTCGTCATCCCGCGGACCATAAGCCAGCCCTCTGCCGGATTCCACAAAATTCACTCTATCAAATTTTTGGCATTGAATATTTACTTTTCAAAAATCCGCGGTATCGTTTTTCATATCGACGGTTGCCATAACAACGAGGGGGAGCTCGCATGAGTGCCGCAACCGCGCCAAAGGCCGCTTATGACGTCATCGTCATCGGTGCGGGGCACAACGGCCTTGTCTGCGCGAACTATCTCGCCAAATCCGGAAAGAAGGTGCTCGTGCTGGAGCGCCGCGGCATCGTCGGCGGCGCCGCCGTGACGGAGGAGATCGCACCCGGCTTCAGGGCCTCGATCTTCTCCTACCTGATGAGCCTCCTGCACCCGCGCATCATCCGCGAGCTCGACCTCAAGGCCCACGGGCTGGAGGTGCTGCCCTGCTCCGACATGGTCTCGCCGGTCGACGGCGGCGACTACATCCTCTTCTCCGAGGACATCAGGAAGACGCAGGACAGCTTCCGGAAATTCTCCGAAAAGGACGCGGAGATCTATCCGGTCTTCGACCAGTATCTCCGCGAGGCGACCGACATCGTCCGCAAGCTGCTCTGGGAGACGCCGCCCGACCCGTCGCGGCGCGACTGGAAGACGTTCCGGGACATGGCCTCGCTCGTCTGGCGCTACCGCAAGGTCGGCCGCAAGATGTACCGCATCGCCGACATGCTGACGATGAGCGCCTACGACTTCCTCAGGGAATGGTTCGAGGACGAGCGCGTGATGGCGGTGATCGCCTATTACGCCTCGATCGGCACCTTCGCCGGGCCGAAGACGCCGGGCACCGCCTATGTCATCCTGCACCACATCATGGGCGAGCACGAGGGCGCCGGCGGCTGGGGCTTCATCAAGGGCGGCATGGGCTCGATCACCCAGGCGCTCGCCGCCTCCGCCCGCAGCCACGGCGTCGACATCGTCACCGATGCGTCGGTCGCCGAGATCAAGGTCGGCGGCAACAGGGTGCGCTCGGTGCTGACGACGGACGGGCGCGAGTTCACCGCGCCGGTCATCGCCTCGAACGCGTCGGCCAAGACGCTCTATCTCGACATGCTCGACCCCAAGCTGCTGCCGGACGAGGTGCTGCGCGAGATCCGCGGCTACCGGACGTTCTCGACGGCCTTCAAGATGAACGTCGCCTGCGAGCGCCCGCCGCAATACACGATCCTCGACAAGGTGCGCGCCGACGGCGTGCTCGGCAAGTTCGACTACCCGACCTACATGCATATCGCGCCGGACATCGACTATCTCGAGCGGGCCTATGACGACGCCAAGTACGGCTGGTATTCGAGCGCGCCGTTCCTGACGCCGGTCTGCCCGACGATGGTCGACGACACGCTGGCGCCGCCCGGCAAGCACGTCGTCAACTTCTTCGGCGGCCACGCCCCCTACGAGCTGAAGGGCGGCGACTGGGCGACGGAAAAGGACAATTTCCGCAAGGTCGTCTTCGACACGATCGAGCGCTTCGCACCCGGCTTCTCCAACGACGTCATCGAGGCGCAGCTCCTCGTCGCACCCGACATCGAGAAGATCGTCAACCTGCCGCAGGGCCATATCTTCCACGGCGAACTGTCGCCGGACCAGCTGTTCTTCCAGCGGCCGGTCTCGGGCTATGCCGACTACCGGACCCCCATCGGCGGCCTCTATATCTGCGGCTCGTCCATGCATCCGGGCGGCGGCGTCTCCGGCATCCCCGGCTTCAACGCCGCGCGCGAAATCCTGCGCGACATCCGGTGAGCGCCATGACCTTCACCCGCAACACCCCCTATCATTCCCGGCAAGCCGCACTCGGCGCGGAGTTCGTCGACCGCGTCGGCTTCGCCGCCGCCTATCACTACGGCTCCATCGCGGAGGAGCACAAGGCGACGCGCGAGGCGGTCGGCATCTTCGACGTCTACTACCAGGTGATGATCGCGGTGATCGGGCCGGACGCGGCCGCCTTCCTCGACGGGCTTTCGGTCAACGACATCGCCGGCATGGCGGTCGGCGGCGTGCGCTACACCTCGATCTGCAACGCCGACGGCGGCATGATCGACGACCTCACCGTCTTCCGCTTCTCCGAGACGGAATACCGGCTCGCGCCGACGCCGACGCGTGTCGGCCCCGTCCTCGCCTGGCTGGAGCGGAACCGCGGGACGAACCCCGTCGCCATCGTCAATCTCGGCTATCGCGACGCCTATCTCTCGGTGCAGGGGCCGCAGTCGCGCGCACTCCTGCAATCGCTGACCGATGCGGACCTCGGAAACGACAGCCTGCGCTATTTCCAGTTCACGCAAGGGGCCGTCGCCGGCATTCCCGGCGCCGTCATCTCCCGCACCGGCTATTCGGGCGAGCTCGGCTTCGAGCTGTTCTATCCGTCGGAATATGCCGGGCACCTGTGGGACACCGTCGTCGCCGCCGGCAAGGCGCACGGGCTTCGTCCCTGCGGGCTCGGCGCGCTGGTGACGCTCCGCATGGAGAAGAAATACCCGCTCTACGGGCTCGACATCTCGGAGGCCTCGACGCCGATCGAGGCGGACCTCGGCTGGACCTTCCGGGCCGCCAAGGGCGACTTCATCGGCCGCGAGCGGATCGCGGAACAGGCACAGAACGGCACCGAAAGGCGCCTCGTCCTGCTTTCCGCCGACGACCTTGCGCCCACCTTCGCGATCGGCGACGCCATCGAGGCGGAGGGGCGAAAGGTCGGCGCGGTCACCTCGGCGGCCAAGGGCCACACGGTCGGCAAGAGCCTGGCGATGGGCTATGTCGAGACCGGTTTCGATACGGACGGGCTGTCGCTCGTCATCGCTTCGGCGGGCGGCGAACGGGTTCCCGTCACGCTCCACCGCAAGCCGGTCTACGACCCGGCGGGAGAGCGGGCACGCAGCTAGGCAGAGTTTCAAGAACCACAAAGGGGAGCACGCCATGCCGATTAACAGCAGATTCACACGCCGTTCGATCCTCAAGCATACGGCGCAGGCGACCGCGCTGCTGGCAGCGCCGGCGATCCTCGGAAGGGCAAGCCTCGCCGGCGCGCAGGATTCGTTTGCCGGCGAGAGCCTGATCGTCGTCTCCTGGTCGGGCAACCACGAGCAGAGCTTTCGCGAGAGCGTCGTCGAGCCGTTCAACGAGAAATACGGGACCAAGGTCGAGACGGTCGGCGGCTGGGACCAGATGATCGCCCAGATCAAGGCGGCACCCGCGGACAACCCGCCCTTCGACCTGACCATCGCCGACGAATACACGACCTCGCTCGGCCTTGCCGAGAACGTCTTCCTGAAGACCGACCGGTCCGGGATCAAGGGCTTCGAGGCCGTGTCGCCCTGGTTCGACGCGCATCGCGGCGCGGCGCGCGACTACGGCGTGCCCTTCGGCGGCGGGTCGCTGTGGATGGTGGCGAGCCGCTCCTCGGGCATCGGCGCCGGAAGCTGGAAAGGCTTCTGGGACGAGCGCGCCAAGGGCAAGACGACCATGGACGCGGCCGCCTTCTACTGGGACCTCTGCGTGCCCGCCATCCTCTCCGACCGCAAGCCCGGCATCGACGAGGTCTTCGACAGCCCGGCCGAGGTCGAGGCGCTGTTTGCCGAGCTCGACAAGCTGCAAATGGCGAAGTGGTACAGCGACGGGGCGGAGCTCGCCAACATCCTCATCCAGGAGACGGCCGAGATCGCCATGGTCTATTCCGCCGACGCCCGCGGCTTCATGAAGGAGTTCGGCGAGACGCACGAGATCGCCATCCCGGCCGAGGGAACCGCCTCCTACACGAACTGGTTCATGAAGGTCCGCGGCACCCGCCATCCGGAGCTGTCCGACCTCTTCCTCTCCTATCTCCTCGAAAAGGAGACGCAGCAGCGCTTCCTCGACAACTCGACCGACTTCCTGTCGCGCACGGACCTGACGCCGCCGGCACACTGGCCGGACTATCCGACGACGGAAGAGGCGATCGCCAAGACGTTCAACCTCTTCAGCCTCAAGGGCTGGGACGCCTTCGGCGCGAACTGGGACGCGCTCAACGACCGCATGAAGCAGACGATCGCCACCACGTCGCGCGGCTGAGCGAGGGCGTGCGGGCAAGGAGACGGGAATCGCCTGTGGAATGGCGAGGGTGCTTCCTGCCCCTTCTCCCCGGCGGGGAGAAGGCCGCGGCAGCGGGATGAAAGGGGGCGTAGGCAAGATGCGGCGAACTCGCCCCCTCATCCGACCCTTCGGGCCACCTTCTCCCCGCCGGGGAGAAGGGGAAACGGCCAGGTCGCTTCCATATACGACAGCCCCGGACAAGGAGACGCCGTGAGCGAGAGCATCCTGGAGCTCGAAAGGGTCCGCCTGCAATACGGGCCGGTCGTGGCGGTCGACGACGTCACCGTCGCCGTCGGCAGGGGCGAGTTCGTGACGCTGCTCGGCCCGTCCGGCTCCGGCAAGACCTCGACGCTGCGCCTCGTCGGCGGCTTCGAGCATCCGACCGGCGGCGTGATCCGCATCGCCGGCCGTCCGGTGAACGGCCTGCCGGCGAACCGGCGCGACACCGCCACCATCTTCCAGAGCGGCGCGCTCTTCCCGCACAAGACCGTGGCGGAGAACATCGCCTACGGGCTGAGGATGCGCCGCGTGCCCGCCGCCGAGATCGCGCGGCGGGTCGCCGAGATGCTGGAGATCGTCGCCCTGCCCGGCTTCGAGCACCGCTATCCGGCGGAGATGTCCGGCGGCCAGCGCCAGCGCGTGGCGCTCGCCCGATCGCTCGTCGTCCGGCCGTCGCTGCTCCTCTTCGACGAGCCGCTGTCGGCGCTCGACCTGGCGCTGAAGCTGCAATTGCGCGCCGAGATCAAGCGGCTGCACGCAGAGCTCGGCTTCTCCGCCGTCTTCGTCACGCACGACCAGGGCGAGGCGCTGTCGCTCTCCGACCGTGTCGCCGTCATGCAGAAGGGCCGCATCGAGCAGATCGACCGGCCCGACACGCTCTACAACCGGCCCGCCAGCGAATTCGTCTACACGTTCATGGGCGAGTCGAACCGGCTGGACGTCACCGTCGGCGGCGGCGCGATCCGCGACCTCCAGGGGCACCTCCTGCCGCTGACGCTCGAAGACGGCCTTGCCGAGGGCGCCTGGCGGCTCTACCTGCGGCCCTCGCGCCTCCATCTTTCCGAGCACGAGCCCGTCCGCTCCAACGCGCTGCGCTGCACGGTGTCCATGGTCGAGTTCCTCGGCGATCATTTCCGCTATCACCTCGCCTGCCACGGCCTGCGGCTGATGTGCGACGTGTCCGCAAAGCTCGGCCTCTCCGAGGGAAGCGACGTCATCGCCTCCTGGGACGGGGCGGACATGAGGGCCTATCGATGACGGACGCGCGCAGGAGGAGGACGGGAGAAGCCCTCGGCTTCTGGCTGCTGCTTGCGCCCTCGCTGCTGCTCCTCGTCCTCGTCTTCGCGAGGACCGTCGCCGGCGTCGTGCGGATGAGCTTCAACGGCTGGACGCCGCCGAGCTTCTACGTCGAGGACGTCGTGCTCGACCACTATGTCCGGCTCGCGACGGACCCGCTGATCCGCGAGGCGGCCTTCAACACGGTGGTGCTGGCGTTCCAGGCGGCGCTCACCTCCGTCGTCCTCGCCTATGTGATGACGCTGATCGTCTGGCTGAGGCCGAAACGCTTCCGCCTCACGGTCATCGGCCTGATGCTCTGCCCGCTGCTCGCCTCGGAGATCTCGATCATCTTCGGCTGGTGGCTGGTGCTGCCGCGCAACGGGCTCCTCTCCTACATGCTCGTCGGCTCCGGGCTGGTCTCGGAGAAGATCAACCTGCTCTACACCGAGTTCGCCGCCTTCCTCGGCCTCGTCTATGCCATCCTGCCCTATTCCTTCTTCATCCTGCTCTCCGTCATGGACCGGCAGGACCGTCTGCTCATCGAGGCCTCCGCCGATCTCGGCGCCTCGCCGCTCTCGACCTTCCGCGAGGTCGTGCTGCCGCTCACCTGGCGCGGCGTGGTGCTCGCCTTCTCGCAGGCGCTGATCTGGGCCTTCGGCATCTACGCCACGCCCTCCGCGCTCGGCCCCGACACGCTGTGGACCATGGGCCAGCGCATCCAGGAAGAGATGATAGGGCGCGCCAACTGGCCGCTCGCCTCGGCGATCGCCGTGGCGATGATCGCGGCCATCGCGCTGCTGCTCGTGGTGATGCGGACCGTGGAACCGAAGGAGCGGACGGCATGAGGCGGAGCGGCGACATTACCGCCCGCCTGCTCTGGGCGGCGGGGCTGCTGGTCCTCGGGGTCGTGTCGGTCTATGTGGCCCTGCCGGTGGCGATCGCCTTCGTGATGAGCTTCAGCGGCGGGCAGATCCTGCGCTTCCCGATCCAGTCCTGGTCGCTGCGCTGGTACGCGGATTTCTTCGGCAGCCCGCAATATGTCGACGCGCTCGTCAACACGCTCGTCATCGCGCTCGGGGCGACCGTCCTCTCCGTCGCCGCGGGGACCGCCTCGGCCTGGGCGATCAGCCGGCGGAAAAACCTCGCCACCGGGGCGCTGACGCTCCTCCACATGCTGCCGCTCTTCGTGCCCGGCGTCGTGCTCGGGCTCGGCATCGCCATCACCTTCGGCAATGTCCGCCTGTTCGGGATGGATCTCTACGGCACGCGCTTCATCGTCATGCTGGCGCACAGCCTGTGGGGCATGCCGCTCGTCATGATGCTGATGGAGACGACCTTCCGCTCGCTCGACCGCCAGGTGCTCGAGGCCTCGCGCGACCTCGGCGCCGGCCCCTTCACCACCTTCCGCGAGATCGTGCTGCCGGAGGTGCGCACCGCGATCCTGTCGAGCGCGCTCTTCAGCTTCGTCGTCTCCGTCAACGAGTTCTACATGGCGCTGTTCCTGACGACGCGGGACACGCAGACGCTGCCCGTGCTGATGTGGCTCAGCCTGCGCTCGGCCGGCAGCCCGCGGCTCGCCGTCGCGGCCGTCGTGCTGATGACCATCGTGCTCGTCTCGCTCGTCCTGCTGGCGAGCGGCCTGCGCCGGAAGGAGAGGGTCCGGGGATGACGGGACGGCTTGCCGATTGACAGGTCAGGATGGCCTACCTATCGTGCTCGCGCTGGATAGGCTGGGCGTGTCCGCTCATCGCAAGTGCCCGGTTCGCATGCGTTATCCGTGGCGGCGGCCCATTCCCGTCCCGTCGAAACCTTGACCGGGGTCCGGCGACCGGATCCCGATCGGCATGGAGTTGCAAGCGAGGTGGAACAGGCAGATCTTTCGACGGAAGCCAGCGCCGACGTGCACCATCAGGCGACGCTGCTGCGGGCCTGGGACCAGAAGTACACGCAACTGCGGTCCGGCGGCTTCACGGGATCGGTCAGCACCCTGCGCAACGGCGGGGTGAAGCTGTTCCGCGAACAGATGAACCGCGCGGTCTTCCAGATGGGCGCGCTGCCCGCCACGAAGCTCGGCTTCGGCCTGCCGGTGCGCGCCGCCGGGCGCAGCTACATCTGCGGCGAGGAGGGAAACGGGCACAGCCTGCTGGTGTTCTCCGGCCGCTCGGGCTTCGAGTTCCTCTCGCCCGACGATTTCGAGTTCTACGGCATCGAGATCGACACCTCGGCATCGGCGTCCGACGATCCGGTGTTCCTCGCCATGGTGCGGACGCTGGAGGACGTGATCACCTCGTCGAGCCGGGCGATCCGGCTGGACGCGGCGCGGCTCGGCAAGCTCGGCCGCCTGCTGGGCGCGACGCTCAGCGAGGAGGGGATCGGCGACCGGCTGCAGACCTGGCCGGATCACGCGGCGGCCTTCAACCGCGGCCTCGTCGGCTGGATCCTCGACATGCTGCAGGCGGCCCCGCCCGAATCCGACAACCCGCCGATGCGCCACTGGGACACGATCACGGCGGTCCGCCAGCTGGTCTCCCAGTCGTCCTCCTGCCCCTCCTCGGTGGCCGAGCTGACGGTCGAGCTCGGCGTGTCGCGCCGCACGCTGCAGAACGCCTGCCAGGAGATCGTCGGCCTGAGCCCCGTGCAATACCTGCGGGCGCTGCGCCTCAGCGAGGCGCGCCGCATGATGGAGCAGTCGCGCTCGGTGACCGAGGTCGCAACGCAGTTCGGCTTCTGGCACCTCAGCTACTTCGCCCGCGACTATCACGCCATGTTCGGCGAATTGCCCTCCAAGACGCTGGAGCGGGTCAGGACCTGCCAGGCCTGAGGTTCAGAGGCATTCGCCGCCGTCGATCACCAGCGCATGGCCGGTCATGAAGCGCGAGGCGTCGGAGGCGAGGTAGAGGATCGCCTCGGCGATCTCGTCGACCGAGGCGAAGCGGCCCATCGGGATCGCGCCGGCGATGTAGTCCTCCAGCCTGTCGCGCCCGCCCATCTGCCGCTCGAAGCCCGCGTTGAAGGGCGTGTCGACGAAGCCGGGGCAGAGCGCGTTCACCCGGATGTTGTCGCGGGCGTAGTCCTTGGCCATCTGCCGCACCATGGCGACGGCGGCATGCTTGGTCGTCGCATAGGCGATCATCTCCGCGTCGTACTGCACGCCGGAATTGGAGGCGGTGACGATGATCGAGCCGCCGCCCTGCGCGCGCATCTGCCCGACCACGGCGCGCGCCGCGACGAAATGCGAGCGCACGTTCAGCACCCAGGAGGCGTCCATCTCATCGGGCGTCACCTGCTCCAGCCTCCCCTCGATCTGGATGCCGGCATGGGAATGCAGGACGTCGAGCCGGCCGTGCCGGGAGATCGTGCCCGCGAGCGCCGCCTCGACGGCGGGGGTGTCGGTCATGTCGAGCGCCAGCGCCTCGGCGCGGCCGCCCGCCGCGGCGATCTCGGCGGCCACCCTTTCGGCCGCCGCACCGTCGCGGTCGCTCACCGTCACCTGCGCGCCCTCCACCGCCATGGCGATCGCGCCGGCCCGGCCGATGCCGGAGCCCCCGCCGGTGACGAAGGCGATCCTGTCCCGAAGCCGCATATACCGTTCCTCCTCAGTCCGACACGAGGCCGCGCCGGTGATAGAATTCCGCCGCCGTCTCGATGAAACGCGCGATCTCCTCGGCGCCGTAGTCGCGCCGGAACAGCTCTGCCCGCTCCATGAGCGCCCGGCGGTCGCGCACGCGGCCCGGCCGCAGCATGTCGTAGGTCTCCATGATCAGGTCCTGCGGCACGGCGACGAGCTCGGCCCCGCGCTCGAAATTCTCCGCCAGCGTCGGGCGCCCGGCGGCCCGCGCGATCGCCGCCTGCGCCGCCAGCGCCTCGGCGGTGATGCGCAGGTCCTCGACCGTGACGTCGCCGGCGAGCACCGCCTCCATCGTCAGGTCGTCCAGCGCCTTGCCGCGGCCGCCGCGGATGCGGTCCGGCGCGGTCTCGGCGAGCGGATAGTCGGCAAGGGTGGGCTTTTCCGCCATCTCAGGCCTTCTCCTTCTGCCCGAGGAACAGGATCTCGATCTCCTCGGGCGCACGATCGGGGACCGTGAGGCCCGTCTCGATGGCGTGGATCAGCGCCACCTGCGCGTGGTAGCGCGCGCCGAGCGCCTGGCCCTCGGTCGGCACCACCACCGGCTCGGGCGGCACGCCGCGCGCGAAGGAGGCGGCGTTGCGGCCGAGCTGCTCGTAATGGGCGAGCGTCGTGATCGGCGCGTTGGAGAAGAGCTCGAGATTGTTGTGGGGCATGCGGCCGCGGGCGTGGATCACCGCCGTGCCCTTGGCCTGGATGCCGATGCCGTAGCCGGAGCCCGCCATCTGCGCGGCCGTCAGCCCGAGGAAGGACGTATCGGCCGTGTGGTGCATCCTGAGGATGCGCGGACGCGCGCCGCCGTCCTCGACGCCCCTGATGAGCGCGCGCAGCACGTCGGAGAGGTTGAGGCCGCCCGTCGTCTGGAAGAGCTGCAGGCCGAAGGCCGGGCTGATGCCGATCACCACGTCGAGCGGGTCGGTCCCCTCCCCGGCGTCGCCCTTCGCCTCGTAGGTGATGCGCCGCGCCTCGGCCCGGCGGTGCATGGCCTGGGCCGCGAGCACCTCGCTCTGGCCGATCGTGTCGCGGATATCGCAGATCTCCTCGCGCCGCTCGTCCGAAAGCCGGTAGCCGCTGCCCGGGCCGGCATAGTCGTTCGGATCGTTGACGGCGCTGAGGATGCGGCCGCGGCGGACGATGGCCGAGGTCTGGAGATAGTCGCCCGAGACGCGCAGCTTGACGAGGCGCAGGAGGTTCTCCGCCTCCGGCGAAAAGCCCCGCCTGTGCAGCGCCCGGATGACGTCCAGCACGTCGATGCCGCGCGTCTGGATCGCCTCGCTGATCCTCGCCGTCTCGCCGGGCGAGAAGGTCGTGGTCTCGCGCGAGCCCGAGGCGACGACGACGCTCGCCTTCATCTGAGGCGTCGGCCGGGCGAGGTCGAGTTCCTCCAGCACGGCGGAGATCGCCTCGACGGCACGGATGCGCAGATCGAGCGCCTTCGTCTCCGGCAGCGGCGTCAGCCCGCCGTCGGCCTCGAAATCGCGCTGCAAGACGAGGAAGTCCTCCATCTCCTCGCCGTTGAAGAGCGAGGGGTTGAAGGAGTTGTCGTATTTCAGGATCGAGCCGAAGCCGGAGCAGATGAGGTCGGAGCCGGCGATCAGATAGGGCAGGATCTTGGCGCCGACGCGGATCTCGGATTCGGTCGGGCGCGCGTCGTTGCCGCTCGCGCATTCGAGGTCGAGCCAGACGGCGAGCAGGTTCTCGGCCATGATCTCGCGCATACCGCCGGAAATGCTGGCGGTGACGGGCGCGCCGTCGATGCCGCCGTTCTGCGTGCCCTGCACGCCCATGCCGCGCTGCAGGCAGAGGCAGCGCGCCTCGAGATAGAGCAGCGACTTCGCCTCGTGATAGCCCATCAGCAGCTCCGCCCCGCCGCCCGAGGTGCAGCGCGCCTTGATGCCGCGCGAGGCATAGGCCGCGACCAGGAAGGCTTTGGACCAGGGCGTGTCGTCGCCGTCGACGAAGGTGCGCTCCGTGCCGTAGACGGAGACGGTCTCGGCATAGGAGGTGAAGCCGGCCATGCCGATCTTCAGCTCCTCCGCCTCCTCCGACGAGCACTGGAACAGCGTGCCCCAGTCGCCCACCGCCGAGCCGACGAGGCAGGCGACGGCATTGGACCAGGCGTTGCGCGCGACCCGCATCGTCGTCTCCAGCTCGTCGAAGCCGAAGCCGACAGCCACGGCGGCATCCGCCGCAAGCTGCAACGGATCGTCCTTGGCATTGGTGACGTGCGCCTGGTTGCCCGGCGTCTTGCGCGGCCGCATCTTGGCATAGGCGAAGGCGATCTCCAGCGCGTTCAGCCGCGAGACCACGTCGGCGAGCTTGGCCGGCGTCATGCCGTGGGCGAGCCGCACCAGCGTCTCGCGCGGCACATGCATGTCGACGAGCATGCGCGCCACCTCGCCCGAATCCATCGCCATCGCCTCCGCGGCGACATCGGGGTCGAGATGGTATTCGGCGATGAAGGCGTCGATCAGGTCGAAGTCATGCGCCGGCACGCCGTCCATGCTGACGACGCGGCCGGCCTCCGTCGCCAGCCCCGGCCGCGGATCGGCGGGGCTCGAGAAGGCAGCGAAACCGTTGGCGGGGTCCTCGCGCGCGAAGCGGTCGAGCCGGAGCGGGCGGTCGTCCCAGTCCGAGTAGCGGCGCCAGCGATTGGCCTGCGGGATCTGTTCCATGGCGCATCCTCCCTGGGCCGCCGTCAGGCCATCGCGTCGAGCGATTCCGGCACGACTTGGCCGCCGTCGACGACGATCTGCTGGGCGGTGATGTAGCCCGCCTCGTCGGAGGCGAGGAACAGCACCGCGTTGGCGATGTCGTCAACCGTGCCGAGCCGGCCGAGCGGCACCGAGGCCTCCATCGCCGCGAGGTATTCCGGGCCGTTGCCCTCGAAGCCCTCGGTGATGATGTTGCCGGGCAGGACGGCGTTGATCGTCACCTGGTCCTTGGCGAGCTCCATCGCCGCCGAGCGCATGAAGCCGAGCTGGGCGGCCTTCGAGGCGCCGTAATGGGTCCAGCCGCGATAGCCGGTGATCGGCCCGGTGATCGAGGAGGTGAGGATCACCCGCCCGCCGCCGGCGCGGCGGAAATGCGGCTGCGCGGCCTTCACCGCCAGGAAGGAGGAGCGCAGGTTCACCGCCATCACGTTGTCCCATTCGGCGGGGTCCATCGCCTCCATGGTCGTCTGCGGGTAGATGCCGGCATTGGCGCAGAGGATCGAGAGGCCGCCCTGCGCCTCCGCCGCCTCGTCCACCATGGCGCGGACCTGGTCCCAGTCGGCGACGTCGCAGGTCGCCGTG
The DNA here is from genome assembly GCF_024609765.1 of Shinella pollutisoli. Lineage (GTDB taxonomy): Bacteria > Pseudomonadota > Alphaproteobacteria > Rhizobiales > Rhizobiaceae > Shinella > Shinella pollutisoli. Next base: position 114,494 of record NZ_JANFDG010000011.1, read on the forward strand.
CGCACCGTGCCGCCGGCCGCGGCGATCTCCGCGCGCGCCTCCTCAAGTGCGGCGCCGCCGCGCGCGACCAGCGTGACCTTTGCCCCTTGTGCGGCGAGCGTGCGGGCGATGCCGCGTCCGATCCCCTTCGACGCGCCGGTGACGATGGCGCTGCGGCCGGTGAGCCTGGTGAGCATGGCAGTCCCTCCCTTGTTTCGAAACGGATCAGGAAATCACGAGATCCCCTTCGACGGCGGCGATGAAGAGACGGCGGAAATCCTCCGCCGTCATCTTGCGCGGATTGGCCCCGGTCGAGGGGTCGGCGAGCGCCTTGACGGCGATCTCGTCGGCATCGGCGGTGGTGACGCCGAGATCCGCCAGCGTATGCGGGATGCCGAGTTCCCTGCGGAAAGCAAGAAGCCAGTCGAGGAAGCCGTCGAAGCCGCCGTCGATCTCCAGCATGTGGGCGACGATGCCGACCTTCCTCTCGATTACCGGCCGGTTGAAGGCGACGACATAGGGCAGGATCACGCCGTTGGCGAGGCCGTGCTGGATGTCGTAGAGCGCGCCGAGCGGATGGGCGAGCGAATGCACCGCACCCAGCCCCTTCTGGAAGGCGACGCCGCCCATCATCGCCGCGGCGAACATGTAGGTGCGCGCCTCGACGTTGCGGCCGTCCCTGACCGCGCGCGGCAGCCAGTCGCGGATGAGCCGCATGCTTTCGAGCGCGATGCCGTCGGCCATCGGGTGGAAGCTTTCCACGCAATAGGTCTCGAAGCTGTGGGTGAAGGCGTCCATGCCGGTCGCGGCCGTCAGGGCCGGCGGCAGGCCGGTCGCAAGCTCCGGGTCGCCGATGACGAGCGCCGGCAGCATCTTCGGATGGAAGATGATCTTCTTGGTGTGGTCGGTGGTGTTGGTGAGCACCGCCGCGCGCCCCACCTCCGAGCCGGTGCCGGCCGTGGTCGGCACGGCGAGGATCGGGTGGATCGCATCCGCGTTGGCACGCGTCCACCAGTCGCCGATGTCCTCCAGGTCCCAGACCGGGACGGTCTGGCCCTCCATCAGCGCCACGAGCTTGCCGACGTCCATGGCCGAGCCGCCGCCGATGACGATCACGCCGTCATGGTTGCCGGCGCGGAAGGCCGCAATGCCGGCGGTAAGGTTGGTGTCGGTCGGGTTGCCCTGCACCTCGGAGAACAGCGCGGCCTGAAGGCCGGCGGCGCGCAGCCGTTCCACCGCCGCGGCGATCATCGGCAGGCCGGCGAGCCCCTTGTCGGTGACGACGAGCGGGCGCTTGAGGCCGATGGCGGCGGCGTGCCTGGGCAGGTCGGCCGCCTTGCCGGCGCCGACATGGATCGTCGTCGGGTAGGTCCAGCGGGCGGAGAGGTCGTAGGTCATGGCGTGTTTCCGGCGTTCAGATCATTTCGAAATAGCGATGCAGTTCCCAGTCCGAGACGGTGGCGCGCTGGGCGGCGACCTCGGCCTCGCGGCTCCTGGCGAAATGCTCGACGAAGGCGTCGCCGAACCATTCGCGCGCCATGTCCGACCTGCGCAGCCGCGCCGCGGCCTCGGCGAGCGAATCGGGAAAGCGCAGGGCCTCGGGCAGGTCGGCGTCGTAACCGTTGCCCTTGAAGGGCGGGCCGGGATCGATCTTCTCGCAGATGCCGGCAAGCCCCGAGGCAAGCGCTGCGGCCAGGACGAGATAGGGATTGGCGTCGGCCGCCGGCGGGCGGACCTCGACGCGCAGCGACTTCTCGCTGTCGCCGATCACGCGCAGCGAGCAGGTGCGGTTGTCGAGGCCCCAGGTCGCCCCGGTCGGCGCCCAGAAGCCGGGCGCAAGCCGCGTGAAGGCGTTGATCGTCGGCGCGTAGAGGGCGAGGAGCTCGGCCATGTACTTCCGCTGCCCGCCGATATAGTGGCGCGCCGTCTCCGACAGGCCGTGCTCGGCGGCGGGGTCGTGGAAGGCGGAGCGGCCGTCCTTCCACAGCGACAGGTGGGTGTGGCCGCCGCAGCCGGGCAGGCCGTTGATGGGCTTGGCCATGTAGCAGAGCGTCAGCCCGTTGCGCTGGCCCCAGGCCTTGGAGAAGGTCTTGTAGATCACCGCGCGGTCGGCCGCCTCCATCGCGTCGGCGGGCGTGAAGGCGAATTCCATCGCCCCCTCCCCCGCTTCCGGATGGATCGCCTCCAGCGGCGTGCCGAGATCGCGGGCGAGCGCCATCATGCCGGAGAAGAACTCGTCCTCGACGGCGGTGCGCAGGATCGAATAGCCGCCGGTGGTGGGCGAGAAGGGCGTGAGGTTGCGGTAGCCCTTGGCAAGCGCGGTGGTCGGCGTCTCGCGGAAGACGTAGAACTCGTATTCGAAGCCGGCCTTGGCGGCAAAACCCATCTCCGCCGCCTTCTCGACGACGCGCCCGGCGAGCCGGCGCGGGCAGACCGCGGCCCCCGGCCCGTCGGCATATTCCATCAGGTGGAAGCGCCGGCCCTCGCCGGGCATCATGCGGCCCTCGCCGGGAACGATGCGGATCGGGTCATCGTGATAGCCGGTCGCCCAGCCGGTGTGGCCGTTGTCGTAGAGCGCGTCGCGGGAATCCCAGCCGAGCACGACCGAGCAGAAGGCGCCGCCCTTCTTCTGCCAGGCGGCGAACTTCTCGGCGGTGGCGTATTTTCCCCGGACGACGCCGTCGAGGTCGACATAGCCGATCAGGACGAAATCCTCGGCCGTTGCCCGGGATGTGTCAGCAAGCGATTGCATCTTTGTCCTCTGTCCAAAACGTCCGGGTCAAGCGCCGAGGTAGGCGCGGGCCACTTCGGGATCGCTGAGCAGGCGGTCGGACGGGCCTTCGAGGGCGATCGAACCCGTCTCCAGCACGTAGCCGTGGTCGGCCAGGTGCAGGGCGAGGTTGGCGTTCTGCTCGACCAGCACGATCGAGAGCCCGGCCTTGCGCAGCTCCACGATCAGCGCGGCGATCTCGTCGATCATCTTCGGCGAGAGGCCGAGCGAGGGCTCGTCCATCAGCAGCACCTTGGGCCGCGCCATCAGCGCCCGGCCGATCGCCACCATCTGCTGCTGGCCGCCGGAGAGCTTGCCGGAAGGCTGGTGCTGCTTCTCGCGCAGGATGGGGAAGCGGTCGAAGACCTCCTCGATGCCGTCGGCGACGCGCCGGGAATCGCGGTCGAGATAGGCGCCGAGCCTGAGGTTCTCGCGCACCGTCATCAGCTTGAACAGCCGCCGGCCCTCCGGCACGTTGACGATGCCCATCTCGACGACGCGGTTCGGCGGCTGGCCGTCGATGCGCCGGCCCTCGTAGAGCACCTCGCCGCCGCTCGGCCTGACGAGGCCGGAGATCGCCTTGAGGATCGAGCTCTTGCCGGCGCCGTTGGCACCGATCAGCGTGATGATCTGGCCCTGCCTGAGCGACAGCGAGACGCCCTTGACGGCCTCGACCTTGCCGTAGTGGACACGCAGGTTCTTCACTTCAAGCAACATGGGCCTGGCTCCCCAGATAGGCTTCGCGGACTTCGGGATTGGCACGCACCTCCTCGGGTGTGCCGTCCGCGATGTTGTTGCCGAAGTTCAAGACGGTGATGCGGTCGCAAAGGCCCATCACCACCTTCATGTCGTGCTCGATCAGCATGATGGTGATGCCGGTGTCGCGGATGCGGCGCACGAGCGCGATCATCTCGCGCGATTCGTCGTTGTTCATGCCCGCGCAGGGCTCGTCGAGCAGCAGCATGCGCGGCTCGGCGGCGAGCGCGATGGCGATGCCCAGCATCTTCTGGTGGCCGTGCGCCAGCGTCGCGGCCTGCTGGTGGGCGATGTGGCCGAGGCCGATGAAATCGAGGATCTCGCGGGCGCGCCGCTCGGAGCCGGCCTCCGCCTCGCGGGTCTTGCGGGTGCGCAAAAGCGAACCCCAGTAGCTGTGCTGCGCATGCAGGTAGTTGCCGGCCATGACGTTCTTCAGCACCGAGAACTTCTTGAACAGCGTCACGTGCTGGAAGGTGCGCACCAGGCCCTGGGCGGCGATCTCGTGCGGCTTCAGCCCGCTGATCGTGTGGCCGCGGTAGCGGATCTCGCCGGCGGTGATCGGATAGCGCCCCGAGCAGGCGTTGAAGAAGGTGGTCTTGCCGGCGCCGTTCGGCCCGATCAGGCCGCGGATCTCGCCCTCCTCGACGACGAGGTCGAGGCCGGCGATGGCGGTGACGCCGCCGAACTTCATCTGGAGATTTCTGGCTTCGAGTTCGTACATGCCGTTGCCTCACCTGCCCGAGGTGCGTTGGAAGAGTTTGCGCAGCCGGCCCGGAACCGTCTCCAGTCCGCCCGGCAGCAGGAGCACCGAGGCGATCAGCACCACGCCGAAGAAGATGGTGCGGAAATAGCCGGTGGCGCGCAGGAGCTCGTCGACGATGGTGAGCGAGATCGCGCCCGCGACCGGGCCGCCCACCGTCGTCAGCCCGCCGACGATCAGATGGACCAGCGCGAATTCCGATTTCCAGATGTCGAAGGTCTTGGGGCTGATATAGGTCTGGTAATGGGCGTAGAGCGCGCCGGTGATGCCGACCAGCGTGCAGGCGATGGTGAAGCAGATCACCTTGTGGCGGAACACGTTGATGCCGGTATGCTGGGCGAGCAGCTCGTTCTCGTGGATCGACCAGTAGATCATGCCCGTGCGCGAGGAGTTCACGCGGTGGATCACCCATACGGTCGCCGTCACGGCGAACAGCGCCAGATAGTAGTAGGCGACGCGGTTGGCGAAATCGATCTGCAGGAAGCCGAGGTCGAGGACCGGCGGCTTGATGTCGAAGACGCCGTCCCAGCCGCCGAAGAAATCCTTGAAATAGGCGAAGTTGCGCTTGATCACCTCGCCGACGGCCCAGCTCGCCATGAAGAAGTAGACCGCGCGCGTGCGCATCAGCGGGATGGAGATCGCAAGCGCGATCGCCCCGGAGATGAACGCGCCGATCCACAGCCCGTACCACATCGACAGGCCGAGCTTGGTCAGCACCAGCGCCGAGGCATAGGCGCCGATGCCCATGAAGCCGGCATGGGCGAAGGAGATCACGCCGAGCGTCCAGATCAGCCAGAGGCTGGCGGCCAGCGACACGTTGAAGGTGATGATGATGCCGACGTGGATGAGGTAGAGGTCGAAGTTCACGAGGAAGGGTACGACCAGCGCCACGGCCAGCAGCGCCAGCCAGGCAATCCTGTGAGGTCGGTCAAGGTCTTCCATTTTTCTATCCCGCAAGTCTGTTGTCATGCCGCCCTGCCGTCATGCCGCCGGGCGGCGCGGAGAGGGGCGCTCAGTCCCAGTTCTGGCCGAACAGGCCGGACGGCCGGAACACCAGGATCAGGAAGATCACCACGAAGGAGAGGATGAGGGCGATGTCGCCGCTGATGGTGGTCGTCACCACGCTGTCGATCATGCCGAGGATCATGCCGCCGACCAGCGCGCCGACGACCGAGCCGAGCCCGCCCATGATGACGATCATGAAGGCCTTGATGGTCGCCAGGAAGCCCATCGTCGGGACGATCGACAGCAGCGTGCCCATCATGCAGCCGGCGATCGCCGCCATGGCGGAGCCGAGGCCGAAGGCGATCCAGTGGATGCGCCCGGTCCGGATGCCCTGCAGCGCCGCCGTGTCCGGGTCCTCGGCGACCGCCCGGATCGCAAGCCCCGTCACCGAGCGGCGCAGGAACAGCCAGAGCGCCACGATCAGCGCGATCGATACGGCCGAGATCACCATGCGCTCGTAGGAGAGATAGGCGCCGCCGAGCAGCACGCCGCCCGAGACCGCGCTCGGGATGCCCTTGGTGGTGGTGCCGAAGATGAGCTGGCCGGAGCCGGAGATGATCAGCACCAGGCCGAGCGAGACGGCGAGCGAATAGAGGATGTTCTTGCCGTGCAGCGGCTTGAACAGCACCATCTGCAGCACCGCGCCGAGGCCGAAGATCACGACGGCGCTGACGGCGACGCCCGCCCAGTAGGGCAGCCCCATCTCGGCATGCCAGTAGTAGAGCACGAAGGCGCCCAGCATGAACATCTCGCCGTGCGCGTACTGGATGATGCGCATCACCCCGAAGATCAGGGTGAGGCCGATGGCGATCAGGGCGTACATCAGGCCGAGGCTGACCCCGGTCAGGCCCATCTGTAGGAAGTCACTCATGCGCGAAAGGCTCCAGGATCGCAGGGACGTCCGGGCCGCCGCCGCCCCGCCCGGAGAGCCCGGGCGGGGCGGCGCGACCGTTCAGGTCCGGTTGCGCGAGATCAGTAGTCCGCCGGCAGCGCCGGGAAACGCACGTCCTCGACCTTGGCCACGCCCTTGTCGATGGTGGTGGTGAAGCAGTCGTAGACGCCCTGGCGGTCGACGCCGAAAGAGTTCTTGCCCGCCCACTTGACCTTGCCGACATAGGTGTCCTCAAGCTCGACGGCGGCCAGCGCCTCGGCCACCTTCCTGGTGTCCTCCGCCGTGCCGGCCGCTTCCCAGGCCGCCTTCAGCGAGTAGATCCACCAGGAATAGTTGCCGGCGAGCGCATTGAAGGAGCCGAACCGCTCCATGAAGCGCTTCTCGATGGCCTTCTGGGTGTCCGTCGACGGCTCGACGTTCGTCACCGGCAGGATGACGCCGTCGGCATGCTCGCCGGCCACCTCGAGGATGGTCTTGGTCTCGGAGGCCGCGGGCGAGGAGATCGGGCCGGTATAGCCGAGCTCGCGCGCCGCCTTGATGATCGAGGCGGTGATGCCGGGCGGGGACGGGCTCGTGACGATGAAGTCCGGCCGGTCGGCGATCGTCTTGGCGACGATCGGATAGAAGTCCGTGTCCTCCCAGTTGTAGAACTCGGCCGCCTTCTGGGTGATGCCGTAATAGTCCATCAGCCGCTTGTAGGAGAAGTGGCAGTCGGTGCCGTCCTGGTCGTTCGGGCCGATGAAGGCCGCCGTCTTCAGCGCGTCCTTGCCGTACTTCTCCTGCATGAAGGGGATGTAGGCGAAGCCCTGCTCGTAGTCCGACATCTCGGCGCGGAAATGCAAGGGGTAGTCCTTGCCGAACAGGTCCAGATAGCCCCAGCAGGCAACGATCGACAGGACGCCGGCCGGCTCCGTCACCTGCAGCATGCCGACGTTCGAGGCGGCCGCCTGGCTGAAGACGTACTTGCACTGGTCCTGCTCGACGAGGCGCATCGTCGCCGCGCGCGAGTCGGCCACCTCGCCCTTGGTGTCGTAGCTGATCACCTCGAGCATGTGCGGCTCGCCGCCGATCATCACGCCGCCCGCCTCGTTGATCACCGCCGCGCCGTCGATGAAGCCCTGCGCCGTCGAATGGCCCCAGTAGGCGACCGGTCCCGACAGCGGCACCGCGCCGCCGATCTTGATCGTCTTGGCCTGCTGCGAGAAGGCGCTCCGCGGCAGGATCGCAGGCGCCGCGAGAGCCGCCGCCCCCGTCACCAGCAGCCGGCGACGCGTCACAAACAACGAACCCGTTTCCTTTTTCATCATGGTTCTCCCAGTTTTCGATTTCCGTGTTCTTGTTGATTGCGCGTACTATTCGCGCCAATTCGGACGGGCGCTATCCAATATCGGCAACACCGAAAATCGTCGGCCGGCCGCCCGCCGCCGCGTGGCGACCGGCCGGCAGGCACCCGCGGCACGGGCGGAAACTGTTGCAAATCCGCAAGGTCCGCGGCTCTTCGCGGCGGACGGACGCAAAGTTCGGCGCGGGGGCGATTCCCCTTTTACGCGCACTGCGCTATGGCCAGACAAGGCCGCGGCGCCGAATCGCGTCGACGGGCCCGAGCGCAGTCCAAGGATATGGCACCCATGAAATCCCGCATTGCAATTCTGGCAGCCCTCACGCTTGCCGTCGCCGGATGCACCACCGCCCCCTCCGCCGCCACCAATCCGCTCCAGGCGCGCTGGAACGGCAAGACGGCCGGCAGCTTCTTCGCAGCCTACGGCCCGCCGCTCTCCGACGTCGAGGGCGCCGGCGGCACGACGCTCTACAAGTGGCGCGGCGGCTTCGTCAGGGGGCGCGCCTGCCAGGTCGAGCTGACCGTCGACGGCAGCTACAAGATCCGGACGATCCGCACCGTCGTCGACCATCCCGGCCAGAAGGGCGGCCCGTCGCACTGCGAGAAGGTGCTCGACGCCGCCGGCTGATCCCGAAGCGCACGCACGCTTCACGGCCGCGCGGCGACGCGCGGCCTTTTCGTTGCGGACATCCGGGAAGATGTCTGGGCGCCTGGCTTCCCAACCAGGAATCCCGCTCGTTTGCGAGCCTCGGGGGTAGAGCGCCGACGGTTCTGGTCCGGCGGGAAGACCTTCGCATACCCGACGGGTTTCCGGCTACAGGCGTCGAGAACGACGGCACTCCCCCGCAAGCTCAGTCGCCGTAGCCGACCACGCTCTTGATCTCGAGGAAATCGTGGATGCCGAAATCGGCATATTCGCGCCCGTTGCCCGACTGCTTGTAGCCGCCGAAGGACGCCATCGTGTCCCAGGCCGGATAGTTGAGGTAGACCGACCCGGCGCGCATGCGCGACGCAACCCGGCGCGCGCGCTCGATGTCCCGCGACTGAACGTAGGCGGCAAGGCCGTAGACGGTGTCGTTGGCGATGCGGATCGCGTCCTCCTCGTCCTCGTAGGACAGGATGGAAAGCACAGGTCCGAAGATTTCCTCGCGGGCGATCGTCATGTCGGAAGTGACGTTTCCGAACACGGTCGGACGGACGTAGTAGCCGCGGTTGAGGCCGTCGGGCCGGCCGGGACCGCCCGTGACGAGCGTCGCGCCTTCGCTGATGCCGGCCTCGATCAGGCGCTGGATCTTGTCGAACTGGATCTGGCTGACGACGGGGCCGAGATCGGTGTCCTCCGCGTTCGGATCGCCCGTGCGGAACGCCTCGGCTGCGGTTTTCGAGATGGCCAGCGCCTCTTCATGGCGCCCCTTCGGAACCAGCATGCGCGTGGGGGCATCGCAGGACTGCCCCGAATTGCCGAAGCAGCCGTGGACGCCCTTCGTCACCGCAGTCTCGAAATCGGCGTCGGGAAGGATGATGTTCGCCGACTTGCCGCCGAGCTCCTGCGCGACGCGCTTGACCGTGTCGGCCGCAGCCTTGGCGACGATGATGCCCGCCCGGGTGGATCCGGTGAAGGACACCATGTCGACGTCGGGATGCGACGCCATGACCTGCCCGACATCGGGGCCGGTGCCGTTGACGAGATTGAACACGCCCTTCGGCACGCCCGCCGCATGCATGATTTCCGCAAAGACGATGCCCGAGATCGGTGCGATTTCCGAAGGCTTGAGCACGACGGTGCAGCCGGCGGCGATCGCCGGGGCGACCTTGCAGACGATCTGGTTGAGAGGCCAGTTCCACGGCGTGATCAGGGCGCAGACCCCGACCGGTTCCTTGACGATCATCGTCGTGCCGCGCTTTTCGCTGAACGTGTAGTCTTCGAAGGCCTTTATCGTGGATTCGAGATGGCCCCGTCCCGCCCAGGCCTGCGCATCGCGCGCGAAGGCGAGCGGCGCGCCCATCTCCGCGGAAACGGCCTGCGCAATATCCTCGAAACGCTCCAGGTAAACGCCGTGGATCCGCTTCAGGAGCGCGAGCCGCTCGGCGGCAGCCGTCCGCGAGAAGGTCTCGAAGGCGGCCTTCGCCGCAGCGACGGCCTTGTCCACGTCGGCCGCGGAGCCGACCGAAATCCGCGTGAACGCCTCCTCCGTGGCCGGATTGATGACGTCGAGCGTCCGGGGCGTGACGGGCGAAACCCACGCACCGTTGATGTAGAAGTTCTCGTGATTGCTCATCGGAGCTGTCCTTTCTGGCTATATGTCAGGGTTTCGTTCGCGGCATCACGCGAGCACGATGCCGCCTTCGGCGATCGGACCCGTCTTCTCGAAGCGATCGAGGGCGAAGGGCTTCATCCGGCGGTCGATCCGGCCCCTGGCGATCGCTTGCGCCAGCAGCTTCCCGGCGGCCGGGGCGCCGGCGAAGCCGTAGGACCATCCGGCCGAGAACCAGAGGTCCTTCAGGTCCGGATGCTCGCCGAGGAGCGGGGCATAGTCGGACGAGGCATGGAACTGCCCGGCCCAGTGGCGCAGGATGCGGACCTCGCCGAGCTGGGGGAACATGTCCAGGTAGACTTTCGCCATCTGGGCCATCACGGGCACGTCGACCTTCAGCGACATGCGCGGCGTCTCGGGCACTTCCGTCCCGCCGACCACCTCGCCGCGCGCGGTCTGGTGGAAATAGGCGAGGCTGTCGATCAGGGCGATGGCGGGCTTGATGAGCGGCCGCGTGGGCTCCAGCGCCATGGCCTCGATGCGCATGCCGAAGCCGTTGAGCGGCACGGCGGCCATGGCGGCGATATCCGGGTTGTTCGGCCCGGCGCAGGCGACGATGCAATCCGCCTCGATCCTGTGGTCGCCCACCAGCACCGCGCTCGCGCGCGTGCCCGTCCGTTCCACGCCGCTGATCGCCGTCCGGTAGCGAACGTCGACGCCGCTGCGCCGGCAGAAGGCCAGCAGGCCCTTCATCACCGCATGGTGCGGCGCGACGCCCCCTTCGGGCTGGTGCTGCACGGCGCGGACGCGGGACTTGTCGATCGCGGGAAGGAGATCGTCGATCTCGCGGCGCGACAGCATCCGGCTGTCGACCCCGAGGCTCTTCTGGACCTTCAGCCCCTCGAGCAGCATCGCCTCGCTTTTCTCGGTCTCCGAAACCACGGAATAGCCGCGTTGCGTGAACATGACGTTCTCGCCGAGGCGCTTCGACCAGGTCCGCCATTCGCCGACGGTCAGGACGAAGAGTTCCGTCCAGGCCACGGAGGCGAAGCCCGGCCGGATGAGCGTGCCGTTGCGGCCGGAAGCCCCGCCCTGCCAGTAGCCGGCATCGAGGACGAGGATATCCCGCTGCCCCTGCTCGACCAGATTGAAGGCGACCGAGAGGCCCTGCACGCCGCCGCCGACGATGACGACGGATGCACGTCTGGGAAGGGGCTTGTTCATCGGTCGGGCTCCACGAGCGCGGCAAGGCCTGCCGCCTGCGCCACCGTTATCGAGCGCCGGGGAGGCCGATGGGTGGGGCGGGCGAACGCCTCCGGCTCGACGCCGATGCGGGCGGCGAGCAGCGCCAGCATGTGCTCCCAGCAGGGGAAGCCCTGGCACGTTCCCATGCCGCAGGAGGTCAGGCGCTTCAGCACCTCGGGGTCCGTCTCGCCCTCGTCGATGTGGCAGTAGAGCTCGCCGGCCGTCACATCCATGCAGGGGCAGATCAGGGTGCCGGGATGAACGTGCCTGCGGGCATGAATGCGCTCGTCGCCGAGCGCCGCCGCCCCGATGATAGACATCGTCTCCGGAAGCGGGCGCGCGAGCACCTGGAACATCCCCTCGCCCGAGGCCTGGAAGCCGAGGCTCGGATCGATCCGCCACGGTCCGGCATGGACGACGGCGTCGCATCGGATCTCCGTGCCGGTGCGAATGGCCGTCACCCGGCTGCGTCCCCTGATCTCCACGAGCTCCTCGATCGGCCCGCGGTGAACCACGTCCACGCCGAGGGAAACGAGCCTGTCCGCAAGGTCCTTCTCCGCTCCCGTCCCCACGACCGCGACGCGCCCTCCCGGCATGACGCGATGGACGGCGGCGAGCTGGAGGGCGGAATGGGCATCGAGCACGCCGGGCAGCTGGTTGCCTCGGACCAGCGGCGGGATCGAACGCCGCCCGGTCGCAAGGACGGCCGCCCGGGGATCGAACGCGACCGCGCCCCGCCGATTGTCGTGCGGTGCCCCGACCATGAGTGCGCCGTCGCGGTAGACGCCGAAAAGCTCCATTCCCGCAAACAGCCGGACCCGCGGGTCGAGCGGCTCGACGGCCACGCCGGCGGCGCCCGCGAAACGGGCAGGGCGGTCCCCTCTCGTGACGAGCGCGACCGTCTCGCCGAGCCCGGCCCGGCGGTTCGCCTCGGAAATCCCGGCAGGCCCGCCGCCGACGACGAGGCAATCCACCGCCATGCGTTCCCCGGGGACAAGCGACGCCCGGGCGGCGACGTCGGCAGGACGCGCCACCCCGGCGAGGTTCGCCATCGCCCTTTCGGCAAGGCGATAGGCAGGCCCGCCCTTCGGCATCCAGGCGCCGTGCTCGAAGCCGCCGTAGACGAGCTTCGGCGGCAGGACCTGGGCGAGCCTCAGAAGATCGAAACGCGGCGACGGCCAGGTGTTCTGCATTTCGACGACGAGGCCGTCCTCCGCCCGGACCTGGTCGAGGCGCACGTTCGGGCGTCCGTCCACGCGGGCAAGCACGCCCGCCGGATAGGCGCCGCTGTAGCCGAGAGGCCGGTGGATCTTGCGCGACCGCGCGAGCGTGGTGATGCCGGCGCGCCAAAGGGCGGCCGCCACGCTGTCGCCCTGCCGCGCCCTGATCGGCGCGCCGTTCCAGAGGAACGTCACCTCGGCCTGCCGGTCGTCGTCGCTCATGATCCCCTCCCCTTGCCTCCTCACGCGCCGATGACGACGATGTCGTCGACGGTCCACGCCATGCCGATCCGGTCGCCGGCGTTCATGCCGGCGACGGACGCGACGTCCCGGCTGCGCAGGTTGACCTTGCCGCCATCGTTCATCCGCACGACGAGCCGGTACTCGACCCCGAGATAGATCTTGTCTTCGATCACCCCGACGCCCGCATTCTCCGTTTCGGAGCCGGCCGCGACCGCATGGATCCGCTCCGGCCGGAGCACCACGCAAGCCTTGCGCACCTTGGCGAGCGCTTCGGACCGCGGATCGCCCGGCGGCAGGCTGGCCGTCCAGCCGTCGCCTTCCACGACGGTCCCCTCGCCCGTCGAGCGGACCGCGCCGCGCAGGAGGTTAGCCTCGCCGATGAAGTCGGCGACGAATTCGGACCGCGGCTGAAGGTAGAGCTCGTGCGGCGTGCCGATCTGCTCGAGGCGCCCGTCCTTGAAGATGGCGATGCGATCGCTCATGACCAGCGCCTCCTCCTGGTCGTGCGTGACCGAGACCACGGTCGCGCCGACCTGCCGCGTGATGTGCATGATCTCGATCTGCATCTGCCCGCGCAGCTTCTTGTCGAGCGCGGCCATGGGCTCGTCCAGGAGCACGATGTCCGGCCTGAACACGAGGGCTCGCGCCAGCGCGACGCGTTGCTGCTGGCCGCCGGACATCTCCTTCGGATAGCGCTTCGCGCAATGCGCCAGGCCGACGATCTCAAGCATCTCCATGCCGCGCGTCTCGCGCTCGGCCCGCCTGATGCCGCGCGTTTCCAGCGGATAGCCGATGTTCTCCAGCACCGTCATGTGCGGGAAGAGGGCATAGTCCTGGAACATCATCCCGATGTTGCGCTTCTGCGGCGGAACCCCGGTCATGTCCCGGCCGTCGATCAGCAGGCGTCCGGCCGTCGGCCGGATGAAGCCGGCGATGGCGCGCAAGAGGGTCGTCTTGCCGGACCCCGAGGGGCCGAGCAAGGTCAGGAACTCTCCCTTGCGAAGTTCGATGGACACGTCGTCGAGAGCCTTGACGACCCCGTAGGACTTCGAAACCCCTTCGAGTCTCATGGCCGTGCCCGCGGGGTTCTGAAGGACGGCGCTCATGATCTGGCTTCCCTGATTTTATACGAGAGCAGGACGCCCAGCGCCGACAGCACGATGAGGATCGCGGCGACGGCGGCCGTGGCGGGGTCGAGGTTGGTGCGCACCTGGTTCCAGATCATGATCGGAACCGTGCGGGTGCGGACATCGGCGAGAAACAGCGCGATGACGACCTCGTCCCAGGAGGTGATGAAGGCGAAGACGGCGCCCGACAGGACGCCGGGCATGATGAGCGGCAGCGTCACCCGCCGGAAGGTGAACCAGCGGCTCGCGCCGAGGCCGAGGCTGGCGGGGGCGAGCGACGGGTTCACCATGCGCGCGCTCGCAAGGACCGAGACGACGACGAAGGGAATGGCAAGGACCGTGTGGGCGAGGACCAGCCCGAGCCGGGTCGCGACGAGCCCCCACCCCGAGAACACCATGTACATCCCCACCGCGAGCACGATGACGGGCGTGACCATGGGGCTGAGGAGAAGGCCCATGACCAGCGTCTTGCCGGGAAAACGGTGCGCGTGCAGCGCAAGTGCCGCCGCCGTCCCGATCACGGTGGCAAGGATCGCCGCGGCAAGCGCGACGACGAGGCTGTTGACCAGCGCCGCCCGCCAATCCGCCGCACCGATGACCTTTCCGTACCATTCGAAGGTGAAGCCGACCGGAGGGAACTCCAGCGTCGACGTCGTCGTGAACGACATCGGCACGGTGATCAATGTCGGCAACAGCAGGAACACGGCCGTCAGGCCGACCACGACCCAGAAGAGAACGCGCCTCAGCCTGTCCATGTCACGCCTCCCCTTTCCGGCGGTCACGCATCTGAAGGGCGGCCCGTGCGGCCCCGAACAAGCCGAAGGCCATGGCCGTCAGGACCATGAGGACGACCGCGAGCGCGGCTCCCAACCCGAAATTGAGCTGCTCGTTGAACTGGCCGGCGATCATCTGCGCGATCATCATGTCGCGCGGGCTGCCGAGCAGCGCCGGCGTTATGTAGAAGCCGAGCGCCAGCGTGAACGCGAGGATCGCGGAGGCCATGACGCCGGGCAGGGACAGCGGGAAATAGACCCGCGCAAATCCCCTGAGCCAGCTCGCGCCGCAGATCGACGACGCTTCCATGAGGCGCAGGTCGATCTTCTTCATCACCGTGTAGAGCGGCAGGACCGCGTAGGGCAACAGGATATGCACCATGCCGATGATCACGCCCAGCGGCGTGCGGATGAGACGGATCGGCCTGTCGATCAGGCCGGCGGCGATCAGGAAATCGTTGATCAGGCCGGTGTTCTGAAGCAGCACGATCCAGGAGAAGCTGCGCAGCAGAAGGCTCACCCAGAACGGGATGAGCAAGGCGACCGTGAGAACGAGCAATGCCGCCCGCCCGCCGTGCGCCATGGCATAGGCATAGGGATAGGCGATGGCCACCGTGACCACGGTCACGATGAGCGACACCCGGAACGTCTCGCCGATAACCCTGAGGAAGACCGGCGTGGTGAAGATCTGCCGGTAGTGTTCCGCGCTGCCGTCCGGCAGCGAGATCGCCACGAGCTTCAGCAGCGGAAACACGAAGAAGAACGCGAGGAACAGGATCGCGGGCGCGATCAGCCAGAACGCCGACGGCGGTCGGAAGCGTCCCATCGCCTTCGCCGGCATGCTGCGATCATGAAGTGATACGGTCATCATGTTTCCGAACAGGGAATTGGGCAGGGACCCGCCCGGCAGGCCGGGCGGGCCGCTCGCCGGAAGATCTTACTGGAGAAGCCACTCCTGGAAGCGCAGGTCGACGTCCGCGCCGTTTTCAGCCCACCACTCCGCGTTCATCAGGACGCGCGTGTCGAGATGGTCGGTCGGCAGGTTGCCCTTGAACTTGCCGTCCACGGAGGCAAGGGCATTCTTGTTGGACGGGCCGTAGGGCATGTACTTGGTGAACTCGATCTGCTGGGCCGGCTCGGTGAAGAAGTCGATCGCCTTCATCGCCGCTTGCCTGTTCTTCGTGCCCTTGGGAACCACCCAGTACCCCGTCTGCGAGGTCCAGTTCGTCCAGTCGACCTTGATGCCCTTCTCGGCAACGTTCAGGGCGCGCCCGATCCAGACGAGGGCCATGCCCGCCTCGCCGCTCGAAAGAAGCTGCTCGGACTGCGAGCCGCTTTCCCACCACACGATGTCGGCCTTTATGGTATCGAGCTTCTTCAGCGCCCGCTCCACGTCGATCGGGTAGAGGTCTTCGGGCTTCACGCCGTCGGCGATCAGGGCCGTCTCGAAGATGCCCGACGCGGCATATTTCCAGACCGCGCGCGATCCGGGGAACTTCGCGGTGTCGAAGAAGTCGGCAAAGCCCTGCGGCGCCTCGCCGCCGAATTCGTCGGCATTGTAGGCGAGCACCGTGCCCTCGATGTCCGAAGCCACGCGGTAGGTTCCCGCCGCGCCCTCGATGAACTTCGACCTGTCGACGATCGAATAGTCGATCGGCTCCAGCCATTGCGCGTCGGCTTCAAGGCCGAAGCTGTCGTCGGTCAGCACCAGATCGAGCGTGACGTTTCCGGTCTCGACCATGGCCTTGAGCTTCGCATTGCTGGAAGCGCTGTCCTCGACGATCTCGATATCCGGGTTCTCTGCCATGAAGGGCTGGAAGTAGGATTTCGACTGGGCTTCCTGGTAGGCCCCGCCGTAGCTCGAAATCGTCAGCGTGGTGTCCGCGGCGTTGACGGCCGTGCCGGCCAGAAGCGTCGCAACGACTGCAATTACAAAGGTCTTGCGCATTTGGTTCCCCATCCTTTTGCTTTGGAGCTGGTCAATTCTTCGTTGTCGGCGGTCAGGCTTCGACAGCCGCCTGGACGGCGATCTCGACGAGGATGTTCTCGGCCGCCAGGTTCGCCTCGACCGTGGCCCTTGCCGGCAGCGCATCCTCGGGCACCCACTCTTCCCAGACCGTGTTCATCGCCGCGAAATCCGCCACGACATGTTTCAGCCAGACCTGCGCGAAAAGGATCTTCGACTTGTCGGTCCCGGCCTTTTCGAGAAGCGCGTCGATGCGCGACAGGACCTGGGCGGTCTGGCCGGCGACATCCTGGCTGCGATCCGCCGGAACCTGGCCGGTGACGTAGGCGATCCCGTTGTGGACCAGGACATGGCTCAGACGCTTGCCGTTCGGCTCGAAACGTTGGATCGACATTCTTCCTCCTTGAAGCGGTTTCTATGTTTGATGGCTTTTCATCGCGCCGGACGGCTTCAGCCCCTTCGCGGCGCTCGAGATCGCCCGCGCCGTATTGACGAGCTGCGGCGCAAGGTCCGAGAGCACCTGTTCGGGCCGCCAGCGGCTGAAGGGCACGGAAATGTTGATCGCGGCGAGCGGCTGCCCGTCGGCATTGACGACACAGGCGCCGACGGCGATATCGCCGACGTAGATTTCCTCGGTGATCAGGGCGAACCCGTCGGTCCGCGCCCGCACGAGCAGCGCCAGCAGCTCCGCCGGGTCCGTCACCGTGTGCGCCGTGTACGCCACCCGGCTGGATCGCTCGATATAGGACGCCGCGGCCTCGGTCGGCAGGGCGGACAGGTAGGCGCGCCCGGCTGCGGTGCAGTACATGGGAAGGCGCTGGCCGATCGGGACATGGATCGGCATTTCCTTGTGGCTGGTAAAGCGGGCCACATAGACCATGTCCGTGCCCCAGGGCTCCAGCAGGTTGCAGCTCTCGCCCGTCTGGCGGTTGAGCTGCTGGATGAAGGGATTGGCCCGTTCGATCAGTTCGGCCGTCTGGAGATAGCCGGTGCCGATCTCCAGCGACTTGACCGTCAGGCGGTATCGCTTGGAGCCGCCGTCGCGGGCAAGGTAGCCCATCGCTTCCAGCGTGAACACGGAGCGCTGGATCGTGCTCTTGTTCAAGCCGGTGGCGTCCGCCAGCTCGAGGAGGTTCATGGCGGGTCTGGAAGGCCCGAACGCCGTCAGGACCGAGAGGCCCTTGGCAAGAGCGGTGACATAGAGAGGTGAGTCTTCGACTTTTGTCATCGTACCGGATCGCGGGAGGTTGAAGGGAACCGCAGTCATACCACTCCCCCTCCTGCTGTCACGCCGCCATGCCGGTTCGGCGACGGGCACGGCACGCGGCCGGGCATCGATTGCGGGTCTCTTGCGGGCGTGCGGTCGTCCATGGCGTCACCCTGCCCTGCGGGCTTCGCGGGCGTCCCTGGCATGCAGCCAGCGATACGCCATCCACTGCCCCAGCCGGATGAAGGAGGCGAAGGGGTAGCGCTCCGGCTCGCGCGCGAGGAACGCGGCGCCCGTCTCGAACGGCCGGCCGGCCGCCATCAGCGCGAGCTTCGTGCCGAGATGGATGGAGAAGGAAACGCCGCTACCGGCATAGCCGCCCGCGGTGAACACATCGCCCATCGCCGGCACCCTGTAACAGAAGGGAAGAGAGTTCCGCGTGACCGCGACCCAGCCGCCCCACCAGTGATCCACGGAAATTCCGGCGAGCGCGGGAAACTTGCGCGTCATGGCGTCGTAGAGATACTGCCGGTGACGGGGCGCGGCGGCGTCGCTGCCGGAAATGGCGCTCCGCCCGCCGAAAAGCATCCGGTCGTCGGGCAGCCGACGATAGTAGAAGAGCAGCCCGCGGGTATCGAACATGCATTTTCCCGACGGAAGGCTCGCCTCCACCTGCGCCTGGCTCATCGGCGCCGTGACGATGATCTGGGAATGAACGGGCAGGATCCGCGCGGCGAGGCGCGGATGGAGGCGCGAGGACGTATATCCGTTGGTCGCCACGATGACGCGCCTTGCCCGGACGGTCCCCGCCGGCGTCACGAGACGATGCGTATCGCCCTCGCGCATCCAGTCCGTGGCGGGCGAATTGGTGTGGATCCGGGCACCGTGGCTGCGCGCCATGCGGTGAAGGCCGCGCGCCAGCTCCAGCGGGTTCAGCGAGAAGCCGTCGGGCAGGTAGAGCGCGCCGTGGCTTTCCGGCCCTTCGTGGACGCCGTGCAGGCCGCCGGCATCGACGTATCGCGCCGGATAGCCGAGAACCTCGTTGTAAAGCTCTTCCTCTCGGCGGAGCGCGCCGGCGTGGGCGCCGAAGGCCGCCACTTTGTAGACGCCGTCGGGCTGCTTGTCGCAGGCGATCCCGCCCGTGGAGATCAGGTCGCGGACCGTATCGAGACCCTGCCTCAGCTCGTCGAAATAGGCCCGCGCGGTATCCCGCCCGTAGGTCTTGACGAGGCTCGACCACGGAACGCGGCCGCCGGAGATGCGGGCGAAGCTTCCATTGCGGCCGCTGCATCCCCACGCGGAAGACCGGGCCTCCAGCACGGTCGCCTTGATGCCATGATCCCGGCCGAGCGCCAGCGCCGCCGACAGGCCCGTATATCCACCGCCGATGATCGCGACGTCGACGCTCAAGTCCCCGGCGACCGGACCGTCGTCGGCCGGCGCCTCGTTGCCGACCTTGAGCCAGTAGGAATCCGGATCGGGCTGGCTGCGATCCGGAAAAGGATGGACAAGCGGGTCGTACATCAATTACTTTCTATCGCTATGCGATTTTATAATATCGTTTTTTATAGAAGATCATAGTGATATCGCCATGTCAAGATCGTTTCCTATAGGCTGGATCAAATTGGAAAAAGCCGGCCAGGGCGCACAGACACCGACGCGTGAGATGGGGTGGCGGTATCCGATCGAGTTAGCCGGAAACCGATCCGGTTGAACGAGGCCGAGGAGGATCGTCGATTATCTACGGCAGACGCCGCGTGTCCCATCAGGTCGCCGCTAACGACGCAATCAAAAGTGGAATCCCGGAAGATCGAGAACGACCGTCCGCTTGATGGTGGCTTAAGGGGTGACCGCCTTCGACCGGTAGGTCCGCGACCAGGCATCGGCCACGTGCGCCAGCGAGACCTCGTCGATCCCCGGCTTGAGGGCGATGCCGAAATCGTCGCGGTTCCAGAAGGCGAGCACGTTGCCGAGAACCGTGGCGGCGAACGAGCGGCTGAACCGGAAGGTGCTGCTCGCATGCCGCGCGTCCCAGCGGTCGACGCCGAGGTCCCGGGCCACGGCCTCCGCCCTTTCGCGGCCGGCGATGGCCTCGATCAGGGTCAGCATCATGGGCACGGATGCGGTGATGCCGGTGGTCGTCGCGACCCGTCCGTCGATCACGAAGCGACGGTCGGCGACGTAGTCGATCGCCGGGCTGCGCCGAAGCAGGTCCTTCAGGTAGTACCAGTGCGTCGTGGCGCGCCTGCCGTCGAGCAGGCCGGCGGCCCCGACGACCTTGGCCCCGGCGCAGACAGCGATGACGACGGCGCCCTTGTCCGATTGCTGCCGCAGCCACGCCAGTACGGCGGGGTCGTCGTCCCGGCTCATCGCCGGCACGATCACGTAGTCCGCGCCGTCCGGATGCGCAGCGTCGAACGCGGCTATCGTCGCGTCCGGCTCGACCGCGTTGAGCGCGGGATAGAGGCGCACCGGACCCGGGCCGGCGGCCAGCATCAGCACATCGGCGATGTCGGCCCGCCGCAGGATTCCGGTCGGCACCACGTAGTCGGTCGTCTCGGTCGCGTCGTTGAGGCCGATGACGGCGATGACCGGCCGCCGACGCTCGGGCGGCCGGAGCGCATCCAGCATTGCCGTCGTCTCGCTGGCGGGCACCGGCGGCGGAGATGCCGCGACGTCGGACGGCAGCGCCGCCAGCCACAGAGCGAAACCGCCCGCCGCGACGACGACGGCCCCGATCAGTCCCCACATGGCGATCCTGCGCTTCCTCACTTTGGTTCTCCGCGTTCCGGGTTGACTGGAGGCGATCGCCGGCCGATCATGGCCGAAATGACAGAAATCGGGCAGAAACCGCCATGCCGCGAAGCATCGCCGTCGTGCTCCATCCGGGCTTTCAGCTGCTCGACGCGGCCGGGCCGACCGCGGCGTTCGAGATGGCGGAGCGCTTCCGGCCGGGCAGCTACGCGCTCACGGTCATGGCGCCGGGCGTCTCCCGCGCGACCATGCGTGTGGAGAGTTCCTCCGGCCTCAGCCTCGCGGCCGAGCCGCTGCGCGACGGTCCCTTCGATACCGTCCTGGTTTCGGGCGGCGAGATCATCCGCTCCAGGGCGGCGGCGCAGCGGATCGTCGCCTGGCTCAAGACCGTGACGGCCCGGCGCATCGCCAGCGTCTGCTCCGGCGCCTTCCTGCTCGCGGAGGCCGGTCTGCTCGACGGCAGGCGCGCCACCACCCACTGGGACAGCACGGAGCGGTTCGAGCGCAGCTACCCGAAGGTGACGCTGGACGCCGAGCGCATCTTCATCCGGGACGGCGGCATCTGGACCTCGGCGGGGATTTCGGCCGGCATCGACCTGGCGATCGCCCTGATCGGGGACGACCTCGGCCCGGACATCGGGCGGCGCGTCGCGCAGCAGCTCGTCGTCCACCGGCGCAGGCCGGGCGGCCAGTCGCAGTTCTCCGCCCTCGTCGAGCTCGGCGGGCGGACCGGCCGTTTCGCCGCGCTGATCGACTGGATGCGCGCCAACCTCGCCGAGCCGCTCACCGTGGAGCGCCTCGCCGAGCGCGCCGCGATGAGCCCGCACAACTTCGCCCGCGCCTTCACCGCCGAGACCGGGACGACGCCCGCCAAGGCCGTGGAGCGCCTGCGTCTCGAAACCGCCCGCACGGCCGTCGAAACCGGCCACGAACCGCTGGAGCGCATCGCCGAGACCACCGGCTTCGGCGATCCCGGCCGCATGCGCCGCGCCTTCCTGCGAGGCCTCGGCCAGCCGCCGCAGGCATTGCGGCGAACCCGGGCATGGGAGCCTGTCGCCGGCGTTTTAGACTGATCGCGTCGAACATCTCCTCTTCGAGGTGGACATCGTCGTCGTACCACGCCCTCCTGCGGTCATTCGCGTGAAAGCTCTCGTCGAAGGGAGTGCCGGTCGATACGGTTTCAGCCGCGCCGGGCAGCCTCGATTGCGGCGACGTCGATCTTCTTCATCCCCATCATCGCCTCGAAGGCGCGCTTTGCTTCGGCGCCGCCGGCGGCCATCGCCTCGGTCAGCACGCGCGGCGTGATCTGCCAGGAGATGCCCCATCTGTCCTTGCACCAGCCGCACACGCTCTCCTCGCCGCCATTGCCGACGATGGCGTTCCAGTAGCGGTCCGTCTCCTCCTGATCGTCCGTGGCGATCTGGAACGAGAAGGCTTCGCTGTGCCTGAACGTCGTGCCGCCGTTGAGGCCGATGCAGGGAATGCCGGCGACCGTGAAGTCGACCGTCAGGACATCGCCGGCCTTGCCGGACGGGAAGTCGCTCGGAGCGCGATGGACCGCGCCCACGAAGCTGTCGGGAAACGTCCCGGCGTAAAACCTGGCCGCGGCCTCGGCGTCCTTGTCGTACCAGAGGCATATGGTGTTCCTGGCGATCGTCATCTGCTCGTCCTTTCTTTTCCGGCCGCAAGCCGCCGTGCCTACTGGTCGATCTCGGGCACGACGAGTTTCGCGAGCTTGTCCAGCGAGTCCTGCCAGCCGAGATAGCAGGCCTCGGCGGGGATGATATCCGGCACACCCTGCTGCTCGATGTTCATTTCCGTGCCGACCGAGACGGCCCTCAGGCTCACCGTGACCGTCATCTCACCGGGCAGGTTGGGATCGTCGAAGCTGTCGGTGTAGACGAGGCGCTCGCCCGGGACGAGCTCCAGATAGGTGCCGCCGAAGGAATGGCTCTCGCCCGTCGTGAAGTTCCGGAACGACATTCTGTGGCGACCGCCGGCCTTCGCATCGAGTTCGTGAACGGTGCAGAGGAAGCCATAGGGCGGAAGCCAGCTCGCCACCGCGTCGGGCTCAACGAACGCGCGGTAGAGCTTCTCGGGCTTGACGGCAATGACGCGATGCAGACGGATCGTGCTGGGCATGGTGTTCTCCTGTGGTTCGGTTTCATCCGCGCGTTCGATCTTACGAGGGCGCCTGCCTCCGCCGTCGCAGCGCTCCGCGGGCAGCCACCCGTCGTCCGATGCAGTCAAGACGAACGAAGCGAGGAGAATCCGACATGACATCGGAATAAGTTTGGCGCTGGCGGTTTCCTTCACCGGCTCGCGGTTTGCCGCGGATATGCCGGCAGCTCGGCTGCCGGTCGCAATGGGCGCCCCGCCTCTTATGCGACACGCACGCCGCACCGTGACGGGCAGCTTAAGGGACCGCCAGCGGTCAGCCCGCTGTCCGCGGAGCGTCCGGGATGGCTGCCGGTCCGTCGACGGTCCCATCACGGCACCTCTTCCTCAGGCACAACAACGCTTCTTCAACCACCCTCTCACCAGCATGTTTTTATCCACGCCTCCGCGGGGGAGGCGACCGCCGGGTTGGATGCTTCCCATGCATCAACTGCGCGTTTCGATCCACGTCTCCGTGAGGGGCGACTCGCCCTCGGAGCCCCAGTAGGGCGGGTCGAGATAGTTTCGACCCACGCCTCCGCGAGGGAGGCGACCAGCGCAGCGGGCCGTCCTGGTAGACCGAGAGGTTTCGATCCACGCCTCCCCGAGGGAGGCGACTGCTCCCTGTATAAACTCGGACGATCAAGGTGCCATTCAGGTCGGGGGCGGGCTTTGCGCTCCCATGTTCCACACGCTTCTGCCAATTCGCACCGGGAACCCCGCCCTCGTCGCCGTCACCATCGCCATGGCTCACAGCAATTCCAGAATCTCGACACCTCCGGGCAGACCGTCACGATCGATGGCGACGATGTAATCGGAGAAGGCTCTCGCCGGCGGCAGGTTGTCCAGCCGCTGGTCGATGACGCGGAATTCGCCATCGACATTGCGGCCGATGCGGATGCGCTCGAACAGGACATGTGCCGGCGCGTTGCCGAGCGCGTTGTCGTGCTTGAACGCCACCAGCCTGCGCGTCGCCATCTCGCCGCGCGCGGCAGAGCGGTCGTGCTCGAACATGGTCGTGAGCGCCTCGAACAGCAGGGAAAGGTCGCTTTCCGAAAACCCCGTGCGCTCCGCGAACTTGGCGGAGATGAAGCCATGCGCGACGTAAAGACCGTAGGGAACGATATGCTTTCGCCCCATGGTGCGGTTGTCGGTGCGCTCGCTGGTGTCGTCGCCCTCGGCCTTCCGCTTCCTTTCCGCCTCGTTGGTGGCCGCCATGCGGGTGATCGAGATCTCGAGCGGCAGGATCGGCTCGACGGAGCGTGCGAAGGTCATCTGCACCGGCCCCTTCACCTGGCCGGCATTGACGCCGGTGGACATGACGGCGCCGAAGGTGCGCACATCGAAGAAGTTGCGGCACATGAAGGCGGTGACGGCCTTCGCCTCCGCATCGTCCTTCGGGTTCAGCTTCGCGTCCTTCCCGACCTTCGGGTCGCCCTCGCGGATCGCCCTGTAGGCCTGCCGGTGCTTGTCGTTGAGGATCGCCCCCTCTTCGACGTAGATGTGGAAGCCGTCCTCGCCGTGGCGGGCGAGATCGACATAGTTGCGGATCTTGCGCTTGAGGCTGACATCCGTCACCAGCCCCCTGTTCGTCTCCGGGTCGAGCCGCGGCAGGTTGCCCGCGTCCGGGTCGCCGTTGGGGTTGCCGTTGACGACCTCGAAGATCAGCACGAAATCATAGCGGTTGGCGATCGCGGTCATGCGGAAGTCTCCCCCGGGGAAGCGGCTTCAGCCGGCTTCTTGAAAAACTCGTTGCGCTGGTGATGGTAGCCGAGGCCGAAAAGCGCCTGGTCCTCGGCGGAAAGCGACGCCGGGAAAGGGTCCGCGCCGGGGCTCATCAACTCCATGATGGCACCGACCTGCTTTTCCAGAACGACCTTGTAGCCGGGCTTCTGCTTACCGACCTTGGACAGGTGGTTGGCCGAGCCGCCCTCCAGCAGGTGAAACACCTTGCGCGGCTGCGCGGAGGCCGAGCCGTAGAACTTGTCCTTGATCGTGGCGTTGACCTTCGAGCCGAGCGCCGCGATCTGGATGTGCTCATAGACGGCAAACAGCCGCCCGAGCAGATAGCCCTTGTTCCGGTTTGTCGGATCGAGCGCCACGGGGGCCTCCCTGCTTTTGAAATTGCGGATGAGCAAAGCCTTGAGAATGCCGGCGCGCAGGGCGTTGATCTCGCCGTCGGCGCGGATGCGCGTCAGCACCGACGACAGCAGCGTCAGCGGATAATGCGTGCCCGACAGGATCGAACGCATCCACTCCCCGGCAAGGTTCGGCGTGACGTTCTCTCCCTTGCCGAGGACGGCGGTCTCGCGAAGATAGCGCCAGAGCGGCGGGAAAGGATCGCGCGGCGGCGGCTCGACCCGCATGTCGGAGACGAACTGCTGGTGATGCCGCATCAGCTCGCCGAAACTGCCGGAATGGAAGAAACGGATGGAAAGCCGGGCGGCATTGGGAGCAAGCCCGAGCACGTGGAACCGCACCTTGCCGAGGTCCGGCTCCGCCTCCTCGAGCGGCACACCCTTGCGGATCCGCTCCAGCCGCTCGCGGATACGTCTCGCCCCGATCTTCTCGTCCGCCTCCCGCTCTTCGTCGACGGTGTCGAAGAGGGCGGGAAACATCGTCTCCGCCGCCTCCGCCGCCCCCGCCTCGGACGCATCCGCCCAGAAGACCGTCGAGGCATCGCCGATCTGGATGCGGTGTCCGCTGTCCCTTTCCAGAAACCGGTTGAGCGCGGTCGCATAGGCGAAGGCGGCGGCCTCGGACACGGGCGCGTTGTCACCCTGCTCGTGGCCGTAGGAGGTGAAGGCGTCGAGGTTGAAGGAGACGAGCGCCGCGCCTGACGATTGCGCGCCCCGGACACCCTTGATGGACGGATGAAGGCGCGCAACGGCTCCGGGCTCTCCGCAAACGAGGCAGATTTGCTCCCTGCCGCTCTGCCGGCTCGACAAACGCTCCCACAGGGCCCTGGCGGCAGGACGGTCGTGCAGGAAGATGTTCGCGCGCCGGTCGCTTTCCAGCGCAAAGACCACGTTCCGGTCCTTCATGTCGTCCTGCCAGGGCGAAGCCTGGAACCGCTCCGGCGACCACGTCGTCAAGAACGACAGGAAAGCGCGCAGACCGGGATCGTCGCTCTCCCCCAAGTCCGCCAGATGCCGCTCCACGAAAGCCCGATGCTCGTCTGCCGTGCGTCGTCCCTCGCCAGCAGTCACCCCCAGGACATAGGAGGTCTTGTCCCAGAGAAAGTTCGGCGCGATGCCCGCCGTGCGCTTCACGGGCTGCGGCACAAGCATCGGCCGTGGCCACGCCCTTCTGCCCTCGCCCTCGCGCCAGTCGGTGACGCCGGCGACGGACCCGTCCTCGTTCAAGCCGACGACGACACCGATCTTTTCCGAGGAGTACCCGAACGGCGGCGCATCCGGCAGGCGATCATAGGCCCTTGCAAGCGCGGAAAGGATCGTCATCGCCGAACCTCCGGGGAGCCGGGCGACGGAACCCGCATCACGCCGTTCTCCAGCGCGGCGCGGAAGAAAAGCGACGGCCGCCCCTCCGTCGCGTGATCGATGTCGAACAGCATGAAGCCGAGATCGCGGCTCTCATCGATCGCCTTCGGCAGCGGCGCATCGGGCGGGAGCAGTTCGAAATGCGCCGCGAATTCCCGCATGCCGAGGCAGTGCTGGTGAAAGCACTGGCCCCGCGCCGTGCGGCGGTTGAAGATATCGAGGTGCTTGCCCTCGTTGTCATCGGGGCCGGCCTTCCCCGTCAGCTCGAAATGTGCCTCGATCACATAGGCCGGCTTCACCAGCACGGTGGCGGCGCGCTGCTGGCGATCCTCGTCCACCAGCAGGTTCAGCCCCTCCAGATCGCCGCGCTTCATCGCCGACCGGATCTTGCCCGCCGGCGCCTTGTGGCCGACCTCGTTGCGCCGGATCGACTGGAAGCGAATGGGCTCCAGCACATGGATCGCGTCGATCACCCAGCGGATCGCCGGCTTCCAATGGATCGCTTCCAGCAGGCCGCGCGCCGCGGAGGGCGTCATCACATCGTAGGAGACGCGCTCGACCTTCATCTCCGGGCGCGTGAAGCAGGCATAGTCGCCCCAGACTTTCAGGCGGATTCCGAAGGCCATGGCGTCCCTCCCCAAGACATTCAAAACGCATGAGAACACCCGTTGCCGGAGGTTCCGCTAGAAGATCATATCCTCCACGCCGGGATAGCCCGCATCCTCCCAGAGCAAGCCGACGTCCGGGCGATACAGGCTGGCCGTCTGCAGGACAGCAAACTGGTCCCCCCTCCATTGCGGCGCAACGAATGCGGCATGGCCGTTCCCGATCAGCAAGTCCCTCGCCTTCGGAGGCACCTGCACTACCGAGGATTGCAGTTTTCGCGCCAGCAATCCAGAGGGAATCGCCTCCACCCTCAGTCGATCAACAGCCTTCCTTGCCTCCTCGTCCAGCGCCACGATCACCGGCGCCAGCCCGCTTTCGACCATGCGAAAATCCTGGCCGACCGTGCGATAGTCGAAATGACAGCCGGTACGGCCATTCAGCATGAAGCGGCCGAGGATTTTCTTTCCGTCCATGCCCTCGCCCATGCGCCAGTAGACCTCGCCGAAATAGTCCTCGACGGCGGCGAGCGAGGTGAGGTCGGCATGCTTGTCGATGATCCGCTTCATGTCGCCGATCAGGCCGCGGATTTCGGCGGGAGGCCGGTGGGCCGGGGGATTGAAGACCGTGACGATGCTGCTTTCGCGGTCGCGCCTGCCTTCCCGATTGACCCTGCCGGCAGCCTGTATGATCTGGTCCAGACCCGCCTCGGCCCGCCAGGCGACGGGAAAATCGACGTCGACTCCGGCCTCGATCAGGCTCGTGGCGATCAGGCGGCAGGACCGCCCGTCCTTCAGGCGATCCCGCACATCCGCCAGGATCCGCCGGCGATGCGCCGCATATTGCCGTGTCGTCAGGTGGACGACTCCCTCCAGCCCGGTCTCGATCGCCCGCAGGTAGAGTTCCAGCGCATGGCGCCGGCTGTTGACGATGACCAGTGCCTGATCGTGGCCGGCAAGGGCATCGAGCAGTGCGGCATCGTCCATATCGCCGGCATGGACGATGCGCGTGCGTGCGAGTTTCGCGGCCAGCCCCCGCGGGTCCGGCGCCAGCTCCCGGCCCTCCAGCGGCAGGCCGCCGGGCAATTCCGGACGTTTGCCGAGCGCCGGCTGCGTCGCCGTGCACAGGACGACCGTGCAGCCGTAGCGACGCGCCAGTTCCTCCAGCGCCCGCATGATCGGCATCAGCAGGGCCTTCGGCAAGGTCTGCGCCTCGTCCAGCACGACGATCGAACCGGCGATATTGTGCAGCTTGCGCGCCCGTGACGGGCGGGCCGCGAACAGGCTCTCGAAAAGCTGCACGGTCGTCGTCACGACGACCGGCGCCGCCCAGTCCTCCATCGCCAGCTTCAACTTATCCTTGCGCTCGCGCCGCTTCGCGTCGAACGACTCCTCCTCGATGGAGGAATGGTGCTCGAGGACATTGCCCTCCCCGAGCACGGAGCGAAAGATTTCCGCCGTCTGATCGATGATGCCGGTGAAGGGAATGGCATAGACGATCCGGCGGTGCCCGTGCCGGCGGGCGTGATCCAGCGCGAAGCCGAGGGAGGCAAGCGTCTTGCCCCCGCCGGTCGGTACCGTGAGCGTGAACAGGCCCGGCTTCCGCCCGGCCCCCGCGCGCGCATGGGCCAGCACCTCGCGGCGCAAGGAATTCAACATCCCTTCCTGTCGCGAAAGCAAGGCCATGTGCGCATCGAAACGCGCGATGAAGTCATCGATCAGCGCGGACAGCGCCGGCCAGTCGCGGTCCGCCTCCCTCTCGCCCAGCGCCACATAGTAGCGTTCGGTATCCGCGAAATCCGCATCCACCAGCGCCGAGAACAGCATCCGCCCCATGAAGGCCCAGGAGAAGGCATGGCCGGCCCGGTCGGTGGGGAAGCGCTGGACCATGTCGGGCGCGAGGCCAGCAATCTCCGCCTGCAATTCGTCCATCCAGGCCGGATCGATTGCCTGCGGCTGCTTCATGCGATGATCGAAGGTGCCGGGTCCGTCCAGCCTGTCGGGCAGGCCCGCATGGTGCCCGAGAATACAGTAGCCGATGACCTGCGCCATGGCGGCATCGCTCCCCCCGGCGAGATCGCGCAAAACCTGCGCACCGGCCGTGGAATGATCGACGGGCTCCGTCGCGCCGTCCAGGCGTTGTTGAAAAGCAGGACTGTATTTTCCGAGGTCGTGAAAAAGCAACGGTGTTAGGCCGCAAGCGTTTTTGTGAGATGGTCTCTCATTCTTGCGTTGAGG
>NZ_JANFDG010000012.1 GCF_024609765.1 Shinella pollutisoli
CTCGGCATTCCTCGCCCTGGCAGCCGCAAAGATATGGCTGCCATACTTTGTCAACAGGACCTAAAATTCTCTCTGCTCTCACTCGCATATCTGCAGGAACAACAAGATAAGGGCTAGGCGGAGGTAAATTAGTCGTAGCAGCGGCCACACCGGAAAAATTCTCCCCCGTAGAAGCTTCGCCTATTCTACCACCATTTACGCCAAAATACGCCGCGATGTCGTGCTGCCGATCGCCACGAGCAATCATGCCCTTAACTAAAGCAGCATCACTATTATTTAAAATTCTACCGCTTCTCGACGCCCTCATCTACCACCCCTATTAGAAACCCAAAAAGTCAACTTCTTCTCTTGCATGCTTTGTATTTAAAAAAATAACCTCCGCCTTACCTATATAGTCACGCTTCCAAACTAACCAGCAATAGTCTTTAGTTCCGTTACCTGGCTTAATACCTGCTTCGATCACTAGCCCAGGAGGCATCGAAGGGCGCGGAGAGATTGGGTAAACCTTACAAAGTGGAGATTTCGGCAACCAATGTCTCTTTGTGGAAAAGCCGGCGAGCCAGACAATAGGAAGAATCGCTGCAACTTTTCCATGCGGCGGTATTATCTCTAAAGCACGGCGAACAAATTCCTCAGCACGCCCAAAGGGTGGATTCGTAATAATGTTTTCAAAATCTGGAAAGCTCTCCATAGAAAAAAAATCAGCGGTAAAGTCGCATATATCGCCCCTTTTAACAATGTCTGAGCCTATGGCGATTTTATCTAAAGACCTCGCCTGCTGGACAATCCGTCCGAATCCGCACGCAGGGTCCCAAATAGTTCCTTGAAACTCCTCAACGCGAAACAGCGCCCGAGAGCACTCATGGGGTTCGACATACCAATCAAGAGTATCCCGTGCCCAAAGGTGGGCTTGCTTGCGCCTCTTGTCGTTAATATCCAATTTCGCACCAATTATCGCGTCAGGCGCTTGTAGGTGACGCGCTTGGGGTTGACGGCGTCCGGGCCGAGGCGGCGGATCTTGTCCTTCTCGTAGTCCTCGAAGTTGCCCTCGAACCATTCGACGTGGCTGTCGCCCTCGAAGGAGAGGATGTGGGTGGCGAGCCGGTCGAGGAACATGCGGTCGTGGCTGATGATGACGGCGCAGCCGGCGAAATTCTCCAGCGCGTCCTCGAGCGCGGCCAGCGTCTCGGTGTCGAGGTCGTTGGTCGGCTCGTCGAGCAGGATGACGTTGCCGCCGGCCTTCAGCATCTTGGCGAGATGCACGCGGTTGCGCTGGCCGCCCGAGAGCGTGCCGACCTTCTGCTGCTGGTCGCCGCCCTTGAAGTTGAAGGCGCCGCAATAGGCGCGGCTGTTCATCTCGTGCTTGCCGAGCTTGATGACGTCGTTGCCGCCGGAGATCTCCTCCCAGACGGTCTTGTTGCCGTCGAGCGCGTCGCGGCTCTGGTCGACATAGCCGAGGTCGACCGTCTCGCCGACGGTGATCGTGCCCGAATCGGGCGTCTCCTGGCCGGTGATCATGCGGAACAGCGTCGTCTTGCCGGCGCCGTTCGGGCCGATGACGCCGACGATGCCGCCGGGCGGCAGCTTGAACGAGAGGTTCTCGATCAGCACGCGGTCGCCATAGGCCTTGGTGAGGTTCTCCGCCTCGATGACGACGTTGCCGAGCCGCTCGCCGACCGGGATGACGATCTGCGCGTCGCCGGGCCGCCGCTCGGCCGCCGCCTGCACCAGCTCGTCATAGGCGCGGATGCGCGCCTTCGACTTCGCCTGGCGCGCCTTGGGGCTGGAGGCGATCCACTCCTGCTCGCGGGCGAGCGCCTTCTGGCGCGTGGCCTCCTCGCGGCCTTCCTGCATCATGCGCTTGGACTTGGCCTGCAGATAGGCGGAGTAGTTGCCCTCGTAGGGGATGCCGCGGCCGCGGTCTAGCTCGAGGATCCAGCCCGTGACGTTGTCGAGGAAGTAGCGGTCGTGGGTGATCATCAGCACGGCGCCCGGATATTCGCGCAGGTGCTTTTCGAGCCAGGCGATCGTCTCGGCGTCGAGATGGTTGGTCGGCTCGTCGAGGAGAAGCAGGTCGGGCTGCGACAGCAGCAGCTTGCAGAGCGCGACGCGGCGCTTCTCGCCGCCCGACAGCGTCGTCACGTCGGCGTCGCCCGGCGGGCAGCGCAGCGCGTCCATCGCCATCTCGACCTGGCTGTCGAGGTCCCAGAGGTTCTGGCTGTCGATGACGTCCTGGAGCTTCGCCCCCTCCTCCGCCGTCTCGTCGGAATAGTTCATCATCAGCTCGTTGTAGCGGTCGAGGATCGCCTTCTTGTCGGCCACGCCCTCCATGACGTTTTCCAGCACGGTCTTGGACCCGTCGAGCTGCGGCTCCTGCGGCAGGTAGCCGAGCGTCGCGCCCTCGGCGAGCCAGGCCTCGCCGGTGAACTCCTTGTCGAGCCCCGCCATGATGCGCAGCACCGTCGACTTGCCCGCGCCGTTCGGACCGAGGATGCCGATCTTCGCGTCGGGATAGAAGGACAGGTGGATGTTCTCGAGGATCTTCTTGTTGCCGTAGGCCTTGTTGAGTCCCGACATGTGATAGATGAACTGACGCGCCATGAAGCATGCTCCGCAGGATAAGGATTTGCGCGCTATGTAGGCGAAATCTCCGCACGCGGCAATGCGCGAAGCCGCCGCCCGCTATCCGCCCTGCGCGGCCGCCGTGAAACCGGCCGTGCAGCGCGAGCGCGTCGGCGGGGAGGCCGCGGCGAGCGCCGCAAGCCCGCCCTCGCCCGGCCCCAGCCCGATGGTGAGGCCGACGACCATCTGACGCTCGCCCGCCTTGCGGCAGGAAAGCCGCACCCGCTCGCCCGTCCCGTTGCCGAAGGCCGCGTCGAAGGCGGCGCGCACCTCGGAAAGCGTCACCTCGCCGCCCGCCTTGCCGGCAAGGAGCGCCGGCACCGCCGAGGCGTTGAGCTCGTCGAGCAGGTCGAGCGAGCGGCCGTAATAGGCCTCCGGCGAGGCGGCGACGCAGCTGCCGCTGCGCAGCCATTGCTGGCGGTCGAGCCCGACGCGCACGGCCGGCATCGCCGCGGCGAGCCGCGCTTTCGTGCCGTCGGCGAGCGCCAGTTCCGGCAGGTCGATCCACTTGCCCTTGCGCGCCTGCTGCTTGAGCGACGCCTCCACGCCGCAATAGCTGCGGCGCGGCTGCCAGAGCGAATGCAGCGAGAATTGCCGCGCCTCGGATGCGGCGGCGGAAAAATCCGCGCAGCCGCGGCTCTTCGGCCGCGCGGCGCAATAGCCGGCCTGCCAGCTCACGGAGAGGACCGTGCGCGTCGCGGCGGGGGCGTCCGCCCTGGCGGCCTGGGCCGCGGCGGGCAGGGCGGGGAGAAGGAGGGACAGGCAGGCGGCAAGAACGGTCAATGCGGCATTCGACATCATGGCGAGCCTCCGCGAAAGAACAAAACGTGATCATTTACAACCGAAAATCGGAAAATTGCAACCCTGAATCAAAAGAATCTTCTCACACCGGCGGCGGATTGCCTTTCGCCGGCAAATCGCTTTGATGGAGCGCGGCACGGAGGGACGGCATGTTTTCGGATTGGCGGACGGTCGAGAGCCCGAGCGGCGCGCGGCTCGCGCTGCGCGGGCAGCCGGCGACGGGCGTCGCGCGCGGCGTGCTGCTGATCAGCCACGGTCTCGCCGAGCATGGCGGCCGCTACGCGGCGTTCGCGGCGCGCATGGCGGCCGAGGGTTTCCACGTCTACGCCCACGACCACCGCGGCCACGGCCGCACGCAGGCGCCGGACGCCCCGCCCGGCCGCTTCGCCCGCCGCGATGGCGTCGCCCGCGTGGTGGAGGATCTTCGCGCGGTGCGAGATCGCGCCGCGGGCCGCCACCCGGGCCTGCCGGTCGTGCTGTTCGGCCATTCCATGGGCGCGCTGATGGCGCTCGCCTTCGCCGAGGCGCATCCGGCCGCGATCGACGCGCTGGCGCTGTGGAACGGCAACCACGTGCCCGGCCTTGCCGGCCGCGCGGCGCAGGCGATCCTCGCCGTCGAGCGCATGCTGAAGGGTTCCGACGTGCCGAGCGGCCTTCTCGCCCGCCTCACCTTCGAGGCCTGGGCCAGGGCGGTCGGCGACGCCCGCACCGGCTTCGACTGGCTCTCGCACGATGCGGCGGAGGTCGACGCCTATGTCGCCGACCCGCTCTGCGGCATCGCGCCGACCGTGTCGCTGTGGATCGACCTCTTCGCCGCCACCTTTTCCGGCGCGTCGGCCGAAGGTCTCGCGCGGCTGCCGAAGCGCCTGCCGGTCCATCTCGTCGGCGGCGCGGAGGATCCGGCGACGGACGGCGGCCGGGCGATCCGCCGCTTCGCCGAACGGCTGCGAAAATCCGGGCTTGAGGACGTCACGGCAATCGTCTATCGCGGCATGCGCCACGAGACGCTGAAGGAGATCCCCTCCCTCGGCGCACCGGCGATCGATGCCTTCGCCGGCTGGTGCCGGCGCGTCACGGAGCGGACATGACCAGGGCGGCAAGCGCATCCCCCCACGACCAGATCGCCCACGGCCTCCTGCTCGGCGTGCTGTCGGTCCTCGTCTCGCCGATCATCGACATCTTCTCCAAGCTCGCGGTAACCTCGGTTCCCGCCGTCGAGATCACCTTCTTCCGCCTCCTCTTCCAGGCGCTGGCGCTCACGCCCATCGTGCTGATGCGCGGCACGCTGTTCGACCTCACCTGGCGCAAGACCGGGCTTCACGCCGCCCGCGGCCTGCTCGTCGCCGTCACCATGATCGCCTTCGTCACCCCGCTCGCCGTCATGGAGGTCGCCGACGCCATCGCCATCTTCTTCGTCGAGCCGATCATCCTGACGATCCTCGGCTCGGTCGTGCTGAAGGAGACGATCGGCTGGCGGCGCTACACGGCCTGCGGCGTCGGCTTCTTCGGCGCACTGCTCGTCATCCAGCCGAGCCTGAACGAGGTGGGGCCGATCGCGCTCCTGCCGGTGGTCTCCGCCTTCACGCTCGCCGTCTTCTTCCTGATCACGCGGCAGGTGGCGCGCACGGAGGATCCCTGGTCGATGCAGGTCCATGCCGGCCTCTGGGGCGCGCTGATCACCGGGCTCCTGCTCGCCTTCGGCCACGGCAGCGGCATCGCCATGCTCCAGCCCGTCCTGCCCGACCTCAAGAACGGACTCTACCTCGCCGGCGCCGGCGCGGCGGCGACGGTTTCCGGCGTGCTCGGCGTCTATGCCTATCGCGCCGCCCCCGCCTCGACGCTGGCGCCGCTGCAATATCTGGAAATCGTCTCGGCCACGGCCTTCGGCTGGTGGGTCTTCGGCCATTTCCCGAACGGGCTGAAGTGGCTCGGCATCGCCATCATCATCGCCTCCGGCCTCTACGTCATCTGGCGCGAGCGCAAGATCAACAAGGTGGCGACGATCCCGACCGTGACCCCGCCCGTCTGAGTTCTCCCGCACGCGCATAACCTCAGTCGAAGGCGTCATGATCTCGGCCGTGCCTTCGGCTATCGCCATCCCGGGCTTTTTGTTATCCAGACGGCGAAGACATCCCTCGGGGAGGCAAGCGCGATGGAAAAGAAGGACCTGCCGCTTTCCGGCATCAGGGTCGTCGAGCTGGCGCGGGTTCTCGCCGGTCCCTGGGCGGGCCAGATGCTCGCCGACATGGGCGCCGACGTCATCAAGGTCGAGAACCCCGACGGCGGCGACGACACCCGCGCCTGGGGCCCGCCCTTCGTCACCGGCAGGGACGGCGGGAACCTCTCGGCCGCCTACTACCACGCCACCAACCGCGGCAAGCGCTCGATCGCCGTCGACCTCAAGACGGAGGAAGGCCGCGAGACCGTGCGCCGGCTGATCGCCACGGCCGACGTGGTGATCGAGAACTTCAAGGTCGGCGGCCTCGTCAAGTACGGCCTCGACTACGCGAGCCTCGCGAAGGACCATCCGCGCCTCGTCTACTGCTCGATCACCGGCTTCGGCCAGGACGGGCCCTATGCGGCGCGCGCCGGCTACGACTACATCGTCCAGGGCATGTCCGGCTTCATGTCGGTGACGGGCGCGCCGGACGGCGAGCCGATGAAGGCGGGCGTGGCCATCGCCGACATCTTCACCGGCATCTATGCCGTGGCGGCGATCCAGGCGGCCCTCATCCACGTCATGAAGACCGGCCGCGGCCAGCATGTCGACATGGCGCTGCTCGACGTGCAGTCGGCGGTGATGGCGAACCAGAACATGAACTTCCTCGCCTCCGGCGTCGCCCCCGTCAGGCTCGGCAACGCGCATCCCAACATCTCGCCCTACGAGGTGGTGCCGGCGGCCGACGGCCACGTCATCCTCGCCGTCGGCAACGACGGCCAGTTCCGCAAGTTCTGCGCCATTCTCGGCCTTGCCGGCACCGGCGAGGACGAGCGCTTCTCGACCAACCGCGCCCGCGTCGCCAACCGCATCGAGCTGCGCCGGCTCGTGACGGAGAAGACGGCGGGCTGGGCCAAGGCCGACCTGCTTGCCGCCTGCGAGCGCGAGGGCGTGCCGGCCGGTCCCATCAACTCCATCGCCGAGACCTTCGCCGACCCGCAGGTGAAGGCACGGGGGCTGCGCATCGACCTGCCCGACGCCGACGGCAACCTGATCCCCGGCGTGCGCACGCCGATCGTCTTCTCCGGCACGCCGCTTGCCTACGACCGGCCGAGCCCGCGGCTCGGCGAGCACACGCAGGCGGTGCTCTCGGAACTCGAAACCCTCGAAACAGGAAAGAAAACCGCATGAAGACCGGCGGCCAGCTCATCGTCGACGCCCTCGTCGCCAACGGCGTGAAGCGCATCGCCTGCGTGCCGGGCGAAAGCTACCTCGCCGTGCTCGACGCGCTGCACGACACCGATATCGACGTCCTCGTCTGCCGCCAGGAAGGCGGTGCGGCGATGATGGCGGATTGCTGGGGAAGGCTCACCGGCGAGCCCGGCATCTGCATGGTGACGCGCGGCCCCGGCGCCACCAATGCGTCGGCCGGCCTGCACATCGCGCGGCAGGATTCGATCCCGATGATCCTCTTCATCGGCCAGGTGCAGCGCGACGCGCGCGAGCGCGAGGCCTTCCAGGAGATCGAATACCGCCGCGCCTTCACCGAGGTCGCCAAATGGGTGGCCGAGATCGACGACGCCCGCCGCATCCCGGAATTCGTGACCCGCGCCTTCGCGGTGGCCACCTCCGGCCGGCCCGGCCCGGTCGTGCTGGCGCTGCCGGAGGACATGCTGACGGATACGGTCGAGGCGCCCGTGCCGCTGCCCTACATGCCGGTCGAGGCGCATCCCGGCGCAAGCCAGATCGCGGCGCTCGAAACGCTGCTGGAGAAGGCGGACCGCCCTATCGTCATCCTCGGCGGCACGCGCTGGACGGAGGAGAGCGTGGCGGGCTTCACCGCGTTTGCCGAACGCTGGTCGCTGCCCGTCGCCTGCTCCTTCCGCCGGCAGATGCTGTTCGACCACCTGCACCCGAACTATGCGGGCGATTCCGGCATCGGCATCAACCCGGCGCTGGGCAGGGAGATCCGCGAATCCGACCTCGTGCTGCTCGTCGGCGGGCGCTATTCGGAAATGCCGTCCGCCACCTACAGCCTGCTCGAAAGCCCCTACCCCGCGCAGACCCTCGTCCACGTCCATCCCGATCCCTCCGAGCTCGGCCGCGTCTACCGGCCGACGCTGGCGATCGCCGCGGCACCCGCGGAGTTCGTGGAGGCGCTGGACGGCGTCGCGCCAAAGGCCGCCCCTGGCTGGGCGGCGCGCACGGCGGCGATGCATGCATCCTACCTGAAATGGTCCGTCCCGCCCGCGACCGGCCCGGGCGGCGTGCAGATGGGCCCGATCATGGAATGGCTGGAGGAAAACACGGCCGGGGATACGATCTTCACCAACGGCGCCGGCAACTACGCGACCTGGGTGCACCGCTTCCACCGTTTCCGCCGCTTCGCCACGCAGGCAGCGCCCACCTCCGGCTCAATGGGCTACGGCCTGCCGGCGGCGGTCGCCGCCAAGCAGCTCTTCCCGGAGCGAGAGGTGATCTGCTTTGCCGGCGACGGCTGCTTCATGATGCACGGCCAGGAATTCGCGACGGCGGTGCGCTACAAGCTGCCGATCATCACCGTCGTCGTCAACAACGGCATCTACGGCACGATCCGCATGCACCAGGAGCGGGAATATCCGGGCCGCGTCAGCGCGACCGACCTCACCAATCCGGATTTCGCGGCCCTTGCCGTCGCCTATGGCGGCCACGGCGAGACGGTGGAGAAGACCGAGGACTTCGCCCCCGCCTTCCTGCGGGCAAGGGAGAGCGGCAAGCCGGCGATCATCGAGATCAGGCTCGACCCCGAGGCGATCACGCCGACGCGCACGCTGTCGGACATCCGGGAAGGGAAGTAGGCGGGCGGGCCTTGCCCCTCATCCCGCTGCCGCCACCTTCTCCCCGCAAGCGGGGAGAGGGATATGCCGGCCCGTTTTCCGGATTTCAGGAAACCATCGCCACGTCTTCCTTCTCCCCGTTTGCGGGGAGAAGGTGCCGGCAGGCGGATGAGGGGCAGCTCCGCCCCTACCCCCTGATATGCCGCGTCTGCTCGTAAATCTTCGTCGAGCGCGCGCCGGAGCGGCAGTAGCCGAGCATCGGGCGCGGCAGTTCGTCGAGCGCGTCGACCATGCCGCGCACGGCCTCCGCCGTCACGCCCATCGCGCCGACGGGAACGTGGGCGACCTCGATGCCGAGCGCCTTCGCGCGCGCGGCGATCTCGGAGAATTCCGGCTGGCCGGGCTGCTCGTGGTCGGGCCGGTGGCAGACGATCGACTTGAACCCCATGGCGGCGATGGCGTCGAGGTCCTCGACGGAAATCTGGCCGGCGACGGAATATTCGTCGTTGATCGCGCGGATGTCCATGGATGATCCTTTCCGAATTGGTGCGCAAACCGTTTAAGCCCGCGCGGGGCGAGCGTCAATCAGCGGACCTCGAAGGAAAGCCCGTAGCCGACGCTGGCGCCGGGCGAAAGCGCCGGCGCCTCGCCGGCGGCGATCAGTTCCGCGCGCGGGGCGAGCCGGTGGCTCACCGGCTCGATGCCCATGACGGCGCAGCCCGGCGACTGGTTGCGCCAGACCTGGAGGAAGGGCAGCGTGTCCACCCGGAAGCGCACGGAGAGGCTGCGCCCGCCGAGCGCCGCGATCGGCCCGATTGCCACCTCCGCCCAGCCGTGCTCCGCGGTCTCCGCCGCCGGCACGCAGAAGATCCGCACGTCGCCCTCGTCGAAGCGCCAGGGCAGGCTGCCGCCGGGCAGCATCGCGCCCGAAAGCCGCGTGTCCCCGTCGAAGAGCCCCGTGCCGATGTTCATGTGATACATGGCGAAGGCCGGCCAGGCGCCCTCGCCCGTGTTCGTCACCCGGTCGTCGAGGGCGATGTGGCCGGTCGTGCGGTCGGCGCGCCAGCGGCGGAAGAGTTCCGCCCTGCCGCCGTTCGCGAGCGCGACGGGAACGCGCCCCTCGCAGATCGCCGCGCGCGCATCCTCCTCGGTGACGACGTCGCGCGCCTCATGCGAGGAGAGCGAGCCGTGCAGCGGATAGCGGCGCCCGTCCGCCGCGCCCTCCACCGTCTCGGGATGGCGGATATGGTCCGGCCCGCAGGAGAAGAGGAAGCCCGGCAGCGCCCGGTCGATGCGCGGATCGCCGTCGGACGGGATCGCCGTGCCCGGCGCCAGCTCGACGCCGTGGAAGACGGCGCTGCCGATGTCGAGGACGGACTGCGGCGTCAGTTCGAGGCGAAAGGACTGTTCGGGCGTGTCGGCGGTCAGGGCGAGGGTCATTCCGGGGCTCCGCGGGGCGATTTGCGGGCGCCATGCTAGAGCGGCGGCAACGGCAATGCCATGGGGCAGCGACGCTCCGCCCACATTTTTGCCGGAGGCCGGCGGCAGCTTTTCGCATGCCGCGTTGACCGATCGTTCACCATCGATTCAGCTTTTCCATATTAAGGTCGGATTTGCGGTGTTTCGTCCGCGCGCAATATGCAATATGACGGGTCGGGTATCGTGAATTCCATAGTCAGAACAAGCATTTCGCTGCTCATGGCGGCAACGGCGGCAAGCCTTGCGGCGCTGCCCGCCGACGCCCAGCAGCGTTACGGCCGCCGCGACACGATCCTCGTCTCGCCCGAAGGCTACGTGCTCGACTACATCCCCGACGACGCCCGCGTGATGCGCGACAGCCGCGGCCGCACCGTCTATGTCGACGCCTGGGGCGACGTCATCGCGATCGCCGAGCCCGCCGACCGCCGTTATGCCCGCTCCGAGCGCTACAACCCGCGCCGCGACCGCTACCGCCCCGTCACCGGCTATCCGGACGGCGACGCCGGCTATTTCCCGCCGGCACCGGACGACGGCTACGGCTACGGCGACGAGCTGACGACCGGCTCCGTGCCGGAGCTGCGCGAGGCGCTGCCCGGCGGGATCGAGCGCCAGCCGCTGCCCGACTATTCGACCGGCGACGACATGGCGGCACTTCCCGCCGACGGCGGCACGGCGGCCGACAGCGAGTTCGTGCCCGGCCCGACGTTCGACGCGGCGATCGCCATCGGCAAGAAGACCTCGGCCGAGATCACGGCGCTGCAGGTGTTTCTGGACCGCGAGGGCTTCTCGCCGGGCGTGATCGACGGCAAGAAGGGTTCCAACGTCGTGAAGGCCATCGAGGCCTGGCAGAAGGCGACCGGCGAGACGCTCGATCCGAACGACACCGACGACATCCTCGAGCGGCTGCGGCTTTCGGGCGGCATGGCCTTCACCACCTACGAGATCACCGCCGCCGACGCCGCCGGCCCCTACGTGGCCGCCATCCCCGACGACTATGCCGAGAAGGCCG
Source organism: Shinella pollutisoli (assembly GCF_024609765.1). Taxonomy (GTDB): domain Bacteria; phylum Pseudomonadota; class Alphaproteobacteria; order Rhizobiales; family Rhizobiaceae; genus Shinella; species Shinella pollutisoli. The sequence continues at coordinate 10,886 of NZ_JANFDG010000012.1, forward strand.
CGCTGCCGCACCTCTCCTATACCTCCACCGTGGAGATGCTGGCGGAGAAGTTCCACATGGACGAGGCCTATCTCCGCGAGATCAACCCGGGCGTCGACTTCACCATCCCCGGCACGATCGTCAAGGTCGTCGACATCGGTGCGGCCAAGACCGGCAAGGTGGCGAAGATCCTCGCCGACAAGGGCCGCAAGCAGGTGCTCGCCTATGACGAGGCCGGCAACCTGATCGCCGCCTATCCGGCGAGCATCGGCTCCGCCGACACGCCCTCGCCCTCCGGCCTCGTGACGGTCGAGCGCGTCGCGCTCAATCCGGGCTACACCTACAATCCGAAGATCAACTTCAAGCAGGGCAACAACGACAAGGTGCTGACGCTCCAGCCCGGTCCGAACGGCCCGGTCGGCACCGTCTGGATCGCCCTCTCCAAGCCCACCTACGGCATCCACGGCACGCCGGAGCCCTCCAAGATCGGCAAGACCCAGAGCCACGGCTGCATCCGCCTCACTAACTGGGACGCGACGGAGCTTGCCAAGATGACGAGCCCGGGGGTGACGGTGGAGTTCGTGGACTAGGGAGTCCGGGAGGACTTACCCTCTCCGGCCCGAAGGCCATCGCATTGGGAACGAGGAGCGTGCCGTTTACTCCTTCTCCCCGGCGGGGAGAGGTCGCGGCAGCGGGATGAGGGGGACGCCGCAGGCGAATTCATGCCTGCAACGGCGCGCCCCACCCCCTCACCCGACCCTTCGGGCCACCTTCTCCCCGCCGGGGAGAAGGAGAAAATCGCAACGCCGCGTTTCATCGGCGACAGCTCCCTGCCTCAAGCCGCCCTGACATACCCCGAGCCGCGCGCCGCTTGCGCCGTGCCGCCGGTGCGGAAGGCGCGGAGCTGATCGGCGATGGAGGCGGCCTCCTGGGTGAGCGCCTGGCTTGCGGCATTCGCCTCCTCGACCATCGCGGCGTTCTGCTGGGTGATCTGGTCCATGGCGTTGATCGCCTGGTTGACGGCCTGCAGCCCGGTCGCCTGCTCGGCGGTCGAGGCGCGGATCGCCGTGAAGACCGAGCTCACCTCCACGACCTGGGCGACGATCTGGCGCAGCGACTGGGCGACCTCGTTGACCGAGCGCACGCCGCCCTCGACCTGGCCGTGCGACTTGGCGATGAGGTTCTGGATGTCCTTCGCCGCGTCGGCGCAGCGCTGCGCCAGCGCCCTGACCTCGGAGGCGACGACGGCGAAGCCGCGGCCCGCCTCGCCGGCGCGCGCCGCCTCGATGCCGGCGTTGAGCGCGAGCAGGTTCGTCTGGAAGGCGATCTCGTCGATCACTTCTATGATATTGGCGATGGCCGCGGAGGACTGCTGGATCTCGCCCATGGCGGTGATCGCCTGCTCGACCACCTCGCCGCTGCGCTCGGCATTGCCGCGCGCGGCCATCACCAGCGTGTTGGCCTCGTTGGCGCTCTGCGCCGTCTGGCGCACGGTGGTCGTCACCTCCTCGACGGCGGCCGCCGTCTCCTCCAGGTTCGCGGCCTGCCGCTCGGTGCGCTTGGCGAGGTCGTCCGAAGCCGCGGCGATCTCCTGGGCACTCAGATGGATCGAGCCCGCGCCCGCGCCGATGCCGGCGATCGCCTGCGACAGCGCGGAGACGGCATGGTTGAAGTCCTCGCGCAGCGCCTCGTAGGCGGACGGCAGCGGGCCCTCGATGCGCGCCGTGAGGTCGCCGTCGGCGACACGCTTCAAGGCCGCGCCAAAACTATCGCCGACGATCCGGCGCTCCTCGGCCACGACCTCAGCCTGCACCGCCTGCTGCTTGGCGAGGTCGGACATGTCCATGTAGACGGAGATCGACAGGTCCATATCGAGGAACATCGCCTTGAGCAGGCTGGAGAAGGTCGCGGCGAATTCCTCCGGTCCCGTCCCCTGGCGGGCGAAGAGCCCCTGCTTCGGCCAGAGCGCCTTGACGGCCTCCGTCAGCAGGTGCTCGACGATCAGCGCGTAGCCGCCGATGTACCAGCGCGGCTCCAGGCCGATGCGCGCGTGCACGTGACCGATCGTCTGCACCTTCGTCGCATAGTCGCCGGTGAAGTCGCCCGTAGCGATGTTCGCCCAGTGGCCGAGCTGCGCGTTCTTCGCCCGCTCCATGTGCGCGTCGCTGGAGAAGAGATGGTTGACCTCCGGGCTCTTGCGCACGATCGCGTAGAACTTGTCGAGCGCCGGGCCGAGCTCCTTGTCGATGAAGGGCTTCAGGCTGCGCAGCCGCTTCAGCGCGGCCTCGTCCAGGCCGAGATAGTCCAGACGGCGCGCGATATCGTGGTTCTGGCTGGCGGTCTGCGGGGTGTGCTTCATTCTGGCGGTTTCCTGACGGCTCGAGAGAACGGGAGGAAAGCGGGCACTGTCCTTCGAGGGGGTGGCACCGCAAGCACCACGCCACCCCGCAACCCCTCATGGGTCCTGCCGAAGGCGCGGGGCCTCCACGGAAAGCTTTCTGACGCGATATCATTAGGTTAGCCAGGGTAAATTGTTCGTTACCAACTTGCGTTCCGTCACGAAAAACGGCCGCGTCCGAAGACGCGGCCGTTCCTGCTTTCCGTCAATTCCAAGCGCGTCAGGCGGCCCGGCGGATCGTCTGGAAGAAGCCTCGCCCGGCTCTCTCGCGATTGCGCAGCGGCAGGAGGCGCAGCACCTCCTCGGCGAAGAGGCGTGCGTTCTCGCAGGCCTTGTCGAGGTTGCTCACCCTGGCCGGGTCCATCGAGCGCAGCGTGCCGCCGCAGTCGAAGATGTCGCGGAAGGCGGTGCGCTCGCCGATCGGCGTGTCGAGCACGGTGACGCCGCGCGCGGAAAGCAGCGCCTTGATGGCCGCCATGGCGCGGGTCGTCACCAGCGAGCTCACGCGGGTGAGAACGACGGAATGGGCGATGCGGATGCCGGCCCTCTCGTCGAGCTGCTTCAAAAGCTCGAGGATCTGCGCGGCACCGCGCGCATCCATCGCACAGCCCTGCACGGGGATCATCACGTGGTCCGAAAGCCCGATGGCCGTGGCGACGAGCGCGTCGCGGGCGCCGGCGAGGTCGATGACGAAATAGTCCGTCGTCCCGCGGTTCTCGCGGATATGGCACTGGAGGGAGGCCGTCGCGACCTCCGAGATGACGGCGATGTTCTTCTGCGGGCCGGAGATCTCGTGCCAGTGGCTGATCCAGCGCTGCGGGTCGGCGTCGAGGATGGTGACGCGGTGGCCCTGGCTTGCGAGCTCCGTGGCGAGGATCAGGGCCGCGGTGGTCTTGCCGGCGCCGCCCTTGGCATTGGCGAATGTGATGACTGGCATGTCTTTCCTCGTGAATGCTGCGAGCTGGTCATCGCTCTCGTCAGACGGCCCGGTTGGGAATGGCGCCCGCTTGATGAAACCTTTCAAAACATGGTTAACGAAACGGAAATGCGCGCCTCGCGAAGATTAACGAGGCGCGGCCGCAAACTTGCGCTTTCTCAAGGAAAAGGCCCGGAGAACGGGCGTTTCCGGGCCTCTGCCAATTGTTAACGATGAGAATTCAGATGCATTCGACGAAGAGCGTCTTCGCCGCGTCGAGCGTCAGCTCCACCGGGTTGCCACCGGCCGTCGGGTCGACGATCGCCATTTCCGCCATCTCGTCGATCCGGTCGATGCCGACGCCGAGCGCGGCAAGCTTGTCCGGCACGCCGAGCTCCTCGCGCAGCCTGAGCACGTATTCGAAGAAGCCGTCGAAGCCGCCGTCGATGCCGAGATAGGCGGCGGCACCGGCGATCCGCGCCTCGATCGCCGGGCGGTTGAAGGTCAAGACCGGCGGCATCACCACGGCGTTGGTCATGCCGTGATGGGTGTTGTAGATCGCGCCGACCGGATGCGACAGCGAGTGGATCGCCCCGAGCCCCTTCTGGAAGGCGACCGCGCCCATGGCCGCGGCCGACATCATGTGGGCCCGCGCCTCGATGTCCGTGCCGTCCCTGTAGGCGCGCGGCAAAAATTCCTTGACGAGGCGCATGCCTTCGAGCGCGATGCCCTGGCTCATCGGGTGGTAGAAGGGCGAGGAATAGGCTTCCAGGCAATGGGCGAAGGCGTCCATGCCGGTGCCGGCGGTGATCGCCTTCGGCATGCCGACCGTCAGCTCCGGGTCGCAGATCGTCACGGACGGCAGGAACTTCGGATGGAAGATCACCTTCTTCGTATGCGTTTCGGAATTGGTGATGACCGAGGCGCGGCCGACCTCCGAGCCGGTGCCGGCCGTCGTCGGCACGGCGACGATCGGGGCGATGCCGTCGGAGTTGGCGCGCGTCCACCAGTCGCCGATGTCCTCGAAGTCCCAGACCGGCCGCGTCTGGCCGGCCATGAAGGCGACGGCCTTGCCGAGGTCGAGGCCGGAGCCGCCGCCGAAGGCGACGACGCCGTCATGGCCGCCGTCCTTGAAGGCCTTCACGCCCGCGTCGAGGTTCCTGTCGTTCGGGTTCGGGTCGACGTCGGCGAAGATCGCCCGGCCGAGGCCGGCGGCGTCGAGGATGTCGAGCGCCCCTTGGGTGATCGCCATCGTCGAGAGGCCGCGGTCGGTGACGAGCAGCGGCTTCCTCATGCCGACGGCCTTGCAGTGGTCGGCGAGTTCCTTGATGCGGCCGGCGCCGAACTTGATGGCGGTCGGGTAGCTCCAGTTGGCGGTGATGGTCATGCTCTTCAAGCTTTCCTGAGATGGTAGGACTTCGGACGCGTGAGGTTGTGGAAGCCGATGACGGAGAGCGAGCCGCCGCGGCCCGTTTCCTTGACGCCGGTCCAGCACAGCGCCGGGTCGAGATAGTCGGCGCGGTTCATGAAGACCGTGCCGGTCTCCAGATCGCGGCCGAGGCGGGCGGCGCGCTCGGCGTCCTTGGTCCACAGCGAGACGGTGAGGCCGTACTTGCAGTCGTTCATCAGCGCGAGCGCCTCTTCGTCGCTCTTGACCTTCATGATGCCGACGGCCGGGCCGAAGGTTTCTTCCGTCATGAACTCCATCGAATGATCGACGTCGACGAGGACCTGCGGGGCGACATAGGCGCCGCCGTCGTCGGCCGGGAACAGTTTCGGATCGACCAGCGCCTTCGCGCCCTTCGCGACCGCATCGGCGATCTGCGACCGCACCGTCGCGGCGAAGCGCTTGTGCGCCATCGGCCCGAGCGTCGTTTCGGGATCGAGCGGGTTGCCGAGCTTGTAGTTCGAGACCCAGGCGACCGACTTCTCGACGAAGGTGTCGTAGAGCTTCTCGTTGACGTAGATGCGCTCGATGCCGCAGCAGCACTGGCCGGAATTGTAGGTGGCGCCGTCCATCAGCGTGTCGACGGCGGCGTCGAGGTCGGCGTCCTCCATGACGTAGCCGGGGTCCTTGCCGCCGAGTTCCAGCCCGACCGGCGTGAAGGTGCCGGCGGCGGCGCGCTCGATGGCGCGTCCCCCCTCGACGGAGCCGGTGAAGTTGATGAAGTCGAAGCTGTTGCCCGAGATCAGCGCCGAGGTCGTGTCGTGGTCGAGGAACACGTTCTGGAACACGTCCTCCGGCACGCCCGCCTCGTTGAAGGCGCGCACGAGGCGCTCGCCGACGAGCAGCGTCTGCGCGGCATGCTTGATGATGACGGTGTTGCCGGCCATCAGTGCCGGCGCCACCGTGTTGATCGCCGTCATGTAGGGATAGTTCCACGGCGCGATGACGAAGACGACGCCGTGCGGCTCGCGCTCGATGCGGCGCTCGAAGCGGTCGCTCGCCTCGACGACGATGGGCGCCAGCGACGAGCCGGCGATCTCGGCGACGTAGTTGGAGCGCTCGTTGAAGCCCTTGAACTCACCGCCGTAGCGCACCGGCCGGCCCATCTGCCAGGCGATCTCCGGCACGACCTCGTCGGCCATCTCGTTGAGGCGGGCGACGCCCTTCAGCACGAGCTGCACGCGCTCGTCGAGCGGCCGCTTCGCCCACGCCTTCTGCGCCTTCTTCGCGCGCGCCACGATGGCCTGCGCCACTTCGAGCGGCATCGCCTCACGCTCGGCGTAAACCGAGCCGTCCACGGGGGATATGCACTTGATCACGGTCATGATCGACGTCCTGTTGGTTCTATCGGAATTTCAGTTACGACGCTCTGGCTGCCCCTCATCCGCCTGCCGGCACCTTCTCCCCGCAAGCGGGGCGAAGGGATATGCCGCACGGCTTTCCCCAACCAGTACCCGTTCGCAGGGCAGGTCCCCTCTCCCCGCTTGCGGGGAGAGGGTTAGGGTGAGGGGCAATTTCCGGAACGCTTCTACGCCCTCTCGAAGCCGCGCGCCACCTCCCAGTCGGTGATGCGGCGATCGTACTCCTCCTGCTCCCATTCGGCGGCGCGGACATAGTGGTCGACCACGTCGTCGCCGAAGGCCTCGCGCAGCATCTGCGAGTCCTTCAGCGCCGCCGCGGCGCCGCGCAGCGTCTTCGGGATCTCGCGGATGTTCTTGCCGCCATAGGCGTCGCCGACGAAGGGCGGCTCCAGCTCCAGCTTCTGCTCGATGCCGGCGATGCCGGCGGCGATCAGCGCCGCCATGGCGAGATAGGGGTTGAGGTCGGAGCCGCCGACGCGGCATTCGATGCGGATCGCCTTGGAGCCCTCGCCGCACAGGCGGTAGCCGGCCGTGCGGTTGTCCTTGCTCCAGATCGCCTTGGTCGGCGCGAAGGTGCCGGCGACGAAGCGCTTGTAGGAATTGATGTAGGGCGCGAGGAAATAGGTGATCTCGCCGGCATGCGACAAGAGCCCCGCCACGTAGTTGCGCATCAGCTCGGACATGCCGTACTGGGCTTGCCTGTCGAAGAACTTCGGCTCCTTGCCGTCGAGGCTCCAGAGCGACTGGTGGATGTGCGAGGAGGAGCCGGCGGCATTGTAGTTCCACTTGGCGAGGAAGGTCACGGCCTTGCCGCGCTGCCAGGCGATCTCCTTGGTGGCGTTCTTGATGATGACGTGCCGGTCGGCCATGGCAAGTGCGTCGGCATAGCGCACGTTGATCTCCTCCTGGCCGGCGGAGGCCTCGCCCTTGGAGTTCTCGACCGGGATGCCGGCGCCCTGCAGGCCGTTGCGCAGCGCCCGCATCACGTCCTCCTCCTTGGTGGTCTGGAAGATGTGATAGTCCTCATTGTAGCCGCTGGCGGGCCTCAGGTCCCGGTAGCCGCTCTCGCGCGCGTCGTCATAGGTCTGATCGAACAGGAAGAACTCGAGCTCGCTCGCCATGTAGGCCTTGAGGCCCATCGCCTCCAGGCGCTTCACCTGCTTCTTCAGGATGGCGCGCGGCGAATGCGGCACCTCGGCATGCGTGTGGTGGTCGAGCACGTCGCAGAGCACGAGCGCGGTGCCTTCGAGCCAGGGAAGCCTGCGCAGCGTCGCAAGGTCCGGCTTCATCGTGTAGTCGCCGTAGCCCGCCTCCCAGCTCGTCGACTTGTAGCCGGGCACGGTCTCCATCTCGATGTCGGTCGCCAGCAGGTAGTTGCAGCTGTGCGTCTCCTCGTGGCCGCTCTCGATGAAATACTGCGCATGGAAGCGCTTGCCCATCAGGCGCCCCTGCATGTCGACGAGGCATGCGAGCACGGTGTCGATGCGGCCCTCGGCCACATCCTTCTTCAGGTCGTCAAAGCTGTAGGTCACGGTCATTTGGGGGCGGTCCTGGAGGAGTGTCGTGTCAGGCGGACCGGGCGCGTTTGCCCGGTCCGCCGTTTCGTCGCGTCAGCCGTTGACGTAGGGCGGTCCGGCCTTGCTGATGATGGCGTTGTAGTCCTCGAAGATCTTGACGATCTTGGCCGCCGTCTCGCTCTGCTCGGCGATCTCCTTCCAGAACACCTTGGCGGCGTCCTCGACCGGCTTCCACTCCGCCGCCGGGATGCTGGTGAGCTTGAGCTTGGTGCCCTCGGCGCGCAGCTTCGCCTCGCCGCCCCAGTACCACTGGTCGCGGTAGTTGTTGCCGGCCTCGATGGCGGTCATCACCAGCTTCTTCAGGTGCTCCGGCAGCTCCGCCCACTTCTGCTCGTTGACGAAGAAGGAGCCGATCCAGGCGCCCGAGATGTTGTTGGTGAGGAAGTGGTCGGTCACGTCCGCCCAGCCGACGGTGTAGTCCTCGGTGATGCCCGACCAGGCCATGCCGTCGAGCTCGCCGGTCTGCACGGCGACCTGCGCGTCCTCGTAGGGGATCGTCACCGGCACGACGCCGAACTGGGTGAGGAAGCGGCCGGCCGTCGGGAAGGTGTAGAGACGCAACCCGTCGAGGTCGGCGAGCGAGTTGATCGCCTTCTTGGTGTTGAAGTGGCACGGGTCCTGGCCGGAGGAGGAGAGCCACACGACGCCGCCGACCTTCTCATAGGCCGAGCGCCAGATGTCGGCGAGCCCGTATTGCTTGAACAGCACCGGCACGTCGAGGATCTGCTTGGTGGCGAGCGGGAAATAGCCGCCGAAGGTGGCGACCTCCGCCGGCGAGGCCATGGAGTCGTCGTCCGAATGCACGGCGTCGATGGTGCCGGCCTGCAGCGCGCGGAAGAGCTCGCCGGTCGGCACGATCTGGTCGGCGAAATAGAGCTCGATCTCCAGCTCGCCCTTGGCCGCCGCGTTGATCGCGTCGACGATCGGCTTGGTGACGTGCTCGCCGAGGGCCGCGCCCGCATAGGTCTGGAAGCGCCACTTGATGGCGGTCTGGGCTTTCACGATGGCCGGCGCGCCGAGCGTGCCGAGCGTCACCGCCCCTGCCCCCGTGAGGAATTGCCGTCTGTTGGTCATGTCTCTTTCCCTCTGTTTCGGTTCATCCGATCGCCGGGGCCGGCCGTTGGCCCCGGTCTTTCTCTCGTCTTCTTCCGGCCTCGTCGATGGGATCGTCCTGCGGGCGATCCGTTCATTTGGCGTAGAAATGGTTCGGCAGCCAGGTCGCGATCTCCGGGAACACGCCGATGATGATCAGGCTCGCCAGCATGATGCCGACGAAGGGCCAGATCGAGCGGTAGATGTCGCGCATGCCGATGCCGGGCGGTGCCATGGCGCGCATCATGAACAGGTTGTAGCCGAAGGGCGGGGTGATGTAGGCGATCTGGCAGGTGATCGTGTAGAGCACGCCGTACCAGACCAGCACGGTGGCGGGGTCCATGCCGAGGTCCAGCTTCGCCACCAGCGGGATGTAGAGCGGCGCGACGATGACGAGCATCGCCGTGTCGTCGAGGAACATGCCCATGATCAGGAACGAGACCTGCATCAGGATCAGCACCTGCCACGGCCCGAGGCCGAGGTCGCCCAGGAAGAAGCGCTCGATCGACTTGACCGCGCCGAGCCCGTCGAAGACGGCGCCGAAGCAGAGCGAGGCGATCAGGATCCACATGAACATGCAGGAGATGCCGAGCGTCTTCTGCAGCACGTCGTTCCAGACGTATTTCGTGAGGCGGCCGCGCTGCCAGGCGACGAGCGCCGAGCAGATCGCGCCGACGGCCGAGCTCTCCACGAGGCTGGCGATGCCGCTCAGGAACAGCCACATCATCAGCGCGAAGATGCCGAGCGGCACGACGCCGGCCATGATCAGCCGCACCTTCTCCGCACCCGGCACGTTGCGCTCCGAGGCCGGCAGCGCGGGCCCGAGCGATGGGTTGATGCGGCAGCGGACATAGACGTAGGCCGCCATGATCGCCGCCATCATCAGGCCGGGAAGCACGCCGGCGAGCCAGAGCTGGCCGACCGGAACGCGGGCGATCATGCCGTAGAGCACGAGCACGATGCTCGGCGGCAGCAGGATGCCGAGCGTGGAGCCGCCCTGCACCACGCCGGTCATCATCACCTTGTCGTAGCCGCGCTTCAGGAGCTCCGGCAGCGCGATGGTGGCGCCGATCGCCATGCCGGCGACCGAAAGCCCGTTCATCGCCGAGATGATGACCATGATCCCGACGGTGCCGAGCGCAAGCCCGCCGTTGATCGGCCCCATCGAGACGTGGATCGCCTTGTACATGTCCTCCGCGATGCCGGATTCCGACAGCATGTAGCCCATGAACACGAACATCGGCACCGTCAGCATCGGATACCATTTGACGAGCTTCATGGCCGAGGCGAAGCCCATCTCCGAGCCGCCCGTGCCCCAGAGCAGGAAGGCGGAGACGACGCCGACGAAGCCGATCACCGCGAAGACGCGCTGACCCGTGAGCAGCAGCACCATCATCCCGGAAAACATCGTGATTGCGATGAACTCGTAACTCATGCGATCGGCCTTCCCCTGAGCACGGCTATGTCCTTGAAGAGGGACGAGAAAGCCTGCGCCAGCATCATCAGGACGCCGAAGGTCATGACGATCTTGATCGGCGCCATGTAGGGCGCCCAGGCGGTAAAGCTCTTTTCCTTGAACTGGATGGCGTAGGTCGTGCTGGTGATGCCGCCATAGAGCATGAAGCCCAGGAAGACGACGAGCGCGACCGCCGTGACGAGGTCGAAGATCGCCCGCTTCCTCGCCGACCAGGTGCCGTAGAACAGGTCCATGCGCACGTGGTCGCCGGTCTGCATCGCAAACGCGCCGCCCAGCATGTAATAGGCCGCCATGGTGAACTGCGCCGATTCCAGCGTCCAGTTCGCCGGCAGCTTGAAGGCCTTCGAGGTGGAGGAATAGAGCAGGATCGCGAACATCGCGAAGATCAGGTACATGGCGAAGATGCCGACCCGCCGGTTGAACGTGTCGACGAAGTGAACGTAGCGCTTGACGACGTCAGGCATGGCGCCGGTCCCCGCCTGCCGGAACCGAGCCGGCTCTCTCGTATTGCACCGCAAACATCCGATTGTCCCTCTGCTTATCCCCTGCCTCTTGCGGCGCCGCGGCGCCCGGGGTCTCTCCAGTTCCTAACCCTGTTCCAGCGACGCCAGGCCTTCGCGAAGAAGACCGGTGAGGTACTCGGCCACGGCGCGCTCGCCGGCCTCGTCCCGCACCAGGTCGTTGCGCACCTCGATCATCACGTTGGCGAGCCCGTTCGCGATCCCGTGCTCCTTCAGCGTGTGCGTGACGCCGTCCTCGGGCCCGTAGGGCTCGTTGCGGCGTGCGTCATAGCGGCCGTCGCGCGCGGCCGCCGCCAGCATGGCGTCGGCGAGCCGGCTGTCGGCATCGTGCAGGATGCCGATCTCGACGGCGCGCGGCCTGCCGAAATAGACCGGCGTGAAACTGTGGACCGTGACGACGACCGGCGCGCGGCCCGCGGCGATGCGCTCGCGCACCAGCCCGGCGAGGGCGTCGCGGAACGGCTCGTAGAGCGCCGCGGTGCGCGCGTCGCGCGCGGTCCGGTCGAGCCCGCGGTTGCCGGGGATGTCGAAGACCTCGCTCTTCTCCGGCATGGCGGCCGGCGAGTCCGGCGGGCGGTTGCAATCGTAGACGAGGCGGGAGAAGCGCTGGTGGACGAGGGTCGCGTCGAGGCTTCCGGCGATCAGCCGCGCCACGGCGAGCGCGCCGGGATCCCAGGCGATGTGGCTTGCGAGCGCCTCCTCGGAAAGGCCGAGCGTGCCGAGCGCCTTCGGCATCACGCGCGAAGCGTGTTCGCAGACGACGATCGCCCGTCCGCGCGCAACGACATTCTCCAGGGCGACCGGGTCGCCCTCCTCCGTACTCAGAATCTGCACTTGCCTGATCCCCTCGACCGGCTTTTTATTGCTGAAAAGAATTCTTCACCCGCATTCCGGTGTCAACCGGGGAATGAACAAATCTCTTCAAAAAACCATTTGACTCGAAATGTGACGGCGATGTTTAATTTTCCGATACTCCGGCGCAGACCGGAGCGCAGGGGAACAATTCGACCTTGAACCAGGCATCCATGACCGTGTCGGATGTGATCGCCGCCCATTTCGATGCGCTGACCCGCGCGGAGAAGCAGCTGGCGGGATCGCTGCTCGACAACTATCCCGTTTCCGGCCTCGGCAGCATCACCACTGTCGCCGAGAACGCGGGTGTCTCGACGCCGACGGTCGCGCGCATGGTGCAGAAGCTCGGCTTCCGCGGCTTCCCCGATTTCCAGGCCCGCCTGCACCACGAGCTGGAGGCGACGCTTTCCAACCCGATCGCCAAGCACGACCGCTGGGCCGCCAACGCACCCGGCACCCACATCCTCAACCGCTTCGCCGACGCGATCATGACGAACCTGCGCCAGACGCTCGCGCAGATGGAGACGGCCGACTTCGACCGCGTGGCCGCGCTGCTCGCCGACCGCAGGCGCACCATCTACATCATCGGCGGGCGCATCACGAAGGCGCTCGCCGACTACCTCTTCACCCATCTCCAGGTCATCCGCCCGAGCGTCACGCAGATCTCCGCCAATCCGAGCTCCTGGCCGCACTACGTGCTGAACATGCAGGCCGGCGACGTGCTGGTGATCTTCGACATCCGCCGCTACGAGCAGGAGATGGAGACGCTCGCCCGTGCCGCCCGCGAGCGCGGCGTGGTGATCGTGCTCTTCACCGATCCCTGGGCGTCGCCCGTCGCCAAGGCGGCCGCGCACGTCTTCCGGGTCCATATCGAGGCGCCCTCGGCCTGGGATTCCTCCGTCGTGACGCTGTTCATCGTCGAGGCGCTCATCGAGGCCGTGCAGAGTTCGGGCTGGGCGGAGACCAGCGACCGTCTGAAGACGCTGGAGGGTCTCTTCGAAGCCAGCCGCCTCTTCCGAAAACCACGACAGGAGGCCCCGGGCAAGACCTGACACGATCGAAAAAACGAAATGGATACTGTCACATAAGGTTCATCAGCCGCCAGTATCAGCTTCGCCGAAGCTGAATGACTCACAAAAGGAGAACGCCCGTGATGTCACATACGCGACGCCTGCTTTCGCTGTCCACCGCCCTGGTGGTGGCCTCCTCCTCGTTCGCGCTTGCCGAGCCGAGCGAGGAGCTGATCGCCGCCGCCAAGGCGGAAGGCAAGCTGACCACCATCGCCCTTCCGCACAGCTGGTGCGGTTACGGCGAGGTGATCGCCGCCTTCAAGGCCAAGTATCCGGAAATCCAGATCAACGAGCTCAACCCCGACGCCGGCTCCGGCGACGAGATCGAGGCGATCAAGGCCAACAAGGGCAACACCGGCGACCAGGCGCCCGACGTGATCGACGTCGGCCTGTCCTTCGGCCCGTCGGCCAAGGCCGAAGGCCTGCTGCAGCCCTACAAGGTCTCCACCTGGGATTCGATCCCCGACAGTGCCAAGGATGCCGAGGGCTACTGGTACGGCGACTACTACGGCGTTCTCGCCTTCCTCGTGAACAAGGACATCGTCCAGGAATCGCCGAAGGACTGGGAAGACCTGCTGAAGCCGGAATACGCGAACGCGGTCGCGCTCGCCGGCGACCCGCGCACCGCCAACCAGGCCGTGCAGGGCGTCTACGCCTCGGGCCTGTCGCGCGCCGGCGGGGATGCCGCCAAGGCCGGCGAAGCGGGCCTGCAGTTCTTCAAGGAGCTGAACGAGAAGGGCAACTTCGTGCCGGTCATCGGCAAGGCCGCCTCGCTCGCGCAGGGCTCCACGCCGATCATCATCGCCTGGGACTACAACGGCATGTCCTGGGGTGAGAGCCTGAACGGCAACCCGCCCTACGAGGTCGTCGTGCCGGCCTCCGGCGTTGTCGCCGGCGTCTACGTCCAGGCGATCTCGGCCTATGCGCCGCACCCGAACGCCGCCAAGCTGTGGATGGAGCATCTCTATTCCGACGAAGGCCAGCTCGGCTGGCTGAAGGGCTATTGCCACCCGATCCGCTTCAACGACCTCGCCAAGAACGGCAAGATCCCGCAGGAGCTGCTCGACAAGTTGCCGCCGGCGGAAGCCTACGAGAAGGCCGTCTTCCCGACGCTCGAGGAGCAGGCCGCCGGCAAGGAAGCGATCACCGCCAACTGGGACAGCGTCGTCGGCGCCAACGTCCAGTAACGGCGTCCGCCCCTTCCCTCCCGCCCTGCGGCGGAGGGCGATTGCATATGGAATGCGACATCGCCGCTTCCCTTCTCCCCGCCGGGGAGAAGGTGGCCCGGAGGGCCGGATGAGGGGGTGACCGCGCCGTTGGCGATTTCGCCTGCGGCGTCCCCCCTCATCCCGCTGCCGCTTCCCTTCTCCCGCCGGGGAGAAGGGGCAGGAGACGCCCTCGCAATTCCATATGCGATAGCTTCGCCTTGCGGCGGGAGGGATTTTGCGTTTTCAGTAATCCTTCGCCCGAGGCCGGAACCGTCGCCCCATATGAGCACCGCATCCCTCATAGACCGCCGAAAAGTCGTCGACTGGCTCGGCATCGCCCCGTTCATGATCTTCGCGATCATGTTCCTCCTCCTGCCGACGCTCTACCTGGTGACGGGCGCCTTCTTCAATCCGCAGGGCGAGTTCACCTTGAAGAACATCGCCGACCTCACCCATCCGACGATCCTCAGCGCCTACTGGGTGTCGATCAAGGTCTCGGTCGCCTCCTCGCTCGGCGGCGCGGTCATCGGCTTCTTCCTCGCCTGGGCCGTGGTGCTGGGCGGCCTGCCGCGCTGGATCCGCTCGGGGCTGCTCACCTTCTCCGGCGTCGCCTCCAACTTCGCCGGCGTGCCGCTCGCCTTCGCCTTTATCGCCACGCTCGGGCGCACCGGCCTCGTCACCGTGCTGCTCCGCGACTGGTTCGGCTTCAACCTCTACTCGACCGGCTTCAACCTCCTCTCCTTCTTCGGGCTCACCATCACCTACATGTTCTTCCAGATCCCGCTGATGGTGCTGATCCTGACGCCTGCGCTCGACGGGATGAAGAAGGAATGGCGCGAGGCCTCGGAGATCCTCGGCGCCTCAACCTGGCAGTACTGGCGCCTGGTCGGCCTGCCGATCCTCTGGCCGAGCCTGATGGGCACGACGCTGCTGCTCTTCGCCAACGCCTTCGGCGCCATCGCCACGGCCTATGCGCTGACGGGCTCCTCGCTCAACATCGTGCCGATCCTGCTCTATGCGCAGATCCGCGGCGACGTGCTGCACAATCCGAACCTCGGCTATGCGCTGGCGCTCGGCATGATCGTCATCACCGGCCTTTCCAACGTCGTCTATCTCTGGCTGCGCTCGCGCGCGGAACGGTGGCAGAAATGAAGTCGTCGCGCCTTCTCGCCTGGATCGCCATCGCCATCGGCGCCCTCTATTTCATCGTGCCGCTGATCGGCACCTTCGAGTTCTCGCTGCGCATGCGCCGCGGCGAATATTCCTTCGACGCCTACCAGTCGGTCTTCTCCGACCTGCAGTTCCGCGCCACCTTCGGCTATTCGATGCTGATGGGCTTTCTCACCATCATCTTCGGCATGCTGCTCGTCGTGCCGACCGCCTACTGGGTGCGCCTGCGCCTGCCGCAGCTTCGCCCCGTGGTCGAGTTCCTGACGCTGCTTCCGCTCGTCATCCCGGCGATCGTCATCGTCTTCGGCTATCTGCGCCTCTACAACTCCTCCTCCTGGCTGCCGCTCACCAACTCCACCAACGGCACCAACCTGCTCCTGATGTTCTCCTACATGACGCTGTCGCTGCCCTACATGTACCGCGCGGTCGACACCGCCATGCGGGCGATCGACGTGGCGACGCTGACGGAGGCGGCCGAGAGCCTCGGCGCGAAATGGCCGACCATCATGTTCCGCTGCATCTTCCCGAACGTGATGAGCGGCGTGCTCTCCGGCGCCTTCATTACCTTTGCCATCGTCATGGGCGAGTTCACCATGGCCGCGCTCCTCAACCGCCCGGCCTTCGGCCCCTATCTCCAGCTCGTCGGCGCCAACAAGGCCTACGAGCCCTCGGCGCTCGCCATCATCGCGTTTGCCATCACCTGGCTCAGCATCGGGCTGCTCCAGCTCGTCTCCCGCTTCCAGAAAACCGCGCCCGCGAAAGCCTGAGGATCTCCCCTACATGTCGTTTCTCACTCTCAGCAACATCCAGAAGTCCTTCGGCCCGGTGCAGGTCGTGAAGGACTTCGACATGGCCATCGAAAAGGGCGAGTTCGTCTCCTTCCTCGGGCCGTCGGGCTGCGGCAAGACGACGGTGCTGCGCATGATCGCCGGCTTCGAGACGCCGACCGGCGGAACGATCACCGTCGCCGGGCGCGACCAGACGAGCCTCAAGCCGAACCAGCGCAACATCGGCATGGTCTTCCAGGCCTATGCGCTGTTTCCCAACATGAACGTCGCCGAGAACGTCGCCTTCGGCCTCAAGGTCGCCGGCAAGCCGAAGGCGGAGATCGATGCGCGGGTGAAGGAGATGCTCGGCCTCATCCATCTCGGCCATCTCGCCGAGCGTTACCCCTACCAGATGTCCGGCGGCCAGCAGCAGCGCGTGGCGCTCGCCCGCGCGCTCGCGCCGAAACCGCAGGTGCTGCTCCTCGACGAGCCGCTCTCGGCGCTCGACGCCAAGATCCGCGTGTCGCTGCGCGAGGAGATCCGCCAGATCCAGCAGCAACTCGGCATCACCACCGTCTTCGTCACCCACGACCAGGAGGAGGCGCTGTCGATCTCCGACCGCATCGTCGTCATGAACGCCGGCCGCGCCGACCAGATCGGCACGCCCGCCGAGATCTACAACCGCCCGTCGACGCGCTTCGTCGCCAATTTCGTCGGCACGCTGAACCTTATCGACGCCAAGGTGATCGACCCCGGGGAAAACCGCATCGCCATCGGCGACCAGGGCGTGACGCTGCGCGAGCCCGTTGCCCCCGCCAAGGCCGGCGACACGATCTCGCTGGCGCTGCGCCCGGAGGCGGGCTCGATCGCCCCCGACGCCAAGGGCGAGACGGCGCTCACCGGCGAGGTCGTCTCCTCGAACTTCCTGGGCTCGGTCATCCGCACGCGCATGAAGGTCGGGGAGAGCGTCATCTCCTTCGACATGTTCAACAGCCCCGGCCTCGTGCCGCCGGCCGTCGGCGAGACGGTGACGCTGCGCTTCACCGCCGGCGACCTGCTGATCATCCGCGACTGATCTTATCCCGGCGAGCGCGTTGCGCCGGAGGGGGCTGCTGCGTATCATCGCCGCGAGCGGATCGCCGCCCGGCCCTGCGCCCCGGCGGCGGACCGGATGGCGAGGGAGGGGAGGCCCATCATGTCGAAGCGTCATTGGGACAACGCGCCGATCTGCGCCCGCCGGCTGACCGAGGAGTTCATGCGCCTCAAGCGCGGCTCCGTCACGCGGCGCCATTTCCTCGGCATCACCGGCCTGGGGCTCGCCGCCGCCGCCCTCGCCGGCCGGCCGGGCTTCGCCTCGCCCGCCCTTGCCGGCAGGGACCTGGGCTCCGCCATGGCGCTCGCCACCTGGCCGAACTATCACGACCCGATGAGCTTCGAGGCCTTCACCGCGGCGACCGGGGTGGCCATCGAGGTGAGCGTCTTCGGCTCGAACGAGGCGTTCCTGGAGGAGCTCCGCTCCGGGACGGCCGCCTGGGACCTGTTCGTGCCCACCAACTACACGATCTCCACCTATGCCGGCCTCGGCCTGATCGACCCGCTCGACCTCTCCCAGGTGCCGAACTTCGATCCGGCGACGCAGAACACCCGCTTCACCAACGAGGGCATCGTCGACGGCAAGACCTACGCGCTGCCGAAGAACTGGGGCACGACCGGCATCGCCGTCAATTCCGACAAGATCGGCACCAGGGTGACGAGCTGGAAGCAGTTCTTCGAGCTCGCCGCCACCGAGGCGGACGGCCGCGCCATGGTGCACGACTACCAGCTCACCACCATCGGCAACGCGCTGGTCGCGCTCGGCTTCTCCTTCAATTCGGTGAAGCCCGAGGAGCTCGCCAAGGCCGAGGACCTGCTGGTCGGCGTCAAGCCGCATCTCTACGCCATCGACAGCGACTACCAGCCCGCCATGCGCGCGACCGACGCCTGGATGACCATGTGCTGGACCAACGACGGCGCGCAGCTCAACCGCGACATGCCGGAGATCGAGTTCACGCTCGGCACCGACGGCGGCGAGATCTGGTCGGACTTCTACGCCATCCCGGCGAGTGCCACGAACAAGCCGGCCGGCTACGCGCTGCTCGACTTCCTGATGGACCCGCAGAACGCCGTGCGCGAGCACGTCGCCAACGGCGCGCCGGCGACCGACAGCCGCGTCGTCGCCCTGCTGCCGGCCGAGATCACCGGCAACAGGATCGTCTATCCCGACGAGGCGGCGCTGACGCCGCTGGAATTCGGCGCGGCCGTGACGCTGACGGACCCCGCCCGCGCCGAGGTGATGGCCCGCTTCAAGGCCGCCTGAGGGCTTCAGGCACCGAGCGCCCCCTGATGGACGACGATGCGGGCGTGATACGACACGCGCTTGTAGAGGTCGATGACGTCCTGGTTGACGAGCCGCACGCAGCCCGACGAGGTCGCCTTGCCGATCGAGTCCCATTCCGGCGTGCCGTGCAGGCGGTAGAGCGTATCCTTGCCGTCCTGGAAGATGTAGAGGGCGCGGGCGCCGAGCGGGTTCTTGATGCCGGGCTCCATGCCGCCGTTCTCGACGGAATAGCGCGCAAGGCCCGGCTGGCGGGCGATCATGTCGGCCGGCGGCTTCCAGCGCGGCCAGGGCTGGCGCCAGTGGATGATGCCCTCGCCTTCCCAGGCGAAGCCGTCGCGGCCGATGCCGACGCCGTAGCGCATCGCCGTGCCGCCGGGCTCGACCACGTAGAGGAAGCGGCCGGGCGTGTCGACCACGACGGTGCCCGCGGGCTCGCCCGTCGGGTCCTTCACCCGCTGGCGGTAGTATTTCGGGTCCATCCTCGTATAGGGCACGGCGGGGATGAGATGGCCGCCGTCCTCCAGCGCCGCATAGCGCGCCTCCAGCTCCTCCGCCGTCGGCGGCACGATCGGATAGCTGACCCTCTGCGGGATCGGCGGCCGCTTCAGCGACGAATCCGTGCCGGTCGTACACCCGGCAAGCACTGCGAACGAACCGAGGGCGAACGCCCTTCGCGACAAAAGACCGGACTCACGCATTCCGACACCCATTCCTGCAAGCGATAGAGGACCCGATGGCTAGCCAAGGGTCCTGCATGCTGGCAAGGCGGAGGGGATCACATCTTCGGCATCGCACGGCCGAAGTCGCGCGGGCGTGGCCGCCGCGACACGGGTGGCGGCGGCGGGCGTCAGCTCGACTGGCCGGCGAGCCAGTTGTGCCACTCGTCCTCGCTGCCGGCGAAGACGTTGAGGTCGATCCTGCCGTCGACGCCGTGCGACAGGCCGGAGCCGGAATATTGCCAGAACACCCAGCGGCGGTTCGGGTAGCGCACCGAGGGATGGGCGGCGACCGAGCGCAGCCAGAACGGATAGTCCTTGAGCTCGCCGGTCAGGTTGTCCTCGTAGAAGTCCGGCGCCGTGTAGATGATCGGCCGCTTGCCGTAGTGGCGCTCCAGCTTGTCCATGAAGGCCTTCATCTTCTCGAGCACGACGGCGCGCGACGGCCGCTTCTTGCACTTCGACTGGCCGTTCCACTCGACGTCGATCACCGGCGGCAGAGCGTCGGGATCGCGCGGCACGTTGCGGATGAACCAGTCGGCCTGCTCGGCGCCGGTGCGGCACCAGTAGAAGAAATGGTAGGCGCCGCGCTTCAGGCCGGCCGCCTTCGCCCCGTCCCAGTTCTTGCGGAACATCGGGTCGATGTGGTCCCCGCCGTCCGTCGCCTTGATATAGGCGAAGTTGGCGCCCTGCGTGCGCAGCCGGGCCCAGTCGATATTGCCCTGCCAGCGCGACACGTCGACGCCGTGCACCTGGTAGTGCTTCGGCGCGCGCTTGCCGAAATTGATCGGATGGGCGTCGCGGAACTGCTGGCTGTAGACGCGCGAGCGCTTCGGCAGCGGCCTGGACATGTTGAGGAGGCCGCGCGCGGGCTTTTCCTCCGGCACGACGGCCTGCGTCTCCGTCATCGCGTCGAAGGCGTGCGTCGCGGGCATGGCGCCCGCCCAGGCGAGCGTCTCCTGCCCGCCCTTGATCGCGCTTTCGCCCACCTCGACGGCAGGAACCGGCGCCGACTTGGAGACCGAGCTCGTCGTCTCCGCCGACGGCTTGATCGACAGGGCCGCCACGGGATTGGAATTCGACGCACAGCCGGCCATCGAAACACAGGCAAGCAGGGCCACAGACAGGACCAACAGACGCATGGGCACTCGCACGCAAGACAAAGACGACGCCCCGCCGCGGAAGGCCGCGAACGGAATTGCTAACGGAAGGTTAGCGCCAAATGTTAAATGCAAGGTTTACGCGGCTTGAGTCTTTTCAACCCTTTGCCGCCGCCGCGCGCAGCCGCCGGCGGGTCTCCGTCGGGCTCTCTCGGTAATGCGCGCGGTAGCTGCGCGAGAAGGCGGAGGAGGAGTTGAAGCCGGTGAGCGCCGCGATGTCGGCGAAGTCGAGCCGCGTCTCGATCACCTTGCGCCGCGCCGCGTTGAGCCGGAGCGCCAGGTAATGCTGGTGCGGCGCCACGTCCATCGTCTCGCGGAAGAGGTCCTGCAGGTGGCGCGGGCTGACGCCGACGCGCCGCGACAGTTTCGCAAGCGTCAGCGGCGCGTCCACCGTCTCCTCCATCAGCCGCACCGCCTGGCTCACCCGCTGGTCGGCGACGCGCATGTTGCCGAGCGCCGGCACCGGCAAGAGCCCGCCGCTGCGCTCGTGCTCGTAGATGAAGAGCCGCGACACCTCCAGCGCCAGCGAATAGCCCTGCCGCCGGCGGATGATCTCCAGCATCAGGTCGAGCGTCGGCAGCGAGCCGCCGGTGGTGATGCGCTTGCCGTCGATGACGTAGCGCTCGCCGATGACCGCGATCTGCGGATGGCGGCTTGCGAACTCCTCCCTGTCCTCCCAGTGGACCGTGACGGAATGGCCGTCGAGCAGGCTCGCGGCGGCGAGCAGCCAGCTTCCCGATTCGATGCCGGCCATCAGGCTGCGGTGGCGCGCGGTGCGGGAAAGCTGCATGCGCAGCGCCGCCGTGGCGCTTTTCTGCCACTGGTAGCTCGCGAGCACGAAGAGCGGCGCCTCCTCCTTGTCCGGCCGGAACGGCCCGTCGACCGGCACGGGGATGCGGCTCTGCGTCGCCACCGGCAGCCCGTCCGGCGAGAAGATGCGCCAGCGGTAGAGTTCGCGGCCGGAGATGCGGTTCGCCGCGCGAAGCGGCTCGATCACCGAGGCGGCGAGGATCAGGTTCGTCTCCGGCAGCACCAGGATGTCGATGTCGAGGCTTTCGGAGGACGGGTCGAGCATGGCGGGAGCATGCGCGTCGGCCGCCTGAATTGTCAAGGATAGTGCCGAAAAGTGAAAGCACGCCGCGCCGCCGTGGTCCGTAATGGGGCGACTGGAATTCGGGAGGAACCCATGCCGCTAGCCATGAACCGCGACGTCTTCATCACCTGCGCCGTCACCGGCTCCGGTGACACCGCCGGCAAGTCGCCGCATGTGCCGCGCTCGCCCAAGGCGATCGCCGAGGCGGCGATCGACGCGGCCAAGGCCGGCGCGGCGATCGTCCACTGCCACGTCCGCGATCCCGAGACCGGGGCGCCGAGCCGCCGCAACGATCTCTACAGGGAGGTGACCGACCGCATCCGCCAGGCGGAGGTCGACGTCGTCTTGAACCTGACGGCCGGCATGGGCGGCGACATGATCTTCGGCGACGTCGAGAGCCCGCTGCCGCTGAAGCCCGAGGGCACCGACATGGCCGGCGCCACCGAGCGCGTCTCCCATGTCGCCGAGTGCCTTCCGGAGATCTGTACGCTCGACTGCGGCACGATGAACTTCTCGCTCGGCGACTACGTGATGACCAACACGCCGTCGATGCTGCGCGCCATGGCGCGCAAGATGACCGAGCTCGGCGTCCGCCCCGAGATCGAGGCCTTCGACACCGGTCATCTCTGGTTCGCCAAGCAGCTCGCCGAGGAAGGCATCATCGAGGACCCGGTCCTCATCCAGCTCTGCATGGGCATCCCGTGGGGCGCGCCGGACGATCTCAACACCTACATGGCGATGGTCAACAACGTGCCGGCGAACTGGACCTTCTCCGCCTTCTCCATCGGCCGCAACGCCATGGCCTACCCGGCGGCCGCCGTGCTCGCCGGCGGCAACGTCCGCGTCGGGCTGGAGGACAACCTCTACATCGCCAAGGGCCAGCTCGCCACAAACGCGCAGCTCGTCGAGAAGGCCGTCTCCATCGTCGAGAACATGGGCGCCCGCGTCATCGGCCCGGCCGAGGTGCGCGAGAAATTGAAGCTGACGAAGCGCTGAGCAAAGCCCCTTCATCCGCCCTTCGGGCACCTTCTCCCCGGTGGGGAGAAGGGAATACCGGCGGCGCTGCAAGTCCCCTTCTCCCCACCGGGGAGAAGGTGCCGGCAGGCGGATGAGGGGGCGGAGACGCCATGGAAGAATGACAGGGGAACCACAATGACCAGTATCACCAAGGCCGCCTGCATCGGCGGCGGCGTCATCGGCGGGGCCTGGGCGGCCCGCTTCGCGCTCGCCGGCATCGATGTCAACATCTTCGACCCGCATCCGCAGGCCGAGCGCATCATCGGCGAGGTCATGGCGAACGCCGAGCGCGCCTACGGCATGCTGACCATGGCGCCCCTGCCGCCGAAGGGAAAGCTCATCTTCTGCAAGAGCCTCGAAGAGGCCGTCGAAGGCGTTGACTGGATTCAGGAAAGCGTGCCCGAGCGGCTGGAGCTGAAGCGCGGCGTCATCACCGCGATCGCCGCCGCCGCCGACCCCAAGGCGCTGATCGGCTCCTCCACCTCCGGCCTGATGCCGAGCGACCTGCAGCGCGACATGAAGCATCCCGAGCGCCTGTTCGTCGCACATCCCTACAACCCGGTCTATCTCCTGCCGCTCGCCGAGCTCGTCGGCGGCGAGAAGACGTCGCGCGCCGTGCTGGAGGAGGCCAAGGCCAAGCTCGCCCCCATCGGCATGAAGGGCGTGATCATCAACAAGGAGATCGAGGCCTTCGTCGGCGATCGCCTGCTGGAGGCCGTCTGGCGCGAGGGTCTCTGGCTCATCAAGGACGACATCTGCGACACCGAGACGCTGGACGACGTCATCCGCTATTCCTTCGGCCTGCGCTGGGCGCAGATGGGCATGTTCGAGACCTACCGCATTGCCGGCGGCGAGGCCGGCATGCGCCACTTCCTCGCCCAGTTCGGCCCCTGCCTCTCCTGGCCCTGGACGAAGCTCACCAACGTCGTCGACCTCAACAACGCGCTGGTGGAGAAGATCGCCGAGCAGTCCGACGCCCAGTCCGGCGCGCGCGGCATCCGCGAGCTGGAGCGCATCCGCGACCAGAACCTCGTCGGCATCATGCACGCGCTGAAGGCCGGCGACGACGGCCGCGGCTGGGGTGCCGGCAAGCTGCTCGCCGAATTCGAGGAAGGGCTCTGGGCGAAGGCCGGCAAGGCGAAGGTCGACGTCTCCGCGGCCGGGCCGCTCCGCCTCGTCGACACCAGGGTCAACGCCGCCTGGGTCGACTACAACGGCCACATGACCGAGCACCGCTATCTCCAGCTCTTCGGCGACACGTCTGACGCGCTGCTCCGCCTGATCGGCGTCGACTTCGCCTATGTCGAGGCCGGCCACAGCTACTACACGGTGGAGACCCACATCCGCCATCTCGGCGAGGCGAAGCTCGGGCAGGCACTCTACACGACGCTCCAGCTTCTCGCCTCCGACGACAAGCGCCTGCACTTCTTCACCCGCATTCACGACGCGGCGACCGGTGAGGTCATCGCCACGGCGGAGCAGATGATGCTGCATGTGGACAGCAAGGCTGGGAAGAGCGTCTCCGCACCGGCCGAGGTGCTGGCGAGGATCGCGCCGATCGCGGAAGCGCATACGAAACTGCCGCTGCCGGAGGGGGCGGGGCGCAGCGTGGGGCAGAAAAAACACAGCGAAGGCTGAACGGAAGCGGCCCCTCACCCTAACCCTCTCCCCGCAAGCGGGGAGAGGGGACCTGCCAAACGCAGGGTGCGGGATGGAGGAAACCGGCGCGGCATATCCCTTCTCCCCGCCTGCGGGGAGAGGTGGCGGCAGCCGGTTGAGGGGCAATGAGAAACGGGAGGAGCCATCGATGAATTTCGGATTGACCGACGAACAGCAGATGATCGTGGACACGGTCCGCGCCTTCGTCGAGACGGAAATCTATCCGCACGAGAACGAGGTCGAACGCACCGGCCATGTGCCGCCGGAGCTCGGCCGCGAGATCGCGCGGAAATGCAGGGAGCTCGGCTTCTTCGCCTGCAACTTCCCCGAGGAGGTCGGCGGCGCCGGGCTCGACCACACGTCCTTCACGCTGGTCGAGCGCGAGCTCGGCCGCGGCTCGATGGCGCTCACCGTCTTCTTCGGCCGCCCCTCCGGCATCCTGATGGCCTGCGAGGGCGAGCAGCGCGAGCGCTACCTGCTGCCCGCCGTCCGCGGCGAGCGGTTCGACGCGCTCGCCATGACCGAGCCCGACGCCGGCTCCGACGTGCGCGGCATGAAATGCTTCGCGCGAAAGGACGGCGACGACTGGGTCGTCAACGGCACCAAGCACTTCATCAGCCACGCCGACATCGCCGATTTCGTCATCGTCTTCATCGCCACCGGCGAGGAGGAGACGCCGCGCGGGAAGAAGAAGCTGATCACCTGCTTCCTCGTCGACCGCGGCACGCCGGGCTTCACGATCCGCGAGGGCTACAATTCCGTCTCGCACCGCGGCTACAAGAACTGCATCCTCTCCTTCGACGATTGCCGGCTCCCCTCCTCCCAGATCCTCGGCGAGCTGCACAAGGGCTTCGACATCGCCAACGACTGGCTCTACGCCACGCGGCTCACCGTCGCCGCCACCTCCGTCGGCCGGGCGCGGCGCGCCTTCGACTACGCGCTGAATTACGCGGCGGAGCGAAAACAGTTCGGCAAGCCGATCGGCGCCAACCAGGGCGTCTCCTTCAAGCTCGCCGACATGATCACCGAGATCGACGCCGCCGACCTCTTGACGCTGTCCGCCGCCTGGCGGCTCGACCAGGGTCTTCCCGCGAACCGCGAGATCGCCTCGGCAAAAGTCTTCGCCACGGAAATGCTCGCCCGCGTCACCGACGAGGCGATCCAGATTTTCGGCGGCATGGGCCTGATGGACGACCTGCCGCTCGCCCGCTTCTGGCGCGACGCGCGCGTCGAGCGTATCTGGGACGGCACCTCGGAGATCCAGCGCCACATCATCAGCCGCGACCTGCTGCGGCCGCTGGGGGCATGAGGATGGGAACCGGCGCTACCCCCCTCTGCCCTGCCGGGCATCTCCCCCTCGGGGGCAGGGCTATCGCAGATGACGCAACGCTGCCGTTTTCCCCTTCTCCCCGCCGGGGAGAAGGAGAAGGTGACCCGAAGGGTCGGATGAGGGGGCAAGCGCGCCGTATTTCGCTTCGCTCACCTCCTCATCCCGCTGCCGCGACCTTCTCCCCGCCGGGGAGAAGGGGAAGGAGACACTCTCATGATTCCGGAGGAGATTGCCCTGTCTTGAGGGAGAGATGCCCGGCAGGGCAGAGGGGGGTATCCGCATGACCCGCCCCCTCGACCGTCTCATCCGCCCGAGATCCATCGCCGTCTTCGGCGGCAAGGAAGCGCGGCGCGTCGTCGAGCAATGCGACAAGATGGGCTTTGCCGGCGAGATCTGGCCGGTGCATCCGCGCGAGGAAGAAATCCTCGGCCGCAAGTGCTACCGCTCCGTCGCCGACCTGCCGGCCGCCCCCGACGCCTCCTTCGTCGGCGTCAACCGTGGGCTCACCGTCGAGATCATCCGCGCGCTTTCCGCGCGCGGCGCCGGCGGCGCGGTCTGCTACGCGTCGGGCTTCCGCGAGGCGGTGAGCGAGCTTGCCGACGGCGACGACCTGCAGGCCGCGCTGGTGGAGGCTGCCGGCGACATGCCGATCCTCGGGCCGAACTGCTACGGCTTCATCAACATGCTGGACGGCGCCCTGCTCTGGCCGGACCAGCACGGCATGGTCCGCACGGAGCGCGGCGTCGCCGTGCTCACCCAGTCCTCCAACATCGCCTGCAACGTCTCGATGCAGCGGCGCGGCCTGCCGCTCGCCTATATTCTGACGGCCGGCAACCAGGCGCAGACCGGCCTCGCCGACCTTGCGCTGACGGCGCTGGAGGACCCGCGCGTCACCGCCGTCGGCCTGCATGTCGAGGGCTTCGACAGCCTCGAATCGCTGGAACGCCTCGGTCTTCGCGCCCGCGCGCTGAAGAAGCCCGTCGTGGTGCTGAAGGTCGGCAAGTCGGAACAGGCGCAGCTCGCGACCGTCTCGCACACCGCCTCGCTCGCCGGCAACGACGCCGTCTCCTCGGCGCTGCTTGCCCGCCTCGGCATCGGCCGGGTGGAGACGCTGCCGGAACTGCTCGAGACGCTGAAGCTGCTGCATGTCGCAGGCCCCCTTGAGAGCCGCGACATCTCCTCGATGAGCTGCTCGGGCGGCGAGGCCTCGCTGATGGCGGATGCCGGCGTCAGGCGGAAGATCGTCTACCGCGCGCTGAGGGACGAACAGCGCCGGCCGTTGCGCGACACGCTCGGCCAGATGGTGACGCTCGCCAACCCGCTCGACTACCACACCTTCGTCTGGGGCAACCGCGAGAAGCTCGCCGACGCCTTCACGACGATGCTGCGGGGCGGCTATGCGCTGAACCTCGTCGTGCTCGACTTCCCCCGCCTCGACCGCTGCGACGCGACCGACTGGCTGACCACCTGCCACGCCCTCGTCGACGCCGCGAAAGTGACCGGCGCGAAGGCCGGCATCGTTGCCAGCATGGCCGAGAACATGCCGGAAGAGACCGCCGACGCCCTGATGGCGGAGGGCGTCGTGCCCTTCCTCGGCATCGAGGAGGCGCTGGCCGCCGCGGAGACGGCGGCCGCCATCGGCGAGGCCTGGGCGAGGCCCGCGCCCGCCCCCCTCCTCAAGGCGGCAGCGGCGGAGGGCGGGCCCGTCACGCTCACCGAGCACGAGGCCAAGCGGGCGCTTGCCGCCCACGGCCTGCCGGTGCCGGAAGGGATGACCGCCGAAACCGCCGAGGCCGCCGCCGACGCGGCGGAAAGACTCGGCTTCCCGGTGGTGCTGAAGGGCCTCGGCGTCGCCCACAAGACGGAAGCCGGCGCGGTGAAGCTCAACCTTGCGAGCCGCCGGGCCGTGCTCGACGCGGCGGAAGCCATGGCTGGCGTCGCCTCGGGCTTCCTCGTGGAGCGCATGGTGGGAAGGCCGGTCGCCGAGCTGATCGTCGGGGCGATGCGCGATCCGGTCGCCGGCCCCGTCCTGACCGTCGGCGCCGGCGGCATCCTCGTTGAGCTGCTGGAGGATTCCGCCATCCTGACGCTGCCGACGGACGAGGCGTCGATCCGCGCGGCGGTCTCGGGCCTCAAGGTGGCGAAGCTGCTCGCCGGCTATCGCGGCGGAGCGAAGGGCGACATGGACGCGCTCGTCGCCGCCGTCGCATCGGCGGCATCCTATGTCGTTTCAAACGCTTCAATTGTCGAAGAACTTGACGTTAATCCCATAATGGTGCTGCCGGAGGGCGACGGCGTCGTCGCCGCCGATGCACTGATCCGTCTGAGGAAGTGAGCCCATGTCCGGACCGATCCGCCAGCGCCGCGAAGGCGGCATCCTCGAAGTCACCATCGACCGTCCCAAGGCGAACGCCATCGACCTTGCGACGAGCCGCATCATGGGCGAGGTCTTCCGCGATTTCCGTGACGACGACACGCTGCGCGTCGCCATCGTCACCGGCGCGGGCGAGAAGTTCTTTTGTCCCGGCTGGGATCTCAAGGCGGCCGCCGCCGGCGACGCGGTCGACGGCGACTACGGGGTCGGCGGCTTCGGCGGCATGCAGGAGCTGCGCGACCTCAACAAGCCGATCATCTGCGCCGTCAACGGCATCTGCTGCGGCGGCGGGCTGGAGATCGCGCTCTCCACCGACCTCATCCTCGCCGCCGAGCACGCGACCTTCGCGCTGCCGGAGATCCGCTCCGGCACGGTGGCCGACGCCGCCTCGATCAAGCTGCCGAAGCGCATCCCCTATCACATCGCCATGGACATGCTGCTCACCGGCCGCTGGCTCGACGTCGCGGAGGCGCATCGCTGGGGCTTCGTCAACGAGATCCTCCCGGCGGACAGGCTGATGGAACGCGCCTGGGAGCTGGCGCGGCTCCTCGAAAGCGGCCCGCCGCTCGTCTACGCCGCGATCAAGGAGGTCGTGCGCGCCGCCGAGGGCGAGACGTTCCAGACGACGATGAACCGCATCACCCGCCGGCAGTTCCGCACGGTGGACGTGCTCTATTCAAGCGAGGACCAACTGGAGGGCGCGCGCGCCTTCGCGGAGAAGCGCGACCCGGTCTGGAAGGGCCGCTGAGCGGGGACGGAAAGGAGGACGCGACGGGAGGAATCGAGCCGCGGCCGGCATAAATGTCGGTCAAGAGGTTGCCACGGCGGCCAAAACCGGAAATTCTGCCAACCATAACGACAATTGCCCACTCAAGGGCCAGTAAAGGGAACAGGGGAATGACTGATTACACCAAATATCTCACCACAGAGGTCGCGCTCGGCCGCATGAGCCGCCGCGAGTTCATGGGCCGCGCGGCCGCCTTCGGCATCACGCTCGCCGTCGCCGGCACCATGTTCGAGACCGCCGCCAGGGCGCAGGAACCGAAGCGCGGCGGCCACCTGAAGCTCGGCCTCGAGGGCGCGTCGGCCACCGACTCGCGCGATCCCGCCAAGGCGCTCTCGCAGTTTATGTTCGTCGTCGGCCGCAACTGGGGCGACATGCTCGTCGAATCCGAGCCGCTGACCGGCCAGCCGGTGCCGGCACTCGCCGAATCCTGGGAGCCGTCCGCCGACGCCGCGACCTGGACCTTCACCATCCGCAAGGGCGTGAAGTTCCACGACGGCAAGGAGCTGACCGTCGACGACGTCATCAAGACGCTGCAGCGCCACACCGACGAGAAGTCGGAATCCGGCGCGCTCGGCGTCATGAAGTCGATCAAGGAGATCCGCGCCGACGGCGACAAGCTGGTCCTCGTGCTGACCGAGGGCAATGCCGACCTGCCGCTGCTTCTGACCGACTACCACCTCGTCATCCAGCCGAACGGCGGCCTCGACAATCCCGACGCGATGATCGGCACCGGTCCCTACAAGGTGACGAGCTTCGAGCCGGGCGTGCGCGCCACCTTCGAGCGCAACCAGGACGACTGGCGCCAGGACCGCGGCTTCGTCGACTCTGTCGAGATGATCGCGATGAACGACGCGACCGCCCGCATCGCCGCGCTCTCCTCCGGCCAGGTGCACTACATCAACCGCGTCGACCCGAAGACCGTGGACCTCTTGAAGCGCGCGCCGACTGTCGAGATCCTCTCGACCTCCGGCCGCGGCCACTACGTCTTCATCATGCATTGCAACACCGCGCCCTTCGACAACGTCGACCTGCGCCTCGCGCTGAAATACGCGATGGACCGCGAGACGATGCTCGACAAGGTGCTCGGCGGCTACGGCAAGATCGGCAACGACTTCCCGATCAACGAGACCTACGCGCTCTTCCCGGAAGGCATCGAGCAGCGCGCCTACGATCCGGACAAGGCGGCCTTCCACTACAAGAAGTCCGGCCACAGCGGCTCGGTGCTGCTGCGCACCTCCGACGTCGCCTTCCCGGGCGCCGTCGACGCCGCCGTGCTCTACCAGGAGAGCGCCAAGAAGGCCGGCATCGAGATCGAGGTCAAGCGCGAGCCCGGCGACGGCTACTGGTCGAACGTCTGGAACGTCCAGCCCTTCTCCACCTCCTACTGGGGCGGCCGGCCGACGCAGGACCAGATGTATTCCACCGCCTATCTCTCGACGGCGGACTGGAACGACACCCGTTTCCTGCGCGAGGACTTCGACAAGCTCCTGCTCGAGGCCCGCTCCGAGCTGGACGAGGCCAAGCGCAAGGACATGTACCGCACGATGGCGATGATGGTGCGCGACGAGGGCGGCCTGATCCTGCCGATGTTCAACGACTTCGTGAACGCCTGCGGCAAGAACGTGAAGGGCTACGTCCACGACATCGGCAACGACATGTCGAACGGCTACGTCGCAACCCGCGTGTGGCTCGACGCCTGATGGCGGCGGGCGGACCGGCGCACGGTCCGGAACTGACGACGGCGGCGGTTGCAGGCGAAGCCTTGCAGCCGTCCGGCGCCGCCGGGTCGATTGCGTCCACTGGAGCGGGCTCCCCGGGCAGCGAAGGCAAGCCTTCGGCCTGGGCGGGCTTCAAGAAGAAGAGCCCGCTGGCGGCCCTCGTCATCCAGCGTCTCGCGCTCAGCGTCATGCTGCTCTTCGCCGTGTCCCTGATGATCTTCGGGGGCGTGGAAGCGCTTCCCGGCGATTTCGCCTCGACCTATCTCGGCCAGTCGGCGACGCCGCAGGCGGTCGAGAACATCCGCAAGGACCTCGGCCTCGACCGGCCGGCCGCCACACGCTACTTCGAATGGCTGGGCGGCGCGCTCCAGGGCGATTTCGGCAGGTCCTGGGCCTCCAAGCAGTCGGTGAGCGAGCAGATCGGCAAGCGGCTCGGCAACTCGCTGTTCCTCGCCTTCTTCGCCGCCGCCATCTCCGTGCCGCTCGCCGTCGGCCTCGGCATGCTGGCGGTGCAGTACAGGAACCGCCTGCCGGACAAGATCATCAACGTGATCTCGCTTGCGGCGATCTCGCTGCCGGAATTCTTCGTCGGCTACCTGCTGATCCTGTTCTTCGCCGTGCAGCTCGGCGTCGCCACCTTCCCGGCGACGGTCTACGATTCGATGACCTTCGGCCAAAGGCTCTCGGCCATCGCGCTGCCGACCGCCACCCTCGTCCTCGTCGTGCTCGCCCACATGATGCGCATGACGCGGGCGGCGATCCTCAACGTCATGTCCTCGGCCTATGTCGAGACGGCGGAGCTCAAGGGCCTCTCAGGCCTGCGCATCATCGCCAGGCACGCGGCCCCCAATGCCGTGGCGCCGGTCGTCAACGTCATCGCCCTCAACCTCGCCTATCTCGTCGTCGGCGTCGTCGTGGTCGAGGTGGTCTTCGTCTATCCCGGCATGGGCCAGTACATGGTCGACGCCGTGACGGTGCGCGACATGCCGGTGGTGCAGGCCTGCGGCCTGATCTTCGCCGCCTTCTACATCTTCCTCAACATGGTCGCCGACATCATCGCGATCGTCGCGAACCCGAGATTGAGGCATCCGCGATGAGACTGTCCACCATCCCCATCAGCGCATGGATCGGCATGGCGGGCATCGCGCTCTCCGTCATCTGCGCCCTCTTCGCCCCGCTTCTCGCCCCCTACGGCGAAAGCCAGATCGTCGGCGCCATCTGGCAGCCGATGGGCGGCGAGCACCTGCTCGGCACCGACAATCTCGGCCGCGACCTGTTCTCGCGGCTGATCTTCGGCGCACGCACGACGATCTTCGTGGCGCTCGCCGCGACGATCCTGTCCTTCTCGCTCGGCATGCTGCTCTCCTTCACGGCGGCGGTGACGGGCGGCTTCGTCGACCAGGTGTTCTCGCGCTTCAACGACCTGATGATGGCGATCCCGACGCTGATCTTCGCCCTCGTCGTGCTGGCGGTGCTGCCGCAGCAGCTGTGGATCCTCATCCTCGTCATGGCCGTGCTCGACTCGACGCGCGTCTACCGCATCGGCCGGGCCGTCGCGCTCGACGTGGCGGTGATGGAATTCGTGGAAGCCGCGCGGCTTCGCGGCGAAGGCACGGGCTGGATCATCTTCCGCGAGATCCTGCCCAACACGCTCTCGCCGCTGCTTGCCGAGTTCGGCCTGCGCTTCGCCTTCTCGATCCTGTTCCTGTCGACCCTCTCCTTCCTCGGCCTCGGCATCCAGCCGCCGGCGGCCGACTGGGGCGGCATGGTCAAGGACAACAAGGACGGGATCATCTTCGGCATCTCCGCCGCCCTCATCCCGGGCGGCGCGATCGCCGGCCTCGCCATCTGCGTCAACCTCGTCGTCGACTGGCTGATGAAACGCACCTCCAGCCTGAAGGGAGGGCGCGGCGATGGCTAGCCTTCTTTCCGTCAAGAACCTGAAGATAGAGGCGACGAGCTATCCGCCGGGCGAGCCGCCGCGCACCGTCACCCTCGTCGAGGGCGTCTCCTTCGACGTCGAGAAGGGCAAGGTGCTCGGCCTCATCGGCGAATCCGGCGCCGGCAAGTCGACCATCGGCCTCACCTCGCTCGCCTACGGGCGCGGCGGGGTCAGGATCACCGGCGGCGAGGTGCTGCTCGACGGCGAGGACATCCTGAAGCTCTCGCCGGCCGGCATCCGCAAGGTGCGGGGCTGCAAGGTCTGCTACGTCGCGCAGTCGGCGGCGGCCGCCTTCAACCCGGCCCACCGGCTCGGCGAGCAGGTGATCGAGGCCTCGCTGAAGCACGGCATCATGAGCCGCGCGGAAGCGGAGAAGCGCGCCGTCCACCTCTTCGGCGTGCTCGGCCTGCCGAACCCGGAGACGTTCGGGCAGCGCTACCCGCACCAGGTCTCGGGCGGCCAGCTCCAGCGCGCCATGACCGCCATGGCGCTCTGCCCGAACCCCGAGCTGATCGTCTTCGACGAGCCGACGACGGCGCTCGACGTGACGACGCAGATCGACGTGCTCGCCGCGATCAAGCACGCCATCGAGGAGACGCATACGGCCGCTCTCTACATCACCCACGACCTCGCCGTGGTCGCGCAGATCACCGACGACATCCTCGTGCTGCGCCACGGCAAGATGGTGGAATACGGCCCGGTGAAGCAGATCATCGAGGCGCCGCGCGAGGACTACACCCGGGCGCTCGTCAACGTGCGCGGCACCAAGCGCGAGGAGGCCGCCGACCAGTCGGGCGCGCTCCTCAGGGTCGAGAACGTCACGGCCGGCTACGGCATGCTGCGGGTGCTGCAGGACGTCTCGCTGCACCTGCCGAAGGGCCAGACGCTCGCGGTGGTGGGCGAATCCGGCTCGGGCAAGTCGACGCTCGCCCGCGTCATCACCGGCCTGCTGCCGCCGCAGGAGGGCAGGATCACCTTCGACGGCAAGCCGCTGCCGAAGGCGCTGAAGGGCCGCAGCAACGACGAGCTGCGCCGCATCCAGATGATCTACCAGATGGCCGACACGGCGATGAACCCGCGCCAGACGGTGCGCGACATCATCGGCCGGCCGCTCACCTTCTACTACGGCCTGCGCGGCGAGAAGAAGACCGCCCGGGTGAAGGAGCTCCTGGAGCAGATCGAGATGGGCGGCCGCTTCGCCGACCGCTACCCGGCCGAGCTTTCCGGCGGCCAGAAGCAGCGGGTGGCGATCGCCCGCGCTCTTGCGGCCTCGCCCGAGCTCATCCTCTGCGACGAGCCGACCTCCGCGCTCGACCCGCTGGTGGCGGAGGGCATCCTCAATCTCCTCCACAAGCTGCAGGAGGAGACGCAGGTCTCCTATGTCTTCATCACCCACGACATCGCCATCGTCCGCGCCATCGCCGACAGCGTCGCGGTGATGCACCGCGGCCGGCTGGTGCGCTTCGGCCCGAAGTCGAAGGTGCTGTCGCCGCCCTTCGACGACTATACCGACCTGCTGCTGAAGTCGGTGCCGGAAATGGAGATCGGTTGGCTGGAACGGGTGCTGGAAACCCGGCGGATGGAGAGCGCGGGCAACTGAGGCGCCTTACCCTCCCCTCGATGGGGAAGATCGGAGCGGAGCTCCGGGGGGTGGAGTGAAGCGGCATACGCATCCCCCGCCCGCCGCTGCGCGGCGACCGCCTCCATCAAGGGGAGATGGGGTGCCCCACGCAACCGAGGAGCGAAGATGCCCCTCATCCGCCTGCCGGCACCTTCTCCCCGCAAGCGGGGAGAAGGAAACGAGCGGCGACGGCTTCCTTCGGAAAACGGCCCGGCATACCCCTTCTCCCCGCTTGCGGGGAGAAGGTCGCGGCAGCGGGATGAGGGGCAGCCTCCGCGAGGGACCGGGCCTCGACGGTGGGGTGAAGCGGCAAGCTCAGCGTCCGCGGCTCACCCTCACCCGCCGCTTCGCGGCGGTCTCCTCATCAAAGGAGAGGTGGGGGTGCCCTGCGCAGCCGAGGGGCGAAGATGCCCCTCGTCCGCCTGCCGGCACCTTCTCCCCGCAAGCAGGGAGAAGGAAACGAGCGGCGACGGCTTTCTTCGGAAAACGGCGCGGCATACCCCTTCTCCCCGCTTGCGGGGAGAAGGGCGCGGCAGCGGGATGAGGGGCAGTCTCCGCGAGCGGGCCGGGCCTCGACGCGCCGACGATGCCGCGCCTCACCCTCACTCCTGCGTGCAGCGCACGTCTCCGAGCCGGCTTGCCGCCTCGCCCTCCGCGACTACCGTGTCGTCGCCGCGCGCGACGCAATTGCCCGTCTCGCCGGCGCCGCTGCGGAACTTCACCAGCGGCTGACCCTCGATCATGATGCTCGGCACGATCTCGTAGAGCTCTGGCGGGCAGTTGACGACGTCGGAGAGCCTGAGCGCCGGCGCGCCGCCGATGAAGACGCTCTGCGCGCCGGTTAGCGCGCAGGCGGGAATGGGGGCGGCCGTCTCCGCCGCTCCGGCCGGCGGGAGGCCGAATGCGGCGAGCAGGCCGGAAAGATGCAGGAACCGTTTCATGCCGTCCTCCTCCGTTCGAGCGACAGCGCCCTCAGGACCTCCAGTGCCCGGATGGCCTCGCGCTCGGGCACGAAGATGTGGTCGTGGTAGAAACCGGCCACCACGTTGGCGCTGATACCCGCCCCGGTCAAGGCGGTCGCGAAGGCGGCCGTGAGCCCGACGGCCTCCAGCGAGGAATGGACGGTGAGCGTGATCAGCCGCATCGGCGGGCTTATCGCAAGCCCCTCGGCCGCGTCCGCCGGCAGGATCAGCGTCACGCCCTCCGCCTCCCGAAAGAAGCCGATGGCCTCGCGCATCGGAGAGACCGGGAGATCGTCCGCCGGCACGCTCGCAAAGACGAAGACGCCGTCCGCCAGCGCCGGCTCCATGGAAGCGAGCAGCGCGTCGAGATCGGTGCCGCCGCTCACGACGCGGCCATCCGGGCGACGGCATTGCAGAGCGCCGCAAAGCCGGCGGCCGCCCCCTCGCTCATGAAGCGGGCGCGCAGCCAGGCGTGCACCATCTGCGGCTCCTCGCGGAATTCCACCGAGACGCCGGCGAGCGCCAGCCGCGCGGCATAGGCGCGCGCGTCGTCGCGCAGCGGATCGAAGCGGGCGGCGGTGACGAAGGCGGGCGGCAGGCCGGCGAGGTCTTCCGCACCGAGCGGGAAGGCATGCGCGTCGCCGGCCGGCGCCTTGTAGACATCGCGGTACCAGGCGACGTCGGCCGTCGACAGCCCGGGCGCGTCGGCCATCTCCACGTAGGAGCCGGAGACGAGGTCGCCGCCGAGCGCCGGATAGACGAGCGCCTGCCCGACGATGCCCGTAAGACCCGCGTCGCGCGCCTTGAGCACGATGCCGGCGGCGAGGTTGCCGCCGGCGCTGTCGCCGGCGACGACCAGCGGCCGGCCGTCGAGCAGGAGATCGACCAGCACCGCCCAGCAATCGTCGAAGGCGGCGGGCCAGACATGCTCCGGCGACAGGCGGTAGTCGACCGAGACGAGCTCGGCGCCCGCCGCCTCGGCGAGCTCCGCGCAGATCGCGTCGTGGCTGTCGAGCGAGCCGACGACGAAGCCGCCGCCGTGGATGTAGAGGACGCGCGCGCGGGCGCTGGCGGCCGCGGGCCGGTAGCGGCGCACGGGGATGCGCTCCGCCACCAGGGCGTCCTCCTTCGCCATGCCGGCGGGCGCGGCCGCGTCGAAGGCGGCGCAGAGCGCGTCGTACCAGCGCCGCTGCCGGGCGATGTCGGCCGAGACGGCGTCGGCCGGATAGAAATCCTCGCAGCGCTTCAGGAAGGCGAGGATCCCCGCCTCGCTCGGCATCGGGCGTTCGGTCATGGCGTCTTGCGGAGCATTCGGCTCCTCCCTTCATTCCCGGTGGTGCGGCCGATCATAGCATGCCGCACCGCGCCGCCGACGCGGCGCGCGGTTTTCCCCGGCGAATTTTCGGCGCTTGCCTCGGCGCGCGCCGCCCTGTTAAGTCGCGCCATGGCGTTCACCCTCAGGCAGCTGCAGTATTTCGTCGCCGTCGCGGAACAGGGGTCCGTGACGCGGGCGGCGCATCACCTGTCGATCTCGCAATCCTCGATCACCGAGGCGATCAAGGAGCTTGAAAGCGACCTCGGCGTCGAGCTCTTCGAGCGCCACCCGCGCGGGCTCACCACCACGCACAACGGCCACCAGTTCCTGCGCCACGCGACGAAGATCCTCGCCAGCGTCTCCGACGCCCGCCGTTCCTTCGCCGACGACCGGACGGCGGAGAAGGGCCAGCTCAACCTCGGCGTCACCTCGCTCGTCGCCGGCTACGTGCTTTCCGACCTGCTCTCGCGCTACCGCCGCGCCTTCCCCGGCATCGAGGTCAGCGCCATCGAGGACAACGGCTCCTATCTGGAGCACCTGCTCGTCGGCGGCGAGCTCGACGTCGCCGTCATGGTCATCTCGAACCTGCGCGACCGCATGGCGCTGCAGGCGGAAATCCTCGAAACCTCGCCCTATCGCCTCTGGCTGCCGCTCGGCCATCCGCTGGTCTCGGCCGACATCATCTCCATCGACGACATCACCCGGGAGCCGCTGATCATGCTGACGGTGGACGAGATCGAGGAGAACACGGGAAAGCTGCTTTCAGCACTCGGCGCCCGCCCGCACGTCGCCTTCCGCACCCGCTCGGTGGAAGCCGTGCGCAGCCTGGTGGCGACCGGCGCGGGCATCGCGCTGCTCCCCGACCTCGTCTACCGGCCGTGGTCGCTCGAAGGCGACCGCATCGAGAGCCGCGACGTCTCCGGCGCCCTGCCGGTTGTGCAGGTCGGCATGGTCTGGCGCAAGGGCTCCAGCCTGCCGCAGGCCGCGCGCGACTTCGTCGGGCTGGCGGAGGCGCTGCGCAGCGGGCGCGGGCGGTAGCGAAAGCCCGCGGATTCGGTTTTTCCGATATCGTCTTTCTGATTAATGGATTTGCGAAAGCGGCGAAATCGCGGCACCTTCTCCTCCGGGAACAATACCGCAGACAAGCGGATCAACCGGGAGACTGACATGAAGCGAACCCTGCATTCCTGCACCGCGCTGACCCTTTCGCTCGCCTTCGCCACCGCCGCCATCGCCCAGGAGCCGCTGAAGGAGCTCGGCCCCGGCGAGGGCGAGGTCTCGATCGTCGCCTGGGCCGGCTACATCGAGCGCGGCGAGACGGACAAGGCCTACGACTGGGTCACCGCGTTCGAGGAGAAGACGAGCTGCAAGGTGACGGTGAAGACCGCCGCCACGTCCGACGAGATGGTGGCGCTGATGAACGAGGGCGGCTTCGACCTCGTCACCGCCTCCGGCGACGCCTCGCTGCGCCTCGTCGCGGGCAAGCGCGTCCAGCCGATCAACACCGACCTCATCCCGAGCTGGAAGACCGTCGACGAGCGCCTGCAGAACGCGCCCTGGCACACGGTGGGCGGCGTCCACTACGGCACGCCCTATCTCTGGGGGCCGAACGTGCTGATGTACAACACCGAGGCCTTCAAGGGCGAGGCGCCGACGAGCTGGAAGGTCGTCTTCGAGGAGATGACGCTGCCGGACGGCAAGTCGAACAAGGGCCGCGTGCAGGCCTATGACGGTCCGATCCACATCGCCGACGCCGCGCTCTACCTGATGGCGCACAAGCCGGACCTCGGCATCAAGGACCCGTACGAGCTCAACGAGGACCAGTACAAGGCCGCCCTCGACCTGCTTCGCGGCCAGCGCGCGCTGGTCGGCCGCTACTGGCACGACGCGATGATCCAGATCGACGACTTCAAGAACGAGGGCGTCGTCGCCTCCGGCTCCTGGCCCTTCCAGGTCAACCTGATGAAGGCCGAGAACCAGCCGATCGCCTCGACCTTCCCGGAAGAGGGCGTCACCGGCTGGTCGGACACGACCATGCTGCACGCCGAAAGCCAGCATCCGAACTGCGCCTACATGTGGATGGAGCATTCGCTCTCGCCGAAGGTGCAGGGCGACGCCGCCGCCTGGTTCGGCGCGGTCCCCTCGGTCCCGGCGGCCTGCAAGGGCAATGCGCTCCTCACCGACGAGGGCTGCTCGACCAACGGCTTCGACAACTTCGAGAAGATCCGCTTCTGGCGCACGCCCACGACCAAGTGCGAGAGCCAGGGCGAATGCGTGCCCTATCACCGCTGGGTGTCGGACTATATCGGCGTGATCGGCGGGCGTTGATTTGAACGACGCGGCATACGTCTGATCCCCCTTGAGGGATTGTCGCGTGGGAAATGAGGGCCGTGCCTTTTTCCCCTTCTCCCCGGCGGGGAGAAGGTCGCGGCAGCGGGATGAGGGGGAACGCCGAAGGCGTGCCCTGCCCCCTCATCCGACCCTTCGGGCCACCTTCTCCCCGCCGGGGAGAAGGGGAAACCGCGCCGTTTTCCTGTGCCCATCGCCCAAGACAGAACCGGGAGCTTCCCATGACCGCCGTCCTGTTCCAGCAAGTATCCCGCCATTTCGGTGCCGTCAGGGCCGTCGACGACGTGGATCTCGCCATCGCCGAGGGCGAGTTCTTTGCGATGCTCGGGCCGTCCGGCTCCGGCAAGACGACGTGCCTGCGCCTGATGGCCGGCTTCGAGCAGCCGACCGCCGGCCATATCGAGATCTTCGGCGAGACGGCCGAGGGCGTGCCGCCCTACCGCCGCAACGTCAACACCGTCTTCCAGGACTACGCCCTCTTCCCGCACCTCTCGATCCTGGAGAACGTCGCCTACGGGCTGATGGTCAAGGGCGTCGCCAGGGCCGAGCGGCTGAAGGCGGCGGAAGAGGCGCTCGCCATGGTCAAGCTGCCCGGCTACGGCGCCCGCCGGCCCGGCCAGCTCTCCGGCGGCCAGCGCCAGCGCGTGGCGCTTGCGCGCGCGCTCGTCAACCGGCCGCGCGTGCTCCTCCTCGACGAGCCGCTCGGCGCGCTCGACCTCAAGCTGCGCGAGCAGATGCAGGAGGAGCTGAAGTCGCTGCAGAAGTCGCTCGGCATCACCTTCGTCTTCGTCACCCACGACCAGGGCGAGGCGCTGTCGATGGCCGACCGCATCGCCGTCTTCAACGACGGAAAAATCCAGCAGCTCGGCACGCCGGAGGAGGTCTACAAGCGGCCGAAGACGCGGTTCGTGGCCGATTTCGTCGGCTCCTCCAACGTGCTGACGCCCGACTTCGCCGCCTCGCTCGGCTTTCCGAGAACCTATGCGAGCCTGCGCCCCGAGGCGATCGCGCTCGGCGACGGCCCGGGCCGCAAGCGCTTCACCGGCACCGTCGCCGCCGCGAGCTTCCTCGGCGCCGCGACCCGCGTGACGGTCGAGGCGGCCGGCAACCGCATCGCCGCCATGCTGCCCGCCGCCGCCGGCGTGCCGGCGCCGGGCGAGGCCGTCACCCTCTCCTTCCTGCCCGAGGACCTGCATCCGATGGACGGTGAGCAATGAGCGCGCTCGCCGAACGCTCCATCCTCGAAGGGCGCGCGGGACCGGCCGGCCGGCTCTCCGACTTCTTCTGGCGCAACCCGAAGATCCTGCTGCTGCTGATGCTGACGCCGCCGCTGCTCTGGCTCGGCGTCATCTATCTGGGCTCGCTCTTCGCGCTGCTGCTCCAGAGCTTCTTCTCGATCGACGACTTTTCGGGGCTCATCAACTACGAGTTCACGCTGTCGACCTACCGGCAGCTCCTCATCCCCTCGAACTTCGACATCATCCTGCGCACCGTCGTCATGGCGGCGCTGGTGACGCTGGCCTCGGCGGCGATCGCCTTCCCCATCGCCTATTACGCGGCCCGCTACGCGCGCGGCAAATGGAAGGTCGTCTTCTATCTCGGCGTCATGCTGCCGCTCTGGTCGAGCTATCTCGTCAAGGTCTACGCCTGGAAGCTGATCCTCGCCAAGGAGGGCATCGTCACCTGGGCGCTCGCCAAGCTGCATCTCCTCTGGCTGCTCGACGCCTGGCTGTCGCTGCCCGTCGTCGGCGGCAACTCGCTGTCGATCAGCTATACCGGCACCTTCATCGTCTTCATCTACGTCTGGATGCCCTTCATGATCCTGCCGATCCAGGCGGCGCTGGAGCGCGTGCCCGGCAACCTGATCGAGGCCTCCGCCGACCTCGGCGGCAACCCGGCGCAGACCTTCCGCCACGTCATCTTCCCGCTGGCGCTGCCCGGCATCATCGCCGGCTCGATCTTCACCTTCTCGCTGACGCTCGGCGACTACATCATCCCGCAGATCATCGGCTCGTCGCGGCTCTTCATCGGCCAGGCGGTCTACGCCCAGCAGGGCACGGCCGGCAACATCCCGCTCGCCGCCGCCTTCACCGTCGTGCCGATCGTCATCATGGGCCTCTACCTCTGGATGGCCAAGCGACAGGGGGCCTTCGATGCGCTCTGACAGGAACACCGCCGCGCCCCTCGGCCTGAAGATCGCCGCCGGCTGCGGCCTCCTCTTCATGCACCTGCCGATCCTCTTGATCTTCCTCTACGCCTTCACGACGGAGGAGAAGAGCTACCAGTTCCCGCCGCCCGGCCTGACGCTGAAATGGTTCGCCGTCACCTGGGACAGGCCGGACGTGTGGGCGGCGCTCGGGCTGTCGGTGCGCGTCGCCGCGATCTCGACGGTGATCGCGCTGGTGCTCGGCACGCTCTGCGCGGCGGCCGTCAGCGGCTCGCGCTTCTTCGGCCGGGAGACGATCTCGCTGCTCGTCATCCTGCCGATCGCGCTTCCCGGCATCATCACCGGGATTGCGCTGCGCTCGGCCTTCTCGTTTGCGGAGATCCCCTTCTCCTTCTGGACGATCATCCTCGGCCACGCCACCTTCTGCGTCGTCGTGGTCTACAACAACGCGGTCGCCCGCTTCCGCCGCGTCTCCGGCTCGCTGGTCGAAGCCTCGATGGACCTCGGTGCCGACGGCTTCCAGACCTTCCGCTACGTCATCCTGCCGAACATCGGCACGGCGCTGCTCGCCGGCGGCATGCTCGCCTTCGCGCTCTCCTTCGA
This sequence comes from Shinella pollutisoli, assembly GCF_024609765.1. Taxonomy (GTDB): domain Bacteria; phylum Pseudomonadota; class Alphaproteobacteria; order Rhizobiales; family Rhizobiaceae; genus Shinella; species Shinella pollutisoli. The sequence goes on from NZ_JANFDG010000012.1 coordinate 51,911, forward strand.
CGAGGTGATCGTGACGACCTTCACCGCCGGCCAGCAGCAGACCCTGCCGATCTGGATGCTGGAGGAGCTGGTGCGCCCGCGCCAGCGGCCGGTGACGAACGTCGTCGCCATGGTCGTGGTGCTCGTCACCTTCCTGCCGATCCTCGGCGCCTACTACCTCACCCGCGACGGCGACCAGGTCGCCGGCGGCGGCAAATGAAACATGAGCGAATAGGGAGTAGCGAATAGCGAATAGGGAAGAAAACAGCCGACCTGTCCGAAAGCCCTATTCGCTATTCGCTATTCGCCATTCGCTCCGCCCAACAACGGAGGACATGCCATGGACACGAAAATGCTGATCGGCGCGCGCTTCGAGACCGGCACGGAGACGGAGGAGCACATCCTCAACCCGAAGACCGGCGAGAAGATCGTCGACCTGCCCGAGGCCTCGCACGCGCAGATCGATGCGGCGGTGGATGCCGCCGAGAGAGCCTTCGTCTCCTGGTCGCAGACGACGCCCGCCGAACGCTCCGGCTACCTCCTGAAGATCGCCGACGCGATCGAGGCGGACGCCGACGGCTTCGCCGCGCTGGAATCGCTCAACTGCGGCAAGCCGATCAACGCGGCGCGCAACGACGAGCTGCCGGCCATCGTCGACTGCTGGCGCTTCTTCGCCGGCGCGATCCGCATCCTGCACGCACCGGTCGCGGCCGAGTACCTGCCCGGCCACACCTCGATGATCCGCCGCGACCCGGTCGGCATCGTCGGCTCGATCGCGCCGTGGAACTATCCGCTGATGATGATGGCCTGGAAGCTCGCGCCGGCGCTCGCCGGCGGCAACACGGTCGTCTTCAAGCCCTCCGAGCAGACGCCGCTCACCGCGCTGAAGATGGCGAAGCTGCTTTCCGAGATCCTGCCGGAGGGCGTGATCAACATCGTGCTCGGCCGCGGCGAGACGGTCGGCAACGCCATCATCAACCACCCGAAGATCAACATGGTCTCGATCACCGGCGACGTCGCCACCGGCAAGAAGGTGCTCGCCGCCGCCGCCAAGACGGTGAAGCGCACGCATCTGGAGCTCGGCGGCAAGGCCCCGGTCATCGTCTACGACGACGCCGACCTCGACGCCGTCGTCCAGGGTGTGCGCACCTTCGGCTATTACAATGCCGGCCAGGACTGCACCGCCGCCTGCCGCATCTATGCCGAGGACGGCATCTACGAGAAGCTCGTCGCCGATCTCTCCGCCGCCGTCTCCACCATCCGCTACAACGACGCCGACGATACCTTAAACGAGATCGGCCCGCTGATCTCCAGGCGCCAGCGCGACCGCGTCGCGAGCTTCGTCGAGCGGGCCGCCGACCTCAGGCACGTCGAGATCACCGCGGGCGGGCGGGCCGGCAGCGACGCGGGCTTCTTCTTCCAGCCGACCGTCGTCGCCGGCGCGCGCCAGGAGGACGAGATCGTCCGCCGCGAGGTCTTCGGCCCGGTCGTCTCCGTCACCCGCTTCTCCGATGCCGACGAGGTGATCGGCTGGGCGAACGACAGCGACTACGGCCTTGCCTCCTCCGTCTGGACGAAGGACATCTCCAGGGCGATGAAGGCCGCCGCCCGCCTGCAATACGGCTGCACCTGGATCAACACCCATTTCATGCTGACGAACGAGATGCCGCACGGCGGCGTCAAGCAGTCGGGCTACGGCAAGGACATGTCGATCTACGCCCTGGAGGACTACACCGCCGTCCGCCACGTCATGATCGCCCACGGCTGAGCGGTTCCGGGCCGGCGGACCGGGTCCCCGCCGGCCCCTTTTCCGGAACCTTTTCCCGTGCCGCGCGTCTTCCCGTCAGAGGCAGGAGGATGCGCAGATGCTGAAATGGGCCCTTATCTTCTTCGTCATATCTCTGGTCGCCGGCTTCCTCGGCTTTTCCGGCGTCTCCTCCGCCACCGCGACGATCGCCAAGGTGCTGTTCGCGATCGCGCTCCTCATCTTCCTCGCCATCGTCGTGCTCGCCATCACCGCCGGCACGCTGGCCTTCTGACGGGGTCGCTGTTGCCGCATTGCAACACGGGCGGAAACATGAGGATAATTGTCATGTAACGTCCCGCCGCGGCAAGAATCCTGATAAAAACGGTCATGTTATTCGTTCCGTGACCGTCAGAAAGCAACCGCATGCCCGGACATTCCAGCCTCTCCCGCCGATTCGCCCTTGCCGGCGTCTCCCTTCTCGCTCTCGCCATTGCCGCCCATGCGCAGGACCAGGAAGCGACCGTCCTGGAGGACATCGTCGTCGACGGCGGCAGCGGCGGCGTGATCACCGCCGACGGCTATGTCGGCAAGAGCAGCGCGACCGGCGCCAAGACCGACACGCCCTTCGTCCGGACGCCGCAATCGATCTCCTCCGTCACCGAGGACCAGCTCGAAGACCGCAATCCGCAGACCCTGCTGGAGACGCTCGCCTATACGCCCGGTACCCGCATCGGCGCCTACGGCTTCGACCCGCGCTTCGACAGCTTCACGCTGCGCGGCTTCGACATGACCTATAACGGCGTCTTCCGCGACAACCTGCGCCAGCCCGGCGCCGGCTCCTCGCTCTACAAGACGGAGCCCTACGGCCTCGAGGGCGTCTCGATCCTGCGCGGCCCCTCCTCCGCGCTCTACGGCCCGGCCGGCGCGGGCGGCCTCTACAACCTCATCAGCAAGCGCCCGACCGAGGAGGCGTTGCGCGAGGTGCAGGTGCAGCACGGCAGCCACGACCGCTACCAGGGCCAGTTCGACCTCTCCGGCCCGCTCAACGAGGAGGACCCGGTCTACTACCGCCTGACAGGGCTGGCGCGCAGCGCCGACACCGAGCAGGTCGGCGTTCCGGACGACCGGCTCTATTTCGCCCCGGCGCTCACCTGGAAGCCGGACGAGGATACGCGCCTCACCATCCTCGGCGAGGCTTCCCGCATCGAGACGGGCGGCACCGCGGCCTACTACATGGATCCGGTCACCGGGAAGGTCGCCGACTTCTTCGCCGGCAACCCGGCCTTCAACGATTCCGTCCAGAACCAGGGCCGCATCGGCTACGAGTTCGAGCACCGGCTGAACGAGACCTTCGTCTTCCGCCAGAACGCCCGCATCTCGACGCTGAAGACGCGCGCCGACTGGGCCTTCGCCTACCAGCCGAACGCCGTCGACCCGCTGCTTCTCGACAGCAGCGCCGGCTCCTTCGAGGAGCGGATGACGACCTACACGATCGACAACCAGCTCCAGGCCGAGTTCGACACCGGCGCGCTGGAGCACACGCTGCTTGCCGGCCTCGACCTCACGAAGATCCGCTGGCGCTCGCTCAACGGCTACGGCGCCACGCCGCCGCTCGACACGCGCGACCCGACGGCCGGCCGCTACACCGCGCCGATCCCCTACCAGACCGACGACGTGCAGGACCAGTTCATCGCCGGCCTCTACCTGCAGGACCAGATCCGCTACGACGCCTGGACCTTCACGCTCGGCGGCCGCTACGACCACGTCTCGACCGACACCGAGAACAACGACCTCGTCAACAACACCACGGGCACCGTCGAGCAGCGGGACAACGCGTTTACCTGGCGCGCCGGCCTCACCTACGAGACGCCCTGGGGCATCACGCCCTATGCCAGCTATTCGACCGCCTTCTCGCCGAACGCGGGCGTCAACCTCGCCACCGGCAACCCCTTCCGCCCGACCGAGAGCGAGCAGCAGGAAGTCGGCGTGAAATACCTCCTGCCCGACAGCAACACGCTGCTGACGGCCGCCCTCTTCAACATCGACCAGACGGACGGGCTCTACTACGAGGTCGTCAACCTCGACAGCGGCCCGGCTAACATCCAGGTGCAGCGCGGCAAGCTGCGCTCGCGCGGGCTGGAGCTGGAGGCGTCGACCAGCCTCGACAACGGCCTGTCGCTCGTCGCCACCTACACCTACACGCAGGCGAAGATCATCGAGGGCCCGGCCGGCACGGTCGGCAACGACATCTCCTCCGTGCCGCGCCACATGGCCTCGGTCTGGGCGCATTACGCCATGCCGGAGGACGGCCCGCTGCACGGCCTCGGCCTCGGCGCCGGCGTGCGCTTCACCGGCCAGAGCTACGACAGCGACTTCAACACCGCCAGGAACAGCGCCCGAGCCTTCTTCGACGCGTCGGTCGACTTCGACTTCGCGGCGATCGACAAGGCCTACGAGGGCCTGAAGCTGCAGGTCAACGCCACCAACCTGTTCGACCGGCGCGACAGCGTCTGCTCGGCCGGCTTCTGCTACCGCGACCAGGGCCGCACGGTCATCGGCAGCCTGAAATACACGTGGTGACGGCTTGACCCGCCTTTCCCCGGAGAGCGGCGAGACCGCCTTCAGGCCCCGGAGCCTGAGGGCGGTCTTCTCCGGCGAGCACGCCTGGTGCGGCGAGAAGATGCGGCTTTCCGCCGATCTCGACGGTGCCGTGCCGCTCTGCGACTTCCTCGCCGGGGACGGCTTCGACCGGGTGCTCGACCGCTTCGCCGAGGTGCAGGGCGGCGTCGACCGGCGGGCGGCAGCCTCCTTCTGGTCGCTCTACTATTTCTCGGCGCTGGCGATCCCCTATGTCGTCGCCCGCCGCGGCGAGACGGCGCTGCCGGTCGACCTCGACGCCATGACGATCGCGCTCGCCGAGGACGGCCTGCCGCGCGCCTTCGGCCTGCCGTACGAGGGGGACTGGCGCGAGGCGGGCGGCCTCGTCGACTGCGTTACGCCGCTCGTGCAAGGCCATCTCGCCCGCGTCGTCGCGCTGTTCAAGGAAAAGGCGGGGATTTCCGCGAAGCTCGCCTGGAACAACGCCGCCGTCTATATAGACTATGCCTTCAACGCGACGGACCTTTCGCCCCCCGAAGGCGACGACCACTGGCCGGCGCGGCCGCTCTTCGAGTGCCCGCATCTTGCCGACGGCAGCCGCAACCCGTTCCACGGCTGCCTGCGGCACGAGACGGAAGACGGGCAGACGCACTGTCGCCGCAAGGTCTGCTGCCTGCGCTACCGGTTGCCCGGCGTCCCCGGCTGCGGCGAACTGTGCGCCCTGCCGGAACTGAGAAAGCAATGACCATGCGCCTCCTCTCCCTCCTCCTCGCCGCCTTTCTCCTCGCCGCCCTGCCGGCGCGCGCCGAGGTCGCCTATCCGCTGACCGTCACCGATTCGCTCGGCCGCGAGGTGACGGTGCCGGCCGAGCCGAAGGCGGTGCTGCTCGGCAGCGGCTTCAACTTGGTGGCGCTGTCGCTGATCCATCCGGATCCGGTGAGCCTGCTTGCCGGCTGGGCCGGCGACATGAAGGGCGACAACCCGGAGATCTACGCCCGCTTCCGCGAGAAATTCCCGGCGATCGAGGACGTGCCGATCATCGGCGACGGCGTGACGGTGTCGTTCGAGGCGGCGCTGTCGCTGAAGGCCGACCTCGCCATCCTCGCCAACTGGCAGGCCGACAGCGACCTCGGCCGCCAGGCGATCGACTATCTCGAACGGACCGGCGTGCCGGTCGTCGTCGTCGACTTCAACAACGACGCGCTGGACAACACCGCCGACACGATGCGCCTGCTCGGCCGCGTGCTCAACCGAGAGGAACAGGCGAACGCCTTCGCCGACTTCTACGATGCCCGCATCGCCCGCATCCGCGAGCGCGTCGCCGCCCATCCCGAGCCCGGCCCGACGGTGCTGATGGACGCCTTTCCCAACCCGGAGAAGTGCTGCTACGCCTACGGCACCGGCGGGCTCGGCGCCTTCATCGCCATCACCGGCAGCCGCAACATCGCCGAGAGCCTGCCGCCGCAGGGCGGGCTGGTCAGCATCGAGTTCATCGTCGCGGCGAACCCGGAGGTCTATATCGCCACCGCCTCGCCGGGCGGCACCTACAGCGGCTTCTCGGTCGGTCCCGGCGTCGATCCGGAGGAGGCGCGCGAAACGCTGGCGCGCGCCGTCGAGAGCCCGTTCCTCGCCAGCCTCAAGGCGGTGCAGGACGGGCGGGTGCACGGGCTCTGGAACTTCTTCAACGCCGTGCCGCTCAACGTGCTGGCCGCCGAGGCCTTCGCCCGCTGGCTGCGGCCGGATATCTTTTCCGACGTCGACCCCGACGAAACGCTGAAGGAAATCAACGACCGCTTCGCCGCCGTGCCCTTCGACGGCGCCTACTGGATCAGCCTCAAGGCGAATTGACCGCGCCGCCCTTCCTGTCGCCCGCCGCGCACGCTATTAGGGAAGTCCAGGAGGATACGGATGATCTGGGCATTCGCGGTGGCGGCAGTGGCCACGCTCTATCTCGCATTGCGTTTCCGGCGGTTCCAGAGCTGGGTCGAGCCCGTGCTCACCATCGCCGTGGCGATCGGCCTTGCCGCCGCCATCCTCGTCTGGTTCGTCGACGAGCGCGCGCCCTCCGGCGGGCCGACCGTCGAGACGACGGCGTCGCCGGCGCTCGAAGCCGCCGACATCGCGCTTTCCGACCTCGCCTTCAGCGCCGGCCAGACGAAGACGAGCTACCAGGTGAAGGGACGCCTGACCAATCGCGGCGCGGTGCCGCTGCAGTCCTTCCGCCTCGACGTCGTGCTCTCCGACTGCCCGGACGGCGTCTGCCGCGAGGTCGGCCGCGACAGCGCGCTGATCGTGCAGCGCGTGCTGCCGGGCGAGACGCAGGACTTCACCACCTTCGCCGTCTTCCCCGGCAGCGAACTGAGGCCCGTCGCCGTGCCACAATGGGAATGGAGCGTGCGCGAGCCGCGCGCCTATCGCTAGAGCGGCTTTGCCCTCCCCTTCTCCCCGCCTGGGAGAAGGGGAGGGCAGAAACGTTCCATCCTAAAAGTAGATCTTGAACTTCTCCCGCACCGCCCGGTCGGTCGCGAAGTCGAAGAGCGGGCCGCCGGCCTCGGCGAGGATGCGGTTCTTGCGCTCGATCGCTTTCCGGACGAGGTCGGGCCGGCCGATCTCGGCCCATTCCTTCGGGCTCGTGCGGTCGGCGACGGCGGGATAGACATATTCCGTCTGCATCAGCGACAGCGTCTGCGGGTCGCCGAGATAGTGGCCCGGCCCGCCGAGACAGACGGAGCGCATCGTCTCCAGCGAGACGGAATCCTCGGTGACGTCGATGCCGCGCACGCAGCGCTGCACCTGGCCGAGCAGATCGTCGCCGAGCACGAGGCTTTCGAGGCAGAAGCCGAGCAGCGAGGCATGCATGCCGACCGCCTCGTAGACCATGTTGAGGCCGGAGAGCCCGGCCATGACGTTGGAGATCGCCTGTTCCCAGCCGGCCTGCATGTCCGGCAGCTTGGAATCGGCAATCCCGGCCGCCGCCCCGCCCGGCAGGCGGTAGAACTGATGCATCTGCGCGCAGCCCGCCGTCAGGAGCGCCTGCTCGCCCGAGCCGCCGGACATGGCGCCCGTCCGGAGGTCGGAGACGAAGGGCCAGGTGCCGAAGATCGCCGGATGGCCGGGCGCCATGGCGTTGACGTAGACGACGCCGGCCAGGCACTCCGCCACCGCCTGGACGATCGCCGTCGCGAGCGGCGCCGGTGCGGTCGCGCCCGCCTGCCCCGCCGAGAGCAGCAGGATCGGCATGCCGGCCCGGATGCAGGCCTCCATGGTGATGCAGCTCTCCTCGGCAAACTTCATCGGCGGCACGACGAAGCAGTTGGAGTTCGACACGAAGGGCCGTTCGCGCCACTTGTCCTCGCCGCCCGCCATCATGTGGATGAGGTCGAAGCAGCCGGCCACGTGGGAAGGGTCGGAGAAGCTGGTGCCGACATGTTTCGAGGTGCCGGCGCAGCAGCCGTAGAGCGTGTTGATGTCCATCAGGAAATTGTCGGCCACGTCGCGGCAGACCATCGCCCGCTGGAAGAAATGGATGTTGTCGAGGTGATGGACGAGCTGGGCGGCGTTGAACAGGTCCTTCGCCGTCGATTCGCGGTATTCGCGCTTCTCGACGTCGACGATATGCACCGCCGCCCCCGCCGTGCCGTAGTAGACACGGGTGCCGGTGAGCTCGAGGTCGTATCTCGGGTCGCGGCCGAAAAGCGTGACGTCGCGCGCGGCGAGCGCCAGCATGTCCTCGACCAGCGCCCGGGGAAAGCGGATGCGCCCGTCCTCGCCCAGGATCGCACCGGCGCCGGTCAGGATCTCGATGCCGGATTTCGGCGCATTGGCGAGGCCGATGTTCTCCAGCGCATCGAGCGCCGCCTCGTGGATGCGCCGGACGCCCGCCTCCGTCAAAGGCTTGTACTGCCCGCCGGAAAGGCCCGGCCGCACCGGGCGGACGTTTTCCGCAAGCGGCGCGGCCCGCATGGCGACACGGGCGGCGCGGCCGCCGGAGCGCCGGGAAAGAACTGCCTGTTCACTCATGATCCGTCTCCCCCGCTACCTGCGGCCAGTATGGCATTGATCGTGTCGCCCGACGCGGCGGCGGACAGGTTCGCGAAGCTGCCGTCCCTGACGATGGCCTCCATCTGCGCGGCGATCGCCGCGTGGGTGACGCGGGCGATCAGCGAGCCGAGCGAGATGCGGCGCACGCCCATCTCGGCGAACTGCCGCACCGTGAGCTTGCGCAGCGGCCCGGCCGGCAGCGCGTTCACCGGCTTTGCGACGGACCGCACGACGCGGCGCAGTTCCTCCGCCCCCGGCGGCACCGGCACGTAGAGCAGGTCCGCGCCGGCCCTCTCGAAAGCCTGGATGCGGCGGATCGCCTCGTTAAGATCGTAGACCCCGTTCATCACCCCGTCGGCGCGCGCGCAGAGCACGAAGGGCCGGCCGAGCGAGCGGGCGGCATCGGCGGCGGCGCGGATGCGCTCGACGGCGATGTCGAGATCGTAGGCGGGATTGCCCTCGACCATCCGCGTGTCCTCGATCGAGCAGCCCGAGAGCCCGACCTCGGCGGCAAGCCGGATCGTCTCGGCGACATCCTCCGGCGCGTCGGCGAAGCCGTTCTCGAAATCGCCGGAGACGGGAAGCGGCGTCGCGCGCACGATGTCCTCGGCGTGCTTCAGCGCCTCCTCGCGGGTGACGCGGCCCATGTCCGGCCGGCCGAGCGTGAAGGCGAAGCCGGCGGACGTGGTGGCGAGCGCCACGGCGCCGGCGGCCGCCATCATGCGGGCGGAGCCGATGTCCCACGGGTTGGGGATGACGAAGCAGCCCGACTGGTGCAGGTCGTGGAAGCGCCGGTGGCGTTCTGCAAGCGTGCTCATGCGCGCAGCCTTTCGTTGCCGGGATCGAAGAGCGGGCCGTCGGGCTGGACGGTCGCCCTGAAGCGGTCGCCGTAGATTTCGACCTCGATCTCCATGCCGGGGACGGCCAAGTCGGCGCGCAGCATGCCGAGCGCGACCGACCGGCCGACGCGGTAGCCCCAGTTGCCGGAGGTCGTCTCGCCGACGACCTTGCCCTCGTGCCAGAGCGTCGACATGTAGGGCGCATCGCAATCGCCGGCCTCCACGGTGAGCAGCACGAAGCGCTTGGAAACGCCCTGCTGCCTCTCGCTTTCCAGCGCGGCCTTGCCCTTGAACGCGGGCTTGCCCCAGTCGACGAAGCGGTCGAGGCCGCCCTCAAGGATCGTGTAGTCGGTCGAAAGGTCGCCCTTCCAGGCGCGGTAGCCCTTCTCGATGCGCAGGCTGTCGAGCGCCTCCATGCCGAAGGGTTTCAGCCCGTGCCTCTGCCCCGCCGACCAGACGGCGTCGAAGACCGGCGCCGTATCCTCGACCTTCGTGTGGATCTCCCAGCCGAGCTCGCCGGCGAAGGAGACGCGCACGAGCTGGCACCAGCGGCCGGCGATCTGCGCAGACTGGTGCGTCAGCCACGGCTTCGAAAGGTCGGCCTCCGTCACCGCGGCGAGGATGGCGCGGGAATTCGGGCCGGAGAGGATCTGGCAGGAGAAGGCGTCCGTCACGTCGTCGATGGTGAAGGCGGCGTCCGCCGGCCGGTGCTTCTGCAGCCATTCGAGATCGTGCCACTGGGCGGTCGCGGCGGTGATGAGGAAGAAGAAGTCCTCGTCCAGCATCATCACCGACATTTCCGTGACGATGCGGCCCTTGTCGTCGGCGAAATAGGCAAGGCCGATGCGGCCGGGCTTCGGCACCTTGCCCGTGACGAGCGAGGAGAGCCAAGCCGTCGCTCCCGTGCCCTTCACGCGGAAGCGCGAGAAGCCGGGAAGGTCGAGGATGCCGGCGGCCTCGGTGACGGCGCGGCACTCCTCCTCGATGCGCGGCCGCCACGGTCCCTCGCGGTTCCAGGTCTGCGTCGCCTCCTGCGAGGTGTCGTCGCCGGGCTTCGCATACCACATGGCGCGCTCCCAGCCGTTATAAGGCTTGAACTGCGCGCCGAGCGCCTTGATGCGGTCGTGGATCGGCGACAGCTTCCTGTCGCGGCCGGTCGGCCAGGCGTGCTTGGGGAAGTGCATGGCATATTCGTGGCCGTAGACCTCCATGCCCTTGGCGACGCAATAGTCCATGTCGGCGGCGAAGGACGTATAGCGGCGCGGGTCGCAGGACCACATGTCCCACTCCGTCTCGCCCTCCGTCACCCATTCGGCGAGCACCTTGCCGGCGCCGCCCGCCTGGCAGATGCCGAAGGTGAAGACGCAGGCCTCGAAGGCGTTCGGCACGCCGGGCATCGGGCCGATCAGCGGATTGCCGTCCGGCGCATAGGGGATCGGGCCGTTGATCATGCGCGACAGGCCCGCCGTGCCGAGGATCGGCACGCGCTCGACGGCGTCGTTGAGATACCATTCCAGCCGGTCCAGGTCGTCCGGGAAGAGCTGGAAGGAGAAGTCGTCCGGCATCGGATCGTCGGGCGTCACCCAGTGCGCCTTGCAGTTGCGCTCGTAGGGGCCGAGGTTCATGCCGGTCTTCTCCTGCCGGAGATAATAGGAGCTATCGACGTCGCGCAGCAGCGGCAGCTTGTGGCCGACCTCCTTCGTCCAGGCGGCGAGCTCCGGGATCTCCTCGAACAGCATGTACTGATGGCTCATCACCATCATCGGCACGTCGCGGCCGAACCATTTTCCGACCTCGCGGGCATAGTAGCCGGCGGCGTTGACGACCTTCTCGCAGCGGATCTCGCCCTGCGGCGTCGAGATCACCCATTCGTCGCCCTCGCGGCGCGCGCCGGTCGCCGGACAGAAGCGGAAGATTTTCGCGCCCATGTCGCGCGCACCCTTGGCGAGCGCCTGGGTGAGCTGCGCCGGGTCGATGTCGCCGTCATAGGGATCGTAGAGCGCGCCGACGAGGTCGTGCGTCTCCAGGAACGGGTATTTGCCGCGCATCTCGTCGGGCGAGAGGATGTCGAGGTCCATGCCCTGGTAGCGGCCCATGCCGACGACGCGCCTGAACTCCTGCAGCCGCTCCTTCGAATGGCCGAGGCGGATCGAGCCGGTGACGTGGTAGTTCATCGGATAGTCGACCAGCGCACCCAGCTCCCGGTAGAGCGAGGCGGAATAGCGCTGCATGTTCATGATCGACCAGGAGGCGGAGAAGGTCGGCACGTTGCCGGCGGCGTGCCAGGTGGAGCCGGCCGTCAGCTCGTTCTTCTCGAGCAGCACGCAGTCCGTCCAGCCGGCCCTGGCCAGATGGTAGAGCGCCGAGGCGCCGACCGCCCCTCCCCCGATGATGACGACGCGTGCATGCGATGGCAGTCCGGACATTCTCGCTTCCCCTTCTTTGAGCGGATTTGTGGCAACCAAACCGATCGGCGGCAAGCCGCAGATTCCGCTTTATTGATCGAGGAATTCGATTAGCTTGCGGGGAAGACATGGCCCCTCATCCCGCTGCCGCGACCTTCTTCCCGCAGGCGGGGAGAAGGAAGCGAGCCGCAGGGGTTTCCTGCCAAGGCAAACCGGCGCGGCATCCCCTTCTCCCGCCTGCGGGGAGACGATGCCGGCAGGCGGATGAGGGGCGGCAACGGCAGGACCCGCCCATGCAGATCGAACTCATCGAGACCTATCTCGACCTGATGGAGACCCGCAGCTTCAACCGCACGGCGGAGCGGCTGAACCTCACGCAGTCGACCGTCTCGCACCGCGTCAAGGCGCTGGAGGCGACGCTCGGCCGCCCGCTCTTCACCCGCAACAAGGGCGGCACGCAGCCGACGGCGGCGGGGCTCCGCTTCCTCGACCACGCCAAGGCGCTGCAGCACCAGTGGCACGAGGCGGCGCGCGCGGTGGAGACGGCCGGCGCCTACGAGCGCTCGATGCGCATCGGCCTGCAGCACGACCTCGCCGCCCACTATGCCGGCGACTGGCTCGCCGCCGTGCGCCGCGAGCTACCCGGCACCTCGATCTACGTGGAGATCGACTATTCGAGCCAGATGAACCGCGATCTCGGCGCCGGCGACCTCGACCTCGCCATCCTCTACACGCCGCACCACCTGCCGGACCTGCACTACGAGCGCATCGGCGAGGTCGACTACGAGATGGTGAGCAACCGGGTGACGCGCATCGAGGACGTGCAGCCGGAGCACTACATCCAGGCGGTCTACTCCCCCTCCTTCGACCGGCTGCACCGCCAGGCGCTGCCGCAGCTGTCCACCGCGCCGATCGCCAGCGGCGAGACGACGGCGATCCTCGCGCTGCTCGCCAAGCTCGGCGGCTCGGCCTTCGTCATGGCGCCGGACGCCAGGCGGCTGTTGCGGACGGGGGCCGTGAGCCGGGTCGCGGGCGTCGAGCCGATCCCGCAGACGGTCTATGCCGCCGTCAACGTGCGCACCCGCCACGCCCACCAGCATCGGCGGATCGTCTCGATCATGCAGACGCTGCTCGCCGCCGGTCCTTGAAACGGCGCAGCCGCCCGCTTATGAACGGGCGGCGACAGACGAAGGAGTTTTGCCATGGCCGCACGCGACCGCTACTCGCGCAAGCTCGAATGCGCCATGTGCGGCCATTCCGGCTATGCGGAAGTCTCCGAGGACGACATGCCGAGCCGGGCCCATCCGGACTTCGCCGTCGACGCGCTGCCGCGCGGCTTCCTCACCGAACGGGCGTCGAAATATCCCGACAGGCACATGATCCGCTGCCGTTGCGGCCACGTCTTCCGCTTCCAGCAGAAGACGGCCTATGCCGCGGGCGGCGAGCCGCGGCGCTGAGGCAGCCGCTCAGGAATGCAGGTAGACGCGCTCGTCCTTGTCGCGCAGGGCGGCGAGCGTCAGCTCGACCTGGGTCTTGCGCGCCGCCTCCATCGCCGCCGCGATCGTCTCGCGGATGACGCGCACGCTGTCCTCCGACACGAGCGGCGACGGGCCGCGGCATTCCGCGGCATGCAGCTTGCACAGCGCGGCGGCCAGCAGCCGCGCATATTCTTCCGGTTTGCGTTCCATGTTCCCCACCATTTTTGATTATTCCCGCACAAAACCACAAAATCGGTTAGAAAGCCACAAGATTCCAAACAAACCGCAAGAAAAATGAAAACGACAAACCGATTGCATCATGCAACCGGATTTGCGACAATCGCCGCGCAGCCGACGCGGAGGTCGCCATGAAGCCTGCTCTCTACGCCCATCCCTTCTCCTCCTACTGCCAGAAGGTGCTGACCGCGCTCTACGAGAACGGCACCGATTTCGAATACCGCCTGCTCGATCCGGGTGCGCCGGAAACCCTCGCCGACTTCGCCGCACGCTGGCCGATAAAGCGCTTCCCGATCCTCGTCGACGGCGAGCGCACCATCGTCGAGGCGAGCGTCGTCATCGAATATCTGGGACTGCACCATCCCGGCCCCGTGAAGCTCGTCCCGGACGATCCGGCCGCCGCCCTCGAGGTCCGCATGATGGACCGCTTCTTCGACAACTATATTTCGACGCCGCAGCAGAAGGTTGTCTTCGACGCGATCCGCGCGGAAGAACAGCGCGATCCCTACGGCGTGAAGGACGCGCGCGACATGCTGGAGCGGGCCTATGCCTGGCTCGACCGGCACATGGCGGGGCGCGAATGGGCGGCCGGCGACGGCTTCTCCCTGGCCGACTGCGGCGCCGGGCCGTTCCTCTTCTATGCCGACTGGACGCATGCCATCGACCCGGCCTTCGCCAACGTGCACGCCTATCGCCGGCGCCTGCTCGCCCGCCCCGCCTTCGCCCGCGCGGTGGACGAGGCCCGGCCCTACCGGAAATATTTCCCGCTCGGCGCACCGGACCGCGACTAGGATTGCCGCCCCCCCGGAAGGCACCGTCCGACGCGCGATGACCCGGCGCGTCCCTGGGCGGCCGCGGCTATGCAGGACGATAGGTCAACCTGATCACGTCGCCGCCGATCCGCTCGGTCGCGACGAGACGCAGCGGCGGCCGCGGGCCGGCGAAATACGGCTTGCCGCGGCCGAGCACGACGGGATGGATGTACAGCCGGTATTCATCCACGAGGCCGAGGTCGCCCAGGCTCCATGCGAGCTCGGGCCCGGCGACCTCGATCTCGCCCTCCAGCCGGGCCTTCAGCCCGCGGATCGTCGCCTCGACGTCATCCGAGACGAGCGTGGCGTTCGGACCGACGGACGTCAGCGAGCGCGACACGACCCATTTCGGCTGGCCCCGCCACGCCGCCGCATAGTCGCGTTCCGCCGCGTCCCAGTCGGGATGGTCGTCGTCCCAGTACCGCATCACCTCGTACATGCGGCGGCCGTACACGCTGGCGGCGAGTCCGCGCACGTCGTCGACGAAATGACGGAAGAGCACGGGATCGGGCGCGAATTCCGTATGGTCGACATACCCGTCCAGGGACTGGTTCAAGGCGAACACGAGCTTGGCCATGCTGCAGGATCTCCTTCCCGGGACCCGAAGGGCTCGCGCCGATGCTATGCAGAAATGCAGCCGGCCGCAATCCGGGCGCCGGGCCGCGGCTAGCGGCCGGTCATCGCGTCCACGAGACGGCGCCATTCCTGCCTATATGCCGCAAGGCCAGGGAAGGCCGCGGGGGCGGCCGGCGCGCAGTCGTTGGTAAAGGGATTCCTGCCCGTCGCCTCGAAGACCAGCGCGGCCGCGCCGAAGGCGCTGCCCTCCGGGTGGCTGCTGGTATGCACCGGCTGGCCGGGCCGCAGCGCCGCCAGCACCGGCGCATAGAGCCCGGTCTTGACGAGGCCGCCGTCGATGACGATGGCGTTTTGCGAGCCGATGAGATCGAGCGACAGGTCGGTCATCAGCGCCACGTAGAGCAGGGCCGCGGCCGCCCGCTCCTCGCCCTCGACGGCCGGGCCGGCAAAGCGTCCCTCGTGGCCGGGCACGGGGCCGCCGGCGGCGAAGGCCGGCAGCGCGAAGGCCTGCTTCTCGATCACCGCGGCCATCGCCCCGGCCGAGACCGGCTTCGCCCAGCCGCCGCTCGCCACGTCGTATTCCCGCCCGCCCATGAAGCGGATGGTGGGGACGGGACGGCGGTCGACGGTGACGTTCGCCAGCATGTCGCGCGCGGGATCGAGCCCGTCGAGCGGGCTTGCCGGGTTGAAGACGATCACCCAGGTCCCGGTCGAGACGAGGGTGAAGTCGGAGAAGCCGAGCGAGCGATAGAAGTAGAGCGCCGCGTTGCTGTCGTGCACGCCGTTGTGGATGACGATCTCCGCCGTGCCGCCGCCGTCGAGCGCCAGGCGGTGGCGGCCGATATCCGCGCCGGCCCGGGCGAAATCCGGCATGAGGCGGCGCCAGCCCATGCGGTCGACGAGGCTGCTGAAATCGTCCGCGAGCGGCGCCCAGAGGGCGGAATGGCAGCCGAGATAGGAGACCTCCGAGACCTTGCGCCCGCCGAAGCGCCAGCCCCAGAACTGCGGGTAGAACAGGATGGCGTCGGCCTGCCGGAAGAGCTCTGGCGCGCGCTCGGCGAGCCACAGGACATGGCGCGCCGTGTTGAGACCGAGCGGCAGCCGCGGCGCGAAGGTCTCGCGGAAATCCGGCAGCAGCGGGTCGATGCGGACGGCGACGTCGGCCGGCGGCTCCTGCTCGTAGTCGAGGATCGGGTGCAGCAGCCGGTCGCCCGCCACCAGCGCGAAGGTGCAGCCGTGGCCGGAGAAGGTGACGCGGTCGACGCCGTGGGCGGCGGCGACGCGGGCGAGCTCCGCGCGCATCCAGGCGAACAGGCCCGCCTCGTCGAGCACGGTCAGGCCGCCCTCGTCGCGCCAGACCGGCGGGCGCCGCGCCGCGTCGATCACCTCGCCGTCGGCGGAAAAGACGAAGAGCTTGGAATTGGTCTTGCCGAGATCGAAGACGGCGATGGCGGAGTTGGTCAAGTCGGGCCTCCCATTTTGGCGATCAGGACGGTCACGCCTGCGTCCTCCATCATCTTCGCGGCCGCGTCGCCGAGGCCGTCATCGGTGACGAGCGTGTCGATGCGCGACAGCGGCAGGACGACGTTGCGCGGCTGCATCGAGAATTTCCGGCTGTCGGCGAGAAGCACGACCTCGTCGGCGCAGGTGGCGAGCTCGCCGACCACCTTGACGAGCAGCGGATGCGATTCGAGCAGGCCGTGGCTGCCGATGCCCTGCGTGCCGACGAAGAAGCGCGAGGCGAAGAAGGCGGGCGGGCCGGCCGCCGGGTCGTAGACGATGCCGGGCTCGCGCACGAGCACGCCGCCGGCAAGCGAGAGCTGGCACGTGCCGTGCTCGCCGAGATAGGCGGCAAGCGGCATCGAGTTGGTCCAGATGCGCAGGTTGCGCCGGGCGAGCAGCACGCCGAGGTGATAGCAGGTGGACCCGGCATGAACGATCACCGAATCGCCGTCGCGCACCAGCGCGGCCGCCCGGGCGGCGATCGCCCGCTTGGCCTCGACCGCGATGTCGCGGTTCTCGTCATAGGGCGGCGTGGGGAAGCGGGCGCGGTCCGGCCCCTCGACGGCGGAGATGCCGCCATGGACCTTGCGCGCCCGGCCGAGTTCGTTGAGCTTGTCGATGTCCCGCCGCACGGTGGCCGGCGACACGCCGAGCCGCTCCTGCAGGTCGCGCACCGAGGCGAACGGCGTCTCGCGCAAAAGGTCGACGATCGCCCGGTGACGTTCGGTATCGTTCACAACTCCTCCTCCCGGCCAGCAGCCAATGAGGAAAAAAAATCACGTTCATGTGGATTCTGCAAGGCGGATGACGCATCTAGCTCATATCTGACGACATGAAATCAGGAAGGCGCAGCGGGCGGCGCTCTACCATGCCGCGCGTCGGCGGCAGACGGCGATTTTGGGTGGATGCGGCGGGAATCCTCGGTTATGAACGCGTTTCGCCGTTCGATAAGGGGGATTCGGGGCATGCGGGGTTATCTGGTTGCGGCACTTCTGCTCTCGCTGTCGAGCCAACCGGCCTTCGCCTGGGGCACCACGGGCCACAGGGTCGTCGGCTATATCGCCGACGCGCACCTGACGCCGGCCGCCTCCGCCGAGGTCAAGCGCCTGCTCGCGCTGGAAAATAAGTCGAGCCTGGCCGAGGTCTCCACCTGGGCGGACGAGATCCGCTCGGTCGAGGGCGACCACGGGCCGATGCATTCCGTCCGGCTGCCGCTCGACGGCGACAACAGCTTCCAGCTCAACCGCGACTGCCCGGAAAAGCGCTGCATCGTCTGGCAGATCGCACTTGAGAAACAGGCTTTGAGAAGCAGGAAGACGACCGCGCAGGCGAAGCTCTTCGCACTGAAATATCTCGTGCATTTCGTCGGCGACATCCACGAGCCGCTCCATGCGAGCAAGGACACCGGGCGCTGGCCCGTGCAATTGAACGGCAAGGACACGACGCTGCACATGATCTGGGACAGCGACATCGTCGTCTTCAACGCGCGCGGCAGGAAGCCGCCCGAGCTCGCCCGCGACGTGGACGCCTCCGACGACCGTCCGGTCGATTCGAGCGGAAAGCCGTCGAGCTGGGCGATCGAGGGCCGCAACATCGCGCGCGACTACATCCTGACCTCCAGGCTGATGCGGTCGAAGGCCGCCAAGGGCGTCAGGCTCGACGACCGCTACCTCGAGGCGAGCTGGCCGATCGCCCAGCGCCGCCTGAAGGAGGCCGGCCACCGCCTGGCGGCCACGCTGAACGAGATCTTCAAGTAGCCGCTACGATCGTCCGGCGCGGGCGGGCTTTCCCTTGCGCTTGGTGGCGGCGAGGTCCTCGAGCTCCTTCTCGCTCATGGAATCGACCATCTGCCTGGACGCGCCCTTGAGCTCGCTCTTCTTCGTCTCGCCGCGCTTGGCGGAGAGCGCGGCACCTGCCGCCATCTGCTGGGCCTTGGATTTTGCGGGCATTGGCATGCCTCCTTTCCTTTGATCCACGGGCAACGCCCGGCGGGACAAAAGGTTCGCCGCCGCCTTTCTCAGCGCAGCAATCCCTGCCCGCCGTCGATCCACAGCGGCGTGCCGGTGATGTGGCGCGCCTTGGAGGAGGAAAGGAACAGGATCGCGTCCGCCACCTCCTCGGCCGTGCCCGCCTTGCCGCCGGTGATCGGGATGTCGCCCTCGGGCCAGACGACGGGGATTTCCGTCTCCTCCGCGCCGCGCTGCTCGGTGTTGTCGTCGATATCCGTGCCGATGGCGCCCGGGCAGACGGCGTTGACGCGGATGCGGCTCCTGCCGAGCTCCAGCGCGAGCTGCTGGACCATCGCCACCTGCGCGGCCTTGGTCGCCGCGTAGGCGGTGGCGCCCGGCGTCGTGAAGGTGCGGGTGCCGTTGATCGAGGAGACGACGACGATCGACCCGCCGCCCGCCCGCTTCAGGAGCGGCACGGCGAGATGCAGCGTGAGATAGGTGCCGCGCAGGTTGACGGCGATCGTCGCGTCCCATTCGTCGGGGCGGAGATCGTCGATCGGCGCCCAGACGCCGTTGATGCCGGCATTGGCGACGACGATGTCGAGCGCGCCGAAATCGGCCGCAAGCCGCTCCGTCGCCGCGCGCATCGGCGCCTCCTCGGCCGTGTCGGCGACGAGGACGAGCGCGGTGCCGCCGAGCGCGCGGATCTCCTCGGCCGCCGCCTCCACCTCCTCGCCGCTGCGGCTCAGAACGGCGACGCGCGCACCGTGGCGGGCGAACGCGAGCGCCGTCGCCTTTCCGATCCCCGATCCCGCGCCCGTGACGAGCGCCGCTTTCCCGGCAAACAGCATGAAACCCTCCTGGCTGAGGCGACCGTCGCGGCGCCGACCGTCAACAATGCCCGGCGGGGCAAGCGGTTCCCGGCGGACCGATTTGCGGGAACCAAGGCCTGCCCGTCGCGTTTCAAGCAGGTACGTCACCAGCCGAGGGAGTCCGCCGTGCGCCAGAACCAGAAGAAGCAGAAGCCGCTTTCCCGCAAGACCGCCGCCGCATCGGAGCCCGGCACGAGAAACCGGCGCCGGCGCAACGCCTGGGAGTCGCGGGTGATCGTGCCGCAGCAGGTCGACCTCCCGCTCACGGATTCGCGCCCGGAAGAGGTCGCCGTTCCGGCCGCGCCGAACGGGCGCAGCCTGATCGACGGCCGGCTTTGAGGGGGCGACCGCCATGCGCGTGAAGGACGTGATGTCGCCGCAGGTCATCACCATATCGCCGAACGACACGGCGCAGTCGGCCGGCCGGCTGATGCTCGACGCCGAGATCGGCGCCCTGCCGGTGGAGGTGCCGGGCACCGGCGCCATCGTCGGCATCGTCACGGACCGGGACATCGTCGTCTCGGTCGTCGCCCAGGGCCTCTCCGGCTCGACGGCGGTCGCCGAGTTCATGACCGTCGCCACCGAGACCTGCCACGAGGACGACGACACTGCCGCCGTCGCCGAGCGCATGCGCGCACTCGGCGTGCGCCGCCTCGTCGTCGTCGACGGCGAGCGCCGCACGGTCGGCATCGTCACCCTGTCCGACCTGCCCTCCGCCGACACGGAGGGCGGCCGGCCATGACGCCCTACCAGACGGATCGGCTGTGGCACGACGCCGTGATCCTGGAGGGCGGGCGGCAGGTGCTGCGCGTCCAGAGCACGCGCGACGCCCTGCTCTGCCTGCGCAACCACTGGCCGCGCAAGGACGGCGGCGTGCGCAGGGAGGCGATCGACCTCTGCGAACGCGGGCTTGCCGGCGACGACGACCCGGCGCTCGCCCGCGAAGCCTTCATCGCCGCGGCGGAAGAGGCGGGCTTCCAGGTCAACCTCTGGCCGACCGCCTGACGGGAACCCGCATCCATCGCGACCGCGGCCGGCTCCGACGCCCCCGGCCGCGGCTTTGATTCACCCGCGGCGTCACGAGAAAGGACAAGCCATGCCTTCCATCAAAGAGGCCCGCATCCTCATCCTCGCCACCGACGGCTACGAGCGCTCCGAACTGCGCGTGCCGCTGGAGGAACTGAGGAAGCGCGGCGCGACCGTGAAGATCGCCTCGCCCGAAAAGCGCCCGATCAAGAGCTGGGACAAGAAGGACTGGGGCGACACCGTCGACGTCGACCTCGCGGCAGCGGACGTCGCCTCCGGCGATTTCGACGCGCTGGTGCTGCCCGGCGGCCAGATCAATCCCGACCTCCTGCGCAGGGAGGAAAGCGCCATGCGCGTCGTGCGCGACTTCCTTTCCTCCGGCAAGGTGGTGGCGGCGATCTGCCATGCGCCCTGGCTGCTGGTCGAGGCGGATGCGCTGCGCGGACGCAAGGCGACCTCCTATGCCTCGATCCGCAAGGATGTCGAGAATGCCGGCGCCGAATGGCGCGACGAGAAGGTCGTGACCGACAAGGGCATCATCACCTCGCGCTCGCCGGACGACCTCGACGCCTTCGTCGCCAAGATCGTCGAGGAGGTCGAGGAAGGCCGCCACGACCGCCGGGCGGCGTGAAGCGCTTCGGCAGGGCAGCACTATTGCATATCATACCCCAAGCCCCTCATCCGGCCTGCCGGCCACCTTCTCCCCGCAAGCGGGGAGAAGGAAATATGCCGCATCGTCTTCCTGAACCGCTGTCGTTTCGTGGGGCAAGCCCCCTCTCCCCGCTTGCGGGGAGAGGGTTAGGGTGAGGGGCAAACCTGCATGTGCGACAGTCGGACGGATATCCCGCCTCACCTCGCCGGGACGAAGACCGCGACGCTTGCGGCATAGACCATCGCCGGATCCTCCGCCGGATGCTCCGCGAAGGCATCCTCTTCCGCGCCTGTGTCGAGCACCCGCGTCCATCCGGAAACACCGTCCACGTGCGGGAGCTGCACCTCGCAGTCGCCGCCGGCGTTGAAGACGAGGAAGAGCCGGTCGAGCCCTTCGCCGTTCGCCGGCCGGCAGAGGAAGACGCCGAGCACGCGCAGCTCGGGATCGTTCCAGGCGTCCTCGTCCATCGGCGCCCCGTCGGCGCGGTACCAGGCGATGTCGACATTGCCGTCCTCGTCCGCCTCGCCTGTCAGGAACCGCTCCTGCCGCAGCACCGGATGCGCCTTGCGGAAGGCCACGGCCTTCCGGCAGAAGGCGAGGAACGGATCGTCGAGGCCGCTCCAGTCTATCCAGCCGATCTCGTTGTCCTGACAGTAGGCGTTGTTGTTGCCGCCCTGGCCGTTGCCGAGCTCGTCGCCGCCCAGCATCATCGGCACGCCCTGGCTGAGCAGCAGCGTCGCCATCATGTTGCGCCGGCGCCGGTCGCGCGCGGCGCGGATGCCCTCGTCCCCGGTCTGGCCTTCGGCGCCCATATTGTCGGAATGGTTGTCGGAATGGCCGTCGCGGTTCTCCTCGCCGTTCGCCTCGTTGTGCTTGTCGTCGTAGGAGACCGTGTCCATCAGCGTGAAGCCGTCATGGGCGCTGAGCAGGTTGACGGAGGAGGTAGCGCCGCGGTCGGAATGGTGGAACTGCCGGGCGGAGCCGGACACCCTCTCGGCAAGTCCGGCCACCAGCCCGCCGTCGCCCTTCCAGAAGCGGCGCACGTCGTCGCGGTACTTGTCGTTCCATTCGCGGAACGGATAGGGGAAGCCGCCGACCTGGTAGCCGCCGTCGCCGACGTCCCACGGCTCGGCGATCAGCTTCACGCCGGAGAGGATCGGGTCCTGCCGGATCGCGTTGAAGAAGGTGCCGTCGCGGTCGAACTCGATGTGGCGGGTGCGCCCCAGCGTGCTGGCGAGGTCGAAGCGGAAGCCGTCGACATGCATGACGCCGACCCAGTAGCGCAGGCTGTCGAGCACCATGCGCAGCACCATCGGATGGGCGACGTTGAGCGTGTTACCGGTGCCGGTCGTGTCGTAGGTGTGGCGCGGGTCGTCGGGCGAGAGACGGTAGTAGCTGAGATTGTCGAGGCCGCGGAAGGAGAGCGTCGGGCCGCGCTCCGAGCCCTCGGCGGTGTGGTTGTAGACGACGTCCATGATCACCTCGATGCCGGCGGCATGGAAGCGCTTGACCATCGTCTTGAACTCGGTGATCCGGCTTGCCGACAGGAAGCGCGGCTGCGGCGCGAAGAAGCCGAGCGTCTGGTAGCCCCAATAGTTGCGCAGCCCCTTTTCGACGAGATAGCGGTCGTCGGGAAAATACTGGATCGGCAGGAGCTCGACGGCGGAGATGCCGAGCGAGACGAGGTGCTCGACGATCGGGTCGCTCGCCATGCCGAGGAAGGTGCCGCGCAGCTCCTCCGGCACGCCGGGATGGGTCATCGTCATGCCGCGCACATGCGTCTCGTAGATGATCGTCTCCGTCCAGGGCCGGCGGATGGCGGCGTCGCCCGCCCAGTCGAAGTCCGGATCCTGCACGACGCCCTTGACCATGAACGGCGCGCTGTCGCGCTCGTCGAAGGACAGGTCCTCCTCGGCGTCGCCGATCCTGTAGCCGTAGAGCGCGTCGTCCCAGGCAAGCTCGCCCACCACCTGCTTGGCATAGGGGTCGAGCAGCAGCTTGTTCGGGTTGAAGCGGTGGCCGTTGCCCGGATCGTAGGGCCCGTGCGCGCGGTAGCCGTAGACCGTGCCCGGCTTCAGCCCCGCGATATAGCCCGACCAGATGTCGCCCTCGCGCTTCGGCAGCGGCAGCCGCGCCGTCTCCTCGCGGCCGTCCGCGCTGAACAGGCAGAGGTCCACCTGTTCGGCATGGGCCGAGAAGACCGCGAAATGCGTGCCCTCGCCTGTGAACTCGGCACCAAGCTCCGGCTTGATGAAATCGAGTTCGGAAAAGGAATAGCTCATGAATGTGCCCCCATGATTGTCCGGTGCCCTCCCCGCCACGCAACGCGTCGGGCGGCGGAAAGTTCCGGCGGGGGAGGTTTTTCAGGCGAGCGCCTTTTCCAGCGCCACGGCGACGGCCTCGGTGTCGTAGGGCTTCTGGAGCAGCACGGGCGGGCGTTCGCCCGGCACCGGCGGCAGCGTGTTGTGGCCGGTCGCGAAGACGACGCCGATCGCCGCGTCGAGCGCCCTGGCCTCGGCCGCAAGCTCGCTGCCCGACATCTTCGGCAGGCCGATGTCGGTGAGCAGCACGTCGAAGCGCTCACCCTTCAATATCTCCAGCGCCTCCTCCGCCGTACCCGCCTCGACGACGGCATGGCCGAGCTCCTGCAGGAGATCGGCCGCGTTGAGCCGGATCAGGAAGTCGTCCTCGACGAGCAGCACCTTCAGCTCCCGCCGCGCCGGCTCCTCGGGCGGCGGCGGGGCCGCCTTGCGGCGTGCGTTCAGCGTCGCGCGCACCTTGCGCGCCAGCGCCTCGCGGCTGTAGGGCTTGGAGAGGAGCTCGACGCCGGCGTCGAGCCGGCCGTCGTGCACGATCGAGTTCTCCGTGTAGCCCGAGGTGAAGAGGACGGCGATGTCGGGCAGGCGCTCGCGCGCCTTGCGGGCGAGGTCGGCGCTGCGCAGGGGCCCCGGCATCACCACGTCCGTGAAGAGCAGGTCGACGGAAACGCCGCTCTCGATCACCGTCAGCGCGCCGGCCGCGTCCCGCGCCTTCAGCACGGAATAGCCGAGGTCGCCCAGCATCTCCACGACGGTCGAGCGCACCTCGTCGTCATCCTCGGCCACGAGGATGGTCTCCGTGCCGCCGGTGACGGGGCCGAAATCGGTCTCGGCCAGCCGGTCCTCCTCCTCCACGGAGCGGGGGAGATAGATGCGCACCGTCGTGCCCTCGCCCGGCTCGCTGTAGATCTTGATGTGGCCGCCGGACTGCTTGACGAAGCCGTAGACCATGGAGAGGCCGAGCCCGCTGCCCTTGCCGACCGGCTTGGTCGAGAAGAAGGGATCGAAGGCGCGCGCCATCACCTCGGGCGTCATGCCCTCGCCGGTGTCGGTCACCGCCAGCACGACGTACTGGCCCGGGCCGACGCCCGGATGGCGGTGGGCATAGATGTCGTCGATATAGGCGTTGCTCGCCTCGATGGTGAGCTTGCCGACGCCGTTCATCGCGTCGCGCGCGTTGATGGCGAGGTTCAGCAGGGCGTTCTCGATGCGCGAGGGATCGACGAAGGTGTTCCACAGCCCGCCGGAGCAGATCGTCTCGATCTCGACCGACTCGCCGATCGTGCGCCGCAGCAGGTCCTCCAGGTTGACGATGAAGCGGCCGATGTTGATGACCCTCGGCTCCAGCGCCTGGCGGCGGCCGAAGGCGAGGAGCTGGTTGGCGAGCTTGGAGCCGCGGCTGACGCCGGCGAGCGCATTGGCGATGCGCGTCTCCGCCCGGAGATTGCCGGCGACGTCCTTGCCGAGGAGCTGGAGGTTGCCGGAGATCACCTGCAGCAGGTTGTTGAAGTCGTGGGCGACGCCGCCGGTGAGCTGGCCGATCGCCTCCATCTTCTGCGCCTGGCGGAGCTGCTCCTCCGCCACCGCCAGCGCCTTCGCCTGCTCGCGCTCGGCGGTGAGGTCGCGGCCGTAGGCGAAGGTGAGCTCGTCCTCGGAGAAGACGCGCCAGGAGATCCAGCGCGGCGAGCCGTCGGCGTGGCGGAAGCGCACCTCCCGGTCCGCCGTCGTCCCCTGCCAGCCGGCGGCGAAGGCCGCCTCGTCCTCCGGCCAGACGAAGGCGGAAAGGCGCCGGCCGACGCTGTCGCGCGCGGCGAAGCCGAGGACCGCCGACCAGGCCGGGTTGACCGAGCGGATCGCGCCATCCCCGCCGGTCACGACGAGGAGATCGCGGGCGTTGCGCCACAGGCGGTTGACCTCCGCCGTGCGCTCGCCGACCTGGCGCTCGAGCGAGTTGGCGAGCTGTTCGAGCTTCTGCTCGGCGCGCCGGCGCTCGACGGCGATGCGGGTGCGGGCCGCCACGTCGCGCACGAAGGCGAGCTCGCTCGCCGACCATTCGCGCGCCGTCTCGTGGTTGAGATAGAGCAGCGCCACCAGGCCGGAGGGCTCGGTGACGGGCATGTTGATGAAGGCGGCCGCCTTGATCGCCTTCAGCGCATCGGCGGTCGCGGCGGTGCGCGGGTCCTTCTCCGCATCGGCGACCACGACCGTCTCGCCGCGCTTCAGGTCGTCGATATAGTTGCCGTAGTCGCGGAAGTTCAGCACGCCGGCGAGCGTCGTCACGCCCGGCGCGTTCCAGTCGCGCTCGATGGTGATCATCTCGGCGGCGATGTCGATCGTGCCGTAGCCGGCGCGGCTGACATTGTGCACCCTGGCGAGCGTCTCGGCGGCGGCAAACGCGATGTCGGCGGGGTCGGTCAGCTCGCTGAAGCGGTCGGTGAGCTCGATCAGCGCGTTGCGCCGGCTCTCCTCGGCGCGCACCTCCGTCACGTCGACGTTGACGCCGATCATGCCGAGGAACTCGCCGTTGCCGCCGAAGCGCGGCTGGGCCTGGGTGTGCAGCAGCCGGTAGCAGCCCTCCTTGCGGCGGTAGCGCGCCTCGACGGAAAACGGCACGTGGCGGGCCATCGCGTCGGCGAGCACCGCCGCGGTCGCTGCCCGGTCGTCGGGGTGGATCGTCTCGCCCCAGTCGAAGGTGTCGAGCTGCTCCGGCTCGACGCCCCAGAACGCCCGCTTGGCGGCGTTGAGATAGACGCAGCGCCCGGCCTCGTCGCCCATCCACAG
The DNA here is from genome assembly GCF_024609765.1 of Shinella pollutisoli. Taxonomy (GTDB): domain Bacteria; phylum Pseudomonadota; class Alphaproteobacteria; order Rhizobiales; family Rhizobiaceae; genus Shinella; species Shinella pollutisoli. The sequence continues at coordinate 77,724 of NZ_JANFDG010000012.1, forward strand.
CATGACGGGCGCCCTGTCGGCCACCAGCCGGAAACGCGTCTCGCTCTCGCGCAGCGCGTCCTCGGCGAGCCGCTGCTCGGTCACGTCGTGGCCCTGGACGAAGACGCCCGTCACCCGGCCGTCCTCGCCGAAGACCGGCTGGTAGATGAAGTCGAGGTAGCGCTCGTCGGGGGCCGCGCCGTGGCGCCGGCGCAGGAACACCCGCACGCCGCGGCCGACATAGGGCCGGCGCGTGGCGTGGACGCGGTCGAGGAGATCGACGAAGCCCTGCTCGACGATCTCCGGCAGCGCCTCGCGCAGCGGCTTGCCGACGATGTCGCGGTGGTCGACGAGCTGGAGATAGGCGTTGTTGGCCGTCTCGATGACGTGGTCGGGGCCGGTGAGCGTCGCCACGAAGCCCGGCGCCTGCTCGAACATCTGCCGGAGCCGCTCGCCCTCCGTCTTAAGCCGCTCCTCGGCCTTCACCTTGCCCGTGGTCTCGACGACGATGGCGATGACGCCGGCGGGCCTGCCGTCCTCGCCGAGCACCGGCGAATAGTCGAGGTTCATCCACACCTGCTCCGGCTCGCCCCGGTTGCGGTAGAGGGTGAGCGGCTGGTCGCGATAGGCGAGCGTGCCGCCGGCAAGGCCCACCTTCATCACGTTGTCGTTGAAGTCCGCGACCTCGGGCCAGCCCTCGCGCACCTTGCTGCCGAAGAGGGCGGGATGCCGGCCGCCGGCGAAGTCGGAATAGGCATCGTTGTAGATCATGATGCCGTCCGTCCCCCACAGGACGACCATCGGCACGGGGGAGCGCAGCATCAGGCTGCAGGTGCCCTTGAGGCTCTGCGGCCATCCGTCGACGGGCCCGAGCGGCGTTCCCGACCAGTCGAAGGCCGCAATCAGGCGCGCCGCCTCGCCGCCGCCGCTGAGAAACGGATATCGCCCGTCCACGCCGCCGTTGTCCTGCTGCTGCACCGCCACGTCCTTCCCCCGCTTGCCGGCATTTCGGCAGACCTCGTCGTTCCGCGCAAGGTCGCGAGGCTCAAATAGGGCGCAGGCCGCCGAGATCAAAGGGGGCGGAAGGCCGCGCCGGCCGGTTTTCCGACAAATTCCGGCGCCGCGCCGGAACATAGCGCCGCGGCGGGTGTTTCCGCTCCTGTCCGGCGCGCGGCCGGACGCAGGAAGGAGTAGAAGGACATGACCGAGAAAACCCTCAACGACCTGTTCTACGATACGCTGAAGGACATCTACTATGCCGAGCGGCAGATCCTGAAAGCGCTGCCGAAGATGGCCCGCGGCGCCCAGTCGCCGGAGCTGAAGAAGGCTTTCGAGAAGCACAGGGACGAAACGGAAGGACACGTCGAGCGCCTGCAGCAGGTGTTCGAGCTGATCGGCAAGCGCGCGCAGGGCAAGACCTGCGAGGCGATCCAGGGCATTCTCGCCGAGGGCGAGGAGATCATGGAGGAATTCAAGGGCACCAAGGCGCTCGACGCGGGCCTGATCTCCTCGGCGCAGGCCGTCGAGCACTACGAGATCACCCGCTACGGCACGCTCAAGGCCTGGGCGGAACAGCTCGGCCATCGCGAGGCGGTGAAGCTCCTCGACCAGACCCTCCAGGAGGAATCGAAGACCGACGAATCCCTCACCACGCTCGCCGAGAGCGCCGTCAACGCCGCCGCCCAGAAGAAGGCGGCCTGACGCCGCCCATCGCGGCAAAAGGGCGGCGTCCGCGGACGCCGCCCTTTTTCCGTCTCGAAAGGCGCGCCTCAGCGCAGCCAGATCGCAAGTTCGACGGGCTCGCGGGCATGGCCGCGCGCGCCGTTCAGGCCGAGCTTCTCCCAGGCGAATTTCTGCGCCGCCGCCTGCGCCGCCTCCTTGTTCGGATACACGTCCGGCAGGACGTATTCGCGCCCGTCCTCGAGCGACAGCAGCGCCCGGCAGCTCAGGAAATCGAAATGCAGCTGGATATGCGATTGGCTTCCCATGACGTCCTCCGTTCACACCTCCGTATAACGGTGGTGACGCCGGTTTGTTCCCGCGCCGCTCAGTGGACGAGGCGATCGAGAGGGATCGCGAGCGCGATCGACACGCCGCCGTCCCGCCAGTCGCGGGAGATCGTGCCGCCGATGCCGCGCAACGCCGCCTGCTCCAGCGTCGTGCCGAAGCCCTGCCGGCGCGAAGCCGCGTCGGACGGCGGCGCGTTCGTCTCCTCCCAGAAGACCCTGAGCTCCCCGCCCTCGACCGCCAGGCGCACGGAAAGCCGGCCGTCGGGCACCGAGAGCGCGCCGTACTTGACGGCATTGGTTGTGAGCTCGTGCAGCAGCAGCGCGATCGAGGTGAGCGCGTCGCCGGCAAGCGCGGCATCCGCCCCCGTCACGACGATGCGCGGATCGTCCTCCTGCCTGTGCGGGGCGAGGATCGACTGGACGAGCGCGGAGAAGGTGGTCGTGCGCGGCGCGGTCGTGACCTCGCGGTTGTGATCGGGCAGGATCAGGTCGTGCGCCCGGGCGAGCGCGTGAAGCCGCGCGCCGAGGTCGCTTGCGAGCTGCTCGACGGTCTCGGACTTGCGCGCGCTCAGCGAAAGAAGCCCGGCGGCGAGGCTGAAGAGGTTCTTGACGCGATGGTTCATCTCGCGCAGCAGGATCGCCTGCTGCGCGCGGGCGCGCTTCTGCTCGGTGATGTCGCGGGCGATCTTCGAGGCGCCGAGGATCTCGCCCGCCTCGTTGCGCACGGGCGAGACGGTGAGCGACACCTCCACCAGCTCGCCGTCCTTGCGCCGGCGCACCGTTTCGAAATGGTCGACGCGCTCGCCGGAGCGCAGGCGCCGCAGGATGTCCTCCTCCTCCGCCCGCCGGTCCTGCGGGATGACGATGGTGATGTGCTGCCCCACCGCCTCCTCCGCCGTGAAGCCGAAGAGCCGTTCCGCGCCGCGGTTCCAGGTGGTGATGATCCCGTCGAGCGTCTTGCTGAGGATGGCGTCGTCCGAATTCTCGACGACCGCCTGCAGCCAGGCGCTCGCCTCGCGCGCCCGCCGGACATGCTCGTCCGGCAAGGTGGGAACGCCGGCCTGGCCGGAAATCGGAACATTCTGCCCCATCGATACATCCATAGGTCGCCGCAACGTCCCGGATGTTTCCGGGCGCCGTTGGACCATGCGCGGCGCAGCCACAATATAGGCTGCCGCTTTCCTCTTTGCCAGCCGCCGCGCGCCTGCCCGCCGGCATGGAACAATCGCCGCGCCTGCGCGGTTCTGCCCGCAGGCCAAGCCTCACCAAGGAGCAGGTTCATGACCCACCAGACAGACGAACGCGGCGATCCCCTCACCCGCACGCACGACCCCGCCCGCAAGACCTATGTCGCCACCGAGGCCCGCCAGGGCCGCCTCGGGCGGCCCATCCTCAAGGTGCTGCTGATCAGCCTCGGGATAGCCCTCCTGGTCTGGGCGGCGCTGGAGCTGTGGGGCATGCAGCTGCCGCCGGGCGAGCCGGCCAACGATGCGCAGAACACCACCTCGACGAGCGAGCGGCTGCCGGCGGCCGATCCGGACGTGGTCGAGCCGACGCAGACCGACCGCGATCCGACGCCGCAAACCAGCACCGGCGGCGAGAGCCAGAGCGTGACGCCGGACGGCACCGACCAGTAGGCAACAATCCCGGCAGGAACAGCGACGGCCCCGGCACCGCCGGGGCCGTCGTCGTCAGAGCGTGGCGAGCCGGCTGTTGGAGAGACGGCCGCCATAGGCGTCGCGGATCGCGATCTTGTCCTCCAGCGCGGCGATCACGCTGTCGGAGAAATTGGTGCCGTAGAGCTGCGACAGGTTGCCGAGCCCGCCGGGCGTGAAGACGTTGATCTCGAGGATCTTCTCGCCGACGATGTCGAGCCCGACCAGGAACATGCCGTCCTCGACCAGCTTCGGCCGCACCGCCTCGACGATGGAAAGCATCGCCGGCGTCACCTCCACGGCCGCCGGGCCGCCGCCCACGTGCACGTTGGAGCGGATCTCGCCCTCGGCCGGCACGCGGCGGAAGGCGGCGTAGCGGCCGTCGCGCACGAGCGGCCGGCCGTTCATCACGAAGAAGCGGACGTCGCCCTCGCTCGCCTCGGGAATGAAGCTCTGGGCGATCAGGTAGCCCTCGCCGCTGACGGCCTCGAAGATCTGGTTCAGGTTCTGGTCCTTCGGCGAGGCGATCTTGAAGACGTTCTTGCCGCCCGAGCCCTGCAGGGGCTTGATGATCGCCCCCTTCTTCTCGCCCTCGATGAAGGCGCGGATCTCCTCGATGTTCTTGGAGACGAGCGTGGCGGGACGCACGGAGGCCGGGAAATCCTGGAGATAGAGCTTGTTCTGCGCCTGCGCGAGGCCGTCCGGATCGTTGACGACCAGCGTGCCGCGCCGGGCGGCGAGCCGCCCGAACAGCGTGCCGGCATGGGCCGCCCAGGGCCGCTCGGTGACGTCGAGCGACGGGTCGTTGCGCAGGAACAGCACGTCGATCTCCGCCATGTCGAACTTCTTCGTCTCGGTGCCGTCGCCCTGCAGGTCCTTGTGCAGCGTCTCCGGCTTCTTGTAGCCCGACGAGGGCAGCACCAGCCCGCGCACCGAAAGGCCGTCGTCCGGGCTCAGCACGAAGCCGGCCGGCGTAACGTAGCAGATCTCGTGGCCGCGGTTGAGCGCGGCGAGCGCCAGCGCGGTGGTCGTGTATTGCGGGGTCTCGTCGGCGATCGAATTGACGAAGAACGCGATGCGCATGCTGGCCTCCTAGTTGATCAGATCGATGGGCGAAAGGCCGGTCCGCAACCGGGCGAGGCGCTCCCCGGCGCCCCTGGCCGAAAGGAATTGCGGCGTCAGCCGCGGCGCCTTCAGGAGGCCGCGCTGGCTCAGCTCCTGCATGACGGCGAAGTGGCGGGCGGCGATCTTGCCGAGCCAGAACGGCTCCAGCACGCCGCCGCCGCCGAGATGCGCGAGGATCTCCATGAGGCCGCGCAGGTAGATCGCGTCCTTGGCGAGGCCGCCGCCGCGATGGATGCGCAGCGCCAGGTTGAAGGCCGTCGCCGCCGGAAAGCCGTGGTCGCGCGAAACGAGCCGGAAGGTCTCGACGAAATCCGCGCCGTCGAGCATCGCCGCGCAGGCGACCACGCGGGCGGCGATCAGCCTCAGCCGCGCGACCGTCATGCCGCCGGAGAGATATTCGGCGAGCACCGCCAGCCCCTCCTGCGCCCCCTCGTAGCCGGCAAGGCCCGAGCGGAAGAGCCTGAGGCCGTGGCCCGAGCCGTTGCAGTAGGTGAGGAGATGCACGCCGACCTCGTGGCTCAGCAGCGCCTCCACCCGGTCGCGCGCGACCGCGGTCGTGCGGGCGATCAGGAGCCGGTCGTTCGAGACCATGAGGCCGGAGGGCAGGTCGTCGCGCACCTCGACGGCGGGGGAGAAGGCCTGGGACTCGCCGGCGTAGCGGGCGATCATCGCCTTCGCCCGCCGCTCCACGAAGCGATAGTCGACGGTCTCGGGCGCGCGCCGGCGCGCGGCGGCGGCCGTCTCTTCCAGGATCCGCCGCGCCGCCGCCTCCAGCCGGTGGTCGACCGAGCCGTAGAGCGCCCGGCTCATCTCGACGAAGCGGCTATCCTCGCGGGCGGCGAGCATGGAGAGCTGCAGGTCCAGCTCCTGCTGCTTCTCGCGGTAGAGGCCGGCCAGCACCGGGTCCTCGAACCGGTCGAGCGCGATCGAGAACAGCGCCTTCTTGCGCGCGGCGACGTCGATCTCCAGCGGCCGGTAGAGGAAGGTCGGCGCGCGGGCGCAGCCGGCCGCCTCGAATTCCGTCCAGGCGGCATCGGCGTTGATCGGCGTGACGGCGAGCAGGAAGTCGAAGCTCGCGGCGATCTCGTCGATGGCGCGGTCGGCGCGCACCACCGCGTCGACGAAGACGCGGCGGCCGAGCGCGCGGTGCGTCGGCGGCGCAAGCGCCGTCTGCGTGCGGGAAAACTGCCCGGCGGCCTTAAGGCCGGCATCGACGATATGGGCGACCAGCCGCTCCTGCAATTCCGGATAGATCGCGCGGGACTTCGGCGCCCGGTAGATCGGCGCGAAGCGGATGGTGAGCGTCGGGAAGGCGGAAAGCCGGCGGGCGAGGCCGGCATGGGGATCGCCGGAAAGCGGATGGCGGACGATGCGCGGCGCGCGATAGCGGGCGTCGATCTTCTCCACCGCGCCGACGAAGGCCGACAGCGCCGCCTCCGCCGCCCGGTCGGCCGAGGCCGAGACGGCGATCTCGAACGGCGCGAGATAGGGCGCGTCGGCGGCGAGCTGGTCGCGGGAAAGCTCGCCGAGGTCGATCACCAGGAAAGCGCCGAACTGCTCGCGCATCGCCTCCCCCACCAGCCGGACGACGCCCGCCGCCTCGGCAAGCGTGCCGGCGAGCAGGTAGGCGGCATTCGCCATCGCCGCCGCGCGGGCGGCCGGTGCTGCCCGGCGGCCGACATGGACGGCGATGAAGGGCAAGGGCCGGTCGATATAGAGGCGGCCCCGGCGCGCGAGGTCGAGGCGGATCGGCATGCCCTGCGCGAGCGCCTCGGCCACCCGTTCGAGATCGCCCTTCGGCCTGCCGCCGCCCGTCACGGCCGTGCCCCCAGCGCCGCTTCCAGCACCGGCAGGCTCGCGCGGATCGCCGCGCGCAGCGCCGCGATCGCCTCGGCGTCGGGCGCGCCGGTCCATTCGTCCATGAAGATCTTCTTGAACTCCACCGCGATGGCGCAGCCGGTGCGCGGGAAATGCGCGTGCACGAAGCGCGTCTGCTCGCCCTTGCCGGCGAAGGCGACGTTCTCGCGCACGTCGAGCCGCCGGCCTGGGAAAGGCTGCTCGCGCAGGCAGGCGAGGAAGGCGTCCATCACCGGCGCCCAGTAGGCCCGATCCATCGAGAACGTGCCGATATTGATGTCGGGGGCGGCCTCCTGCGGCGTGCAGGCCGCTTCCGCCCCGTCGCGGCGGTGGTTGTAGCTGTGCATGTCGAGGAGCACGAAGCGCCCGTGCGTCGCCTCGATGTCGGTGAGCATCTGCCGCAGCATGGCGTAATAGGCGTCGTGCTGGCGCAGGACGTCCTCGACCGCTTCCGCATCCGGCGTCTCGCGCCATACCGTCAGGCCCCAGGCCTGCTCCGGCCTGAGATAGACCGCCCCCTCGCGCGGGCGGTTGAGGTCGACCTCGAAGCGGGAGCGGTGGACGACGACGCGGTTGGGGATATCGCCGATGAAGCATTCGGTGAACGGGTCCTCCTCGCGCAGGCGCTCCGCCGGGCCGATCGCCATTCCCGCAGCAAGACCGGATCGCAGCAGATGGCCGTTGTGGATCGCGGTGCCGATGAGCGGCGAGCGCCCGCGGTCCACGGACCACAGGGCATTCGCCATAACACGATCGAGAGGCGGTCTGTCTTCCATGGCGCGTTAACGTGGAAAGCCGGGCCCGGTTCCGCGCCTCCCCCTTGAAGACCGCGCCGGGCGCGCCGATATCAAGTCCGCTTCTTTTTCATCCGGCTTGTATGTGAAAGGAGGATATCATGAACATCCCGGATTTGCCCTGGTCCGTCCCGCTGACGATCCGGCTCCAGTGCGGCCTCGAGCGGACATTCGCGTCGGTCTACGAGGCCCTCGACTTCCTCGAGAACGAATGGCCGATGCGGCGCGGGCAGCGCTACGAGCGCGCCGTCCGCACGTGCTGGGGCGCGCTGAACAGGTCGACCCCGGCGGCCGTCGCCCGGGAGACCTTCATCGCTGCCTGCCTGGAGGCCGGCATGCCGCTCGTCGCGGCTCCTGCCATGCCCGCCATGGCGGCCAACGCCTTCGGCCGGCCGATCCCCCACTCGGGGATGCGAGCCGCGGGCTAGGCGCCGAGGCACGGCAAGGGCGAGCGGAGGCGGAGCCTCCGGCCCGCCCGGGCCGGCGCCATCAACGGCACCGGATTTCACCGCGACGTTCACGCGAACGGCCGTCCCCTCCCCGGCCTCTCCGCCGAGGAGGGCGGCAGCGAACGTGTTCGCCAAGGAGCGGCCGCGTTCTACGGCACGAACCCGCGCCGTGAACCGTTTTCCCAAACTTGCGGAAACGCAGAAGATATTATCTATAAAATCTATGGAATTTACTCATAATGCCTTCCTGTTCAGCCCGTTCGCGGCGAGGGAAAGGTATCCAAATGACTATACAGCATGACCGGCTCGGTGTCTTCGACTTCCTGGAGGTCCATCGGCCGGCGCCGAAGCCGCGCCGGAGCGGCCTGACGATCGCCAGCGACCAGGGCTATTCGCTGGACGAGGCCCGCGGGTTCGCCGAGACCGCCGCGCCGTTCGTCGACTGGGTCAAGCTGCCCGATCACTACGGCCACATCGCCCGCTACACGGAAGGCTGGCTGCGCGAGAAGATCGCGATCTACGGGCAGGCCGGCATCCGCACGACGCTCGGCGGCGTGATCTACGAGGTCGCGGTGGTGCAGAACAAGGTGCCGCAGTTCTTTGCCCGCGCGGCGGAACTCGGGCTTTCCGGCGTGGAGGTGAGCGAGGACGTCATCGAGCCGCAATCGGCCGAGACGCGCTCCGCCCATATCCGCCTCGCCGTTTCCGCGGGCCTCTCCGTCTTCACGGAGGTCGGCCGCAAGTATCCGGACGCGCCGCTCGACGTGGACGCCGTCGCAGAGATCGCCGCGCGCGACCTCGAGGCCGGCGCCGGCAAGATCGTCGTCGAGAACAGCGACATCGTCCAGATCGTCGAGCGCAACGGCGACGAGCTGCACCGGCTCGCCGAACGCATTCCCCTCGACCGTCTCGTCTTCGAGATCGGCCCGGCCGGCGGCGCGAGGATCGCCGCCTGGCTGTTCCGCGAGCTCGGCCCGGACGTGAACATCGAGAACCTCGACCTGCGCGACGCGGGAACGCTTGCCGCGCAGCGGGCGGGCCTGCACCGCAGCGTCGGCCTGACCTTCTTCGACAGATACGCAGTCGCAACCGCCGCCGAATAGTCCGGCAGCCCAATGGAGAGACAGATGACCCATGCATGGACCCTCGCGCGGCGCAGCCTGCTTCGCGGCGCCGCCTTCGCCCTCGCGCTCGGCGTGACCGCCGGCCTCCTGCCGCCGGACGCGGCGGCGGAAGACCTGCCCTTCGCCGTGCCGGCCGGCACCAAGCTCGTCGTGACCGACGACGCCAACCGCTTCGAGACGCTGTTCAACCTCTCCGGCGAGCGGGAGAAGCTGGCGGCCGACGTGACCTTCGTCAACTTCAGCAGCGGCCCCATCGGCCTGGAGGCGATCCGCGCCGGCGAGGTCCATGTCGGCGAGGTCGCGGACGTGCCGCCGATCCTCGCGCACTATTCCGGCGCCGACGTGCTGATCGTCGCCGTCGTCCGGCGCGACGGCACGGGCCTCAGCATCGGCACGGCACCGGGCTCCGACATCAGGACGCTGGCGGACCTCAAGGGCAAGCGCGTGGCGTTCGGCGAAGCGACGGCGGCGCAGGCGACCGTCATCCGCAACCTGCGCTCGGTCGGCCTCACGCTCAAGGACATCGAGCCCGTCATCCTGGCGCCGAGCTACTATTCCGACGCGCTCGTCAGCCGCGAGGTCGACGCCGCACCGCTGAAGCAGCCGGCCGGCGCCCGCTATCTCGCCCGCGCGGGCAAGGACGGCGCGATCTCCATCCCGAGCGCGGAGGGCGCCAACACGGGGCTTCACTATCTCTACGCAAGCCGCGCGGCGCTCGCCGACCCGGCGCTCACCGCCGCCATCCGCGACTACGTGATCCACTGGTACCGCGCCGAGCGCTGGCGCAACGCAAACCAGGACGTCTGGCTGAGCAAATATCTCGTCAAGGAACAGGGCGTGAGCCCCGAGGACGCAAAGGCGATCCTCGCCGGCGACGGCGAGGCCTCGACCCCGGGCTTCACCGACGAGCTCCTGAAGACCCAGCAGGCGACCATCGACCTCCTGCAGGACGCCGGCTCCTTCGCCGACAAGGAGCTGAAGGCCGAGGACGAGTTCGACTTCCGCTTCTCCAAGCTGACGGCCGACGACCAGACGGCAAGCGACATCAACTGAGAGACGGCGCCCCCGGCGGGGCGCCGCCCTCCTCCGGAAAACGACATGCGGGAGATCGCCGTGACCGACGACGCAAGGCAAATCCATCTCAACCTGTTCCTGCCGACCACCGGTCACCACGAGGCCTCGTGGCGCCATCGCGGCGCGCGCCCCGGCGAGATCTTCTCGCTGTCCTACTACCGGGAGATCGCGGCAATCGCCGAGCGCGGAAAATTCGACTCGCTGTTCCTGAGCGATCATCTCGCGGTCGGCCGGAACTACGAGTTCGGCCCGGGCGTCCACCTGGAGCCGCTGACCCTGCTCTCGGCGCTTGCCGCCACCACGTCGCGCATCGGCCTGATCGCCACCGCCTCCACGAGCTATACGGAACCCTACAACCTCGCCCGCCTCTTTGCCTCGCTCGATCACATCAGCGAGGGCCGCGCCGGCTGGAACATCGTCACCTCGTGGTCCGACGCCGCCTCGGGGAATTTCGGCCGCACCGAACGGGCCTCCCATACGGAGCGCTACGCGCGGGCGACGGAATTCGTCGAGGTCGTCACCAAGCTCTGGGACAGCTGGGAGGACGACGCGATCGTCGCCGACCGGGCAAGCGGCCTCTTCGCCGACCGCAACCGCATCCACGAGGTCGACCATGTCGGCCGGTATTTCAAGGTCAAGGGCGCGCTCGACGTCGCGCGCAGCCCGCAGGGCTATCCCGTCCTGCTGCAGGCCGGCTCCTCTGTGACCGGCCGCGCCTTCGCCGCGCGCTACGCCGAGGCGATCTTCACCGCGCAGCAGGACCTCGCGGAGGCGCAGGCCTTCTATGCCGACGTGAAGACCCAGGCCCGCAGCTACGGCCGCACGCCGGCCGACATCGTCATCCTGCCGGGCCTCGGGCCCATCGTCGGCGACACCGAGGCCGAGGCCCGCGAGATCGAGCGCGAGCTCAACGAGGCGACGATCCCGCAGGTCGGCCTTCGCCATATCGCCGCCCGTTTCGACGGCGCGGACCTGTCGTCCTACCCGCTCGACGGGCCGGTGCCGCTGCACGCGCTTCCGAGGCCCGACGACGTCCAGGGCGCCAAGAGCCGGTCGCAGCTCATCTACGACCTCATCGAGCGCGAGAAGAGCCTCACCCTGCGCCAGCTGCTCTGGCGGCTTGCCGGTGCGCGCGGCCACGGCACGGTGGTCGGCACGCCCGAGCAGGTGGCCGACCGCATCCTCGGCTGGGTGGACCGGAACGCCGCCGACGGCTTCAACATCATGCCGCCCTACCTGCCGGGATCGCTCGCCGACTTCGTCGACAAGGTCGTGCCGATCCTCCAGGACAGGGGGAGGTTCCGCCGCGACTACGACGGTCACACGCTGAGAGACCATTACGGGCTGCGCCGGCCGGCCAACCGCTTCACCGGCAGCCGGCTGGCATCGTGACCGCTTCCGCATCGACGACGCTCCGCGAGCTCGGGCATCTGCCGGGATACCCGGTCTATCTCCTGAGCCGCTTCGCGTTCCATCTCGTCACCCGCATGCTGGTCGTCGTGATCGGCTGGCACGTCTACGACCTCACCGGCGATCCGCTGCATCTCGGCCTCGTCGGGCTGGTCATGTTCGTGCCCGCGGCGACCGTCGGCATCTTCGCCGGGGACTGGGCCGACCGCTTCAACCGGGCCGTCCTCGTCGCCGCCGGCTTCCTGGCCGGCGGTGCCGCGGCCGCGGGGCTTCTCGTCCTCGCGCTCCGGCCCGACCCGGCGCTGGAAGCCGTCTATGCGCTGGCCCTCCTGTTCGGCGCCGCCGTCGCGCTGACGAAGCCGGCGCTCTGGGCGCTGCTGCCGCAGGTCGTCCCCGCGGAGCGGCTCGCCGCGGCCGTCAACATCTCGACGATCGGCGGCCAGTTCGCGACGATCACGGGACCGGCCGCAGGCGGCCTGCTGCTCCTCGCCGGGCCGGCCGCCGGCTATGCCGGGGTCGGCCTCGCCTCCCTCGCCGGCGCTGTGCTCGCCCTTCGCCTCGCGGCGCAGGCCCGCGTCCCCGAATTCGTGCCCGGCGCGGAGAGCGTGATGCAGCGGCTGACGGGGGGCCTCGCGCATATCCGCAACACGCCCGTCCTGTTCGGCATGATCCTGCTCGACCTCCTGGCCGTGCTGTTCGGCAGCGTCGTCGTGCTGCTGCCCGCCTTCGCGCGGGACGTGCTGGACGTCGGGCCGGCCGGTCTCGGCGTGCTGCGTGCGGCCCCCGCCGCCGGCGCGATCCTCACCGCCTTCGTCCTCGTGCGCGCCATGCCGCAGCGCAATGCCGGGGCGGCCATGCTCGGCTTCACGGCGCTCTTCGGGCTGTCCGTCCTCGTCTTCGCGCTGTCGCGGGATTTCGCGCTGTCCCTTGTCGCGCTCGGCATCAGCGGCGCGGCCGACACCGTCAGCGTCGTCATGCGCCACACCGTGCTGCAACTGGGCACGCCGGACGCGATACGGGGACGCGTGAGCGCCGCCTCGCAGATCTTCATCAGCGCCTCGAACGAGGTCGGCGATTTCCGCGCCGGCGCGGTCGCGGGCTGGCTCGGCGTCGTCCCGGCGGCGGCGATCGGCGGCGTCTGCACGATCCTCGTTGCCGCCCTGTGCGCCTGGCGCTTCCCCGCCCTGCGCAGGCTGACCGACACGGGCACGCTCTCCGCCGACATCCTCTCGGCGCAGGCGAAGCCCGGTCCCGCCCACTAGTCCAACGACCGTCAAGGAGAGGCCCATGACCGACCACGCGAATATCGAACCCGCCGGCTTCCTCGTCGACCGGACGTCCCAGCGCCGCCTCCGTCCGACGCCGGCCCTGCGCTTCGCGCCGGCCTCCGGCCGCCAGCGCGGGCGCCCGCTCGTTCCCCGCAAGATCTCGCCGGCCGCCCTGCTCTTCGGCCCGCTCGCCATGGTCGCGGTCTGGCAGCTGTCCTCGTCGCTCGGCTGGCTGCCGGAGAACATCCTCGCGGCCCCGGCGACGGTGCTCTCGGTCGGGACGGGGCTTGCGGCCGACGGCACGCTCGGAAAGCACTTCCTCGCCTCCGCCACGCGGGCCTATCTCGGCCTTGCCGTCGGCGTCGCGCTGGGCCTCGTCCTCGCCCTCCTCTCGGGCCTCACCCGGGTCGGCGAGGCCTCCATCGACGGCCTCGTGCAGATCAAGCGCGCCGTGCCGACGCTCGCCCTGATACCGCTCGCGATCCTCTGGCTCGGCATCGGCGAGGTGATGAAGATCACCATCATCGTCACGAGCGTCCTCGTGCCGGTCTACATCAACACGCACGCGGCGCTGCGCGGCATCGACATGCGCTATGTCGAGCTCGCCCGGACGACCGGCCTGACCCACCGGGAGTTCATCCGCCAGGTCGCGATCCCCGGCGCGCTGCCCGGCTTCTTCACGGGCCTGAGGCTTGCCGTCACCACCTGCTGGACGGCGCTCGTCGTGCTGGAGCAGATCAACACCACCAAGGGCATCGGCTACCTCATGAGCCGCGCGCGCGATTACGGGCAGACGGAGATCATCGTCGTCGGCCTCGTCATCTACGCGGTGCTCGGCCTCCTGTCCGACGCGCTGGTGCGGCTTCTCGAAAACCGCGCGCTCTCCTATCGAAAGGTGATCGGAACATGATCGCGGAGCCCATGCCGGCCACGGGCCACGACCAGCCGGTGCGCATCCGCAACCTCACCCGCGGCTTCGGCGGCCGCGTCGTGCTGAACGACGTCTCGCTCGACATCCCCGCCGGGGAGTTCGTGGCGCTGATCGGCAAGAGCGGCTCCGGCAAGAGCACCCTGCTGCGCGCGCTGGCGCAGCTCGACGACGACGCGGAAGGCGGCGGCACGATCGACGCACCGGAAAACCTCTCCGTGCTCTTCCAGGATTCCCGCCTCCTGCCCTGGCACACCGTGCTGGAGAACATCACGCTCGGGCTGCGCTCGCCGGACGCCCGCGCGCGGGCCCTGTCCGTGCTGGAGGACGTCGGCCTCGGCGGCCGCCAGGACGCCTGGCCGAACATGCTCTCCGGCGGCGAGCAGCAGCGCGTCGCGCTCGCCCGCTCGCTTGTGCGCCGGCCCGACCTCATCCTCGCCGACGAGCCCTTCGGCGCCCTTGACGCGCTGACGCGCATCCGCATGCACGGGCTTTTGACGCGGCTTGTCTCCATCTACCGGCCGACCGTGCTGCTCGTCACCCATGACGTCGACGAGGCGCTCTCGCTTGCCGACCGCGTCATGGTGATGGGCGAAGGCGAGATCGTCCTCGACCGCCGGGTCGGCCTCGCCAGGCCGCGCGTCAAGACCGACGGCGCCTTCGCAGACCTGCGCGCCGCGCTGCTGGGCGCGCTCGGCGTCGACGAATAGAGCCATCCCACATGACCGCCATCCCCGACGACAGCCTCGCCGCCCCGCGGCCGGCGCCGCGCAACCGAAACGTCATCGTTTTCAGCATCGCGCAATGCGCGAGCTTCACCGGCGCCTGGGGACAGAAGACGGCCGTCGGCTGGCTGACCTGGGAGCTGACGCAGTCGCCCGCCTGGGTCGGCGCAGTGGCGCTTTCCGATCTGATCGCGGCGTTCTGGGTGGCGCCGCTCGCCGGTGCGGTCGCCGACCGGAGCAACCCCTATCGCCTGATCTGGCTGACCCAGACGCTCACGGTCGTCAATTGCTGCGTCCTCTGGTTCCTCGTCGCGGCGGGGCTCGTCTCACCGTGGCCGCTGCTCGCCTGGGCCGTCGCCGACGCCACGTTCCAGGGCTTCAACCAGCCGGTGCGGATGATGGTGACCGGGACGCTCGCGCCCGAGGGACGGGTGTCGCAGGCGATCGCCGCCAATTCCATCGCCGTCAACGTCGCCCGCACCGCCGGCCCGGCGATCGCCGGCCTCCTCATCGTCCGGAGCGGGATCGAGAGCGTCTTCCTCTTCAACGCGCTTTCGTTCGCCGTCGTCTTCGCCGCCCTGCTGCATGTGCGGCGATGGATCGACCATCCCCCGCCCGCCGTCCGCGCCGCACGCCTTTCCGGCGACGTTCTCGCCGGTTTCCGCTACATCCGCACGGAGCCGCCGATCGCGATGCTGTTCGTGCTGACGCTGTCGTTCTCCCTGCTCGCCCGCCCCTTCACCGAGCTGTTCCCCGCGCTCGCCGGCGGCTCGTTCGGCGGCGGGCCGCAGATGCTGGCCATGCTGATGAGCGCGCAGGGGCTCGGCGCCTTCGTCGGGGCGAGCTGGATGCTGCGGCGCCAGAGCACGCCGGCGCTCGCGCGCACGAGCTATGCCGCGGCCCTCGGCATCGCCGCCGCGCTCGTCGTCTTCGCCCTTGCGCAATCCGCCCTGTTCGCCCTGCCGGCGATCGCGGTCGCCGGCCTGTTCCACGTCGTGTGCAACATCGCCATGCAGTCCATGGCCCAGTCGCTCAGCCTTGCCGCCATGCGCGGCCGGGTGCTGGCGCTCTACACGCTCGTCTTCCGCGCGGCCCCGGCGCTCGGCGCCTTCGTGCTCGGATGGCTCGCGGAATGGTTCGATCTCCAGACGATGATCGGCATCGCGGCGGGTCTCTTCGCAATGATCGTCTGCGCCGCCCTGCCGGCCGCCAGGCGGATCTATCTCGGCAAGCCGGCGTCGAACCGGCAGGGCCCGCCGGGATGAGCGATGCCGCACGGCCTTCCCCCGGGCCTCATGACCGCGGGTACCGGGCAAGGACGCGCTGAAGCTCGCGCTCGTGGAAAGCGCGCGCCTCCGGGCCTTCGGCGTCTCCCGTGAAGACGCCCAGGGCCGCGGCGGCCGCGAAGAACCCGCGGGCGGGCAGCCTCTGCTGCAACCGGCTGACGCAAAGCGCTGCAAGCAGCGGCCGCCCCTCCCCGACATCCTCCGCCATCAGCGCCTCGAGCGCCTGCGTGACGCGATGAATGGTTTGCGGCGGCGTCAGGCCGAGCCGGTCGGCGAGTTCCCTGTAGGTGACGAGGCTCCCGGTCCGGGCCTGATCGATGAGAACCGGACGCAGGCGGTCCTTCAGCATCCCGTGTCCGCCTCCGCTGTGCATGGCCTAAGCGGCAGCCCGCCACGCCGACACCCGGACGAGCCGGGGATCGTCGGCATGGTCGAGCAGCATGCGTGCCACCCGGTCCTGCCAGAGCGCGGCGAAACGCGCCTGCTCGTCCCCATTCGCAGAGCCCGCCGCGATCTTCGGAAAGAGCGCCTTCATCCCCGCGTCCGGCGGCACCTGCGACGTGTCGAGGTCGAGGACGACGCCGCGGCCGGTATCGCGCCGCCGCAGCGCCATGAGGCCGTCGACGGGCGCGTCGAAATGCAGGAGGTCGCGGCGCGCGAAGCGGCGGTCCATGCCGATGCCGCCGAAGCCGGTTTCCGCAGCCGCCCCCGTCAGCAGCGTGGCGACCGCGGCGACGACGCCGGTCGTGCCCTCGTCGCGCGCGTCGCGCATGTGGACCTCGATGCCGCCGCGCTCGGGCAGCTCGTCGCCGTAGAGGCGGGCGAGGCCGTTGCGGACCATCAGGTAGGCGCCGGCGACGGTCGGGCAGGAATGCCCGGCGAGCTTCACGGCGTCGGCATAGCAATAGGTGATGACGCCGCTCGCCGATGCGCCGAGGAACGACGCCAGCGGCTCGCGCAGCGTGACGGCCGGCACCTCGTCGAAGAAGCCGGGAAAGCCCGTGCGTGCCTCCGCGGCGCGTTCGTCGCGCGACGATCGGGTATCGGTTGCCTGCGGCATGGCGCTCACCTCTTTTCGTCCGCGGCGGGCCTGCGGCGGGTCCGTTCGCAATCCTCGAGCTCCATGACGACCCAGTTCGGGCAATCCCCGAGCCCCTGGCTGCCGATGGCCACCATCATCTCGAGGCACTCCGCGCGCTCGGCGGAGCGCGCCCTTTCGCGGCGGTCGGCGGTTTCGCGATCCGGCACCATGGTCGGCCTCCTTAAAGATGCATCCAGAATGCTTCTTTTACGAACGGACGCAAGGGCAAATTTGTCGCGCCCCACGCCGCGAACGGAATCCTCCGAGGACGCAGGCGGACGGAACGCAACGGCGGCGCCGGAGCCGGAACGGACGGCCATCACGAAAGGCGCCCCGATCCCCTCTTGCGCCCGATATTCTTTGCTGGCTTCTCGCGGCAAGATTGTGCAGGATGCGGCAAGAGGGCACCCGCAGGCGGCCGCCGGAAACGGCGCGCGGCGTGTTCGCCCGACAACCAAATGCCTCCGTTCAGGCCCACGCGGTTCCGGACGGAAAGAGGACGCCGGCCTTGAGGATCGAACCGCCAAAGCAAGAGGCAATCCATTGCCCCTATTGCCGCGCGGTGCTGGAAACGGGCGTGCTCTCCTGCCGCCATTGCGGCCGGGACCTGACGCCGGTCCTGCCGCTTCTGTCGCGCATATCGGCGCTGGAGACCCGTTTCGGCGAGCTCGAGGCATCGCTGAGAGCGGCCGGCCCGGCCCAGGCCCTGCTGCCCGCTCCCGCGGCCTGGCCGGCCGTCGAAAGGCCCGCCTCCGGCAGGCGGCGGCTCTGGTCGCTGCCGGCCGGTTTCGCCGCCCTCCTGCTTGCCTATGCCACGGTCGTCCTCTGGCTCGATCTCCCGCTTTCGGTTCTCCGGGCCTCGTCGATCGTCATCCCCTTCGCGGCGGGCTTCGCCTATCTCGGCACGCGGTACAAACTGCACCGGGTCGATGCGCTGGCGGCGGTCCTGTTCTCGGGCCTCGCGGTGTTCTCGATGAGCGCCCTGCTGGGCTTCGTGGACTCCATTCCGATCCTCCCGCAGGATACGGCCGAATGGCGCGAGACCATGTACTACATGTTCAGCATCGCCGCCTCGATGCTGTCCGGCATGCTGCTGCGCATGTCGATCATGGCGCTGGGCAGCCGCGGGCTGACCAGCCTGCCGCACTTGCGGCAGGGGCTCTTGAGCGTCAACAAGAGCATACCTCTGGACACGCTGAAGGCGATCGAGTTGATCGTCCTGCTCGCCGGCACGGTGATGTCGGCGATCGCCGGGCTCTTTGCAGGAATCATGGGGTTATCGGGATGACTTTACGATCGGGAATCCGGGCGGCGCTCGTGGCGGGCGCACTCCTTTCGGCAGGTGCCGCGCCCGCGGGCGCGACCGAGCCCGTCCAGCTCATCACGGCGGAGGAGGCCCGACTGCCGCCCTCCGAATCGGACGACACCGTCCGCAACATCACGCGCGGCCCGGGGATCGACGCCGTGTCGCCGTCCGCCGTCGGCGTGACGGGCACCTTCCGCTTCGCGGTGAAGTTCAAGCCGCGCAACGGCGTCGAGATCGATCCCGAGGCCGTGCGCGTCACCTATCTGCGCGAGCCGCACATCGACCTCACGGCGCGGCTCAGGGAATTCATATCCGCAGACGGCATCGAGGCGCCGGCCGTCGTCGTGCCGCCGGGAGAGCACGCCATCGCGATCGAGGCGGTCGACGTGGAAGGGCGCACCGGGCGCGGCCAGGTGATCCTGACGGTGAACCCCTAGGATAGGCGACGCCCGGCGCAGGCCGCCGCGCACCCTGCCGGAATGGCCGGGGCCGCTAGTCCTGCGCTTCGCCGGGCAGGATGCGGACGGCGGACGCGTCGCCGTAGGCGGCGGGCACCTGCTTGCCGTCGGTCAGGTCCGAAACGCGCGCGGCCGTCTCCCGCACCACCTCGTCGAGCGTCAGGCCCGGCGTCGACAGCGTCTGGAGCAGGGCGATCACGAAGGGGCTGTCCAGCCCGGTGCCGTCGGCCGCGGTCTTTCCGGGCTGGGTGGAATGGAGGACGACATTGTTCAGCGGCGGCACGGGCGACACGGCAAGGCCCATGTGCATCCTCTCCGGCACCGGATCCTGCGACGGGCGGGCGAGGCCGCGCGAGGCGGCGACCGCCTTCGCCTCGACGAACGGATCGTCCCGGCAGGCGTCGACGATGACGAGCGCACCGCGGCGCGCCTCGCTCGCCGCCGCCGTCAGGTCCTGCAGCGCGAGCGCCGTTGTTTGCAGTTCCGTCTCGTTTTCCAGCGCGGCGTCGACGGGAACGAGATAGTTGACGCCACCCGTCTCGACGCCGTGGCCGGCATAGAACACGATCACGATGTCGGCCTCGCGCGCCCGCCCGGCGATATAGGCGGGCAGGTCGATCAGGTTCCTGCGGTCGACGTCCTCGGCGATCTCCACTTCGTCGAAGCCCATGTCGGCCAGCCGGTTGGCGATCACGGTGGCGTCGCGCCGGGCGTTGGGCAGGCTCGGCAACTCGGTGTAGTTGCCCGAGCCGATGACGAAGGCGAGGCGCTTCAACCCGTCGGGCGACGGGTTTTCGGGCACGATACCGAATTCGAAGCCGGGCAGGAACTCCCCGGCGCGCCGCTGCAGGGCGGGCTGCGTCAAGCGCTTGAGCCGCCAGGCGGCGTCGTTGCGCTCCAGGAGGTTCGGGGTCGAGCGGGTGCCGTCGAGAATCTGCTCGTAGATGCCGATCGCCTTTTCCGTCTCCCCGCGCGCCTCGGCCGACCGTCCGAGCCCGAGCCGCCAGCGCCAGTCGCCGGGCGAGAGCTTCGCCGCCTCGTTGAAGAGGGTCTCGGCGGTATCGGGGTCCTTGAGGCTGTCGAGCGCGAGGTCGCCGGCGCGGATCAGCAGGTCGATGTTCATCGCGCCCGCGTCCTCGGCCGACATGTCGCCGGTCTCGCGCGTCGCCGCCAGCATGTCGTCGAACGCGGCCCTGAGATCGCCCGTCCGCATCTCGACTTCCGATTTCTGGATCAGCGCGAAGCGCCGGAAGGGCGAACCGAGGGCGATCGCCGCCGCCAGGTCCTCGCGCGCCTTCGCCAGGTGCCCCACCCGTCGCAGCAGGAGCGCGCGGGCGGTCAGCGCCGGGCCGGACTTCGGGTCGATCTCGAGGGCGCGATTGAGGTCCGCGAAGGCCGCGCCGGTATCGCCCCGGCGCTCGGCCTCCAGCGCCCGCTGCACGAAGGGCGTCGCGTCCGCGGGCGCGTCGCGCATCGCCGCCTCGATGTCGCCGGCGACGTCGTCCGGCTGCCCGACGGTCTGGTTTATCGTGACGCGCAGCGCAAGCGCCTCGCCCTTCAGGGGCCCTTCCAGCCCGATCGCTGTCTCGACGTCGGCAAGGGCCGCAGCCACGTCCTCCCGCGTCGGAAGCGTATATTCCGGCATCGAGCCGTCGGCGTTGAGATCCATGGCCATGCCCGCCTGCATCACCTGCAGAAAGCGCATGAGGCCGCGGAAGAACGCGGCCTTCTGCCGGTCCGGCTCGCTCGCGCTTCCCTCCAGCACGCGCGTGCAGGCGGCCTCCGCGCCGGCCAGCTGCTCCGCCGGCAGCATCGCCGTCTTGACGCGCTCGTCGGCGCAGACGGCCAGATCCGATGCCGTATCGGCACGCGCCACGGCAACGGCCTGGATCGCGCAAAGCAAAACGGCACCGCAGATTGTCCCGAGACGCATTGGCCACCCCCAAGGTTGAAGGAAGGATAGGCGGCTGCGTGACGCTGTCAATGACGGCGCCGTGGGCGAACACCGGGGCACATGCGAGAATAAACGGTTGCAGCGCCGCCGGACGATGCATAAGCTCCGGCGGCGGCCAGGACGCCGCTCAGATCACGAGGATGACATGGCAACCGGAACCGTTAAGTTTTTCAATCAGGACAAGGGCTTTGGCTTCATAACCCCCGACAATGGCGGACCGGACGTGTTCGTCCATGTGTCGGCAGTGCAGGCCGGGGAACCGCTGCGCGACGGGACGAAGGTCAGCTATGACATCGGCCAGGACCGCAAGACCGGGAAGTCGAAGGCGGAAAACGTCCGCTCGCTCTGACCGCGCTTCGGGGGCGGCAAGCCCGCAGACCCTTGTCGCCCTCCTTCCCATCACAGCATTCCCACGACCGCGAAAACAGACATGACGCTCGCCGTACCCGCCGCCGCGCGCTCCAGGACCCATCTTGCCGTGCTGGTGGTCCTCGGTCTCACGCATCTCCTCAACGATCTGATGCAGTCGCTGATCCCGGCGGCCTATCCGATCCTGAAGGACGCCTACGCTCTCGATTTCGTGCAGATCGGCATGATCACGATGACCTTCCAGATCGCCGGGTCGCTGCTGCAGCCGGCGATCGGCATGGTGACGGACAAGCATCCCGCGCCCTATTCGCCGGTGGTGGGGATGATGTTCACGCTCTCGGGCCTGGTCAGCCTCGCCTTCGCGCACAGCTATGCGGTGATCCTCGTCTCGGTCGGCCTGATCGGCATCGGGTCGTCGATCTTCCATCCCGAAGCGACGCGCATGGCGCGTTATGCGGCCGGCGGGCGGCAGGGACTGGCGCAGGGGCTCTTCCAGGTCGGCGGCCAGGCCGGAGGCGCGCTCGGCCCGGTCTTCGCGGCGCTGATCATCGTGCCCTGGGGCCAGCCGAGCCTTGCCTGGTTCGCGGTCCTCGCCCTGATGGCCATGGCGCTCCTGGTGTGGATCGGCAGCAAGCAGCGCCAGATCAGCGCCGAGTTCGCGGCGATGCGGGCGAACGGCAGGAAGACGGGCGGCGCGGCGAGCCACGCGCCGGCGACGATCGCCGTCGGGCTGGTGGTCCTGACGCTGCTAATGTTCACCAAGAACGCCTACGGCGAAAGCTTCCGGTCGTTCTACACCTTCTATCTCATGGAGAAGTTCGGCCTCTCCATCCCTTCCGCGCAGATGATGCTGTTCATCTTCCTGCTGGCCTCCGCCGCGGGAGCGCTTCTCGGCGGCATCGTCGGCGATCGGATCGGGCGTTACCGGATCATCTGGATCTCCGTCCTGGGGCCGCTTCCCCTGACGCTGATCCTGCCGCATGTCGATCTCTTCTGGACCGGCGTGCTGACGGTGCTGATCAACCTGATCATGGCGAGCGCCTTCGCCTCGATCCTGATCTACGCGATGGAGCTCTTGCCCCACCGCGTCGGGCTGATCGGCGGGCTGTTCTACGGCCTGAACTTCGGGCTCGGCGGCATCGCGGCGGCCCTTCTCGGGGTGCTTGCCGACAGCTACGGCGTCGAGACGGTCTACTCCATCTGCTCGTTCCTGCCGCTCGCGGGCCTTCTCGCCTGGTTCCTGCCGAAGATCGAGGAAACCGGCACGTAGGCCATATCCGCCCGCCTGCGGGCCGCACCCCTCCTGCGAAACCGCGCCAGGACCCTCCGCAAAGCACTGCCGGGGGTGGCTTCGTCCGCGCGCGGCGACGGGAAAGCCCTGCTCATTGACCCGCGTCAAACCCCGGTCCGCCGATGAGTGCATAATCGCACTGTCGACGCCGGTACGCAGACATTGAAGGCAATCGTCGAGACCGCCGCCGCCCGGGTTCGGGGCGGCAGCGGCCAGGTCCGACAAACGATTACGGAGGATTTTCGGCTTTGGCGGCGGTCACGCGGTGACCGGCGCAGGGGCGAGGCATGCCCGCGCGCGGGGCGGAATCCCGCCCAGCGTCACCCCCGCGTCGGCATATCTGCAACCGCATGCAACTTGCCATTCAAAGAAAATGCCGTATGGGTGGACACCAGCGTCAAGTGAGGTGATTTTCCAATCATTTCAAACACTTTGCTGCGAAAACAACACATCTTAGGACAGCAGAATCCACAGGTAGGGACAGGGAGGACGTCGCTTGCTAAAGGAGGTTGGAGGTGGTGAGCGTTATATCAGAAGCGCGGCTCTGCACGGTTTCGCGGAAACGGTGAGCCTTGCCGGATGGGATGCCGAAGCGTTCCTGGACGAGGCGGGGATTCCGGCGAATGTCCTGCACGGCGAGGAGACGCTGGTCTCCTGGCAGAAGCTCGGGCACCTGCTGGAGATCGCCGCGAGAGACTGCGAGAATCCGGCCTTCGGGCTGGAATGGGCGGTCCGCATGCCGCCGCCCTACGCGGGCGCCGGGCCGATCTCCCTGCTCGCGGGCCAGTCGAAAACGGTCGGCGGGTGGCTGGAAAGGACGATGCGCTACTGGCGGTTCCACACCAACGCCTTCAGCCTGCAGCTCGTCGAGGTCCCGCCGCCGCAGACGAAGCCGGCCGGCCGCGCTTCCCGCCGGGCGGTCGCCCTCCGGTTCGACAACCGCTACATCATGCGCCCCGGGCGGCAGCTGATGGAGTATATGCTGGGCGGCGCCCGCGCGATCATGGCGGGAATGGCCGACATAGACGACGGGATGTTCCTCGCCGTCCGCTTCCCGCACCTCGCGCCCATCGACCTCGATCCCTACCGCAAGGCGTTCCGCTGCCGGCTGGAGTTCAGCGCCGACCATTACGAGCTGGTCTTCGACCGCGCGGTGCTGGACCTGCCGCTCGCCGTCACCTCCACCGTGCTCTCCTCCTATTTCGGCGCGTTCCTGGAATACCAGATGCAGCGCCGGGAGCAGTACGACCAGACCATAACCGCGACCGTCAAGCTCGCCGTCGCCAGCCTGATGGGGACGGGGCTGTGCACCCTGGAATTCATCGCGGAAGCCATGGATATCAGCGCGAAGAAGCTGCAGCGGCTGCTCGCCCAGGAGGACACGTCCTTCTCCGAGGTGTGCAACATCGTGCGCCGCGACACGGCCTATCGCATGATCGCCGAGACCGACGCGCCGCTCGGAAGCGTGGCCGGCCTGCTCGACTATGCCTCGATCGTCCCGTTCTCCTACGCGTTCCGCCGCTGGAGCGGCTTCGCGCCGACCGCGTTCCGCAAGCAGGCCCGCCTGATCGAGGCGTCGCAGGCCTCGCTGCCGCGGGACTGGTGGCGCAGGATCTCGCCGCCCGTGGAACGCAAGCGCCAGCGTCGTCGCTAAGGACAGCCAAGTATATCGCTAAGGACACAACTCTAAAACTTGAAGGAATTCATTAACATCTCGGTCGCGTAATCGTCTTCATAAGAGGAACAGCTACGCCTTGCGACAGATTCGGGATCGGCAAGGGCTTTGGGGGACATTCCATGAAGACTTCAAGCGTGGACAACGCGTTCATCACGCACGCCCATAATAAACATGCAAGGGCATCCGGAAGACAGATAAGCCTCAAGGCGTCACTGCTTATCATACTTTCCCTGTTTGTTGCCGGTCTGCTTCTGGTGGCCTCGATAAACCTGCGCTCGGCCTGGACGTCGACGGCGGCCGCAGGGGCGATGCGCTCCAACAACGACATCGGCGACCTGTTCCTCGAAAGCGCCGGGGCGCTCGCGGCCGAGCGGGGCTTCACCAACGGGCCGCTCAACGCCGCGGCCCCTGCCGACGCCCAGGTCGCCGCGCAGATCGCGACGCTTCGCCAGCGGGCCGACGCGGCGATCCTGCGCGCGATGGAGGCGATCGCCGCCGGTGCCGATTTCACCGGCCGCGACAAGCTCCTCGCGCGGGTTCAGGCGGACCATTCCCGGCTGCTCGCGCTCCGCCAGGACGTCGACCGCCAGATGGCCCTGCGGGGGCCGGAACGGGACCGCGAGATCGTCAGGAGCTGGGTGCCGACAGCGACGATGCTCATCATGTCGTCGCAGGAGCTGCGGATCGCCGCGCAGATCGTGCCGGCGAACGCGCTCGCCCGCTCGCAGCTGATGCTCGACCTGAAGCAGGCCATGTGGGTGATGAGCGAATATGCCGGGCGCGAACGGGCCGCGATCGCCGCGATCATCGCCCGCAGCGGCGCGATCGAGGCCGCGGACCTGACCGCGCTTGCCGAATACCGCGGGCGGCTGGAGCAGTCCTGGGGACTGGTCGAATCCTATGCCGGCCGCGACTTCGCCAACAAGGGCATCCTGACCGCCATCGCCGCCGCACGCGCCGAATTCTTCGGCAGCTACGAGCAGGTGCGCAAGGACGTCTACGCCGCCGGCACGGCCGGCGCGGGCTATTCCATGAGCAGCGAGGAATGGATCGCGGCCGCCACGCGCGGCATCGACAGCCTGCTTGCGCTGTCCGACAGCGTCAGCACGGCGGCGCACGCCTATATCGGCACGGTCGAGGACGACGGCCGCTTCGGCGTCGCCGTCAGCATCGGGGTGCTGGTCGCGGCGATCGCGCTCGGCGCCTTCTCCTTCTTCATCGTCATCACCCGGATCACCCGGCCGATCGAGCGGCTGACCGGCACGATGGCGCGGCTGGCGGCCGGCGATCTCGATGCGCCGCTGCCGCCTGCCCGCCGCCGCGACGAGATCGGCCGGATGATCGCGGCGGTCGCCGTGTTCCGCGACGCCGGGCTGGAGAACCGCCGCCTGGAGGCCGAGGCCGAGGACGGCCGCAACCGCTCCGAGGACGAGCGCCGCGAGCGCGAGCAGCAGAAGGCGCTGGAAGCGCAGCAGCTGCAGCATGCCATCGAATCGATCGGCACCGGCCTCGTGCGGCTCGCCGAGGGCGACGTCGCCCAGCGCATCACCACGCCCTTCGCCGGCGAGCTCGACAAGCTGCGGACGGATTTCAACGGTTCCGTCGCCAAGCTCGAGCAGGCACTGATCTCGGTCGGCGAGAGCGCACGCGCCATCCATTCCGGCTCGCAGGAGATCAGCGCGGCGACCAACGACCTGGCGCAGCGCACGGAGCGGCAGGCAGCCTCCGTCGAGGAGACGGCCGCCGCCGTCGAAGAGATGACCGCCAACCTGCGCGAATCGAGCAAGCGGGCAAGCGAGGCGGGCACCCTGTCGAGCAAGGCGCGCGAGCACGCCGAGATGTCCGGCGCAGTGGTCGACCGGGCGGTCGCCGCCATGGACAGGATCTCCGCCTCCTCGCGCGAGATCGGCAGCATCATCGCGCTCATCGACGAGATCGCCTTCCAGACCAACCTGCTCGCGCTCAATGCGGGCGTGGAGGCGGCCCGCGCCGGCGAGGCCGGCAAGGGCTTCGCCGTCGTCGCCCAGGAGGTGCGCGAGCTCGCCCAGCGCTCGGCGACCGCCGCCAAGGAGATCAAGACCCTGGTCACCAGCTCGGCCGGGCAGATCGAGGCCGGCGTCGCCCTCGTCG
The DNA here is from genome assembly GCF_024609765.1 of Shinella pollutisoli. GTDB lineage: Bacteria > Pseudomonadota > Alphaproteobacteria > Rhizobiales > Rhizobiaceae > Shinella > Shinella pollutisoli. Next base: position 103,674 of record NZ_JANFDG010000012.1, read on the forward strand.
GCGAGACCGGCGAGGCGCTGAAGGCGATCGTCGCCGAGGTCTTGGAGGTCAACCGCCACGTCGCGGCGATCGTCGAGGCGGCGCGCGAGCAGTCCGTCGGGCTGGAGGAGATCAACAGCGCCGTCTCCGAGATGGAGCAGAACGCGCAGCACAATGCCGCCATGGTCGAGGAATCCTCCGCCGCCGCCCACAACCTCACCAGCGAGGCCGCCGGGCTCAACAGGATGCTGGCCCAGTTCCGGCTGGGCGAAGGCGGCGCGCCCACGGCCTCCGCGCCGGCGAAGGAGGTGCAGTCCCCCGCCCGCGCCCTGATGCGCAGGATCGGCAGCAGCTTTGCCGGCGGCGGCGCGGCGGCAGTGAAGGACGAGTGGGAGGAATTCTGACGCACGGCCCCGGCCATTCCTCACCGCTGCTTCAGACAGGAGACAGAAATGTCGCCCCACCATTCTTCCCACGCTCAGGGTCTTTCGCTGACGGACGAGGGAGGCGCTCCGCCCCGCCCCCTCATGAGCGCCGCGCTTGCCGCACAGGCCGGTCCGCTTCATATCGTCGATAATGCCGGCCTCCCCGGCCGGGCGCTCACAAGCCTTCACGGCCTCCATGACGAGGCCGTCCGTCGGCAGCTCGCCGGCATGCAGGCCGAGCTCGACGCCTACAAGGCAGCGCTCGACCAGCACGCGATCGTCGCCATCACCGACCCCTCGGGCCGGATCACCCACGTGAACCAGCCCTTCTGCGCCATCTCGGGCTATACGAGCGAAGAGCTGGTCGGCCAGCGCCACAACATCGTCAATTCCGGCCACCACCCGCGCAGCTTCTTCGTCGAGATGTGGCAGAAGATCGCCCGGGGCGGGGTCTGGCGGGCGGAAATCTGCAACCGGGCGAAGACCGGCGACCTCTACTGGGTCGACACGACGATCGTCCCCTTCCGCCACGAGACGGAGAAGATCGGCGGCTTCGTGTCGATCCGCTACGACATCACCAAGCGCAAGCAGGCCGAGGCGCTGCTGCTCGACATCCTCGAGACGATCCCGGGCGGCGTCGCCGCGTTCGACGAGGAGGAGAAGCTGATCCTCTTCAACGAGGCCTATCGCGACTACCATGCCGGCATCGCCGACAGGCTCACGCTCGGCATGCGGTTCGAGGAGATCGTCGACCTCGTCGTCGAGCGCGAGCAGGTGCGGCTCGCGAGCACGAGCCCGGAGCGCAAGGCGGCCTGGAAGGAGACCCGGATCCGCGCCTTCCGCAGGCCGACGCGGCCGCACACCCAGCAGCTTGCCGACGGCACCTGGCTGCAGGTGCAGGAGCGCCGGTCGGCCTCAGGCAACACCGTGAGCGTGCGCACGGACATCACGGAGCTGAAGAACGCCGAGTTCACGATCAAGAAGCAGGCCGAGCACGATTCGCTCACCGGCCTCTACAATCGCTCCGTGCTTGCGGAGGCGCTCGAACGCGCCTGCGAGCGATCGAAGCGGACGGGGCAGTCCGCCGCCCTCGTCATCGCCGACCTCGACGGCTTCAAATGGGTGAACGACACGCTGGGCCACGCCGCCGGCGACCGGCTCCTCGTCGAGATCGCCGGTCGGCTGCAGGCGACGCTGCGCGCGAGCGACATCGCCGTGCGGCTCGGCGGCGACGAGTTCGCCTTCATCCTGTCGCGGGTCTCCGGGCATGCGGCGGTCGAAAGGCTGATGAAGCGCGTGGTGCGGGCGGTGAAGGCGCCGCTCACCATCGCCGCGCGCACGATCGAGCCGCGCTGCAGCTTCGGCATCTGCCTCTTCCCGGACCAGGCGCGCTCGAAGGACGAGCTGATGCGGAGCGCCGACATCGCCCTCTACGAGGCGAAGGCGACGAACCGCGGCGGCTACCGGGTCTTCCACACCGGCATGCGGCGCAAGGTCGAGGAGCGCGAGCGGCTGGCCGCCAGGCTGAAGGCCGACATCGGCGCGGGACGCGTCGACATCGCCCTTCAGCCGCAGGTCAGCCTCGTGGACGGCAGCCATATCGGCTTCGAGGTGCTCGCCCGCTGGAGCCGCGCCGGCCGGCACGTGCCGCCGCAGACCTTCATCCCGGTCGCCGAGGAGACGGGACTGATCGTCGACCTCGGCCGGGCGGTCACCGAGCGGGCCCTGGCGGCGGCGCGGCGGATGCGGGACGACGGCTTCGACTACGGCGTGATCGCGGTCAACGTCGCGGCGGCGCAGCTGCGGACCGACGACTTCGTCGAGCAGATCGCGGCCTGCCTCGCGCGCCACGACATCGCGCCGTCCTCCTTCGAGATCGAGATCACCGAGAACGTCCTCCTCGACCGGGCGCCGGAGAAGATCCTGAGCGCGCTGGTCGGGCTCAAGCAACTCGGCGTGCTGATCGCGCTCGACGATTTCGGGACCGGCTACGCCTCCCTCACCCATCTCAAGCAGTTCCCCGTCGACCGCCTGAAGATCGACCGCTCCTTCGTGCGCGACAGCACGAGCGATCCCGGCGATGCGGCGATCTGCAGGGCGACCATCGGCCTTGCCCACAGCCTCGGCCTGAAGGTGGTCGCGGAAGGCATCGAGACCGAGGAGCAACGCGGATTCCTGGCGAGCCAGGGCTGCGACTTCGGCCAGGGATACCTGTTCGGCAAGCCGCTCCAGGGCACGGCCCTCGCGCAATATATCGACGCGCGCCCGGCGTCCGGATGCCGCCGCATGACATGACCGGACGGAGCGGAGGCGCGAAGGCCGCGCCTCAGCCGGCCCGCAAGATCCGGCGGCGGGCCGCCAGGCCGAGCACGGCACCCAGCGTGCAGAAGACGAGGAAGACCCAGCCCGAGACGGCGCCGGCCTGGATGCCGGACAGCAGGACGCCGACGGTGCAGCCGAGGCCCGTCATCGCTCCCCATCCCATCAGCACGCCGCCGGCAAAGCGCGCGGCCAGGCCGGATAGGCCCGGCCACGACGGCCTGAAGCGCCCCGCCGCCAGGGCGGCGGCGAAGCTCGCCAGCACCATCCCGGCAACGAAGAGACCGTTGGGCGATAGCAGCGCCGCCTTCACCGCGCTGACGCAGCCGCGAACCGTGTCCAGCCCGACGAGGGTCTCCGGAACGAGGCCCAGCGACAATCCTCCCGTGCGCACGAGGCTGCCCAGCTCCGCCGTCACGCCGAGAGGCGCCACGCGCAGATAGGCGAAGGCACCGATCGCGGCGACCAGCAGCCCCGTCACGACCGGGGGCCAGCGCCGGACGAAGATCGCCTCGTACGGCGAAGCGGCGTGCGGCTCGCTCTTCGGCGCCGGCCGGGCGCTGCGGAGAACCAGCCATGCTATCGATCCGAGGACAAGCAGGCCGGCGAGCGTGGCGCCGGCATAGCCGGCGATGCCGGGAAGCCAGATCGGCGGGTCGTCGAACACCGTCAGGGTGTAGAGCCTGTTCCAGGTCGAAAAGCCGATCAGGAAGCCCGCGGCGGCGCCGAGGAGGGCGGCGATCGAGCCGAAGGCGCCCTCCCCCAGCCGGTAGAGATGCGCCGAGAGGCAGGAGCCGGAGACGGCCATGCCGAGGCCGAAGGTGAAGGCGGCGGCCGCGAGCACCGGCCCGACGGGACCGACATGGGCGTTGGGCGGCAGGCGGTCCGGCTGCGGCACCGGCACCCAGGCCCCGAGCACGGCCTGGTAGAGGACGATCCCGGCGGCGAGCGCCACCAGGACGGCGATCACGCCCGACGCATCCCGCTCCTCGACGAAGTCGCGCAGGTTGCACAGGAAGCAGAACCGGCCCCGTTGCAGGACGATGCCGAACGCAGCGCCGGCGACGAGCGAGAAGGAGAGAGCCCGCCCGCCGGCATCCTGCGCCAGCCAGATGCTCCAGGCGAGGACGAGGACGAGCACCGACAGGCAAAGAAGGCGGGCAGCGATGGGAGACATGGCGATCCGGCGGCTCGAAATGAAAATGCGGGCGGACCTGGGAGGTCGTCCGCCCGCGTCGGCATCCCGCGCGGCGCGAGCGCCGCGCCTCGGGAATCGCCGTTATTTCCCGGTCCAGATCGTGCCGGCGATGTTGTTCACCGGCACGCCGACGGCGTTGCCGTATTCGGTCCAGGAACCGTCGTAGTTGCGCACGTCGTAGCCGAGGATCTTCTTCAGCGCGAACCAGGTATGGCTCGATCGCTCGCCGATGCGGCAATAGGTGATGACGGGCGTCGAGCCGTCGACGCCCTTCTCCGCATAGATCGCCCTGATCTCGTCGGCGGATTTGAAGGTGCCGTCCTCGTTGACGATCCTGCCCCACGGAACGTTGACGGCCCCCGGGATGTGGCCTGCGCGCACCGACAGTTCCTTCACGCCCTCAGGCGCGAAGATCTTGCCCTCGTATTCGTCGGCCGAGCGGATATCGACGAGCTTGATGTCGTGCTTGCCCTCCGCGACCGCGACGACGTCGACGAAGCGCGCGCGCACGGAATTGTCGCGCTCGGCGAGCGTCAGGGTGGAATCGGCATGGTCCGGAACCGCGGTGTCGAGCGGCAGGCCCTGCGCTTCCCAGAGCTTGCGCCCGCCGTCGAGCAGCCTGACCTGGCTGCCGAGGCCGTAGACCTCGAACACCCATGCGCCCCAGGCGGCGAACCAGTTGTTGTTGTCGCCGTAGAGGACGATCGTCGTGTCCTTGTCGACGCCGGCGTCGCGCAGGACCTTCTCGAAGGCCTCGCGGCTGGCGATGTCCCGCTTCTGCGGATCGACGAGATCGGTGTGCCAGTCGAGATGGGCGGCGCCTGGAATATGGCCGCGCTCGTAGACGCCGGTATCGACGCTGACCTCGAAGACGCGGACCTTCGGGTTCGACAGATTGTCCTGCAGCCATTTCGCATCGACCAGCGCATCCGACGCCGATGCCTGTCCGGCGAGAAGCGTCATCGCCGAAGCGACGGCCGAAAAAATCTTAATGCCCCGGATTCCCGTCATGTCATTGCTCCCCTAAGCGCGATATCAGACGGCAGGAGCATCGCTCGCTTCGGAGCCGCCCGGAAGGCAGAGTATTCTATAATTTTTGTAGAATTTAGACGCGCTTACTCTCCGTCCGGCGACGGCCCGGAGACCGGCCGGCTCAGATCATGTATTCCGGCTCGCTGAGCGTCTGGTCCATGGTCACGCCCGGCAGGGCCGTATGCGGCTTGCCCACGGGCCTCGCCGGAACGCCGACAACGGAGGTATAGGGCGCGACGGGGGTGACGACGACGCTGCCCGCGCCGACCTTGGCGCCGATGCCGACCTCGATGTTGCCGAGGATCTTCGCGCCCGCGCCGATCAGCACGCCGCGGCGCACCTTCGGGTGGCGGTCGCCGGTCTCCTTGCCCGTTCCGCCCAGCGTCACGTTCTGGAGGATGGAGACCTCGTCCTCCACGACCGCCGTCTCGCCGATGACGAGGCCGCTGCCGTGATCGAGCATGATGCCGCGACCCATCACCGCGGCGGGGTGGATATCGATCGCGAAGGCCTCCGAGATCCGGCTCTGGACGTGGCGGGCGAGGTGGCGGCGCCCCGTCGTCCACAGCCAGTGGCCGACGCGATAGGCCTGCAGCGCGGAGAACCCCTTGAAGTAGAGGAACGGCGTCAGGACCTCGGTATTACAGGGATCGCGGTCCTTTACGGCCTCGAGATCGGCTGCCGCCGCCCCGAGCAGGCCCGGCCTGTCGGTATAGGCGCCGTGGATCAGCGCGAGCAGCTCGTCGCGGTCGACGTCGTGGTCGGAAAGCTTGATCGCCAGGCGGTGCGAGAGCGCGTGGCCGAAACTCGCGTGCATCAGCACCGCCGAGTTCATCGCGCGCGCCAGCGCCTGGTCGCGCTGGGCCGCGGCACCCGCCTCCTGCCGCAGGGTCTCCCAGAGCGCGGCGACGGCACCGCGGGCGGCGTCCTCGACGGGAAGGAAAACGACGTTGTTCTCGTGTCCGGGCATGGTTCGACCTCGTCGCGAAGCGGATGGCCGCCCCGCGGCCCCGGCGGCTCTACACCGCGTCCAGGATCTGCCTCTGGAGATCGACGGCCCGCGGGTCGGCAAGCTCCTGCCGGGGACGGTCGAGATCGATCTCGATATCGAGGGCGATGGCGCCCTCCCGCAGCACGACGACCCGGTCGGCGAGCGCGACGGCCTCCGCGACGTCGTGGGTGATCAGCACCGTGGTGAAGCCGCGGCCCGTCCAGATTCGCTCCAGCAGGCGGTGCATCTCGATGCGTGTCAGCGCGTCCAGCGCGCCGAAGGGCTCGTCGAGCAGCAGGATCTGCGGCTCGCTGACCAGCGCCCGGGCGAGCGCCACGCGCTGGCGCTGGCCGCCGGAGAGCACGCTCGGCCAGTCGCCCTCCCGGCCTTCCAGTCCGACATCTGCGAGCGTGCCCCTCGCCTTCTCCTGCCAGTTCGGCCCGCGGGCGATGCCGACGTTCTCGACGACGGTCTGCCAGGGCACGAGGCGCGCCTCCTGGAACAGCAGGCGCACGGACGGATGCAGGCGCTCGACCTTGCGCCCGCCGATGCCGACGCGGCCGCTGCTCGGCGCGTCGAGCCCGGCGATGAGGCGCATCAGCGTTGACTTGCCGCCGCCCGACCGGCCGACGACGGCGAGGAACTGGCCCGCCGGGACCTCCAGGTTGAAATTTGCGAGCACGCTGAGCGCGCCGAAGGCCTTTTCGACCCGGACGAGCGAGATCGGCAGGCCGCCGGCGCTTTCCGGCACGTAGAAATCGGCAAGGCTCACGGCTCGCCTCCCGGCTTCGCCTGATAGGCGGGGTGCCAGACCAGCACGCGCTTCTCGATCAGGCGGGTCGCGACGTCGGCGAGCTTGCCGAGCAGGGCGTAGACGATGATGCCGAGCAGGACGACGTCGGTCTGCAGGAACTCCCGCGCGTTCATCGTCATGTAGCCGATGCCGCTGGTGGCGGAGATCGTCTCGGCGACGATGAGCGTCAGCCACATGAAGCCGAGCGCGTAGCGCAGGCCGACGAGGATGGAGGGCAGCGCACCGGGCAGGATGATCCGCCGGATGAGCGCCTTGCGGTCGAGCCCGTAGACGGAGGCCATCTCGACGAGCTGCGGGTCGATGGTGCGCACGCCGTAGAAGGTGTTGATGTAGATCGGGAAGAAGACGCCGATCGACACGAGGAAGATCTTCGCCGTCTCGTCGATGCCGAACCACAGGATGACGAGCGGGATGAGCGCCAGATGCGGGATGTTGCGCACCATCTGCAGCGTGCTGTCGAAAAGCGTCTCGGCCGGACGCCAGAGCCCGTTGACGACGCCCGCGACGAAGCCGAGCCCGCCGCCGATGACAAGGCCGATCAGCGCGCGCTGCGTCGAGGCCAGCGTGTGGAAGAACAGCGAACCGTCCAGCAGCGACCGCCAGAAGGCGGCGGCGACGGTCGTCGGCGCCGGCATGAGGCGGGCGGTCACGAGGCCGGTGCGGGCGGCGATCTCCCAGACGATCAGCAGCGCGACGGGAAGAACCCAGGGCGCGAGCGCGCCGCCCAGGCTCTTCAGGTTGGGTCTGCGGGTCTCGCCGGCAGCATAACCGGCCACCGACGTCTCCGCCATCAGGCACCGCCCTTGCGCACGACATCGGCGATCGAGATCCTCTCGGGGATCAGGCCGAGGTCGAAGAACGTGTCGGCGATCGCCTGCTGCTGCCTGACGACGCTCTCGTCGATCGCCTTGACGCCGTAGGACTGGCGTTCCAGCGCGATGGCGAGCACATCCTCGGGAATGCCGACGGAGGGCGAAAGCTCGGCCGCCGCCGCGGCGGTATTGGCCTTCGCCCATTCGTCGATCTCGGCGACGGCCTCGATCACCACGTCGACCGCCTCGGGATTGTTTTCCACGAAGGTCTTCGCGCCGAGATAGAACTGGTGGTTCGGCACGATGCCCTCGCCGTTGCGCAGCTCGCGCGCCTCGATCGCGACTTCCGCGGCCGCCTGGAAGGGATCCCAGATGACCCAGGCGTCGACCGCGCCCTGCTCGAAGGCGGCGCGCGCATCGGCCGGCGGCAGGAAGGAGGTCTTGATGTCGCTGTATGCGAGACCGGCCTCCTCCAGGGCCTTCACCAGCAGGAAGTGCACGTTCGAGCCCTTGTTGAGGGCGACCGTCTTGCCCTTGAGGTCCGCCACGGTCCTGACGGGGCTGTCCTTCGGCACGAGGATCGCCTCGCCGCGCGCCGCAGGCGGCTCGTGCGCGACGTAGATGAGCGGCGCACCGGCGGCCTGCGCGAAGATCGGCGGCGTCTCGCCGGTCGTACCGAAATCGACGGCGCCGACATTGAGGGCTTCGAGCAGCTGCGGGCCGGCGGGGAACTCCGTCCACGTCACCGTATAGCCGATCTTCTCCAGCTTCTCCTCGAGAAGGCCCTTGCCCTTGAGCAGCACGAGCGTGCCGTACTTCTGGTAGCCGATGCGGACCTCCTTGTCGGCGGCCCATGCCGGTCCGCCGCCCAGGAACGGCAGGACGAACCCGGCGGCGAGAGCGGTCGAGAAAATGCGGCGCGAAATCGTCATGGCGTTCCCCTGCGTTGAAATCCGTTAGACTATATAATCTATAGATTTCACACTATTTCGAGGACACCCATTCCAACCTGTACGGCGCGCGTAGTTTTTTCTCCTATGCAGGAACGCTCATGGCCGCCGCCGCCCTCGGCCGACGACAGGCAGCGGCGCACCGGACGGCGAAGGATGCCGCCGAGCGGCTGCCGGCCTCTTCTTCGCGCTGACGAGGATACGCGGCCTCGTCACACGGTTGGTATCGTGCCGCCATCCATGACGAATTCCGTGCCCGTCGCCGCGCCGGCGCGAGGGGAGACGACGAAAGCGATCAGATCGGCGATTTCGGCGGGCCTGGCGGGCCGGCCGAGCGGGATGCCGCCGAGCGAATCCATGATGATCTTCCTGCCGCCCTCGTAGTCGGTGCCCGCCTGTTCGGCGAGGCGCCCGGCCATCGCGACCGCCGCCTCGGTCTCCACCCAGCCGGGAGAGACCCGCACCACGCGAACGCCCTTCGGCGCGACCTCCTTCGACAGGCTCTTGCTGTAGGTCGAAAGGGCGGCCTTCGCCGCGGCGTAGGCGGTCGTGGATTCGGGAAGCGGCAGGCGGCTCTGGATCGAGGTGACATGCACGATCACGCCCGACCCTCGCGCGATCATTCCGGGCAAAAGCGCACGGTCGAGGCGGACGGCCGGCATGAGGTTCCAGTTCAGTTCCCTGAACCATTCCGCATCGTCGAGCGCCGCAAACCCGCCGCCGGGCGCGGACGAACCGCCGACCACATGCACGACGACGTCCACGCCGCCGAGGCGATCGACGACGCCGGCGGCCACGTCGGCGCAGCCTTCGGCGGTCGCGAGGTCGGCGGCGATGAAGTGGACACCCTCGATCGCACCGGCCGGCACGGTGCGTGCCGTCGTCACCACGCGCGCGCCGGCCTCGCGCAACGCCCCGACCACGGCCGCGCCGATGCCCTTCGTTCCACCCGTCACCAGGGCACGCGCGCCCTCCAGGCCGAGATCGACGCTCACGGGGCGATCTCCAGCTGCGCGATCTTCCCGCCCTCCAGAACGAACGCATAGCGCAGATCGACGGGGCTGCCGGGGAAGTCTCCCGAGACACGGGCCGTCACCACGATCCGGTCGCCGTCCCCGCCGATCGCGAAGGGGGCCGTGGTATACCGAAATTTCGCGGACGCTTCTGCCTTCCATCGGCGGATGGCGTCGCGGCCCTCATGGGTCCGGCGCTCATCGACGACGGCGGCGTTCTCGGTGAAGCAGAGGGCGACGGCGTCGCCGTCGTTCTGATCGGCGGCGAAATAGGCCGCGACCGGCTCCGGCAGGGTGATCGGCATGACGGTTCTCCGATTTCTGTTGTCTCGGAGTATAAATCGCCTTACCCTGCAAAAATGACAAGAACGGACGAAAAAGTAAGGTACTCACCGGAAGGTAAGTCATCCCGGAACCATACGCGCGAGACGGCGGCCGAAGGCGTCGAGAACGTGCTGAAGCTGCTCGAAGGCCGGTGGAAGCTGATCATCCTGTTCCACCTGTTCGGCGGCAACGTCATGCGGTTCTCCGACCTCGAGCGGGCCATCCCGGCCGTGTCGCAGAAGATGCTGATCCAGCAGCTTCGCCAGATGGAAGGCGACGGCATCGTGCGCCGCATCGTTCACCATCAGGTGCCGCCCAAGGTCGAATACTGCCTGACGGAATGGGGGCAGGCGCTGTGCCCGGCGCTCGATGCGCTGCTGTCCTGGGCCGCGCGGCGGGAGGACATGGTTCGCCCCGCCGGTGCGGGCTGACGGCGAAGGAGGCCGGTACGGCCGTGACCGCCCGCCGGTGCCGTCGACGGCATCACAGGATATTGCGGCGCTGCCATGCCTTATAGGGCGCGAGCGCCTGGCCGGGAAACCGCCGCTCGATCTCGCTTTCCACCAGCCGCATCAGGGCCATCGACTGCGCAGGATCGTCGTCCCGCTCGCTCTTCCTCTCCATCCGCCGCATCGTCTCGAAAACCTCGTCTTCCGTCATCGAGGCGAGAGCGGTTTCCAACGTCGCGGGATCGACGATCTCGTTTACGGCCATGGTGCTGCCTCCTCCCGGCCATGCCGGAGCGGCCTAGCGAAACCGCGCCGGCCTCTTCGTCAGGTTCATCTGGATCTCCAGCCGCGTGGCAAAGCGGCCGACGACGCGAACGAGCTTCCTCACGTCCCGCTCGTCGATTTTCTGCGAACGGCAGACCGCGACGACGTCGAACACCTCGAGCGTGGATGAAGATAGTTTCGGATTGGAATGTTGCATGTCTGCCCCCGTGGATCTCGTCAACAACTCGCAATCCGCGGCAAGGTTCCAGCGGACGCGAGCAGGCGCCGCCGTTCGTCCGAAACCGTACAGTGACGTTCGGGACCATAGGCTCCGGCCTGATGGGCGGCGATTTGGGACGATTATGCGGTGCAGCGGAACGGGAACCGCTCGTCCGACCGCCATGGCAAGGGAAGCCCAGCCGGAAAAGAAACAAGGCTAAGACGCCGGCTAACCGTTATGCAACATGCTGATTTAACGATTTTTGGTGGGTCAAGTGGAGGTCTGCGAACGCTGCTCCTCAAGGAGTTGCAGCGCTACGACGCAGGCGTTGCGGACATGGAGCGAGGCGATCTGCTGCGCCTCGGCCGCATCCCGCCGCTTTAGCGCCGCGGCCAGCGCATCGATCTCCGACAGGCTTTGCGAAATGCGGTTGGGATGCATGAGCGAGGTTGCCCGCAGGATATTGATCCGTGAGAACAGGCTCTGAAGCACTTCCTGGACGAGGTTGTTGCCGCAATGACCGAGCATGATGCTGTAGAGGTGGCTCTTGGCTTCGAGAACCTTTGCGGTGTCGCCGGCAAGAGCGGTTTGACGCAAGAGCTCTGCGCCACGCGCGAATTCCTCGATCGCGGCGTCGCTCCCCTTCGTTGCGAATTCATGCGCGGCAAATCCTTCCAGCAGTCCGCGCAGGGCATAGAGATCGCGTGCTTCTTCCAGCGAGATGGTGGCGACGACCGGACCCTTGTGCGGCACGATCTCGACAAGCTTTTCCGCCTCGAGCTTCCGAAGCGCTTCTCGGAGCGACGTGCGGCTCACGCCCAGTTCCTCGCAGAGTTCGCGCTCGACCAACCGGGCGCCGGGTGCGTAGCGGCCCGAGGTGATGGCCTGCCTCACGGCGTTTTCGATCTGGCGCCGCAACGTGTCGGGCTGCAGGACGGCTACTCGTCCGATCATGCCTTGCTTCCTGTATTACATTATGACCATCTGCCCATAGCATGACTTGCTGTTATTCAACAAGGCGAAGGCGCCGCGCACTGCGATTGCCCACATTCCTCCGGTTTTGCAATTCAGTCCGGCCCGGCATCGTGGTGCGGCAGAGTGGCTTCCTTGCCGGAACCCGTCCCCGAATCTCCCGCGCCATTGCTGACAGTGGTACGGCCAATTGGTCGAGGCCGCGACATGTCTGCCCTTGTGCGTGGCAAAATTCAAAACACCGGGCATTGTTGACTTCGATTTTATGATTGTATTATTGTCGTTATGAATTATAGATCGTTTCAGAATTTCCCTGACGGGCGCTTGCCCGCGATGAACGGACATTTCGATGGGGCACGGTGCCGGATCGGCGGCCGACGGCTCGGCCGTGGGGTGGAACTGGGGAAGCCATAAGCAGGTGGGGAGACAGCAAGTGAAGATCCATTCCGCGGCAACGACATGCTGTGTCCGGCTCCGTCCTGTTGGCGGGGCGATCATTTCCGCCTCGGCTGGTGAAGGGCGGCGGCTGTGAGCGGGTTCCTGAAAAACGTCAATCAGGAGAAGGTCGTCTTCCTTCTCTTCATCGTGATTTTCATTCTGTTTTCCGTTCTGCTTCCCGGCTTTCTCAATGCCAACAACCTGGTTCTGCTGATGCAAGGCGTTTCCGTGCTGGGCATTCTCGGCGCCGGTATGTGCGTCGTCGTCATCGGGCGGGGCATAGATCTCTCCATGGTCGCGACCATGGCGATCTCGGTCGCCTGGGCCCTGCAGCTCAACGGCGAGGGGATGAGCCTGCCGCTGGCGCTGGCCATCGGCGTCGGGGTGGCGCTGTTCGTCGGGCTCGCCAATGGTCTGCTCATCGCCTATGCCGAGATCCCGCCGCTTTTCGCGACGCTCGCGACCTCGGCCTGCGTCTACGGCTTCGGGCGGTTCTTCCTGATCCACACCGATCTCGTCTATGTGACGCCCGGCGTCGGCATGCTTGTCGAACTGGGGCAGGGGCGGGTGCTGAGCATTCCCATGCCGGTGATCGTATTCGCCGCAATCGCGGCCATCGTTGGCGCCATTCTGCATTTCACCAAGTTCGGCCGCTTCACCTATGCTGTCGGCGACAATTACGGCACGGCGCGGGTCACCGGCATTTCGGTGCGCCATGTGCTGGTCGGCCAATATGTCCTGACCAGCCTGGTCGCCTTCGTGGCGGGACTGACGCAGGCGATGGCCATCAGCAGCATGAACACGCGCATCTCCGACACGCTGCTGATCTATGACGTCATTCTCGTCGTCGTGCTGGGTGGCGTGGGCCTGAGCGGCGGCCGCGGCGGCATCCGCAACGTGGTGGTGGGGACGCTTCTCATCGGCACGTTCCTGAACGGCATGACCATCATGGACGTGCAGTATACGATGCAGAACGCCATCAAGGCCGCGATCCTGCTCGCGGCGATCATGATCGACACCATCATCAATCCACGTGACGAACAGACCTCGCAGCACGGGGACATCTGATCCTGCCTGTCGCGGGAGCCGGGCAATTCATTTCAACAGGAGGAGGAAGACATGAAATCATCAGGCAAATCATTGGCCGGCTCGTTGTATCGCCGGATCCTGGCCTTCGGCGCCACGGTCGCGGTCACGGCTCTCACGGTGCTGAGCCCGGCAACGCCGGTTCGCGCGGAAGGGCTCGACGATCCGACGCTCGCGCCCTATCTCGAAGCCTTCAAGGGCAAGAGGATCGCCTATGTGCCCTTCTCGATGAGCTTCGACCTCGCCAAGGGCTGGCTCGCCGGCATGCAGAAGCAGGCCGACGAGCTCGGCTACGAGATCATCGTGCGTGACCCGAACTGGAACACCGATGCCGGCTCGCAGGCAATGGCCCAGCTCATCAACGAGAAGCCCGACCTCATCGTCTACATGAATCCGGATCTGCAGTCCTATGCCAAGATCCTCAAGAGAGCCCAGGCGGCCGGCATCCATCTCGTCGCCGTGAACCTGAAGTCCGTCTTCCCGACCCATTATATCGGCGAGGACTGGCAGCTGAACGGCAAGGCGGAGGCCGAATACATCGTTTCCAAATGCGGCAAGGGCACCGACCGCTCGGGCAAGGTCGCGATCCTGCAGGGCATCCTGACCTCGGCCGCCAGCGCCTACCAGCTCAAGGGCGTGATGGACGTGCTGTCGCAGAATCCCGAAATCACGGTCGTGTCGAACCAGTCGGCCAACTGGGACGCGGGCAAGGCCAACGAGATCACCAAGACCGTGCTGCAGCAGAATCCCGACCTCTGCGGCATCATCGGTTTCTGGGACGGTATGGACATCGGTGCGGGTGCCGCGGTGAAGGAAGCCAATCTCAAGGAACCGGTCTATGTCGTGACGTCGGGGGGCGGTGCCAAGGAAGCGGCCTGCGACAAGCTGCTCGACGGCACCTATGCCGCCTACATGAGCTACGACGTCCGCACCATGGCGCATGACATCAACACCGTCATCAAGATACTGCTGCAGTCCGAACTGCCGCCGGACATGAAGACCTTCAGCCTGCCGACGCCGATGAAGCTGCTGACCAAGGACAACCTCACGCCGTCCTCCTGCTGGGTCATGGACGACTTCAAATAAGCCTCCCGGCTGACCCCGCCGGACCGGGTCGGATTGGCCGACCCGGTCCCAAACGCAGCATTTTCACGACATGGCGGTCATGGTGGACACCAATATTACATCAAACAGTTCGTTGTCCCGCGCCCGGGAGGCGCCGTCCGGCAACGTCTCGGATGCGCTGGTGCGGTTCCGGCACCGCTGGATTCCGACCCATATTGTCGGCGAATTGCTGTCCAAGTCCTGGATCGACAATATCGTCCCGGCGGTGATCCTCGCTCTGATCGTCATCATCTTCGGCAGCATCGTCCCGAATTTCTTCCTGCCCGCCAATGTGTCCGACGGCACGCGGCAGATCGGCGAGTTCGGCTTCGTCGTCATCGGCATGATGATCGTCGTGGTCGGCGGCGGCATCGATCTCAGCGTCGGCTCGAACTTCGCGCTCGGCAACCTGCTCGCACTGGCGCTGACCAACATGTACGACATGCCGGTCGCCGTTGTCTTCATCGCCGTCGTCGCCACCTGCTCCTTCATCGGCCTGATCAACGGCGTGCTGGTCGGCGTCTTCAAGCTGCGCGCGTTTCTCACCACGCTCGTCATGCTGATCGGGCTGCGCGCGCTGGTCGACTCGCTGCTGCTGGTCTATGCGCTCGACATCTCGGCCGGTTTCTACGACAACGCGATCTGGGACTTCGCCGGCGCCGGTGACGTGTTCGGCATTCCCATCAGTTTCGTCCTCTTCGTCGTCGCCGCCATTCTCATGCATATCGTCATCAGCCGGACGCGGCTCGGCTGGCACATCATGGCGGTCGGCGGTTCGCGCCGTTCCGCCCACAATGCCGGCATCGCCGTGCGCTGGACGGTGTGCCTGACCTATGTGCTGAGCGGCGCCTTCTGCGGCATCTCCGCCTTCTTCTATGCCGCCCGCCTCGGCAATGGCGGCTCCTATCCGGGTGTCGGCCTCGAAGTCTTTGCGCTGACTGCCGTCATCGTCGGCGGCATCAGTCTCGGCGGCGGCCGAGGCTCGGTCGCCAAGGCGGTGATCGGCGCGATGATCGTGCAGATCATCAATCTCGGCGTCGTCCAGCTCGGCCTGCAGAGCGGCGCGGGCCAGCTCGTCCTCGGCCTGATCCTGCTCGCGGCGATCGGCTTCGACGTCCGCTGGGTCAAGAACCGCGACAAGATCCTCTCGCGCGTCTACATGTCGCCGACCTATTTCGCGCTGCCGGCCTCGCCGGTCACCGAGGCCGGATCGGGTTCGCCCTTTGCCGCCAACGACCGGCTCGGCAAGGTCGAGGTCCACGGCCTCGGCCAGCTCGACGGCCCGGAAGACGTGATATTCGACAGCGCAGGCAATCTTTACTGCGGCGACCGCCTCGGCAATATCATGCGGCTCGAAGGTCCGGACTACAAGGATGCCAGTGTTTTCACGCATATCGGCGGCCATCCGCTCGGCATGGCGATCGATCGCGAGGACAATATCGTCGTCTGCGTCGGCGGCATGGGCCTTTATCGCGTGCGGCAGGATGCGAGTGTCGAGAAGCTGACCGACGAGACCAATCGCTCGCTGTTTTCGATCATCGACGATTCCCGGCTGCGGCTGACCGACGACTGCGACATCGCGCCGGACGGACGCGTCTTCTTCAGCGAGGCCACCACGCGTTTCGACATGGCAAGCTGGCCGTCGGATGCGCTCGAGAGCCGGCCGAGCGGACGCATCGTCTGCTACGATCCAAACAAGAAGACGACGCGCACCGTGGCGCGGAACCTGACCTTCCCGAACGGCATCACGCTGAGCCACAACGCGCAATCGATCCTGTTCGCCGAAAGCTGGGCTTGCCGGATCAGCCGCTACTGGTTCGAGGGTCCGAAGGCCGGGACCATCGAGCATGTGATCGAGAACCTGCCCGGCTATCCCGACAACATCAACCGGGCGAGCGACGGCAGCTACTGGCTGGCGCTGATGGGCATGCGCTCGCCCGCCCTGGACCTCGCACTCAGGATGCCGGGCTTCCGCAGGCGCATGTCGCAGGAAGTCTCGATCGACGAATGGCTCTACCCCAACATCAACACCGGCTGCATCCTGCGATTCAACGAGAAGGGCGACGTGCTGGAAAGCCTGTGGGACAAGACCGGCGCCAACCATCCGATGATCACCTCGATGCGCGAGCACAAGGGCCGGCTCTATATCGGCGGCATCTTCAACAACCGCATCGGCAGCGTGGCGCTCGACGGCGCCGACAAGAACTGGACGGGCCCGTCGAGTTATTGGGGGCGCACATGAGCGGCCTCCTCGCCCGCCTGTTCTCGCGCCGCGAGGCGGCCACCGTGCCGTCGATGGATGGCGTGCTCCGACCCAACACCCTGCTCGACCAGGCAAGCCCGCTTGTCGCCCTGCCGGAGCCCGACAATCTGGTTCAGTTCGGCTCGAACCTTGCCTTCTCCAGCGGCAATGACGTGTTGGTTCTCGTGCCGGACAGCCCGGCGGGCTCGCCGCCGGAGCTGTTCCGCCGCTTCGAATCCCGCGTAACGGCGCTGGCCGTGTCGTCGCAATCCGTGCTCGCCGTCGGCCTCGATGGCAAAGGCATCGGATTGATCGGCGGCGCCTATGACGGCCTCGCGCTCGACCAGATCGGCGGCGTGCCCGCCAAGGGTCCGACGGCGCTCGCCTTTGCGGATGCCGACACGCTGATTGTCTGCATCGGTTCGGCGCAGAACGGGCCGGACGAGTGGCAGCGCGATCTCATGGAGATGCGCGCGACGGGATCGGTCTGGAAAGTCGATCTCCGCAGCAAGGCCGCGACCATGCTTGCGTCCGGCCTCGCTTTCCCGAATGGCGTTCTCATACGCGGCAACCGGGTCGTGGTGTCGGAAAGCTGGCGTCACCGGCTGCTCGGCCTCGATCTCGCCGCGGTCAAGGCCGTGCCGGACATCATCCTCGAAGATCTTCCCGGCTATCCCGGCCGGCTTTCCGAAGGGCGAGACGGCGGCGCGTGGCTCGCTGTCTTCGCGCCCCGAAGCCAGCTCATCGAATTCGCTCTGCGCGAGCGGGCCTATTGCCTGCGCATGCTGCGCGAGATCCCCAAGGAATACTGGATCGCACCGACGCTCCGCTCCGGCCGTTCGTTCCGCGAGCCGATGCAGGGCGGCGCGGTCCGCGTGCACGGGATCTACAAGCCCTGGGCACCGACACGCTCCTATGGGCTTGCCGTCCAGCTCGACACCGATCTTCTGCCGGTCCGCTCTTTCCACAGCCGCGCCGATGGCAGCCGGCACGGTATCGTCAGCATCTGCGAGTGGCAGGACCGGGTCGTCTTTGCCAGCCGTGGCGACGACCTTCTCTGCACATTGCCGCTCGATCCCCATTCGCCTCGGGATGCCGCACGATGACCGCCTTGCTCGAACTGAAAAACGTCACCAAGCTGTATCGCGGTTTCGCGGCGATTTCGGACGTGTCGATCACGCTTCAGGCAGGGCGGGTGCATGCGATCCTTGGCGAGAACGGTGCGGGCAAGTCGACACTGACCAAGATGATGGCCGGCGCGGTGTCACCCACCAGCGGCGAGATCCTGCTCGACGGCAAGCCCGTGACGTTCGCCTCGCCCGGCGAGGCGTTGCGGCACGGCATCGCCATGGTGTTCCAGGAGACGAGCCTTGTCCCTTCGCTCACCGTGGCGCAGAACCTGTTCCTCGGCGACGAAAAGGTGTTCAACCGGCTGCGCGGACTCTACATCGCAGCCCAGCAGTTCCTGCAGTCGCTGAACTTCCCGGTCGATCCTGCGGCCAATGTCTCGGCGCTCGGCGCCGCCCAGCGGCAGATGGTCGAGATCGCCCGCGCCGTGCGCAAGAATGCCCGCGTCATCATCTTCGACGAACCGACCGCGACGCTGACGCCTGAGGAGAAGCACCATTTCTTCGAGCTGATCGAACGGCTCAAGGCCCGTGATGTCGCGATCGTCTTCATCTCGCATGCGCTCGAGGAGGCGCTTACCATTTCGGACACGATCACTGTGCTGCGCGACGGCCAGCATGTCATCACCGACGCGACATCGGCCTTCGACCGCGACAAGATCATCCGTTCGATGGTCGGGCGAACGCTCTCGGACCAGCTCTACAACAGGGACGCCATGCGCCCGACCAGGCCCTACGGCCGGAAGACCCTCAGCGTGCAGAACCTGTCGATGGGCCGGCTGGTCCGCAACACGTCCTTCTCGGTCTATGCCGGTCAGGTGACGGGTGTCTTCGGCCTGATCGGCTCGGGCCGGACGGAGTCGTTCAAGGTCGTCTCGGGTGTGGCGAAGCGGAATTTCTTCCATGGCGGCATCGTACGCCTGTTCGGCAAGGCCGTGTATTATCGCATCCCGCGTCCTGCCGTACGGGCTGGCATCGCCTATGTGACCGAGGACCGCAAGGTCGAGGGCATCTTCGAGACGATGTCGATCGCCGAGAGCATCCATATAGGCGCGCTCGCGGCCGACAAGGGCGGTTCGTGGATCGTCAGCCGGCGCAAGATGCGCGAGCTCGCTGCCCGCTGGAGCAAGGCGCTCTCGATACGGGCGATCGATTCGAATGCCCGGGTGCTCGAACTCTCGGGCGGCAATCAGCAGAAGGTGGTGATCGCCAAGGCGCTGGTGCAGGATCCGCGCATCGTCATCTTCGACGAACCGACCCGCGGCGTGGATGTCGGCGCCATCGCCGAGATCCACGAGATCATCAACGGCCTCGCCGATCAGGGCCTCGCCGTCGTCGTGATCTCGTCCTACCTGCCGGAGGTGCTCAATCTCTCGGATCGCATCCTGGTCGCCCGGCAGGGTCGGATCGTCGAGGAATTCGCCATGGACGAGGCGAGCGAGGAAAAGATCATGTACGCGGCCGTGCATTGACGATTGGATCCGCGTGGAGAGTTTGAAGGCGAACGGCGTGCGGCAACCGGATAGGGCAAGGACAGGATCGATGCAGAACGCGGAGCGGTCGGGGAGACCGGACATTGAGGATGACGGGATGGGCGGCACCGCCCTGCTGACGCAGCTGGTGCGTCAGGCCCGTGGCCGGAGCGATTTTCCCGCGGCAGTGCGGGAGAAGGCCGCGATCTGCCTCGTCGACTTTCTCTCTTGCGGGCTCGAGGCCGCCGAGCTTCCCTGGAGCCGGCAATCCTTCGCTCTCGCTGCCGGCCGGACCGGCGACTGCGCCATTGTCGGCGAGGCCGGATTCTATTGCGCCGAGGATGCCGCCTTCGCCAATGGCGTGCGCGGCCATGGCCTCGTGCGCGAGGACATGCATACCGGCAGCATATCCCATATGGGCGTCGTGGTCTGGCCGGTGCTGCTGGCGCTCGCCGGTGAGAGGAAGGCTCTTGCCGGCCGGCCGCTCGATGCGGCGATTGCCGGCTACGAGATCGGCGGCCGGATCGGCAGAGCCCTGATCACGCCGGAAATGGCGCGGCTTTTCCGCCCGACGGGGCTCATCGGGCCGATCGCCGCGACGCTTGCCGGCGCGATCTTCCTTGGGCTCGACGAAGAGCGGACCGTGAGCGCGCTGGCTTTCGCGATCAACAGCGCCGGCGGGCTCAACGAATGGCCGCACAGCGGCGCCGACGACATGTATTTCCATCCGGGATTTGCCGCCCGCAACGCGCTGACGGCACTGCGGCTCGCCGAGCTCGGGGCGCGGGGCTCGGCCTCGGCGATCGATGGCAAGGCCGGGCTGTTCGCGGCCTTCGGGCGCCAGCCGCTGCCCCCTCGGCCGGTGCTCTTCCCCGATGGCGACTTCGAGATCATGAGCGTGTTCAACAAGGAGGTGCCGGCCTGCAATTTCGCCCAGTCGCCCTGCCAGGTGGCGCTCGCGGCCGTGCGGCGCATAGAGTTCGGCGACGAGATCGAGAGCGTACATCTTGCGACCTACGACGCGGCGTTGAACTATCCCGGCTGCGCCCATCGCGGGCCGTTCGAAACGCCGCTCCAGGCCAAGATGAGCATCTATTTCGGCATGGCGGCGACCATGGTTCGCGGCGAGATCGCGGAGGCCAATTACGGCCTGCTCGACGATCCCAGGATCGCCGATCTTATCGCCAGGACGACGATCACCGTGTCCGACGCGCTAAGCGGTGCATTCCCCGCCCGGCAGGGTGCGCGGCTTCGTATAAAGACGAGAGCCGGCCGGATCATCGAAGAAGCGCTCGATGACGTCAGACCAGCATCGCCGGCGCTGGTGCGCCAGCGCTTCTCGGCGGCGGCCGCCGCCCGTCTCGGACAGGCGAAAGTTCCGGCTCTGAACGATGTCATCGACGGCATGCTGGCCGGACGCGGCGATGCCGGAAGCCTTGCCGAACTCGGCCGGCTGGCTGCCCGCTCGGAGGGGACCCGCGCATGAGCGAGATCTACGAAGTCCTTGCCCTGAAATATGCCACCAACGACCGGCCGGCCTCGCACAATTTCATTGGCGGCGACGAGCACGACCGTTCGATGCCCATCGACTATTTCATCTGGGTGATCCGCAACGAGAAGCGGACCGTTGTCGTCGACACCGGCTTCAACCCGGTCTCGGGCGCGCACCGGGCACGCAAGCTGACGACCCCGGTCAATGTCGCGCTTTCGGCAGTCGGCATCCACGGTGCAGATATCGAGCATGTGATCACCACGCACATGCATTACGACCATGCCGGAAACAACGACATGTTCCCGAACGCCTGCTTCTACATGCAGGAGAGCGAGATGCATTACGCCACCGGCTCCTGCATGTGCCATCGCCTGCTGAACCACCCCTACGAGGCGGATGACGTGGCGGGCATGGTCAAGCGCGTCTATGCCGGCAAGGTGTCCTTCTGCCTCGGCGACCGCGAACTGTTTCCCGGCCTATCCGTGCACCACGTCGGCGGCCATTCCCGCGGCCTGCAATGCGTGCGCGTCGAGACCCAGCGGGGGCCGGTGGTGCTCGCCTCGGATGCCAGCCACCTCTACGCCCACATGAATTCCGGCCGGGTGTTCCCGACTTGCGACAGCGTTGCCGACACCGTGCTGGGCTACGGCCGCCTCTTCGAACTCGGCGGCGATGCGAGCCGGATCGTGCCCGGCCACGATCCCGAGGTGATGCGACGCTATCCGGCTCTCAGCCCGCAGACGTCGGGCATGGTGGTCAAGCTCGACGTCGACGAGGCGACTGGATGAAGAGGAAAAATCAAGGGAGCAATGTATTTGGTCACATTGTATGATTGAAAGATTGTAGTATGAGATTTATGGTTTCAACCATCGGAACGGCTGATCGGGGAGAGTTGGAATGATCGTGGAACTTCGCGTCTATCACTGCGCGCCGACCCGGCTGCCGGCCCTTCTCGAGCGGTTCCGGTCGACGACGCTGACCTTTTTCGAGCGCTACGGCATCCGGCAGATCGGCTTCTGGACCACGGTCGTCGGCACCGACAACCACGCCCTGACCTATCTGCTCCAGTGGGACAGCATGGCTGAGCGCGAAGAGCGCTGGAGCGCATTCCAGTCCGATCCCGACTGGATCGCGGCCCGGACCGAAAGCGAACGGGAGAAGCCGATCGTGGTGCGTGTCGAGAACAGTTTTCTCGCGCCGACCGACTTCTCGGCGCTTCGCTAGTGAGACGGTGAAATTGACAAGGCAGGCAGAGCGATGACGGGCAGGACAATAGGCTTTATCGGACTGGGAATGATGGGGACGCCGATGTGCGCGTGCCTCGCCGCCGCCGGCCACCGGCTCCATGTCGCCGATGCCGATCCCGCGCGGGTGGCCGAGGTCTGCGAGAGGTTTTCCGCCGAGCCGCTGACGTGGGATGTGGCGCCAGGGCTCGACATGCTGATCACCATGCTGCCGAATTCGGCGATTGTCGAAGCCGTGCTGCTCGAAGACGGCTGGGCCGGACGGTTGGCCAGGGGCGCGCTCGTCATGGACATGAGTTCCTCCGAGCCTACCCGGTCGCGCGATCTCGCCACGACGCTCGCGGCGCAGCGCATCGACTACCTCGACGCGCCCGTCTCCGGCGGCGTGAAGCGTGCGGAAAGCGGATCGCTTGCCATCCTCGTCGGCGGCGAGGAGCCGGTGATGCAGAAGGCGCTTCCGGTCCTGCAGGCCATGGGGAAATCGATCCTGCATATCGGTCCGGCAGGATCCGGCCACGCCGCCAAGGCGCTCAACAATTTCGTCTCCGCCTGCGGCCTGATGATCACCGTCGAGGCCCTGCATGTCGCACGGCGCTTCGGTATCGCGCCCGAGGTGATGACCGACGTGCTCAATGCTTCGACCGGCCGCAGCAACACGACGGAGAACAAGGTCAAGCAGTTCATGTTGTCGGGCAGCTTCGCCTCCGGCTTCGCGCTCCGGCTGATGGACAAGGATCTTTCGATCGCCGGCGCGCTCGCCGATTCCGTCGGCTACCCGCTGACCTTCGGCAAGAAGGGCATCGAGACCTGGCACGAGGTCGCGACGACCGCACCGGCATCGGCCGACCACACCGAAATGTATCGCTTCCTCGCGATGGATGAGTGAGGGCGATATGAAGCTGGATCAGTTCTATGTCGACGGCGCCTGGGTCGATCCCGTGGATGTCAGATGGATGGATCTCGTCGATCCCGCGACGGAGGAGGTCCATGCGCGGCTGGCCCTCGGCGGTGCCGCCGATGTCGATCGCGCGGTCACCGCGGCGCGGCGGGCATTCCCGGCCTTCAGCGAGACCTCGGCCGGCGAACGCGGCCGGCTGCTGCGCCGCATTCTCGAAATCTACACGCGGCGCTATGACGAATTCGCCGAGGCGATGCGCAAGGAAATGGGCGTGCCCATAGCCTTCGCGACATCCGGGCAGGCAGCACGCGGCCCCGCCCATATCAATGCCCTGCTCGACGTGCTCGACCGGTTCCGCTTCGAGGAGGACATGGGCACGACGCGCCTGCGCTACGAGGCGGTCGGCGTCTGCGGCCTGATCACGCCTTGGAACTGGCCGGTCAATCAGGTCATCGTGAAGGTCGCCCCGGCGCTCGCCGCCGGCTGCACGATGGTGCTCAAGCCCAGCGAGTTTTCGGCGATGAGCGCGGTCCTGCTCGCTGAGGTCCTGCACGAGGCGGGCGTGCCGCCCGGCGTCTTCAATCTGCTCAATGGCGATGGCGCCGGCGTCGGCGCCGCGATCGCCGCCCATCCCGACATCGACATGGTGTCCTTCACCGGCTCGACCCGGGCGGGTATCGAGGTGGCACGGTCGGCGGCGGCGACCGTCAAGCGCGTCGCCCAGGAGTTGGGCGGCAAGTCGGCCAATATCCTGCTCGACGATGTCGATCTTGAAGACGCCGTGCGCCGCGGCGTGGCGGGCTGCTTCACCAATTCCGGCCAGTCCTGCTCGATCCCTACCCGCATGCTGGTGCCGCGTCATCTCCTGGCGAAGGCAGCCGGGATCGCCTCGGCGGCGGCCGTTGCCTACCGCGTCGGCCCGACCGACCGCAGCGACACCCAGCTCGGTCCATTGGTCAACAAGAGCCAGTTCGAGCGCGTGCAGCGCCTCATCCAAAGCGGCATCGACGAGGGCGCCATCCTCGTTGCCGGCGGCACCGGCCGGCCGCATGGGCTGGAGACGGGCTATTTCGTCCGCCCTACGGTCTTCAGCGATGTCCGTCCCGACATGACCATCGCGCGGGAGGAGATCTTCGGGCCTGTCCTGTCGATCATTCCCTATGACAGCGAGGACGAGGCGGTGGCAATCGCCAACGGCGCGCTCTACGGCCTTGCCGGCTATGTGCAGTCGGCCGACCTCGACCGCGCGCGCGCCGTTGCCCGCCGGCTGCGTGGCGGACAGGTCCATATCAACTATCCGCCCGCGGATTTCCAGGCGCCCTTCGGCGGCTACGGCCGCTCCGGCAACGGCCGCGAATGGGGCGAGGCGGGCCTCAGGGAATATCTCGAGACGAAAGCCATGGTTGGATACGAGGCGGCCCGATGAGTGCCGCCTCGATCGTCCGCGATGCCGAATTCACTGCTGCAATGGCGGAGGCCGTTCAAGATGTCGTCTGATAGCGAAATGTTCGTCAAGGGTTTCCAGAACCGGAAGAATGTACTGGGCGCTTCCCATGTCGAGAAATCCTGGGAGAATGCCGACGATTTCAACCGTCCGGCCCAGCGGCTGGTGACTGAATACTGTTGGGGGGAGGTCTGGGGCGACAGCACGCTGACTTTCCCCGTGCGCAGCATGCTCAATCTCGCAATGCTGACCGCGATGAACCAGCATCACGAACTCGGGGTCCATGTGAAGGGCGCGCTCAACAACGGGGTGACGCCGGAGGAAATCCGGGCCGTGCTGCTGCAGGCCATGGTCTATTGCGGTGCCCCGGCAGCGCTTGCCGCCTTCCGCACGGCGAGCGCCGTGATCAAGGATTGGCAGTCCGATCAGGCGCCGGTCCAGGCGAAAGCGGAATAGACACCTGCAAATGATGGATGCCGGCAACCCGGCGCTGAGGGATGGAATGAGATGACTGGCGCAAGTATAGGCTTCATAGGGCTTGGCAACATGGGTGGGCGCATGACCCGCTGCATCGTGGCGGGCGGCATGCCGGTCCTGGGCTATGACAGGGACGAAGCTGCAGCGGCACGGGCGGGCGCCACTGCCGCCGCCTCCGCCCGCGCGATCGTCGAGGGAGCCGACATCATCCTGCTCTCGCTGCCGGACTCGACCGTTATCGAACGCGTCGTGGAAGGTGACGGCGGCATCATTGGCCATGTCCGCCCCGGCCAGATCATCGCCGACATGAGCACGGCCTCGGCGGCCTCCACGCGCAGGCTGGCGGCCCGTTTCGCCGAGAAGGGCGTGGCCTTCGTCGATGCCGGCATATCCGGCGGCGCGGCGGCGGCCGAGAAGGGCGCGCTGACCCTGATGGTCGGCGGCGATGCCGGTGCCGTCGCAAGGCTCGAACCCGTCTTCGCGCTGATCGCCAGGAAGGTGATCGTTATGGGCGGCAGCGGCGCCGGCCATACGGCCAAGCTGCTCAACAATTTCCTCAATGCCGTCAGCCTCGCCGCGACCGCCGAGGTCATGGTGGCGGGCAAGAAGGCCGGCCTCGACCTCCACAAGCTGCTCGAGGTCCTCAACGCCAGCAGCGGCGTAAACTTCGCGACGCTGAACCGTTTTCCGAAGATCGTCGACGGCGACTATCTCGAAGGCGGCCTGACGTCCAAGCTGATGACCAAGGACGTGCTGCTCTATTGCGATCTCCTGCACGAGCTCGGCGTCTCCTCGCTCAATGCCGCGGGGCCGATGGCGAGTTTCGGCCTGGCGACCGCGCTCGGCTACGGCGATGTCATCAGCAACCGCGTCGTCGATGCGATCGGCGATATCTCGGGAGGCGTCCGCCTCCATGGCAGCAAGGAATGAGACGATGAAGATTTTCCCCGGCCGACAGATCGGTGCCACATCGGAAGCCCGGACCTCGACCTTCACCGGACAGGTCTTCGCCGATCCCGTCATGCCGACGACGGATGGCGTAACCATCAACAATGTGTTCTTCGCGCCCGGTGCCCGCACCTACTGGCATACGCACGAACAGGGCCAGATTCTGACCGTCGTTGCGGGTCAGGGCTGGATCTGCGTCGAAGGCGAACCCGCTCAGCCGATCCGGACTGGAGACGCGGTATGGATCCCGAAGGGCGAAAAGCACTGGCACGGCGCGGCGGCCGACAGCTATCTGCTGCACACCGCCGTTTCGATCGGCAAGACGGAATGGCTGGAGGAGGTCGAGGACGCCGACTACGACAAGGCGGGGTCCTGACGCGGGCTGGGCCGGCTGTGGGCGGCAATTCCCGTAGACGGCCGGCCAGACCGCGTACATCGTTGATGAAATGACGAAAGAGCACGGGGTCGGGCGCGGACGCCATATGATCAATATAGCCGTCGAGCGACACATTCGCACCGGACTGCGTCCACCGGCAGGCTGCGAAGCGGCCGCCGGCTCAATATTCTCCGAACGCCTTCGCCATGCCTAAGATTCGCCGCCGTCACGGCTCGCGAACACGCGACCCCACGACGGGCCGGCGTCGCTCGGAGTCATGACCGCAAGAGCGCGGCGCCGATTGCTTCCGGCATCCCGATAATCACCCAAAGGCGACGTCGCCCCAGCATCCTACCTGGGGCAGGTCTCGACGCACTGGCCGTGCATTGAGAAATACATTAATACAAACAGACAAAATGATTGTGTTAGATTTATAGCCGTGATATCTGAACCTTGATCCACTGGCCTGCCCCGTTGCGGTACTCGGATCTGGGGGGAGATAAATGCGGGATTCCGGGGATAGACGTGCTCGGTGCGGTCGGCCGCGAATGGCCGGAGGAGAACCCGCATGAGACTTACCCAAGAAGGCGTGGTTTTCCTGCTGGCGGCGGCGTTGTTCGCGCTGTTCGCCGCAACCCTTCAGAATTTCCTGACACCGGGCAACATGGTCGCCCTCGTGCGAAGCGTCGCCATTCTCGGCATCCTTGGCCTGGGCATGGGACTTGTCGTCATCGGCCGGGGGATCGACCTTGCGATGGTGGCGACGATGGTCGTGTCCGTGTCCTGGGTGCTTTCTCTCGCCCAGGCGTCATTTCCGCTGCCTGTCGCGCTGTTGTTCGGGTTTCTGTTCGCGCTTGCGGTCGGGCTGGCGAGCGGGCTGCTCGTCGCCTACGCGACCATTCCCGCGATCTTCGCCACATTGGCGACGGGCCTGATGGTCTACGGCATGGGACGCGCCTGGCTGTTCGAAGTCGACGTGCAGAATACGCCGGCGCAGTCCACCTTCTTCACGTCGCTCAGCGAAATCACCGTGCTGGGCATTCCGATGATGATCGTCGCCTTCGGCCTGCTGTCGGCGATCATCTGGGCACTGCTGAGATGGACGCAGTTCGGCCGCCTGATCTACGCGATCGGCGACAATCCCGTTGCCGCGCGGACCTCCGGCATCGCGATACGCCCCCTGATCGTCGCTCAATATGTCATCGCCTCGGCGGTCAGCTTCCTGGCGGGGCTGGTGATGGCCGCCGCCAATTCCGGCATGAGCACCCGGGTCTACAATTCGACCATGATCTACGACGTGCTGCTGGTCGTCGTCCTCGGCGGCATCGGGCTCAGCGGCGGTCGCGGCAGCATGCGAAACGTCCTGGTGGGGACCTTGCTGGTCGGAGTACTCCTCAACGGCATGACGATCTACGACATTCCGTACACCGAGCAGAACCTGATCAAGAGCATCATTCTGCTGGCGGCAATCACGATCGACAGTCTTGTAAACCCCCGCGATGAGCAGACCGCACAGCAGGATCTGGGGGACATCTGATACTTGAACAACAAAGGGTGGAGGAACCAAGCGATGAATCTATTGAAGACCATGGCATTCCTATGTGCCGCACTGGTGCTACCCGCATCGTTGGCGATCGCCGAGGAGAAGGGGCTCGACAACGCGGTAAAGCGCACGCCTTACTACGACAATCTCAAGGGCAAGAAGGTGGTCTTCGTGCCGCTGGCCATGGGCTTCGACCTGACCGAAGGCTGGGCTGCGATAATGCAGAAGCAGGCCAAGGATCTCGGCTACAGTTTCGAAATCCGCGACCCCAACTGGAGCACGGATGCCGGCACCCGGGCGATCACCGCGATCATCGCCGAAAAGCCCGACGTCGCGATCATCCACAATCCGGACCTGCAATCCTATGCACGGCTGCAGCAGCGCATGGTCGCCGCGGGCATCAAGGTGCTGCAGGTCAACCTCGAGACCACCAGCCCTACCGACTATTATATCGGCGCCGACTGGGTGAAAGTCGGGCTGATCCAGGCCGAGGTCCTGGTCAAGCAATGCGGCGCCGGCAGCAACACGTCGGGCAAGGTGGCGATCCTCGAAGGACAGCCGACGGCCGCATCCAACCTCTACGAACTCTACGCCTACTACAAGATCTTCGCGGAACATCCCGAGATCAAGATCGTGTCGGACCAGGCGGCGACCTATGACCCGGCCAAGGCCCGTGCCATCACCGAAACGGTTCTGCAGCAGCATCCGGACCTTTGCGGCATCGTCGGCAACTGGGACAACCAGGACGTTGGCGCGGGTGCTGCAGTCCAGGCCGCCGGCAAATCGGACCAAGTCTATATCGTTACCTCCGGCGGTGGCAGCAAGACGGGCTGCGACAATATCGAGAAGGGTCTGCTCGACCTCATCGTCAGCTATGACGTCCCTCTGCAGGGCGACGCGCTCAATCAGGCGATTGTCGATCTGCTTCTGTCACCCGCGAAGGCCGGCGAGACCCAGACGACCTATTTCACGCCGCTGACGCTGCAGACCAAGGACACCATCACGCCGCGCAATTGCTGGACTTTGGACCAGCTGAAGTAAGCCATCCGGCAAACACCAACAGGGATGAACTGGTCCGTGGCATTCAGCAACGAGAGCGTCATAAAATTCACAGCAAGATATCTTCCCCGGCACGTTGTCGGGGAAATCATGACCAAGCGCTGGATCGACAATGCCGTGCCGTTCCTGGCCCTGCTGCTCGTCGTGGCGATCTGCGGTTCTCTCGTTCCGGATTTCTATGCGGCGTCGAGCATCACGGACCTCGGCCGGCAGGTCGCGGAATTCGGTCTCGTCGTGCTGGCGCTGAGCATCGTGATGATATCGGGAGGCATCGACCTGTCGGTCGCGTCGGTGTTTTCGCTGTCGGTTCTTCTGTCTCTGATCGGCGTGAACGTTTATGACTGGCCTGTCCCTCTGGCGCTGGCGTCGGTGCTCGCCATGGGCGCGGCCTGTGGCGCCGTCAATGGCTACCTGATCGGTTTCCTGCGCCTGCGCGCATTCCTGACCACACTCGTGACGCTGATCATATTCCGCTCCCTCTACGACATCCTGTTCCTGCGGATGTCGACCGCGATCATGGCCGGATTCTCGGACTCGGAACTGTTCTTCTTCATCGGCGAAGGGCTCGTGTTCGGCTTGCCCGTGTCGCTGCTGATCGCCGGCACGATCGCCATCGCCTGGCATATCGTTCTGTCGCGCATGCGGCCAGGCTGGCGCCTGACGGCCGTGGGCGGGGCGCGACGGTCTGCGCACAATGCCGGCATCAAGGTACGCTGGACGGTCTTTCTCGCCTATGTCTGGTCAGGTATCCTGTGCTCGCTGGCGGGTTTCCTGTTCGCTGCACGGCTGGGAAGCACGGGTGCCGATACGGGTGTCGGCCTCGAAGTCTCGGCCCTGACCGCTGCAGTCCTGGGCGGGACGTCGATCGGCGGTGGCCGGGGCTCGGTCGCCAAGGCCATCATGGGCGCGCTGCTCATCCTGATTCTAACCAACAGTCTCGTCAATCTCGGCGTCAACGGCCCGATTACCTCGACCATCCTCGGCGCGGTGCTGCTGATCGCCGTTTTCATCGACATGCGCTGGCTGCGGCATCGCACGAGAATTCTTGCCAAGCTCTATGTCTCGCCCGCCTATCTCGTGCTGCCGCCGCTGCCCGACACCGCGGCGCCGGATTCCCCCTACGCGCTCAACGACCGGCTCCGCTCCGTCGAGATCATCGGGCTGGGCGAAATCGAAGGGCCTGAGGACGTGATCCTCGACCGCAACGACAATCTCTATTGCGGAACCCGCCACGGCGATATCGTGCGGTTCTTCGGACCGGACCACAAGAAAAGCGAGATATTCGCCCATATCGGCGGGCATCCGCTGGGCATGGCCTTCGACCGCGAGGGCAACCTGCTGGTCTGCATCGGCGGCATGGGGCTCTATCAGGTCTCGCCGGACAAGGTTGTCACCAAGCTGACCGACGAGACCAATCGCAGCCTGTTCTCGATCGTCGACGACTCCCGGCTGCGGCTGGCCGACGATCTCGACATCGCGCCCGACGGGCGGATCTATTTCAGCGAGGCGACCATCCGCTACGAGCAGGAGGAATGGGCGACGGACGCGCTGGAAAGCCGGCCGAGCGGACGCATCATCGTCTATGATCCCAGGACCGGATCGACCCGGACCGAGGTGCCCAGCCTGGTTTTCGCCAACGGCATCTGCATGTCCAATGACGGCCGGTCGCTGTTCTTCGCCGAGAGCTGGACCTGCACGATCAGCCGCTACTGGTTCGATGGTCCCGAGAAGGGCAAGATCGAACCGCTCCTGACCAACCTGCCGGGCTATCCCGACAACATCAACCGGGCATCGGACGGCAATTACTGGGCGGCACTCCTGGGGATGCGCACACCGGCGCTCGACCTCGCGCTGAGGATGCCGGGCTTCAGGCGGCGGATGGCGCGCCGCGTCGCACCCGATCAATGGATTTATCCCAACGTGAATACGGGTTGCGTCGTGAAATTCAACGAGAAAGGCGAAATCCTCGAAAGCCTGTGGGACTTCGGCGGAGAAAACCATCCGATGATCACGTCGATGCGTGAGCACAAGGGCTATCTCTATCTCGGTGGCGTCTCGAACAATCGCATCGGCCGCTACAAGATTCCCGGCGCCGATCCGACATGGGTTGCCGAGGAAAGCTATTGGGGACCTCGCAAATGATCGCGGCATTGAAGAAGGCCTATGCCAATTTCCGCGGGTTCGACCTGACGCACAGCGCGGTGCCGCCCATGGAGGGTCCGCTGCGGCCCAACACCAGACTGGACGCGATGCCGGTCGCGCTGGCGCTGGATGGGATCGACAACCTCGTGCGGTTCGGCGAGGTGATGATGTGTTCCAGCGGCATGCGGCTCATCACGCTCTCGCGTGCCGGACAGACGCTGAACGCGGTCGAGGCGGCGGAGCAGCCGGCGCCGATATCCTGCCTGGCCTCCGATGGAAGCGATGCACTTGCCGTCGGGCTCGACGGCAGTGGGATCGTGATCCGCGGCGGCAAGCATGACGGCCGGACGATCGACAGGCTGGGAGACGCGGCTTTCTCCTGCCCGACCTCGGCGCTCTTTGTCGATCCGGACACGCTCGTGGTCGCCAACGGCTCCTCCCGGCATAACGCCGCGGACTGGAAACGCGATCTGATGAGCCAGGGCAGCACCGGCAGCGTCTGGATCGTCGATCTTGCTGCAACCGGCGGCGCGGCGGTCACGCGCCTTGCCGAGAACCTGGCCTGGCCGTCGGGCATTTCGCTGAAGCGTGACGGCAGCTTCTTCGTCTCGGAAGCCTGGCGCCATCGCGTTCTCTCGATCGAGCGGAAGGGAGGGGCGCCCTCGGTGGCGCTGGCGGATCTACCTGCCTATCCGGGGCGGATAGAGACGGCGATGGCCGGCGGCTTCTGGCTTGCGCTCTTTGCCCCCCGCAACCCGATGGTCGAGTTTGTGCTCCTCGAAAAGGAGTACAGGCGTCGCATGATGGAGACGATCGATCCCGAATATTGGATCGCCCCGAACCTCGCGCCGAGCAAAAGCTATCTGCAACCGATTCAGGGCGGCGCCCGCAAGATGCTGAACAGGCTGAAACCCTGGTCCCCGACCTGGTCCTATGGGCTGGTCTGCTATTGCGACGCCGGCATGCGCCCGCGATGGAGCATGCATAGCCGGGCAGACGGGCACGTTCATGGAATCACGACGCTGTGCGAATGGGACGGAACGCTCTTCGCCGGCGCCAAAGGATCGGGCGTGGTCGTCGTCGCGCCGATCCTCGAAACAGACGGGTTGGTCGCATGACACCATTGCTTGAATTCAAGGGCGCGACCAAGAAGTTCCGCGGCGTTCCCGCGATAAGGGACATCAACTTCTCCCTCGAGAAGGGCGAGATTCATGCCATTCTCGGCGAGAACGGCGCAGGCAAGTCGACACTGACGAAGGTGCTCGCCGGCGTCTATCAGCTGACCGAAGGCGAGATGCGGATCGAGGGTAAACCCGTTCTCCTGAAGTCGCCGAGCGAGGCGCTGGACGCAGGCATCGCCATGGTCTTCCAGGAGACCAATCTCGTTCCCTCGATGACCGTCGCGCAGAACATCTATCTCGGCGACGAGAAGTTGTTCAACCGACTCCGGGGCCTGTACATCCAGGCGCAGCGTTTCCTTCTGTCGCTGAATTTCTATGTCGATCCGACAGCGCTGGTATCGTCTCTCGGAGCGGGCAAGAAGCAACTGGTGGAGATTGCGCGCGCCGTCCACCATCATGCCCGGGTGATCATCTTCGACGAACCGACCGCCACGCTGACGCCGGAGGAGAAATACCATTTCTTCAACCTCGCCAAGCGGCTGAGGGATCAGGGCCTCTCGATCATCTTCATCAGCCACGCGCTGGAGGAGGCGCTTGAGATTTCCGACCGGATCACGGTGCTTCGCGACGGTGAGCTCGTCGTCACCGACAACACGAGGAATTTCAATCGCGACCGGATCGTGCAGGCCATGGTTGGCCGCAACCTGTCGGGCGAACTCTACGGCAAGGACAGGCAGCGGGAAGCCCGGGCCTATGGCGAGAAGGTGCTCAGCATCGAGAACCTTTCCATGGGCAACGCGGTGCGCAACACCTCCTTCTCGATCTATTCGGGCCAGATAACCGGACTGTTCGGGCTCGTCGGTGCCGGCAGGACGGAGACCATGAAGATCGTTTCGGGCGTGCTCAAACGCGATTTCCTGCATGGCGGCAACATCCGTCTGCATGGCAATTCGGTGCGCTACCGAACGCCGTCCGCCGCCGTGAAGGACGGTATCGTCTACGTCACCGAAGACCGGAAGCTCGAAGGATTCTTCGAAACCATGTCGATCGCCCAGAACATCCAGATGGGCAAGCTCGCAACCCGTTCCAATCGTCTCGCAATCGTCTCCATGGCGGAAGCGCGGGAACTCGCACGGGTCTGGAGCAAGCGCCTCGGCATACGTGCCATCGATGCGAATGCACGGGTCATCGAGCTTTCGGGCGGCAATCAGCAGAAGGTCGTGATCGCCAAGTCCATGGTGCAGGAGCCGCTTATCGCGATCTTCGACGAACCCACGCGCGGCGTCGATGTGAGTGCCATCGTGGAGATTCACAACTTTATCAACGAACTTGCGGAGAGCGGCATCGCCGTCGTGGTGATTTCGTCCTACCTGCCGGAAATCCTGGCGCTGTCCGATCGTATCCTGATCGCGCGCCAGGGGCGGATCGTCGAGGAAATGAGCGTCGAAGAGGCCACCGAGGCCAAGGTGATGTACGCTGCGGTCCATTGACGACGGCGGGATCGCACGGAACCGACAACGTTCATTCGGAAGACACGGGAGAGAGCATGGCTCGTCTGTCAGGCAAGAATGCCTTCGTCACCGGTGCCGGCGGCGGCATCGGCCGTGAAATCGCCTTCGGCCTGGCGCGCGAGGGTGCGCGCGTGGCCTGCGCCGACATAAACGACGACCTGCTTGCCGAAGTGGCATCATTCTCCGGCGGGCTGGATCTCGTGCCCGTCCATTGCGACATCTCGGACCGCTCCGACGTTTTCGACAAGCTCGATACGTTCGCCGGCCAATCCGGCGGGCTCGACATATTGGTCAACAACGCAGTGGTCTTTCATTTTGCGCCGCTGGCGGATTTCGACCCGGAGATCATCGATCGCATGCTGAACGTGGGGCTCAAGGGCACCTACTGGGCGATGCAGGCCGCGACGCCGCATCTGAAGAAGCGTGGCGGCAGCGTCATCAATCTCTCGTCCATCGCCGTATCGATGGCGATCCCCAATGCCGCCGTCTACACGTCGATAAAGGGCGCGATCGATGCGCTGACGCGCCAGCAGGCGGCAGAACTTGCTCCGTTCGGCATCCGGGTCAACGCTGTCGCGCCGGGATCGATACCGACACCCGGCGCCAGTTCCGTGATCGACCAGGCCGGCTGGGAAAGCCGGAAGCGAAAGACGCTTCTGGATCGGCTGCCGACCGCGGCCGAGATCGCGGCCGCCGCGATCTATCTCGCTGCCGACGAGGCGGCGAGCATCACCGGCATCACACTCAAGATCGACTCGGGCATGACGATCGCCAGCCCATGAGCGGAAAACCGGGTGACCGAGACAAAAACAGGAATTGCGACATTCCCGCGCGGAAATGACCGTCTCCCAGCCAAGTCGCAGAGACCTCACCGCTGTAAACCTCGGAAATGACCACGCAATTGCGCAGACGCCGAACCGGTGCGGATTTGGGAGGACTGAATGGTGGGCCCGGAGGGCCTGCCGAATTCCAAGAAAATCAGCAACTTAACCCTGTGTGGGACGAAGACCCCATTTTATAAAAATCAATGGTTTAGTAAAGCCGCCGTCCCACTTTTTCCGGCCGTTTCCGGCACTTCTTTCCCGGTCGTATTGCGACCAGGGAGGCGCGCATGAGTGGGACGCGGCCATTTCGGGACGTGAAGCTGCAATGGCTTCAGCAGTTGAGCTGCGACAGGGATTTGAGCGACAGCGCGCGGTCCGTGGCGCTCTACATCATCACCACGCATATGAACGGCCACACCGAAAAGGCGTGGCCGTCCTATCAAACGATTGCCGACGCGACCGGCAAGAGCGTCAAGACCATTCAGCGCGCCGTCCGTGAACTTGATGTCAAAGGATGGTTCGAGGTCGAGCGCGGAAATGGCGTCGGGCACAACACAGAATATCGTCCCTCAGCGGCATCGATTTTACGCGCATCGGAGGCCCGCGAAAAGACGGACAAAATTGTCACCCTTTACCCTGAAAAAGGCGGTCAAAATCGTCCGGAAAGGCGGTCAGATGTGTCCGGCGAAGGGGGACAAATATGTCCACCAAACTTAGAGAAAGAAAAAATATATAAACCTAACCCGCGCGAGGACGCCCCGCCGCGCGTCGAGACGCGGCGAGCCGTCCCGCTCGTTTTCGTGGCAGAGACCAAGGCGGATCAGGTCGAGCAATGGCGCTCCTGGTTGCGCCATCACGGCTTTCCCTCGATCAACGCCTTGGGCCTTCGAACGGTAAAAACCGGCAAGCCGGGGTATGCCTTGCCCGGCTACTGGCCACCGGACGAGGCAAGCCCAAGCGCGCTCGATTGGATCGCTTTCTTCAACCGCCGCCGTGACCACATTGCCGATGAAACCGCCCGACAAACCGACCTTCAGAGGGCGTCATGACGGCCGGCGATTTGAAGGGAGCAAGGCGACCCCTGTCATACGGCGAGCCGTCTGACAGGGAGCCTTGTGAGGGGAGGCAAGCCTCCCCTTCAAACCCCACCAAGGTCACGCGGCGATCGCCCAAAGGCGAGCTCAATGCCGTCGTGGTTTTCCGTTGCACAGCATCGGAAAAGCAGGCGCTGACCACACGCGCGGCGCGGGCCGGTATGCCCTTCGCCACGCTGATGCGGGAAGCGCTTGGCCTCACCGAGGCGCGTCGCCGCCGTCCGGTTCCCAAGGTGGATCCGGAGCTCGTGCGTGCCGTCGCCCGGATCGGCGGCAACCTCAACCAGATTGCGCGATGGCTGAACACGGCCCAGGCTCAGGGCCAGCTGTCCGCCATCGACGCAATCACGGTCGCCGCCCGCCTGGTCGCGATCGAGCGGGCGCTTTCGGAAACGCTTGAGCAGTTCACGGCCAAGGATGGCGCGCTGTGCTGATCAAGTTCTTCCGAAACGGCCAGGGCGGCGGAACGGGACCGGTTGACTACCTGGTCGAGCGCGATGTCGTCGCTTACGACCAGAACCGCAACGCGATCCGCGACGAGCGCGGAGACGTCATGCTGTTTGCCCGCGAGCCCCTGCCGGAGGTGCTTCGCGGCGATGCCGACAGAATGCGCGCACTGATCGACGCCTGCCCGCACCAATGGACCTATCGCGCCGGCGTCATCGCCTTCACCACAGAGGACGCGCCGAACCCTGCCCAGCAACGGCAGGTGATGGACGCCTTCGAGAGCCTTGCCTTTGCCGGTCTCGAAGCCGATCAGCGCGATATGCTTTGGGTCCGCCACACCCATGAGGGCCGCGTGGAGCTGCATTTCGTGACGCCGCGCATGGAGCTTGTGAGCGGGCGCAGCCTCAACATCGCGCCACCCGGATACCAGAAGCATTACGACGCCTTACGCGATGTTCTGAACAAGGAACACGGCTGGAACGATCCGATGGCGCCGGAACGCGCCCGCGAGACCGTCAGCCTCATCGAAAGCGTCAGGCGCGGCGATGCCCGCGAGCTGATCCATGACTGGATCGTCCAGCGCATCGAGACCGGCCAAATCCATGACCGCCCGAGCATGACCGAGGCTTTGACGGCGGCGGGTTTCGACCTGCCGCGCGCCGGCAAAAACTACATCACCGTGCGCGACCCGCAGACGGACGAGCGCTGGCGCCTGAAAGGAGACCTGTTCCGTGAAGACTGGACCCGAGAGAATACCCTTGAGCGAGCGCTTGAAAGAGCGGCTGGCGAGCCCAGCCGCTCCGGAAGCCGGCTCGACGCCATCGCCCTCCACGAGCTTCGAGACCGATTGGAGCGAAGCCTTGAGGCGCGCGCAAGCTACAATCGAGACCGATATCCGCAGCTTCACGGACGCGAACCGCCAGCACTTGAGCGAGGCGCTGGTGACGACCGAGGCGGACGTGAACCGGTTCCGGTCGATGGTGCAGCCGTTCTTCCTAACCACGGGCGCGGTGGCGTTGCTGATCGTTCTGTTGAGCTTCACCGCGAGCTGGTTTTGGGCGGGGCTGATGATCGACCGCGCCCAGAGAGCCAGCCTCTGGCAGATGGGCTTGCAGATCAACCAGACCAGCAGCGGCAAAGTCCTGACCTGGGACGCCAACCGCCTTCAGCTGATCACCTGTCAGGCCGGGACCGCCAAAACACCGTGCCTGAAGATCGTCCAGGGAGATTGACCGATGACCACACCCGCCAGACCACCAATGCCCGAGAGCCTATCGCCGCTGGAGCGCGAATTGCTGGGTTACGTCGAGACGTTGATGAACACCTTGCAGAGCGGAACCGCGCAGTTCGAGGCGCTGGAGAAACGCTCGACCGACATGATCGAAAACCGGCAAGCCGCTTTGGAAGGATCGCTGAAATCGCTCATCGC
This sequence comes from Shinella pollutisoli, assembly GCF_024609765.1. Classification (GTDB taxonomy): domain Bacteria; phylum Pseudomonadota; class Alphaproteobacteria; order Rhizobiales; family Rhizobiaceae; genus Shinella; species Shinella pollutisoli. The sequence continues at coordinate 140,954 of NZ_JANFDG010000012.1, forward strand.
GTCACAGGCTACCTTCATGAACGCCTGGCTCGCCTCCGGCAATCCTTCCAGCGGCATGGCCTCGACCGAGCTGGCGGAAGCGTTCGCCCTGCTGGAGCAAGCCGAAGCGATGCTGGAGGCGGTCGCGCCGCAGACGTGACAGGCCGGTCATCCGCGCCCGGTCGCGGCCGCGTCTGATTTTTCATTTCTGTCTGGAGTTTCGATCCATGAATTTGATTATTCAGCCCTATCGCTATGCCCTTTCCATCGCCGTCGTGGCCGCCGGTTTCCTGCTGATGGAAACCGCACCGTTGTTCTGGCCACCGATCTACCAAAATGCGCGCGCCGCGATCCTGGTTATGTTTCTTGGGTTTGCGCTGCTGACATTGGCGGGAGACACCCAGGGCCGCATCCGCAGCGCGTCGGGCTTAGCTGTAGGGGCTGCCCTCCTTGCCGCGTCTGCTCTCGCCCTTACCGACCCCACCATTGCGGCAGGCGTCCTGCTCGACAGCTTCAAGGCTTGGCGCAACGCCGGCTATTCCGGAATCGAGAGCATCCGAGGCATGGCATCGACATGGGATCGTTTCACAGAGGCGCAAAAGCTTGGCGTGCAAACCAGCCTCGCCATCGGCCTGCCTGTGCCATTGTTCCTCATTCTGCGAGCGATCTCGATAGCCGCCCCCGCTTCGTCAAGCCGCATTTCAAAACAAGGCCCATGGCGCGCCCGATGGATGAACCGCCAGGAGTTGCGCCAGCTCCGGCACAACGACAGCGGCTTGCCGCTCGGTCTCTCCGGCGGCGCAATGCTGCGCTACCGCCCCAACCCGAAGACCGGATGGCGCGCCGGCCACCATGTCGCCATCGCCGGCACCCGCGCCGGGAAAGGCGTGTCCGTCGTCATTCCCGCCATCATCGACCATGACGGACCGGTCGCCGTCCTCGACATCAAGGGTGAAAACTTCGCCGTGACGCGCCGCTATCGGCAGTCGCTCGGCCGCCAGGTCGTGGTTCTCAATCCCTTCGGCGTCATCGAGCCGTCCAAGGACCGTTTCAATCCGCTCGACTATATCCGGCAAGCGCACCTCGTCCGTGACATCGAAGTCATTGCCGAGGGGCTTGTTCGACCGGAAGGCGGAAACGGCGCGCACTTTGCCGAAATGGCGAAATCCATGATTGCCGCCGTGATCGAGGTCGTCATGACCAGGCGCGCTGAGGCCGATCGCAACCTGATCACCGTCATGGACCTGCTGTTTTCCGCTGGCTTCGAAAAGACGCTGACAGAATGGGCCGGTGCCCCAGAGACATTCGGCACCCGCCCGGCCGCGGCCGCTGCGACTTTTCTCGCAGCCGGCGAGAACGAGCGCGGCGCAATCAAGACGACGATCAAGAAGGCTTTCGATTGGGCACGCTCAGACGAACTGCGCGCCTTTCTCAGTGCTTCCACATGCTCGCTCGAAAACCTGTTCGAGGGCCACGCCGACCTCTTCATGGTCGTGCCGCTCGACCAGGTGGACGCCCAGGCCGTCTTTCTCCGGTTGCTCACGAACATCATTCTCGGCATGGCCGTACGCCTCGAAGGCGCAAAGAAGCCGAAAAAGAATGTGCTGCTGGTCTTGGACGAGTTTGTACGTCTCGGCCGGATGGAAAAGCTGATCAACATTGCCAACGTCGCCGCCGGTTGCGGCATCGAGGCGCTGTTTATCACCCAGGACAAGGGCCAGATCGAAAGCGTCTACGGCAAGGGCGACACCGCCAGCCTTCTCGGCTCCTGCGTCACCACTCGCATTTTCGGCCTCGGCCGCGCCGAGTTCGAAACCGCCAATTGGGCCGCGAATGCGCTTGGCGATCAGACGGTGCTGACCCGCACCAAACAATCGTCCGCGAAATTCGTAACCGGTGTTCTGCCCCCACATTGGCAGCCGCCGTCTGATCTGTGATCGCCTTTCCATGGA
>NZ_JANFDG010000013.1 GCF_024609765.1 Shinella pollutisoli
GCAATCATCCGAGACGGAAAACCATGGCAAAACGCTTGACGGCTAAGACAGTCGCTCTCCCCGCAAGCGGGGAGAGGGGACGTGCCCTACGCAAGCTTTGAGGATCGGGAAAAACGGCACGGCATATCTCCTTCTCCCCGCTTGCGGGGAGAAGGTGGCCGGCAGGCCGGATGAGGGGCAGCCTCTCAACCCTCCGGCGGCGTCGCGAGCGCCGCGCCGATCAGCGCCTTGGCGTCCTCGCTGTCCCAGGCGGCGGGGCCGTTCATGGCGGAGACCAGGCAGCCCTTCTCGTCCATCAGGAGCGTCACCGGCAGGCCGAAGGCCAGCCCCTCCTTCTTCAGCGTGTTGAACACGCCCATCGAGGCGTCGCGGTAATAGGCGAGCGCGTCGACGCCGGTTTCCGAAAGGAAGGCCTTGGGCTTCTCGTCGTCGCCCGTGTCGATGTTGACGGCGACGACCTCGAAGCGCTCGCCGCCCATGTCCTTCTCCAGCGCGTTCAGCGCCGGCATCTCCTCGCGGCAGGGCACGCACCAGGTGGCCCATAGGTTCAGGAGCACCGTCTTGCCGGAAAAGTCTGCCATCGTCCTCGCCTCGCCCGCGGGGCCCTTGAAGGCGAGCGCCGGCAGCGTGCGGTGCTCGTCCACCGTGCGCATGGCGGCGACCTGGCCCTTCGAGAAGGGGGTGAGCGCGGCGGCCTTCGCGGCGGCGTCCTTGCAGGCGCCGGCGTCGGCGACGGCATTGCCAGACCCGCTTTCCTTCACGTATATCGCTGCGGCACCGGCGAGAAGTCCGGCAAGGCCGGCGATGGCGATCCATTTCATCGACGGCAGGCCGAGCGTCTTCCTCACTGTCATTTCACTCTCCAGGATGGGCATGCCATGGCTGACGGAAACTCCAAATCCTCGAACCAGATGTGGGGCGGCCGCTTCGCCTCGGGCCCGGATGCGATCATGGAGGAGATAAATGCCTCCATCGGCTTCGACAAGAAACTATATGCGCAAGACATCCGCGGCTCAAAGGCGCACGCCGCCATGCTCGCCCATCAGGGCATCATTTCGGCGGAAGACAAGGACCAGATCGTCGCAGGCCTCGACACGATCCTCGCGGAGATCGAAAGCGGCCGGTTCGAATTCTCGCGCCGGCTGGAGGACATCCACATGAATGTCGAGGCGCGGCTCGCGGCGCTGATCGGCCCGGCCGCCGGCCGGCTGCACACCGCCCGCTCGCGCAACGACCAGGTGGCGCTCGACTTCCGCCTCTGGGTGAAGGAGGAGATGGGCCGGACCGAAAAGGCGCTGACAGGGCTGATCTCGGCCTTCCTCGACCGCGCGGAAGAACATGCCGACACCGTCATGCCCGGCTTCACGCATCTCCAGACCGCCCAGCCCGTCACCTTCGGCCACCATTGCATGGCCTATGTCGAGATGTTCGGCCGCGACCGCTCGCGGGTGCGCGACGCCATCGCCCGCCTCGACGAATGCCCGATCGGCGCGGCGGCGCTCGCCGGCACCGGCTTTCCGATCGACCGGCACATGACGGCGCAGGCGCTCGGCTTCCGCGAGCCGACCCGCAATTCCATCGACACGGTCTCCGACCGCGACTTCGCGCTCGAATTCCTGTCGATTGCCGCGATCGCCGCCACGCACCTGTCGCGGCTGGCGGAGGAGATCGTCATCTGGTCGACGCCGCAGTTCGGCTTCATCCGGCTGTCGGACGCCTTCTCCACCGGCTCCTCGATCATGCCGCAGAAGAAGAACCCGGACGCCGCCGAGCTGGTGCGCGCCAAGACGGGCCGCATCAACGGCGCGCTGATCGCGCTGCTCACCGTCATGAAGGGCCTGCCGCTCGCCTATTCCAAGGACATGCAGGAGGACAAGGAGCAGGTCTTCGACGCCGCCGAGAGCCTGGAACTGGCGATCGCCGCGATGACCGGCATGGTGCGCGACCTCACCGTGCGCGCCGACCGCATGAAGGCCGCCGCCGGCTCCGGCTATTCGACGGCGACGGACCTCGCCGACTGGCTGGTGCGCGAGGCGGGCCTGCCCTTCCGCGACGCCCACCACGTCACCGGCCGCGCGGTCGCGCTTGCCGAGGAACGCGGATGCGAGCTTTCCGAGCTGCCGCTCGCCGATCTCCAGGCGGTCAACCCGGCGATCACCGACAGGGTCTACGGCGTGCTGACCGTCGAGGCGTCGGTCGCGAGCCGCACCTCCTTCGGCGGCACGGCGCCGTCCGGCGTGCGCAGGCAGATCGCCTGGTGGCGCGAGCGGCTGTGACGGAATCGGGGTGCACAAGGCGGGGCGAATTCGCTATAGCAATTCCAGCAAAAGTGCTTGAGCGGGATTGCGTGGAGACACTCCAAGGAAGAGTCCTCCCGTCATCGGCCGCAGGCAGGGAAGGTTTCATGACACGCATCGACATCGGCAGGCTGGCGCTCGTGCTCTGCCTTTCCGCGGCGGTTCTTTCCGGCTGCGGCCGCAAGGGCGACCTCGACCTGCCGGGCGGCGGCAAGCCCGTCGTGAAGACCGTCAACGGCAAGCAAGTCGAACAGGTCGAGGACACCCCCTTCGTCCTCGATCCCCTTCTCTGAGGCAGACCCCGTGAACCATTTCGAATATCGCGACGGCATCCTTCATGCCGAGGACGTGCCGGTTCCCGAGATCGCCAGGGCCGTCGGAACGCCGTTCTACTGCTACTCGACCGCGACGCTGGAGCGCCACTACAAGGTCATGGTCGATGCCTTCGCGGGGGCCGACATCATGGTCTGCTATGCGATGAAGGCGAATTCCAACCAGGCGGTGCTGAAGACGCTGGCGAGGCTCGGCGCCGGCATCGACGTGGTCTCGGAAGGGGAATTGCGTCGGGCGCTCGCCGCCGGCGTCCCCGCCGCGCGCATCATGTTCTCCGGCGTCGGCAAGACGCCGCGCGAGATGGACCTCGCGCTGGAGGCCGGCATCTACTGCTTCAACGTCGAATCGGAGCCGGAGCTGGAGGTGCTGAACGCGCGCGCCGTGAAGGCGGGGAAGACGGCGCACGTCTCCTTCCGCATCAATCCCGACGTCGACGCGCGCACCCATGCGAAGATCTCGACGGGCAAGAAGGAGAACAAGTTCGGCATCACCTTCGAGCGCGCCCGCGCCGTCTATGCCCGCGCCGCCGGCCTGCCGGGGATCAAGGTGACGGGCATCGACATGCATATCGGCAGCCAGATCACCGACCTGCAGCCCTTCGACGACGCCTTCCGGCTGCTCAGCGAGCTGGTGGAGACGCTGCGCGCCGACGGGCACGTCATCGACCACGTCGACGTCGGCGGCGGCCTCGGCATCCCCTACCGCACCGACAATTCGCCGCCGCCCTTGCCGGACGCCTATGCGGAGATCGTCAAGAACCAGCTGAAGGGGCTCGGCTGCAAGATCGTCACGGAGCCGGGGCGGCTGATCGTCGGCAATGCCGGCATCCTCGTCACCGAGGTGATCTACGTGAAGGACGGCGGCGAGAAGACCTTCGTCATCGTCGACGCGGCGATGAACGACCTCGTGCGGCCGACGCTCTACGAGGCCTGGCACGAGATCCAGCCGGTGGTGATCTCCGCCGCCAGCGCCCCGCGCATCCGCGCCGACGTGGTCGGCCCGGTCTGCGAGACCGGCGACTACCTGGCGCTCGACCGCGAGATGGCGATGCCGAAGCCGGGCGATCTCATCGCGGTCGGCTCGGCGGGGGCCTACGGCGCGGTGCAGGCCGGCACCTACAACAGCCGCCTGCTGGTGCCGGAGGTGCTGGTGAAGGGGGACGCGTTCCACGTCGTGCGCCCGCGGCCGACCTACGAGGACCTGATCGGCCTCGATTCGCTGCCGGACTGGCTCGCCTGACGCCGCCGGCGGCACGATCACGATTTCGCGCCTGCCCTCGTCTTCGCCACAAAGAGTGCTATCTTGCGCGGGAAAGACCAGCAACGGAAAGCGGCGAACGATGGCGACTGACAGGGAAAAGCCCGGCGACGGGGCGGCGGCCACGCCGGTCGCCCGCCGGCTTGCCGCAAAGCGTGTCGCCGCGCAGACGATCCTCTACCTGGAGGCGCTGGCGCCGCGGCTGCTGCCGCTTCTCTCGGTCGTCGCCGTCTTCCTCGCGCTCGTCTGGTTCGGCTATTTCCGCCACGTGCCGGCCTGGCTGCACATCGCCACGCTCGCCGTCTTCGGCCTCGCCTCCGTCGGCCTTGCGCTGCGCCTTGCCGGCATCGGCTGGCCGAGCACCGACAGCGCCTGGCGGATGCTGGAGCGGCGCAACGGGCTCGCGCACCAGGCGATCCGCCTGCAGGAGGACCGGCCGGCCGGCGGGGACGCCTTCTCCGATGCGCTCTGGCGCGAGCATCAGGCGCGCATGGCGCGGCTCATCGGCCGGCTCGACGTCGGCACGCCGCAGCCGGACATCGCCCGCCACGACCGCCATGCGCTGCGCGCCGTGCCGCTGCTGCTGCTGGCGGTCGCCTTCGCCTTCTCCTATTCCAACCGCGGCGGCCTGATCGCCGACGTCGCGGCCTTCCGCGCGCCGGCCGAGGCGGCGCCGGACGTGCGCATCGACGCCTGGGTGACGCCGCCGGCGCATACGGCGCGCGCCCCCGTGTTCCTCACCGGCAGCGAGGCGGCGGAGAAGGCCGAGGTGCGTATCCCGCAGTTCAGCGAGCTCACCGTGCGCGTGACCGGCGGCAGCGGCACGGAGGCGGTGCTCTACCGGGCGGCGGGCGAGGAGACGGTGACGGCGCTGAGGCCCGAGGCCGGGACGGCGGAGGCGGGCAAGGCGCCCGCCGCGGCCGTCAAGGGCGCGGAGACGATGCGCTACACGATCCTGAAAGACGGCACGCTCGACATCGCCGGCCGGCAATGGACCTTCTCGGTCATCCCCGACCGCGTGCCGGAGATCGCCTTCGACGGGACCCCGCGCCGGACGGTGGCCGCCGCACTCGAGATCGGCTTCGTCGCCAAGGACGACTACGGGCTGCAGGAGGCGCATGCGGAGATCGTGCCGGTGGACGAGGCGCCGGACGCCAGGCCCCTCTATCCGCTGCCCGAATACCGGCTCGACCTGCCGCGCCGCAGCGCCCGCGAGGCCAAGGGCACGGCGAGCCGCAACCTTTCCGAACATCCGCTCGCCGGCAAGCGCGTGAGGATCACGCTCGTCGCCAGGGACGCGGCCGGGCAGGAGGGGCGCAGCCAGCCGGTCGAGATGGTGCTGCCGGCGCGCACCTTCACCGAGCCGCTCGCCGCCGCCGTGGCCGAGCAGCGGCAGGTCTTCGCGCTCGACGCGCGGCGCATGCCCGAGGCGATCGCGCTCGCCGAGGCGCTGACGATCCGGCCCGAGGAGACCATCCCCAACCTCACGCACTATCTCCTCATCGAATCGGCCGCCGCCCGCATGCGCCTGTCGCGTACTGAGGACCAGATGCGCGAGACGGCGGACTATCTCTGGGAGATCGCGCTCGGCATCGAGGACGGCAACCTGTCGCTCGCCGACCGGCGCCTGCGCGACGCGCAGAAGGCGCTCGCGGAGGCGCTGGAGCGGAACGCCTCCGACGAGGAGATCGCCAAGCTGATGCAGGAGCTGCGCGACGCAATGCAGGCCTATATGGAGGAGCTCGCCCGCCAGGCCGCGAAGAACGGCGAGATGCGCGACAACGCCATGCAGCAGCGCGGCCAGGTGCTGCGCCAGCAGGACCTGCAGCGCATGCTCGACCAGATCGAGAACCTCGCCCGCTCCGGCGCGCGCGACCAGGCGCAGCAGCTTCTTTCCGAGCTACAGCGGATGATGAACAACCTGCAGGCCGGCCGGCCGCAGCAGCAGGGACCGCAGAACGACGCGATGCGCCGGGAGATGGACCGGCTCGGCCAGCTGATGCAGCGCCAGCAGCAACTGATGGAGGAGACCTTCCGGCTCGACCAGGCCCTGCGCGACCGCATGCTCGGCGCCGGCCCGTCGCCGGAGGAGAACGGCGAGATGCAGCCGGGCGACCGCGGCGAGGGCAAGCCCTCGCCCGACCAGATGACCGAGGAGCAGCTCCGCCAGGCGCTGAAGGACTTGAAGGCGCAGCAGGATGCGCTGGGCGAGATGCTCGGCGAGCTGCAGAAGGGCCTGAAGGGCATGGGGATGGAGCCGGGCGAGGGCTTCGCCGAGGCCGGCCGCGAGATGGAGGGCGCCTCCGAATCGCTGGGCGAGGGCCAGGGCGAACCCGCCGTCGGCAGCCAGGGCCGGGCGCTGGAGGCGCTGCGCAAGGGCGCGCAGACCATGATGAGCCAGATGCAGGCGATGATGGGCGAGGGCCAGGGCGAAGGCCAGGGCCTGCCGCAGGCGGGCCGCAACGGCCGCGATCCGCTCGGCCGCGAGCGGCAGGCCGACAGCCAGGGTCCCGATTTCGGCGGGCCGACCAAGGTGCCGGAGGAGATCGACATCCAGCGCGCGCGGGAGATCCTGGAGGAGATCCGCCGCAGGCTCGGCACGGGCGCGTCCCCCGGCTTCGAGCGGGATTATCTGGAGCGGCTGCTCGGCATCCGGTGATCGATCGGGATGCGGCGTCGCAGCTTCCCCTTCTCCCCGCGGGGAGAAGGTGGCCCGAAGGGCCGGATGAGGGGGTGGAACGTACCGCAATCTCGCCTTCGGCGTCCCCCTCATCCCGCTGCCGCGACCTCTCCCCGCAGGGGGGAAGGGGTAAAAGGCGGACTCTGATCCAGTCCGCCGCAGGCTCGGTACGGGCGCTTCTCCGGCTTCGAGCGGGACTATCTGGAGCGGCTGCTCGGCATCCGGTGATCGATCGGGATGCGGCGTCGCAGCTTCCCCTTCTCCCCGCGGGGAGAAGGTGGCCCGAAGGGCCGGATGAGGGGGTGGAACGTACCGCAATCTCGCCTTCGGCGTTCCCCTCATCCCGCTACCGTGGCCTCTCCCCGCGGGGAGAAGGGGTAAAAGGCGGACCCTGATCCAGACGGAATTGTTTTTAGGCGGCGAGCGCCTGCGCCACCGCGAGCCTGATGTCGGGCAGGCTGAAGGGCTTTTCCACCACGTCGACGATCTTCGCCGAGAGGTCGTCGGCGCGCTCGCGCTGGTCGGCATAGCCGGTCATCAGCAGGATCTTCAGCGCGGGATGGGCGGCGGCGGCCTTGTGGGCGAGCTCGATGCCGTCCATCACCGGCATGCGGATGTCGGAGAGCAGGAGGTCGAAGCCGCCTCCGGCGAGCGCGTCGAGGCCGGCCGCGCCGTCCGCCGCCTCCACCGTCTCGTGGCCGTCGAGCCGCAGGGCCCGCGCGACGAAGACGCGCAGCGAATCCTCGTCCTCGGTGATCAGGATCTTCGCCATCAATCCCCCTTTCCGGCCGTCCATCCGGCCGCATTGCCACACGACAAGACCAGAGTTTCCTTGTCGATCGGTAAACGGGCGATGAGGATTTCTTCGAGGGTTCAGTCGGCGTCGCCGGTCACGATGCCGACATAGGGCAGCTCGCGGAAGGCATAGGCGACGTCCATGCCGTAGCCGACGACGAAATAGTCCGGACACGTGAAGCCGACATAATCGGCCTTGAGGTCCGTCTTGCGCTTCTCGTGCTTGTCGAGCAGCACGGCCACCGTCACGTTGCGGGCGCCGCGCTCGTACATCAGCTCCTTGGCGAAGCTCAGCGTGCGGCCGGATTCGAGGATGTCGTCGATGAGGAGAATGTCGCGGCCGGTGACGTCGCTGTCGATGTCCTTGATGATCTTCACGCCCTGCGAGACCGTGCCGGTGCCGTAGCTCGACAGCGTGATGAACTCGACCTCCGGGGCGATGCCGGCATTGTGCATGGCGCGGATGAGGTCGGCGGCGAAGATGAACGACCCCTTGAGCACGGCGATGACGAGCAGGTCGTGCGTCGGCCCCTTCATGATCTCGGCGGCGAGCTCCGCATTGCGCCGGGCGATCTCTTCCGGGCCGTAGAGGGTCTCGATCTTCTTTCCGCGGACAACCTGCATCGCCGGAAAACTCCTTCGTTGGACAGGCAAGCCGCTTAGCACAGTCAATCGGCGACGGAAACCGAGACTTTCGGGAGTTTGCCGCCGGCATGCGGGATGCGCAGCGCGAAGCGGTCGCCTTCGCCCGGCGCCAGGACCCGCGCGGCGACGGTGACGCGGCGCTGCAAGGCCCTGCCGGCGGTCTCGATCGTCACGTCGAGCGGGCTTGCCGCCTGCACCACGCCGCTGACATTGTCGAGCCGGCCGTGGATCGCCAGCACGCGCATGCCGTTCCTGTCCTCCAGCCGGACGGAAAGGTCGCCGACGGCAAGCGGCGCGGCCGGCTGGCCCGCGGGAAGGGCGGCCCTCAGCGCGCCGAGGCCGCCCGCATAGGCGAAGACGAAGACGCAGAGGGCGGCGACCAGACCGGCGAAGGCGCGGGCGGGCAGGCGCTGCAGGCCGCGCTCGCCGAGCCGGGCGGCCGCGGCGAGGAGCCGCAGGGTCGCGGCCAGCCGCGGCGCGGTCCCGGCCGCCGTCCGCAGGCGGCGGTTGTCGTTGGAGGTCGCCGCGCGCCGGGAGATCACCACGAAATGGGCATCGACCACGTCGCGCCGCGCCGCGGTGCGGGCGGCGTTCCGGCCGGGGGCCTTCGGCTCCGGCGGCAGGAGGTCGATGCGGGGCTCGGCCCTCGCCCTGGAAGCGGTCATCGCAAACTCCACGCTCGGGTCCCCTTTTCGCAAAAGCCGACCGCGAAAAGTGGGGCATTGAATGAAATCCTTACGAAACGTAAACCATAGTGGTTAATGCTTCGGAAACCGGGAGGCCCTCGCGCCGCCGTTTCACAACCGGGTTGACCATTGATCCACTTCGAGAACGTCGGATTGCGCTACGGGATGGGGCCGGAGATCCTCCGCGACCTCACCTTCGATATTCCGCACCGCTCCTTCCAGTTCCTGACGGGACCGTCCGGGGCGGGCAAGACGACGCTGCTGCGTCTGCTCTTCCTGTCGCTGCAGCCGACGCGCGGCATCATCCGCACCTTCGACCGCGAGATCTCGGCCATCCCGCGCGACGAGCTGCCGATGCTGCGCAGGCGGATCGGCATCGTCTTCCAGGATTTCCGGCTGCTCGATCACCTGACGACCTACGAGAACGTGGCGCTGCCTTTGCGCGTGCGCGGCAAGGACGAGGCTTCCTATCGCGCCGACGTGCTGGAGCTCTTGAAATGGGTGGGCCTCGGCGAGCGCATCAACGTGCTGCCGCCGGTGCTGTCGGGCGGCGAGAAGCAGCGCGCGGCGATCGCGCGCGCGCTCATCGACAGGCCGGAGCTGCTGCTCGCCGACGAGCCGACCGGCAATGTCGATCCGCCGATGGCGCGGCGGCTGCTCAGCCTCTTCCTGGAGCTCAACCGGCTCGGCACGGCCGTCGTCATCGCCACCCACGACCTGTCGCTGATGGACCAGGTGGAGGCGCGACGCATGATCCTCTCCGACGGGCGGCTCGACATCTATGACTGAGGGGGAGCCGAAAGCCCAGGGCCCGCGGCGGCCGGAAATGCGGGTGCGGCCGACCGCGCCCATCGTGCCGCCGTCGAACGTGTCGGGCAACGCGCTGATGCTCGTCATCGCCATCATGGCCTTCCTCGCCTGCCTCACCTTCGGCGCCGTCTCGATGGTGCGGGCGACGGCGGCGAGCTGGCAGAGCCAGATCTCCCGCGAGGTCACCATCCAGATCAAGCCGGACGACGCGCTCGACATGGAGCAGGCGCTGAAGGACGCGCGCGACCTCGCGCTCACCTTCGCCGGCACGCGCGACGGCACGATCGTCGACCGGGCGGCGACGGCCCGCCTCCTCGAGCCCTGGCTCGGCGAGGGGCTGAACCTCGACGAGCTGCCGGTGCCGCGCCTCGTCATCGTCACCATCGACGAGCAGAACCCGCCGGATTTCGCCGCCATGCGGCAGGCGCTCGCCGGAAAGATCCCGCAGGCCTTCCTCGACGACCACCGCACCTGGGTCGACCGGCTCGTCGCCATGGCGCGCACCACGGCGCTGATCGGCACGGGCGTGCTCGTGCTCGTCTTCTCGGCCATGGTGCTGACGGTGGTCTTCGCGACGCGCGGCGCTCTCTCCGGCAACCGGCACATCGTCGAGGTCCTGCATTTCGTCGGGGCGGAGGCGGGCTTCGTCGCCTCCGAGTTCCAGAAGCATTTCCTGAAGATCAGCCTCAAGGGCTCGTTCGCCGGCGGCTTCCTCGCGGCACTCTGCTTCGCCGTCGCCGGCTTCTGGCAGGGCCGGTCGATCGCCACGCCCGAGAGCGACCAGGCGACGGCGCTGTTCGGCACCTTCTCGATGGGGCTCACCGGCTATCTCGGCATCGCCGCGACGATGGTCGTCATCGCGCTGCTCACCACGCTCACGGCCCGGTTCACGGTGATGCGGACGATCTACGAGATCGACCTCATCCGTTCCGATCCGTCGCGCACCGACCAGTTGCCCGACTCATGACGCGACGTCGGCGGAGGGTTGCCGCAAACCGGACTATCGGTTGCCGCAATCTCGGATTATGGACGAAGACATGAATGCGCTGGAACGGGTGAAGCCGGGGTTGCCGCAGGGCGCCCGGGCCGAGGGCGGACGGGGCGGACGCCGCCGCGGCCCGCTGCGCATCGCCGTGCGCGTCGTTCTCCTCTGCCTGTTCCTCGTCGCCGCCGCCGGCGTGGCGGGCTTCCTCTATTTCGCCGAGACGGTGGCCGGGCTGGAAGTGCCGGCCGATCCCAAGGCGGACGCCATCGTCGTGCTCACCGGCGGCTACCAGCGCATCGACCACGCGATCGGGCTGCTCGAAAGCGGGGCGGGCGGGCGGCTCCTCATCTCCGGCGTCAACCCGGCGACCAGCGGCAACCAGATCCGGCGGCTGACGCAGAGCTCGTCCGCATTGTTCGAGTGCTGCGTCGACATGGGCTACGACGCGATGGACACGATCGGCAACGCCAACGAGACGGCGCGCTGGATCAGCGACCACGGCTTCCGCCGCGTGCTGGTGGTGACGAACAACTACCACATGCCGCGGAGCCTGCTGGAGCTGAAGCTCAGCGACCGGCGGACGGAATTCGTCGCCTATCCCGTCGTCAACACGGACCTCAGGAACGGCAACTGGCTGCGCCAGCCCGGCATCCTGCGCGCGCTGCTTTCGGAATACATCAAGTACAGCGTGGCGCGGCTGCGTGCCGTCGCCGGCGCGCGCACCTCCACCGGGCTTCGCGGCGACATGATGGGGGTCGCCGGCGGCTGATGCCGTGCGGGGAGTTTCCCCGTCTGCCAATATCGTGTAGGGCAGCACGACGCGTTCCGCTCACAGGCTGCCCGAATGATCATTCTGCGTTCCGTCCTCTTCAACACCCTCTTCTACCTGAACCTCATCGCGCAGATGATCGTCATGACGCCGGCCTATTTCCTGCTGCCGCGCAAGAAGGCCTACGGGATCGCCAAGACCTGGGCGCGGTCCTGCCACTGGCTCTTCGCCAAGGTGGTCGGCACGACCTTCGAGATCGAGGGCCTGGAGAACGTGCCGAAGGGCACCGGCTACATCTTCGCACCGAAGCACCAGTCCTTCTGGGACACCTACGGGCTGCTGCCGTGGATGGACGACCCGTTCTACATCCTCAAGCGCGAGCTCATGTGGATCCCGCTGTTCGGCTGGTATCTCAGGAAGCAGCGCATGGTGCCGGTCGACCGCAGCGCCCGCGGCAAGGCCATGGCCGCCGTCATGGAGCGCGCCAAGGCGGAGATGCGCGCCGGCCGCCAGCTCATCATCTACCCGGAAGGCACGCGCCGGCCGCCGGGGGCGGCGCCCGAATACAAATACGGCATCGCCCGGCTCTACCGCGATCTCGGCGTGCCGGTGGTGCCGATCGTCATGCATCCGGGCCTGTTCTGGCCGCGGCGCAAGTTCATCCGCTATCCCGGCCACTTCAAGGTGCGCGTGCTGCCGCCGATCGCGCCGGGCATGGAGCCGGACGCCTTCCTCGCCCACCTGATCGACGTCATGGAGACGGCGAGCGACCGGCTGCTCGTCGAGACGGCGGAGGCGAACCCGAACCTGCCGCTGCCATTCTCCGCCGCGGCCCGGCTCGCCGAGCTGAAGGCGCGCGCCGCCTGATCAGCGCGCAGCCGGGGCGAGCGCCTCGGCGGCGCGGCCGACGTCCTCCAGCCAATGGTCGCGGATGCCCATCTCGCGCAGGTGAAGCAGGGTGTTCCTGACATAGTCGATGTTCGGCCCGGCCCGGCCGACGGCGGAGCCCACGGCCGATGCCGCCTCCTCGATCGTCAGCGCGCCGGCATACTGGTGATGGGCGCGGTCGATGATGTAGGCGAGTGCGGCGACCCGGCGGCCGTCGCCGAGCGTCGCCGGCAGCGTGCGCTCCAGGTAGACATGCGTCACCAGCTCGCGCTCGCGCAGGTAATCGACCACGGCCTCCCAGCGGTCGGGGGCGACGCGGAAGGCCATGCCGCGGCAGGAGCCGCCCCGGTCGAGCCCGAGCACGAGGCCGGGCCGCTCCTCCGTGCCGCGATGGACCCAGGAGCGCACGCAGAGAGAGCGGCGGAAGCCGTAGAGATGGGCCGCCTGCCGCTCCTCGTATTCGAAGCCCGGGTTCCACATCAGCGACCCGTAGCCAAAGACCCAGAAATCGTTCATATCCACCGTCATCCGGACCCATTCCCCAAAAGCCGCCGCAATTGCCGGCCTTTGTCGCGCTCGCGGACAAATCATCCGCCTCACAATTGGGAGAACAGCATGGCATCGTCAAGCCGCGCCGCGACGTCGGGCACCACGCGCAAGCTCGCCTGGCTCGCGGCCGCCGTCGTCCTTACCGTCGCGCTCTATTCCGGCGGCTGGTTCTATGCGGCGGGCTGGCTGAGGGACCGGCTCGCCGGCCGGCTGGATGCCTCGCGCGAACAGATGGTCTCGCTCTCCTGCGGCGACCTCTCGGTGCGCGGCTTCCCCTTCCGCATCGGCGTCTTCTGCGACACGGTCGGCGTGGACGACCGGCCCTCCGGCCTGTCGGCGACCTTCGGCGCGCTGCGTTCGGCCGCGCAGGTCTACCGGCCGGGCCATGCGGTCCTCGAGCTCGACGGGCCGGCGCAGGTGCGGGTAACGCCCGACCGCGTCTTCGTCGCCGACTGGTCGCTGATGCGCGCGAGCGCCGTCGCCTGGACCGACGGGCTCGACCGCGGCTCGCTCGCCTATGACGGGCTGAAGGGGCGCCTCAACGCGCCCTCGGCCGGCCTGTCGCTCGGCGTCTCGGCCGCGCATGGCGAGGCGCATCTGCGCCGGTCGGGCGAGGCGCTGGACGCGGCCGGATCGGCCGCGGGGCTGGCGCTCGACGTCGGCGGCCGCGTGCTGCCGCCGCTCGACGCCGCGGTCGACATGACGATCGCCGACGCCGCCCGCTGGATCTCGGCGGAGGGCCCGCCCGAGGACGCGCCCTACGGCGTGAAGCTGGAGCTGCGCCGGCTCTCGCTCGATCTCGGCGGCGGCCGCCGGGCCGCGCTCTCCGGCCCGCTGACGATCGGCGAGGACGGTTTCCTGTCCGGCACGCTCGATCTCGACATCGAGGGCGTCTCGGCCTGGCGCGACCGCGTCGTCGAGGCCTTCCCGGAAGTGGAGGAGACGGCGCGGCGCATCGCCCAGGCGATCCTCGGGCTTTCGGGCGGCAGGGAGCGGGCGGTGGTGAAGCTCAACCTCCGCGACGGCACCGTCTATCTCGGGCCCTTCCCCATCGCCTTCGTACCACCGATTTGACGGGCCTCAGCCGTCCTCGCCGACAGGGCGGCCGAAGTTGGGGGCGGCCGTGTCCTGGCCGGCGTCGATGATCGAGCGGCGGATGGCGCGGGTGCGGGTGAAGAGGTCGAACAGCTTCTCGCCGTCGCCCCAGCGGATCGCCCGCTGCAGATAGGCGAGGTCCTCGGAGAAGCGCGCGAGCATCTCCAGGATCGCGTCCTTGTTGTGCAGGCAGACGTCGCGCCACATGGTCGGGTCGGAGGCGGCGAGGCGCGTGAAGTCGCGGAAGCCGGAGGCGGAATACTTGATGACCTCCGATTCCGTCACCGTCTCCAGGTCGTCCGCCGTGCCGACGATGTTGTAGGCGATGATGTGCGGCAGGTGCGAGACGATGGCGAGCACCTTGTCGTGGTGCTCGGCGTCCATCTCGTCGACGTTCGAGCCGAGCGCGCGCCAGAATGCGGCGAGCTTGCGCTTGGCCTCCTTGTCGGTGCCGTGGACGGGGGTGAGGATGCACCAGCGGCCCTGGAACAGCTCGGCGAAGCCCGCGTCCGGGCCGGAATGCTCGGTGCCGGCGATCGGGTGCCCGGGGATGAAATGCACGGTCTTCGGCATGTGCGGCAGCATCTGCGCCACGACCGAGCTCTTGGTGGAGCCGACGTCGGTGACGATGGCGCCGGGCTTCAGGTGCGGGGCGATCTCCTCGGCCACCTTGCCGGAGGCGCCGACCGGCACCGAGACGATGACGAGGTCGGCGTCCGCGACGGCCTTGCCGGCGTCCTGCACGTAGTCGGTGCCGAGATCGAGCGCGCGGGCGCGCGCCAGCGTCTCCTCGCTGCGGCTCGACACCGTCACCCTGTCCGCCAGCCCCTTGGCCTTCACGGCGCGGGCGATGGAGGAGCCGATCAGGCCGATGCCGATCAGCGCGATCCTGTCGAAATGGACGTCCGTCATGTGCCTTCGAGCCCCCGTTTTCCGTGCAATTAACGGCGGGGCCGCGATTTGTCGAGGCCTACAGGCTCTCGCGGGTGGTCGGCACGCCCTGCGGCGCCAGCACCGGCACGAAGACGCGGCGCGAGGCGCGGGCGGCGACCGGCAGGCCCTGGTAGAGCCGCTTCTGCGCCTCGACGACGATGACGCCGGAGAACATCGGCCAGAGGCTGCGGCCGAGCCGCTCGAACAGGCCGCGCAGCTTCTGCACAGTGCGCAGCTTGGAGGGCGGGAAGAACAGCGCCTCGGCCGTCGCGCCGGGCGTGAAGTTCGTCTCGCGCAAAAGCGCGGTGAGCTGCCCGCGCGAATAGGGCCGGCCGGAGCCGAAGGGCGTGTGCTCCATGCGCGCCCACACGCCGCGCCGGTTCGGTACGACGATGACGAGGCGGCCGCCGGGGGCGAGCACGCGCCAGAGCTCCTTCATCGTCTCGCGCGGGTTCTCGGCGAATTCCAGCGAATGGACCATCAGCACGCGGTCGACCGAGGCGTCCGGCAGCGGCAGTTCCTCGTCGAAGACGAGCGCCGTCGAGGAGAGCTCGCCGGGCGGCCAGTTCACCGCGCCCTGGCCGGCGGGCATGAAGGCGAAGGTGCGCTCGGTATCGGCGCGGAAACGGTCGAGATAGGGTACGGCATAGCCGAGGCCCACCAGCCGCTCCTCCGGCAGGCGCGCCCACAGCGAGACGAGCGCCATCGTGATGGAGTGGCCGGCGAGGCGGCCGAGGCGCGAATGGTAGAATTCCCGAAGGTCGACGATATCGGTGTGCATGGCGGGAATGTGAGCGATGGGCCGGTGGACTTCAAGGCCGGTTGGCTTACATTCCCCCTGACCGCTCGACGAAGGATGGATGCCATGGCCCCGCTCGACATAGACCTTTTTTCCTGCCGCAGCGACAATTTCGGCGTGCTCGTCCACGATCCCGCGACCGGGCTGACGGCGAGCATCGACGCGCCGGAGGAGAAGGCGATCCTCGATGTGCTTGCCCGCCGCGGCTGGACGTTGAGCCATATCTTCACGACCCATCACCACGGCGACCACGTCGAGGCGAACCTGCCACTGAAGGCGCGTTTCGGCGCGACGATCGTCGGGCCGGCGCGGGAGGCCGCGCGCATTCCCGGCATCGACCGGACGGTGGACGGGGGCGACGCGTTCGATTTCGCCGGCCGGCGGGTGGAGGTGATCGCGACGCCGGGCCATACGGCGGGCCACGTCTCGTATCACCTGCCCGAGGAGAAGCTGCTCTTCGCCGCCGACACGCTGTTCGCGCTCGGCTGCGGCCGGCTGTTCGAGGGCACGGCCGCCGACATGTGGCAGTCGCTGTCGAAGCTCGCCCGGCTGCCGGACGAGACGCGCGTCTATTTCGGCCACGAATACACGCTGTCGAACGCCCGCTTCGCCGTCACCGTCGACCCGGACAATGCGGCGCTCGCCCGCCGTGCGGCCGAGATCCAGCGGCTGAGGGCGGACGGCGCCTTCACCGCGCCGACGACGATCGGCGTCGAGAAGGAGACGAACCCGTTCCTGCGCGCCGGCGACCCGGCGATCCGCCGCCATCTCGGCATGGAAGGGGCGGGCGATGCGGAGGTCTTCGGCGAGATCCGGGCGCGCAAGGACCGGTTCTGATATCAGGCCGTTGCGGGCGCGCGCCTGCGGAAGATCATGTCGCGGGCGGCGAGCACCGCGCCGCCGGTGACGAGCAGGCAGGCGAGGCCGATGCGCCAGGACGGCTCGGCGAAGCCCGTGACGACGAGGACGAGGGTGGAGAGCAGCGGCGCGGCATAGCTCGCGGCGCCGAGGATCTGGATGTCGCCGTTCTTCACGCCGTAGTCCCACGCGTAGAAGGCGGCCCCCACCGGCATGAGGCCGAGGCCGGCGACGGCGAGCCATTCGAAGCCCGTCTGCGGCCAGACGGTCGTCTCCAGCATCAGGTGGCAGAGGAAGGAGAGGAGCGAGGTGGCAAGGCAGAAGCCGGTGACGACGTCCGTCGAGACCGCGCCAAAGCGGCGGGTGGCGAGCGAATAGGCCGCCCAGGCGAAGGCGCAGAGGAAGGCCGCGGCGTAGCCGAGGAGATAGGCGCCGTCGAAGGAGAAGCCGTTGCGGCCGACGATCAGCACCGTGCCGGCGAGCCCGGCCAGCGCGCCGGCGACGTGGTGCCCGCGCAGCCGCTCGCCCGGCAGCAGCGCCGAGCCGACGACGATGAAGAGCGGCCAGAGATAGGCGATCAGGCTCGCCTCGACGGCCGGCGCGTTGCGCAGCGCCGTGAAATAGAGGAAGTGGTAGCCGAACAGGCCGGCGATGCCGGTGGCCCACACCTTCGCCGGCTGCCTGAGCAGGCGCATGCGCTCCGGCCTCGCGGCGAGCACGGTAATGCCGGGCAGGCTGCCGATCAGGAAGCAGATCGCCGAGAGCTGGAACGGCGGCATCCGGCCGGAGGCGGCGGTGAAGAGCGCGAGCAGCGCCCACATCAGGATCGCCGAGAAGCCGATCAGCGTCGCGCGCAGGGTCAAGGCCTGTCCTTTCCGGGGGAGTTCGCGTTCACTTGCCGAAGCGCGTCGCCGAAACGGTGACGGGGCCGAGCCTGGTGGGGATCTGCGCATAGACGGGCGCATAGACGTCGGCACCCTCCGCCTTGGCGAACCAGACCTCCATCGTCGTCAGCTTGCGCAGGTATTCGACGTCGTGGCGGCCCTTGCGATAGCCGGACTTCGGGATGAAGCGGATGCCGCAGACGACGGCCTCGCCCTCGAAGCCCTGGGTGGAGAAGGGCCGCGTGCCCTTGGAGCTGAGCTTCAGGTCGAGGCGCGATTCGCCGTCGAAGATCGGCAGGGTCTTCGGGCAGACGCGGCTGCCGGCGGGGATGATGAGGCCGGAGATCGGATCGAGCACCGAGCGCATGTCGCCGCGCGTCACGGGAACCCAGTTCTTCGGCCGCCGGCGCGGCGGCGTCATGCTGGCCTGGACGACGTTGCCGTTGCGGAAGGTGACGTCGATCTCGCGGCTGCGCTTGCCGCTCCGGTAGGAGACGGAATAGCTGGTGGCGCTCAGCCGGTTGCGGCGGATGACGCCGGAGACCGAGGTGGTGCCCTGGGTGCTGGAGAATATGTCGGCGAGGCCGGCCGAGCGCAGGCTGCCGGAGATCACGTAGCGGTTGCCGTCGAATTCCGAGCGGAAGGAGGCCGTCGCCACCGGCAGGCCGGAGAGGCGGATGCTGTAATCGGTGCGGTGCTCGCGCTCCGCCGAGGCAAGCGGTGCGGCGAAGCCGAGAAGGGCAAGCGATGCGGCCGCACCTGCAATCCATCCACGCCAGTTCATTTTCCCACGACTCCCGTTCGAGACGTTCCGCAACGTGCCAGAAAGGCAAACCAATGCGGCAAATCTGCGCCGCGGCCGATCCGCCACCCGTTGCTATTGCCTGCGAATCGCGGCACTTGGCAACTGAAATCCGCCGACGCCGCAGGTTTGGCTTGACGTTGCCGCCCGGTGTGACTATAGAACCGCGACTTTCCTAAAAGGCCAGACGGACCGCGGCCGGTTACGGTGCCGGAAACGTATTGTCCCGAACACAAGAAAAATAGGTGTAACCATGTCCCGTAGTTGCGAATTGACCGGCAAGGGCGTCCAGTCGGGCAACAATGTGAGCCACGCGAACAACAAGACCAAGCGCAAGTTCCTGCCGAACCTGTGCAACGTCACGCTGATCTCCGACGCTCTCGGCCAGCGCTTCCGCCTGCGCGTTTCCGCTGCAGCGCTCCGCTCGGTCGAGCATCGCGGCGGCCTCGATGCCTTCCTGCTGAAGTCGGACGAGAACGAACTGTCGATGCGCGCCCGCCTGCTGCGCCGCCAGATCGCCAAGAAGACCGCCGCCTGATCAAGGCTGCAGGCCGCACCGATCCGATCGAGGCTTGACCGCACGCCGGTCAGGCCTCGCTCTTTTGCCGGCATCGTCGTTTCTCCAACTGGTGGCATCACCCAGGATAAAAAAATGCAAGCGAACCGCATTACCCTCGTCTACGTCCTCCTGATGACCGCCGTCGTCGTCGCCTCGAACGTGCTGGTGCAGTTCCCGCTTTCGGGCACGCTCTTCGGCATCAGCCTCGGCGACCTCCTCACCTACGGCGCCTTCACCTATCCGGTCGCCTTCCTCATCACCGACCTCACCAACCGCCAGTTCGGGCCGCGGGTGGCGCGGCGCGTGGTGGCGGCGGGCTTCATCGTCGCGGTGTTCTTCTCGTTCGCCGCCTCGACGCCGCGCATCGCCATCGCCTCGGGCTCGGCCTTCCTCGCGGGGCAGCTCCTCGACATCTCCGTCTTCAACCGGCTGCGCCGGCAGACCTGGTGGCGCGCGCCGCTGATCGCCTCGCTGATCGGCTCGATGCTCGACACCGTGCTGTTCTTCTCCTTCGCCTTCGCGCCGGCCTTCTCGCTGTTCGGGCCGAACGACGACTTCGCCATCGAATGGGCGCCGATCCTCGGCGTGCTTTCGGCCGAGGCGCCGCGCTGGATCTCCTGGGCGATGGGCGATTTCTCGGTGAAGGTGCTCGTCGGCTTCGTCATGCTGCTGCCCTACGGGGCACTGATGAGCAGGCTGAAGCCGATGCCGGGCGTGGAAAAGCTCGCCTGAGGACGATAGCGCTTCAAGCCCCCTCATCCGGCTGCCGCCACCGTCTCCCCGCACGGGAGAAGGCGAAGAACGCAAACGTCTCGTCTTTCCTTCTCCCCTGCGGGGAGACGGTGGCCCGGAGGGCCGGATGAGAGGGCGGCGCGGCTCTACTTCTCCTGCAGCAGGCGGAACTCCAGCATCAGGTTGCGCTGGAGGATCGAGTGGTTGTCGTCGGAGACGACGACGATGCGGATCTCGCCGTCCTCCATCGCCACCACGTCCATGCCTTCCATGTTGTCGATCTGCTGGCTGAGGTCGGCGTCGATCAGCACCTCGCCGTCGAGGACGGCGCCGGGGCGGATCGCCGCGCCGTCGAAACGGCGGATGCGCATGCCCACGCCGTCCGACAGGCGGAAGCGGCGTTCCAGAAGCAGGAGGTCGCCGTTCGGCAGGAAGGCGCCGTCGGTCACGTCCCACGGGTCCTCGCGCCGCACCGCGAAGGTGCCGGCACGCGGGCCGTCGAGGACGGCGGCGAGCAGGTGGCCGTCGGCATCGAGGCTGCGCTCGGCGACGGTGACGGGCACGGCGCCGAGCGGCCCCGCCTCCGGCGCCATGGCGAGCGTCTCCAGCCCGCGATTGGTGCGCATCTCCGAACGCGGGAAGGGGAAGGGCAGGCGGCGCGACGGCTTCGCCTCCATGAAGCCGGGGTCCGGATAGGCGTCGATGCGGTGGCGGCCCTCGTAGCTGACGAGAAGCTCGCCCGCGCCGATCGCCAGCCCCTCCGCATCCATCCGCGCCTTGTTGCTCTCCGTCCGGCCGTTCTCGTCGAGCATCGAGCGCACCGCCACGTCGGCAAGTCCGCCGAGCCGGCCGTCCGCGCCGCGCGTGACGCGGCCCGTCAGCCAGTGGCCGGTGTCGAGCACGGCGACGAAATGCTCGCGGTCGGCGCGGAAGCGGATCGCCGAGACGGCGCCGAGCAGCGGGTCGGACGAGGAGTAGACGATGCCGCCGAGGAATTCGAGCTTGCCGAACACCTGTCTGTCGGAGCCGAAGGCGAAGCTCGACAGGGCGCGGCTTGCGACGGGGAGATCGGTGCCGTCGGCGGCCGCCGGTTGCAGGCTCGCAAGCGAAAGGCAGGCCGACAGCGCGAGGAGGCGCAGGTGGCGTCCGACGCGAAGGCCGGCCACGCCCTCAGCCCGCCCGGCGCCGGCCGGCCGGCCGGCGGCTCGTCGATTCGTCGGCGAAGAGCGAGGCGAGCTGCTCGGTCATGGCTCCGGCGAGCTCGTCGGCATCGACGATGGTGACGGCGCGGCGGTAGTAGCGGGTGACGTCGTGGCCGATGCCGATGGCCAGCAGCTCGACCGGCGAGCGCGTCTCGATCTGCTCGATCACCGCGCGCAGATGCCGTTCGAGATAGTTGCCGGGGTTCACCGACAGCGTCGAATCGTCGACCGGCGCGCCGTCCGAGATCATCATCAGGATGCGCCGCTGCTCGGAGCGGCCGAGCAGGCGGTTGTGCGCCCAGATCAGCGCCTCGCCGTCGATGTTCTCCTTGAGCAGGCCCTCGCGCATCATCAGGCCGAGGTTGCGGCGCGCACGCCGCCAGGGGGCGTCGGCGGCCTTGTAGACGATGTGGCGCAGGTCGTTGAGGCGGCCCGGCGATTGCGGCTTGCCGCTCGCCAGCCATTTTTCGCGCGACTGGCCGCCTTTCCAGGCCTTGGTGGTGAAGCCGAGGATCTCCACCTTGACGCCGCAGCGCTCCAGCGTGCGGGCGAGGATGTCGGCGCAGGTGGCGGCGACCGTGATCGGCCGGCCGCGCATCGAGCCGGAATTGTCGATGAGCAGCGTCACGACGGTGTCGCGGAAGGTCGTGTCCTTCTCGCGCTTGAAGGAGAGCGGCTGCATCGGGTCGATGATGATGCGCTGCAGGCGGGCGCTGTCGAGGTAGCCCTCCTCCAGGTCGAATTCCCAGGCGCGGTTCTGCTGCGCCATCAACCTTCGTTGCAGGCGGTTGGCGAGCCGGCCGACCGCGCCCTGCAGGTGGGCGAGCTGCTTGTCGAGGAAGGCGCGCAGCCGCTCGAGCTCGGCCTCGTCGCAGAGTTCTTCCGCCGTGATCGTCTCGTCGAATTCCTCGGTGAAGACGGTGTAGTCGACCTTCTCGTTGAAGTCGGTGAAGGGATCGGCCGGGCGGCGGGTCTCGCCGGGCGTCTCGCTGTCGTCGCTGTCGTCGTCGGCGAGGTCGTCGTCGGAAATCTCCGCGCCGTCCATCTCGCCTTCGTCCATCTCCTCGTCGGAGGTCTGGTTCTCCTCGGCGGGTGCGGCCTCGTCGCCGGCCTCCTCCTGGGATTCCGTGTCCTCCTGCTCGTCGCTGCGCGGCTGGTCCTCGTCCTCCGGCGTCTCGCTGTCGTCCGGCTCGATCTCCTCGTCGCTGAGGTCTTCGGCGACGTTCATGGAGGCGAGCATGTGACGCACGACGCGGGCGAAGGCCTGCTGGTCGTTCATCGTGCCGGCAAGCCCGGTCATGTCCGTGCCGGCCTTGTCCTCCAGGTAGTCGCGCCAGAGGTCGAGCACCTTGCCGGCGGAGGCGGGCGGGGCCTGGCCCGTCAGCTTCTCGCGCACGATGAGGGCGACGGCCTCGGCGAGCGGCGCGTCGGCCTGGCGGCTGATCGCGCCGAAATTCGCCTTGGTATATTTCTCCGACAGCACGGCGTCGAGATTCTGTGCCATGCCGCGCATGCGGTTGGCGCCGATCGCCTCGACGCGCGCCTGCTCGACGGCGTCGAAGATGGCGCGGGCGTCCGCGCCCTCGGGCGACATGGTGGCGTGGACGCGGGCGTCGTGACAGGCCTTGCGCAGCGCCATGGAATCGCCGAGCCCGCGGGTGACGGCGACCTCGGACGGCGTCGGACGCTTGGAGAGCTCCGGCAGGCGGATGCGCTCGCCGGTCATGCCGGGACGCTCGTTGGCGAAGGAGACCTCCACCTCGGCGTCGCCGGACACCGCGCGCACGCAGCCCGTCACCGCGCGGCGGAACGGCTCCACGTCGACCACGCCGCCGGGCTTCGGCCTCAGATTGTCACCGCGAGCAGCCATGGCCTTCTCCGCGCGGCCCTCAGGCCGTCGCCTCCAGCACGATGTTGGCCGCGCTCTCCTTCAGCTCGACGCCGAAGGCGCGCTGGTAGAGCTCGGCCACCAGCGTGCGCTCCAGCTCGTCGCACTTGTTGAGGAAGGTGACGCGGAAGGCGAAGGCGATGTCGCCGAAGATCTCCGCGTTCTCCGCCCAGGTGATGACCGTGCGCGGGCTCATGACGGTGGAGAGGTCGCCGTTGATGAAGGCGGCGCGCGTCAAGTCGGCGACGCGCACCATGCGCGAGATCGTCTCGCGGCCGTCCTTGGCCGAAGCGAGCTTCTTCACCTTGGCGGCGACGATCGACACCTCGTTGTCGTGCGGCAGGTAGTTGAGCGTGGTGACGATCGACCAGCGGTCCATCTGCGCCTGGTTGATCTGCTGCGTGCCGTGGTAGAGGCCGGTCGTATCGCCGAGGCCGACCGTGTTGGCAGTGGCGAACAGGCGGAAGGCCGGATGCGGGCGGATGACGCGGCTCTGGTCGAGCAGCGTCAGCCGGCCGGAGGATTCCAGCACGCGCTGGATGACGAACATCACGTCCGGACGCCCCGCGTCGTATTCGTCGAAGACGAGCGCGACATTGTGCTGGTAGGCCCAGGGCAGGATGCCGTCCTTGAATTCCGTGACCTGCAAGCCGTCCTTGATGACGATCGCGTCCTTGCCGACGAGGTCGATGCGGCTCACGTGGCTGTCGAGGTTGACGCGCACGCAGGGCCAGTTGAGGCGGGCGGCGACCTGCTCGATATGGGTCGACTTGCCGGTGCCGTGATAGCCGGAGACCATGACGCGGCGGTTGTGGGCGAAGCCGGCGAGGATGGCGAGCGTCGTCTCCCGGTCGAAGAGGTAGTCCGGGTCGAGATCGGGCACGTAGGCGTCCGGCTTGGAATAGGCCGGCACCCGGATGTCCGTGTCGATGCCGAAGACCTCCCTGACGGACACCGTGGTGTCGGGGAGGTTGGAAATGTCGATATCCATCTTGCTCATCACGTCTCCGCGGGCGAAAGCCGCGCGTGCGCCCGCCCCAATATCTGCTGTCGCCGTTCAGGCTTTCGCCTAGCCGCATTCGTGCAACGCCGGATGATTCCATCCGGTTGCAAGATGCTCTAGCAGAAGCCGGCCTGCTTTAACAATTGATATGCCTGGATGACCGCCCGAAAACGCTCCTCCGAGCCCCTGTCTCCGCCATTTGCATCGGGATGATGCTTTTTGACAAGGGCCTTGTAGGCCGACTTGATGTCGTCCGCGGTGGCGGTCGCCGTCAGGCCCAGCGTGTCGTAAGCCTTGGCCTCCAGGGTCTTCAGTTTTCGCGCGCGCGGTTCGGGCCGCGCGTTGCGGCCCTGTTCGAAGAAGCCGAAGGGGTCGCGGATGCGCTGATTTGCCCCGGCGGTGCCGGAGCGTGCCGTGCCCTGCGCCGGGCCGTTCTTCGCCGCCTTGTTGACGCCGATGGTCCAGGTCGGGCGGTGGCCGGTGATCGCCTCCTTCTGGTAGCGGGCGATCTCGCTGTCGGAAAGGCCGGAGAAGTAGTTGTAGCCCTTGTTGTATTCCTTGACGTGCTCGAAGCAGAACATGAAATACTGGCCTTCCGCGTTGCGCCCGACCGGCGCGCGGTGCACGGCATTCTCCTCGCAGCCGTCCCACTGGCAGGTGGGCGCCGTGCGTTCGGGCCGCTCCACCCGCCGCCGCGTGCGGATGCGGTCGAAATATTTGGAATCGAGTTTCATGGCCCTGATTATGGGGTCGCGGGGCCCCGCCAACAAGAATTGACAAAGCGGATTGTTGCTGGCTTGGTGGAACCATTTGCGAGGTTTTCCGATGTCCATCCGCACAAGCATCGAGGAGAAGCTGACGGCCGCTTTCGCGCCCGAGCGTCTCGAGGTGATCAACGAGAGCGGGCTGCATGTCGGCCACCAGCCGGGCTTCGACGGCGAGGGCGAGACGCACATGCGGGTGCGCATCGTCGCGCCGGCCTTCGCCGGCATGGGCCGCGTCGCCCGCCACCGGGCGATCAACGACCTGCTGACGTCGGAATTCGACGCGGGGCTGCATGCGCTCGCCGTGGAAGCCGCCGCGCCCGGCGAGCCGGTCCGCTGGTGATCAGGACGCGGCCGGCGGCAGGTCGGCGGGGCGGATGCGCAGCCGGGTGAGGCGGTTCTTCACCCGCTTCATGACGATGAAGCGCTTGCCGTAGAAGGTGAAGGCCTGGCGCTCCTCGGGGATCGACTTCGATTCGTGGATGACGAGGCCGGCGATCGTCGTCGCCTCCTCGTCCGGCAGGTTCCAGTCGAGCGCGCGGTTGAGATCGCGGATCGGCACGCCGCCGTCGACGACGATGGAGCCGTCCGCCTCCTGGCGTACGCCCTGCAGGTCGATGCTGTGCTCGTCGGAAATGTCGCCGACGATCTCCTTCAGGATGTCCTGCAGCGTGACGAGGCCCTGCACCTCGCCATATTCGTCGACCACGGTCGCGAAGATCTCCTTGCGCCGGAAAAAGGCGTTGAGCTGGTCCTTGAGGCTGGTGGTCTCCGGCACGAACCACGGCCTCTGCGCCACTTCGGTGATGTCGAGGTTCCTCGGCTCGACGCCGGGCTGGGCGAGCGCGCGCAAAAGGTCCTTGGCATGGACGACGCCGACGATGTTGTCGGTCGAGCCGCGCCAGAGCGGCATGCGCGTATAGGGGCTTTCGAGCATCGCCTTGACGATCGTCTCGGGCGGGTCGTCGGCATTGAGGCCGCGCATCGCCGTGCGGTGGATCATGATGTCGGAGACTTCCAGCGCGGAGAGGTCGAGGCCGTTGCCGACGCGGTCGGCCCGGCCGGCGTCGGACTGCGACGGGCCGGCGCGGCGCTCGCCCTCGCTCTCGGCCGCCTGCGGGCGGCGCAGATATGCGTCCCTCCAGCGCAGCAGGAGGACGAGGCCGACGAGCAACCCCGCGACCAGCGGCAGGAAGAGCCAGTAACCGGAGGCGACGGGCACGGCGCCGTTCATGCCGACAGCTTCTCCTTCAGGAAGGCGAGGACCTCGGACTGCGGCACGTCGTCGGCGACGAAGGACCGGCCGATGCCGCGCGTCAGGATGAAGGTGAGCTTGCCGGCCTTGACCTTCTTGTCCTGGGCGATGGCGTCCATCAGCACCTCGGCCGGCGGCAGGCCGCCGGGGATCTCATGGACGGATGTCGGCAGGCCGACTTCCCTGAGATGCGCCTCGACGCGGCTGCCGTCGTCGGGGCTCGCGAGGTTCATGCGGGCGGAGAACTGGTGGGCGAGCACCATGCCGATCGAGACCCCCTCGCCATGGACGAGGCGGGCGCTGTCGTATTGCGTCGCCGCCTCCAGCGCGTGGCCGAAGGTGTGGCCGAGGTTGAGCAGCGCGCGCTGGCCGTTTTCGCGCTCGTCGGCGGCCACCACGTCGGCCTTGGCCTGGCAGCTCCCGGCGATCGCCTCGATGCGGGCGGGACCGCCGGCGAAGACGTCGCGCCAGTTCTTCTCCAGCCAGTCGAAGAAGTCCGGCTTGTCGATCAGCCCGTATTTGGCGACCTCGGCATAGCCGGCGCGGAACTCGCGGGGCGAGAGCGTGTCGAGCACGTCGGTGTCGGCGAGCACGAGGTCGGGCTGGTGGAAGACGCCGATCAGGTTCTTGCCGTGGGGGGAGTTGATGCCGGTCTTGCCGCCGACGGAGGAATCGACCTGGGCGAGCAGCGAGGTCGGCACCTGGATGAAGCGCGAGCCGCGCCGGACGATGCCGGCGGCAAAGCCGGTGAGATCGCCGATGACGCCGCCGCCGAGCGCCACCACCGCGTCGTTGCGCTCGATGCGGGCGGCGAGCACCTTGTCGCAGACCGCCATCAGCGGCTCGAAGCTCTTCGTCTTCTCGCCGGCCGGCAGGACCAGCGAGACGGCGTCGATGCCTTCGGCGGCAAGGGCCGCCATGAAGGCGTCGAGATAGAGGGGAGCGACGTGCTCGTCGGTGACGACGGCGATCTTCCGGCCCTTCAGGCGGCCGGCGATCTCGCGGCCGGCCGAGGCGATCAGGCCGGGGCCGATCAGGATGTCGTAGGCGCGCTCGCCGAGCTCGACGCGGACGGTGCGGCGGTTGGGGGTGTCGGCGGTCATTCGCTTCCTGCGTTCCTGCGGGTGGAGGCGATGGCGGCGAGCACCTCCTCCACCATGGTTTCCTTCTTCACGTCGCGCGACATGACCGTGAGATCCGCCTCGGCATAGACCGGGTAGCGGGCGTTCATCAGGTTCTCCAGCGTCTGGCGCGGGTTCTCCGTCTTGAGCAGCGGGCGGGTGTCGCGCTTGTTGACGCGCTCCCAGAGCACGTCGAGGTCGGCCTTCAGCCAGACGGTGAGGCCGCCGCGCTTGATGTGCTTGCGCGTGCGCTCGTTGATATAGGCGCCACCGCCGGTGGAGACGACGCGCGGGCCGGTGCGCAAGAGCCGCTTGATCACCCGGGTCTCGAGCGCGCGGAACTCCTCCTCGCCATAGGCGGCGAAGAGGTCGGTGATCGACATGCGCGAGACGCGCTCGATCTCGTGGTCGGAATCGATGAAGGGAATGCCGAGCGCCTGCGCCGTCAGCCGGCCGATCGCGGATTTCCCCGCCCCCATCAGGCCGATCAGCACGAGGTTGCGCCTGCCGAGCGCGGCGCGCGCCTCTTCTGCGAGCGTGAGGGGAGGCTGCTGGAGCGTCTCGGTCATGGGGCGGCCCGGTTTCTGTCCGCTCCGGTATCGGACAAAATTGTCCGAAGCGTCAAGCCTGCGGTGGGTCCTCGGCTCGACCCCGAGGATCCACATCCCTTGCGCTCGGCAGATGGCGGGGCGATATAGGAAGGACCCTGCGGAGAGCATCATGCCGACCCTGTTCCGATTCCTGTTCTTCTGCGCCGTGATCGCCGGGTCGATCTACGGCACCATGGTCGCGCTCGTGACCTTCGTCGAGCCGACCGAGCGCGAGGTGACGATCCGCATCCCCTCCGAACGGGTGAACCCCGCGCCATGAGGGACCCGTCGGCGCTGCAGGTGGAATCCTTCCTGGAGATGATGAGCGCCGAGCGGGGTGCAGCCGCCAACACGCTGCAGTCCTACGAGCGCGACCTTTCGGATGCGCGCGCCTTCCTCAACGGGCGCGGCGTGCGGTTGACGGAGGCCGCCTCCGGGGATCTGAGCGCCTATCTCGCCCATCTGGCGGGGCAGGGCTTCGCCCCGTCCTCGCAGGCGCGGCGGCTGTCGGCGCTCCGACAGTTCTACAGGTTCCTCTACGGCGAGGGGCTGCGGGGCGACGACCCGACCGGCATCCTCGACGCGCCGAGGAAGGGCCGGGCGCTGCCGAAGACGCTGAGCGTCGAGGACGTCGGCCGGCTGATCGAGCGGGCGGCGGCGGAAGCCGCGGAGCCCGGGCCGGACCTGCTCGTGCGCCGCCGCCTGCATGCGCTGGTCGAGCTCCTCTATGCGACGGGCATGCGCGTCAGCGAGCTCGTCTCGCTGCCGGCGAGCGTGCTGTCGCAGGCGGGGCGCTTCCTCGTCGTCCGCGGCAAGGGCAACAAGGAACGGCTGGTGCCGCTGTCGCGTGCGGCGATCGCGGCCCTTGCCGCCTATGGCGAGGCGCTCGCCGCCGGGACGGGCGACGATCCGGCGACGGGAGACTTCCTCTTTCCGGCGAAGAGCAGGGAGGGCCACCTGCCGCGGCAGGTCTTCGCGCGCGACCTGAAGGCGCTCGCCGGTCGGGCCGGAATCCGCGCCGCGAGCCTCTCGCCGCACGTGCTGCGCCACGCCTTCGCGAGCCATCTGCTCCAGAACGGGGCGGATCTGAGGGCCGTCCAGGAACTCCTCGGCCATGCGGACATTTCGACGACACAAATCTATACGCATGTGCTGGAAGAACGGCTGCATGCGCTGGTTCAGGCCCATCACCCCCTTGCCAAACAGGCAAAAAAGCCGGATTAGGACCCCCACCGCTTGCGACCGGCCCCCGGGGCCGCGTGCGCCCGAGGCGGTTTGAGCAAACGATCGGAAACGCATCTCATGCACAATTACCTCGATTTCGAAAAGCCCATCTCGGACCTCGAAGGCAAGATCCACGAGCTGAAGAAGCTCGCCGAGGACGATGAGAGCATCGATACGACGGACGAGATCGGCCGTCTGGAGGTCCGTGCCCGCGAGGCGATGGCCGACATCTATTCCAAGCTCACCCCCTGGCAGAAGACGCAGGTCGCGCGCCATCCGCAGCGGCCGCATTTCCTCGATTTCGCCGGAAGCCTGTTCGACGAGTTCACGCCGCTCGCCGGCGACCGCAAGTTCGCCGAGGACGAGGCGATCCAGGCCGGCCTCGGCCGCTTCCGCGGCGAGCCCGTCGCCATCATCGGCCAGGAGAAGGGCAACGACACGAAGTCGCGGCTGCGCCACAACTTCGGCAGCGCCCGGCCGGAAGGCTACCGCAAGGCGATCCGCATCATGGAGATGGCCGACCGCTTCGGCCTGCCGGTCGTCACCCTCATCGACACGGCCGGCGCCTATCCGGGCATCGGCGCGGAGGAACGCGGCCAGGCGGAGGCCATCGCCCGCTCCACCGAGATGTGTCTCAACGTCCGCGTGCCGATCGTCTCCGTCGTCATCGGCGAGGGCGGCTCGGGCGGCGCGATCGCCATCGCCACCGGCGACCGGGTCTACATGCTGGAGCACGCCATCTACAGCGTGATCTCGCCGGAAGGGGCGGCCTCCATCCTCTGGCGCGACTCCACCCGCGCCAAGGAGGCGGCGAGCAACATGAAGATCACGGCCGAGGACCTGAAGGCGCTCGGCGTCATCGACGGCATCATCCCCGAGCCGGTGGGCGGCGCGCACCGCGATCCGGAAACGGTGATATCGCGCACCGGCGACGTGATCGCCGCGGCGCTGAAGGATCTTTCCGCCAAGCCCGGTGACCAGCTTCGCAAGGAGCGGCGCCAGCGCTACCTCAACATCGGCCGCCAGCTCTGAGAACCGGGGCTTCCGCCCCATCTCGGCCACATTCCTCGTGTCTGAACGGGGCGGTCTTCCGACAGCCTCGCGAAAGAATTTCCGGTTAACGATTTATGAAGTATAAGCCGGGAGAATTGCGCGTCCGCCGGTCGGCGCGACGGTTTACGATCTGATGATTGTCATGGGCTTTCCGTAATGCGCCTGAGAGTTCTCGCTGCCGTATCGCTCCTCGCCGTGGCCGCCGCCGGCTGCACGAACGAGACGCTCGACACCGTCGACATCAAGTCGGTGAAGAACAAGGTCGAGTACCAGCTTTCCGGCAAGGTGCTCCAGAAGATGGCGTCGATGAACATCGACCGGCTCGCGCCGGTGATGGTCCGCATCTTCAAGGAGGAGGGCACGCTGGAGGTCTGGAAGGCCGACCGCACCAACCGCTTCCAGATGGTCAAGAGCTACAAGATCTGCGCCTGGTCGGGCAAGCTCGGGCCGAAGCGCAAGGAGGGTGACCGCCAGGCGCCCGAGGGCTTCTATCCGCTCTCCCGCCACCATCTCAATCCGAATTCGAGCTATTATCTGGCGATCAACACCGGCTTTCCGAACACCTACGACCGCGCCAACAACGCGAGCGGCAGCCATCTGATGATCCACGGCGCCTGCTCCTCGTCGGGCTGCTACTCGATGACCGACGAGCAGATGGTCGAGATCTTCGCCTTTGCGCGCGACGCCTTCAAGGGCGGGCAGGAGACGATCCAGCTCCAGGCCTTCCCCTTCCGGATGACGGCGGAGAACATGGCGCGGCATCGCGACAATCCGAACATGGAATTCTGGAAGATGCTGAAGGTCGGCTACGATCACTTCGAGGTGACGAAGCGGCCGCCGGAGGTGAAGGTCTGCGAGCGGAAGTACGTCTTCAACCAGCAGTCGGAGAAGGCCTTGTCGCCGACGGCCGCCTGCCCGGCGATGACGACGCCGGCGGCGCTCGAGATGGCGCTCGCGAGCTACAACAAGTCCTACGAGACGGCCTACGCGACGGCGATGAAGAAATACGAGGGCACGGTCTGGCTCGAGCCGTCGGAAGCGCAGCGCAAGGCGATCGTCGCCGACCAGCGCAAGGGCCGCGAGCTCGCCTACGCCCCGACCGGAAGCTCGATCGACGCCGGCAAGCTGATGACGCTGCGTGAGATCGAGGAGCAGAAGAAGCGCGCCGAGGAGGCCGAGCGCCGCAAGATCGAGGCGGAGGCCCGCGCCGTGCAGGAGGCCGAGGAGCGCAAGGCCCGCGAAGCCGAGGCGCTTGCCGCCGACGTCGCGGCGAAGAAGGCGGAAAAGGCGGCTGCCGGTGCCGCCGCGGCCTTGCCGGTGCCGGAGGAGAACCCGGGCGTGGACGTCGCCGCGGAGATCCAGCCGAAGAAGCCCTTCTGGAAGTTCTGGCAGAAATGACGGACGTTGCCGCCGCATCGGACGTCTATGACCTGCGCGGCCTGAAATGCCCCCTGCCGGTGCTGCGCACGCGCAAGCGCCTCTCCGCCATGGCGGCCGGCGCCGCGCTCTGGGTCGAGACGACCGACCCGCTCGCCGTCATCGACATCCCCCATTTCTGCCGCGAGGACGGCCATGTGCTGGAGGCGAGCGAACGGCTCGCCGACGGGCACCGGTTCTTGATCCGCAAGGCCGGGTGAGGCGGACGGGGCTTTGCCCCTCGTCCGGCTGCCGCCACCTTCTCCCCGCAGGCGGGGAGAAGGGGATGGGGCGGGGTCTTCCTTCCTTCTCGGGCACAGGAAACCCGTGCCCCCAGCGCTCCCCGCCCCGCTTGCGGGGAGAGGATGCCGGCAGGCAGGTGAGGGGCAATATCCCGTACGTCTTCTAAAACTTGAACCCCGGGACCGCCAGCGGGTTGTCCTCCAGCGCCGCGCGGTCCGGGCGGTCGATCTTCGGCGTGCCGGTGAAGGCGTCGAAGAGGTCGCGCACGAAGGCCTCCGGCAGGTCGCGGGTGATCAGCACCATGCGCGTGCGCCGGTCGGACGGGTCCGGCCAGGCGGCAAGCCGTTCCGGCGGGTGGAACACGCTCTGCACGCCGTGCAGCACGACGGGCCGCTCGGGATTGGTCGAGAGCTGGACGATCGCCTTCATGCGCAGGAGCTTCTCGCCATGAGCCGAGCGCAGCAGGTCGACGAACATGTCGAGCGCCATCGGATCGATCGGGCGATCGTGGACGATGGAGAAGGAACGGATCGTCGCGTCGTGGCGCGTCACGTCGTGGGCGTGCTGATGGTGGTGATGGTCGTGCCCGTGCCCATGCTCGTGGTGATGATGGTGGTGGTGACCGTCGCCATGGGCCTCCTCGTGCAGCCAGCGGCGCACGTCCGGGCTCTTCGTCTCCGGATCGTAGAGGCCGTTGACGAGAAGGTCGGGCGTGATCGGCGCCTCGGCGTCCGTGACGGCGGCGCGCGGGTTGAGCGCGGCGATCTCGCCTCGCACGGCGGCGACGGTGCCGGCGTCGGCAAGCGTCGTCTTGGTCAGCACGATGCGGTCGGCGACGGCGGCCTGCTTCACCGCCTCGGCATGGCTGGCGAGCGTCGAAAGCCCGTTGACGGCGTCGACCACCGTCACCACGCCGTCGAGGGCGAAGGACTGGGCGATGACGGGATTGCCCATGATCGCCTGCAGCACCGGCGCGGGATCGGCAAGCCCGGTCGTCTCGATGACGACTCGCTTCAGCGACCGGATGCGGCCCGTCTGCAGGCGGTCCATCAGGTCGGCGAGCGTGTCGACCAGCTCGCCGCGCACGGTGCAGCAGAGGCATCCGTCGGAAAGCTCGATGATGCCGTCGCCCGAGCGCTCGACCAGCAGGTGGTCGATGCCGACCTCGCCGAACTCGTTGACGATGACGGCGGTGTCGGAAAGCGACGGCTCCTTGAGAAGACGGTTCAGGAGCGTCGTCTTGCCCGCGCCGAGGAAGCCGGTCACGACGGAGACCGGTACGCGCTGTTCGGCCGAGATCATGGGGACTCCTGTCAGAAGACGGGGCGCGGGATCGGGACCGGCACGTTGGCGATGTCGCCCATGCCGGCGGCGACCGCCTTGCCGCCCGCCGCCGTCTTCGGCTCGTCGCCGCCGATCAGGCCGGCGAAGACGAGCTTCAGCGGCCGGTTCAGCTCGTGGATGTGCGGCGAGGTGAGCTTCTGCCGGCCCGCCTCGTCGCGGCCCTCGCTGCGCACCTTGGCGGCGTGCTTCGAGCAGATCTCCTTCGAGACGTCGGCGACCATGTCGCGCGTCTCGCCGTAGGGGCGGAGCTGGCCGAGGGTGGGCGCGTTGCCGGCATTCATCGTCAGGCCGCGCTGGAGCATGTCGGCGGAGATGTCCGCCCGCGCCCCGAGGCTGTCGGAGCCGAGCACGACGGAGACGACGCTGCGGCCGCCCCGGGTGGCCGAGGAGACCTGGTTGAAGCCGGATGCGCAGATGAAGCCGGTCTTCATGCCGTCTGCGCCGTCGAAGCGGCCGATCAGCATGTTGTAGTTCGGATACTGCTTCTTGCCGGTGGTGAAGCCTTCAAGCGCGAAATAGCCGGCATATTGCGGGAACTCGCGCTTCAGCGTCACGGCGAGCACGGCGAGGTCGCGCGCCGTCGTGTACTGGCCCTTGCCGGGCAGGCCGTTCGGATTGATGAAGCGGGACGAGCTCATGCCGATCCGCTGCGCCTCGGCGTTCATGCGGTCGACGAAGGCCTGCTCGGAGCCGGCGACCGATTCGGCGATGGCGACGGAGACGTCGTTGGCCGATTTCACCAGGATGATCTTCAGCGCGCTGTCGAGCGTCATCTTCTGGCCGGGCTTGAAATACATCTTGCTCGGCGGCTCGGCGGCGGCGTGCTTGCTCATGACGACCGGGCTTTCCAGCGTCAGCTCGCCCGCCTTGATGGCGCGGAACACGGTATAGGCCGTCATCAGCTTGGTGAGCG
This sequence comes from Shinella pollutisoli, assembly GCF_024609765.1. GTDB lineage: Bacteria > Pseudomonadota > Alphaproteobacteria > Rhizobiales > Rhizobiaceae > Shinella > Shinella pollutisoli. The sequence continues at coordinate 33,373 of NZ_JANFDG010000013.1, forward strand.
AGGCGGGATACCACTTCTGGAACGCGTCCTCGTGGTCGAGGACCTTCAGCGTGTTCACGTCGACCAGCATGCGGGGGCCGGCGGCGGCGCCGGTGGCCAGGAGGGAAGCCATCGCCAGAAGCGCCGGGCCAAGGAGCCGTCCGCGCCGGCGCGTCGTTCGTCCAGTCATCTCGTTTCCTCGAAATCGGGAGTTGTTTCCAACCGTCGCCCTATTTAACCTATGTGGCACCGCGATGGCAAAGCCAACGAAAGACGTTCGCCGGTTTCCGGCGCAAAACACCGACAGGAACATTGCATGCCCATATTGAACCGCGCCGCCGAGATGCAGGACGAGATCGCCGGCTGGCGCCGGGAACTGCACCGGCAGCCGGAACTGCTCTTCGCCGTCGAGAAGACGGCGGCCTTCGTGGCGGAGAAGCTGCGGGCCTTCGGCGTCGAGGAGGTGGTGACGGGCATCGGCCGCACCGGCGTCGTCGGCCTCATCCGCGGCAGGGCCGAGGGGCGCACCATCGGGCTTCGCGCCGACATGGACGCGCTGCCGATCGAGGAGGCGAGCGGCAAGCCCTGGGCCTCGACCGTCCGGGGCAAGATGCACGCCTGCGGCCACGACGGCCACACGGCGATGCTGCTGGGGGCTGCGAAATATCTCTGCGAGACGCGCAATTTCGCAGGCCAAGTCGCCGTGATCTTCCAGCCGGCGGAGGAAGGCGGCGGCGGCGGCAACGAGATGGTGAAGGACGGCATGATGGAGCGCTTCGGCATCGCCGAGGTCTACGGCATGCACAACCTGCCGGGCATGCCGGTCGGCGCCTTCGGCACGCGGGCGGGCGCGATCATGGCCGCGACCGACGAGTTCGTGATCGCCGTCAAGGGCCGCGGCGGCCATGCGGCGCTGCCGCACCGGACGGTGGACCCGATCGTCATCGGCGCGCAGGTCGTGACGGCCCTGCAGACCATCGTCTCGCGCGTTGCCGACCCGATCGCCTCGCTCGTCGTCTCCGTCACCAAGTTCAATGCCGGCTTCGCCCACAACGTCATTCCCGAGGAGGCGCAGCTCGCCGGCACGGTACGCACGCTCAGCCCGGCGATGCGCGACGAGGCGGAGGCGCGCATCCGCCAGATCTGCGCCGGCATCGCGGCGGCGAACGGCGCGGAGATCGCCGTTTCCTATCACCGCAACTATCCGGTGACGGTCAACCATGCCGAGGAGACGGGCCACGTCGTCGCCGTCGCGCGCGAGATCGCCGGCGAGGCGGCGGTCGAGCCGGCGCTGGCGCCGATGATGGGGGGCGAGGATTTCTCCTACATGCTGCTGTCGCGGCCCGGCGCCTTCGTCTTCATCGGCAACGGCGACACCGCCGGGCTGCACCATCCGGCCTACGACTTCAACGACGACGCCATCCCGCACGGGGTGACCTACTGGGTCAAGCTCGCCGAGAGCCGGCTCTCGGCATAAAAAGCGCCCGGCTGCAGGGACGGTCAGCCGGGCGAGGCGGGGAGGATCGAGGGGACGGGCAGGCGTCAATCGCAGATGCGGACGCGCTTGACGACCAGGTTGCCCCACTTGTCGTAGCGCTTGATCTTCTTCCAGAAGCAGTGGTGGCCGTAGTCCTCGTAGACGGAGACGTAGCCGCCGTGGCCCCAGCCATGGCCGAAGCCGAAGCCGATGGACAGGCCGCCGGCCTGCGACGGGGCGGCGAAGGACAGCGCCGCGAGCGCGGCGACGGCGGCGGAAAGAACGATTCTGCGCATGGGAACTCTCCTGTGGTCCGGCGGGATGGAACCATTTCCATCCGATGACCCACTTTCCCACGGCCGCCGGCCTTCCGCTGTTTCGCACGGAACAGGCCCGCGACGGCCGCAAAATCGCTTGGCTTCCAGGACGAGCTTTTGTATGGGTTCTGGTCAGTGGTCCCGTAGCTCAGCAGGATAGAGCACCAGATTCCTAATCTGGGGGTCCCGCGTTCGAATCGCGGCGGGATCACCAATAAAATCAATAAGTTAAGCCGCTGAAATCCCCGACTTTCATGTGCCATCGCTTGCCGAATTTTACCAATATTTACAGTGCTTCCGCGAGTTAGCGGGGATTCCATGGCGCAAAATTGGCGCAAAATGGCTCGCGGCGTCATGGGATATTGGGGAGCGGAACTAGCTTGTTCCGGGATAGCGGAACAATGGAATCAGCCGCCCGACTTGATCCAGCGCATCGCGATCAGCATCAGCGCATCGCTGATCCACATCGCGCAGGCGCCGATCAGAAACCCCACCGTGCCGATCGTGACGGCCGGGTCCTCGGGGAGCGGTAGCGCGGTCTTGTAGAGTGCGTGCACCGCGAACGACGTCAGATAGCCGGCGGCGATGGCGCCGCAGATGGGGGAGACGATGCGCTCCCGCAGGGTATGCCTGCGGGAGGAAAGAGCGCGTAGGACACCGCCCGCGCCGCCCGCGACGAGCACCGAGCCGTTGAGCCCGAGCGCGTCGAGCGTGCTCTGGATGATGGTGGCGAGTTCGAGCTTCATTGTACCTCGTCCTCAGCGGGGGTGATCGGATGGAGCGCGGCCAATGCCTCTACGCCCCCGCCCTGTCGATTTCGTCCTGGATGCGCCGCAACGTTTCCTTGTCCACGACCGGCGGCTGAACCTTGGCGAGGCCGGAGATCCCGTCGCGCAGGACGTTGATCGCGCCTTTCAGGACCGCCATGGCGGTGATGGCGACGCTGGCCCACGTGGGGCTGAGCCAGGACTGCGAGCATTCGAGCGCACCGGTGACGATGGTGGTGCACCCCGTGGCCAGCATCACGGTGGTCACGAGCCCGACGAGGGCGATGAGGACATTGAGGAGGTTGTGCACAAGGTTCGTGTTCATCGGGATTTCCTTTCGTCTGGGGATCAGGCGGCGAGGCCGAGCGGGTCGCGCCGGACGTCGAAGGACGGGCAGGCCTTGGCCGCCACCTCGTTGTGGCCACGTACCCGCTTGATGCCGCGATGCTTTGCGCGGAGAGCGTCGGTGAGCCAGAGCAGGGATGAGCGCTGTGCAGCCGTGCGGGTGTCCTTGGCCGTCTTTCCGTCCGCGGCGAGCCCGCCGACGTAGACGATGCCGACCGAGTTGAGGTTGTGCCCCTCGACGTGCGCGCCGATCTGCCCGATCGGACGACCGAGATGGATGCTCCCGTCCCGGTAGATGACATAGTGGTAGCCGATGTCGCTCCAGCCGCGGGCCTTGTGCCACGCGCGGATGTCGGCAACGGTATAGTCTTTTCCCTCCGGCGTTGCCGCGCAATGAATCCAGATCGTGTCGATCGCCCTGGTCGTATCGAGGAGGATGAGGCTTGCCGCGTTCGGCGGCGGGTTTGCCCCGCTCGGGACAACAGCGGCCGCCGGCACAGCGCCAGCCATCGCCGATTTGTCGGGTTCGGGCCGGCCGGACGTTACGGGCGTTGTCGCCCGTTTAAGCGCCGTCGTCGTTTGCTGGCCGACCAGTCCGTCGACAACCAGGCCGAGGCGCGACTGGATCGCCCGGACCGCCGCATCGGTCTTTCCGCCGAAATCGCCGTCAATGGACAGGGGGGGCGCGGCTCCCGCGAGATTGAGGAGCCGCTGCAGTTCCTTTACCGTGGCGCCTTTGCTGCCGCGTTTCAGGATGCTCGTATTCGGGGTGGAGGGCTTCGTCGCGGACATGGGCAGCTCCCGTTGGGGTTGCCGCACTCATGCGCGAGGTCGAGCTTTCAATATCACGCGCGTCTTATTGCAACAATGCGGAAATTCCAGTAGTTTCCGCAGCAACGCGCATGAGTGCTGACCCTTCCCCTTCAGGAGACTGGCACTCATGACCCAGACCGTTGTCGCCTTCGGCGACCCCAAGGCCCAGAAGAAATGGTCCGGCGCGCTCTTCATCGACATCACGAAAAAGAGCTACTTCGACCGCAAGTTCATCGGCACCAGTGACGAGTTCGCGATCCAGCGGCTGACCGATCTCGAATCGGAAGCCGGCGATACGATCACGTTTGATCTGTCGATCCAACTCCGCAACAAGCCGACCTATGGCGACAACCGGCTGGAAGGCAAGGAGGAGAACCTCAAGTTCGCTTCCGACCAGATCAAGATCGACCAGATGCGCCACGGCGTGTCGGCCGGGGGCAAGATGTCGCGCAAGCGCACCGCCCACAACATGCGTCAGGTCGGCAAGGCCCGTCTGTCCGACTACTGGTCGAAGTTCAACGACCAGATGATCTTCATCTACCTGTCGGGCTCGAGGGGCATCAACGAGGACTTCATCGAGGATGTCGCCTGGGTGGGGCATGCCGAGAATCCGATCCAGGCGCCCGACAGCGACCACATCCTCTACGGCGGCGCCGCGACGTCGAAGGCGACGCTTGCCGCCAACGACAAGATGACCCGCGCCGTGATCGAGCGGGCCCAGGTGGGCGCCCGTATGATGGCGGCGCGCGATCCCAAGAACGCCAGCATGACGCCCATCATGATCAACGGCGAGGCGCACTACGTCATGGTCATGAACCCGTACCAGGAACATGACCTGCGCAATTCGGACCAGGGCGGCTGGCTCGAAATCCAGAAGGCGGCGATCACGGCAGAGGGCCGTGCCAATCCCATCTTCAAGGGCGGGCTCGGCATGATCAACAACACCGTGCTGCATTCGCACGAGTGGGCGATCCGCTTCCGCGACTATGGCGCCGGCAGCGACGTGCATGCCGGCCGCGCTCTCTTCATGGGTCGCCAGGCCGGTGTGATCGCCTTCGGTTCGGCCGGCGGGTTCCGCTACACCTGGACGGAGGAAACGAAGGACCACGGCAACGAACCCGTCGTTGCCGCCGGCGTGATCAACGGCGTCAAGAAGACCCGGTTCCAGGGGCGCGACTACGGCGTCCTGTCGATCGACACCGCCAGCAAGGACCCGAACGCGGCCTGATATCGGCGTGCCCGGCACGCCGGGCGCGCTGCTCGTCCCACTTCACAAGGATCTTCGTCATGACGCTCATCCAGAGCAAATACGCCAAGGGCATCGCTCCCATCGCCTATCCCTCGGTCGCCGGTGGCGTCGTCGCCATGAGGTTCGCGCACACCATCGCCGCGGCGATGCAGGTCGGCGACATCCTCGAGCTCGGGGTGATCCCCGCCGGCACGCGCGTCGTGGATGCCATTCTCGACTGCGACGACATCGACACCGACGGCGCGGCGGCGGTCTCCTTCGACGTCGGCATCATGTCGGGCGACGTCGGCGCAGACGACGGTGCCAGGACCTGCGGCAACCAGTTCTTCAGCGGGTCCACGATCGGCCGCGCCGGCGGCGTCGAACGTGCCTCGATCAAGACGGCGTTTCGCACGGCAGCGGCGGCCGCGGACCGCGCCATCGGCGTGAAGTGCACCGCCGCGGCGGCCGCCTTTGCCGCCGGCCAGATCGGCCTGACCGTCCTGCTCGCCACCGAATAGGCCGACCAGCGCCCGTAGCCGAAACCGGGAAAGGGGGCGCAGTGCCCCCTTTCTGTTCAGAAGAGATCGGAGAGAGCCATGAAACCCATCGAATGCCTTCTCGGAGCGGTAGCCATCACCGTCGGCAGCGAGACCTATCACTTCGAACGCGACGAGCATGGCCGTTTCGTCACCGAGGTCGAGAACCTGGTGCACCGGTCGTGCCTGCTTTCGGTCGCACACTATCGTGAGGTCGAAGAAGAGCCTCCCGTGCCCTCGTCGGAGACCGAGGACGACGATACTCATGACGAGCACGACGGCGACACCCCCGACGCCGACACCCCCGACGGCACCCGGGCTCAGCAGCGCGGGCGCGGCCGGCGCAAGAGGTAATTTCGCATGATCGTCGCCAGCGACATCATGACCAAGGCGGGCGTCCAGCTCCTCGACGAGGACCATATCCGTTGGCCGCTCGCCGAGCTGGCGGGCTGGATCAATGAGGGCGTGCAGGCGATCGTGCTCGCCAAGCCCTCCGCCTCCTGTACGACGGTCGCCCTGCCGCTGCAGAAGGGCACGCGGCAGATCCTGCCGGATGCGATCGACGACAAGGCGACGCTGCAGCTCGTCGGCATCAACCGCAACCTGAAAGGTGCGGCGGAGCCGCGCGAGGGCGGCCGGGCGATCCGCACAGCGGCACGCGCCTTGCTCGACGCTCAGGAGCCCAACTGGCACGATCCCTCCTATGTCCCGTTCCGCCGGGAAGTGCGGCAGGTCATCTACGACGAGAACGTGCCGACCGAGTTCTACGTTTACCCGGGAAATGACGGCACCGGCCTGGTCGAGGCGGCCGTGTCCACGCTGCCGCCGCCGGTGGCCCCGGCTCCCGACGCTGACCCCGACGCGCTCGCGAGCTGGCTCGCGCCGGTCGGTCTTGCCGATCCCTATAGCGGGCCCCTGCTCGACTATGTGCTGTCGCGGTGCCACCAGAAGGACGACACGGCTGCCGACGGGGTAAAGGCGCAGTCGCACTACCAGCTCTTCGCCGCGGCGCTGGGGATCAAGGTCCAGTCCGAGGGCACGTCCAATCCGAACCGGAGGCGATGATGGGCCTGCGCGTCGACATCGACGAATTCCTGCCGTGGGCACTGGTGCACGCGCCGAACTGCTCGGACCTGATCGCCTACCGCTACCTGCGCGAGGCTGCCCGCGATTTCTGCGAGCGCACCAAGGCGTGGCGCGAGACGGATGAGATGCGGCTCGATCCGATGGGATGCGAGGCGATCTGCACCGTCCCGGATGCCGATATCGTCAGCATCGAGAATGCGGCGGTCGACGGCGTTCCCCTCGAGCCGGTCACGCTGGCCTGGCTCGACGAGCATCGTGCCGGCTGGGAGCGGCGGACCGAGGAGGGCTCGCCGCAGTTCATTACCCAGGTCGAGCCCAACACCGTCGCGGTTTTCCCGCGTTCCAGCGGCAGGCTGAGCATGCGCCTCGTGCTCAAGCCCTCGCTGACGGCAATGACCATGCCGGCCTTCCTCCTGGGCAAATGGGCGAGCGATATCGGCAAGGGCGCGGCGGCGCAGATCCTGCTGCTGCCGATCGACGACGGCGGCGGCGATCCGGCCAAGGCGGCCGACCTGGGCGCCGCGTTCCAGCGCCGCATCAACGCGGAGATGTTTTCGGTCGCCAAGGGTCAACAGCGGGCACCGCTCCGCACGAAAGCGAGCTTTTTCTGATGGGCCTTTCCACCTACGCCGCGAATGCCCTGATCGACCTGTTCACGCGGGGCGTAGCCGTGACGCCGCCGGACCGCGTCTACATCTCGCTGCACACCGGCCCGTCCGACGACGGCGCCAACGAGGTGGTGGTAGGTCTGTGGCCGAGTTATGCCCGCGTCGACCTGGCGCAGGGCGGCGCCATCGCGACCGGGTTCAGCGCGGCCGACGCGAAGGCGACCGAAAACCTCAAGCAGCTCCTGTTCCCGGCGTACGACGGCAGCGACCCCCTCGTCATATCGCATTTCGCCATATGGGACGCGCCCATCGGTGGCAACGCGATCTGGTGCGGCGGTCTCCTTGCCGACAAGAACCTTCTGCCGACCGACGAATGCGTCATCTATCCCGGCGATATCGATCTATCGGTGATGTGATGCTGAGCCGCGGCGCCCTCAATGGATCGGAGATCAACGCATTCGACCTCGACGGCGGACGTGTCGTGCAGGATCTGGCCGCCGGCGCCGTCAGCTCGGTCGCCGCTGATCTGCGCATCATCCGGCGGCAGAGGGCCAGCGGAATCGGGACCCCCGTTATCTCGGCCTCGCTGCACCTTCGGGGCATGCGGCTGCGCGGATGGTCCGTGGCCGTGGCCTTCGGGATGGCGAGCGCGCGCCGGCGCGTCGGCGCGGAAGGGTTCGATGCGGTCGGCACCGGGGCGATGGCGCGGGCAATACGGCGCCATCGCGTCCGCGTCAGCGGGGAAGCGGCCGCGGCGGCAATGCTGCGGCTTTCCGTCTCCTTCACCGCCCCGACGGAGTTCCGGCGCGTGATGCGGCTCCGGCAGCCCATGTCGATGCGCGCCGCGCCGCAGGCGTCCGCGCTCGTCGTCGGGGCGGAGCCGCGTACCATGGTCGTGCCGGCGGCGGAGGGGCTTGCGTGACGGACGTTATGCAAAAGGCGCCAGCCGACGAGCTCGACTACGACATCGACTTTTCGCGGTGGCTGAAGGGCTCGGACCGCATCATCGATGCCGAGACGACGATCGCCGGCGAGACGTCCGTTTCGGTTGTGCGCACCGACTTCGCAGATCGCTCCGTCCGGGTCTGGCTCTCCGGCGGGATGGCTGGCGAGAACGGGTTGATTTCGGTCCTCGCCACCACGGTCGAGGACCGGAAGAAAGAATTCTGCTTCGTTATCAAGGTACGGGACTGCTGCTAATGGCTGTTTTGCTCTCCAACAATGCGACAACCGTCCTTTCCGTCGCGGTCGAAGCGGGGGACACGGTCCTTTCGGTTCCGGTGGACGATGCTGCGAAGTTTCCCGTGCCGACGGTGGCGGGGGCCTGGTTCCCTCTGACCATCATCGACCCGCTCGGTCAAATGGAAATCGTGCACTGCACGGCCCGCGACGGCACCGCCCTTACCGTGACCCGGGCGCGGGAGGGAACCGCCGCGCGGGACTTTCCGGCCGGCTCCCGCGCCGATCTCCGTCTCACCGCCGCGGCCCTGGCGGATTTCAGGACCCAAGCGAGCAACGCCGCCAACCTGACCTCCGGTACGGTGCCTTCGGCGCGGCTCTCCGGTTCCTACACCGGAATCGTTGGCGTGGGTGCACTTAACGCCGGATCGATCTCGTCGGGCTTCGGCAACATCAACATCGGGACCGCAACCTTCACCGGCAACGGCTCCGGCCTCAGCTCGCTGAACGCCTCCAACCTGACGGCGGGAACGCTGCCGAACGCTAGACTGGCAGGGAACTATTCCTTCGAGAACCTTAGCCTCACCACGCGCCTAACCTGTGACAACGTCTATATGACGGGCGGCGTCGCCTACTTCAGCAGCAATGATTGGCTGAGTTTCAGCGCCACGACGAACATCTACACGTTTCTGGCAAACAGCAGCCCCCAGTCCTCGACTGTGGTGGCCGGGAAGTTCGGCAGGAGAGGCTCGGGCACCGGTTATGAGAACTGGGACGTCACCCAGAATGTCGAAGCCGTCGCCGTCGGCATCATCAGCAGCACGGTGCCTTGTGGCCTTGGCGCAGCGACCAACGATGCGGCTGCGCTTCAGATCAACAGGTTTCAGACCGCCGGCGCCGTTGCGGGGTGGCGCTACAACGGGACCGTGGTCGGCACCATCTCCTGCAATTCCTCATCGACGTCGTACAACACGACGTCGGACGAGCGCAAAAAGGAGGATTTCCAGCCGATCGACGTCGAGCTTATCGACCAGATCAACGTCTACGATTTCAAGTGGATCGATTCCGACGAGCGCGGCCAGGGCGTCAAGGCGCAGGAGACGTTCTCGGTTTTCCCGAACGCGATTTCCTACGATCCGAATGAAGATCTGTGGGGCGCCGACTACAGCAAGTTCGTGCCGCTTCTTCTGGCGGTCGTGAAGCATCAGCGTGGGCAGATCGCAGATCTGCTCGCCCGCGTCGCCACGCTCGAAGGTTCGTGACGTCGTCATCGCATCGAGGTGGTGAATGGTTGCGCTGAAACTCTCAGCCTTCGGTGGCGAGCAGCCTCTGATCAAACCGCGGTTGTTGCCGGACACCGCGGCCAAGGAAGCGATTGACGTTCGCCTGGTGAACGGAGCGCTCGGGCCGGTCAACAAGCCGACCAAGAAGGCGACGGTCGCCAACAAGGATCACAAGACGATCTATCGCCACCTCGGCACGTGGTTGTCCTGGGCGGGGCATGTGCATGCCGCCCCAGGCCCCGTCGCGCAGGACCGCCTGTATTTCACGGGCGACGGCGCTCCCAAGGTCCGGATCGGCGGCGTGAACTATCCTCTCAAGGTGCCGCGCCCCAGCGCGCGCCTGACGACGTCCAAGACAGGCACGGGCTCGGGAGACATCCAGAGCCGCCTCTACGTCTACACGTTCGTGACGTCGTTCGGCGAGGAGAGCGCGCCGGCACCGGCGAGCGCGATCGTGACGTGGCGCCCGGGCCAGACGATAACCCTGAGCGATTTTCAGGCCGCGCCGGCGGGCCGGTCGATCACGCGCCAGCGCATCTACCGCAGCCAGACCGGCACGACGGGAACGTCGTTCTTTCTCATCGCCGATCGTGCCGCATCGACGGCAGATTTCGTCGACAATGTCGCGGTCGACGCGTTTCAGGAGCCGCTGAAGACGGCGAGCTGGTCGGAGCCGCCGGACGGGCTGTCGGGCCTGATCGCCATGCCGAACGGCATGATGGCGGCGTTCGAGGGCAAGAACGTCTACTTCTGCGAGCCGTGGCACCCCCATGCGTGGCCCGAGAAGTATATCATGCAGGTCGATTCCGAGGTGGTCGGCCTCGCCGCGGTCGGCGGCATCCTCGTCGTCATGACAAAGGCGCATCCGTATCTGATGTCCGGCGGGCGTCCCGACGCCATGCGGAGCGAGAAGCTTGAACGGAGCTACCCGTGCATCAACGCCCGCTCCATTGTCGATCTGGGCTATACGGTCTGCTACGCGTCGCACGCAGGCCTCGTATCGGTCGGCATTGACGGCTCGGTCGCGCTGTTGACCGAGAGCCTTTTCTCCGTCGAGGATTGGCGCGCGTTGTCGCCCACGACAGTTCTCGGCGGCCAGTTGCACGGCCAGTACGTGCTGTTCTACGACACGCTCCATCCGGACACGGGCGAGCGCGATGTCGGCGCGATGTTTCTTAACACGGCCGGGCAGCCCTATATCGTGCGCACCTCGGCAAAGGCGGCGGCGTGCTATTTCGACGTGGCGGAGAACGTCCTCTATTTCAAGGAGGCCGGCAGTGTCATCGTGCTCCAGTTCGACCCGCCTGCCGGCGTGCCGTCGACGCTGCACTGGCGATCGAAAGAGTTCTGGCTCACCGCGCCCGTCTCGCTCGGAGCGATCCTGGTCGATGCGGCCCCCGATATCTCGGAAGAGCAGATCGCGGCGATCAAGGCCGAGATAGACCGCATCGTCTCGGAGAATGCGGACCTGCTCGCCGGCGGCGCGCTCGATGGGGAGCTGAACGCCTGCCCGCTTAACCATTTCGCGCTCAATGGCGACGCGCTGCAGCCGGTCCCGCGCTTGGCGGATTTCGCGAGCGTGACGATAGCGGTCTATGCCGACGGGGAACTGCTGCAGGTCCTGACGCGCACGGGCAAGATCATGAGGCTCAAGGCCGGCCGCAAGGCGCGGTGCTGGGAAGTCGGTGTCTCCGCCAGCCGGGAGATCGAGCAAATCGTGGTGGCGAGCAGTGTCGAAGAGCTGAAGGGAATTGTCTGATGTCTTGGAACGAGCGCCAACTGGTCGAAGCTGTCGAGGTGCTGGAAGGGAGCCGTCCAGGCACGCGTGAGAACGCGGCGGTGCGGATCGAGGATTTGGCCGGGTTGATGGAATTGCAGGATCTGCAATCCTCGGAGGTCACCGCCGCCCCGAGCATGGACGACTTCAACTTGCTGCGCCAGGACGTCCGCGAGCTCCATACACGTCTGACTGCCGTCATCCGCGCGCTGGAAACGAGGCTCGCATGAAGGAGGTGGTCTACGAGCCTGCCGACGAGATGATCGCGTGGGCTCGCGAGCGCATCGACGGCGCGGGCTTCCGTGACGATGCAAGGGCGATCGGGCTGCGCGAGGATGGCGCGTGGCGCGGTGTCGTCGTCTACGACAATTTCACGACCACGGGCTGCTGGATCAGCGTCGCGTCGGATGCGAGCCGGCGCTGGCTTACAAGAGAATTCATCGTCCGCTCTATGATCTATCCGTTCGTCCAACTGGGATACCCGCGTATAAATGCCTGTGTGTCCTGCAAGAATGCCGCATCGCTCGCCTTCTGCGACGGCTTCGGCTGGACACAGGAAGGTGTGATGCGAGAGGCGGGTAGCGAGGGCGAGGATCTGATCATCTTCGGCTTGCTTCGCCGCGAATGTCGCTGGCTACCCGGGCGGCTTACTGGAAAAGTGAGCCGTCACCGTCTATAGTCACGGCGCCGGCGCATGAGTGCGGGTTTCCTCTAGGGAGATCGCATCATGGGAAAGCCCTCCAGCTCTAGCGCGCCCGCTCCTGATCCGAAGATCGGCGAGGCTGCCCTCAAGCAGGCCGAGACCGGCGAGGACTGGCTCACGTTCGCGCGCGATGCGTTCAAGATCTCGACCTCCCGCCAGACGAGCCTCGACAAGCTGACCAAGCGCGTCACCGAGCAGCAGCTCGGCCTTGCGGACTTGCAGGCGTCCTGGGCCAAGAAGGACCGGGCACGCTATGACAAGGTGTTCAAGCCGGTCGAAAACTCCTTCATCCGGCAGGCGAAGAACTATGCGACGAGGGCGCGTCAGCGCCAGGCCGCGGCGGAGGCCCGTAGCGACGTGCAGCGCGCGGCGGCGACCCAGCGGCAGATCGCCGAGCGAGACGCCGCAGCGCTCGGCATCAATCCCGCGTCGGGACGCTATGCCGGCATCCGCGCCGAGCAGGATCTCGATACGGCACTGGCGTCGGCCGGCGCGGAAAATAACGCCCGGCAGATGGTCAGGGACAAGGGGCTGGCGCTCAAGGCGGACGTCGTCAATCTCGGTCGCGGGCTGCCGGCGCAGGCCGCCGCGGGCTCCGCCGGCAGTGTTGCCGCCGGCGGAACGGCTCTTTCCGGCACCCAGGCGAGCAATAGCCAGTTCCTGGCGTCCACCGGCATCATGTCCGGTGGCTTCGGCGGAGCGATGCAGGGTTATGCCGGGCAGGCGAGTACCCTCAATCAGCAGTACGGATTGCAGCTCGACGGCTGGAAGACCGAGCAGCAGATCGCGGCGCAGAACGCCGCCGGCATGGGCAGCTTCCTCGGCGGCATCGGTGGTCTCATCTTCTCCGACGAAGAACTGAAGGAGAACAAGGAGGAGCTTCCCGAGGGCGCTGCGCTGGATGCGGTGCGCGAAATGCCGGTCGAGGAGTGGGACTATAAGCCCGGGGTGGCTGATGAGGGACGTCACGTCGGCACCTATGCCCAGGACTTCCAGCGGGAGACCGGACGTGGAGACGGCAAGACCATTCCCGTGCAGGATGCGATCGGCATCACGATGGCGGCGGTGAAGGACCTCGACAGGAAAGTCGACGAGCTCGGCGCCTCAATCGGGCTGGCTGGTGTCGGCGAGCGCAGGAAGAAGCGTAATGTTGACCGGCCCCCTCCGCAAGACGAGCGTGCCTACGCCGTATAGAGAACACGCGGTTGACCGGTGAGAGCCGCGCATCGCAAACGGTGAGAAACAGGAGAGACCTCACATGCCCCAGAACCCCGTCCGATTCACTTACGCGACCAGGCCGGTCGAGGCGCTCGCCTTCGTCTGGCCGGGGTCCTCCGACCTGAGTCCGGAGGAGATCGCCGCCATCCAGGCGCTGAGCGAGCAATACGACGTGCTCATTCGCGCGGATGCGGCGAGCGGCAACCTGAAGCTCCAGGGCTCGAACGGCAACTGGTCGGCTGCGCCGGGCGACATCGTGGTCATCCGCCACGACACGTACGAGATCTTCGTATCCTACGATCTTTTCCACGCGAAATACGCCAAGGCGGCCTCGGAGCTTGGCGACGGCATCCCGCTGGCGCGGCCCGAGGCCCCGGCCGATGATGAGGAGGACGCGTAATGCTCGGAATCGGCCTCGGTGGCTTCATGGACGGCTTCCAGCGCGGTCAGCAGGTGCGCGACAGGATGGATGCGCGGTCGCGCCGGCAGGCCCTGCAGGAGCGCGAGGACCTCGACTACAATCGCGAGCTCGAGCAGCGTAACAAGATCGAAGCCATCGGTACGCAGGCACAGAGCGAGTTCGACAGCCAGGTGCAGTCCGGCGCGCTCTCGCCGGAGGACTTCGACAATTTCTGGAGCCGGTACACGATCCCCAAGCTGAAGCAGCAGTATCTGCTCAACGGTGACATCGACAGCGCCGAGCGCGTTCAGAAGTGGGGTGACAGCGAAGACGCCCGCGAGGGTGGCAGGTTGTTCACGAGCGCGCTCTTGAAGGCCCAGACCGGGGACGCGGCCGGCGCCCTTGATGACGCGATGAAGCTGGGCAAGCTCAAGGGCTACATCTCTCACGGCTATGAGATTCTCGGACAAGATAGCATTGTCCTGGAAGAAGGCGGGCCGATCGTCGGCTATGAGATTAAGCTCAAGGGGCCGGATGGGAAAGAGCTGCTGCAGTCCGTGAAAACTGAGAATTTACCGCAGCTTATCGCGACCTTCGGCAACCCTAATTCGGCGTGGGAAAGCCAGGTCGCGGCCGAGAAGGAACGAGCGAAGAGCGAGCAGGAGCTGAAGACCTATCGCGACAAGAAGCTGATCGACAAGGAGTTCGGCCTCGGCGGCGAATCGAAGCAGCGAAGCGACGCGGTGACGAACCTGCGCAAGCGGATGGACGGTGGGCTGGCCGGCGATGAGACGAAGTTCGACGACCTGCCGCGCGAGGAGCAGGAGAGACTGATCCAGCGGGAAATCGAGCTGATCAGTGGTCAGCCCGGCCTCGCGGCGGAGAACCAGGAGACGCTGCGGCGGAAGGTTCTGGTCGACACGGTGACGGGCAGGGCGATCGATCCGGCCGCGGAGGCGTCGCGGCGGGAGCGGGCGGCCGCGTCACAGGCGGAGAAGGCGCGCAAGCGTGCCGAGGCCGAGAGGCGTCCGCCCGAGGAGAAGCGACAGTCCGACGTGGAATTCATGCTGCGTTCCGCCGAGGAGGCGGTGCTGGCCGGCGAGCCGGCGGAGCGCATCGAGCGCGAGCTGCTCAACGAGGGCATTCCCGTCGAGCAATGGCCGGGAAGCCTCCGTCAGGCCCTTTCCGAGGCGAAGCAGAAGTCGATCGGGCTGCCGTTGATGCGATAGCTCAAGACTGGTTCCGCCGCGGCGAAGATCGTTCCGAATTTCAGAGTCTTCCTTCTGCCGAAATTCTACGGCATCCCGTGACGCAACAACGAGGTGAAAAATAACGAAACTTGATGAACCCAGCGTAGATTTCAACCGTTTCTTAAGGTAGGAGCAATCCACGAGGCCCATTATGGTGTGACGGCGCACGCCAGAAAACCCAGGGGAAGAGCATGGACAGGCATCTTGAAGTCACTCGGATGTTCAACGAGATGATCGAACAGGGCTACATCAAACCTCGTCCGCTGACGGAAAGCACGGAAGATTTGCGCTTCCCGGGAGAATTGCCGTATATTCCGACTATTGCAACCTATGGAACAGTTGATGTTCCTACAGTAGGGAAAGTCGGGGAGCATGCCGAATTGGGATACGGTTCTTAAAGAGATCGCAGTAGAGCGCGCAGCGTCGCTTCCATCGCCGCATGACACAATTCGGCGAAGATACTTGAAGAAGCTGTTCGATTATACCGGCCGTAATGTGATTGCCTATTATTCAGGCTTCCTTACGAAGTCAATAAACGGCATGGAAGTGAATGACGAGGACAAGAATGCGTTTATGCTCTGTATTAATGAGCTCGAACGCGACAAAGGTCTCGATCTGATCCTTCACACGCCCGGCGGAGATTCGCAGGCAACACTTTCTCTGGTCGACTACCTGCGAAGTATGTTCGGCGCGGACATGAGGGCAATCGTGCCTCAAATTGCTATGTCCGCTGGAACTATGATCGCATGCTCCTGTCGGTCGATCGTGATGGGGAAACATTCGAGCCTGGGACCGGTGGACCCCCAGTTTGGGCATATCGCGGCAGCAAATCTCCTGAGCGAGGTCAGGAGAGCTCGAGACGAGATTCTTGCGGATCACCGCAACGCCTTGTTTTGGAATCCGATCCTGTCTCGGATCACTCCGTCTTTTATTGAGCGCTGCGAACTTGCTGTCGCCGATTCCAATGAGTTCCTTGAGGCGACGCTTCGCGAAAACATGCTCTCTGACCTAAAGGGCGCAGAGCAAGACAGTACGGTCGAGAAAATCAAGGAAGTTTTCGCCAATAACATAGGCAAGGCACACAATACGCATATCCCGGCGAAGCAATGCGCGGCCCTCGGCTTGAAGATCGAGGAATTGGAGGCGGATCAGACATTTCAGGATTTAGTCCTGACGATCCACCATTGCTATATGCATACATTGGCCAACACGGCTGCGTTTAAAATAACCGAGAATCATCTGGGTAGAGCGCTCGTCAAGCAGCAAGCCTCTCAGGTCGTAGAGGTTCCAATGAGTCAGTTGGTGCCATTTGAGATGCCTTCGGGTAGTCCGCCTCCGAGCCAAGGAAGTGAGATGCTATCTCCTCCGCCGCTGCCCACCAAAGAGCCGCGCGCAGAAAGGCCGAGAGCAGCAAGAGTTGGCAGCGGGTGAGGACGCTGCCAAAGGCTTTCCCAGCCGGCGAGGTTAATCAGGCCGATAGCGAAGCTCATCGCGCGAACCAGATTCACCTCTGGGAGTGGGCTTGCCCGCCGAAGGGCATTCCCGTCGAGCAATGGCCGGGAAGCCTCCGTCAGGCCCTTTCCGAGGCGAAGCAGAAGTCGATTGGCCTGCCGCTGATCCGCTAGCCTGGGGCTGAACAAAACGAAAGAACGAGGCCAACAGAGAAAGAGGGAGCCCGCGGCTCCCTCATACTTTATATGATTGATTTAACGTTGTGGCTCGAGCTTCTTCAACTCGCGCTTCAAGGTTTCCGTGAAGGCCTTTGAAGCCGTTTCCACAACGGTCCGCGTCGTCTCTTCACGTTGCTTCTTCTGAATGATGAGCGGCAGGCGTGAATCGGACGCTCTTCGTCTGCCGGTAGCCGCTTCTCTTTGATCAAGCGTTGCCATCTGCGTCTCCGTTCCGTTTTGCGGCTAGAGGATGAAATCTCCCTTCACGAAATCTGTTCGCGCATCGATGAGTATGGAGAAATCTGCCTTGCCGTCGCCGTTGACATCGCCGTAAACGTAGGTGTCGCCCGACTTCTTTTGGTAGCGCAGCTCACCAGCGTCTTTGGAAAACTTCTTGGTTCCGATGAAGTCGAAGGACTGGTTACCCCTGGCGTGGGTGTCGGCATCGATAGCCTTGAGGTCGATCTTGTCGCCGGCCTTTCGCGAAAAGTCCTTGATCGTATCGCGACCGGAGGCGGCGACGGTCGAATCCTTCGTTGAGTTGAAGACGAAGGTATCTTTGCCGGAGCCGCCGTAAAGCGTGTCACGGCCCGTGCCGCCGTAGAGCTTGTCGCTACCGGAGTCGCCTCTCAGCGTATCGTGGCCAGAGCCGCCCAGCAGCCGGTCGTTCCCGGTGCCGCCAGAAAGCAAGTCGTTGCCTGCCTTGCCATCAAGCGTGTCGTTGCCGGCATTGCCCTTCAGAACGTTGGCACTTCCGTTGCCCTTGAGCGTGTCGCTGCCCTTGCCGCCGCTCACGTGTTCGAAGTTGCGGATCAGAAAGGTGCCGTTGCCGGTGTTGACGACGTCGACTGTTGCGAGGTCGACGGAAAGGCCCTTCTTGAAGCGTGAAAAGTCGACCGTGTCCGAATTGGAGTCGCCCTTGCTCGATACACCCGAGCCGCCATTGATCGAGACGAAGTCGCTCTTGTCGGTGAGAGGGCTCAGAATGATCCTGTCACTGTCACGGCCGAGATTTATGTAGCCCGCTCCGCCAGCGCCCAGATCGACAGTGTCGTTTCCCCGTTCCGTATCGAGAATGGAAATATATCCTTTGCCCGTTTTGATCGTATCCTTGCCGCCGCCGCTTAGGATTGTATCTACCTCGACGTCGCCGATGGTAATCTTGTCTGCGCCACTGCCGCCCGAGATGATCCCAACTGTCGTCTTGTTCAACGCGATATCGCTTCCGCCAGAGTTGACCAGCGAAATGAACTCGACAAAGCGGTTAGTCCCTCCCGAGGTCGAATCCTTTATGATCGCCTTCGTGTTGAAGGCAAAGCGCAGCATTGCCACGGTCCACGAATCACCAGAGAGCGTAAATTCCGCGGTCTGGACAGCATTCGTCTTGGCTTGAGTCTCCACCGACATGATGAACCCGTTCGAGCCCCAGACATAGCTTTCATTGCCGATTGTAAACGAGGTCTTTCCGTCAAGTGATCTGCTAATATTTGAAGTGATTGTTCCCATAATGCTACCCCTCATCGAGAATTCGTCATAAAACGGACACAGCGGTGTCCCGAAGTTTTGTAACCTTGGGTCGCAGACTTGGCAAGGTTCAAACGGATATTCGAGGGTTGAGGCCCTCCAGATGCAAAAAAAAGCCCCGCACGACGGCGAGGCTTGAAGGCGTCGCTCTTGGCTCACAGCGACGCAGGGGAGACCTTGGGAGGTCCCTTGCCCATCTACGACTTTCGTCTAATGCGGGGAAGGTCTGATTCCGCGATTCCGGTACGCTCGGCGAAATATTGCCTGGCTACTATCCCTTCTTCATCTTCTTAGCCACAGCGTTCGCCTTCTCGTGCGAGCCGCTGCGGAGGCCTACTCGCTTTTAGCGGCTGCCACCCCATGCTTCGCTTCGGACTCTGCCTTTTTGGCCTGCTCCACCTCCTTCAGCTTCTTCCATCGCTGCGAATACTTCCGGAAATATTCGAAGTATCGGTCATTGCCGGTTTCTTCGCGCAGGACGTCGAAAAAGGGGGCCAGAGTCTTGTAGTCGTCGATCCACGCAGTTCGGAAGGTGTCCCGGATCAGCCCTTCGTCCAGGACGTGCTTTTCTATCCCCGCCGCCATGATTTCGTAGTCATTGGCGATGTTGAGAACGGCCTCGAACTCCTTCACGAACTGCTCGTCCCCGTCGGGGGCTTTCCGCGCGTATTTTGAGAAGGCAGTTTTCCGTCGCTGAAGCTGGACGTATGTCTCGCGCGCCGCGATATAATCCTTGTCCCATTGCTTTTTCGCCAGAGCGTCCCACGCGGCCTTCACCTTGGCGTTGCGCGTGTTGGCCTCTGCAGTGAAGCTGGCGACGACGATAGCCGACAGGACCGCGGCGACGGCAGCGATCATGCCGGCGACAGGCGTGAAGATTTCCTTGTACTCGGCAATGAATTCCGGGTGATAGATTCTCACCCAAACCAAAGCCGCCCCGACCAGTGTGGGCGGAGCGGCTGCGGTGAGAAGTCCAGGAAGGCTGACATTATGGGTGCCAAGCCTCATTTTCCGATGGTGCCGCCCCAGCCTTCGCGGGCCGCCTTCTTGCATTTCCGCATGTAGAATCTCCTTTGATCGAGGATTTTCGTCTTACCGTGGCGTCAGTCATATCCCTTTAATAAGGAAAAGCAATGACTTTGTGACGCCAACGGATTTCGGGTCCGAGCTGATCGTGCGGAAGATAGGTTAAAAATCCTCCAACGCCCTGTGGGGCTCTCCGTTCCAGACGGAGAGAGCACCTTCGGCTGATAATGTCGAGTTCCCGGCTCGGCCGGTGCGGCGGAGCCGGAGTGGCTCTATCGATAGATCGTGTCCGGCAGCCGCTCGCGCAATTCCCGGCCCAGGTCCTGATTGGAGACCAGCACGCCATCCTCGCGTTTGGCGGCGTTCCTCGCCCGTGTCCGGATGGAGCGCTGGAGCGTTTCCTTCGTGATCGCGACCCCGGCATGCAGCTTCACGGCGTTGAATGCCTTGATCTCGCCCAGGGCGTCGCCGGCTGCCGCCTTGTCCCCCATCATCGTCGCCAGAGCCCACCGGTTGATAAGCCGCTGCCGCTTTTCGCGGACCCGCGTCTCGGCGTTCTTCAGCGCGCTGTTGCGCTCCCACGTCTCCGCGACTTTCGCCGGCGTGAAGCCGACGGTCTGTGCGAGGAGATCGGAATAGTCGAGGCCGCTCGCGGGCAGGACCTCGTTGCCGCCGATCGACGTTACGCCTTCACTGGCGTAACGATAGGACCGTATCAGGTCTCGCACTGCCTTCGGCGCAACCATTTCCAGTCCGCGCGCGATGTCGCCGTCGGTCGCGAGCTCGAAGCCGCGATAGATCTGCTCGCCCAAGCTGACGGTGGCGCCAAGGCTTTGCGACAGCCAATACTGATACTCGTCCTTGCCCTGCAACTCGCGGCCGGGGGAGCGGAACCAGAGATCGGGCATGCCGATGCGTGACGCGAGGTCGATGCCGAGATAGTGCCCGGGCGCGCCGTTCAGGACGACCCCGCCGAGTTCCGGACCGAGGATGTCGATGACGCTGCCGCGGAAACGCTGCTCGAAATCCAGAGGGTCGTCGTCGTCGCCGAATATCAGCCCGGCGAGCGTCATGGCCAGATTGAACCCGAACATGCCGGTCACGCCGGCCATGGCGCCCATCATGCCCAGCACGCCGGCGAGCTGGTGGCGCGCCTCGCGCCTCGCCGCCGGCGTCTCGCCCTTGAACGACTGGTGCAGGTCCCGGAACATGCGGTAGAGCATGTTGATGTTGTGCTGGCGGAAGACGAGCGCCACCTTGGCGAAATCGTTCTGCATCAGAGCCGGGCGGCTGCTGTTGGCATAGTCGAAGTGGGTCTTCCAGGTGAGGTCGTGCGCGGTGTCGATCGCGGCCGACGTGCTCTGTCCGGCGGCGCGGGCCATCCGGTACGCGGCGAGCGCCGTCACCTCGCGGTTCCAGACCTCGGCGCGATGGAACATCCACGAAATCGCGCTCATGACCTTGGCGCGCAGCGGGGTGTATTCGACGCCGGTCTCCCCGACGCCAGCGAGATCGTGCGATTGCGTGCGATCGATCAGGCCCGATTCGTAGAACGCCTCCATGGCCTTCCGCTCGTCGGCCGTCAGGTCCGCGTCGAGCACGGAGCCGCGGCCCGAGATCGTGTCGCGCGAGGCGCGGCCGATGGCGGCGGCCGCCTTCGCCAGGCCGCCGAAGCGGGCCCCGAGGATCGGCACGCCGAGCATGACGGTCTGGGTCATGTTGACCACGGCCGCGGCCGGCGAGGCGGCGAGGAACCATACGAAGGCCGTGCTGGTCATGGTCTGCGCTAGCTTGCCGCCGGTGGGGTTCATGACCCATTCGTGGCGGCTGGAAAGCTCGTTGGCGAGCGTCATTCCCCGCGCCTGATCGTCGGCCTCGCGCGCCTGGTCGACGGCCTGGTCCACGAGCTCCTGGAGCTCGAGGCCGTATTTCAGGCGGGCCATCTGGTGGGAGGCGTGGAACATGTGCGACGAGAACACGCGCAGCGCGTCGCGGGCGAAGCCGGCCGTGCCCTTGCGATGGATGAAACGCTTGCGCGTCGACAGGTCCGGCATCGATTCGAGGTAGCGCTGCCAGATCTGGTCCATGATGTCGGCGCCGACACCGGCACCGCCGAGAATTTCCTCGATCTCGGCCACGATGCGCGGATCCATCGCCCGGCGGAGGTCGCTGCCGGCCTCCATCACGCCGCTTTCGATTTTCGCCGTTGGCAGTTCGCGCTGCAGCTCGCGCACGGCCCGCGTGCGGGCCGCCTCCGTCTCGTGCTTGGAGAAACTGAGGATGCGGCCATCGATGTCGCGCGCCGTGACGAAGTAGCGGCCGAAGCGTCCGAGCGGGAAGTAGGGCGCCTGCACCCGGCTGGCCTCGAAGGCGAGGCGCATGCGCGTCATGCGGGCCTTGGCGGCCCAACGCGCCTTCGTCGTCTCGGCCTTGTGGGCGCTCGCGGCATCTTCTTCGGCGTTGCGCCGGTCGATGCCGGAGAGGCCCGCGTCGCGGATCTTCTGCAGCGTTCGCTTGTAGCGCTCGTCGGCCTGGCGCAGCGCGATCTCTTGCGCCTTCCGGACGTTGTCGAGCAGGATCGCGTCCAGCTCCTCGGCCTGCGCCTTGTAGGCGTCGCGGACCTGCTCGAAGAGGGTGCGCCCCTTCGGCGGCAGCTCCATGAAGCGTTTGCGCAGCGCGGTGTAGCCGGGCAGCGCCTTCGTCTCCTCGTCGGTCCTGGACGGGTCGATGCCCGCCAGTGTCGCCTCGTGCATCAGGTCGGCGAGCGCCTGCGCCTTGGCCTTGTCCTTGCCGGCGAAGCCGAGGCGCGTGTACCTCAACCACTCCTGCGCGACCGCATCCGCCTCGGCGTGCTTCTTGCCGCGGAACGCGTCCATCAGCCGCTTGACGCGCAGGTACTCGCCGACCGCGGTCATGTTCGGCCGGGCGAGCTCGCTGAAATAGTTGAGCGGAATGGCTTTGAGCAGGGCGGGCTGCAAGTCTGTCAGCTTGCCGCGCAGTTCCTCGACGATCCGCGCCTCGGTTACGCGCTTTCCGGCTCGTCCTTCTCCCCGCCGGCGAGCTTCTCGCGAATAATCGTTCTGGCTTCCTTCAGCGAACTCGCCCGCACCGGGTCGCCGGGCGGGAGTTTCTCCAGGTAGGCGAGGTGCGTCCGCCAGCTCTGCAATGTGTCCCAGGGCGACGGCGGGTCGATGAACCCGATGGATGGTACGCGCTCGATCATTGAAGAAGCTCCTTGCCAAGGCAACCGCTGCCTCGTCGATGGCCTGGTCGAGGCCGCGCAAGGTGGCGGGATCATATTCGTTTTCCGTCCAGGTGTCGACAAGACCGGCGCGCTCGGCGGCCCGGAGAAGCGCCCATGGATGTGCGCGTGTCGCCTCCTGCGGCTCGATGTGGCCGTTCGTGATCAGGTTCTGGAGAGCCTGCCGCAGCCGGTCGTGTGCCTGACCCAGGGCCACGTCGAGATGTCGCCGGCGCGCGCCGGGATCCTCGAAGCCGGCCAGGACCTCGTTGCCGGAGTGCGAAAGGGCTGCCCGGCTCTGTGCCCCGCCGGCCCCGATGGCCCAGACGGAATAGAGGCCGGGATAGGCGAGATTGGCGAGGTCCTGCCGGCTCAACGGGCCGTTGCGCGGATGGTTGTGATAGACGACGACGCGCCGATCCGGGTTGACGAGTGCCGCGAGCAGCTTGTTGTTCATGCCGGTGGCGCTGTCATCGCCTGCTGTGCCGTAGTCGATCAGCGCACCGTCGTCGTCGAAGGCGACGAGATATTCGTGTCCCGTCTCCTCTCCCATTCTTCGGACGAGATCGACGGCGTTCGCCCTGATGCTCCTGCCGGCATCGAAACCCGGTGCGGGCAGCGAGCGCAGCTTGCCGTCGGCGCCTGTAACAGGCGTGTCCGGACGCTTGTCCTTGACGGCCGGCATGGGCGCGACGTCGCTGCTCGCGGCTTCGGCGCCGATCGACGGCAAGGTAGCGGCGCCGGCCGGGCGCGGCCGCAACGCATCGAGCAGGCGCCTGTGACGCGAGGCGGTTTCCTCGAGCTCGGCCGTCCGGTTCCACGAGCCGATCTGCTTTTCGAGCGCCGGTACCTGTGCCTCGATGTCCGTGAGGCGGCTGCTGTCGGCCTCCGGAATGCCGACGAGGCGCCGGACCGTGTTGACGATGCGCATGGCGAGGCCGGTGGCGTCGACGTCGGCGGCATCGTGGACATCCACCTCGTAGCGGCGCGCGCCGGTGATCGTCACCGAGAAGGCCCGGTCATGGAGATGTTCGATGCCGATGTCGAACCCTGCATAGGAACCGATCTTGTCGGCGCCGCCGTGCTCGATCAGTTCCCGCCGCATCTCGGCCGCGACGGTCGCGCCGAAGTCCTTCGGCTTGTCGAACGTGGTGCTGCCGACCGCGGCGCTGAACGGGGCGTCCGCGGCGTCGCGGGCCAAGGCCGCATCAGCCTCGACGGCGGCCCGCCGCGCGCGCAGCCGCTCGGCCTCGTCCTGAAGGGAACGGATGCGGCCCTTGATCCGGTGCTGCTCGCGATCGTGCTCGATTGCCTGGCTCTCGAGCTGGCGAAGCTTCCGGCGCGTCTCCATCTCTTCGAGGATCAGCGGATTGCCCGAGGCTGCGGCCTTCATTTCCGCCGCATTCGCGGCTTCGCCCGCGATGTCCTCGATCTCGCGCGTTTTCACGTCACCCTTGCGGAGCTGCTGGATGAACCGGGCTTTCGCCTCGATGGTCTGCCACTGCCGTGCGTCGAGCGTGTTCTTGGTCGCATAGCGGAGGATCTCGATCTCGAACCCGTCCGGGTCCTTGATGTAGAGCTCATTGCCCTGACGGATGCCACGGCCGTCGCGCTGTTCCAGGTCGGACGGTCGCCACGGAGCGTCGAGGTGATGCAGCCCCACGAGGCGGTTCTGGACGTTGGTGCCGGCGCCCATCTTTGCCGTCGAGCCGAACAGGAATCGCACCCGGCCCGTCCGGACCTTCCCGAACAGCTCCTCCTTCTGCGCCTCGGTATTGGCGTCATGGATGAAGGCGATCTCCGCCGGCGGCACGCCGCGGTCGATCAGCTTCTCGCGCAGATCGTCATAGACCGAGAATGGGCTCTGGAGCGCTAGGAAATCGTCCGGCGACATGTTGTCGAGCGCTTCCTGGGCGGCCTCGTCGCCCTCCTCGGCCCGCTTCATGAGATCCCGGATGCGGCCTTCCTCCGCGGCCCGGACCTTCTTCGGCGTCGACAGGTCGATGAAGACGAGCTGGGTGCCGCGCTCCTTGTCCCAGGCGTCGTACATGCGCTTCATTTCGTCCGCGGCGCGGTGGACCTTCGAGCCGGTGTGATCCGGATATGCAGTGTCGATCAGGCGCATGTCGAGCGCCGCCTTCCGGGCGTCCGACATGACCTTCAGCATGTTGTCTGCGCCCTTCTCGACCTTCTTGGGGAGATTTTCGGCCCGGTGAACCAGAGAGCCCTTCGGGAAGACGAGATTTCCGTTCTGGTCGGGCTTGCCCTCGCCGATATAGGCAGCCTGGTCGCTGGACCGTTCGACGACGATGTTGGTGGGCTTGCCGCCCTTGACCTTGGGCAGCGGCAGGGTTTTGCCGATGGCCGCGAGCTGGGCCTTGATGTCGTCGTTCGTCACGACGTCGGCGAACGAACGGTATCGCTGCATCAGCTCCGGCACGTTCACGAATTTCGCGAACCGGCTGTTGAGCCTGTACTGACCGGAGGGGGAGAGCTCCCAATCCGTGACGATTTCGCCGAACACGCGCGCCCAGGCGTCGAAATGGGAAATGCCCATGGCGCGCAGGACGTCCTCGGCCAGGTAGCGGAGAATGGTGTACATCTCCGCCATCGTGTTCGAGACCGGCGTGCCCGACAGGAACACGACGTTGTTGCCGCCGGTGCGCTCGAGGATGAAGCGGGTCTTCATGAAGAGATCGGCCGCCTTCTGGCTGCCCGCCGTATTGCCGAGGCCGGCCACGCGCTGCATGGAGGTCGAGTAGGCGAGGTTCTTGAATTCGTGCGCCTCGTCGACATAGAGCGCATCGATGCCGAGCTCGTCGAACGTGAGCCCGTCATCCTTCTTGCCGGCGTCGAGCAGACGCTCCATCTTGGCCTTGAGGTTGTCGCGCCATTTGGTGAGCTGCGCGACGTTGCGGCTCCTCTGTCCCGTTTCGCGCCGTAGCTCGTCGATCGACGCCTCAAGGTCGTCCATCTGCGCGGCGATGAACCGGGCCTCGTATTCCGGGCTCATGCCGATGCGGCCGAACGACGAATGGGCGACGATGACCGCATCCCAGTCGCCCGTGGCGATCCGGGCGAAGAGAAGCTTGCGGCGATCCTTCTCGAAATCCGCCTTCGTCGCCGCGAGGATCTTGGCGCCGGGATAGAGCCGCACGAAATCCGCCGCCCACTGGCCGACAAGGTGGTTCGGCACGACGAACATCGGCTTGCGGGCCTGCCCGATGCGCCGCTTCTCCATCGCGGAAGCGATTGCGGCGAAGGTCTTGCCGGCACCGACGGTGTGGTCCGCCAACGCCGTCCCGCTTTGCAGCGTCCGCCACACGAAATTCTTCTGGTGCGGCCGGAACGCGATGATATCGTCGCCGACCTTTCCCGGAAAGGTCAGGTGCGAACCGTCATAGGTCCGCTCGACGTCGGTGTTGAACGTGTCGTTGTAAAGGCGCGCCAGCTCCGCCCGCCGGGTGTCGTCGGCCCACAGCCAGCGTCGCCATTCCGCCTTGACGCGTTCCGCCTTTTCGTTCGCGGCATCCGTGGCGGCCTGGTTGACCACCGACTTGCCGTCGCTCGTCCGATCGTGGACGGTGATCTGCTGGCCGTTGAGCACGGCGCTGAGGACCGTTCCGACACCGGCTCGATCGGTGCCGTACATCGTGGCGGCGGCGGCCGACACGCTGGGCACGTCGATTTCCCATCGGGCGTTGGCGCGGGAGTAGACGGCCTTGCTGCCGGCGGAAGAAGCCGAGCCGGCGATATGGGTGATGAAGTCGGCGACATGGCGGGCGGGAAGCCAGGGCGCACCCGGCTTGACGTCGATGTCGACAGCCTCGATGTCGGCGGGGATGACGTCGCGCAGCGCGGCGACGTTGCGCCGGAAGGCCGGGTCGCGCTCGGCGGCGCGTTCCGCCTCCGCGAGCTTCGCCTTCACGTTCCTGGAAAGATAATGGTCGGCTGTCTCGTAGGCGCCCGCGGGCGTGCGGAACAGCAGGGGCCCGAGCTCGTCGATGATGGCCTCGACGGGTTTGCCATAAAGGGCGGACATGGCGTCGAGGTTGACGCGGCCATGGTCGTTGAGCACCGTCGCCAGCGCATCCTTGGCGCTCGCCGCGCTCGTCGGCCGGCGGTAGGGCTGTTGGGTGCGCCGCGTGAAGATGGCGGATTTCCCGGCGGACGGCGGCTTCGCCGTCTCGCCGGTCTTCTTCGCCATGGTGGCGCTCACGCCCTTGTCGAATGAGTGTTCGAGCGCACTGATCTGTGGCCACGTCGGGTCGTCTCGGAACAGCCGCTTGTTCACGTCCGCATTGATCGGGCCGTGCTTCTTGACGAAACCGTCGTAGAGGACGTTCAGGCGCTTGCGCAGGTTCTCGACCTGACCGTCGGTGGCGCGCTCGTCGATCTGCGCCCGCCGGAGCTTGGCGAAGGCATCCCGCACCCGCACCATGCCGGCGACGCGCTCGCGTGCGGTCTCGTTCGGGAAGGCGACGGCTTCGGAACGCGACTGGCCGATATGATCCGGCAGACGGACATGTACCGTCCCGTCGGGCGCGGAAAACATCGTGCCGACCTCCACGTCGGACACCGTTTCGGGCACGGTGACGGCTTCCTGTGCCACCGGAGCGCCGGCCGCCGGCATGACGTTCTCGGGAAGGCTGCGGACGGCCTCAGCGAGATCGGCGGCGAGATCTGCACCGTCTCGCGCGACGAGGGCGGGATCGTCCGGGCCGTACATGGTGCCGAAGGCGCCGAAATCGCCCAGCATCATGTCGGGATTGTCGATGAAGTAGCGGTTGAGCGGCACCGGCTTGCCGTCGCGGCCGGTCCATGTGCCGACCTCGACCCACCGCTTGTCGGCCGTGTCGCCATCCTGGCGCCGGCGCAGCAGCACGATATCCGTTGTAACTTCGGTGCCGGCGTTCCTGAGGAACGCATTATTCGGAAGGCGGATCGCGCCAACGAGATCGGCGCTCTTGGCGATGTGCTGGCGGGCGGCGGCGTTCGCGCCGTCGAGGAAGCGGTTCGTCACCACCATGGCCAGCACCCCACCCGGGCGGAGCGCTTCGACCGATTTCGCGATGAAGAAGTTGTGGATCGAGAACTTGTTGAGGTGCCGGCGCTGACGGTCGTAGAGCCGCTCCGACCCGAAGGGCGGGTTGCCGGCGACAACGTCGAAATGATCATCGGGCACGGTGAGCTTCTCGAAGCCTATCGGAGCCTGGATGTTCGCGGTCGGATACAGGTGCTTCGCGATGCTGCCGGTGATCCGGTCCAGCTCGACGCCGGTGATCGCCGTTCCGCTACGCAGGTCGCCCGGCATCAGTCCGAGGAAGTTGCCGGCACCGACTGACGGCTCCAGCATCTGGCCGCCCCTGAACCCGAGCCGGCGCATGATGTCCCATATCGCGGAGACGACCTCCGGCGCCGTGTAATGCGCGTTGCGCGTCGAGGATTCGGCGGCGGAATACTCTTCCGGGGAGAGCAGCGCCTTGAGCTCGGCGGCTTCCTTCTCCCAGCCCCCGGCGACGCTACCGTCCTCGCGGGGAAAGGCGGCGCGCAGTCCGCCCCAGCCGACCCATTTGGCCAGCACCGACTGCTCGTCGCGTGTGGCGGGGCGTTTCTCCTCTTCCAGACGGCGCAGGAGCTTGATGGCGCGGACGTTCGTTGCGAATTTCGCCTTCTGGCCGCCGGTGCCGAGCTCGTCGGCGTCGGTGATGACGTAGTCGACCGGTCGAGCCTGCGCCGGCACGGCGGCGGATTGGACTTCGGCCGCGTTCGATGCTACATTTTTCGCGCCGGTTCGTCGGCTAGCGTTGGCATCCGACGGTTTCGCAGGGGCGGTGTCTGACCTGGCGTCCCTGCCGGCATTTTCTCCCTTCCACAGATCCTGCAGCGTGGCCGTCGATCGGTCCGATCGGCGCGGCACATCGGTTCGGAAAGCCGTCAGCAGCCATGTCTTGGCCGTGCCGTCGAAATCGAGCCTGACGCCGGCGCGGCCCGTCTCGTCGATGAGCTGGATGCGGCGTGGGCTACGCTGCGCCTCGTCGACGTGCAGCCCGTCGATGAAGCCCTGTAGATCGGTGAGGACCTCGGGATGCCATGCAAGCAGCTTGGCGAGGCCTGCGCCGTTGTGCTGGTTGGTGCCGGCGTTGCCCCAGACGAGATCGATCGGGCCCACGTCCGGGTGAGACAGCGCGCCGACGGCGTCTCCGGTCTGCCGGCGCTCGAGTTCCAGCGCGGCGTCTCGCCACCGGCCCTCATATCCGCGGAGGATGGGGCCGAACGGGCCTTCGTCTACGTCACGTCGAGCGTCCGGCTGCCCGTCCGGGCGGCGGCGTCGAGCCGATGCGTCACCGGCGTCCCGCTGGTCTCCGTCCTCGGCGCGTTCTCCGGCGGCAGCAGCAAGTAGGTCTCCCTGACCATCTGCCACGCCTCGTCGGGCTGGAACCCGCTCCGTTCGAGCTGATCCACCTCGCGATACGTCTGCTCGGCCGCGTCCTTCAGCGCCGTTTCCAGCGTCCCGGCCGCTTTCAGTTCCTGGTACCGGTTCGGAAGGTGTTCCTTCCAGTGCTCGCGGCCCAGGCTGATCCAGTTCTGCAGGTTCATCGATCGTGCTCCCGATCTTGTCGACGTCGGCGGCTTCCACTTCGGCCGCGCTGGACATGCCGTCGAACGCAGCGGCGCGCGGATCGTACTTGACCCCCATATACCACGATTTCAGGTAGGGACGCGCACCTTCGCCGAGGTCCGCCAGCATCGCTTTCGCATATGCGGCGAAGGTGCGCGCCCCTTTCTCGATGTGGTAGCCGGCGAGCGTGATGCCCGCTTGGAGCAGCTCGGGGTCGATGCCGCTGTTCAGCGTGTTACCGGCGAGCTTGCGGCGGAGCAGCGCTCGCGCCTTCTCGGCCGCGTCATCGGTGAAGATCGTGTTGGCGGAGATGTCCGGCTTGGGCTTCGCAGGTGTTCTGGCCGCCTTGGTCTTGGTCGCTTCAGGCCCCGGGCGAGACTGCGACAGCTCCTGGTAAGCAGCCTCCTGGGTCGAGGCCCGGATGACGCGAGCCTTGCCGTAGCGCGCGGCGGCATATCCCATGTAGTAGGGCTCGATCGGGTCGACCCCGCCGCGGAAATACGGCACCTCCTGGTGCGTTGGCGGGCGCCCCGCCTTCTCGTCCAGCCAGCCGCGGACCATTTCGTAGGCCACGGGACTGTCCGGATGCGGAGTGCCCATCTGGCTCTGTGCGATCTCGGCGTAGGCCTGCCTGAATTCCTTGGAGCGCAGAACGTCTCGTACCTCGGACCTGCTGACGTCGGAGCGTCTCTCGCGCCCGGTATCGCGCGGCTCAGCCGGCGACGGCTGGTGTTCCTTCGCCTTCTCCCGGATCTCGAAGCGCTTGCCGTTCTGGACGACGTGATGCGTGTCTCCGAGCTTGCCTCTCGCGATGTGGGCCTCTGCCTTCTCGCGCGAGGCGAACCATTTCGTCGCGAAGGGCTCGGCGGTCTTGCCGGACCGCAGCCACGCCTTGAAATCCGCCATGGTGGTCGGCGTGATCGAGCCGAGCCCGGTCCAGCCCTTGGTGTAGTTTTCGAGATAGGCGGCGCGCGCTTCCTCCTCGTTGGTGTAGCCGGCCATGACCTTGTGCTCGTCGAACCGGCCGCGCGCCGGATCGCGCTGGTCGACGACGAAGACCGGCGCGTCATCGTCGATCGCCTCGGTTCCCGGCTTCACGAAGATGTCGATGTGATCCTTGTCGCGGCCGACCGTGCCGCGGATGTAGCCGTAATGGCTCTTCATCGTGACGGACCAGGCCTTGCCGGAGGCAGAGACGCCCTTGCGCTCGGAGCCCGCCGGGTTCTCGATCGAGATGTCGAGCCCGCCGAGCCTGATGCGCCCGACCTTATAGTTTCCGGCCTCCTTCTGCGCCTGGGACGGCTCGGGCAGGTCGTTGGCCGGCGAGGTGGCGGCCTCGTGCGCCGCAGCATCCGTCACCGTACCGATGTCGCTCGCGATCCGCTCGGCCTCGCGCTGCGCGTCGCGTACGGAGAGCAGCTTGGCCTTGATGCCCGGCGTGAGGTTCCGCCACATGACGCGGTCCGGCCGCTTGACGCCGGCTCGGGCCAGCACGTCGCGGCGCCCGACCTGGGTCAGGTCGACGTCCCACCACTGCGCGCCGTCATCCACCGCGCCCGGCGCCGAGGCCTCCTGCCGCGCGCGGGCCGCCTGGCGCTGCTTGAGCAGTCGCTCGTTGACCGCGTGCATCTTCACGGGCAGGCGGGATTTCGCCTCCTTCGCGGCGCGCTCGGCCCGGTACCGGTAGTCATCGGCCATCGCGGCGATGTCCTCGACGGCGACGCCGAAGGCGTCTGCGAGCCGCTTGCGCTCCGCGGGCAGGACACTGGCCATGTCGACCTGAGAGGTGCCGCCGAGCCGCTTGGCGATGACCTGCTCGCGGGCGAGGTCGTAGAGCCGGGCGTGGTTGTCGTCGGGCAGCACAAGGGTCTTGTCGCCGATACGCCGGCTGTTCGGCCCGGCGTCGCCGATTTCGCGCTCGACCGGAGGGTTGCGCTCCAGTTCCTGCGCCTCGACCTCGGACGGAGTGAGCTTGCTGACGGAGAGCCGATCGACCGGCACCTGCAGCGCGGTCCCGTCGTCGTCGACCACGACGGCCTCCCGCCCGTTCTCCTCGTAGCGCTCGATCCGGACCGCGCGGCGGCCTGTCTCGGGCGTGTCGATGATGACGCGCTCGCCGGGCCGCGGCCGATAGGGCCGCTTCTCGTCCGCCGGCATATCCTCGGTGCTCGGCGGGATTTCCGAGGTCGTGACGCCGGGCTGCGGGTCGAGAGGCTCTAGCGCCGGGTCGCCCGATTCCACGGGGAGGGGATCGGCGCGGCGGGACGGGTCGGCGCCGACCGCGGGTGCGATCTGCGTGATGTTCTCGATCGGGACCTGATAGATTTCGCCGCTGCTGCTGTCGATGATGACCGCCTCGTCGCCCTCGTAGCCGTCGATCCGCGCCATGAAGGGGTCGAGCCCGTCCGCGTCGACGCGCACCGTCGCGCCGATCTCCGGCCGTCCGTCCGCCGTCACGCCGGCCCCGGTCGTATCCAGCGGCGCCGTGACGGGCGCCCTCTCGCGCTCGCGACTTGCGGCATGATCGACGGCGCGACGCAGCGGCCCGCCCCGGGATTCCGGGTCCGGCAGCTCGCCGGCAGTCCCGGTCTGTGCCGGCAGATCAATATCGCTTCCCGCGCTCGGGCTCGCGGCACCGCCGGCGGCCCCCATGCCGCCGCCCATGACGCCGCCCGCCGCGATACCGCCGGCCACGGCCTCGCCGACGCCTTCGGTCAGATCCTGGTCGGGGTTGACGGTCTGCACCGCCCGGTTCTGGGCGATGGTCTGCGCGGCGCCCTGCGGCGCTTCCTCGAGCAGGCCCTCCGCGACGGCACCCCGGGCCGCACCGCGCAGGATCCGCTGCGCGACGGTGCCGCCGACACCTTCGGCGAGGATCTTGGCAAGGGCGCGGTCGCCCATGCCGCCGAATGCGCCTGTCGCCGCGCCCGCCATCAGGAAGGCCTGCACGCTGGCGTCCTCAGTGACGGCCTTGATCGCCTCCTCCTGCGACATGCCGCCGGCGACCATGGCCTTGACCGCGTCGGACTGCGCGACGAGGTCGGCCGGCAGTCTTGCGATCTGCTCTTTTACCGCGATCGACGCGTCGGCGCCGCCGAGCATGCCCTCGGAGATGGCGCCGGCGATCGTCGCGGTGCGGGCCGCAGCGGCGGCGGCGGCACGCTGGCTCGTACCCGATGCGACGGCCGACAGATACGAGCCACGGGCCAGCACGCCGCCGGGCAGCATGGTGACCACCGTGCCGGGCGCGCTCTCGCCGACGGCGCGGAGATAGCTGCGCGGATCGCTCCAGGCCGGACCGAAGGTACCGCGCTCGCTGTCCCACCAAGTCTTCGCGTCGGCCTCGGCCTGCGGTGCGGTGACGGAGGCGCCGGCCCGCTCGGAATATTCGCGGAGCCGCTGCGCGACCGGCTTGCCGGTAACCCATTCGTCGATCGCGTCGAGGGTGCTGACGACATGGTCGCCGACGCCCGGGATCATACCGACGGCTTCGCGGACGGCGAGGCCGAGGTTCGCGTTGCCGGTGCCGACGATGCGACCGACGTCGCCGCCGACGCCGCCGGACCGGTTCTCCTCCTCCCAGCGCTGCTGCCACTCGGGCAACTCGTCTTCGTCAATGAGCTGGTAGCGGTCCGGGCTTTCGGCGGCGAGCTCGCGCTGGAGGCCGCCCGCCGCGTCGTTTGCCGCCGCGATCCGGGCGTCGGCCCGCTCGCGCTCGGACCGTGCTGCAGCCTCTTCCTTGGCTTGGCGGATGGCTTCGGCCTCGGCGGCGAAGGGGTTCTCGCCGCCGTAGATCCCGAGCGCGTCGGCCGGCTTGAAGTTCTCGTCGATGACGATGGACGGCCGGGACGACTGACCGTCTGCGACCTTCGCGGATATCGCGCCCGGATTGGCGGCAATCTCGCGGAACCAAGCCGGCGCCTTGCTCAGCCGGGCGTTCGTCGTATCGTGCATGAACCAGGCGGAGCCGTCTCCGCGCTGATCCTTCATGTCGACGTGCAGCATGTCGGGCGAGCCGGAATAGGTCCCGAACCGCTTCACGCCGCGCGCATGGAGGCGGCGCACGAGTTCGGCGCGCTCGGCGTCGCTCATGCCGCGCATGGAAATGTCGGCGGCGGTACGATGGCTGTGCTGGCCCGGCGACTTCTTGCGCCGCTCGACGCGATGGCTGGGCGAGCGGTATCCGGACGTGATCGTGAAATCGCGTCCCAGCTCTGCCGAGGTTTCGGTGAGGATCGAAGCGAAGGCGGGATTGATCGCCTCCTGTCCGGGGTGCACGAAATTCAGCCTGCCGCCGCCGCTGTTCTTCGCCGCGGGCTTCTCGGACACGAGCCGGGCAAGCCCCTTCGCCTTCGGGTTCGGGACGCGAGCCCCGTCCCTGCCGGCGAGCGCCGGCTCGTCACCTGTGTCGAGGCCGAGCGACACCTGCTCGGGTGCGATCTCCTCGATCGCCTCCGCGGCGTTGCCGGGCCGCTTGCCGGAGGCGTAGAAGATATGCCGCCCGATGCGTCCGGTCTCGGGCATTGCCTGCGACCAGTCGGGTGAGACGCTGCTGGCATGGTAGTGGTCCGCGCCGCCGGTCGGGTCAGGCACGGTTCCTCCGAAGACGCCGTCGACGATCGCCGCGGCGCGGGCGCGGGTCGCAGGATCCTGCTGCGCCTTGCGCACGTCGGCGCCGGGGTTCTCGTAGCCGGTGAACTGGCGCGGCTCGCGGACGATCTCCCCGGCCGACTTCCCGCGCACGCTGGCGCGGTTTCGGATGACGCTCGCGACGGCCGCCATGCCCTCGTCGCCCTCGCCGACGGCCTCGGCGATGACGGTGTCGACCAGGTCGGAATAATCCCGGTCCGACATGCTGGGAATCGGAGCGGTTCTGGTCGCGGACCCGGTCTGCTGCTCACCGCCGAGGCCGAACGTCGGCGTCGTGCCGCCATAGAAGTTGAGCGGGTCGTTCCATTCGGCGTCGCCGCCGAGACCGAGGACGATGGGCATGCGCGGGCTCCTGATCGAGAGCCGCACTCATGCGCGGAACGGACAACAGCCGTTATAGATTGAGGCGGAGGAGTTGGGAAGCGCGAAGGCCGACCGGCTTCACGACGAACTACGCCCGCCGTTACAAGATGGCGCCCCGCCATCCGTCCGGGGCGCCTACCTCCGAAGCGTAGTGCGGGAGATTCTACCCGAAATCGACATCCTGCGGCGTGAATTCCGTGACGAGTTTCTTCGCCTCCGCCGGCGCGTGGCGCAAGATCGCTTCAAAGTCGGACTGTTCGAAGCGCTCGGAAAGCTGAATGTATTCAAGGGCGTAGCGCAGCTTCATGCGGACCGCTCGCCCACCAAACTCATCCTCCATCTTGCAAAAAGTAAGATTCTCGGATTTCTTCTCGTCGCTGTTGGCGTCGATGTATTTCGAGACCGAATCTACAAACGCAGCGTCGATAGCGTAGACGGACGAAAAGGGGTCGCCGCCGTAGATTTCACGAGCCGTTTGCTCATGAAATATGGGCTCGATGCGATGCTGGTAGGCGAATGCCAGCGCGCTATCAAAGCGATCCGGTGCTTGGATGAAGCCCAGGAGGAAGGACTGGCGTTTGGTTTCGTAGAGCGCGCGCAGCAAATTGTCGTTCATTTGAAATCCTTTCTGAAAAACGGGATTGCAATTGCTGATAGATAAGAACTCGTTAATTGAGCTTCAAGTGATGCTCTGCACTAGCTCCGCAACGGCCCTTCTCCTGTCGCTGCTCGCCTGCCTAAGGCGTTCCCTATGGTGGATCGTGGCCG
Organism: Shinella pollutisoli; assembly: GCF_024609765.1. Taxonomy (GTDB): domain Bacteria; phylum Pseudomonadota; class Alphaproteobacteria; order Rhizobiales; family Rhizobiaceae; genus Shinella; species Shinella pollutisoli. The sequence continues at coordinate 68,206 of NZ_JANFDG010000013.1, forward strand.
CCGCCGTGGCGAACGCTGGCGCGGCGGCCATGGTTCTCGTGACGCTGATCTAGCTTGTTGCCTCCTGTCGCAGCGTCACCATCCATCTGCCGATGCGTGGCACTGGACGACGGGCAGCAAACTCGGACGCCAACCAGTTCATCAACTTCGTCGAGTGCGAGTATCGCTGGGCAGCTTCTGGCGAGCCGGTCACCGCCATTCTCCCCGCCGAAACTACCGTCTTTCTGTCCGTCTTGCTCGTTTCCGGCCAGATGTCGCGGATGAATGCCATTGGTGAATGACGCGACCAACCCATCGCATTTTACCGATTGATTTGACGTACCATTGAAAACTCTATGGTTGAGTGCGCATGGGCATGACACCTTGATAAGCAGCATGATGTCGCTGCGAGCATTTTCTTCAAAGGGTTTACGATGTTAGTTGCCTCAGTCGGAACAGCATTGCGCATGAGCGATGCACCTTCGCGCGTCCGCGAGATCGGAAGCACTCACCAGCCCACGAAACCGGCGGTCGATTCTCCTGCTTCCGGTTCGCCTGAAAGCCTGAGGACCCAAGGCATAGGAGGCCTGACCGCTTTACTGACCGCTGGCTCTGACGGGCAATTGGACTCGGCTTCTCAGATGGAGCAAAGCCAAAAGGAGCAGATGCGGATGCAGCTCGACGCTATCAAGACGCTCGTCGAGGCATTGTTGAACGCATACCGTGAGATCAGAGATACCCAGGATCAGGCGAAATCGGACATCGTGCGGTCGGATATCCCTGCATACCTTGGAGCTTCAACGGCTCGTGACGAGGAAAACAGGACCTTTGTCCGAAACCTTGTCGACGCCAACAATCGTGGCATCGGCCAACTTGTCGACGCGGATCTGAACGAAGAGTCCTCCAAGCTGAAGGCTCTGCGTGTCCAGGAACAACTGGCCGTGCAGTCGTTGGGGATGGCGAACAACTCAACGCAGAGAAGCGTCCCACTCTTCCAGTAACTCGTCGACTGGTGGTTATTCGGCCCCTTTAGGGCGTGACAAAACCGGTGGGAAGACTGCGGAGACGGGCACTCATGCGCCCTGGTGGATCAGTCCGCGTGCGGCCGCTGCTCGGTGGGCCGCCGGTCGCCCTCCGCATCGACGATGCGGATCGGGCCGTACTCTGTCTCGAAGCCGAGCTTGACGCAGCGGCCCGATTTCTCGTCGACATGGATTGTGCCGACGCCTTCGATCTGGACCTGCTGTCCCACCTTGACGGTCAATCGCAGCATGCCGTGGCCTACTGCGCGAGATAGCGCTCGCGCGCCTCGTCGGACATCTTGGCAAGCGCGGCCTCGTATTTCTCGACGTCCTGGGTCGCGAGACGGTCGAGATAGGCGAACTCGCCGCCGTCGTCGGCATCCGTGATGTCGGACGTCGGCACGTTGGCCAGCGTCGGCGGGATCTCGCGCTTGGGCGCGGCCGGCTTCGGGTTCGGGTCCTTCGGCTTGGGCGCCGTGACATCGACGCCGAAGGCCTTGCGGACCTGGCCGGCGATCTGCTCGTGCGCGCGCTCCAGAAGGCGCGGGGACAGCGGGTCGCGCGACGACTGCTGGAGCTTGCGCAGGGTCTGGTCGAGCATGGTGTAGAGCGGCGATTCCGGATCGGCGTATTCCGGATGTGCTTCGAGAAAGCCCGGCACGGTTTCGGTCTTGTACCGACGGATTTCCAGATCGCGCTCGACATTCGCCGCGGTGCGCCGATCCTTGAGCTCGTCGAGCTCCTTCTCGATCGGCTTGAGCTTCTCGCGATACTCCTTCGCGGTCAGTTCCCCGTCATCGAATTGCTCGGCAAGCGCGTCACGCGCCTTGTCGAGCTCATCGATCTTCTGCCCGAGCTCGGGCGGCAGGATCCAGCTCGCCGCGCGCTCCTCCGGCTCCGCGACGGCCGCCGCGCCCGTATCCGCCGCCGCCGCCGCTGCCACTGCGTCCGCGGCTGCCGCTGCTGCCGCATCCGCACCGCCCGCGTCGGCGGACTGCTCGTCGGCCTCGTCGCCGCCGTCCGGCTCGCCGCTGCCGGCGTCGCCGCTCTCGGTTGCGGCCGCGGCTGCGCCGTCGTCGCTCTCGCCGGCGCCAGCATCGCTGCCGCCGTCCTCGTCGTCGCCGGCGTCATCGTCCAGCCCTTCATCGACGATCGCGTCGTCGAGCAGTCCCTGCCGTTCCTCTTCGGTCAGCAGGTCCAGATCATCATCACTCGGTTTGGGAGGCATCGTGCGTCCTTTCTCAGCCAAGGCCGATTGCGGTTTCGTGGGTGGGTTGGTCGGGTGGCGCAGCCTGCGCCGCCGCCTGTTGCTGCGCGGCGGCCTGCGTGGCGAGGGTCTTCATGGTTTCCTCGCCCTCGGTGCGGGAGACAAATCCCGCCTCGTGCAGGATGTGGTCGGCGATGTCGGCGAGCGAGGGTACGGCTGCGGCCGTGCCGGCCGCTTCCAATGCCGATTTCTGCGCCCCGACGTTCGAAAGCGCCGTTCGGGCCTTGATCTCGCCGGCCTGTGCCTGGTTCCTCGCCGCCTCCGCCTCCTTCTTGGCGATGGAGGCGAGCGCGTCGCGCAGGATGAGCTCCTGCTGTTGCTGGGCGGCCTGCGCCTTCGCGATATCCTCGGGGCTTTCGTCGGTCGCGTCCGGATCGCGCATGCCCGTCACCTGGCGGATGCGCTTGACGAGCTCGTCGCGCTGCGGGATGTCCATCGCCTCGACGATGAGGTCGAGCACGGCGACGGCGAGTTGCGGCGCCACGGGGGCGAGCTTGGCGAGCAGATCGAGCAGGCTGTCCACCTGCGCCTGCCGCACGCTGGCGCGCCAGTCGGCCTCGTCGATGACATAATCCGCCTTGGTCCGGACGATGTCGTTTTCGGGCAGCCCGTCGTTGACGGTGACGTATTCCGGCTTCCCGCGCATATTCGTGATCCGGAACATCTTCTGCTCCGACATGAACTGCTCGATGTTGGCGAGGATCTTCTCGCCGCGGAGCTGCTGGGCGAAGCGGTGATTGTCGAAGAGCTTGGCGGTGGCGAGCGCGCCCTGCTCCTGGCGTGCCTGGATCGCGACGCCGGACACGGCGTTCGTGCTGCGGCCGAGGTTCTCGTCCGTCACGCCGCCGACCTGCTGCACCATGTTGATGTTGCGCGACATCAGCTCGAGTTGCCATTGGCTCAGGTCGCGGTCGGCGTTGAGCTCCAGGTGCGACCCTCGCGTCTTGACGATGACGCCATCGGGGCGCGCGACCTCATCGAGGAACTCCTCGACCGTCGTGCTGGCGGGGATGGTGTCCTCGTCGATGACGACCTTGTTGGTCGACAGGATGTGCAACGCCTTGCTGGCCCGCTTGTTGATGTCGATCTGGATGTCGCGAACGTTGCGCACGAGCCCGTAGGGCATGCCGTCGCGGCCTCGGCGCTTGTTCCAGATGGGGGTGAAAGGAAACTGGTTGTGACGGTACGGCGAGGGAGAGAGCCAGAGCATACCGGCCGTCGTGAAGAGCGCGACATACATGCGCATGCCGGGCTTCTGGATGACTTCCCCGTCGCCCTGCTCGATCGCCTCCACATGGCCGCGCGAGAGCGGATCGAACAGCTCGCCGCCGAAGGTGCCGCCGGAAATCCGCTCGGCCGTCACGGGCATCCGCACCCACGCCTCGATGATGCGCACGCGCCGACGCTGATAGCCGGTGACGTTGTCGGACGTGTAGCTGCTGTGGAGGCCCTTGCCCTGGGCCTCCAGCTCGGGTCCGTCCATCGCCTCGTCGCCGTAGCCGTCGACCATGGCGAAGTTGTCCGCGTCGTCGACGCTGCGCTGAAGGAGCGAACGGCGCTTGGGGAAAAGGGCGCAGGCGACGTCCAGGTCGAGCCACTTGGACCGGAAAACATAGCGCGCGTCCGACAGCGACGGCTCGACGGAGGAACTGTCCCAGAGGATGTTGCGCCACGATTCATAGCGCGAGAAAAGCGGCTCGCCTTCCTCGTCTCCCTGATAGCCGTCCTCCATCCAGCCGATGCCGACTTTTGCCGCATCTTCGAACGCGCGCGAGACCGCGAAGGTGGAATGGTTGACGTCGGACAGGTACTTGAGCAACTCGCTCTTGCGCTGGGCGGGCTGCCCGTCCTCCTTGCGGCGCGGCAGCACCTTGAAATCCGTGCGGGCGCGCTTCTCCGTGCCGAGAACCCAATCGATCGAAGTCGCCGTGACGTTGAAGACGAGGGGGACCTGGCCGCGGCCTTCGACCTGCGCGGCATCCGCTTCATCCCACTGGATATTGTCGTAGATATCCTCGTCCTTGGCCATGTCGCGGCGGGATTCGGCCTGCCGATCCATCTCCCGCGTGTAGAGGCCGAGGAGATCGTGATGCAGGCGGACGTTCTTCGCGCTGTCGAGCGCATTTCCTGCCCGGCGCCGCGCCGGCGCCGGGCTGTCCGGCAGGGGGGACTTGTAGCGCTTCTTTCTGACGGATCCGTCGTCGGCGGCGAGGTCGAACATGCTATTCCTTCAGCTCGGTCTCTATGGTCCGGCCTGTTTTCGTGTCGACCATGGTGATTTCCGCCACGGTCTCGACGTCGTTGTTCTGATAGGGGGGGATCGACAGGAGGTCGCCGAGATGGTCTGCGATGAACATCGCGAGCCGGATGACGGTACGGGGGTTGTGCTCGTTGAGACCGAGGCAAGCCGCGAACTGATACGCGGTGCGAGCGGCTTCAGCGGGATCGCCGACTTCTTCCGACCAGATCCATGCACGGTCCATCGTGACCACGCACGGCGTCAGCCTGTCGTCATATTCCCTGTCCGCCGGAATAAGGACCATGCACGGACGGAAGCGGCCTTCCACCCGTAGCCAGGTGCCAATAGCGGTAACGCCGTCGCGGCGAAAAGTCCAGACGCGGCGCGAGAGGTCGAGATCGGGTGTCATGCTTTTTCTCCTGGTCTGGGGCGGGATAGGCGATGGATGCTGCCGGTGGCGCTGCTGGAATGGACGATGGCGGCTTGGACCGCGCCATAGGCGTCGGCGCCGGCATGGAGCGCGCCGAGTGCGACGGCGGCGGCGCCGCCGATCGCGAAATAGTCCGCGGTGTAGAGGGGCTCCTCGCCCCAGGCCGAGATGAGCGAGATGAGCCCTCCGGGCGAAACGACCATGACCACGAAGGAGGATTCCTGGCCCGGCAGCTTTTCCGCCATGGGCATCGGGCCGGGACGGCCGGTCTCCACCCATTCGATGAAGCGGGCACACTCCGGCGCGTGGCCGATGGTTCCGTAGAGCGTCCCGTCGGCGCCGATGGTGATCTTTCGGGAAAACGGATGCTTGGCGTCGCCGACCCAGCCGCCGGTGTCCGCCGCGATTACCCCGTTCCGATAGGCGATGATTGACATGTCTTCCTTTCCGGCGGCTCAGACCGCCATTCCAGAGCGGTTGCGTCGGCGCGGCACCGTGCTGCCCGTCGAAAGCGCGTGGCGGCGCACCATGTCGCTCGCCTGCGCCTTCTGGCGGATAGCGTCGGCGGCGTGCTGGTGGCCGTTCTTGGCGGGATACTCGGACCAGACGCCCATGCCCTGGTTCCAGGCCTTGCGGTAGTTCTCCAGATGGACGAGACCCGGCGAGCACTTCTCCTCGTCGAAGCAATAGGTCGCGAAATCGGCGCGCAGCTCCTGAATTCCGATCGCCACGAGGTCGGCGGTGCGCGGGACGATGACGATCTGGGAGAGCCCGAGGCCTTCGAGCATGTCGCGCGGCGTCTGCAGCGAGATCTGGCCGGGACGGCGCTGGTCGCCGTCGTGCGGCAGGTAGTGCCGGCCCCAGATATAGCCCTTGGCCTGCATCGCGCGGACGACGAAATCATAGGCCTCGTTGCTGCACTCGAAATAGTCGATGAAATGATCCATCGCGCCGACGGTCTGATGGAACCAGATGGCGATGTCGTCATCGACCCCGAGGTCCCAGAACGTGTTGACCGGAATCCCGGGCCGATAGGGGAAGCGGCCGATGCGGCTCTGCTGGCGCGCCGTCGTGAGCTGCTTGGCGAGATAGACGCCCTCGGTCGAGACCTTGAACGCCTCGTCGAGCGTCGTCGGATACTCCGACCACATCTTCTCTTCGTCGCCGCCGAAAGTGTTGTCCCGGGTCGAGACGTACCAGGCCCGCTTGCGGGCAGGGAGCGGGCGACCGATTTCCCGCTCCTTCTCGTCGAAATATTGGTGGTCCTTCGCCGTGATGATCACGCCCTCGGGGTCGAGCTCGTATTCATCGGCATCCCACCATGACGCGAAATGCAGCTTGTATTCCGCCTTCGTCAGCTTCTTGCCGGCCTCGGCATTCGCCTTCGCGGTCTGCACGATCTTGTAATACTCGCCGTCGCGGCCCTTGGCCGTCGATTCGATGACGGTGATGCCCGCTTCGGCCGCCGGCAGTGCGCCGGTGATGATCTCGTCGGCCTTCAGCGGTGACTGGAAGCAGATCACGCCGAATTCCGAGACGTGCAGCCAGGACAGCGTGGTGCCGCGCGCCGAGGTGGAAACCGTGATCGACGAGCCGTTGGAGAAGACCTTTTCGGTGACGTTGTCCTTCGTCAGCGGGATCAGGCGCCGCAGGAAATCGGGCAGCCGCTCGTAAGCGAACTCGATTTTTTCCCGCATGATCTTCGATGCGGTTACCTGGTCCTGGGCGATGATCGCCGCAGTGGTGTCCTGGTTGAACAGGCACGCGTCGAGCATCATGAGCTGGACGACGGTGCTGAACCCGCGCTGCCGCGCTTTCGGCACCACGTTGCGGTACCAGAGCTCGGCGATGAATTTTTCCTGCACCTCGTTCGGCTTGAACAGGACGGTTTTGCCCTGCTTGTCCTTGATGTAGTAGAGGTTCCGGATGCGCCAGTGCGGGTCCTTCAGCCGTTCCGTCAACTCGGCCCGGGAGAGACCTGCGAGGTGCTGGTAGAGCTGCTCCGCCATCACTTATCCACGGGCTTGAAGGTCCTGCCGCCGATCTCCTTGAGGAAATCGGCGAGCGGATCGTCTTCATCGACGCCATGCTTCAGGTTCTTGGTGTCGCGCCAGTCGGCGGCCTTCCGGTTCTTGAGCCAGAAAATCGCAGCCGTGGTGTCGGGCGGCACGTGCTGCATCGTCTCGACGCGCTGCACCACGCCGCCGGCGGTGACGATCTTCTCGCTGTCGAACGTGTACCCGGTCGCCCGCTTGAACAGGCTCTGCTCGACCAGACTGTCGGCCTCCTCCTTGCCGAGCCTGAGCGCCTCGGCGAACTCGGGATATTCGAGCTTCCAGCGGTGGATCGTGCGGACCGAGACGCCGAAGGCCTGCGCCACGTCGAGGTCGGTCGCGCCGAGCTTCGCCAGCCCCTTGGCGATCTCTACGTTGCGATCGTCCCACAGCGTCGGACGGCCGCCGGTGCGCGGGTCGCGTTCGAAGGCCCGGTCGAAGGCCGGATGCTCCTCGCGCCAGAAGGCGATGTCGTCGAGGTCGCAGCCCAGCGCCTCGGCGACCTGCTCGTCGCTGCCGCCGAGCGCCACGATCGTGCCGGCGGTGACGACGAAGCGTTCGTCCCACGGCGGCCCGTGGCGCACCGGCGGGGCGGTCTTGCCGATCTTCCGCGCGCGGCGCGTGGCGGGCTGCGGCTTGGCCTTCGGCGCGGCCTTGGTCCTGGCCTTGCCGGATTTGCCGGCGGGTTTCGGGGCGCGTGCCATCAGTGCCTCCGTTTGCGGTCGGCGATGAGGGCGTGCAGCGCACCCCGGCCGTCCCGCCGGGTTCGCTCGAGCGCGGCGACGAGGTGGTTCCCGTCGGATTGGTCGTGGCCCCCGCCTCCGACGAAATAGGCGCCGGCGGGCGAAGCGCCGATGTTGCGCGACAGCGGCGGCGGTCGATAGGGAACGGCGTCCAGCGCATGGTGGGAAAAGCCGGTCTCACCATGACGAGACCTATCCGTATTCCTATCTTTATATGGCTCTGGCTCTGGTATTACAGAGCAATTGCTGAGCAAATGCTTCGCGGCGGCATTGATTTTCCGTGGTTTTTCGGAAATTTCCGTGCCGTTGCCTTTGCGTTTTCCGCCACTTTCCGCGCGTTTTTTGGAGATTTTCAGCGCGTTTTCGATCTCGACCTCGCAGCGATGGTTGCTGATCTGGCCCCGCGGAGTGAGGTAGATTTTGCGCAGCTCGATCAACTGCGCGACGAGCTTCTTGGCGCGGTTCACCGTCACGTCGAGATGGCCGGCGATCCAGCGCTCGTTGAAATCGATCGGCCCGCCATGGTCGTAGATCAGGTCGAGCAGCGTCGTGTAGGCGCCGCGCTGCTCCAGCGTCAGGCCGCGGTAGCCCTGGAGCGCGTCGCCCTGATACCGGCGGTGATAGGGCATGGTGCGTCGGCTCATGGTGTCGTGCCTCCGGAAATCTGTGATGGCTGTGTCGGGCCGGTGGGCGGCGCGGCACCGGATTTGAGAGCGATCGGCGGGTCGGCCTCGGCGAAGGTCCGGGCGCGGAGCTGGCGGCAAACGGCCTGCGCGACCTCGCGGCCGCTCATGCCCAGCGCCATTTCCCGGATCATCGTGAATCGCGTCGAGCGCGCCGCGACGGGGACCCCGTGGCGATGGCATTCGTGCTGCAGTTCTGTGGCCCAGAGCATCTGGAGCAGGTCGCAGCTCGCCGGCGGCAGCTTCGGAAAGATGTCGCGCCAGGGATCGAACAGCCAGCACTCGCCTTGGCGATAGGTGAACCGGCCAAGCCGCTCCGGCGTGGGAAGAGGGGCAGGCGGCGGGAAGCGCCAGACGTGATCCCGCATGCCGAACTTCCCGAGGAAGAGCGGATGGTTGAGATCGATCTCGGGCGGGACGTCGTCGCGGTAGCAGGGCTCCCGATATTCGGCGAAATGCTTCTCATGCGCCGCGACGATGACGAGGTGGCAGCATTTCCGGAACGCGGTCCACTGCTCCTCGAGCCGCTTCAGCGTGTCCTTCTTCGACTTGATCTCGACGCCGACGATATGGTTCGTGGTCACAGCCGCAACGTCGATCCGGTTCGTGCCCTGTCCCGCCACGTTCAGCTCGTGGATGATCCTGGCGCCGGGCAGCAGCTCGCGCAGCCTGACGACGACTTCGTTGCGGATGGCCTGTTCGTCGAGGGAGCGCGTCATGGGCGTCTCTCCTCGCGAGGAGCCCAGACGAGCTGGGCATCGTCGAGCCATTGGCGCCAGACCCGCACGACGCTCGTCTTCGCGCCGTGCTCGTCGATCGCGTCGCCTTCGGCGGCGCGCCCATGCTTGAACGTCAGGTACCAACGCCAATGCGCGCAGATGGGGCAGGGCGGCACGACATAGCCGATCTCGACGCGGCCGACAGAGGCGACACGGCGATCGGCGGCATAGAGGGGCGCGCTCCACCGGATCATGCAGCGGCTCCTGCGAATGTGTCGAGCTGATCGCCGAAGGAGTGCCAGCCCTCGCGGCGTTGACGGGCAAAGACGTCCGCCCGGCGCGCATAGGGCATCACCTGATCGCAGAGCGAATAGAACTCGTCGGGCTTCCTGCTGTGTTCGCGGGCAATCCCGTCGAAAATGGTCTGGGGGATGAGAGACTGTTTCGGGTTCCCGAGAGTTGCGACCACGACGATCTCGCCGGTGGTGCGAACGCGGTAGCCCGTACCCATGCGGACCTTGCCGGATGGCGTCGTCTTCCGCCAGACAAGCACCGACTTGTATTCGAAGCCCCACGCGCGGACACAGTCGATGGCAAGCGGAAGCTGCGGCGCCGTAGCCCAGCAGTACAGAAGGCAATCCATGGATGCGAGCGAGCCGACGGGAAGGGCTTTGACGTCGTCATCCGTCATCAGCTTGTACTTGGAGAGCGCGGACTTCTTCGCGCCCTCCTTGCTGTAGAGGTCAAACCCCCACGGCGGATCGATCACGATCAGTTCGTAATGGAGCGGGAGGAGCGGCTCGAAGAACCAGGTCATACCGGTTCCTCCGCTTCGTATAGCTGAAGCTGGCGGGCTCGCGGCTGCTGCAACGCATCCGCCGCGGCGGGGTTGATCCAGAGCACCTCGGTCCGCTTTCTCGCGCCATCGGCGAGCGCGATCTTCTCGACGCGCATCCAGTCGCCGAGCTGCTCGTCATAGAGCGGCGCCGGGTAGCCTGAGAGAACGACCATTCCTTCGCAGTTCCGCAGGAAGTCGAGCAGCTCCGCGTGGTCGTGGTTGGTCATCTCGTAGCGGTACATCCGCCAGCCGAGGTCATACTTGTTCCCCTGAGCCCGCGTCTCGTGCATGTACGGCGGGTCGACATAGTGCAGCGTGTCGGGGCGGTCATGATGCGACATGACCTCGATGGCGGGGCGGTTTTCGATGACGACCTTCGAAAGCCGCTTGACCATCGCGCGCATCGCGTCGGGATAGTTGCCCCAGTCGTGCGCCGGCGTCGTGCCGCTCCGGGAGGATCTGGCCCGGAAGCCGGTGGAGCGATGCCCCTTTTTCGCGGAGGCGTGGGCATTCGATCCGAACCCCATGAAGGAGCGGATGATCAGCCGCCGGCACCGCTCGATGACATCGTCGGTCGGCTCGTATGCCTCCCGGAATTCGTCTCGGGCGAACGGCGTCAGGCGAAGAAGAGCCTCCAGCGTCGAGGCCCGCACTGGGTCGCGCAACACGCGGAAGAGGTCGACGACTTCCTGATCCAGGTCATTGTACACCTCCCCGTAGGAGATCGGTTTGCGCAGCAGCACGCTCGCGGCACCGCCATAGGGCTCGACATAGGTACGGTGAGGCGGGAAATGCTCGATGATCCACGGCGCGAGCCGCCACTTGCCGCCATGCCAGCGAAGAACGGGGCGCGTCAGACTAGACATGGCCGACGTCTCCCGCAGGATCGATCAGCCGATACCCCATGCCGCGCTCGTTGTTGATGGCGTAGCCGAACCGGCGGATTTTCCGCCGCAGCTTGCTGATGTGCGATTCCAGCGTGTTCGGCGCGGGCATCTCGTCGATCCAGTGGCCATAGGCGGCGACCATGAGGCTCGCCTTCGTCACAAGAGGCTTCGTCTGCAGATGCGCGAAAATGCGCGCCTCTGTGGCGCACAGCCCCCAGCCGGCAGGAGCCGAGAAGGCGCTCGGCGCAAGCGCCTCCAGAGCCTGCCGAAGGCGCTCGCGGAGAACGTCGATCTCGCGCTGTTGTGCCTCTACAAGGTCGCGGTCGTGGGTGTGGTTCGTTGCGCTCATGCCACCCTCGGCTCCGAGACGTAGCGGCACCGGTCTGCGAGGGAATATCCCTGCCCCCAGACCGTCGTGATTTCGATCCCGAACGGCTTTAGCTTCTTCCGCAGCTTGCAGACGAACACGTCGACGATCTTGGGTTCGGGAGCATCGTCGGGCCGGTCGCTGTAGAGCGCCTGCAGGATCATTTCCTTCGTCGCCTTAGCGCGTGTGGCGAGGCAGGCGAACACCCGCGCCTCCGATGAGGTGAGCTGCCATGCCATATCGATGGCGACGACAGAGGGGGAAAGCGCGTGCTCGAGCTGGCGCACTCGTTCCCGGAGCATCGCGATTTCACGCTGCTGGGCCTGCACCAGGTCATCCATGGCGCGCCTTTCTCCGGTTCATGAAGATGACCGAGGCATAGGCGCGCCAGAAGGGCACCTTGCGCTCGATGGAAAAGCGCTTCGCCTCCTTCTCCAGCGCGTCGGCCCGTGCGCTGATCACCATGCCGATGCGTTCCGCATCGATGTCGTCCTGGTATTCCTTGGCGAAGAGCAGGTGCTCCACCGCCTTGATCATGTGAGCCGGCACCGGCGCGGCACCGCTCGCACGGCACACCTCGAGTACCTTGCGCGCCCCGGCGGAGAAGCGCCGGTTAACGAGCGTGTTGATCGTTGAGATGGCGACGGTCTCGCCGGGGGCGAAGCGACCCATGGTCGGCGGGTTGCGCAGGATCGTGATGCCGGAGCGCTGGCACACCTGCTCGATCGTCAGCGCATCCTCGTCGCCCGCTGCCACCAGCGCGGTATGAAGCTGGGTCGGAGTGACCTGGATGCGGTCGCGGTTATGTCGGACGAAGGCGCCGGCGCGCAGTGCATGGCTCTCGGCCTTGACGACGAGGACCGGTATCGCCGGAATCCCGCCGTGCGTCGCTGCGCCGATGGCGGTGTGCTGGCCGTCGATAACCTCCAGCCGGTCCTCGACCTCCACCACCACCGGCGGCTTGTAGGCGGTCCAGCACCATTCGCTGACGATCTTGCGGAGCAGCTTCACCGACCTCTCGGAAAGGCCGCGCTGATAGCGATCGTCGACATAGAGATCGGTCGGGCATACCAGGCGCATCTCTGGCGGGCTGGTGGTGATGGTGCACGGCGTGATGTCGGGGAGATGCAGGGCGGATATCGGTCGCATGGGCTACACCTCCATCAGTTCGTCTGGCACGTTCCCCCGCTGGTCGATCGCCAGCGCGAGCGCGATGGGCCGCACCCAGATCGGCTGGTTCGACAGCACGAAGGTCTGTCCGGTCATTGCCAGGAGCAGCGTCGTCCCCATCACGCCGGCGATTGCCTCGGCCGCGTCGGGTGGCACCGCGTTGCCGATGCGCTCGCGCCACGCCGAATCGGACTGGCCGTCGAGGGTGAAAACCTCGTCCGGATCGACGAGGCTCTGCAGCGCGGCGAGCTCGAGCGTGGTGAACGGCCTGTGCCACGTCCCGTCGAGGGCGCGGATGACGGCGACGAGGCGGTCGCTCGGTGCCGGCAGGCTGTCAGTCGTGTCGCCGGCGCCGCCGCGGGGATCGGCGACGGACCAGGCGCCCCGGTCATACTTCCCGTATGCCGGCACCGCGCCGGAGTTTTCCTCCCACGGCACCACGCCGTAGTGCCCGCCGGTCTTGTAGTGCTCGCGGCTTCGGTTGAGCCCCACGGGACGCGGATCTGCTACGCTCAAGGCCCCGCCGGCGACATGGCAGGCGCCGGTGACTGTCTTGGCGTTGTCGTCCCAATCCGTGACGGCAAGGATATTCTGGTGCGTGCCGCGGCCATAGCCGGTGCGGGGATCAGCGACGGCACCGGCGCCGGAACCAAAGCGCGCGCCGGTGACGGTAGGGCCGTGATCCCGCCAGTCGGTGACGGCGAGCTTGTTGCCATGGGTGTCGTCGTCCCACGTTGTCCTCGGGTCCGCGACCGCGAACGCACCGTTGCCGGTGGTCGACGCCGCGATGACCGTTCCGGCCGCCTCCTCGTAAGCCGTCACCCGGTACTTGGTCTGCTTGTAGTCGTCGCGCGGCGCGGGCCGCGGATCGGCGACGGCGAGCCCGCCGGCGGGACCGCCGGGACCGGCCACTGCTGGCGCCGTGCCGTCCCAGGCGACGATCCGGTAGACATTGTTGAAGCGCGGCTTGCCTTCCATTCGCGGATCGGCGACCGAAAACGTGCCTTGCCCGGGCGATTTCACATTGATCACGGCACCGCTCGGGTCGTTCCATTCGCGGACGCCGTACTGGTGGTATTCGAGGCTGCCCTCCGGCGGGCGCGGATCGGCGACCGAGAACGACCCCGCCGACGGACGGCCGTTTGCGGTGACCGCACCGGACGGAGCGTCCCATTCGCGAACGCCGAGGCTGCCGTTGTGCGGCGTACCAAACTCGCGAGGGTCGGCTACCGAGAAGCGGCCCGTCGTCGCCCCGGCGTTCGCCGTCACCGTCCTCGATGTGTCGCACCAGGGCAGGACACCGAGGATATCGTCACGCCAGCCGCCGACGGGCAGTATCCCGAAATCCCGCAGCACGCCGTCCTCGACCGCGAGCTTGTTGAGCGAGCGCCAGTCCGCGCCGGCCTCGACGAAGGCGAGACGTACCCAGGTCTTCCATTGGAGAGCCGGGATGCGGTGCAGCGGGCCGCCGCGTGGGTCGCCGGGCAGGGGCAGCGTTTCGAGGATCTCGCCGACGCCGCGCAGCCGGCGCTTTTCCGGCTCGTAGAGGAACGGCGGCACGGTCTCCTCGTGTCGGGCGACGAGGAGGAACCGCTTGCGGCTCTGCCCCAGCCCGCCGATCTCGCCGCAATCGTGCGTCGTCTCGGCCACGGCATAGCCGTAGCTGCGCAGCAGCGCGACGATCTGGTCGAGCAGCCCGCGGCCGCGGGTCGCGATGCGCGGGACGTTCTCGAAGATGATGAGCTTCGGCAGCTTTTCCCGGAACGTCTCCAGCATGAGCCAGACGCCGCGCAGCGTCAGGCGGTTGAGCGCCTGGTATTTCGCGGTCTTCGACGACGATTCCGGAAGCAGCCCGGAGAAGCCTTTGCACGGTGCGCTGAGGAACACCATGTCGGGGAACTCGTAACGCGCGGCGCGGCGAATGTCGTCCGTCGTGGCGGGCTGCCAGCCGCGCGGCGGTGCGGCACCGTGAAACGCCCTATACTGATCCTCGTCGAACAGGTCGAGCAGTGTGCCGGGCACGCCGGCGAGGCGGGAGAAGTCGCGCACCGCGGCCGGATCGTTGTCGATCCCGCCGAGGCAGCGGAACGTGGCGCGCAGATTGCCCACGCGTGCCGAGCCCTTGTTGAAGCCCTTCGCCGCGGCGCCGAGGCCGGCAAAAAAATGGAAGTGCGTGAATTCCACCGTCGTCGGCGGAAGAGCGAGGTTCATGCTCGGCCCTCCGCATCCGTGGCCTTCGGCGGAAGAGCAGCCGTTATGCCCTGCATGGCCCCGCATTCCGCGCACGCGGCACGGCGGGCGAGTTGCGCTGCGACTGCGAGCGGCATCGGCAGGCGGGCGACCAGGAAGACGTGGCCGCAGCACGGGCATTTCCCGTAAAGTCCGTTCGCTGCCATGGCGTCATGCCTCCGCCGGCAGGTCGATCATGCCGAGGGCCTGGAGATAGGTGTCGAGGATCGCCTCCTGCTCCATCCGCTCGTCCTTGTCCTGCTTGCGTATCTGGACGACCCGGCGCAGCACGGCGGTGTCGAAGCCGACGCCCTTGGCCTCGCCGTAGACATCCTTGATGTCCTCGGCGATGGTCTTCTTTTCCTCCTCGAGCCGCTCGATTCGCTCGATGAAGGCGCGGAGCTGGTCGCGGGCGACGCCGTGGGCATCCGACATGGTCTATTCCTCCTGGGTTGGTGTCGCCTCGCGCAGGATTGCGACGGTGGCGGTTGGTCGACGCCGGAAGCGGCGTTCGTTGCGTTTCGCGCGCTGGCGCAGCTCGCGCTCGGAAAGGATGCGGAGCCGGTGCTCGTCATGGGCGAAGGGCGGGTAGACGGTGGTGATGACGCCGCTGGGCTGCGAGATCGCCACGGCGAAGGTGCCGTTGCTCGCCGAGCGGACGCCGAACCGGCTCGCGAAGCGGATGCCCGGCGTCCAGATCAGCCGGCGCACCTCGTCGAGCGTCAGTTCGGCGGCGCGGGCGTGGGCCTCGGCGCAGGCGCGCCCGCTGGCGTCGGAAGCCGGCAGCGCCACGCCGAGGATGCGCTCGCAATAGCGCACCACGGCGTGATAGCTGACGAGCTCGTGCTCCAGCGTCATGGCGCCCCCCGCTCGGCGCGCGGTTTCGCCCTCGCGCCCCATGGGCGCCGCCAGATCGTTCCCTCGACGGCGTCCTGTGCGGCACGGTCGTCCTCATCCGCCGGGATCGGCTGCATGGCCGGCCTCCTTCTGGAGCATCCATTCTTCGAGGCGGAGGAGGACGGCGAGTTGCCGTCGCGCCTTTTCGACGTCGTGCGGGGGCCGCTTTTTCGGACCCGACGCGAAGGTCTGGATCCACCAGCCCTTGCTGCGGCACATGCCGTGCAGAAGCTCGCGGGCCTCGGCCCGGCCGATGTCGAGCGTGCGGATGTCGTCGAACAGGGCGTAGAGCCGCCGCTCGCTTTCGTCCCGCAGGAGCGCGCTGACGGAAGTGGGGTTGCCGAACTTCGTCACATCGCACCGCCATAGGACTGACGCTCGGAGATCAGCTTGGCGACCTGCGCGTCGATCTCGCGCCGGCGCTGGGTGCGCACCGCCTCGGCGACCCATGGGGGCGGGGAGGCGAGGCAGGCGGCGAGCAGGGCCGGGCCGAAGGTCTGGATCAGGATGGAGAAGTGCTGCACCGACGGCTGTGACCGCCGGTGCAGCCAGTTTTCGACGCTGGCGGCGGAAATTCCGGTCGCCGCGGCGACGTGGTGCACCGTGGCGCGGGGATAGAGGCCGCGCAGGTGGCTGACGAAGCCGTCGACGTCGAAAAGGATTGCGGTTCGCTTGCCGCAACCCTGCGGATTTTTTCCTGCGGAGATACCGCGCATCCCCGTGCCATGTTGGAAGCACAGGGGGTCCTCTTCGTGGAAGCCGGAGAAGATATGCCCCTGGGCGGTGGGAGCAGGGGCGCGGCGGTGCGTGGGCAGGGCAATCAGGCGATGCTTGATGCGGACAGGGGTCGCGATCATGGCCTGCCACGCGCTCCGCAGGAAAGCGGAGAGCGACGACGGGCGCGGGCCGCGCGGAGCGGCACCGGCCCGTCGGGGCAAGAGGGGGGGCGGGGCGGACGCAATACCGGTCGCCCCGCAGCGAAGGCGGAGAGGGGCGGCGGAACCGCCTTCGCGAGGGAAATCTTTGTTGAGAAGTGCGAGCATGGCGGAGGGTGGCAGGGATGATGCGGTCATCACGACACCGCCGACATGGTGGAGAAGTCGAACATTTCGGGCGCCAGGGCGGTCCGCGGAATGCCGGTCACCTTCTCGATTTCGAGGATGGTGCGCACGTCGCGCGGCGCGCCGTCGCGTTCCCAGCGGAATATCGTCGTCTTGTCGTAGGGCTCGGGGAAGAGTTCGCCGAACTGCTTCAGCGTCAGCCGGCGGCTGAGCCGATAGGCGCGGATCGGAGATTCGGTCGGGTGGTGCGTCATGGCGCAGAAAGTTGCTTTAAACTCAACTTCTGTCAAGGGTCGATGTTGAGTTTGGCTCCAACGCGAAAAAATGTCGCGTCGACTAAAGTTGCGCCATGAGCAACCGCACCGACGACAGAACCGATCGCCGCCGCCATTTCATCCCGGAATGGGCGGCCAAGCGCGGCGTGAAACAGGCCGACATCGTGAGAGCGACCGGCGCCGACAAGGGCGCGGTCCATCGCTGGTTCGCTGAGGATGTCATCCCGACGGAGAAATACCTGAAGCCGCTGGCCGACTTCCTGGACGTCGAAGAGGTGGTCGACCTGTTCCGCGACCCCGACGACGACTGGATGGCGAAGATGTTCCGTGACAAGACGGAGCAGCAGAAGGAAGCGGCAATCACGATGCTGAGGCTATTCTTCGAGCAGCACGCCGATCCGGAACCTCCTGCGCGCTCGAGATCCGGAAGATAGTCGCGAGGCCTAGCGCTTTAGGCCTTCGATCGTCCGGGCGGCGAAAAGGCACACGTCCCGCGCCGTAGTGGTCAGGGTGAAGCAGTTCTTCATGGCTTCCGAGGAGAGATAGGACCGCCACCGGCGTCGGTATTCCTCTTCTGAAATGCCCAGGCGCTGGGCTTCTTTAGCGGCGAAAGGCACGAGCCGGTGCCTGATCGAGAGATTGTGCCTCGTCAGCTCCTCGGCTGAGAACACGTGTATCTCGTCCGGAAAGGTCTGGCTCGCGATTTCGATGACTTCCGCCGCTACGCCCATCTCGCGCACGAACGCCAGTAGCGCTCCCGTCGAGTATTGCGTGAATTTCTGGCTCTTTGTGTCCTCGGCGCCGCCATAGAACTGATGGACGCCGAGCGCTCCCTCGGGATAGACGAACCGTGTCTCTCCGCCCACGAATGCGAAGAAGCAGGCGGATAAGCACCGGTGGCCCGGCATGACATAGGTCGAGAAGCCGTAGAGCCGGAGGACCTGTCCCAGCATTACGCCGCCCCACAGGCTGCCGCCTGGCGAATCGAACGCGATGATACGCTCGTCGGCGAGCCCGCCGTGGAGGATGCGCTCGATGCGGTCGTGGTCATCCGGTTCGATGCTGCCGGAGGCAAGGATATAGGTGGTGCCCGACGGGGTGGTCGCCTGCTCGAAGTCGAGCGCATGCGCTGGTGTGACGGCGATAAGAAACGCGGCCGCCGCGCCGCGAAATGCATTCCCCAACATTGACATCCGATTCCGCTGCCCGCCCGCCCGCTGTCGATCGCGACAATAGCATATCGGCGAACCGTTCCCTGATACAGGCAAATCACGCACGCAGCGGCGTTGCGCCAGAAACGAGGATCTTGAGAAGTGTCGTCGGAGAAGTTGCGTTAAAAGCAACAAAGCCGCTTGACATTAGTTGAGTTATACGCAACTTTTCGCTTCATGGCCGCGTCGAAGCGAACTCGCCGCGGCGCCGCAATTTCTGGTCCGAAGGGGGAACCAATGCCTCACCTGCTGCTGCTTGCGGGAGCGATTTCGCTCGCCCTGATGTCCGCCGTCACCGGCACCGGCATGGACCGCTGCATGGAGCGCGCCAGCTTTGCCACCTGCCACCACGCGCTGAACCGGTGAGGCGGGCCATGACGCTCTGGACCTGCATCCACTGCGGCGCGGTCGAGCGCCTGACCTTCTTCCCCGACGGCTGCTCGTCCTGCGGCGGGCCGATGGAATCGGAAGACCGTCGCACGACGTTCGCCGAAGAGCCGGAAATCCCTTTCGAAGTCTACCACCTCGCCGCCGAGGGCGACGCCGCCGCGACGATCGACCTCTGGCACGCCGGTGCGCCCCGGTCCGCCTATCGCCAGGACGTGCTCGACGAGCTGCTGCTGCGCAACCGCCACGAACAGCTTGTCGCGCTCTTCGGCGAGGTCGCGTGATGGCGTCGTTCGGGCTCATCGTCGCGGCCGCGGCGGCGGCGCTCGCTCTCCACGAGGCGGCCGCGACGCTCGGCCGTCGTCGTCGCCGGCGCGCGTTCCGGCGGCTGTCGGCCCAGATCCGCCGCTGCGCGGAGACTTCCCCCATCCCCACCGCGCCCGAGGCGCCCGTCCAAGGAGACTGACCATGCTCGACAAGACCGAAACGATAAAGCGGGCCAACGCTGTCGATATCCATGTCGGCGGCCGCATCCGCCTGCGCCGCAAGCTGATCGGCCTGAGCCAGGAGAAGCTGGCCGAGCGTATCGGCGTGACGTTTCAGCAGGTGCAGAAATACGAGAAGGGCACCAATCGCGTCGGCGCGAGCCGGCTCCAGTCGATCGCCGGCGTTCTGAACGTGGCGCCGTCCTTCTTCTTCGAAGGTGCGCCCGGCGCCGACGGCGGCGCGAACGACGCGGGCGGAGAGGTCAACGACATCCAGCGGTTCGTCATGACCGGCGAGGGCATCCAGCTCTACCGCGGCTTCACCGCGATCAAGGACGCGAACACGCGCCACAAGATCCTCGGCCTGATCAAGGCCGTGGCACACCTCGGCGAGGAGGCCTGATCTGCTCTGGTTTCCGCCCGGCCCTTCCGGGCGGTTTCCCGAACAGATGGAGACCAGGATGAAGTTGATCCCCCATATAAAGGAAGGCGCGCGCGTCGCCCTTCCGTGCTGCCCGAAGGCCGTCGTGATCGGTATCGATCTCGGCACCGATGACGCGTCCAGCAAGACCTGGATGCGTGCCCGCCCGGACGGCAGCCTGGAAATCCTGCACGTCGAGACGGTGGTGGCCGTGCCGATCCTCGGCACGATCGGGGAGCGTGCTGCGCAATGAGCGATCTTGAGACGCCGTCCTTCACGCCGGTTCGCCTGAATATCGCCGCCTGCTCCGCACTGGCAGAAGGCCTGTGCCTTGCCGCGAAAAAGATGGGCTATTCGCGCCTCACGCTGCTTACAGCCGTGGCGATGATCTCCAACGGGCTATCCGGCGACGCTCTGGATGATGAGCTGGACGTCGAAATGCGGGCCTTTCTGGCGGAAAGGTTCGACGCCAGCGCGACGGCGCTGCGGGCTGGTTTGCAATGACCGACCGTCCGATGTGGTGCGACGACTTCGATATGGACCTGCCCAAGGTCGTTCCCGGTGCGCGCGAGGCGGTGGGCGCTGCGGGTGAGATCGTGCTGTTCACGCATGGCCACACGACGCACGACGCGCTGAACAGCCCGACGTGCTGGAACCACGACGACGGCCTTGTCGCCTTCGCCGGCTTCGCGTCGCCGCGGAAGCCCGCCCCCTACTGGACGCGCGATCCGATCGTGCGGTGCACGGGCTGGGAGATGTTCCGCGATCTCTGGTGCCACGGCTGCATGCTGTTGGTCGAGGGCGAGAGGGTCTGGAACTCCCAGCGTCTTTGGCCGGACTTCGAGGCGATCATGTGGAATGTCCGCGGCTGGGGCGACGTGTCGTCGCTCGCGGCACACCGGCGGCGACGCATGGCCGAGCTGCGTGCCCTCATTTCGATCCGCCGCGCGGCGCGGCGCCTTGTTGATCTTCATCGCCAGTTTGGAGGCACGCAATGACGGCATTCCCGTATCCCTTGGCATGGCCGGGCCATATCCCGCGATCGTCGACGCGAGAGACGGGCAATTTCCGCACGCAGTTGACCGGGGCGCTGAACAACGTGCGCAAGGAGCTTCAGCTCTTCAGCCGCGACAGCGGCAAGACCGTCACCGACGTCGTGATCTCGTCGAACGTGACGCTGGGTGAAACCAGGCCGAAGGATCCCGGCGTCGCGGTCTGGTTCCGCTGGGACGGAATGCAGCTCTGCATCCCGGTCGACCGCTACGCCTCTCCGGAGGCCAATTTGCAGGCCATCTATCACGTGCTCGATGCGCGCCGCACCGAACTGCGGCACGGGACGCTGGCGCTGATCCGCGCGAGCTTCGCAGGACTGAGCGCACTTCCTCCGCCCGGGCCAGCGGCGCGGAACTGGCGTGAGGTCCTCGGTTTCCTCGAGGACGACCGCCCCACCGAGCGGGACATCGATGTCGCGTTCCGCCGGCGCGCGAAGACTGCCCATCCCGACAGGCCCGAAGGCAGCCAGGACGCCATGACGGAGCTCACCGCAGCACGCGCGGAGGCGCTCGAATTCATCAAGGGCGACACGAAATGACGGATACGTCCGACCTGAAGCAGCGTTGGCGTGACGCCGACGCCGAGGTGGATCGGCTCGATGAGGAGCGTCACAAGCTTCTGGAGCCGACCGATCCCAGCTATTTCGCCGCGATCGAGCGCTTCCGGAAGATCCTGTTCGAACGCCTCTGCTTTCTCCGGGACCATCACGGCGAACCGACCGGCGCGAAGACCGATTGGGGTAGCGACGAGCTCTATAATCTGCCGCGCAATCTGAGCGCCGACTACGATCCGGATAGAGAGCTCGCCCGCGCCGCGAGTGAGGCCGGAATCCCCCGCCAGGCGTTTTCTTGGAAATCCTCGGTCTCCTTCTGGGACGATACCTGCGTGACGGCGAGGTTCGGATACGCCGCGCCGGACTTGCATCACTACCCCTTGTCGGGCGGCCGCTGGCTTATTTGCCGTCTCCACGGCGAGGACATGCCCACCATTGTTGCTGCGGTCGAGGCAGGGACGCTCGGCGGCCTCACCGTCGAGCCTGCTCCGGAGCGATTCTGATGACATATCCCGCTCTGGACTATCGATTTTCATCTTCCTCTGCATTGAGGCGTGCGGCCGCGATCGTACGGGATCTTGCCCTCGTTGACGAGGAGAACCGTAGCTTGCGGCACTGCCGCGTGGTGTTGAAGAATTTGAAGTCCGACCTGTTGGAGAAGGGGGTATCGGATGGCCGATAATACTTCCTGCTTGCTCCCTTCCTCGACGAGCCGCGAAATCCTGAGATGGGGTGCCGTGTCGGTCCCCTATGCCGCGCTATGGTCCGGCGAGCAGGGGCGGATGCACGTCGCGAAGTGCCCCCATGCCGGCGTCCTGGCGGTCTGCGACCACGAGGCGCGCGGCACCGGTAAGCCGATTTTCGGCAAGCCGCACATGACCCGGCAGCGCGAGCTCATCATCGATCAGCGCTGCGATCTCTGCGCCCGTCCGCTCGCCGGCCGCACCAAGGTCTCGCTTTCCCACGCGACTTTCCGCGTCTCCGGCGCCGAGGGCGGCTGCATCATGCAGGTCGAGCCGCTGGTGCATAAGGACTGCGCCCTGGTTTGCGTGCAGCACTGCCCGTCGCTCAAGCGTGACATCGATGCCGGCACGCTCTTCGTCCGGCAGGTCCACCAGCATCGCGTCCAGCTCGCCCTGCTTACCGCCGCCGCGGTCGAAGAATTCTGCGGCGAGCGCCGCAACGGCATCGTGGGCCACGCGAAGGTCGAGCTCCAGCGCTGGACCGAGCGAGATCTGCGCTGGCTTGAAGCGGGCAACCTCAACATCGGAGAAAAGCTGGTGAGGTCGCGGAAATGAGCTCCATCCTACCAAAGCTAGCGCTTTCCGTCCGCCAGCCGTGGACATGGGCGATTGCCGCCGGCCACAAGCCGGTGGAGAACCGTTCGTGGCGGGCGCCGAATTCTGCCCTGCGCTATCGCGGCCCCGTGGCGATCCACGCCGCGCGCGGGATGACGCGCGACGAGTATGAGGATGCGGCGGATTTCATGCGCTCGATCGGCGTCGAATGCCCACCGGCCGCTGACCTGCAGCGCGGCGGTATCGTCGCTATCGCCATCGTCACCGACATCGTGAAGTCCATGGACAGTCCGTGGTTCTTCGGCCCGCGCGGCTTGGTGCTCGACGATGTTCGCCCGATCGATTTCATCCCGTGTGCGGGCCAACTCGGGTTCTTTGAATGGCGTCGTGACGACACCCTTGCCCCGCCTGCGCCGGCGCGCTGGATGATGCCGCGTCAACGTGTGCAAGCCGACATACCTGACTTGTTCATGAAAGGCTCTGGTCATGGTTGATCTCGCCCTCATCCGGGAGGCGCTCCTCGACCCGACAATCTCCTGCTTTCCCGACTTCACGAAAGCCGTAGGCGAGGCATGCGACGAACTGGAGCGCCTGCGCACGGCCACGGGCGAGGAGGGTCGCACTTTTATGCAGGCCCTCGTTGATGATGCGAGTCGAGAAAAGCAGAGACGGACGCTCGCCGAGACGCGTGCGCAGAGGCTTGAAACCGCGTTGCGAGCGATGCTCACCAACTACGGGCCTCCCGATAGCGTCGCGCCTCTGTGCCAATATCCCGACTGGCACCCTATCATGCAGGCCCGTCGCGCGCTCTCGGCTTCGACCGGAGGCAGTGATGGCTGATAAGCGCCTTACTGAAGCGCAGTTCTCCATGCAATGCGCTTTCATCGCGAAGAACGCAGCCGCATGGGCGGGCGATATTCTCACTCTCCCGGAAAACTACAACCGGAAGGCTGACGCGAAGACTGTCGCCCGATTCACTGATGAGATGCGCGCGCGCCTCGATCGGCTGGATGAATGGGCCGGTCGTTCCAACGCGCAAATACCCGGGCCGTTCGCTATTGGCGAGCGCGTGCGGAAGGTAGGCGGCCGCTATGGCGGGCCGGGTCGCATCGTCGGCATCAGCGAGGATCTCGATGGCCAAGGCTATCGGCTTTACCAAGTCGCGATGCACGTCGCCGGCGGCTACGGCGAGTTCGTCCACGTCTTCCCCGCCGCCGCCCTACGGCCCGATCCGCAAGCCCTCGGGCTGGCGGCGGTGGACTCCACCCTTATCACGACCGGAGGCGGCAAATGAGCGTCGTTCTCAGCATTTCCAGCATCGCCGTTATTGCGGCATTCCGAGATCAGAAGGTCTCGCTCCCGCTCCGTCTTTCCGACGAAGACATCGGCGTCGTCCTCGATGACGACGGCGTTGACGTAGTCACAGTTGATGTCAACGGCGAACGCCCGGACGGACAGGCCACCGCGATAGCCATGATGATCGTCAGCGCCGTCAACCATTTGGCGGGCATTGAACCGACCAACACGGCGGAGGGGAACGCCGATGAGTAAGGCTGTCGAAGATGTCCTTGTCGAGCGCCTCCGCCAGGTGGATGGCGAAGGCTGGACGCCTAAGCACGACGATGCGCACGGGGAAGGCGAACTGTTACTCGCTGCAAAAGCCTACTTTGCCCATGCGACCGGTCGCGCGCTGTCGCTGCCAAGCGGCGATCGGGAAGGCATACCGTTCGGGTGGCCGTGGGACAAAAAGTGGTGGAAGCCGAAATCACCGAGGCAAGACCTTATCCGTGCCGGAGCCCTCGCGCTGGCTGAGATAGATCGCATCAAGCGCCTCTACGCGATGCGGGCCGAGCATCGCTACGTGGATGCCGAAGCACACTATACGCTCATTATCGCCGAGATAGAGCGCATCGACCGTGCGGACGCTGCCCTCTCAGAGGGCGGAGGCCCGTGACCTCAGCGCGGCAGCTTCCCAACGGTCCAGGTGTTCGTTCCCTTGTTGCCGCACTTGAGACAGCGCAGTGCGGGCCGAAGGTCGGCGATGCGGGTTTCCTTGCCGTATCTCCCCTGCAGCTCCCATCGGTCGATCCATCCCTCCCGCTCGCAGCGGGAGCAATGCCCGCCGAGAACGCACCACTCCGGCAACGAGCCGAAGTTCGGATTTTCGGATGCGAACAAGGCGGCAAAGTCCTGCGGGACGATCTTGGCTTGAAACATGTTCCTATTTTGTTCCAGAGGTCGAGAGAGTCAATGCCGGTTCGATCTGGCCTTCAAGTGTTCGCATGCGAGTGTGAAATCTGTTCCTTATCCGTTCTTTTCCTTGACAAGATTTACCCCGGCGTACGATAGTTTCCATGCGGACAGGGTCTTTCGCCTGCAGCAATTGCTGCGCAAGACCAATAGCCGCCTCGCTCTTGGCGGGGCCGGCATTCCCGGAGTCCCGGATGTCCTCGCAAGCATCCCTCACCACAAATTACGAGTCGGCACCGACTGAAAAAGATCTGCTGATGGGCGCCGATGCGATCGCCGCATTCCTCGGTGTCACGCGCCGCCAGGTCTATCGCCTCGTCTATGACGGCATTATCCCTTCCTTCAAGCTCGGCGGCACCGTCGCAGCCCGGCGCTCCTCGCTGACGAAATGGATGGAGACCATTGAAGCGTCGTCCTGACCTCGCTAGCGTCATCCGCCGGCGCGGGCAGAGAGGGAACCATGGCGACGATCCGAAAGCGTCAGTGGACGAACAAGAACGGCATCCAGGAGGCCTGGCTGCTCAGCTACATGGATGCGAACGGAAAACGGCACCGGGAGCAATTTGAGAAAAAGCGCGACGCCGAGGCGCGCCGCAAAGAGGTCGAACACCAGATTGGCAAGGGCATCTATCGACCCGACGCCGTCACCACCACCGTCAGGATGGCCTGCGAAAACTATGAGAAGGTGTTGAAGGATCGTCGTGATCGCGGGGAAAGGGTCACGCCCGAATATTTCGACAACGTCACCGGCCACATGTGGAACTACATCGCTCCGACGCAGAAGCCTGTAGCAGTCGAGGGCAAGAGGGACGCTCGGGTCCGATTCGGTCACGGAATTGGCGAGAGCCGCCTCGCGCAGCTTACTGCGAAGGCCGTCGGCGACTTTCGGGATAATCTACGTGGGGCGGGCTGCAGCATTGCGACGACGCGGCAGATCCTGGGGACGTTGTCCCGCGTGCTTCAGAACGCGATCCACGACGATCTGCTCGCCGCAAACGTCGCCAAGGGCGTCCGCGTTATCGGCAAGCGGAACGAAGGTGCGAAGAAGGTGACGCCTCCATCAAAGGAGGAGATCGCGGCGGTCATCCAGGCGGCCGATGACGATTTCCGGGTCAAGGTAATTTTCGCGGCTGCGTCCGGACTGCGCGCCTCCGAGCTGCATGCCCTTCGCTGGAGCCATCTCGATCTCAAGAATGGCATGGTGAAGGTAGAAACCCGCGTCGATTCGAAGCGAAACGAAGACACGACGAAGACCATTGCAGGCCTGCGCGAGGTGCCGCTGGGTGCTCCGGTCGTAGCTGTGCTGAAGGAATGGAAGCTGAGATCGGCGCACAAGAAGGCGGGCGACCTGGTGTTTCCAAACAGCAAGGGCAATCATGAGAGCCATCGTAACATGCGCAAGCGTGTCTTCGGCCCGACGCTCGACCGCGCCGCCGCGGAGCTCGGCAAGCATGGCAAGAAACTGAAGCGCTTCGGATGGCACGCTCTTCGACACTTTGCGATCTCGACCTGGATCGAGGCCGGGCTGTCGCCGAAGACGGTCCAGACGTTTGCGGGGCACTCATCCCTGTCCGTGACGATGGATCGCTACGGCCATCTTTTCCCCAGCGAGGATCATCGCCGCGCCATGGATTCGATCGCCTCAACGGTCTTCGTGACTGGCGCATAAATGGCGCATGGCGGCCTGTAACGCCTGAGAATCAGGGGAAGACGTACACATTCCTAATCTGGGGGTCCCGCGTTCGAATCGCGGCGGGATCACCATCGATCCGGCCTTTTCGTTTTCCTTCAATGACTGTCTGACGAGAGGTCAGCAGAGGGCGATGGCGTTGCGGAGCATGATCGCGCCGTAGGTCACGTTGGCGTGATGGTGGTCGCCCTTTTCCTTCTGCTCGTAGGGCGGCAGCAGGAAGCCCTCCGGGTCGATCGTCTGCTCGGGCGGCAGCAGGATCGGGATTCCCGCCTCGCGCAGCCTGTCCGCGCAGGCGGTCCTCGCCAGCTTGTCGACCGTGAGCAGGGTGGCGGCCGAAATGCCCCGCCTGAGGCAGGGGTGGGAGCGGCGCGGCGGCGGCGCGGACATGGCGAAGAAATTCACGCCCGCCGCCTTGAGGGCCTCGAAGAAGGCGAGCACGTTGCGCTGCCTGTCCAGGCCGATCGCCCGGATCACCTGGCTGGAGACGGCCTGGAGGCCGAGCTTCGCGGCAAGGCCGGAAGGGGCGTGCCGAACCCAGGTGGGATCCCGGTAGATGCCGGCGGTGTGGAAGCCCATCATCAGGCCGTAGCGCATGTCCGACGAGGCGACGAAGTGGCGCGAGCCGGAGAGGATCTCGAGGCGCTTCTGGTAGGCGGAGTCGGTGAAGCGGACGCCTTCCCGCGTCACCTCGTGGAAGGGCTCGCGGAAGGCCGCGCCGGAGCAGACCGGCTTGCAGGTGATCTCGATATCCGTGCGCGGCGGGGCCGCCTCGAAGGCGTCGGACAGCGACTTCGTGTGGGAATCCCCGGTGATGACCAGCTTCACGACGCCCAGGCCTCCAGAACCGCTTCCTCGCAGACGATCTCGTCCCGGTGCGCCTTCCTGACCCGCGCCGGCCTGCCTTCCCCCTTCACCCTGGGCGGCGGGCTGTGGACCTTGAAGAAGTGGGACATGACGAAATCGACGCCGGCGGGATTCACTTCCCGCATGCCGGGCTCGAAGAACATGCCGCGCATCGGATGCGAGGAGATGATCTCGAAGGAGGGGAAGTAGTCGATGAAATCGTGCGTTTCGGAAAGCTCCCCGGCCGCCGCCCGCAGGACAGACTTCGAGTAGATCGTGGCGGGCAGCACGTGCCTGCGCGTCGCCGTCGCCGCCAGCGCGACGGGAGAGACCGTGAGCAGGATCCGGATCGTCGGGTTGATGGCCCGTACCTTGCCGATGAAGGCGCGAAGGTCGGCGATGACCTCCGCGGCGGTGAAGTTGCGGAACGCGTACCGGGCCTCGTCGAACGTGCCGGCGATGGTGCCCGGACAGGTCGGATAGACGGCGCCGTCGCGCTTCGACACCCAGGCCTCCGTCAGGCCTAGGGTGAACACGTAGATGTTCGCCTCGGTGAACAGCCTGCGCACGGCCGCGTAATGGGTGTCGCGGGCGGCGACGACCTCGTCGCGCGATTCGAAGCCGTTCTTCTCGATGTTCGGGCGGAATGCGTCGTACCAGCGGCCGCGCGTCTCCCAGATGTCGTCTGCGGGCGAGAAGGTGCCGAAGGCCCGGTCGTAGAGCTGGTTCAGCTGCGCCGCTGTATAAAGGTTGCCGTAGCGGGCGGAATAGACGCCGTAGCCGAAATCGGCATGCATCGCCCGCGGTAGCAGGCGCGGGGCGGGCTCGGCATCCATGTAGGCGAAGCCGGACCGCTGCATGCGCTTGCCGATATGCTGGGCGAAACAGCTGCCGCCGGTCGCGATCCTGTCTTCCGGGAGGATGTCGAACTTCTTCTCGTAGAGGTCGGCGAGATCGAAAGGGCTCCTGTCGGCGACGGCCGATTTCCAGAATGCCTTCGACGGCTGGCTCTTGTAGGGATGTGACATCGTCTTCTCGCTGCTTCGCATGCGCCTCGTGGCACGGCCTTTCCGACCGGCGGGAAATTAGTGGCCCGACCGGTTCGCTGCAATGCGAAACTGCCGGTCCGCGCCATCAATTCATACGTTACTCCCGATCGACGCCTTCCCGCAAATCCGGGCGGCCCGTTCAGGCGTCCTCGGTCTCGTGCTCGGGCGTGGTGACGGGCGGCGCCGCGCGCACGGCGGGAACGATGGATGGCTTGGCGACCACCTTCGGCTTCGGCGCCTTGAGGCCGAGCAGGTTGCGAATGCGGTCGCTGACGAGCGGGCGGAAGCGGCTGGCGCGGAAGGGCATGTCGACGGCGCCGTAGCCCTCCGGGCCGTCGTCCTTGCCGCGGTAGAGCTCCATCAGCTTGATGCCGTAGAAGTCGCCGTCGACGTAGTGGCGGTAATGGCCGACCCAGCGGACCGTGTAGATGCGGCCCTTGCGGATGCCCTGGTCGATGGAGACGTTCCTGAACCGGTCGTTGACGCAGACGACCTTCTGCCCCACGCGGAATATGGCCATGCCACCCGTCTCCCCTTCTTCGCCTCAACCCGTCTTGCGGCAGGCGAGCCCGGACGCCTCGTCCCCTTCGGTCAGGTCGCGGAGCGTCGCTTCGTCGCCCTTCGTCCACCACTCGTAGCGGCCGCCCGTATAGCGCGCGCCGGAGGCCGACAGGACGTTGACGGCGACCACGGTCTCCTCGCCGACGGAAAGGACCGCAAGCGCGGTCGCGCCCGCGTTGATATATTCCACGCCGATCCGCCGGTCCCCGTCGCAGAGATAGATCGCCGTCTCGCGTGCGACATCCTGCTGCGGCCCCGGCAGGCGGATGACGATGTCCGTGCCGGTCTTCATCTCGGCGAGCCGGAGCGCGGGCGCACCGTCCTTGCCGGTCAGGTGCAGGATGCCGTTCTCGAGCTTCCAGGACGTGACGGTGCCGAGCGCGTCGAAGAACTTCTGCTCCTGGTCCATGACGGCGGGCGCGCACATCTTGCGCGTCGCGGCGGCGGGCGCGAAGGCGATGTTGCCGTTCTGGACCTTCAGCTTGCCGCGATAGGTGTTGCAGCCGCCGTTGCCGCCGTAGGAACCGTCGGGCTTGATCTCCAGCGTCGTCTGGAGGTCGTCGATCACGCCCTTGCCGGCGATGTCCTCGGCAAGCCAGGTGCCGCCGAGGCCGGCCGGCACCGATTCCTGTGCGCGGACCGGGACGGCCGCGAGCACCAGGCAGGCAAGAGCCAGATGAACGGGGAGCAAGAGTCCGGGGCTGCGGCGCACAGATGTCTCCAATCGTCACGGCGGAATGGCCGTTCTTTGGCGACGTTATGGCCCTCCCGGCGAAAAGGTCAAGCCACGGAGCGGCGTGCGGTGCGGCGCGACGGCTTGTTGCGGCCGGCTTTCGCCTGTAGAGCCATTGCCGGGAAAACAAGAAACACGGACAGGACCATGGCTCCCGAAGCGCGGCGGAGACGCCGGATCAGCATCCTCGGCTCGACAGGTTCCATCGGCACCAGCACGCTCGACGTCGTGCGCCAGTGCGGCGGTCGCGAGCGCTACGAGGTGCTGGCGCTGACCGGAAACGGCAATGTCGAGCTGCTTGCCGCGCAGGCGCGCGAATGCGGCGCACGGCGGGCGGTGACGGCGGACGAGAGCCGCTACGGCGCGCTCAAGGAGGCACTTTCCGGCAGCGGCGTCGAGGTGGCGGCGGGGCGCGCGGCGCTCATGGAAGCCGCCGCCATGGAGGCGGACTGGGTGATGGCGGCGATCGTCGGCACGGCGGGGCTCGCGCCGACGCTTGCCGCCGCGCACCGGGGCGCCGACATCGCGCTTGCCAACAAGGAATGCCTGGTCTCGGCGGGTGCGCTCTTCGTCGAGGCGGTGGCGCGGGGCGGCGGGCGGCTCATTCCCGTCGACAGCGAGCACAGCGCCATCTTCCAGGCGCTGGAGGACGACCAGCGCCATGCCGTCGAGCGGATCGTGCTGACGGCGTCGGGCGGTCCGTTCCGCACCTGGACGCGCGACGAGATGGCCGGGGTCACCGCCGAGGTCGCCCGTGCGCATCCGAACTGGTCGATGGGGCTGAAGATCTCGATCGGCAGCGCCTCGATGTTCAACAAGGCGCTGGAGATGATCGAGGCGAAGCACCTCTTCGACGTCCGGCCCGAGCAGATCGAGGTGATCGTCCATCCGCAGTCGATCGTCCATTCGATGGTCGGCTATGTCGACGGCTCGGTGCTGGCGCAGCTCGGCGTGCCGGACATGCGCACGGCGATCGGCTATGCGCTGACCTATCCGCAGCGCACGGCCCTCGACGTCGGGCGGCTCGATTTCGCCAAGCTCGCGCGGCTCGATTTCGAGGCGCCCGACGAGGGGCGCTTCCCGGCGCTTCGGCTCGCGAGGGTGGCGCTGGAGCGCGGCGGCCTGCAGGGGGCGGTGATGAACGCGGCCGAGGAGACGGCCTTCGAGGCCTTCGTGGCGGGCCGCATCGGCTTCCTCGCCATGGCGGATATCGCCGGCGAGACGATGGAGGCGCTCGCGCACCTGCCGCCGGCCGCCGCGATGGACGACGTCTTCGCCGCGGACGCGGAAGCCCGGCGGGTGGCCGCCGGGCTTATAAGGTAGGCTTATCCTTACGCGACGGCGCGCGACAGCGCGCAGCGCGACCAGAGCGAATGCAGCGCGCCGACCAGATGGTCGATGTCGGCGTCCGAATGCAGCGGCGTCGGCGTGATGCGCAGCCGCTCGGTCTTCTTCGGCACGGTCGGGTAGTTGATCGGCTGCACGTAGATGCCGAAGTCGTTGAGCAGCAGGTCGGAGATCCACTTGCACTTGGCGGCGTCGCCGACCATCACCGGCACGATATGGCTCGGGTTGGGCATGTGCGGGATGCCGTTGCGATCGAGGAGCGAGCGCAGGCGGCGGACGCGTTCCTGATGCGCGAAACGCTCGATCTGGCTTTCCTTGAGGTGGCGGATCGAGGCGAGCGCGCCGGCGGCGAGCGCCGGCGGCAGCGACGTCGTGAAGATGAAGCCGGAGGCGAAGGAGCGCACGAAATCGCAGAGCGCGGCGGAGGCGGCGATGTAGCCGCCCATCACGCCGAAGGCCTTGGCGAGCGTGCCCTCGATCACCGTCAGGCGGTGCATCAGGCCCTCCCGCTCGGCGATGCCGCCGCCGCGCGGGCCGTACATGCCGACCGCGTGGACCTCGTCGAGATAGGTCATCGCGCCGTACCGGTCGGCGAGGTCGCAGATCTCCTTGATCGGCGCGATATCGCCGTCCATCGAATAGACCGATTCGAAGGCGATCAGTTTCGGCGCACGCGGGTCGGCGGCGGAAAGCTTCGCCTCAAGGTCCTTCAGGTCGTTGTGCTTCCAGATGACGCGCTCGCATTTCGAGTGGCGGATGCCCTCGATCATCGAGGCATGGTTGCCGGCATCCGAGAAACAGATGATGCCGGGGATCTTGGAACAGAGGGTGCCGAGGGCCGCCCAGTTCGAGACGTAGCCGGAGGTGAAGAGAAGGGCCGCTTCCTTGCCGTGCAGGTCGGCGAGTTCCTGCTCCAGCAGGACGTGGTAGTGATTGGTGCCGGAGATGTTGCGGGTGCCGCCGGCACCGGCGCCACACTGGTCGATGGCGAGCTTCATCGCCTCGGTGGCCTTCGGATGCTGGCCCATGCCGAGATAGTCGTTGGAGCACCAGACCGTCACGTTCTGGGTGCCGTCGGCCGTATAGCGCGTCGCCGTCGGGAAGTTGCCCTTCTGCCGCTCCAGCTCGGCGAAGACGCGGTAGCGGCCTTCCTGATGCAGTCCGTCCAGCTCGTTCCTGAAGAAAGTCTCGAAGTCCATGCCAATCTCCGGCCCGCCATCGTCGGGCGTTTGCGTCGTCGAGGATCGTTCAATCGGCTATACCCGGGGCCGGCCTGTCGCAACTGCTTCCGCTGCGGCAAATCGGCGCCACCTTTGAACGGTTCCAAGGTATATTGCCGGGCAGCAGTCCACCTTCCGTTGATGCATGTCAAGTTCGCGCGAAAAAAGGACGGCCGGGACCGTCCTTTTAATCGCATCGCGTCACGGTGGCGTCAGGATGCGGCGACCGCGCGCTTGGCCATCACCGTGACGAGATTCGCCCGGTATTCTGCGCTGCCGTGCAGGTCGGAGAGGAGGCCGGACGGGTCGACCGCGACGCCAGCGGCAGCCTCCGGCGTCCAGCTTCCGGCAAGCGCCGCCTCCAGGCCTTCGTGACGGAAGACGCCGTCGGCGCCCGCGCCCGTCACGGCGACCCGCACGCCGCCATCCGCCCTCCGTGCGACGAAGACGCCGGTCATCGCATAGCGCGAGGCGGGGTTGGCGAACTTGGAATAGCCCGCCCTCTCCGGCGCGTCGAAGGTGACGGCGACGACGATCTCGTCCTCCTCCAGCGCCGTCTCGAACAGGCCGGTGAAGAAGGCGTCGGCGGGGATCTCGCGGGCATTGGTGACGATCACGGCGCCAAGCCCGAGCATGGCGGCGGGATAGTCGGCGGCGGGATCGTTGTTGGCGATGGAGCCGCCGAGCGTGCCCATGTGGCGCACGTGCGGGTCGCCGATATGGGCGGCGAGGTGGCAGAGCGCCGGGCAGACGGCCTTGATCTCCGCCGATGTCGCCACCTCGTAATGGGTGGTGCCGGCGCCGATGCGCACGTGGCGGCCGTTGACAGAGATGCCCTTCAGCTCGGCGACGTGGCGCAGGTCGACGAGGTCGGAGGGCGCGGCGAGGCGCTGCTTCATCGTCGGGATCAGCGTCATGCCGCCGGAGACGTATTTCGCCTCCTCGGAGGAACCCCGCAGCCGGACGGCGTCGGCGAGCGAGGAGGCGCGGTGGTAGGTCGTTGCGTACATGTCTCTTCCTCCCTCAGTTTGCGGCCGCCCGCGCCGCGGCCCAGACCTTCTGGGGCGTGGCCGGCATGTCGAGGTCGTTGTTGCCGATGGCGTCGGTGATGGCGTTGATGAGCGCCGGCGGCGAGCCGATGGCGCCGGCCTCGCCGCAGCCCTTGATGCCGAGCGGGTTGTTCGGGCAGGGCGTCACCTGGTGCGAGACCTTGAAGGAGGGCAGATCGTCGGCGCGCGGCATGGCGTAGTCCATGTAGCTCGCCGTGAGCAGCTGTCCCGTCTCCCGGTCGTAGTGCACGCCCTCGAGCAGCGCCTGGCCGATGCCCTGGGCGAGCCCGCCGTGCACCTGGCCCTCGACGATCATCGGGTTGATGATGTTGCCGAAGTCGTCGGCGGCGACGAACTGGACGATCTCCGTCTTGCCCGTCTCCGGGTCGACCTCGACCTCGCAGATGTAGCAGCCGGCGGGGAAGGTGAAGTTCGACGGGTCGTAGAA
This sequence comes from Shinella pollutisoli, assembly GCF_024609765.1. Lineage (GTDB taxonomy): Bacteria > Pseudomonadota > Alphaproteobacteria > Rhizobiales > Rhizobiaceae > Shinella > Shinella pollutisoli. Next base: position 101,667 of record NZ_JANFDG010000013.1, read on the forward strand.
GGCGCCTTCCTTGAGGCCCGGCTCCATGCCGGCCGGCAGGTTGTGGGCGGTGTAGGCGGCGAGCGCCATCTGGAACCAGGGCACCGATTTGTCGGTGCCGGCGACCTTCAGCGCGCCGTTCTCGATGACGATGTCGCTCTCGTCCGCCTCCATCAGGTGGGCGGCGATCTTCTTCGCCTTGGCCTCGACCTTGTCGAGCGCCTTGACGACGGCCGACATGCCGACGGCGCCGGAGCGCGAGCCGTAGGTGCCCATGCCCATCTGCACCTTGTCGGTGTCGCCGTGGACGATGGAGACGCTGTCGATCGGCACGCCGAAACGGTCGGCGACGAGCTGGGCGAAGGTCGTCTCGTGGCCCTGGCCGTGGCTGTGCGAGCCGGTCAGCACCTCGATCGTGCCGACGGCGTTGACGCGCACCTCCGCCGATTCCCAGAGGCCGACGCCCGCGCCGAGCGAGCCGACCGCGGCCGACGGCGCGATGCCGCAGGCCTCGATGTAGCAGCTCATGCCGATGCCGCGCTTTTTGCCGCGGCTTGCGGCTTCCGCCTTGCGGGCGGGGAAGCCGTCCCAGTCGGCCTCGGCCATCGCCGCCTTCAGCGAGGCCTCGTAGTCGCCGGCGTCGTAGTTCATGATCACCGGCGTCTGGTGCGGGAAGGTGCGGATGAAGTTGATGCGCCGCAGCTCCGCCGGCGAGAGGCCAAGCTCGCGCGCCGCCGTCTCCATCGTCCGTTCGAGGAGGTAGGTCGCCTCCGGCCGGCCGGCGCCGCGATAGGCGTCGACGGCGACCGTGTTGGTGTAGACCGCCCGGACGTTCGCATGGATCGCCGGGATGTCGTACTGGCCCGAGAGCAGCGTGGCATAGAGATAGGTCGGCACGGCCGCGGAGAAGAGCGACATGTAGGCGCCGAAATTGGCGATCGTGTCGACCTTGAGGCCGATGATGCGGTGGTCGGCGTCGAAGGCCATCTTGACGGTCGAGACATGGTCGCGGCCGTGCGCGTCGGTCAGGAAGGCCTCGGTGCGGTCGCAGGTCCACTTGACGGGGACGCCGGTGCGCTTCGAGGCCCACAGACAGGAGATCTCCTCCGGATAGATGTAGATCTTCGAGCCGAAGCCGCCGCCGACGTCAGGGGCGATGACGCGCAGCTTGTTCTCCGGCGCGACATTGTAGAAGGCGCTCATGACGAGGCGGGCGACGTGCGGGTTCTGGCTCGTCGTGTAGCAGGTGTAGTGGTCCTCGCCCGCGTCGTAGATGCCGAGTGCGGCGCGCGGCTCCATCGGGTTCGGCGCGAGCCGGTTGTTGACGATGCGCATCTCCGTCACATGGGCGGCGGCGGCGAGCGCCGCGTCGACGGCGGCGCCGTCGCCGATCTGCCAGTCGTAGATGAGGTTGTTGGGCGCCTCCGGATGAAGCTGCGGCTGGCCGTCCTCCAGCGCCGCCACGGTGTCCGTCACCGCCGGCAGGACCTCGTAGTCGACCGCGACGGCCTCCGCCGCATCGCGCGCCTCACCGACGCTGTCGGCCACGACGATGGCGACGGCGTCGCCGACATAGCGCACCGTCTCGTGCGCGATCGGCCGCCAGGCGCCCATCTTCATCGGCGAGCCGTCCTTGGAATGGATCATCCAGCCGCAGATCAGGTTGCCGATGCCGTCGTCGAGCATCTCTCTGCCCGTCAGCACGCCGACGACGCCGGGCATGTCCTCGGCCTGCGAGACGTCGATGCTCCTGATCCTCGCATGCGCGTGCGGCGACCGCACGAAGGCAGCATACCGCATGCCGGGCACGGCCATGTCGTCCGTGTAATGGCCCTTGCCGGTGAGAAACCGCTTGTCTTCCTTTCGCGCGACCCGCGCGCCGATGCCCTCGACACCCATGTTCTTCTCCTCCCGAGAGATGAGCGAATAGCGAATTGCGAATAGCGAGTAGGGGAACAGCGATCGAGGAGCGGTTGCGCTCTATTCGCTATTCGCCACTCGCTATTCGCTCATTCCGCCGCCTGCCGGCCCGCCGCGCCCATCTCCTGGGCGGCGGCGAGGATGGCCTTGACGATGTTGTGATAGCCGGTGCATCGACAGATGTTGCCTTCCAGGTTCTCCCGGACGGTCTTCTCGTCGAGGTCGGCGCCGTAGCGGTTGATCATGTCGACCGCGCTCATCACCATGCCCGGCGTGCAGAAGCCGCATTGCAGGCCGTGGTTGGCCTTGAAGGCGGCCTGGACGGGATGCAGGTCGCCGCCCGCGGCAAGGCCCTCGATGGTGAGGATCTCGGAGCCGGCCGCCTGCGCGGCCAGGATGGTACAGCTCTTCACCGCCCGCCCGTCCATGTACACGACGCAGGCGCCGCACTGGGAGGTGTCGCAGCCGACATGGGTTCCCGTCAGGCTGAGATGGTCGCGCAGGAAGTGAACGAGGAGCGTGCGGTCCTCGCACTCCCGGCTCACCTTGCGGCCGTTCACGGTCATTGCAACTCTCGACATTCGTTCCTCCCTGGCGTTCTTTCCGCGGGGAAGTCCGGTCGATCCGACGTCACAGCACGACGGGCGCCCTTCGGGCGCGCGGGCCGGGAATCGAACGACACCAGCGGTCCTCGCGTATTCGCATGCATTCCGGTTGCGTCAGTCCCGATGCGGTTTCCGGCAGGTCCTCCTCCCGGCCGGCGCCCGTATCGACGGGTTGCATCATTTGACGTTTTCGCTCCGCGATCAACCGCTACTTTCAATCGGCGGCGGAAATTTCTCGCGATCGCGGAAAGGCGGGGGGCTTATCGAACGAAATGGAAAGGATGTTTATTCGCACTGCAAAAAAATTGTTGAATGCCATGGACTTCCCTGTTCCCGGCTATATTTTCATCGTCGCACGGACCTCGCAGTCGAAGACGGGCGCGGTGCTGTGCCTGAGTAAAAAGGGATAAGCGCGGGCCCGGCGAGAAAGCCCGCCGCTCAACTTTGGAGAACAATCTCATGAAGAAAGTCATTGCGCTCGTCCTGGTCGCCCTGTCGGTCGCCAGTTGCTCGCAGACCGAGAAGGGTGCGGCCATCGGCGCGGCCTCCGGCGCGATCATCGGCGGTGCCGTCACCGGCAACGTCCGCGGTGCTGCCGTCGGCGCGGCCATCGGCGGCGTGTCCGGCGCGGTCATCGGCCATGTCTCCGAACAGCCCGGCCAGTGCTACTACCGCGACCGCTACGGCCGTCGCTACATCGATTCCTGCCCGCGCGGCTACTGATCGCCGCCTCGGACCTGTTCTTGCGGAGCCCCGGGCCGTCGGTCCGGGGCTCCCGCTTTTTGCACTCCACGGACAAAATGCCGGCCGGCGCTTCAAATCCCGCACCCTTGCGTGTAAAACCGGCGTTAATCTTACGGAAAACCTAACGCGGTAAGGTCTTTCCAGCCTGAGCCCCGCATGAGGCGGAGCACCGAAATTCGTGACGGAAGCATGCCGGCCTGCCGCGCGCGCCCGCACCGAACGAGAGAGGCGACGGACAGCAGCGGATGCGGGATATCGTGAACCGGCCGGACAAGAGTTTTGCGTTCCTCAGGGCTGGCACCGCGCTCGCGGTCGCTGCGGCGTTTGCGTGCGCCGTCGCCCCGGCCGCTCCGGCCTCCGCCTTCGAGCTGTTCGGCATGAAGTTCTTCGAGAGCGACGAGGAGGAAGCCGCTCCCGTCATCGATCCCGTCGAATACACGCTCACCCTCGACGCCGGCACGGAGGACGAGGCGCTGAAGGAAGCGATCGAGACCACGGCGCTGCTCAAGGCCGACGAGGGCAAGCCCGTCTCCGGCGACCTCGGCCTGGTGATCAAGGCACGCGACGACCGGGACCGCATCCTCGCCGCGCTCTACGAGAACGCCCGTTACGGCGGCGTGGTGGAGGTGACGGTCGCCGGCCAGGACCTCGACGCGCTGCCGCCCAATCCCGAGTTCGGCCGCCCCGGCGCCGTCCCGGTGACGATCCGCGTGCGGCCCGGGCCCGTCTTCACCTTCGGCGACATCGCCTTTGCCGGCGATGCCGAGGGGCGCAACCCGGCCGACTACGGTCTCGTGCCCGGCGCGCGGGCGGATTCGACCGTCATCCTCAAGGCGGGCGAGCAGATCGTCGCCGACCTCAAGTCCGAGGGCCGGCCCTTCGCGAAGCTCACGGACCGCAACGCCACGGCCGACCACGGGACGCAGACCGTCGACGTGGTGATCGCCGCCGAGGGCGGGCCGGTCGCCCCCGTCGGCGCGGTCGGCGTCACCGGCACGAAGACGGTCGACCCGGATTTCGTCGCGCGCTACTCGCGCATCAATGCCGGCGAGCCCTATTCGCCCGAGAGGCTCGCGAAGGCGGCCGACCGGCTGCGCCAGCTCGGCGTCTTCTCCAGCGTGACGATCCGCGAGGCCACCGCGCTCGCCCCCGACGGCTCGCTGCCGATGACCATCGAGGTATCCGAGGGCAAGCACCGCTATTTCGGCTTCGGCGCGCAGGTCTCCAACACCGACGGGCTCGGCCTGCAGGGCTACTGGGGCCACCGCAACCTGCTCGGCCAGGCGGAATCGCTGCGCGTCGAGGGGTCCGTCGGCCGCATCGGCGAGTCGAGCCTCGACAGCCTCGACTATTCGACCGCCATCCTCTTCTCCAAGCCCGGCGCCTTCGGCCCGGCAACCACCTTCAACGCCAGCCTCAAGGCCTCGCTGGTCGATCCGGACGCCTACAAGGCCGTCACCTTCACGGGTGCTGCCGGCGTCAGCGTCGAGCTTTCGGACGTCGACACCGTCTCGGGCGGCGGCGAGGTGATGTGGAGCGACATCGACGACGCCTTCGGCAAGAACAAGTATCTCACCGTCAGCACGCCGATCGAATACGTGCGCGACACGCGCGACGACAAGCTCAACCCGACGAAGGGCTATCGCGCGATGATCAACGCCAAGCCGAGCTACGAGACCTATCGCGGCACGGTCTTCTCGTCCTTCGAGGGGGCCGTCACCGGCTACAAGGCGCTCGGCGAGGAGGACCGTCTCGTGCTGGCCGGAAAGCTCGCCGGCGGCACGCTCGTGGGCGGCGACAAGCTCTCCGACATTCCGGCGACGCGGCGCTTCTTCCTCGGCGGCGGCGGCACGGTGCGCGGCTACGGCTACCAGGAGATCTCGCCGCGCAACGGCGCTGACAAGCTGACGGGCGGCCGCTCCTACGTGAACGCCTCGGCGGAGGTGCGCATCGGCGTCACCGAGACGATCGGCATCGTGCCGTTCATCGACGTCGGCACGGTCTCGGTGGACGAGGTGCCCGATTTCAAGGACATCCGCGCCGGCGCCGGGGTCGGCCTGCGCTACGCCACGCCCTTCGGGCCGATCCGGCTCGACGTCGCCGTGCCGCTCGACAAATATCCGGGCGGAACCTCCTTCGGCATCTATGCGGGGATCGGTCAGTCCTTCTGACAATCGCCCCAATTCTGGTCCAGCCTCTTGATCGATCGGGCAGAATCGGCCCCAAAGGGGGGCCGGGCGACTTTCCCGCCCTCAGACGCGACATGGAAGAGGCATGAACAGGCTGACCCGAATTCTCCGCGCCACGCTTCGTTACGCCGGCTACGGCCTGGCCGTCCTCCTCCTCGTCTGCCTCGCCGCCGTGGGCTTCGTCGGCTTCACCGATGCGGGCGCGCGCCTTGCCGCCTCCTACGCGGAGGACCTTGCCGCGGAGAGCGGCCAGATCGTCTCCATCCGCGAGCCGTCCGGTCTGCTGACGGGACGGCTGCGCGCCGCCGAGATCACGCTCGCCGACGAGAAGGGCGTCTATGCGGAGATCCGCGACCTCGCCGTCGACTGGTCGCCGCTCGATCTCGCCGGCCTGCGCTTCGACGCCGAGCGGATCGCCGCGTCCTCCGTCTCGCTGCACCGCCTGCCGGAATCGGGGTCGCAGGACACGTCCTCCGGCTCGGGCTTCTCGCTGCCGGTGGAGGTGCATGTCGGCGCGCTCGACGTGCCGGAACTCCTCGTCTCGGCGGCCGTCGCCGGCCGCGAGCAGCGGATCGTGCTGTCGGGCAGCGGCGACGCCACGGCCGAGCGGGTGGCGGTGAAGCTCGCCGCGGCCGAGACGGACCGGCCGGATGCGCGCGCGGCCGCCGACATCGTCTTCGATCCGGCCGGAAACGAGCTCAGGCTGGAGGCGGACGTCAGCGAGCCGAAGGGCGGGCTCATCGCCACGCTGCTGCGGCTGCCCGGCGCGCCGGCCGTGTCGATCCGGCTCACCGGCGACGGACCGCTGTCGCAATGGGCGGGACGGCTGACGGCCGCGCTCGACGGCGAGGAGATGCTGCGGCTCGACGGGCGCCACGATCTCTCGACGTCCGGCCTGCACCGGATCGCGCTTGCCGGCGGCGGCGCCTTCGACGCGCTGATGCCGCCGCAGCTGCGCCCGCTCTTCGCCGGCGAGACCGGCATCGACGTCGTCGCCGCCTTCGACGGGTCGGACATGCTGAGCATCGAGAAGGGCGACATCTCGACCGGGGCGATGACGCTCGCCGCCTCCGGCACGGTCAGCGCGCGGGGCACGAACGACCTCGACCTCCGCCTTTCCGGCAAGGACGGGCCGATCGACTTCCGCTGGCCATTGGCGGACGGCGACGTGCGCCTGCTGGTCTCCGGTGCGGAGGTCTCGCTCTCGGGCGAGGCGCGCGCCGCGGTGCTCGATGCGACGGCGACGGTCGCCTCCGCTGCGTTCCCCGCCGGCCGGGTCGACAACATCCGCCTTTCCGCGAAAAGCGCCGCCTTCGACGTGGCGAACCGCTCGGGCAAGGTCGACCTGACGGCGGAGACGGGCGCCACGGCCTTCGCCAGCGCCGATCTCGACCGGATGGTCAAGGGGCCGGCGAAGCTCGCCGCGACGCTCGACGTCGGGCCGGAACGGATCGGCTTCGATCCGGTAACGCTCGAAAGCGCCAGCATCGGCGGCACGCTTTCCGGCGAGCACGGGTTGTCGAGCGGTGCGACATCGGTCGCGTTCCGCCTCTTCGCGCTGCCCGCCGTGCTGCCGGAGGCGCTGGCCGGCAAGTTTGACACCACCATCGCGCTCGAAGGCAGGCTTGCCCGGTCGGGTGACGGTGCGGTCGAGGTCTCCGACCTCCAGGTGAAATCGGGTACCGCCGAGGCGGGCGGCACGGTGTCGCTCGGCGACGGGCAGTTGCAGGCGACGCTTTCCGGCAAGGTGCTCGATCTCGGCAGGCTCCTCTCCGACGCGGCGGGCGAGGCGGCCTTCGACCTCTCGGCCTCCGGCCCGCTCGATGCGCTGGACGTGGCCGGCAGGATCACGTCCAGCGGGGCGACGCTCTCCGGCCGCACGCTCAGCGATCTCGTCGTCACGCTCGACGGCAAGGCGGTGGCCGACAGGCCGAGCGGCACGCTGACGGCGACGGGCGCGCTCGACGGGCAGGCGATCAACGTGCGCGCCGAGGTCTCGTCCGAGGGCGGGCGGATCGGCGTGCCGGTCATCGAGGCGGAGATCGGGCCGAACACGCTGAAGGGCTCGCTGTCGCTTGCGGCGGATTTCATGCCGGACGGCACCATCCGCTTCGACTTCCCCGACCTGTCGCTGCTCGCGGCGATGGCCGGCGAGAAGGCATCCGGCGACCTCGCCGGCAATATCGTCATCGCCACGCGGAACGGCCGGACCTCGGCCACGGTGGAGGCGTCCGGCTCGGCGGTGGGCCGCGATGCGGTCAGCATCGCGAAGCCCTCCGTCGATCTCGAGATCGCCGATCTCGCCACGGCGGCGGTTTCCGGCACCGTCAGGGCGGAGCGCGTCTCCTCCGGCGAGAACCGCCTCGACGGGCTGAACCTCGCCTTCCTGCGCGAGGGAACCAGCACCGGCTTCGATCTCTCCGGCCGGCTGGACGGAAAGGCGCTTGCGACCAAGGGGCGGGTCGAGCAGCGCGGCGGCGGGCTCGACATCGCGCTGCAGAGCTTCGAGGCCGCGCCGCGCGGCATCGCGCTGAAGCTTGCCAAGCCGACGCGGATCGCCGTCGCGAACGGTGCGGCCGCGCTCGACGCGCTGACCGTGCAGGCCGGCCGAGGGACCGTCGCGGTGTCCGGGCGGGCAGGCGAGACGCTCGACCTTTCGCTGCGCCTCAATGCCGTGCCGGCCGGGCTCGTCGAGACGTTCTCGCCCGGCCTCGCCCCCGAGGGGTCGATCGGCGGCACGGTCACGGTCAAGGGGCGGGCGGCCGCACCCGTCGTCGGCTATCAGCTCACCTGGGACGGGGCGGCGACGAGCCAGACCAGGGCGGCGGGCCTCGGCGCGCTCACCATCCGCGCCGACGGCGACTATGCCAACGACCGCGTCCGCCTCGACACGGTGCTGAGCGGCGGGGGCGGGCTTTCGTTCCGCGGCGGCGGCACGGTGGGCGTCACCGGCACGATGCCGCTTGCGCTGAAATTCAGCGGCACGGTGCCGTTCGGCCTGCTGCAGGCCCAGCTTGCCGCGCAGGGCTTCACGCTGACGGGCAACGCGGCGGTCGACCTGTCGATCTCCGGCACCGCGGGGGCGCCCGCCGTCAACGGCACGATCACGGCGCGGGGGGCGCGCCTCGTCGACGTGCGCCGCAACCTCGCCGTGGAAAACCTGTCGCTCGCCGTCTCGCTCGACGGCCGGCAGGCGGTGATCCGCGAGCTGTCCGGCCGGCTTGCGAGCGGCGGCGGCATCTCGGCGAGCGGCACCATCGGCATCCAGCCCGGCAGCGGCTTCCCGGTCGACGTCGCCGTCAAGCTCTCCGACATGACCTATGTGGACGGCACGCTGGTCGCGGCCAACCTCACCGGCGACCTCACGCTCAAGGGGCCGGCGCTGACGGGGCTGATGCTCGGCGGCAACGTCCGCGTCAACAAGGCCAACATCACCATTCCGCAGAAGCTGCCGGCCTCGCTGTCGGAGATCGACATCAAGCACCGCAACGCGCCCGCCGCCGTCCAGCGCATGACGGCGGACGTCAAGCGCGACGAGGGCGGCGACGGCGCTGCGCGCGGGATCGGGCTCGACCTCACGATCTCCGCGCCCGGCCAGATCTTCGTGCGCGGGCGCGGCATCAATGCGGAGTTCGGCGGCAGCCTGCGCATCACCGGCACGTCCTCGGCGCCGAGCATTTCCGGCGGCTTCGAGCTCGAGCGCGGGCGGATGGAGATCCTGACCCGCCGGCTCGACTTCACCAGCGCCCGCATCGGCTTTGCCGGCGGGCTCGTGCCGACCGTCGACCTCGTCGCCGCCACCGCGGTCGATTCGACCTCGATCACGGTGACGGTGGCCGGCACCGCCAACAACCCGACCGTCACCTTCGCCTCCTCGCCGTCGCTGCCGCAGGACGAGATCCTGGCGCAGCTCATCTTCCGCCGCTCGATGTCGAACCTCTCGGCCTTGCAGATCGCCCAGCTCGCCGCCGCCGCGAGCGAGCTTGCCGGCGGGCGCTCGACCGGGCTCCTCAACAGCCTGCGCAGCAAGCTCGGCGTCGACGACCTCGACATCACCACGGACGCGGAGGGCCGCGCGCAGGTCTCGGCGGGAAAATATCTCAACGACCGGACCTATATCGAGCTGAAGCAGGACCCGGAGACGAACGGCGCGAAGGCCGTGATCAACCTCGACATCGGCCGCGGCCTCAAGCTGCGCGGCGAGGCCGGCAGCGGCGGCAGCGCGGGGGCCGGCATCTTTTACGAGAAGGAATATTGAGGTTTCCCCTCATCCGCCTGCCGGCACCTTCTCCCCGCCGGGGAGAAGGTGGCCCGGAGGGCCGGATGAGGGGGTCGTCAGAGAAGCGCGTTCTTCGTCGTCTTCAGAAGAATGTTCGTCTCCGTCACGGTGATGCCGTCGATGAGGCGGATGCGGCGCAGCGTCTCGTCGAAGGTGCCGAGGTCCTTGTCCTCCAGCTCGGCGATGAAGTCCCAGCGGCCGTTGGTGGAATGGAGCGCGCGCACCTGCGGCAGGCCGCGCAGTTGCGCGGCGACGCGGTCGGCCATCTTGCCGTGCACCTCGATCATGACGATGGCCCGCACGCCGCTGCCCGTCAGCTCCGCGCCGGTGCGGATGGTGAAGGCGGCGATGGTGCCGGAGGAGACGAGCCGGTCGATGCGGGCGGCGACGGTGGCGCGCGAGGCCCCCGTCATCGCCGCGAGCGAGGAGACGGAGGTGCGGGCATTGTGGCGCAGCGCACCGATCAGGGCGTGATCGAGATCGTCCAGGTTGATCATGATGTCGATCCGGCTTGTCAAATTGGTAATAGTGGCGGTCTTTCTGCCAGTTTATCCTCTTTTTGCCAACGTTGCGAAGGACCATAATCGTTCCCAAAAACGAGATGGGGCATTCATGGCTGACACTGCAAAACAGATCGCGCTGATCGGCGCGCCGCTCGAAGAGGGCTCCGGCCGCCGGGGCGCGGCGATGGGGCCGACGGCGCTTCGCATCGCCGGCATCGACACGACGCTCGCCGAGCTCGGCCACGGCGTGACCGACGAGGGCGACCTGCGGCCGCTGCCGGCGCGCGATCTCGCCAACCATCCCCGCGCCAACAACCTGCAGGTCGTCGCCGCCTTCACGCGCGCGCTCGACGCGGCCGTCTTCGACGCGGCCGAGGCCGGGCGCTTCCCGCTCGTGCTCGGCGGCGACCATGCGCTGTCGATGGGCTCGGTCTCCGGCATGGCGCGCCATGCGGCGAAGGCCGGCCGGCCGCTCTTCGTGCTGTGGCTCGACGCGCATGCGGATTTCAACTCGCCGGCCACCTCGCCCTCCGGCAACATGCACGGCATGCCGGTCGCCTTCTTCTGCGGCGAGGCGGAGTTCGCGCCGATCCTGGAGAAGGGCCGGCCGCTGGTCGACCCGAAGAACGTCTTCCAGGTCGGCATCCGCTCGGTCGACGCGCGCGAGCGCGAGGAAATCGCCGAGCACGGCGTCAACGTCTACGACATGCGCGCGGTGGACGAGACCGGCATGGCGCATATCATGCACGAGATCCTCGGCCGCATCAGAGCGGAGAACGGGCTGCTGCATGTCAGCTTCGACGTCGATTTCCTCGATCCGGATCTGGCGCCCGGCGTCGGCACGACGGTGCCCGGAGGGGCGACCTTCCGCGAGGCGCATCTGATCATGGAGATGCTCTGCGACAGCGGCCTCGTCTCCTCGCTCGACCTCGTCGAGCTCAATCCCTTCCTCGACGATCGCGGCAAGAGCGCGCGCATCCTCGTCGAGCTGACCGCGAGCCTTTTCGGGCGCCGCATTCTCGACCGGCCGACCCGCAGCGCCTGACACTTCCGGAGGATCCCATGACCACACCGACCGCGCGCCTGATCGAAACCGAGTACCGCCTCGGCGCCCACAATTACAAGCCGCTCGACGTGGTGCTGTCGCGCGGCGAGGGCGTGCATGTCTGGGATATCGAGGGCAACCGCTACCTCGATTGCCTCTCGGCCTATTCCGCGGTGAACCAGGGCCATTGCCACCCGAGGATCCTCGCGGCGATGGTCGAGCAGGCGGGCAAGCTGACGCTCACCTCGCGCGCCTTCCGCAACGACCAGCTCGCGCTGTTCTACGAGGAGATCGCGGCACTCACCGGCTCGCACAAGGTGCTGCCGATGAATTCCGGCGCGGAAGCGGTGGAGACGGCGATCAAGGCCGTGCGCAAGTGGGGCTACGAGGTCAAGGGCGTGCCGGCCGACAAGGCCGAGATCATCGTCTGCGCCAACAATTTCCACGGCCGCACCATCGGCATCGTCGGCTTCTCGACCGATCCGGACGCGCGCACCGGCTTCGGCCCCTTCGCGCCGGGCTTCGTCACCGTGCCCTTCGGCGACATCGACGCGTTGCGCGCGGCGATCACCGAGAATACTGTCGCCTTCCTGATCGAGCCGATCCAGGGCGAGGCGGGCGTGCTGATCCCGCCCGCCGGCTATTTCCCGGCCGTGCGCGAGCTCTGCACCGCGCACGGCGTCACGCTGATCCTCGACGAGATCCAGACCGGGCTCGGCCGCACCGGCCGGCTGCTCGCCGAGGAGCACGAGGGCATCGAGGCGGACGTGACGCTGGTCGGCAAGGCGCTGTCGGGCGGCTTCTATCCGGTCTCGGCGGTGCTGTCGAACAGCGAGGTGCTGGGCGTGCTGAAGCCCGGCCAGCACGGCTCGACCTTCGGCGGCAACCCGCTCGCATGCGCCATCGCGCGCGCGGCGCTGAAGGTCCTGGTCGAGGAGGACATGATCGGCAATTCCGCCCGCATGGGCGAGCGCTTCATGGACGGGCTCGAGGGCATCCGCTCCAACATCATCAAAGAGGTACGCGGGCGCGGGCTGATGCTCGCCGTCGAGCTCGATCCGGCTGCCGGCGGCGCGCGCAAATATTGCGAGGCGCTGAAGGCGCGCGGCATCCTCGCCAAGGACACCCACGGCGACACGATCCGCATCGCCCCGCCGCTCGTCATCACCGAAGACCAGGTGGACTGGGCGCTGGAGCAGTTCGAGGCCGTCTTGCGCGACTAGAGCAATTCCAGCAAAAGCGCCAAGCGGTTGTGCGCGGAAACGTTCTTGAAGGTTTCTTTACCGGATTGCGTCTACGCTTTGCGCCAGACGCAATCCGGGAAGACATTCGATGACGACACTGAAGACGGCCGGTTTCGACGGCGAGACGCTCGAAATCATCGCATTCCGCCTGCACGACCAGGAATTCTGCGTGAAGACCACGACCATCCGCGAGATCCGCGGCTGGGCGCCGTCGACGCCGATCCCCCATTCGCCGCCGGACGTCATCGGCGTGATGAACCTGCGCGGCACGGTCATCCCGATCATCGACCTCGCCCACAAGCTCGGCATGAAGAGCACCGAGGCCAACGAGCGCAGCGCCATCGTCGTGGCGGAGGTGCACAGCATGGTGGTGGGCCTTGTCGTCGACCGCGTCTCCGACATTCTCACCATCCGCGGCGACCAGATCCAGCCGGTGCCGGAAGTGACGACCTCCTTCGACAAGGCCTTTGCGGAAGGCATCATCGCCCACGAGAACGGCATGATCTGCTTCCTCAACCTCGCGCGCATGTTCAAGGAGCGCGACGTCGAGGACATGGCCGCCTGATCAGCCTTCGGCCGGGGCCTTCGCGGGTTCCGGCGGGCGATGGATGAGGGGCATGGCCTCGAGCACCAGCGGGTCCAGCCCCTCGCCGCCGTGGCGGTCGACGATCTCGAACAGCGCGCGGCGCATGCGCGGCTCCCAGAACTTGTTGATATGGGTCGCGACCCCCGGCGCCCGCTCCTCGGCCCTGGGCTGGGAATGGAAGAAGATGGCGATCTGGTTCGCCATCCTGACGAGCTTGTTTCCGTCCGACACGCGTGCCTCCTAAGCGTTTCCGGCCTGTCGCGCGGCCGCCGAAGCCACGCGCCCGGCGCCGGTGAAAATCTCGAATTCGTCGCCGCGCACCAGCGCGATCAGCGTCATGCCCGCCTCTTCGGCCGTGCGGATGGCAAGCGCCGTCGGCGCGGAGATGGCGATGATGAAGGGGCTGCCGATGACGGCGGTCTTCTGCACCATCTCGACCGAGACGCGGCTGGTGACGACGACCGCGCCGGCGCTGCCGGCATGTCCCGCGCGGCGGGCCGCGCCGGCGAGCTTGTCCAGCGCATTGTGCCGGCCGACGTCCTCGCGCACGGCGACGAGGCCCTTGCCCGGCACGTAGAAGCCTGCGCCGTGGACGGCGCGCGTGGCGATGTGCAGCGGCTGCTGGCCGTTCAGGAGCCGAATGGCCTCGACGATCTCGTCCTCGCTCAATGTAAGCTGTGACGAATGGACGGACGGTGTGACGCGCACGGCCTGCTCGATCGATTCGATGCCGCAGAGGCCGCAGCCGACGGGGCCGGCCATGTGGCGGCGGCGCGCGGTCAGCGCGTCGTTCTGCGGTTCGGCGAGGCGGATCTGCAGGTCGATGCCCTTCTCCTCCGCGACGATCTCGACGGTCTCGATCTCCGACGGATCGGCGACGATACCCTCGGTCAGGCTGAAGCCGACGGCGAAGTCTTCCAGATCGGCGGGCGTCGCCATCATCACGGCATGGGTCGAACCGGCATAGGAAAAGGCGACGGGCGTCTCCTCCGGCACGGTGCGTTCGCCGGATGACAGCCGCCCGCCGCGGCGGGCGAGCTCGGCAACCCTGGTGGTGGTGGCGAAGTCCGTCACTGCCGTTCCTATTCCGCCGCCTCCAGCTTGCCGGCGATGCGGCGCGTCCGGCGCGACAGGTCCTCGTATTCGATCTGCCATTCGGACGGGCCGTTCGAGGGCGAGACCTGCACCGCCGTCACCTTGTATTCCGGGCAGTTGGTCGCCCAGTCGGAGAAGTCGGTGGTGATGAGGTTCGCCTGCGTGTCCGGATGGTGGAAGGTCGTGTAGACGACGCCGGGGGCGACGCGGTCGGTGACGAGCGCGCGCAGCGTCGTCTCGCCGGAGCGGCTGGAAAGCCGCACCCAGTCGCCGTCGCGGATGCCGCGGTTCTCGGCGTCGTGCGGATGGATCTCCAGCCGGTCCTCGTCGTGCCAGACGACGTTCTCCGTGCGCCGCGTCTGCGCACCGACATTGTACTGGCTGAGGATGCGGCCGGTGGTGAGCAGCAGCGGGAAGCGCGGCCCCGTCTTCTCGTCGGTCGCGACATATTCGGTGCGGATGAACTTGCCCTTGCCGCGCACGAAGCCGTTCACGTGCATGATCGGCGAGCCTTCCGGCGTCTTCTCGTTGCAGGGCCACTGGACGGAGCCCATCTTCTCCAGGAGATCGTAGGAGACGAGCGCGAAGCTCGGCGTCGTCGCGGCGATCTCGTCCATGATCTCGGACGGATGGGTGTAATTCCAGTCAAGCCCCATGGTGCGGGCGAGGTTCTGCGTCACCTCCCAGTCGGCATAGCCGTTGCGCGGCGTCATCACCTTGCGCACGCGGTTGATGCGGCGCTCGGCATTGGTGAAGGTGCCGTCCTTTTCGAGGAAGGTCGAGCCCGGCAGGAAGACGTGGGCGTAACGCGCCGTCTCGTTGAGGAAGAGATCCTGCACGACGACGCATTCCATCGCGGCGAGGCCGGCGGAGACGTGCTTCGTGTCCGGGTCGGACTGCAGGATGTCCTCGCCCTGGACGTAGAGGCCCTTGAACGTGCCCTCGACGGCGGCGTCCAACATGTTGTTGATGCGCAGGCCCGGCTCCGCGTTGAGGGTGACGCCCCACAGCTTCTCGAAGATGTCGCGGGTGGCGTCGTCGGAGATGTGGCGGTAGCCCGGCAGCTCGTGCGGGAAGGAGCCCATGTCGCAGGAGCCCTGGACGTTGTTCTGGCCGCGTAGCGGATTCACGCCGACCCCCGGCCGGCCGAGATTGCCGGTCGCCATGGCGAGGTTGGCGATGGCCATGACGGTCGTCGAGCCCTGGCTGTGCTCGGTGACGCCGAGGCCGTAGTAGATCGCGCCGTTGCCGCCGGTGGCGTAGAGGCGGGCGGCGCCGCGGATCAGGTCGGCCGGCACGCCGGAGAGCTTCTCCACCTCCTCGGGGCTGTGGCGCGGCTCGGCGACGAAGGCGGCCCAGTCCTCGAATTCCGACCAGTCGCAGCGCTCGCGGATGAAGCGCTCGTCGTAGAGGCCCTCGGTGACGATGACATGGGCGAGCGCCGTGACGACGGCGACGTTGGTGCCGGGCTTCAGCGGCAGGTGGAACGACGCCTTGACGTGCGGCGAGGAGACGAGGTCGATGCGGCGCGGGTCGATGACGATGAGCTTCGCCCCTTGGCGCAGCCGCTTCTTCATGCGCGAGCCGAAGACCGGATGGGCGTCGGTCGGGTTGGCGCCGATCACCAGGATCACGTCCGAATGCTCGACCGAATCGAAGTCCTGCGTGCCGGCGGAGGTGCCGAAGGTCTGGCCGAGGCCGTAGCCGGTCGGCGAGTGGCAGACGCGGGCGCAGGTATCGACGTTGTTGTTGCCGAAGCCGGCGCGGATCAGCTTCTGGACGAGGTAGGTCTCCTCGTTGGTGCAGCGCGACGAGGTGATGCCGCCGACCGAATCGCGGCCGTACTGGTACTGGATGCGGCGGAATTCGGAAGCCACGTGCTGATAGGCCTCCTCCCACGTCACCTCGCGCCAGGGATCGGTGATCTTCTCGCGGATCATCGGATTGAGGATGCGGTCGCGGTGGGTCGAATAGCCGTAGGCGAAGCGGCCCTTGACGCAGGAATGGCCGCGATTGGCCTTGCCGTCCTTCCACGGCACCATGCGCACCAGCTCCTCGCCGCGCATCTCCGCCTTGAACGAGCAGCCGACGCCGCAATAGGCGCAGGTGGTGACGACGGAATGTTCCGGCTGGCCGATCTCGATCACCGACTTCTCCGTCAGCGTCGCCGTCGGGCAGGCCTGCACGCAGGCGCCGCAGGAGACGCATTCGGACGAGACGAAATCCTCGTGCATGCCGGGCGAGACGCGGCTGTCGAAGCCGCGGCCCTCGATCGTCAGCGCGAAGGTACCCTGCACCTCCTCGCAGGCGCGCACGCAGCGCGAGCAGACGATGCACTTGGACGGGTCGTAGGTGAAATAGGGATTTGATTCGTCCTTCGGCATCCAGCGGGCGTTCGCCTCGCCGTTGTTGCGGGCGCGCACGTGGTTGTCGCCCTCGTAGCCGTAGCGCACGTCGCGGAGCCCCACGGCGCCGGCCATGTCCTGCAGCTCGCAGTCGCCATTCGCCGCGCAGGTGAGGCAGTCGAGCGGATGGTCGGAGATGTAGAGCTCCATCACGCCCTTGCGGAGCTGCTTCAGCCGCTCGGTCTGGGTGTGGACGACCATGCCGGGGGAGACGGGCGTGGTGCAGGAGGCGGGGGTGCCGTTGCGCCCCTCGATCTCGACGAGACAGAGGCGGCAGGAGCCGAAGGCGTCGACCATGTCGGTGGCGCAGAGCTTCGGCACCTGGATGCCGGCCTCCATCGAGGCGCGCATGACCGACGTGCCCTCCGGCACGTTGATCTCGTTGCCGTCGATGACGAGCGTCACCGTCTTCTCGGAGCGGGAGGCGGGCGTGCCGTAGTCGATTTCTTGAACCAGGGGCATGGGTGTCACTCCGCTGCTTGCTTTCCGGCCGCATAGCGCGCGAGGCGCTCGGACAGCGTGCCGGTGTGCAGTTCGAACAGATGGTTGTCGTCGTCGTAGAAATAGAGCGAGCGGCCCTCGCCGGGAACGCGCGGGCGCGGGGGCAACATGCGAAGCCCGAGCGTCTCCACGCGGCGGCGGTAGTCGTCGAATTCGGCGTCGTCGATCTTGAAGGCGACGTGGTTGTAGCTCGTCGTCGCGAGCGGCTCGCCCTCCATGATGGCGATCCACAGGTCGCCGACGAGGAAGAACTTCTCCGGCGCGACGGAGAAGGTCTCCGCGCCGCTCGAATAGACTTCCTTTGCGTCGAGGAGCTCGATCAGGATGCGGGCCGTGCGGTCGAGGTCGCGCACGACGAAGGTCATATGGGAGAGGCCCTGGATCATTCGGCGGCCTCCACCAGTGGCGAGGGCGAGAAATCCTCGGGGAAGTGGGTCATGGCGCTCAGCACCGGATAGGGCGTGAAGCCGCCGAGCGCGCAGAGCGAGCCGAACTTCATCGTGTTGCAGAGGTCGGCGAGCAGTTCGCGGTTCTTCTCCGGCTCGATGCCGCGGGCGATCCGGTCGGCCGTCTCGACGCCGCGCGTCGAGCCGATGCGGCAGGGCGTGCACTTGCCGCAGCTCTCGACGGCGCAGAACTCCATGGCGAAGCGCGCCTGCTTCAGCATGTCGGCGGTGTCGTCGAAGACGGTGATGCCGGCATGGCCGATGAGGCCGTCCTTCGCGGCGAAGGCCTCGTAGTCGAAGGGCGTGTCGAAGAGGGCGCGCGGGAAATAGGCGCCGAGCGGGCCACCCACCTGCACCGCCTTCACTGGCCTGCCGGAGGCGGTGCCGCCGCCGATGGTGTCGACGATCTCGCCCAGCGTGAGGCCGAAGGCGGTCTCGTAGAGGCCGCCACGCTTCACGTTGCCGGCGATCTGGATCGGGATCGTGCCGCGCGAGCGGCCCATGCCGAAGTCGCGGTAATAGGCGGCACCCTTGTCCATGATGACGGGCACGGAGGCGAGCGAGATGACGTTGTTGACGACCGTCGGGCGGCCGAGGAAGCCCTGCAGGGCGGGAAGCGGCGGCTTGGCGCGGACAATGCCGCGTTTTCCCTCCAGGCTGTTGAGGAGCGCGGTCTCCTCGCCGCAGACATAGGCGCCCGCGCCGGTGCGGATCTCCATGTCGAAGGCCTTGCCGGAGCCGAGCACGTTCGCACCGAGGACGCCGGCGGCGCGGGCGATCCCGACGGCGGCCTGCATGGCGGCGATGGCGTGCGGATATTCGGAGCGGGTGTAGACGTAGCCCTTCGTCGCGCCGGTGGCGATGCCGGCGATCGCCATGCCCTCGATCAGCACGAAGGGATCGCCCTCCATGATCATGCGGTCGGCGAAGGTACCGCTGTCGCCCTCGTCGGCGTTGCAGACGATGTATTTCTGCGGGCCTTGCGCATCGAGGACAGTCTTCCACTTGATGCCGGTCGGAAAGCCTGCGCCGCCGCGGCCGCGCAGGCCGCTGTCGGTGACGTCCTTGACAATATCGGCGGGTGCCATGGCGACGGCCTTTTCCAGGCCTTTCAGGCCGCCATGGGCCTTGTAGTCGGTAAGCGAGAGCGGATCGGTGACGCCGCAGCGGGCGAAGGTGAGGCGGGTCTGGCTCTTGAGGAAGGGGATTTCCTCGGTAAGGCCGAGACAGAGCGGGTGCGGCCCGCCATCGGCGAGTCCCGCGTCGAAGAGGGAGGCCACGTCTGCAGCCCTGACCGGGCCATAGGCGAGGCGGCCGATGGGCGTCTCGACCTCGACCAGCGGCTCCAGCCAGTGCATGCCGCGCGAACCGTTGCGGACGATCACGGCGTCGAGACCGCGGGCGGCGATCTCGCGGGCTGCGGCATCGGCCACCTTGTCGGCGCCGAGCGCAAGGGCGGCGGCATCGCGGGGGATGTAGATGCGGGCGGTCATCGGCGGGCCTCCGCGATCAGGTCCTTCGCTCCGTCGATGTCGAGCCGGCCGTGCACCGCGCCGTCCAGCATGGCGGCGGGTGCGCAGGAACAGAGCCCGAGACAGTAGACGGGTTCGAGCGTCACGGCGCCGTCGAGCGTGGTCTGGTGGAAATCGATGCCGAGCAGCGCCTTCACGCGCTCGGCGAGGTCGTCGCCGCCCATCGACTGGCAGGCCTCGGCGCGACAGAGCTTCAGGACGTGGCGGCCGGCCGGATGGTCGCGATAGTCGTGGTAGAAGGTGACGACGCCGTGCACCTCGGCGCGCGACAGGTTGAGCTCGCGCGCGATCACCGGCAGGCATTCCTGCGGCACGTAGCCGAACTCGGCCTGGATCTCGTGCAGGATCGGCAGAAGCGGGCCTTCCAGCCCCTTCAGCGCGCGGACGATCGCCAGCGTCCTCTCGTCGACATCGTTGCCGGTGACATGCACATTCATGGTCAGCCTCCCAACCGACGC
The DNA here is from genome assembly GCF_024609765.1 of Shinella pollutisoli. Lineage (GTDB taxonomy): Bacteria > Pseudomonadota > Alphaproteobacteria > Rhizobiales > Rhizobiaceae > Shinella > Shinella pollutisoli. Next base: position 121,198 of record NZ_JANFDG010000013.1, read on the forward strand.
GAACGGGCCGCTCAAGGGAAGATGCAACCTGCCGCGCCGAACGTCCTGGATATCCGGCGGGATCGCCATCCTCGCCTGCGCCCCTTCAGCTTCTCAGCCGGGGCCCGGCCGGTCAATAAAGCTCTTCCGTCGATCAATAGATAATTCCTATCAATCGATGCCGGATTCGGCAAGGATCCGCGCCTGGTGCAGCAGGGCGGAGACCAGCGGCGTGAAGGGCTCGCGGTGGGTGGCCACCAGCCCGACGATGTGGTGGGCGGCCGGCTCGGTGATCGGTACGATGGCGATTTCCCTGTGAAATCCGAAGGATCGCGCGACGTTGCGCGGCATGATGCTCGACCAGCGGCCGGTCAGGACATGCGAGAGCAGGACGATCATGGAATTCGATTCCAGCCGCGGACGGACGTTCACGCCCGCTTCCTGGAAATGCTGGTTGATGATGCGCCGGTTCTGCATGTCGGCGGTCATCAGGCAGAGGCTGAGCCCGGCGACCTCCTTCCAGGTCACGCTCTCGCGGTCGGAGAGCGGATTGCCGACCGCGGTGATCAGATGGTAGCGCTCGGCATGCAGCGGCACGCTGGTCACGCGGCCGAGCGGCTCGTTCTCCAGATAGGTGAGGCCGGCGTCGATCTCCAGGTTTTCCAGGAGACTGAGGATCTGCAGCGAGGTGGTCGACGTCACGGAGAAGGTGACGTCCGGGTGCTTCTCCTGGAAGGGCGCGGTGATGCGCGGCACCATGGCGAGCGTCGTCGGGATGGCGGCAAGGCGGATATGGCCGGAGAGGCCCTTGCGCGCCGCCCGCATTTCCTCGCGCATCGTGCGGGTGTCGCCGACGATGCGGCGCGCCCATTCGAGCACGCGCTGGCCTTCCGGCGTCAGGCTCTGGAAGCGCGAGCCGCGGTTGACGAGGATGACGCCGAGCTGGTCCTCCAGCTGCCGGATCGCCGCCGACAGCGTCGGCTGCGAGATGCCGAGCTCGGCGGCGGCGTGGGCGAAATGCTTCTCGCGGGCGAGGGCGATGAAATATTCGAGCTTGTCTATCATGCGGGCTGCGGCCTCCGTCGTCCTTGATACAAAAGAACGATGGCCACACCAACCGCCATGGCCCAATATGCCGGGCGAAAGCCGATAAAGAGGAGAGGGCACGATGACGTTCCGGGCATTGCTTGTCGAGAAGGATGCGGACGGGGCGGTTTCCGCCGCGATGCAGGACGTGGAGGAGGCCCGCCTTCCCGAGGGCGACGTGACGGTCGCGGTGGACTATTCGACGCTCAACTACAAGGACGGGCTCTGCATGACGGGCCAGGGCGGGCTGGTGCGCAGCTATCCGCATGTGCCGGGCGTCGATTTCGCCGGCACGGTGGAGGCCTCCGACGATCCGCGCTACAGGCCGGGCGACCGGGTGGTGCTGACCGGCTGGCGCGTCGGTGAGGTCCGCTGGGGCGGTTTCGCGACGCGCGCCCGCGTCAAGGCGGACTGGCTGGTGCCGCTGCCGGAGCAGCTTTCGACCCGGCAGGCGATGGCGATCGGCACGGCGGGGCTGACCGCCATGCTCGCCGTCATGGCGCTGGAGAAGGCCGGGCTCTCGCCGCTTTCCGGCGAGGTGCTGGTGACGGGGGCGGCGGGCGGCGTCGGTTCTATCGCCGTCGCGCTGCTTTCCCGGCTCGGCTATACGGTCGCGGCCGTCACCGGCCGGCCGGAAGCCGCAAGCTATCTCAGGGATCTCGGCGCGGAGACGATCGTCGCACGCGAAGAGCTTGCCGAGGCCTCCTCGAAGCCGCTCGAATCGGAGCGCTGGGCGGGCGGGATCGACGCGGTCGGCGGCGACATGCTCGCCCGCGTCCTCAAGCAGACGAAATATGGCGGCGCGGTCGCCGCCGTCGGTCTTGCAGCGGGGGCGGCGGTGCCGTCCTTCACCGTCATCCCCTTCCTTCTGCGCGGGGTGAGCCTCCTCGGCATCGATTCGGTGATGCGGCCCTACAACGAGCGGGTCGACGCCTGGAACCGCATCGCCGCCGACCTGCCGATGGACAAGCTGGAGGCGATGGTGGCGGAATACGGCCTCTCGGACCTGCCGGAGCTCGGCCGGAAAATCCTCGCCGGTCAGGTCAAGGGACGCGCCGTGATCGACGTCAACGCCTGAGGCTTCGAGCGCTTTACGCAATTCCGGACGCAAAACCGCGTTCCGCACTTTTGCTGGAATTGCTCAGCACATCAGCTGGCCGCCGTTCACCTCCAGCACCTGGCCGGTGATGTAGCCGGAGAGCGAGTTCGCGGCGAGGAAGAGATAGGCGGGGGCGCAGTCCTCCGCTGTGCCGAGCCGCTGCAGCGGGATGGTCCTGCGCGTCGCCTCCAGCTTCTCCGCCGAGGAATAGCGCTCGTGGAAATCCGTGGCGATGGTGCCCGGCGAGACGCAGTTGACGCGGATGCCGTCCGGCGCGAGCTCGCGGGCGAGCGCCTTGGAATAGGTCGCGACGAAGGCCTTGGTCGCCGAATAGATCGCCGAGCCGGGACTGCCGCCCGTCAGCGCCGAGATCGAGACGGTGTTGACGATCGCCGCATGCGGCGCGCGGCGCAGGAAGGGGATGAGCGCCCGCGTGACGGCGACGACCGAGGTCTGGTTGAGCCGCACCACCGTCTCGTACTGCTCGTCCGTCAGCTCGCCCGCCGGGAAACGGCCGACCATGGTGCCGGCATTGTTGACCAGCACGTCGACATGGGGAAACAGGCTGTCGACCTGCCGCAGCACGGTGTCGGCCCCGCCTTCCTCCAGGAAATCGGCATGCATGACATGGGCGCGGGCCTCGGCGACGGCGCTTTCCAGGAAGTCCGGCAGGGAGCCGCGCGGCGAGCGGCCGACATGCAGCAGCACATGCGCGCCGCAATCGAGGAACTGCCGGGCGACCTCGAGCCCGATGCCGCGTCCCGCGCCGGTGACGACGACGTTCGCCCCCTTGAACAAGGCTGGATGAAACATGCGGCTCTCCTCCGGATCATCGCCCCAACGACGGCAGTATCACAAAAACCGGCCCCGTCTCCAAGAAGGCGGGGCCGCCGAATTGCTATGCTTTCGCATTTCAATATCATGAAACCGAACGAAAGCAGCGGAGGGGTCGATGTTTCTCACGGGCCGCCAGGCGGAAATCCTGGATCTGGCGAAGGCGCAGGGGCGTGTGCTGGTGGAGGATCTCGCGCTGCGCTTCTCCGTGACGCCGCAGACGATCCGCAAGGACCTGAACGATCTCTGCGACGGCAAGGTGCTGACCCGCATCCACGGCGGGGCGCTGTTTCCGAGCGGCAACGAGAATGTCCGCTACGAGGCGCGGCGCGCCATCGCGGCTGCCGAGAAGCAGGCGATCGGCCGGGCGGCGGCGGCGATGATCCCCGACAACGCCTCCCTCTTCATCAACATCGGCACGACGACGGAGGCCGTCGGCGAGGCGCTGACCGACCACAAGGAACTGATGGTCATCACCAACAACATCAACGTCGCCAACCGCCTGCGCGTCTTTCCCTCGATCGAGGTGGTGATCGCCGGCGGCGTGGTGCGCGGCGCCGACGGCGGCATCGTCGGCGAAGCGGCGGTCGACTTCATCCGCCAGTTCAAGGTCGACTATGCGGTGATCGGCGTTTCGGCCATCGACGCAGACGGCTCGCTGCTCGACTTCGACTATCGCGAGGTGAAGGTCGCCCAGGCGATCATCGCCAATGCGCGCCACGTCATCCTCGTCTCCGACTCGACCAAGTTCGAGCGCACCGCGCCGGTGCGCATCGGCCATCTTTCGCAGGTCCACACGTTCATCACCGACCGTTGCCCCTCCGACGACATCCGCGCGATCTGCCAGGAGCAGGACGTGCGCCTCGTGGAGACCTCCGCGGCGCGCTGAGGCCCTTTCCCTTCCCCTTCGTTCGACCTTCGCGCGCCCGCGCTCCGGCCTTGCGCAACGGCGGGATTCCACGCCATTGCACGGGGCGGCCTCTTCCGCTAAGAGACCCCCGCGACATCTTCCCCGCGCGGGCTTGCGCGCATTTCTGGACTATCGGTACACACCATGGCACGCATCGTGATGAAATTCGGCGGAACCTCCGTCGCCGACCTCGACCGTATCCACAATGTGGCCCGCCATGTGAAACGGGAGGTCGATGCCGGCCACGAGGTCGCCGTCGTCGTCTCCGCCATGTCCGGCAAGACCAACGAACTGGTGGGTTGGGTGCAGAACATGCCGAAGGTGACGGGCGCAAGCTCCCCCTTCTATGACGCGCGCGAATACGACACCATCGTCGCCTCCGGCGAGCAGGTGACGTCGGGGCTGCTCGCCATCGCGCTGCAGTCGATGGGCGTCAACGCCCGCTCCTGGCAGGGCTGGCAGATCCCGATCAAGACCGACAACGCGCACGGTGCGGCCCGCATCCTCGAGATACCCGGCGACGACATCGTCCGCCGCATGGGCGAGGGCCAGGTCGCCGTCGTCGCCGGCTTCCAGGGCATCGGCCCGGACAATCGCGTCTCGACGCTCGGGCGCGGCGGTTCCGACACCTCGGCCGTGGCGATCGCCGCCGCCGTCAAGGCCGACCGCTGCGACATCTATACCGACGTCGACGGCGTCTACACGACCGACCCGCGCGTCGAGCCGAAGGCCCGCCGCCTCAAGAAGATCGCCTTCGAGGAAATGCTGGAGCTTGCGTCCCTCGGTGCCAAGGTGCTGCAGGTGCGCTCCGTCGAGCTCGCCATGGTGCACAAGGTGCGCACCTTCGTGCGATCGTCTTTCGAGGACCCCGATGCGCCGGGCATGGGCGACCTTCTGAACCCGCCCGGCACGCTGATTTGTGATGAGGATGAGATCGTGGAACAGGAAGTCGTAACCGGCATCGCCTATGCCAAGGATGAAGCGCAGATCTCGCTCCGCCGCGTCGCCGACCGGCCGGGCGTCTCGGCCGCGATCTTCGGCCCGCTCGCCGAGGCCCACATCAACGTCGACATGATCGTCCAGAACATCTCCGAGGACGGCTCCAAGACCGACATGACCTTCACCGTGCCGTCGGGCGACGTGGAGAAGGCGCTCAAGGTGCTGGACGGCGCCAAGGAGGAGGTCGGCTTCGACGTCATCCAGCACGAGACGGGCCTGGTGAAGGTCTCGGTCATCGGCATCGGCATGCGCAGCCACGCCGGCGTCGCGGCCTCCGCCTTCCGGGCGCTTGCCGAGAAGGGCATCAACATCAAGGCAATCACGACCTCCGAGATCAAGATTTCCATCCTGATCGACGGCGCCTATGCCGAACTCGCCGTGCGGACTTTGCATTCCGTCTACGGTCTCGATAAGAAATAAGGAATCGGCGGCCGGATGGCGGCCCTCCGATCACCGGCGCGCCTCGGCGCCGGTGCCGAAACGTCCTATTCAGGAGACGCCACGCGATGAGAGACCTCTCCGCGGGACCGCGCGTTCTTCTCAAGCGGCTGCGCGAGCTGATGGCGGAGCCGCTCGAGCCGCAGGAGCGCCTTGACCAGATCGTGCGCCAGATCGCGCAGAACATGGTCGCGGAAGTATGCTCGGTCTATGTGCTGCGCTCCGACGGCATCCTCGAACTCTACGCCACCGAGGGTCTCAACCCCGGCGCCGTCCACCTCGCCCAGCTCAAGATGGGCCAGGGCCTCGTCGGCACGATCGCCGCCTCCGCCCGGCCGCTCAACCTCTCCGACGCGCAGTCGCACCCCGCCTTCACCTACCTGCCGGAGACGGGGGAGGAGATCTACCATTCCTTCCTCGGCGTGCCGATCCTGCGCACCGGACGCGCGCTCGGCGTCCTCGTCGTGCAGAACAAGGCGAGCCGCACCTATCGCGAGGACGAGGTCGAGGCGCTGGAAACCACGGCGATGGTCATCGCCGAGATGGTGGCGACGGGCGAGTTGAAGAAGCTCACCAAGCCGGGCCTGGAACTCGATCTCTCCCGCCCCGTCAGCATCGACGGCGCGAGCTTCGGCGAGGGTATCGGGCTCGGCTATGTCGTGCTGCACGAGCCGCGCATCGTCGTCACCAATCTCCTGAACGAGGATTCCGAGCACGAGCTCGGCCGGCTGGCCGAGGCGCTCGGCTCGCTTCGCATCTCCATCGACGACATGCTGTCGCGCCGCGACGTGTCGATGGAGGGCGAGCACCGCGAGGTGCTGGAGACCTACCGCATGTTCGCGCACGACCGCGGCTGGGTGCGCAAGCTGGAGGAGGCGATCCGCAACGGCTTGACGGCGGAAGCGGCGGTCGAGCGGGTGCAGAGCGAGACCAAGGCGCGCATGATCCGCATGACGGACCCCTATCTGCGCGAGCGCATGCACGATCTCGACGACCTCGCCAACCGGCTGCTCAGGCAGCTCACCGGCTACGGCGCGAAGATGTCGGCGAGTAGCTTCCCGAACGACGCGATCATCGTCGCGCGCGCCATGGGGGCGGCGGAGCTCCTCGACTATCCGCGCGAGCGGGTGCGCGGCCTCGTGCTCGAGGAGGGCGCGGTGACGAGCCATGTGGTGATCGTCGCCCGTGCCATGGGCATTCCGGTGGTCGGCCAGGCGGCGGGCGCCGTGGCGCTGGCGGAGAACGGCGATCCGGTGATCATCGACGGCGATGCCGCGCGCGTGCATCTGCGCCCGGTGCAGGACCTGCAGCGCTCCTACGAGGAGAAGGTGCGCTTCCGCGCCCGCCGGCAGGCGCAGTACCGGGCGCTGCGCGCCGTCGAGCCGGTGACGAAGGACGGCAAGACGATCAACCTGCAGATGAACGCCGGGCTTCTCGTCGACCTGCCGCATCTCAACGAATCGGGTGCCTCGGGCATCGGCCTCTTCCGCACCGAGCTGCAGTTCATGATCGCCTCGACCATGCCGAAGGCGGAGGAGCAGGAGGCGTTCTACCGCAACGTGCTGAAGCAGGCGGGCGGGCGGCCCGTGACCTTCCGCACGCTCGACATCGGCGGCGACAAGGTCGTGCCCTATTTCCGCGCGGCGGAGGAGGAGAACCCGGCGCTCGGCTGGCGGGCGATCCGGCTCTCGCTCGACCGGCCGGGCCTGTTGCGCACCCAGCTTCGCGCGCTTCTTCGCGCGACGGCGAGCGCGGACCTGCGCCTGATGCTGCCGATGGTGACCGAGGTGGCGGAGCTGCGCGCCGTGCGCGAGCTCCTGCAGAAGGAGATCCAGCGCCAGTCCAAGCTCGGCGAGCAGCTTCCGAAGAAGCTGCAGTTCGGCGCGATGCTGGAGGTGCCGGCGCTGATGTGGCAGCTCGACGAGCTGATGGCGGAGGTCGATTTCGTCTCCGTCGGCTCGAACGACCTGTTCCAGTTCTCGATGGCGGTCGACCGCGGCAATGCCCGCGTCTCCGACCGTTTCGACACGCTCGGCCGGCCCTTCCTGCGCATCCTGCGCGACATCGTCCGCGCCGGCGAGCGCAACGACACGCCGGTGACGCTGTGCGGCGAGATGGCGAGCAAGCCGGTCACCGCCATGGCGCTTCTCGGCATCGGCTTCCGCTCCGTCTCCATGTCGCCGACGGCGATCGGCCCGGTGAAGTCCATGCTGCTCGCCCTCGACGTGGCGGCGCTGGAGGCGGCGCTGATCCCCGCGCTCGACGATACCAGGCCCACCGTCTCGATCCGCCAGATCCTCACGGATTTCGCGACCGAGCACGGCATCCCGCTTTGACTTTCCGACTGGAGCTTGACGGTGGCGAAACTTCCCGTTGAAAAGATGCGCGAGCTCGAACGCCGTTTCGGCGAGATCGAGGCGCGCATGTCGGCGGGTCCGGATTCGGAGACCTATGTGCGGCTCGCCTCGGAATATTCCGAGCTGCAGCCGGTCGTGGCGAAGATCCGCGACTACCAGAAGGTGACCGGCGAGATCGCCGACCTGGAGGCGCTGCTTTCCGACAAGGCGACCGACCGGGAGATGCGCGATCTCGCCGAGATGGAGCTGCCGGAGCTCTCCGAGCGGCTCGAAGCGCTGGAGAAGGACATGCAGATCCTGCTCCTGCCGAAGGACGCGGCCGACGAGAAGAGCGCGATCCTCGAGATCCGCGCCGGCACGGGCGGCTCCGAGGCCGCGCTTTTCGCCGGCGACCTCTTCCGCATGTACGAGCGCTATGCGGCGGCGAACGGCTGGAAGGTCGAGGTGCTGTCGGCGAGCGAGGGCGAGGCCGGCGGCTACAAGGAGATCATCGCGACGATCTCCGGGCGCGGCGTCTTCGCGCGGCTGAAGTTCGAATCGGGCGTCCACCGCGTCCAGCGCGTGCCGGAGACCGAGGCGAGCGGGCGCATCCATACCTCGGCGGCGACCGTCGCCGTGCTGCCGGAAGCCGAAGAGATCGACATCGAGATCCGCGCCGAGGACATCCGCGTCGACACGATGCGCTCGTCGGGTGCGGGCGGCCAGCACGTCAACACCACCGACTCGGCCGTGCGCATCACCCATATCCCGACCGGCATCGTCGTCACCTCGTCGGAGAAGTCCCAGCACCAGAACCGGGCGAAGGCCATGCAGGTGCTGCGCTCGCGACTCTACGACATGGAACGCCAGCGCGCCGAGAGCGAGCGCTCCGCCGACCGCAGGAGCCAGGTCGGCTCCGGCGACCGCTCCGAGCGCATCCGCACCTACAATTTCCCGCAGGGGCGCGTGACCGACCACCGCATCAACCTGACGCTCTACAAGCTCGACCGGATGATGGAGGGCGAGATCGGCGAGGTGGTCGACGCGCTCGTCGCCGACCATCAGGCGAGCCTGCTCGCCCAGCTCGGCGAACAGGGCAGGGCATGAGCGGCGCCACGCTCGGCGACGTGCTCGCCGACGTACGGCGGCGCTTTACGACGGCGGGGATCGCCGATCCGGGCGGCGATGCGCGGGTGCTCGTCGCGGGTCTTCTCGGCCTGACGCAGGCGGCGCTGATCGGCGAGAGCGTGCGCCCGCTCGCCGCGGACGAGACGGAGCGCGTCGAGGCGGCCGTGCGGCGGCGCCTCGCGCGCGAGCCGGTGCACCGCATCCTCGGCCACCGCGCCTTCATGCATCTCGATCTTGCGCTCTCGCCGGAAACGCTGGAGCCGCGGCCCGATACGGAAATCCTCGTCGAGGCGCTGGTTCCCCACGCGAGGCGGATCGTCGCCGCGAAGGGCGCATGCCGCATCCTCGACCTCGGCACGGGGACGGGGGCGATTTGCCTGGCACTCCTCGACCTCGTGCCGGGGACGACCGGCGTCGGCGCGGATCTTTCGCCGGATGCCCTTGAAACGGCGCGGCGGAATGCCGATATGAACGGCGTGGCAGATCGCTTCGAGACCGTGGAAAGCGACTGGTTTTCCGCGATAAGCGGCTCCTTCGACATCATTGTGTCAAATCCGCCCTATATCGTGCGATCCGTGATGGAGACGCTGGACGACGACGTCCGGCTTCACGATCCGGTGCTCGCGCTTGACGGCGGAGAAGACGGGCTCGATGCCTACAGAACCATTGCCGCCGGTGCGCGGCCCCGTCTCGCAGAAGGCGGGCTGGTGGCCTTCGAGATCGGTTACGACCAGAGGAAAACCGTGACGGCGATCATGCGGACGCAAGGTTTCGTCCGCCTCGAGGCCGTGCGCGACCTCGGCGGCAACGACCGCGTCCTCGTCTTCACCGTGGAGCAGGGTGCATGACGTGCTGCACCCGCACAGCAATTTCCGCTCCTGCAAAGAAAAGGCTTGGAATTGTCGGTGAAGCGGGATAGGTTGCGGCCACGCACTGGGCAAGTGGTCATGTCACAGAGATTCGTTCCTGCATGACCCGATCGCGAGGGTATCTCTGCGAGGAGTTGCTGGGGTTGAAGACTGCCCTGTGCGGGTACCTGTTAATTTGACGTCTTACGGCGACAGGACCACCGACCGGCGTGGTTTGCCCGCGGGTAAGGTTGCTTGATCGGGTTCGTCCCGGTCAGGCGTGCAGACACATGATTCATCATAGTCGATACGTTAGGTGAGTGACATATGAGGCCAGGACAGCAAAACAAGCGCGGCCGCGGGCGTAACAACCAGAACAACAACCAGAGCAACAGCAGTCATCGCAAGGGCGGCAATCCTCTGACGCGGACCTACGACAGCTCGGGTCCGGACGTGAAGATCAGGGGCACGGCCCAGCACATCGCCGAGAAATACGCAGCTCTCGCCCGCGACGCCCAGAGCGCCGGTGACCGGGTCATGGCGGAGAACTATCTCCAGCACGCAGAGCACTACAACCGCATCATCGCCGCCGCACAGGCCCAGATGCAGGACCGCTTCCCGCGTGACGAGCGCGCCGACGCGGCGGACCGCGGCGACTTCTCCGACCGCGACGCCTACGATCGTGATTCGGACGAGATCGATTCGACGCCGGTCGCCGACCAGCAGCCGGCGCCCGCGCCGATTCCGGCACCCGCCGCCGCGGCGGAGCCCGCGCCTGCGATCGACGGTTCCGGCCCGCAGCCGATCATCGAGGGTACGCCCGCGGAAGTCGCCATCGAGGAAGAGGCGGCTGCCTCGGCCCGTGGCCAGAGTCCCCGCCGCCGCAACGCGGCGCGGCCGCGCCGCACCCGGCGTGGCGAGGCCCAGGCCGCCGGCGAAGGGGCGCCCGCCCTCGAAACCGCGGCGTCCGAATAAGCGCCCCACGATCCCTGTCGGAAGCCCGGCCCCGCGCCGGGTTTCCGCGTTTACGGCGATGCGCAAAAATCTCCTCCGGGGCCGCCGGACCTCTCTTTAATTCCGGAAAACCCTCCACCATATTCGCTTCAGGCGGTTGATCGCGCGCAAGGCCGGTCCATCGCACACATGAAAGGCTTGCCTGTCCGGGAGCCTTATCCTGAATCGTCGACCGGTGCCTCGGAAGGGCCGGCCGAGTTATGGAGGCGTGAGAATGAACATCGAGAAATATTCCGAACGCGTCCGCGGATTCCTGCAATCCGCGCAGACGAAGGCACTGGCCGAGGGCCATCCGCAATTCACCCCCGAACATGTCCTGAAGGTCCTGCTCGACGACGAGCAGGGCATGGCGGCATCGCTCATCGAGCGGGCGGGCGGCAATGCGCGCGAGGCGCGGATCGCCAACGACGCGGCGCTTGCCAAGCTGCCGAAGGTCTCCGGCGGCAACGGGCAGGTCTATCTGTCGCAGCCGCTCGCCAAGGTCTTCAACACCGCCGAGGAGGCGGCGAAGAAGGCCGGCGACAGCTTCGTCACCGTGGAGCGCCTGCTGCTGGCGCTGGCGATCGAGAAATCCGCCGCGACCGCAGATATCCTGGCGAAGGCCGGCGTGACGGCGACGAAGCTCAACCAGGTCATCAACGATATCCGCAAGGGCCGCACCGCCGATACGGCGAGCGCCGAGCAGGGCTTCGATTCCTTGAAGAAATTCGCCCGGGACCTCACCGCCGACGCGCGCGAGGGCCGGCTCGACCCGGTGATCGGCCGCGACGACGAGATCCGCCGCACGATCCAGGTGCTGTCGCGCCGCACGAAGAACAACCCGGTGCTGATCGGCGAGCCCGGCGTCGGCAAGACGGCGATCGCCGAGGGCCTGGCGCTGCGCATCGTCAACGGCGACGTGCCGGAAAGCCTCAAGGACAAGAAGCTGATGGCGCTCGACATGGGTGCGCTGATCGCCGGTGCGAAATACCGCGGCGAGTTCGAGGAGCGGCTGAAGGCGGTCCTTGCCGAGGTGCAGGCCGAAGACGGCGAGATCATCCTGTTCATCGATGAGATGCACACGCTGGTCGGCGCCGGCAAGGCGGACGGGGCCATGGACGCCTCCAACCTCCTGAAGCCAGCGCTTGCCCGCGGCGAGCTGCACTGTGTCGGCGCGACCACGCTCGATGAATACCGCAAGCATGTCGAGAAGGATGCGGCGCTCGCCCGCCGGTTCCAGCCCGTCATGGTGGAGGAGCCGACCGTCGAGGACACGATCTCGATCCTGCGCGGGCTCAAGGAGAAGTACGAGCAGCACCACAAGGTCCGGATCTCCGACTCGGCCCTGGTCGCCGCCGCGACGCTCTCCAACCGCTACATCACCGACCGCTTCCTGCCGGACAAGGCCATCGACCTGATGGACGAGGCCGCCTCGCGGCTGCGCATGCAGGTCGATTCCAAGCCGGAGGAGCTCGACGAGCTCGACCGCCGCATCATCCAGCTGAAGATCGAGCGCGAGGCCCTCAAGAAGGAGACCGACCGCTCGTCGCGGGACCGGCTCGAAAAGCTCGAGGTGGATCTCGCCGCGCTGGAGGAGGAAGCCTCCGCGCTCACCGCGCGCTGGCAGGCGGAGAAGTCGAAGCTCGGCCGCGCCGCCGACCTCAAGCGCCAGCTCGACGAGTTGCGCAACGAACTGGCGATCGCCCAGCGCAAGGGCGAGTTCCAGCGCGCCGGCGAGCTCGCCTACGGCATCATCCCGAAGCTCGAAAAGGAGCTGGAGGAGGCCGAGGCCGGCGATTCGGGCGACATCGACCCGATGGTGCAGGAGGTCGTGACCCCCGACAACGTCGCCCACGTGGTCTCCCGCTGGACGGGCATTCCGGTGGACAAGATGCTGGAAGGCGAACGCGACAAGCTGCTGCGCATGGAAGACGAGCTCGCCAGGTGGGTCGTCGGCCAGGGCGACGCCGTGCAGGCGGTCTCCCGCGCCGTCCGCCGCGCCCGCGCCGGTCTGCAGGACCCGAACCGGCCGATCGGCTCGTTCATCTTCCTCGGGCCCACCGGCGTCGGCAAGACGGAGCTCACCAAGGCGCTCGCCCGCTTCCTCTTCGACGACGAGACGGCGATCCAGCGCATGGACATGTCGGAATACATGGAGAAGCACTCCGTGGCCCGGCTGATCGGCGCGCCTCCCGGCTATGTCGGCTACGAGGAAGGCGGTGCGCTCACCGAATCCGTCCGCCGCCGGCCCTACCAGGTCGTGCTGTTCGACGAGATCGAGAAGGCGCATCCGGATGTCTTCAACGTGCTCCTGCAGGTTCTCGACGACGGCCGCCTGACCGACGGCCAGGGCCGCACCGTCGACTTCCGCAACACGATGATCATCATGACCTCCAACCTCGGTGCCGAATACCTGACGGCGCTCGCCGAGGGAGAGGACAGCGATACGGTTCGCGATCAGGTGATGGACGTGGTGAAGGCCTCGTTCCGGCCGGAATTCCTGAACCGGATCGACGAGATCATCCTGTTCCATCGCCTGCGGCGCTCGGAGATGGGCGCGATCGTCGACATCCAGCTCGCGCGCCTGCGCAAGTTGCTGGAGGATCGCAAGATCGTCCTCGACCTCGACGAGGAGGCCGTGCACTGGCTCGCCGAGAAAGGCTACGACCCGGTCTACGGCGCGCGGCCGCTCAAGCGGGCGATCCAGAAGCACCTGCAGGACCCGCTGGCGGAGAAGATCCTCGCCGGCGAGATCCCGGACGGCTCGATCGTCAAGGTGACGGCCGGTTCGGACAGGCTGCTGTTCTCGCCGCGCGCGGCTGCCGTCAGCAAGGCCGCCTGAGACGGGATCGGATGAAGGAAACGGCGCGCGGGTTTCGGCCCGCGCGTTCGGCCGTCCGATGCGCCCCTCATCCCGCTGCCGCGACCTTCTCCCCGCTTGCGGGGAGAAGGGACATGCCGCCCGACTTTCCGGATATCAGGAAACCGGATCCACCTCCCCTTCTCCCCCCTTGCGGGGTGCCGGTAGGCGGATGAGGGGCCTCTGCCCCGCTCCCGTTCAATGCGTCTCGGCCACTTCCGTCGCGGCGTCGCCGCGGCCGAGCAGGTCGTCGATGCGCTTGCGCTCGACCTCGAACTGGGCGAGCGCCTTGCCTTCCAGCGACTTGCCGCCGGGCAGGCGGATCTTCAGCGGGTCGACCCGGTTGCCGTTGACGATCAGCTCGTAGTGGAGGTGCGGCCCGGTGGACAGGCCCGTGGTGCCGACGAAACCGATGACCTGGCCCTGCCGGACCTTCGCGCCGGGCTTGACGCCCTTGGCGATGGCGCTCTGGTGGTTGTAGGACGAGACGTAGCCGTTGGCATGGCGGATCAGCGTCTGGTTGCCGTAGCCGCCGGAATCCCAGCCGGCCTTCTCCACCGTGCCGTTGCCGGCGGCGATGATCGGCGTGCCGCGCGGGGCCGACCAGTCGACGCCGGTGTGCATGCGCGAGAAGCCGAGGATCGGGTGGCGCCGCATGCCGAAGCCGGAGCGGAAGGTGCCGTTCGGGATCGGGTTGCGCAGCAGGAACTGGCGGATGCTCTTGCCGTTCTCGTCGTAATAGTCGATCGAATTGTCTTCCGGGTTCTGGAAGCGGTAGACCCGGGTCTCGGTGTCGCCGAACCGGGCGTTGAGGAAAAGCAGCTCCGAATCCTCGGTGGCAAGCCCGCTCTCGTCCGCCACGGAGAAGAAGGCCTCGAGCGTATCGGCGGAGCGGAGCTGCGCCTGGAAATCGACGTTGCTCGCCAGGATGCGGATGATCTCCGCCGTCATGTCCTTGCCCATGCCGTAGGAGAGGGCCGCGCGGTAGATGCCGTCATAGACGCGCGGCAGGTCGCGGCCGGAGATGATCGACGGCCGCCCGTCGTCGTCGAAGGCGGTCGCGACCGCGTCGAGATAGGGCGGCTCGGCGCCGCTGACGAAGCGCCCCTTGTCGTCGAGCGCGGCGGTGACGACGTGGCGGCCGCGCGAATAGACGCTGGCGCGCACGATGCTCGCCTCCTTGCTCTTCTGCGCGATGCAGATGCGCAGCACGTCGCCCTCGGCGAGCTCCCGCTTGCCGAGCTCGCCTTCGAGATAGGCGGCGAGGTCCTCGGCCTGCGCCTTCGTGTAGCCGGAGGCGGTCATGAGCTGGTCGATGTCGGCGGCGCGGCGCACGGGGATCACGTCGTCGGCATATTCGGTGTCGTCGGGCGTCAGCGTGTCGTAGGTCGACACGCTCATGTTCTCCTCGACGATGCGGGCCGTGAGCCCCTGGAACAGGTCGAGGTCCGAACCGTCGGAGGCGAAGCGGCGCGGGTCGACATAGTAGAGCGAGGCGACCTGCGTCGAACCGTCGGTCAGCACCGAGCCGTTGGTGCGCACGTTCTCCTCGACCTCCTCGATCGACATCTGGTCGCCGTAGTCGAGCGCCGAGCCGCCGGTCGGGAAGTCCGCGGTCTGGAGCGCCACCTCCGATTCGACGTCGGAACCGTAGATCGTCCCCATGCGCGAGACGGGGGCGGCGTCCTTGCCGTTGGTCGAGAAGATCGCCAGCGGATCGAAGCGCGGATAGTCCTCGGTGGTGGCGTGGTTCGCGGCGAGCGCCATCTTCACGTGGGCGAAGGGCTGGCGGCGGACCACCTCCTTCTCGCCGTCGTGGATCATGGTGGAGATCTCCATGATCTTCTTGTCGGAGGGCTTGGCGACGATGGCCGGCTCGACGATGCGCTCGCCGCGCTTCGCCGCCACGCCGGAGCGGACCGCCTGGCTCGCCGCGTCGAGGGCGGCGAAGGCCTCCGCCGGGATCGCCAGCTGCTGGCGCCCGTCGAGGGCGGCGAAGAGCGCGACGCCCATCAGGATCGAGGAGGTGATGCCGGTGAGGAACGTGCCCGAAAGCCAGCGGAGCGAGATCTCCCGGCGGTCGGGCGCCCGTCGCCCGTCGGCGAGGATCGGCGGCTCGTTGCCGAGGGATCGGATCATGTTCCGGTCGGTCGTCATGCCGATGTCTGCTCGCTCGTTGCCAGGTCCTGCGTCTCGACGCGGGACCATGCACGCTCGGGGGCGTGCGAGTCAAATCGCGCGACGCATCGTCGTCCGTCTAGACGCGGGGAATGTGAAATTCTGAGGGCACCGCCCGCTGCTTTCCACGCGAAAATGCAAAACAGCTGGATTTTCGGGCTTTTCGGAGTAAGATCGTCGCCGTCGGGAAGGGATGCGGCAAAAAATTCAAAAAAATGTCATATCCCCTGTTGACTGTTCTTCATTCCGCATCCTATAAGGCGGCCATCGAGAGGGCGGCGTCGCTTCTGGCGGTTGATCAGCTCGCTCATGGGTTTCCTGGAAGGGATGGCGATCGGGTACCGGGCTTCGGCCTGGTTGACTGGCGCTGTTCGGCTCGGAAGCTTTGAACGACGATTTGGTGTCGTTAGTTATTTGACAATTGAAGATTGAGAAGAAAGAGAAACGTG
>NZ_JANFDG010000014.1 GCF_024609765.1 Shinella pollutisoli
TTCGCCATCCGCGAAGGCGGCCGCACCGTCGGCGCCGGCATCGTCGCCTCGATCGTCGAGTAAGACGTAAAGGCTTCAAGCCGCTGAAATAGGAAGGGCAGGGGTCCACCCTGCCCCTCCGGTCTTTGAAAAGAGAGCGGACTGGCCTTTCGGCAATTGTGTTTTCGTGTGCGTTCCGTTATGGGAACCGCCAGAATCAAAGAGCGCGCATTCCCGCAAGAATCGCGCGGATAACGAACTAAGGAATAGTCGTATGAACGGCCAGAACATCCGCATCCGCCTCAAGGCGTTTGACCACCGGATTCTTGACGCCTCCACGCGCGAAATCGTGTCGACGGCCAAGCGCACCGGCGCCAGCGTCCGCGGCCCCGTTCCGCTCCCGACCCGTATTGAGAAGTTCACGGTCAACCGGTCGCCCCACGTCGACAAGAAGAGCCGCGAACAGTTCGAGATGCGCACCCACAAGCGCCTGCTCGACATCGTAGATCCGACGCCCCAGACGGTCGATGCCCTCATGAAGCTCGACCTTGCGGCCGGTGTAGACGTAGAGATCAAACTCTAAGTCCGGCGCAAGCCGAAATAACAAGGAAGGTACGTGGCGAAAGCCGACGTCTTCTGAAAACGGGAAACCCGAGGGCCGAGAGGCCCGAGCGGAATCCTTAAACCAAGAGGCATGACGGGACGTCACGATCCCGCCAGGACTTCTAAGAGGATTGAACCATGCGTTCAGGTGTGATTGCACAGAAAGTAGGGATGACTCGCGTCTACAACGACGCAGGTGAGCACATCCCGGTAACAGTATTGCGACTGGACAACGTCCAGGTCGTGGCCCAGCGCACGCAGGACAAGAACGGCTACACGGCCGTCCAGCTCGGCGCCGGCACCTCCAAGGTGAAGAACACGACGAAGGCCGAGCGCGGCCAGTTCGCCGCGGCAAGCGTCGAGCCGAAGGCGAAGCTCGTCGAGTTCCGCGTCTCCGAGGACAACCTGATCGACGTCGGCGCGGAACTGACCGCCAGCCACTTCGTCGCGGGCCAGCTCGTCGACGTTACCGGCACGACGATCGGCAAGGGGTTCGCGGGCGCCATGAAGCGCCACAACTTCGGCGGTCTGCGCGCCACGCACGGCGTGTCCATCTCGCACCGCTCGCACGGTTCGACCGGCTCCAACCAGGATCCGGGCCGCGTCTGGAAGGGCAAGCGCATGGCCGGCCACATGGGCCAGACCCGCGTCACCACCCAGAACCTCGAAGTCGTCTCCACCGACGAAGAGCGCGGTCTCATCCTCGTCAAGGGCGCGGTTCCGGGTTCCAAGGGTTCCTGGATCGTCGTTCGCGACGCCGTCAAGTCCGGCACCCCGGCCGACGCTCCGCGTCCGGCTGGCGTTCGCGCCGCAGCCAAGTAAGGGAGCCTGATCATGGATCTCAAAGTCACGACCCTCGAGGGCAAGGACGCCGGCAAGGTTTCCCTCTCCGACGCGATCTTCGGCCTGGAGCCGCGCGAGGACATCATCGCCCGCGTCGTCCGCTGGCAGCTCGCCAAGAAGCAGCAGGGCACCCACAAGTCCAAGGGCCGCTCGGAAATCGCCCGCACCGGCTCGAAGATGTACAAGCAGAAGGGCACCGGTCGCGCCCGCCACCATTCGGCCCGCGCTCCGCAGTTCCGCGGCGGCGGCAAGGCCCATGGCCCGGTCGTCCGCAGCCACGCCCACGACCTGCCCAAGCAGGTCCGCGCGCTCGGCCTGCGCCATGCGCTCTCGGCCAAGCTGAAGGCCGATGAGGTGATCATCGTCGACGACCTCGTCGCGGCGGAAGCCAAGACGAAGGCGCTCGCCGGGGCGTTCGCCTCGCTCGGGCTCACCAACGCGCTGATCATCGGCGGCGCCGAGCTCGACGGCAACTTCAAGCTCGCCGCCCGGAACATCCCGAACGTGGACGTTCTGCCGGTCCAGGGCATCAATGTTTACGACATCCTGCGCCGCGGCAAGCTGGTCTTGTCCAAGGCTGCTGTAGAGGCTCTGGAGGAGCGGTTCAAATGACGGATCTTCGCCACTACGATGTGATCGTCTCGCCGGCGATCACCGAAAAGTCGACGCTGGTCTCCGAACAGAACCAGGTCATCTTCAACGTCGCCAAGCGTGCTTCCAAGCCTGAGATCAAGGCTGCCGTCGAAGCGCTGTTCGGCGTCAAGGTCAAGGCCGTCAACACGCTGCTGCGCAAGGGCAAGATCAAGCGTTTCCGCGGCTTCTCCGGCCGGCAGGGAGATGTCAAGAAGGCGATCGTCACGCTTGCCGACGGTCAGTCGATCGACGTCTCCACCGGGCTCTGAGCCTGTAGCCGGACCCAAAAGGGAACAAGAAAATGGCATTGAAACATTTCAATCCGACCACTCCGAGCCAGCGCCAGCTGGTCATCGTCGACCGGTCGAGCCTCTACAAGGGCAAGCCCGTCAAGGCCCTGACCGAAGGCCTTTCGCAGAAGGGCGGCCGCAACAACCTCGGCCGCATCACCGTCCGCTTCCGGGGCGGCGGGGTCAAGCGCACCTATCGTCTGGTGGACTTCAAGCGTCGCAAGTTCGACGTCGAGGCCACCGTCGAGCGGCTCGAATATGACCCGAACCGCACCGCCTACATCGCGCTGATCAGCTATGCCGACGGCGAGCAGGCCTACATCCTGGCGCCGCAGCGCCTGGCCGTCGGCGACAAGGTGATCTCCTCGGACAAGGCCGTCGACGTCAAGCCCGGCAACACCATGCCGCTGCAGTCGATCCCGGTCGGCTCGATCGTGCACAACGTCGAGATGAAGCCGGGCAAGGGCGGCCAGATCGCCCGTTCGGCCGGCACCTTCGTCCAGCTCGTCGGCCGCGACCAGGGCATGGCGATCCTTCGGCTCAACTCGGGCGAGCAGCGCCTCGTGCACGGCTCCTGCCTTGCCACGATCGGCGCCGTCTCCAACCCGGACCACGGCAACATCAACGACGGCAAGGCCGGCCGTTCGCGTTGGCGCGGCAAGCGCCCGCACGTCCGCGGCGTCGTCATGAACCCGGTCGACCACCCGCACGGCGGTGGTGAAGGCCGCACCTCGGGCGGCCGCCATCCGGTCACGCCGTGGGGCAAGCCGACCAAGGGCAAGCGCACGCGTTCGAACAAGTCGACCGACAAGTTCATCATGCGTTCGCGCCATCAGCGCAAGAAGTAAGAGAGGTAGTCAGGAATGGCTCGTTCAGTATGGAAAGGCCCGTTCGTCGACGGCTATCTTCTCAAGAAGGCTGAGAAGGTTCGCGAAGGCGGTCGCAACGAGGTTATCAAGATCTGGAGCCGTCGCTCCACGATCCTGCCGCAGTTCGTCGGTCTCACCTTCGGCGTCTACAACGGCTCCAAGCACATCCCGGTCGCCGTCAACGAAGACATGGTCGGCCACAAGTTCGGTGAATTCGCTCCCACCCGGACCTATTACGGTCACGGTGCGGACAAGAAGGCGAAGAGGAAGTAACGATGGGTAAGGCTAAAGCCGAACGTCGGCTGAAGGATAACGAGGCGCAGGCCGTTGCGCGCACGATCCGCGTCAGCCCCCAGAAGCTCAACCTCCTTGCCGCGCTCATCCGCGGCAAGAAGGTCGACCGCGCTCTCGCCGATCTCGAGTTCTCGCGCAAGCGGGCCGCCGAGACGGTGAAGAAGACGCTCGAATCCGCGATCGCCAACGCCGAGAACAACCACGACCTCGACGTCGACTCGCTCGTCGTCGCCGAGGCCTATGTCGGCAAGTCGATCGTCATGAAGCGTTTCCACGTCCGTGGCCGCGGCCGCGCATCGCGGGTCGAGAAGCCCTTCTCGCACCTGACGATCGTCGTCCGTGAAGTCGAAGCCAAAGGGGAGGCCGCATAATGGGCCAGAAAATCAATCCGATCGGTTTCCGCCTCGGCATCAACCGCACCTGGGACAGCCGCTGGTTCGCCGACAACGCCGAATACGGCCAGCTGCTGCATGAAGACCTGAAGATCCGCACGTTCGTCATGAACGAGCTGAAGCAGGCCGGCATCTCCAAGGTGGTCATCGAGCGTCCGCACAAGAAGTGCCGCGTGACGATCCACTCGGCCCGTCCGGGCCTCATCATCGGCAAGAAGGGCGCCGACATCGAGAAGCTGCGCAAGAAGCTCTCCGAGATGACGCGCTCCGAGACGCACCTCAACATCGTCGAGGTGCGCAAGCCCGAGACCGACGCGACGCTGGTCGCCCAGTCGATCGCCCAGCAGCTCGAGCGCCGCGTGGCCTTCCGCCGCGCGATGAAGCGCGCCGTGCAGTCGGCGATGCGTCTCGGCGCCGAAGGCATCAAGATCACCTGCGCCGGCCGTCTCGGCGGCGCGGAGATCGCCCGGACCGAATGGTATCGTGAAGGCCGCGTTCCGCTGCACACGCTGCGCGCCGACATCGACTACGGCACGGCCGAAGCCGAAACCGCGTTCGGCATCTGCGGCATCAAGGTCTGGATCTTCAAGGGCGAAATCCTTGAGCACGATCCGATGGCCTCCGAGCGCCGCGCGAGCGAAAGTGACAACCAGGGCGGTGGTGGCCGCGATCGCGACCGCGATCGTGATCGTCGTCGCGAAAACGCGTAAACGTCGCGTTTGGCAGCCAATATCGGAGAAGTAAAAAAATGTTGCAGCCAAAGCGTACCAAGTACCGCAAGCAGTTCAAGGGCCGCATCAAGGGCGTCGCCAAGGGCGGCTCCGAGCTCGCCTTCGGCGAGTTCGGCCTGAAGGCTCAGGAACCGAACCGCGTCAACGCCCGCGAGATCGAGGCGGCCCGCCGCGCGATCACCCGCTACATGAAGCGTGCGGGCCGCGTGTGGATCCGCGTGTTCCCCGACGTACCGGTCACGGCCAAGCCCACCGAAGTCCGCATGGGCAAGGGCAAGGGCTCGGTCGAATACTGGGCCTGCAAGGTCAAGCCCGGCCGGATGATGTTCGAGATCGACGGCGTCTCCGAGGAAATCGCGCGTGAAGCGCTGCGCCTCGGCTCGGCCAAGCTCTCGGTCAAGACGCGCTTCGTACAGCGCATTGCAGAGTAAGGAGCAAGACGCGATGAAAGCCGCAGACGTCCGGGCGCTCAGCGCCGACCAGCTCAACGAGGAGCTCGCCAAGCTGAAGAAGGAGCAGTTCAACCTGCGCTTCCAGAAGGCCACCGGCCAGCTCGAAAAGACCTCGCGCATCAACGAAGTCCGCAAGGACATCGCGCGCGTCAAGACCATCGCCCGCCAGAAGGCGGCAGAAGCCAAGGCCTAAAGGAAGAACAACATGCCGAAACGCATTCTGCAGGGCACCGTAGTCAGCGACAAGAACGACAAGACCGTCGTCGTTCGCGTCGAGCGCCGTTTTGCGCACCCGCTGCTTCAGAAGACCGTCCGCCGGTCGAAGAAGTACAAGGCGCATGACGAGAACAACCAGTACAAGGTCGGCGACGTCGTTTCCATCCAGGAATGTGCGCCGATCTCCAAGGACAAGCGCTGGACCGTCGTCTCGGCCCACGCTTAATTCCGACGATTTCCCGCCCGGGCCTTGCGTCCGGCGGGAAAATCTGTATGAAGCAGCGCAAGGACGCTCGGAATCACGAGCGTTCTTTTGCTTTGAGCGCAGGGAAGGTCCGTCGGGGAGCCGACAAGGAAACCACCTTGGCAAGACACCATCCCGCGCGAAAACATGAATTTCCATAAGCTGGAACAGGGGGTTAGCGCCCAACCGGTCCGGTAAAACAAGAAGGCGACCTGACATGATTCAGATGCAGACTAACCTCGACGTCGCGGATAATTCCGGCGCGCGTCGTGTCATGTGCATCAAGGTGCTGGGCGGCTCCAAGCGCAAGTACGCTTCGATCGGCGACATCATCGTCGTCTCGATCAAGGAAGCGATCCCGCGCGGCCGCGTGAAGAAGGGCGACGTGATGAAGGCGGTCGTCGTGCGCACCGCCAAGGACATCCGCCGTCCCGACGGCAGCGTCATCCGTTTCGACAACAATGCTGCCGTCCTGATCGACAACAAGAAAGAGCCCATCGGCACCCGTATCTTCGGACCGGTTCCGCGCGAGCTGCGCGCCAAGAACCACATGAAGATCATCTCGCTGGCTCCGGAAGTACTGTAAGGAGCGATGGCCATGCAGAAGATTCGTAAGGGCGACAAGGTCGTCGTGCTCACCGGCAAGGACAAGGGCCGCACCGGCGAGGTCGTTCAGGTCATGCCGAAGGAAGACCGCGCCGTGGTCAAGGGCGTCAACCTGGTGAAGCGTCACCAGCGCCAGACCCAGAGCCAGGAAGCCGGCATCATCACCAAGGAAGCCCCGATCCATCTCTCCAACCTCGCGATCGCCGACCCCAAGGACGGCAAGCCGACCCGCGTCGGCTTCAAGATCGAGGGGGACAAGAAGGTCCGGGTTGCAAAGCGTTCGGGAGTGTCGATCGATGGCTGACACCAAGTATGAGCCGCGGCTCAAGAAGGAATATGTCGAGCGCATCCGCAAGGCGCTGAAGGAGCAGTTCTCCTACGCCAACGAGATGCAGATCCCGAAGCTCGACAAGATCGTCATCAACATGGGCGTGGGCGAAGCCACGGGCGACTCCAAGAAGCCGACCGTTGCCGCCGCCGACCTCGCCGCGATCTCCGGCCAGAAGCCGGTCATCACGCGCGCCCGCAACTCCATCGCGGGCTTCAAGGTCCGCGAAGGCATGCCGATCGGCGCGAAGGTCACGCTGCGCGGCGCCCGCATGTATGAATTTCTGGATCGCCTCGTGAACATCGCGCTGCCCCGCGTGCGCGACTTCCGCGGTCTGAACCCGAAGTCCTTCGATGGCCGCGGCAACTTCGCCATGGGCATCAAGGAGCACATTGTGTTCCCGGAGATCAACTACGACAAGGTTGATCAGATGTGGGGCATGGACATCATCGTTTGCACGACGGCAAACACGGACGACGAAGCCCGGGCTCTTTTGAAAGAGTTCAACTTCCCGTTCCGCCAGTGATCCGTAACGACAAGCGTAAAGAAGGATAACTGTTATGGCGAAAACGAGCGCAGTCGAAAAGAACAAGCGCCGCCGCAAACTGGTCGCCAGCCAGGCCGCCAAGCGTGCCGCCCTGAAGGCGATCATCCAGAACCAGGCTCTTCCGATCGAAGAGCGCTTCAAGGCGACCTTGAAGCTTGCCGCCCTGCCGCGCAACGGTTCCAAGACCCGCATCCGCAACCGTTGCGAAGTCACCGGTCGCCCGCGCGCCTTTTATCGCAAACTCAAGATGTCGCGTATTGCGCTTCGCGAACTGGGCAACCTCGGCAAGGTGCCGGGCGTCGTCAAGTCGAGCTGGTAAGGAGACGGGCACATGGCAATGACTGATCCTTTGGGCGATATGCTCACCCGCATCCGCAACGGTGCCGCCCGCCGCAAGTCCAGCGTCTCGACGCCGGCCTCCAAGCTGCGCGCGCGCGTTCTCGATGTCCTTCAGGCCGAAGGCTACATCCGCGGTTATTCCGAGGTCGAATTCGACAACGGCAAGTCCGAGCTGTCGATCGAGCTCAAGTACTACGAAGGCGCGTCCGTGATCCGCAAGATCGACCGCGTCTCCAAGCCGGGCCGCCGGGTCTATGTCTCGGTGAAGTCCATCCCGCAGGTCGCGAACGGCCTCGGCATCACCATCCTTTCGACCCCGAAGGGCGTGATGGCCGATCACCAGGCACGCGAACAGAACGTTGGTGGCGAGGTTCTTTGCTCCGTCTTCTAAGACAGGGCAGGGATCTCCATAACGAACAGACAGGATAAAACAATGTCTCGTATCGGTAAGAAGCCCGTTCCGGTTCCCGCTGGCGTCACCGCGACCGTCGACGGTCAGAAGGTCACCGCGAAGGGTCCGAAGGGCGAACTCTTCTTCGTCGCCAATGACGAAGTCTCGATCAAGCTCGAAGACAACGCCGTCGTCGTGACCCCGGTCAACGACTCCAAGGACGCCCGCTCGAAGTGGGGCATGTCCCGCACGATGATCGAGGGCATCCTCAAGGGCGTCAAGGACGGCTACGAGCGCAAGCTCGAGATCAACGGCGTCGGCTACCGCGCGTCCATGCAGGGCAGGAACCTGCAGCTGGCGCTCGGCTTCAGCCACGACGTCGTCTACCAGACGCCGGAAGGCATCTCGATCGCCGTTCCGAAGCCGACGGAAATCGTCGTCTCCGGCATCAACAAGCAGCAGGTCGGCCAGGTCGCTGCGGAAATCCGCGAATACCGTGGCCCCGAGCCCTACAAGGGCAAGGGCGTCAAGTATGCGGAAGAACGCATCGTCCGCAAGGAAGGCAAGAAGAAGTAAGGAACACGCGATATGGCCAGCAAGAAAGAAGCTCTCGCGCGCCGCGCCAACCGCGTGCGCCGCTCCCTCAAGGCGGTGGCCAACGGCCGTCCGCGCCTGTCGGTTCATCGCTCGTCGAAGAACATCTACGTACAGGTCATCGATGACGTCGCCGGCAAGACCCTTGCCGCCGCGTCCACGCTCGACGCCGATCTGCGCTCGTCGCTGAAGACCGGCGCCGACACGGCGGCTGCGGCCGCCGTCGGCAAGCTCATTGCCGAACGAGCCGTCAAGGCCGGCGTCAAGGAGGTCGTCTTCGACCGTGGCGCCTTCCTCTATCACGGTCGCGTCAAGGCTCTCGCCGAGGCCGCCCGCGAAGGCGGTCTGAACTTCTGATCCCCGGTCGGGCGCTTCGGCGCCCGCCGGCAAGCTCAGCAGGGTATCCGTCGCTTCCGTTCCCCGGAATGGAAGCGGCTTTCGTCAATCTGCCGATTGCACCCGGAAAAGAAAAAGGAAAAGGACAATGGCACAGGAAAAGCGCGGTTCCCGTGAGGACCGCCAGAACCGCGAAGAGCGTGACAGCGAGTTTGTCGACAAGCTCGTCGCGATCAACCGCGTCGCGAAGGTCGTCAAGGGCGGCCGTCGTTTCGGCTTCGCCGCTCTCGTCGTCGTCGGCGACCAGAAGGGCCGCGTCGGCTTCGGCCACGGCAAGGCCCGTGAGGTTCCGGAAGCGATCCGCAAGGCCACCGAGGCCGCCAAGCGCGACCTGATCTTCGTACCGCTGCGCTCCGGCCGCACGCTGCACCACGACGTGCACGGCCGCCACGGCGCCGGCAAGGTGCTGCTGCGCGCCGCCAAGCCCGGTACCGGCATCATCGCCGGCGGCCCGATGCGCGCTGTCTTCGAGACGCTCGGCATGCACGACGTCGTCGCCAAGTCGACGGGTTCCTCGAACCCGTACAACATGGTCCGCGCCACCTTCGACGCGCTGAAGAACCAGATGCACCCGAAGGACATCGCAGCGCAGCGCGGCCTCAAGTACGCCACGCTCCAGGCTCGTCGCGCGTCCGCCGGCGTCGGCTCCGAAGAATAAGGGAGACGGATATGGCCAAGAAGGAAACCGCCAAGAAGACGATCACTGTCGAGCAGATCGGCAGCCCGATCCGCCGCCCGGCCGTCCAGCGCCAGACGCTGATCGGCCTGGGTCTCAACAAGATGCACCGGGTCCGCACGCTGGAGGACACCCCGTCCGTCCGCGGCATGATCCGTGCCGTCCAGCACCTCGTCCGCGTCGTCGACGAGAAGTGAGGGGATAAAGATCATGAAACTGAATGACATCAGGGACAACGAAGGTTCGTCCAAGGACCGCAAGCGCGTCGGTCGCGGCATCGGCTCCGGCAAGGGCAAGACCGGCGGTCGCGGCGTCAAGGGCCAGAAGGCCCGCTCCGGCGTCGCCATCAACGGCTTCGAAGGCGGCCAGATGCCCATCTACCGCCGCCTGCCGAAGCGCGGCTTCAACAACATCTTCGCCTCCGACTTCGTCGAAGTCTCGCTGAAGCGCGTGCAGACGGCGATCGACGCCGGCAAGCTCGACGCCAAGGCGACGGTCGACGCGGCCGCGCTGAAGGCCGCCGGCGTCATCCGCCGGGTCAAGGACGGCGTCCGCCTCCTTTCGGACGGCGAACTGAAGGCCAAGGTGACGTTCGAGGTCGCCGGCGCCTCCAAGCCGGCCATCGAGAAGATCGAGAAGGCCGGCGGTTCGGTGAAGGTTCTCACCGCCGCCGCGGAATAATCCGAAAATCGTCGCCCGGTGTGCTTCACACCGGGCGATTTTGCTCCCATATGTGAGCCTCACAGCGACGACCTGCCCCATGCGGCAAGCTGTCATCCGGAAGAAAAGCCAGGGTGAGGCCGGGATTGCTTGACAATCCGCGTTTCAACCGGTTTAGGCTCCATCCGCCAGGTTTGCCGCAACGGCAGGCCGGCACGACGAATTTCAGCATCCGCCGGCGGGTCCGAGGAGGGCCGGCCGCAGGTGCCAACGGATCAGCCGTTCCGGCAGGCCGGGCCCCCCGCCGCCGGACCGGCTTCGCGGAGAAATGCATGGCTTCGGCAGCGGAACAACTCGCCTCTAATCTCAACTTCTCGACCTTCGCGAAGGCGGAAGACCTGAAGAAACGCCTCTGGTTCACGCTGGGCGCGCTCCTGGTCTATCGGCTGGGGACCTACATCCCGCTTCCGGGCCTCAACCCGGAGGCCTTCGCGCAGGCCTTCCGCGGCCAGTCGGGCGGCATTCTCGGCCTCTTCAACATGTTCGCCGGCGGCGCCGTCGAGCGCATGGCGATCTTCGCGCTCGGCATCATGCCGTATATTTCCGCGTCGATCATCGTGCAGCTCATGACCTCGGTCGTTCCCTCGCTGGAGCAGCTGAAGAAGGAAGGCGAGCAGGGCCGCAAGATCATCAACCAGTACACCCGCTATGGCACGGTGCTGCTCGGCGCGCTGCAGGCCTACGGCATCGCCGTCGGCCTGGAGAGCGGGGCGGGGCTCGTCAACGATCCGGGCTGGTTCTTCCGCATCTCCACCGTCATCTCGCTGCTCGGCGGCACGATGTTCCTGATGTGGCTCGGCGAGCAGATCACCTCGCGCGGCATCGGCAACGGCATCTCGCTGATCATCTATGCGGGCATCGTCGCGGCGATGCCTTCGGCGCTCGCCGGCACGCTGGAGCTCGGCCGCACGGGCGCGCTGTCGATCGGCGTCATCCTCATGGTGATCGTCATGGCCGTCGGCGTCGTGGCGCTCATCGTCTTCGTCGAGCGCGCGCAGCGCCGCCTGCTGATCCAGTATCCGAAGCGCCAGGTCGGCAACCGCATGTTCCAGGGCGACACCTCGCACCTGCCGCTGAAGCTCAACACATCGGGCGTGATCCCGGCGATCTTCGCCTCGTCGCTGCTGCTGCTGCCCGCCACGCTCGCCGGCTTCTCCAACACGGCCGAGCTTCCCGCCTGGGCGACGGCGGTGATCGCCGCGCTCGGCCACGGCCAGCCGCTCTACATGCTGTTCTACGGCGGCATGATCGCCTTCTTCGCCTTCTTCTACACGGCCATCGTCTTCAATCCGAAGGACACGGCCGACAACCTGAAGAAGCACGGCGGCTTCATCCCCGGCATCCGCCCGGGCGAGCGCACCGCCGAGTACATCGATTACGTGCTGACCCGCATCACGGTGACCGGCGCGATCTACCTCGTCTTCGTCTGCATCCTTCCCGAAATCCTCATCGCTCAGACCGGCGTGCCCTTCTACCTTGGTGGTACATCGCTTTTGATCGTTGTCAGCGTGACCCTGGATACGGTAGCACAGATACAAGGCCACCTGATTGCCCAGCAATACGAGGGGCTGATCAAGAAGTCGAAGCTGCGCGGAGGAAAGAGGGGACGATGAGATTGATATTTTTGGGCCCGCCGGGCGCCGGCAAGGGCACGCAGGCCAAGCTGCTGACGGACAAGCACGGCATTCCGCAGCTCTCCACGGGGGACATGCTGCGGGCGGCCGTCGCCGCCGGCACGGATGTCGGCCGGCGTGCCAAGGCCGTGATGGATGCGGGCCAGCTCGTCTCCGACGCGATCGTCAACGAGATCGTCTCCGACCGGATCGATTCCCCGGACTGTGCGAAGGGCTTCATCCTCGACGGCTATCCGCGCACCGTGCCGCAGGCCGAGGCCCTCGATTCGATTCTCGCCGGCAAGGGCATCGCGCTCGATGCCGTCATCGAGCTGAAGGTCGACGAGGAGGCGCTGGTCCGGCGCATGGAGAATCGCGTCGCCGAGACGATCGCCGCCGGCGGCTCCGTCCGCTCCGACGACAATCCGGAGGCCTTCAAGCGCCGTCTCGCCGAATATCGCGAGAAGACGGCGCCGCTGTCGAGCTACTACGCCTTGACCGGCAAGCTGAAGACCGTGGACGGCATGGCGAACGTCGATGCCGTCACCGCGGAGATCGACGGAATCCTGGAACGGGCCTGACGCCCGCCAAAAAGGATCCGCCGGGGAGTTGACTTTTTCGGTCGATTCCCCTTAAG
This sequence comes from Shinella pollutisoli, assembly GCF_024609765.1. Lineage (GTDB taxonomy): Bacteria > Pseudomonadota > Alphaproteobacteria > Rhizobiales > Rhizobiaceae > Shinella > Shinella pollutisoli. Next base: position 12,394 of record NZ_JANFDG010000014.1, read on the forward strand.
ACAGCGCCAACTCGCGACACATGAGTGCGATCGGCGCGGATTTCGAAGAACGAAGTCCGGGTGCGGTCGTTTTCGACGTGTCCCGAACCTCGATTGAGCACGCGGCCTCAAGGTCGTACCGAACGAAGAAGACCACTTGCCGGACGGCAACTGGAAGCAAGGAGAACAGGCGTGGCACGTATTGCTGGCGTCAACATCCCGACGGCGAAGCGCGTCGTTATCGCGCTGCGTTACATTCACGGGATCGGCCCGAAGTTTGCGCAGGAAATCATCGAGAAGGTCGGCATCCCGGCCGATCGCCGCGTGCATCAGCTCACGGATGCGGAGATCCTGCAGATCCGCGAAGCGATCGACCGCGACTACCAGGTCGAAGGCGACCTGCGCCGCGAGACCTCGATGAACATCAAGCGCCTGATGGACCTCGGCTGCTACCGCGGCCTGCGCCATCGTCGCGGCCTTCCGGTCCGCGGCCAGCGCACGCACACCAACGCCCGCACCCGCAAGGGTCCGGCCAAGGCCATCGCGGGCAAGAAGAAGTAATTTTCGGGCGAATAGCGAATAGCGAGTAGCGAATAGAGGGAGACCTTCTATTCGCTACTCGCGATTTCGCTATTCGCTTCGAAGGTGGAGCTGCTGGCATTACGGCAGTGACGATATCGCCGCACGCATCGCGCTTTTCGCATGCGTGCACATGTTTGTCAGGGCGGGGCTCTCAAGCCCGCCCGGTGGAGCCGCTGGAACTACGGCGGTGTCGAGATCAACGAAAGGACTATCCATGGCCAAGGAAGCCGCACGCGTCCGCCGTCGCGAACGCAAGAACATCACCTCGGGTGTTGCTCACGTCAATTCTTCGTTCAACAACACGATGATCACCATCACCGACGCGCAGGGCAACGCGATCGCCTGGTCGTCGGCCGGCGCCAAGGGGTTCAAGGGCTCGCGCAAGTCGACCCCCTTCGCCGCCCAGATCGCCGCCGAGGACTGCGCCAAGAAGGCCCAGGAGCACGGCATGAAGTCGCTGGAAGTCGAAGTCTGCGGCCCGGGTTCCGGCCGCGAATCGGCCCTTCGCGCCCTGCAGGCCGCCGGCTTCATGATCACGTCGATTCGCGACGTGACGCCGATCCCGCACAACGGCTGCCGTCCGCGCAAGAAGCGCCGCGTCTGATCGCAGGCATTCGAACTGCCGCGGGGGCCGGTTCCGGCCGTCGCGGATCTTCAGGGCTCGGCCGCCACGATTGGATGGTGGCGGCGAACGGAAGGCAAAACACATGATCCAGAAAAACTGGCAGGAACTGATCAAGCCGAACAAGGTGGAATTCACCTCCTCCGGCCGCACCAAGGCAAGCCTGGTCGCGGAGCCGCTGGAGCGTGGCTTCGGCCTGACGCTCGGCAACGCGCTGCGCCGCGTGCTCCTGTCGTCGCTGCGCGGTGCGGCTGTCACCGCCGTGCAGATCGACGGCGTGCTGCATGAGTTCTCGTCCATTCCGGGCGTCCGGGAAGACGTGACGGACATCGTGCTCAACATCAAGGAAATCGCCATCAAGATGGATGGCGACGACGCCAAGCGCATGGTCGTGCGCAAGCAGGGCCCGGGCGTCGTCACCGCCGGCGACATCCAGACGGTCGGCGACATCGAGATCCTGAACCCGAACCATGTCATCTGCACCCTCGACGAGGGCGCGGAGATCCGCATGGAGTTCACGGTCAACAACGGCAAGGGCTACGTGCCGGCCGAGCGCAACCGCTCGGAAGACGCGCCGATCGGCCTCATCCCGGTCGACAGCCTCTACTCGCCGGTCAAGAAGGTGTCCTACAAGGTGGAGAACACCCGCGAAGGCCAGGTTCTCGACTACGACAAGCTGACGATGACCATCGAGACGGACGGCTCCGTCACCGGCGAGGACGCGATCGCCTTCGCCGCCCGCATCCTCCAGGACCAGCTCTCGGTCTTCGTCAACTTCGACGAGCCGCAGAAGGAAACCGAGGAAGAATCGGTCACCGAGCTCGCCTTCAACCCGGCGCTCCTCAAGAAGGTCGACGAGCTGGAACTGTCCGTCCGCTCGGCGAACTGCCTGAAGAACGACAACATCGTCTATATCGGCGACCTCATCCAGAAGACCGAAGCCGAAATGCTTCGCACGCCGAACTTCGGTCGCAAGTCGCTGAACGAGATCAAGGAAGTTCTCGCGTCCATGGGCCTGCATCTCGGCATGGAAGTGCCGGCCTGGCCGCCCGAGAACATCGAAGACCTCGCCAAGCGTTACGAAGACCAGTACTAAGGCCGCACGCGCCCCTCAGGGGCGCGTAAAGCTGGCCTTGGCATTTACAACTGCGCATGGACCTTTGTCCCGAAAAGCGGGACGGACATGCGCCACCATCAAACGGCAGGCGACTGCCTGCAAGTGAAGGAGAACAGAGATGCGCCACCAGAAAGCCGGCCGCAAGCTCAACCGGACCGCCAGCCACCGCAAGGCGATGTTCGCCAACATGGCGGCCTCGCTCATCGAGCATGAGCAGATCGTCACCACGCTTCCCAAGGCGAAGGAAATCCGTCCGATCGTCGAGAAGCTCGTCACCCTCGGCAAGCGCGGCGACCTGCACGCCCGCCGCCAGGCGATCTCTCAGATCCGCGACGTCGCCGTCGTCGGCAAGCTGTTCGACGCCATCGCCACCCGCTACGCCAACCGCAACGGCGGCTACCTTCGCATCATGAAGGCCGGCTTCCGGCACGGCGACAACGCGCCGCTCGCGGTCATCGAGTTCGTCGATCGCGACGTGAATGCCAAGGGCGCCAAGGATCACGCCCGCACGGAAGCCGAAGAGCAGGCCGAAGCCGCCTGATCCTTCGAGGGCAGGGACCGAATTGGAAAGGCCGGGAGAGCGATCTCCCGGCCTTTTCGCGTCGGCATGCGCCCCTCATCCGGGCTGCCGGGACCTCTCTCCGCAAGCGGGGAGAAGGAGGATGCCGCCCTGTATTCCCGACAAAGGGAAACCGGTGCCACTTTCCCCTTCTCCCCGCTTGCGGGGAGAAGGTGGCGGCAGCCGGATGAGGGCGGTTGAAACTTCTACGCCTCGTTGAGCCGCGCCCGGCCGCCGCCGCGTTTCCATCGGTTGAAGCGCGGCCGCACGGGCCGCCAGGCGACCAGGGCCGCCACCAGCGCGACATACATCCATTGCTCCGGCCCGACGACCTTCACCGACAGGGCGAAATGCAGGGCGCCGGCGGCGGCGATGACGTAGACGAGCCGGTGCAGCTTGCCCCAGCGCGGGCCGAGCCTGCGGATCGACCAGGCGTTGGAGGTGAGCGCCAGCGGGATCAGCAGCACGAAGCCGGCCATGCCGATGGTGATGAAGGGGCGCTTGGCGATGTCGGCGAGGACGGCGGAGACATTCAGGACCTGGTCGAGCAGCATGTAGGTCGAAAAATGCATCAGCACGTACCAGAAGGCGAGCAGCCCCAGCGCACGGCGATAGCGCAGCCAGTTGACGCCGAGGAGGTCGCGGAGCGGCGTGATCGCCAGCGTCGCCACGAGGAAGCGCAGCGCCCACAGGCCGAGCAGGTGCTCGAATTCCTTGACCGGATTGCCCGGCAGCCGGCCGGTCGCACCGAGCCAGAAGCCCCAGGCGGCCGGCACGAGGCCGACGATATAGAGCAGCCAGACCGAGGCCGCGTGATACTTGCGGGGCAGGGCGGGCAGGGGCGGCATCAATAGTTCACCCGGAGATCCATGCCGGCATAGAGGCCGGCCACCTCCTCGCCGTAACCGTTGAAGGGCAGCGTCGGCCGGCGGTTGGCGCCGAAGAAGCCGCCTTCGCCGATGCGGTTCTCGCTCGCCTGGCTCCAGCGCGGATGGTCGACCTCCGGGTTGACGTTGGCGTAGAAGCCATATTCCTGCGGCGCACTGACGTTCCAGGTCGACGGCGGCTCCTTGTCGGTCAGCGTGATCCTGACGATCGACTTGATGCCCTTGAAGCCGTATTTCCACGGCACGACGAGGCGGACCGGCGCGCCGTTCTGGTTCGGCAGCGTCTTGCCGTAGACGCCGACCGAGAGGATCGTCAGCGGGTGGCGCGCCTCGTCGAGCCTGAGCCCCTCGACATAGGGCCAGGGCAGCGGCTGGAAGAAGCCGGACTGGCCGGGCATCTGCCGCGGCCGCACCACCGTCTCGAAGGCGACGTATTTCGCGTCTCCGAGCGGCTCCACCCTGTCGAGCAGGCTTGCGAGCGGAAAGCCGATCCAGGGAATGACCATCGACCAGGCCTCGACGCAGCGCATGCGGTAGATGCGCTCCTCCAGGGGGAAGGCGAGAAGCTCCTCCAGCCCGAAGGTCTTCGGCTTCGCTACCAGCCCGCCGACCGCGACCGACCAGGGCTCCGGCTCGAAGGCGCCGGAATTGGCGGCCGGATCCCCCTTGCCCGTGCCGAATTCGTAGAAATTGTTGTAGCCGGTCACGTCCTTTTCCGGCGTCAGCGCCTCGTCGAGCACGTAGCGGCCCGGCGCGGCGTCGAGGGGCGCGGCGAAAGCCGGCGTCCCTGCCGCCGCAAGGAGGCCGCCGGCGGTCGCCGCCAGGAAGGTCCGGCGGTCGAGGAAGACGGATTCGGGCGTGATCTCATGGGCAGAGATATGCGGCGGGCGGTAGGCGGACATGGCGGTGCCCCGATCTGTTTCTGTCCTATAGGTAAACGAGGCGGCGGCCGATTCAAGGACGGCGGAGATTTGCCGCGGCCACTTTTTCGTGCGCGGGCGTGACGCCGCCGTGAGGTCGCCGTTTGCCTTTTTTGCCGCGAAATCCTATCTGAACGTGGCGCAGAAACGAAGGAGCCTCCTCCATGCCGATCGTCCGCTTCAGCCTCGCCCTCCCGCTCGCCCTCCCGCTCGCGCTTGCGCTCGCGCTCGCCGTCCCCGCCGCGGCCCAGCAGCAGCAGGTCGTGCCCGGTTCGCGGGCGGAGATGCAGCTCTCCTTCGCGCCGCTCGTGCGCCAGGTCTCCAACACGGTCGTCAACGTCTATGCCGAGCGCGTGGTCGAGCGCCGCTCGATCTTCGACGGCGACCCCTTCTTCGAGGAGTTCTTCGGCCAGCGCATGCCCAACCGCAGCGAGAAGCAGTCCTCGCTCGGCTCCGGCGTCATCGTCGGGACAAGCGGCATCGTCGTCACCAACAACCACGTCATCGAGGGCGCGAGCGACATCAAGGTGGCGCTCGCCGACGGGCGCGAGTTCGAGAGCAAGGTGGTGCTGAAGGACGAGCGCGTCGACCTTGCGGTGCTGAAGATCGAGGCGAAGGAGACCTTCGAGACCCTGCCGCTCGGCGACAGCGACGCCGTGCAGGTGGGCGACCTGGTGCTGGCGATCGGCAACCCGTTCGGCGTCGGCCAGACGGTGACGAGCGGCATCGTCTCGGCGCTCGCCCGCAACCAGGTGCGCAACGGCGATTTCGGCTTCTTCATCCAGACGGATGCGGCGATCAACCCCGGCAATTCCGGCGGCGCGCTCATCGACATGAACGGCCATCTCATCGGCATCAACACGGCGATCTTCTCGCGCGGCGGCGGCTCCAACGGCGTCGGCTTCGCCATTCCCTCCAACCTCGTGCGCAGCTTCGTCGCCAGCGCCGAAAGCGGCAGCCCCAGCTTCGACCGGCCCTTCGTCGGCGCGACCTTCGACGCGGTGACGTCGGACGTCGCCGAGGCGCTGGGGCTTTCGCGGGCGCGCGGCGCGCTGGTCTCGCGCGTGCTGCCCGGCAGTCCCGCGGAAAAGGCCGGGCTGAAGCCGGGGCAGGTGGTGCTCGCCGTCAACGGCGTCGAGGTCGAGCATCCGGACGCGCTCGGCTACCGGCTCGCCACCGTCGGCATCGGCGGCACGGCGCACCTGACGGTGAGTGCCGGCGGCAAGGCGCAGGAGCTGACGCTGGCGCTCGACCGTGCCCCGGAGACGACGCCGCGCGACGAGCGGCTGATCGAGGGGCGCAACCCCTTCGCCGGCGCCGTCGTCGCCAATCTCTCGCCGCGCGTTGCCGAGGAGCTGCGCATGCCGGCGAGTTCCGTCGGCGTGGTGGTGGTGGAGGTCAACCGCGGCTCGCCCGCCGCCCGCATCGGCCTGCAGCCGCGCGACATCGTCGTGGAGCTGAACGGCACGCAGGTCGCGACGACGGAGATCCTCGCAAGGCTCGCCGCCGAGAACCCGTCGATCTGGCGCGTCGAGATCGAGCGTGACGGCCAGCGCATCCGACAGTTCTTCCGATGAGCGACCTCTTCGCCCCGCGCGAGCCCGAGGAGATGGCGGCCAAGCGTCCGCTCGCCGACCGGCTGCGCCCGCAGACGCTGAAGGAGGTCACCGGCCAGGAGCACCTGACCGGGCCGGACGGCGTGCTGACCCGCATGATCGCCTCCGGCTCGCTCGGCTCGATGATCTTCTGGGGGCCGCCCGGCACCGGCAAGACGACCGTGGCGCGGCTCCTCTCCGGCGATTCCGGGCTCGCCTTCGAGCAGATCTCGGCGATCTTCTCCGGCGTCGCCGACCTGAAGAAGGTGTTCGAGGCCGCCCGCCAGCGCCGCATGGGCGGCCGCCAGACGCTGCTCTTCGTCGACGAGATCCACCGCTTCAACCGCGCCCAGCAGGACAGTTTCCTGCCGGTGATGGAGGACGGCACCATCGTTCTGGTCGGCGCCACCACGGAAAACCCGTCCTTCGAGCTCAACGCCGCGCTTCTCTCCCGCGCCCGCGTGCTTACCTTCAAGCCGCATGACGAGGAGAGCCTGGAGGAACTGCTAAAGCGCGCCGAGGCGGCGGAGGAGAAGCCCCTGCCGCTCGACGAGGAGGCGCGGCTTTCCCTCCTGCGCATGGCCGACGGCGACGGCCGCGCGGTGCTGACGCTCGCCGAAGAAGTATGGCGCGCCGCCCGGCCCGACGAGATTTTCGGCCAGGACGACCTCTTCCGCATCGTCCAGCGCCGCGCCCCGGTCTACGACAAGTCGCAGGACGGCCACTACAATCTCATCTCCGCGCTGCACAAGTCCGTGCGCGGCTCCGATCCCGACGCCGCCCTCTACTATCTCTCGCGCATGCTCGACGCCGGCGAGGACCCGCTGTTCATCGGCCGCAGGCTGGTGCGCATGGCGGTGGAGGACATCGGCCTTGCCGACCCGCAGGCGCTCGTCGTCTGCAACGCGGCGAAGGACGCCTACGACTTCCTCGGCTCGCCCGAGGGCGAGCTGGCGCTGGCGCAGGCCTGCGTCTACGTCGCGACGGCACCGAAGTCGAACGCCGTCTACACCGCCTACAAGTCGGCCATGCGCGCGGCGAAGGAGCACGGCTCGCTCCTGCCACCCAAGCACATCCTCAACGCGCCGACCAAGCTGATGAAGGGCGAGGGCTACAGCGAGGGCTATCGCTACGACCACGACGAGCCCGACGCCTTTTCCGGCCAGGACTATTTCCCTGAGAAGATGGGCCGCAGGACCTTCTACGATCCGCCCGAGCGCGGCTTCGAGCGGGAGCTGCGCAAGCGGCTCGACTGGTGGGCGAAGCTCCGGCGCGAGCGCGGCTGATCAGGAGGCTGCGTTGAAGCGCGGCGCCGGCTGGGGCGGCGCCTGCGGCACCAGCTTGATCGACGAATCCGCCTTGCCCGCGTGCCCCTCCATGTCGACGACAACGTGCCAGTGGCCGTTCTCCGGTATCTGCAGGCGGATCGGCGATTTCTTCGCGACGCCGCCGAGGAACTTGTGCTGGCGGGCGTTGCGGAACAGGTCGAAATTGGTGTTCGTCATCAGCCGAACGTTGGCGACCGCGGAAAGCGTGACCTCGATCACCGTGCCGCCGCGCTGCAGTTTCAGGTCGTAATGGGTATAGGGAAAGCTGATCCGGGCCATGGTCGTCCGCAAACGTATGTCGTGCGATGCTAATGTTCGCATGGCCGGGTTAACGATCCCTTGTCCGCCGGGCACGGCCGAATTTTAAATAGGCAAATTGTTCCAATGCTTTACGGCGGAAGCCGGAATCGGCCCGGCAAGGACGTGAATCGATTTGCGAGGGCCTTCGTCCTTCGCCTCAGCGCGCAAGCGTCCCGCTCCAGGCCCTCACGGCCGCGGCCATGGCGGCGAGGTGATCGGCGGCGGAAAAGCCGGAAACGCTCTTGCGCGGCTTCAGGTCATGGTCGCCGTCCTCCAGCCAGAGGAGGCGGATGCGTGCGGGCAGGCCGTAGCCCTCCACCTCCGTGCGCGTGCCGAAGGGATCGCGCGTGCCCTGGCAGATGAGCGTCGGCGTTTCGATCCGCAGCAGATGCGCGGTGCGAAGCTGTGCCGGCTTCTCCGGCGGATGGAAGGGATAGCCGAGGCAGAGGAGGCCGTCGACGCGCCGCCCGGCATGGAGCTCGTCCGCCGCCATGCTCGCCACGCGGCCGCCCATCGACTTGCCGCCGATGACGAGCGGCCCTGCGGCACCGAGCGCGTCGACGGCGGCGCGGAATTCCGGGACGAGCGTCTCGGCCTTCGGCGGTGGCCGGCGGCTTCCGTCGCTGCGCCGCGCCGCCATGTAGGAGAACTCGAAGCGGGCGACGCGCAGGCCTTCCCCGGCGAGGGCGGCCGTCGCGGCGCTCATCGCCGGCGAATCCATCGGCGCGCCGCTGCCATGCGCGAGAAGCAGGGTGACGGGCGCGTCCTGCGGCCCGTCGAGGAGAAAGGAAACGTCCATCGGTCCCGTACGCCTTGGGCAATACCAGCGGCCTTGCGCGCGGAATTGCGTGGAAACAAAGAGACGGATCGTTTTCGCGATCCGGGGAAAGCGGAAACGACCTAGTGATCCTTCACTTCGCCCGGCGCGATCGGGTCGCTCGCCGGAAAGGTCTCCTCCAGCGCCTCTTCCAGATAGTCGTCCTGCTCGGCCTTCTCGCTCTTCTTCGTCTGCCGGGCGCGCTCCTTCTCGAGCGATTCCCTCGGCGTGTCCTTCGGTGCGGTCATGTCGGCCTCCTTCTGCGGTCCCCTGAAGATAGGCTGTTTTGCCGTCTCCCGCGATAGGGCAGGCGGGCCTTGCCGGATGGCGACCCCCATTCGCCGTCGGAGGGAGTTGAAAATTCTACCTTTCGGCCCTTCCGGCCGCAACATTGGCATCGCATTCCACACTGCGGCTTGCTCGGAAAGGAACGCGGTCATAGGTCTGCCCCGAAAGGATGCGGACATGAACATCATCGAGACACCGGACATGTGGGTGCTGTGCATGAGGCGGCGGCTCCGCATTCCCGAGATCGGGCAGGCCGCCGCCGAATGCGCCCTCGTGATCGACGGGGAGATCCGCGGCCGGGGCCTTGCGGTCTCCGGCCCGTGGACCTTCATCGCGCACGGCCTGCCGAAGGACGGAAGGACGCCGTTCGACTGGCAGATCTGCCGTCCGGTGGCGGAGCCGCGAGGATATGACGGCCCGCTGGAGCTGCGCCATCTCGAACCGGCCGTCATGGCCTCCCGGGTCCACCAGAGATCGCTGCGCACGCTCTTCACGCAGGGCTACGCGCCGCTGGTCGCGGAGATCGAGATGTCGCGCCACGTGTTGTCCGGCGAGAGCCGCGAGGTCTATCACGGCTGGAACGGCCCCGGCGCGCCCTATCACAGGATCGAGATCCAGTTCGGCCTGTCCCGATGAAGAAGAAGCCCGGGGATCGCTCCCCGGGGCTTCGCAAGTCCGTATCGTGCCGAAGCCGGCTCGCGGTCAGGAGCAGCCGCTCGTCGCGCCGCAGGTGTCGCACTTCTCGCAGGTGCCGTTCCTCACCATCGTGAAGTTCTGGCACTCGGAGCACATGTTGCCGGTATAGCCCTGGGCGATCGAGCGCATGCGGCGCTCCTGCTCAACCTTCTTGGCGTCGGCCTTGGCGCTGGCGGCGTCCGCGGCGGCCTTGTCAGAGAAGAGGGCGGTGATCGCGGGATCGGCGTCGCTCTCGCCCTCGTCGGCGATCTCCTCGGCAAGCTCGGCGGCGCGCTCCTCGTAGTCGCGCTTGAAGGCGACGATCTCGGAGCTGGCGATGGCCGTCGCCGGCTCCAGCTTGCGCGCGGCACTGCCGGCAAACGAGGTGACGTTGCCGACGCTGGAGGCCTTGGCGGGCGCTGCGGTCGCGGAGCCCTTCGGCTCGGACAGCGCGCGCTCGCCGGTCTGGCCGCCCTGGACGAGCGTCGGCTTGTGGCCGCGCGTCCAGCCGGTGGAGATCAGGTTGGTCTTGCCCTCCTTGATGCCCTTGCCGAGCGCCGTGTTGCCGAAATCGGACGTGTCGATATGGGCGAGGTCGTGGCGGCCGAGATAGGAGACGGCGAGCTCGCGGAACACGTAGTCGAGGATCGACGTGGCGTTCTTGATCGCGTCGTTGCCCACCACGATGCCGGCCGGCTCGAACTTGGTGAAGGTGAAGGCCTCCACATATTCCTCCAGCGGCACGCCGTACTGGAGGCCGAGCGAGATGGCGATGGCGAAATTGTTCATCATTGCGCGGAAGGCGGCGCCTTCCTTGTGCATGTCGATGAAGATCTCGCCGAGGCGGCCGTCGCCGAACTCGCCGGTGCGCAAGTAGACCTTGTGTCCGCCGATCACGGCCTTCTGGGTATAGCCCTGGCGGCGGTTCGGCAGCTTCTCGCGCTCGCGCACGATGCGCTCGACGATCCTCTCGATGATCTTCTCGGTGACCTGGACGGCCTGGGCGGCGGCGGGGCTTGCCGCCAGTGCCTCGACGGCATCGTCCTCGTCCTCCTCGTCCTCGATCAGCGAGGCGTTGAGCGGCTGGGAGAGCTTCGAGCCGTCGCGGTAGAGGGCGTTCGCCTTCAGCGCCAGCTTCCAGGAGAGCATGTAGGCGTTCTTGCAGTCCTCGACGGTCGCCTCGTTCGGCATGTTGATCGTCTTGGAGATGGCGCCCGAGATGAAGGGCTGGGCGGCCGCCATCATGCGGATGTGGCTTTCCACCGAGAGGTAGCGCTTGCCGATCTTGCCGCAGGGATTGGCGCAATCGAACACCGGCAGGTGCTCCGGCTTGAGGAAGGGCGCGCCTTCGAGCGTCATCGCGCCGCAGATGTGGATGTTGGCGGCCTCGACGTCCTTCCGTGTGAAGCCGATATGCTCCAGGAGGTTGAAGGACATGTCGGAAAGCTGCGCATCCGAGACCTTCAGCACGTCCTTCAGGAAGTCGGCGCCGAGCGTCCACTGGTTGAAGGCGAACTTGATGTCGAAGGCGGACTTGAGGCCGGCATTGACGGCCTCGATCTTCTCGTCGGTGAAGCCGCGCGCCTTGAGCGTCGACGGGTTGATCGCCGGCGCCTGGTTCATGTTGCCGTGGCCGACGGCATAGGCCTCGATCTCGGCGATCTGGCTTTCCGAATAGCCGAGCGTGCGCAGCGCCTCCGGCACGGCGCGGTTGATGATCTTGAAATAGCCGCCGCCGGCGAGCTTCTTGAACTTAACCAGCGCGAAATCGGGCTCGATGCCGGTCGTGTCGCAGTCCATGACGAGGCCGATCGTGCCGGTCGGCGCGATCACGGTCGTCTGGGCGTTGCGGTAGCCGTGCTTCTCGCCGAGTTCCACGGCCCTGTCCCAGGCCGCCTTGGCATGCTCGACGAGCGCCGGATCGGAGCAATCGGCGTGGACGAGGGCGACCGGATTGACCGACAGCGCCTCGTAGCCGGCGGCCTCGCCATAGGCCGCGCGGCGATGGTTGCGCATGACGCGCAGCATGTTGTCGCGGTTCGGTGCGAAGCCCGGGAAGGGGCCGAGCTCGCCGGCCATCTCGGCCGACGTCGCATAGGCGACGCCGGTCATGATGGCGGTGAGGCTGCCGGCGATGGCGCGGCCCTCGGCCGAATCGTACGGGATGCCGGAGGACATCAGCAGGCCGCCGATATTCGCATAGCCGAGGCCGAGCGTGCGGTATTCGTAGGAGAGCTCGGCGATCTGGCGCGACGGGAACTGCGCCATCATCACCGAGATTTCCAGCACGATCGTCCAGAGACGGACGGCGTGCTCGTAGTCGGCGATGTCGATCCTCTTCGTCTTCGCGTCCTTGAACTGCAGGAGGTTCAGCGAGGCGAGGTTGCAGGCCGTGTCGTCGAGGAACATGTATTCCGAGCACGGGTTCGACGCGCGGATGGGGCCGGCGGCCGGGCAGGTGTGCCAGTCGTTCATCGTCGTGTTGAAGTGCAGCCCCGGGTCGGCCGACGCCCAGGCGGCGTAGGAGATCGATTCCCACAGGTCGCGCGCCTTCAGCGTCTTCATCACCTTGCCGTCCTTGCGGGCGGTCAGGTGCCAGTCGCCGTCATTCTCGACGGCGCGCAGGAAGTCGTCCTTCAGCGAGACGGAATTGTTGGAGTTCTGGCCGGAGACCGTGAGGTAGGCTTCCGAATCCCAGTCCGTGTCGTAGGTCTTGAACTCGATGTCCTTGTAGCCCTGCCTGGCGAACTGGATGACGCGCTTGATGTAGTTTTCCGGAACCTGGTCCTTCTTGGCGGCGCGGATCTCGCGCTTCAGCGCCGGGTTCTCGGCCGGGTCGAAGCACTGGTCGCCATCGGCCGAGCAATTGATGCAGGCCTTCATGATGGCCTTGAGGTGGCGGGCGACGATCTTCGAGCCGGTGACGAGCGCGGCCACCTTCTGCTCTTCCTTGACCTTCCAGTTGATGTATTCCTCGATGTCCGGATGGTCGATGTCGACCACGACCATCTTGGCCGCGCGCCGCGTCGTGCCGCCCGACTTGATGGCGCCGGCCGCCCGGTCGCCGATCTTCAGGAAGCTCATGAGGCCCGAGGAGCGGCCGCCGCCGGACAGCTTCTCGCCCTCGCCGCGCAGGTGCGAGAAGTTCGAGCCGGTGCCGGAGCCGTACTTGAACAGGCGCGCCTCGCGCACCCACAGGTCCATGATGCCGTTCTCGTTGACGAGGTCGTCCTCGACGGACTGGATGAAGCAGGCGTGCGGCTGCGGATGCTCGTAGGCGGACTTGGACTTCGTCAGCTTGCCGGTGAAGGGGTCGACGTAGAAATGGCCCTGGCCGGGGCCGTCGATGCCGTAGGCCCAGTGCAGGCCGGTGTTGAACCACTGCGGCGAGTTCGGCGCGACGCGCTGCGTGGCGAGCATGTAGGCGAGCTCGTCCCTGAAGGCGGCGGCGTCTTCCTCGGAGGCGAAATAGCCGCCCTTCCAGCCCCAATAGGTCCAGGTGCCGGCGAGCCGGTCGAAGACCTGGCGCGCGTCGATCTCAGATCCGGTGCGCTCGTTTTCCGGCAGCGCCTTCAGCGCCTCGGTGTCGGGGACGGAACGCCACAGGAAGGAGGGGACGTCGTTCTCCTCGACCTTCTTCAGCCGCGCGGGCACGCCGGCCTTGCGGAAATATTTCTGCGCCAGGATGTCGGCGGCGACCTGGGAGAACTGCGCGGGGACATCGATGTCGGCGAGCCGGAAGACGATGGAGCCGTCCGGATTGCGGATTTCGCTGGTGGCCTTGCGGAATTCGATCTCCGCATAGGCCGACTGGCCAGGTTTGGTGAAACGACGTTCTATGCGCATTGTCCGTTGTCCTTTGCTGCCGCATCCGCCCTCGCGAAAGGGCGCAATCATCCCGTCCGGCCCCGTCCCCGCAGCCAGCCCCGATCCCTTGTTCGTCTGGAAACCCGTTCGAAGGGATCCATTATCTTGTGCTAAGTCTGGCTGCAAATACTAAATATAGTATCAACACAGATTTTTTCCAGCCCGAGGGTCGCATTGGCGCATCGGGAAATTTCGCGCGCAGGTCCGCATCCGGCGGACGGTTTCGAACCGGCCGGCCGCCTGTGCGTTATCGCGCGATTTCCTGAAGGGACCCGGCCTCGTGACACTCCGGTCCAGTCGCCGCCGCAACTTGGATTTCATTAACGCTATCGACGGCGATTCCGTCAAGGGCTGGTTCGGGCCGATCTGTCCGACGCTATATGTTGTGCCCGCGGCTGTGGAAAATGGGGACACCGCACGAATCCTGAAAAATCAGGACCTTCCCGCCGAAAGGCGAGACGGCGCTTCGCTTGCCTGTGGAAAAGACGAAAAAATCACGGGTAAAAACAGGGGGGATTTCCACCTCCCGAATATCCGGGAATGGTCATCCGTAGGAAGTTGTGATCGGTGGAAAAAGTGATTCTCGATCTGCCTCGGAGGGACCCGCGAGGGCCGTCGGGGCGGCATTTCATGCACGCGTAAATGAAGGCAATTCTTTCGGCATGGCCTGCCTCGGGGATGGGGGCAGCGGCCCGCAGCACCTCGAGGGGGAGGATATCATGGCGCTTACCGATGCCGTCGACTGGAACGACTATACCGCTTCCAAGCATGTCATGAACGTATTCTTCGGCGGCGCGGGCGTCGCCGTGAACGACGGCACGAGCTTCACCACCACCGGCTGGGATGCGGCGGAGATCGCGGCCGCGAAGAAGGCGCTGGCCAACTTCTCGGCGGTCGCCAACATAAAGTTCAATTTCGTCAACAGCATAGCCGCCGCCGATTACGTATTGCTCGAAAGCCCCAACCAGGGCTACGCCGTCGGCAACCTCGGTTACTGGGGCGTCGGCGGCGGAAGCATAACCTACGGCGGGGCGAGCCATGCCGTGGAGGGCTGGGGCGTCTTCAACAGCCAGGATCCCTCCTGGACGCCCGCCAATCTCGCCGTCGGCGCCTACGGCTACGTCACGCTGATCCACGAGATCGGCCACGGCCTCGGCCTGTCGCACCCGCACGACAACGGCTCCGTCGTGATGCAGGGCGTGAGCGCCGCCTTCGGCGACTACGGCGATTTCAACCTCAACCAGGGCATCTACACGACGATGTCCTACAATGACGGCTGGCACACCGCCCCGCACGTGCCGGAACTCAACCCGTCGGCCTCGACCTACGGCTTCGGCTGGCAGGGCACGCTGATGGCGCTCGACATCGCCGTGCTGCAGGAGAAGTACGGCGCCAACATGACCTACCGCAAGGGCAACGACACCTATACCCTGCCGTCCGCCAATGCGCCCGGAACCTTCTACCAGTGTCTTTGGGACGCCGGCGGCAACGACACGATCCGCCACGCCGGCGCGGCCAAGGCCGTGATCGACCTCAGGGCCGCGACGCTCGACTATTCGGCGACCGGCGGCGGCGTGGTCTCCTATGTCCAGGGCATCTACGGCGGCTTCACCATCGCCCACGGCGTGGTGATCGAGAATGCGATCGGCGGCGCCGGCGACGACACGATCAGCGGCAACGGCGCGCGGAACCGGCTGAGCGGCGCGGGCGGCCGGGATACGATCGACGGCGCCGGCGGGGACGACGTGCTGGTCGGCGGCGCCGGCGGCGACAACCTCCGGGGCGGCGCGGGATCGGACACCGCGTCCTACGAGGGCGCGTCGAAGGGCGTGGTGGCAAGCCTCGCGGCGCCGTCGGTCAACAGCAACGACGCGGCGGGCGACAGCTATTCGTCGATCGAGAACCTGACCGGCTCGAATCATGCCGACAGGCTCACCGGCAATGCCGGCGCCAATGTCCTGGCCGGCGGGGCGGGCGCGGACACGTTGGGCAGCGGCGCCGGCAATGACAAGCTCTACGGCGGGGCGGGCAAGGATGTCCTTGCCGGCGGTGCGGGGCGCGACGCGCTTTCCGGCGGCACGGGCAACGACGTGCTTTCCGGCGGCACCGGCGGCGACAGGCTCTCCGGCGGCACGGGCAGCGACAGGCTTTCCGGCGGGACCGGCAACGACGTGCTGGAGGGCGGCGCCAGCGGCGACGTGCTCTCCGGCGACGCGGGCAACGACAGGCTTTCCGGCGGAACCGGCAGCGACAGGCTTTCCGGCGGCGCGGGACGCGATACGCTTTCCGGCGGAACCGGCAACGACCTGCTTGCCGGCGGCACGGGGCGGGACGTGCTCTCGGGCGGCGCCGGCCGTGACATCTTCCTCTTCGACACGAAGCCGGGCGCGTCCAACGTCGACCGGATCACCGACTTCAACGTCCGCGACGACGCCATCCGGCTGGAGAACGGCATCTTCAAGGCCTTCGAGGATACGGGCAGGCTCGCGGCCTCGATGTTCGTGTCGAACAAGACCGGCAAGGCGCAGGACGACGACGACCACATCGTCTACCGCAAGACGACGGGCGACCTGTTCTACGATTCGAACGGGGACGGGCGGGGGGGCTCGGTGCTGATCGCGGAGCTGAGCAAGAACCTGTCGCTCACCCACAACGATTTCTTCATCGTGTGAGGGCGCCCGGCGGCGGCGGGACCCGTCGTCAGCCGCGCGAGCCCTTGGCGATCGGTTCCTGGTAGGTGAAGCCCAGGTCCCAGGGGAAGTAGATCCAGGTGTCCTGGCTCACCTCGGTGACGAAGGTGTCGACCATCGGCCGGCCCTTCGGCTTGGCGTAGACGGCGGCGAAATGGGCCTTCGGCAGCATCGCGCGCACCTCGGCGGCCGTCTTGCCGGTGTCCGTCAGGTCGTCGATGATGAGGATGCCTTCGCCCTCGTGCTGGCGCAGCTCGGGGGCGATGCCCTTCAGCACGTGCATCTCGCCCTGCGAGACGTAGTCGTGATAGGAGGCGACGCAGACCGTCTCGATCAGCCGCACGTTGAGCTCGCGGGCGATGATGGCGGCGGGGACGAGGCCGCCGCGCGTGATGCAGACGATCGCCTTCCATTCGCGGTCGTTGTCGGCGAGCCGCCAGGCGAGCGCCCGGGCGTCGCGGTGGAACTGATCCCAGGATACGGGAAAGGCTTTGTCGGGAAGCGACATCGGGGAGCTCCTGCTCTGACGGAGAAAGTCCGGGTTTTTCTCTCTAGAGCAGTTTGCCCGCCAAGGAAATCGTCGCCCGGAGCGGGGCTCCGGGCGATCCACAGGCTAGAGCCGATCAGCGCGACATCAGCACGGGCACGCGCGTGTCGCGCATCATCGCGCTCGTCACGCCGCCGAACAGCCGCTGGCGCAGCCGCGAATGGCTGTAGGCGCCCATGACGATGAGGCCGGCGCCCGTCTCGCTCGCCCGGCGGTTCAAAAGCACCTCGATGGACTGGCCCCTGGAGGCGACCGGCGACACCGTGACCTTGACGCCGTGGCGCGAGAGGCTCGCGGCGATGTCGGCACCGGACATGTCGGCCGACTGGAGCGCGGTTTCCGGCGGGTCGACGCTGTAGATCTCGACCTCGCGCGCGGCGAGCAGGAAGGGCAGGGCGTCGAAGGTCGCGCGCGCCGATTCGCGCGAGCCGTTCCAGGCGACGAGCACGCGCTCGATCTCCGCCGGGCCCGCCGGCGCGTTGGAGACGAGGTAGAGCGGCCGGCCGCTCTCGTAGAGCAGGTCCTCGATGTCGGCGCGCGTCGGGCCGTCGAAGTCCGGGTCGAACTGGCCGGCGACGACGAGGTCGGCGCTGCGCGCGCTCTCGATCACGCCGATCGAGGCATAGCCGGCGGTGCCGGTGAAGAGGCGCCACTCGTAGGGGATGTCGTCGCGCTCGCAAAGGCTGCGGAAGACCTTCTCGACCTCCTTCGTCTGCAGGCGCGCCCGCTCCTGCAGGGCGATCACGGCGCTCGGGTCCGGATATTCCATCGGCGCGACGAGCGTCATGAACACCGGCACCTCGGCATGGATGCCGATGAGATGCGCCCCGCAGGTGCGCGCGAGCGCCAGCGCGTGCTCCGTCACTTTCGCCGTGTCTTCCGCGGCACTCAGCACCGCGACGATGGTCTTGTAGGTCATGTCGGTCTCCTGTCACCGGACGTTTGCTCAAGAATGCGTCCGCTGCCCGCGCCCGGCCTTGATTAGGATCAAGACGCGGCCTTGGCGGCGGCGATTTCGGCGATCATCGAAAGTATATCACGCTCCGCCGCCACGGCCGGCGCCTCCTCGCGGCTGCGGATGACGATTTCGGTGGAGAAACGGTTGCCGTCGAAGCGCGGGTAGGAGCCGATGCTGGTCTCGGGATGGTTCTTCTGGATCGCCGTCAGCGCCGTGCCGATGTCGCCCTCGCCGAAGGGCGAGGCGACGCTGCGCGACAGCATCGGCACGCCGCCCGCAAGCGTCGGCACGACCGCGCTCAGCATGGCGGTGAAGACCTGCGGCACGCCGGCCATCACATGCACGTTGCCGATGACGAAGCCGGGGGCGGTGGAGACGGAATTCGGGATATGCGTCGCGCCCACGGGCATGCGCGCCATGCGCTGGCGCGCCTCGTTGAACTCCATGCCGCGCCGGTCGTACATCGCGCCGAGAAGCGCCATCGCCTCCGGATCGTGCCGGCAGGGCACGCCGAAGGCCTTCGCCACCGCGTCCGCCGTGATGTCGTCGTGCGTCGGCCCGATGCCGCCGGAGGTGAAGACGTAGGTATAGCGCGCCCGCAGCGCGTTCAGCGCCTCGACGATCGCCGCCTCGTCGTCGCCGACGATGCGCACTTCCTTGAGGTCGATGCCGGCGATGGACAGCACGTCCGCGAGCTGGCCGATGTTCTTGTCCTTGGTGCGGCCGGACAGGAGTTCGTCGCCGATGGCGAGCATGGCGGCGGTGGCGATGGGCGGGGAACTCATGGGTGGCCTTTTGCATTCGCGTGAAATGGCGACCGGAGCGGCCGGCATTGTCAATGGCGGGTGAACAGTCTGTCGACCGGCCGGCTTGTGACCGGGCCGCTCCAAAGTGCTACATCCAGACGACAGCCGCGATCAAGCGGAAAGGCTTCACGCGAAAAGGAGAGAGCGATGGCGAAAGTGCTGGTTCTTTATTACTCGGCCTACGGCCATATCGAGGCGATGGCCTATGCCGTGGCGGAAGGCGCGAAGTCGGCCGGCGCCGAGGTGACGGTCAAGCGCGTGCCGGAGCTGGTGCCGGACGAGGTCGCCAGGGCTTCGCACTACAAGACGGACCAGAAGGCGCCGATCGCCACCGTCGACGAGCTTGCCGACTACGACGCGATCATCGTCGGCGCCGGCACGCGCTACGGCACGGTCGCCTCGCAGATGCGCAATTTCTGGGACCAGACGGGCGGCCTGTGGGCGGCCGGCAAGCTGGTCGGCAAGGTCGGCTCCGCCTTCACCTCCTCTGCCACCCAGCACGGCGGCCAGGAATCGACGATCCTCGGCTTCATCCCGACCTTCTTCCACCACGGCCTCGTCGTCGTCGGCCTTCCCTATGCCTTCCAGGGCCAGATGGGCGTCGACGAGATCAAGGGCGGCTCGCCCTACGGCGCCTCGACGATCACCGGCGGCGACGGCTCGCGCCAGCCCTCCGAGGTCGAGCTTGAGGCCGCCCGCTACCAGGGCGCCCACGTCGCGCGGATCGCGGCGAAGGTTTCGGCCTGACCTCTCCGGCAAGGCTGAAAAGCAAGGGTGCGGCCTGCGTCAGGGCCGTACCCTTTTTCGTCCGCAAGGCCCCTTGATCGCATCCGCCGCGTCGGCTACCCACGAGGGGCGTGCGGACGTGGCGAAACTGGTAGACGCAAGAGACTTAAAATCTCTCGGCCTTCGGCCGTGCGGGTTCGATCCCCGCCGTCCGCACCATGCCGGCCCTTCTTCTTGATGCAAGTCAAGGGACGGGTGCGGGCAGGGTGATAGCGCTGGGGCGGATTTCGCCTCAACCGGAGACGTTTCGTGGTCACGCTGGCATTCCTCACGACATCCCTCGTCCTGCTGCTGACGCCGGGGCCGACGAACACGCTGCTTGCCGCCTACGGCGCGGCGTTCGGCTGGCGGTCCGGTGCGGTCATGGTGCTGGCCGAGGCGCTCGGCTATGCGGTGGCGGTCTCCTTCTTCGCCTCGATCGCCGGCGTCCTCACCGGCCTGCCCGCGGGGCTTTCGGTCCTGAAGCTCGCCGCGGCGGCCTGGCTGCTGTTTTCCGCCGTCCAGCTCTGGCGCTCGCGGATCGCGGAGAAGGTCGAGCCGCCGGCGCACGCCTTCGCGCGCGTGCTGGCGACGACGCTCCTCAACCCGAAGGCCATGATCGTCGGCGTCGTCCTCATCCCCGGCGGCGGCTCGGCCGAGCTTTCGCTGTGGATCGGCGCCTACGTGCTCCTGTCGATGACGGCGGGGCTCGCCTGGGTGCTCGCCGGCTCGCTGCTGCCGCGCGGCGTGCGCAAACATGCCTATCAGGGCGCGGCCGTCGTCCTCAGCGGCTTCTCGCTCGCCGCCGTCGCCTCGGTCGTCGGCTGACCCTGCCCGTCAGGGTACAGTCAGGGCACGATGCTGAAGGGCTGCTCGCTCATCGCGACGGCGCCGCTCGCCGCATCCTTGAAGCGGTAGCGCAGCACGTAGTCGCCGGCCGGCGGGCCGGTGAGGTTCAGCGTCAGCTTGGCGAAGACCTCCTGGTTGCGCACGCTGCCCTTGAAGGCGAAGGAGCCGAAGGCCTTCTGCTCGGCGAGAACCGTGCCCTTCGTGTCGAGGAGTTCGAGGTCGACGGTGAACTGCGATTCGAGCGCGCCGGGATCGCCGCGCCAGGTGAGGCCGACCGGCTCCACGTAGGAGATCAGCGGCTCGCCGGCCTTGAACCTCGCATCGGGCCGCGTGGCGTACATGCCGTAGCCTTCCGGCGGCGCGGAGACGAAGACGGCCTTGCCGATGGTGAAGGGGAGCGTGGCGGCGAAATTGCCGAAGGCGTCGCGGATCGTGTCGTGCGCGCCGACCGTGTTGCCGGCCGCCGCCAGCTCCTCGGCCTTCTTCGCGGCCTCGACCAGCGGGCCGGCGGCGGTGGCGGAGGCGGCGAGCGCGCCCAGCAGAGCGACGGGCAAGAGCAGGGGCTTCGACACGGACATGTGGGCCTTCCTCCATCGGGACGGAGGAAGGATGCGGAGAAGCTTGCCGACAGTCAAGAACGCTCAGCTCTTCCAGAACAGCGGCGTGAAGACCACGAGCACGGTCAGGATCTCGAGACGGCCGAGCAGCATCAGGAAGGACAGCACGTAGAGGGCCGCGTCGGAGAAGATGGCGAAGGTGCCGGCCGGGCCGATCGCCTCCGTGACGCCGGGGCCGACGTTGGAGAGCGACGTCGCGGCCGCCGAGATCGCCGTCAGCACGTCGTAGCCGAGCAGCCCGAGCACGATCGCGCCCAGCGCCGACAGCGCGACATAGGTGAGGAAGAACAGGAAGACGCCGCGCTGCACCTCCAGGTCGACCGTCCGCTGGCCGTAGCGCACGGCATGCACGCCGTCCGGATAGATCAGGCGGTAGAGGCCGCTGCGCAGGAAGTTGAACAGGATGATCAGCCGGTAGGCCTTTATGCCGCCGGAGGTCGAGCCCGAGCAGCCGCCCATGAAGGTGGCGACGAAGGCGAGGGCGACGATGAAATGGCCCCATTGCGTGTAGTCGTCGCTGGCAAAGCCCGTGGTGGAGAGGATCGAGGACACCGTGAAGAAGGAATGGGCGAGCGCCTCGTGGAAGTCGATGCCGCTGGTGAGCCGCAGGTAGATGCTGGCGGCGATCGAGAACAGCACGAGATAGGCGAGGAAGACGCGGATCTGCGGATCGCGCAGCGCATCGAAGCGGCGGCGCACGACGAAGACGATGAGCACGGAGAAGGGCAGGCTGCTCAGCGTCATGAAGAAGGTCGCCGCCCACAGCAGCGGCAGGCTCTTGAAATGGCCGAAGGAGGCGTCGTGGGTGGACAGCCCGCCGGTCGCGACCGTCGACATGGCATGGTTCAGCGCATCGAAGCGGCTCATGCCGAGCGCGGCGTAGACGATGGCGCAGACGAGCGTGATGGCGACGTAGATGGCGATGAAGGCGCGCGTGTAGCTGGCGATCCGCGCGAAGGGCTTGTCGCCGATGTCGGAGGATTCCAGCTTGAAGAAGGACATGCCGCCGACGCGCAGGTACGGCATGATGAAGAGGCCGAGCGCGAGGATCCCGATGCCGCCGAGCCAGTGCAGCATCGAGCGCCACATCAGGATGCCGGGCGGCGCGTCGTCGAGCCCGACGATGACGGTGGCGCCGGTGGTGGAGACTGCCGAGACCGATTCGAACAGCGCCTGGCCGAAGGTGAGGTCGATCGACGACAGCCACAGCGGCACCGCGCCGATCAGGCAGGCGACGATCCAGAGCAGGTTGACGACGAGGAAGCCGAGCCGCTTGTTGAAGGGCGGCGGCCCGGCGCGCGTGGCGGCGGCGGTGATCAGCGAGAGGCCGCCCGTCATGAAGGCCGACAGCAGGAAGATCGTCGAATCGGGATTGCCGAAATAGACGTCGATCGCCGCCGGGATCAGCATCGCCAGCGAGAGATAGATGCCGCTGATCGCGGCGATGTTGATGGCGGACCGGAAGATCGTCGCGTTCAACGGAGGTCGTCCTCGTGTGCCGGCTCGGCCTTTTGCTCTCTCGGAAAGGCCGCGTGGCCGGGACGGGTGGTCTCCGTCGCTGCGATATGCAATAGCCTTTGCAGGATCCAAACTCAAGGATGGCATCAAGAGGCATGAAACCGGACGTCGACGCCGCCTGCGAGGCGATGCGCGGGCTTTTTCCCGAAACGCCGCTGCAACCGAACGAGCACCTTTCCGCCCGCTACGGCGCGGAGATCTACCTCAAGCGCGAGGACCTCTCGCCGGTGCGCTCCTACAAGATTCGCGGCGCCTTCAACTTCTTCCGCAAGGTGCTGGCGCGGCCGGACGGCGCGCGCCGCTTCGTCTGCGCCTCGGCCGGCAACCATGCGCAGGGCTTCGCCTTCGTCTGCCGCCATTTCGGCGTGCCGGGCGTCGTCTTCATGCCGGTGACGACGCCGCAGCAGAAGATCGACAAGACCCGCATGTTCGGCGGCGACTTCGTGACGATCCGCCTTTTCGGCGACTTCTTCGACCAGTGCTACCAGGCCGCCCGCGACCATGCCGAGGAGACCGGCGCGCTGATGGTGCCGCCCTTCGACCATGAGGACATCATCGAGGGGCAGGCGACGGTGGCCGCCGAGATCGTCGCCCAGCTCGGCGAGGGCAGGGCGCCGGACCTCGTCGTGCTGCCGGTCGGCGGCGGCGGGCTCTCGGCCGGCGTGACCGGCTATCTCGAACCGTCGATCGGCCCGTCGGGCTTCCTCTTCTGCGAGCCGCTCGGCGCGCCCAGCCTGAAGCGCAGCCTCGAAAGCGGCGCCGTCGTCACCCTCGACCAGGTCGACAACTTCGTCGACGGCGCCGCCGTCGGCCGCATCGGCGACCTCAATTTCGCGGCACTGCGCCATTTCTCCGCCGACCAGGTGATGCTGCTGTCGGAAAACGCGATCTGCGTGACGATGATCGACATGCTGAACGTCGAGGGCGTGGTGCTGGAGCCGGCGGGAGCGCTCGCGCTCTCCGCCCTCGAAGCGCTCGGCCGCGAGGCGCTGGAGGGCAAGGTGGTCGTCGCCGTCGTCTCCGGCGGCAATTTCGACTTCGAGCGGCTGCCGGACGTCAAGGAGCGGGCGATGCGGCATGCGGGGCTGAAGAAATACTTCATCCTGCGGCTCGCCCAGCGCCCGGGGGCGCTGCGCGACTTCCTGAACCTGCTCGGCCCGGACGACGACATCGCCCGATTCGAGTACCTGAAGAAGTCGGCGCGCAATTTCGGCTCCATCCTGATCGGCATCGAGACGAAGGCGCCGGAGAATTTCGCGGCGCTGAAGAAGGCCTTCGACGGGGCGGGGCTGCGCTACCAGGACATCACCGACAACGAGATCCTCGCCAATCTCATCATCTGACGGAAACGGTTCGCCTCGTCCTGCAGGCTTGGAGGGCGGCGCGGCCTGTGCTAGCAATCGGCCATGGCATCGTTCTTTTCGAAACTCTTCGGTCGCGGCGGCGATTCGGCTTCTTCTCCCAAGGCGACGACGGAGGAGACCGAGGCCTACAACGACCTCGTGCTCGTCGCCGCTCCCATCCAGGAGGGCGCGCAGTTCCGTCTTGCCGGGCGCATCGAGAAGCGCGACGGCGAGCGGGTGCTCTCGCGCAGCTTCATCCGCGCCGACCTGTTCTCCTCGCGGGACGACGCGGTTGCGACGGCCTTCCGCAAGGCGCGGCAGATCGTCGACCAGACGGGGCCGTCGCTCTTTGCCGACGGGGCCGAAAGCCGGCAGGTCTGACCCTGTCGGCGGGGGGCGGCGAAGGACATGATCGCAGGCCGCCGGACCCGTTCGGCGGCAAAGGGCTTACGTGCATCGCGGATTGGATATGGGTATCGAGAATCTGATCCTGCTTCTCGCCGAGGCCGGCTTCTACTTCGTCTTCATGGTGGGGCTCCTGCACCTGCGCCACCAGCTCGGCATCGGCGTCTTCGTCGCCGCCCTCGGCGTCATGCATTTCCTGGAGACCTATCTCGCGGCGGTCTTCTATGTCGAGCTGCCCTTCGGCGTCATCTCGCCGGGCTCCTCGATCCTCTTTTCCGGCAAGCTGATGATGATCCTCCTCCTCTACGTGAAGGAGGACGCCGCCGTGGTGCGCGCGCCGATCTACGGCCTGCTCGCCGGCAATTTCCTGACCGTCGGCCTTGGCCTGTTCCTGCAGCACCACAAGACGATCGGCGTCGTGCCGGGGCGGGTCGCCGACCTCGCCTTCATCGACGAGATGGGCTGGCTGATGCTCTGGGGCACGATGCTGCTCTATGTCGATTCGCTCGCCATCATCCTGCTCTACGAGCGGCTCGGCCGGCGCTTCAAGCAGAGCACGACGCTGCGCTTCTTCGTCGCCGGCGTCGCCGTGCTCACCTTCGACCAGCTCGGCTTCTTCGCCGCGCTCCATCTCCTGAACGGCGCGCCCGTCCAGGTCTTCTGGGGCGGCTGGATCGCCAAGATGCTGGCGGCGGTGATCTATGCGGTGCTGATCGCCGCCTATCTGAGCTACTCGCGCATCACCGCGCTGCCGGTCTCCGCCCGGCCGATCGCCGACATCTTCAACGACCTCACCTTCCGCGAGCGCTACGAGGACCTGCTCGACCGCTCCGGCCGCGACGCGCTGACGGGCGTCTTCGACCGCAGCCGGCTCGAGTTCGAGGCGCCGCGCGCGCTTTCGGCCATGCTCGCCGCCGGCAAGCCGATGGCCCTGATGATCATCGACGTGGACCGCTTCAAGTCGGTCAACGACCGCTTCGGCCATCTCGCCGGCGACCAGGTGCTGAAGGATATCGTCGGCTGCACGGGGCGCGTGCTCGGGGCCGACGACCGGATCTTCCGGTTCGGGGGCGAGGAATTCGTGGTGATCTGCGAGGACCTCTCGCCGGCGGCCGCCCGCGAGCGCGCCGAGGCGCTGCGCAAGGCCGTGGAGGACGAGGTCCGCCAGCCGGACGGGCGCCCCGTCACCGTCAGCATCGGCCTTGCCAACAGCTTCGCCGACGGCACGACGCTGAACGCGCTCATCTCCACCGCCGACGCGCGCCTCTACGCCGCCAAGAACGCCGGACGCAACCGCGTCGAGTCGTGAACCGGTCTCACACCCCGATGCTCGGCCGGTCGATCACCTCGCGCAGCGCGAAGCTCGAATTGATCTTCACCACGTGCGGCAGCGCCGACAGCCAGTCGCGGTGGATGCGCTCGTAGTCCTCCAGGTCCTTTGCCGCGATGCGCAGGATATAGTCGTATTCGCCGGACATCAGGTAGCAGACGAGCACGTTCGGGCAGAGCTTCACCGCCGCCTCGAATTCCGCCAGCGTCTTGGCGAACTGGCCGGACAGCGAGATGTGGACGATGGCGATCATCCGGTAGTCCAGCGCCTTCGGCGAGATGCGCGCGTAGTAGCCGCTGACGACGCCGGATTTCTCCAGGATGTCGAGCCGGCGCGAGCAGGCGGACGGCGACAGGCCGACGCGCTGGGCAAGGTCGGCGTTGGAAATCCGGCCGTTCTGCTGGATCGCCCGCAGGATCGCAGTATCGATGGCATCGAGCGGCTGCATTCGAATTTCCTTCGAGAAAATGCGTGGAAACCGAAGAATATTCGACAACGGGCGGGAAGGCAAAGCCGCTTTGCAAGGACATTGCGTGTTTCCTCTGCTTCGATTGTCCATCCGCCGAGGGGGCGGGACATGAACAACAACGACGAACTGGGAAAGGAACGCGAATATGCGTGTCGGTTGTCCGAAGGAAATCAAGAACCATGAATACCGGGTGGGCCTCACGCCCGGTGCCGTGCGCGAATACGTTGCCCACGGGCACGAGGTCCTGATCGAGACGAAGGCCGGCGCCGGGATCGGCGCCGACGACGATGCCTACCGCGCCGCCGGCGCAAAGATCGTTCAGACCGCGAACGACATCTTCCTCAAGTCCGACATGGTGGTCAAGGTGAAGGAACCGCAGCCTTCCGAATGGACCCAGTTGCGCGACGGACAGATCCTCTACACCTACCTGCATCTCGCCCCCGATCCCGAACAGACGAAGGGGCTCCTCGCCTCCGGCGTCACGGCCGTCGCCTACGAGACGGTGACGGACGAGCGCGGCGGCCTGCCGCTGCTCGCGCCGATGTCGGAGGTCGCGGGCCGGCTTTCCATCCAGGCGGGCGCGACCGCGCTGCAGAAGGCGAACGGCGGGCGCGGCATCCTGCTCGGCGGCGTGCCGGGCGTGCCGCCGGCCAGGGTCGCCATCATCGGCGGCGGCGTCGTCGGCCTGCATGCCGCGCGCATGGCGGCGGGGCTCGGCGCGGACGTCTGCGTCCTCGACCGCTCGATCCCGCGCCTGCGCCAGCTCGACGACATCTTCGGCGGCCGGGTCCACACCCGCTATGCGACCATCGACGCGCTGGAGGAGGAGGTCTTCGCCGCCGACCTCGTCATCGGCGCCGTGCTGATCCCCGGGGCGGCGGCACCGAAGCTCGTCACGCGAGAGATGCTCTCCGGCATGAAGAAGGGGGCCGTCGTCGTCGACGTCGCCATCGACCAGGGCGGCTGCTTCGAGACCTCGCATGCGACCACCCATTCCGACCCGACCTTCGAGGTCGACGGCGTGGTGCACTATTGCGTCGCCAACATGCCGGGCGCGGTGCCGGTCACCTCGGCGCACGCCCTCAACAACGCGACGATGCACTACGGCCTGCAGCTTGCCGACAAGGGGCTGAAGGCGATCGCCGAGGACCGCCACCTGCGCGCCGGCCTCAACGTGCACCGCGGCCGCGTCACCAGCCGTCCGGTGGCCGAGGCGCTCGGCTACGAGGCCTACGCGCCCGAGGCTGCGCTCGCCGTCGCCTGAGCCCGACAGGAAAAGGCCCCTCCGTCGCGGGACGGAGGGGCCTTTATCATGGTGCGCGTGCGGCGGTCAGCGAACGAATTCGTCGATCCGGCGCAGCGTCACGCGGCGGTTGCGCCATTCCTCGTTCTGGGTCGGCACGAGCAGGTACTGCTCGCCGTAGCCGACGGTTTCGAGCGCGCGGGCCGGAATGCGGAATTCCTGCACCAGCACCCATTTCAGCGATTCGGCGCGGCGCTCCGACAGGATCTGGTTGGAGGCCTCCGAGCCCACCGCGTCGGTATGGCCCTCGATGAGGAAGACCGCGCGGCCGCGCCGGCGCAGGAGCTGTTCCATGGCGCGGGCGATCTGGCGCACCTTGCGGTATTCCGAGCGCGGGATCTCGGCCGAGCCGAAGGCGAAGTTGATCGACTGGATGTCGATCGACGGCGCGGCGCGGCGCAGATCCGGACGGCGCTTCAGCTCGCGCACGGTCACGCGCTCGCTGTCGCGCAGGCGGCGGGCGGGTGCGGCGTCCAGCCGGCGATAGATCATGTCCTCGGAGGGCGTTTCCTGCGCAAGGGCAAGGCCGGGGGCGGCGAGCGTGGCGGCAAGCGCGGTCAGGAAGGCGCGGCGTTGCATGGGCGATGTCTCCTTCTGTCTGTCATGTGAGCTGCGTTCGAGGCGCAACCTGCCACGGGCGACATGAAAGGAGGATGAACCGGCCGTTCGATCCCGGTTCAGACTGGTAAACGGCCGGGCGGCGGCAGACAGTCGCGCTTGGCGAGCGCCAGCAGCTCCGCGTCGGAGAGCGGCACGACCGCGCCGTCCGTCGTGCCGACGGGCGAGAAGCCGAACATCTGGTAGAGCTGCAGCGCGCGGGGGTGGTCGAGGCTGTTGGTGGTGACCGTCACGCGCTTCGGCCCGGACGCCCAGGCGGCATAGAGCGCCTGCAGCAGGAACCACTTGCCGATGCCGATGCCGAGCGCATGCTCGAACAGGCCGAAATGGGAGAGCTCCACCGTCTCCGTGTCGACCTGGAACAGCTCGAAGAAGCCGCCCGGCGCGCCGTTCACGTAGAGCACGCTCACCGCGTTGCGCTTGTCGTGCAGTGTCGCGGTAAGCGCGGCGTCGTCCAGGCGCAGCCGGTCGACCCAGTGCCAGCGGCTGCCGACCTGCCGGTAGAGGAAGCGGTAATAGGCGAGCGGGATGTCCGGCGCGGCGAGGATCGCCGTGTGCACGTTGACGGGCACCGGCAGGCTCTGGCGCGGCGGCGCCGTCATCTCCAGCGCGGTGACATGGACCGGGATCGGTGCGGCAGTCGTCTTCTTCGCCATGGGCCTAGTCTTTTCCGGTGACGACCGGCGTGTCGTCGCGCCCGCCCCATTCCGACCAGGAGCCGTCGTAGAGCGTGTTGTCCTCGTGGCCGAGCGAATGGAGCGCGAGCGTGATGATCGCCGCCGTCACGCCGGAGCCGCAGCTTGTCACCACCGGCCTGCCGAGGTCGATCCCCGCATCGTCGAAGAGTTGGCGCAATTCGGAAAGGTCCTTGAAGCGGCCGTCGGCCGAGAAGATGCCGGAGGGCATGTTTCTGGCGCCCGGCATGTGGCCCGAGCGCATGCCGGCGCGCGGCTCCGCCTCCTCGCCGGTGAAGCGGCCGGCCCCGCGCGCGTCGGCGATCTGCCGCGCGCCGGTGGTGACGATGCCGCGCATCTCCTCGAAGGAGGTGACGGCATAGGGGTTGAAATTGGTGTGGAAGACGGCGGGCGCCGGCTCCGGCAGGTCGGTCTCGAGCGGCCGGCCCTCCTTCCTCCAGCCGTCGATGCCGCCGTCCATGACGAAGACGGATCTCGCCCCCATGGTGCGGAACAGCCACCACACGCGCGGCGCGGTGAAGATGCCGGGCCCGTCGTAGACGACGATCGTGTCGGTGTCGGAAATGCCGAGCTTGCCGACCTCGGCGGCGAAGAATTCCGGCGAGGGGATCGTGTGCGGCAGGCCGCTCGCATGGTCGGCGATCACGTCCTGGTCGAAGAACACCGCGCCCGGGACATGGCCGGCGGCATATTCGGCGGCGCCGTTGCGGTTTTGCGCGGGAAGATACCACGAGGCGTCGACGATGCGGAATTCCGGCGCGCCGAGCTGCTTTTCCACCCAGTCCGCCGAGACGACGAACCTGCTCTTCTCGTTTGCCATGGGCTTCTCCCTGTCAGGCGTCGGGCGAACCGGGCGCGCCGAAGCGGATGCGGAACCGGCGGTTCTCCTTGCCCTTCTTCTCGATCTTGGCGATGTGGATGGCGCCGACCTCCTGCGTCTCGGAGACGTGGGTGCCGCCGCAGGGCTGGCTGTCGATTGTCGAACCCTCGCCGATGCACACGAGGCTGACGCGGCCGAGCCCCACGGGCGGGCGCACGTTCTTCGACTTGACGATGCCGGGATTGGCGGCGAGCTCCGCGTCGGTGATCCACTGCACGAAGACCGGATGGTTCTCCTCGACGAGCTTCATCAGCTTCTCCGTCACCGCGTCCTTGTCGATCGTCTCGCTCATGTCGAAGTCGACGCGGCTGTCCTCCTCGCCGACGGCCGCACCCGTGATCGGGTAGGGGCAGACGACGGAGAGCAGGTGGCAGGCCGTGTGCATGCGCATCAGCCGGTAGCGCCGCGCCCAGTCGATATGGGCGACGATCGTCTCGCCGACCACGGGCAGCGCCTCGCCGTCGAGCGGCCTGTGCAGGATGACGTCCTTGCTCGCGCCCGTCACCGCCGGGCCGAGCGCGATGCGCGAGCCGTCGCCACGCTCCAGGAAGCCGGTGTCGCCCGGCTGTCCGCCGGACGTGGCGTAGAAGCAGGTCCGTTCGAGCTCGACGCTGCCGTCGGCATGCACCGCCGTCACAACCGCCTCGCATGTCGAAAGATAGAAATCGTCACGGAAGAGGGCGGCGGTGGGAGAGGGCATGGAGACTATTCGACCGGCTGATAGGGGACCTTGATCCTCGATTTCGCCGTCAGCCAGCCCGGGACGGGCAGGTTCTTCGAATCGAGGAAGTCCGCGTTGAAGAGTTTGGACTGGTAGCGGTTAGCATAGTCGCAGAGGATCGTCACGATCGTATGGCCGGGGCCGAGATCCCTCGCCAGCCGGATCGCGCCGGCGATGTTGATGCCCGACGAGCCGCCGACGGCGATGCCCTCGTTCTCGATCAGGTCGAAGACCAGCGGCACGGCTTCCGAATCGGGGATGTTGTAGGCGTAGTCCGGGGTGAAACCCTCCAGATTGGCGGTGATGCGGCCCTGGCCGATGCCCTCGGTGATGGAGCTTCCCTCGGCCTTGAGCTCGCCGTGCGCATAGTAGTTGTAGAGGGCGGCGCCGTCCGGGTCGGCAAGCGCGATCCTGATGTCCGGGTTCTTCGCTCTCAGGCCCGCCGCGACGCCGGCGAGCGTGCCGCCCGAGCCGACGGCCGAGACGAAGCCGTCCACCTTGCCGCCGGTGTCGCGCCAGATCTCCGGCGCGGTCGTCTCGATATGGGCGTCGCGGTTGGCGACGTTGTCGAACTGGTTGGCCCAGATCGCGCCGTTCGGCTCGCTCTTCGCGAGCTCGGCGGCGAGCCGGCCGGAGAGCTTCACGTAGTTGTTCGGGTTCTTGTAGGGGACGGCAGGCACCTCGACCAGCTCGGCGCCGAGGCTGCGGATGGCGTCCTTCTTCTCCTGGCTCTGGGTCTCCGGGATGACGATGACCGCGCGGTAGCCGAGCGCCCTCGCGACGAGGGCGAGGCCGATGCCGGTGTTGCCGGCCGTGCCCTCGACGATCGCGCCGCCGGGACGCAGATCGCCAGAGCGTTCCGCCGCGCGGATGATCGACAGCGCCGCGCGGTCCTTCACCGACTGGCCCGGATTGAGGAACTCCGCCTTGCCGAGGATCTCGCAGCCCGTCGCCTCCGACGCACCTTTGAGCCGGATCAGCGGCGTGTTGCCGATTGCATCCAGAACGGACGGAAGAATGGACATGGAACCTGTGCCTCGCGCTTTCAAAACCAGATTATGCGGCGTCTTTTCGACCTGCAAGCAGGGCTTGGCAAGGAATCGTGTTCCCCGTCGGGCGCAACCGGAAGGATTATTTATCCGGCGGCGGAACAGCGATCGTTAATCGGCTGTTAAGCGGCATGGTTAATTTTGCGTCTATACGCCGCCCCTCGGTCGGGGCGGGCAAGGAGGTGCCAGATGCTTTTCGGTCTTTTCCAGAACGCCCCCGTCGAGAGCGACGAGGACACCGCCACCGGCACCTATGCGGACGGCGCCGTGGGCACCCCCGCCGCCGACCGCTCGGCCTATGCCGAGAGCCGGGCGTTCCGCCGGACCGCCCACGAGCGCGACTACGGCAGGACGCGCGCCCTCATGCCCGCAGGCGCCGGGCTCACAGCCTGAAGATGCCGGAAAAGCAGAAGGGCCGCGCCTGAGACGCAGCCCTTCGAAAATCTGGCTCCCCGGGTCGGATTCGAACCGACGACCTATCGATTAACAGTCGAGTGCTCTACCGCTGAGCTACCAGGGATCATCCGCTCGTCGCGGAGTGAGCGCGTCATACAAACGCCCGGCCGATTTGCCAAGCGCTTTTTTGACAAAAAATTGCGCGAGGGTTGATTGGCTGTGGAGAAGGCTCCACCTGATGGACGGAGCGAACGGGTTTCAGGTGTCGATGACGACGGAAAAGAAGAAGGTGCGTTTCGGGGTCGATTCCCGCACGCGGGAAATCGTGATCGGGACCTTCCGCGCCCGGCTGCCGGAATCGCGGCTGCTGCGCTGCGTGATCGGCATCCTGCTCATCGTCGGCGGCATTCTCGGCTTCCTGCCGGTGCTCGGCTTCTGGATGGTGCCGCTCGGCCTTCTCGTGCTGTCGCACGATTCCCATTTCGTGCGCCGCCAGCGCCGCCGCCTCGCGGTCTGGTGGGCGAGCCGCAGGACGCGCGGCAACCCGCGCTGACGTCCGCGTCCCGCCCGATTGCATCGCCGCCCGCGACCTGCTCTAACGCGAGGGAGAGACAGGGGGGAAGGCGAATGGCGGTGCTTTTGGCGAAGGGCATCCTGATCGGCGCGGGCGCGACCGTGCTCATGGACCTGTGGGCGATCGTGCTGTGGCGGTTCTTCGGCCACCCGAAGCCGAACTGGGCGCCGGTCGGGCGCTGGTTCTGGCATCTCGGCCGGGGCAAGGTCTTCCACGACGACATCGGCGCCGCCGCGCCCTATGCCTACGAGCACGCGCTCGGCTGGATCGGCCACTATGCCGTCGGCATCCTCTACGGCGTGACCCTCGTGCTCATGACCGGGCCGCAATGGCTGGCGGCGCCGACGTTCCTGCCGGCCTTCGTCCTCGGCATCGTCACGGTGGGGGCGGGCTGGTTCCTGCTGCAGCCGGGCCTCGGCCTCGGCGTCGCCGCCGCCAGGCTGCCGAACGCCGGCACGGTGCGCCTCCTCAACCTCGTCGCCCACACGGTCTTCGCGATCGGCCTCTACGGCACGGCGCTGTTCCTGCGCTGAGGCGGAACCTTTCGGCGGACGGGGCGTTGAAGCGCGAAGCTCGGGGAGGAATCCATGGCTCATGCACGAATGCTGGCGGCGCTCGCCCTTTCCGCCGCGGTCCTTGCGGGCTGCTCGACCTCCTCGACCACGCTCGAGCCCATTCCCGGCAGCATCATCTATGGCGGCCAGCCGCGCACGAAACTGACGAAGTCGCCGGTCGGCAGCACGTTCGAGCATCGCTTCCGCGATCCGCGCGGGCACGAATATATCGAGAGATACCGGATACGGCCGGACCGGTCGCTGGAGATCGTCTACCGACGCCGCATCGACCTGCTGGCGGGTTTCAACGGCTGGCGCTGAGGCCGATCCGCAAACCCGGCTTGCAGGTTTCGCAAGAGGACGATTTTCGGAGATTCCCTCTTGCGGTTTCGAGGGGATCATTCTAAACGCTCGCCACGGCTCGTTTATCCGGGCCCGTGAGGCCTCGTGGCGGAGTGGTTACGCAGAGGACTGCAAATCCTTGCACCCGAGTTCGATTCTCGGCGAGGCCTCCATCCTGTCTTCCCCGATCCGACGGCACGGCGCCGGCGCTACTGCGCCGGGGCGCCCTCCAGGCCGACGAGCGCGATCTTGGCGTAGCCGGCCGCGCGCAGCAGGTTCATCACGTCCATCACGTTGCCGTAGTCGACCGCCTTGTCGGCGCGCAGCAGGATGCGCGTCTCCTTGTTGCCCTCGGTCACGGCGTCGAGCTCGGGGCCGAAATTGTCGCGCGCGATCTGGCCGTTGCCGATCGAGACCGTGAGGTCCTTCTTCAGCGTCATGAAGACCGGCTTGTCGTCGCGCGGCGTCGGCTGCGCGACGGAGGAGGGCAGATCGACATTGATGTCGACGGTGGCGAGCGGTGCCGCGACCATGAAGATGATGAGAAGGACGAGCATGACGTCGATGAAGGGCGTCACGTTGATCTCGCTGTTCTCCTCCAGGTCGTCGCCCAGTCCTTCCCTGATCTTGCTGGCCATGGCGTCACCCGATCTTCAGCACGGAGCCGCCGGCGCGCTCGCCGCGCTGGGCGATCCTCAGCGAGCGGCGCACGTCGAGGTCGCGGCTCGCCAGCCGCTCGATGGCGGCCGACGCGTCGGCGAGGCTGTGGCGGTAGCCGGCGATGGCGCGCGCGAGGAAATTGTAGATGACGACGGCGGGGATGGCGGCGACGAGGCCGATGGCGGTGGCGAGCAGCGCCTCGGCGATGCCGGGGGCGACGATGGCGAGGTTGGTCGTCTGCGCCTTCGAGATGCCGATGAACGAGTTCATGATGCCCCAGACCGTGCCGAACAGGCCGACGAAGGGCGCCGTGGAGCCGATCGTGGCAAGCAGGCCCGTACCCTTGGCGATCTGCCGGCCGGCATGCATCTCCATGCGCGTCAGCCTGGAGGCGATGCGCTCCTTCACGCCGCTGTCGGACACGTGGTCGAGCACGGCGTCGGAGGCCTCCATCTCGGCGCGCGCGGCGCGCGTCATGCGGGCGACGGTGCCGTTGCCGCGGGCGAGAGCGGCTTCCCCGTCCTCCAGGCCGCGCGCCTCGTTGAGCCGGCGCACGGCGCGGCGGGCCGAGCGCTGCACGGCGCCGAGCTCCACGAGCTTGGCGATCAGCACCGTCCAGGTGACGACCGAGGCGAAGGCGAGGCCCGCCATCACGGCCTTGACGACGATGTCCGCCGCCATGAACATGCCCCAGGGCGAGAGGTCGTGCGGCAGGCCGGGCTGGCGCTCGGCGGCCGCCGGCATCGCATCGTCGAGCGCATCGAGCTCGGTCGCCTCCTCGCCGGCGCCGGCATCGTCGGCCGGAGCCGCATCGGCATCGGCGTCCGCTTCCGGCGTGGCCGCCGCGGCGGGGGCGGTGTCCGTCGTCTCGTCGGTGCGCTGGATGTCGGTCGGGGTCGATGGCGTCTCCTGCGCCGGCACGGCGGTCGGCAGCAGCGCCGCCAGGAGGATCACAAAGAGCAGTCGGGACCGTTTCGCCACGGCGCATTCCTTCATGTATTCTGTCTGTTCAACGGACCCGCCGGCAGGCGGCGGGCAGGGGCACAGGCCTTGCGGCGGTGCGAAAACCTGGGTGCTCCATACGACATTCCCTGTACAAGTGGCAATAATATGTTGAGTAACATATTCAGGATAAGCCCTTGCGGTTCCGGCGGCGGCGCGGTTTTTGCGCGCAATCCGCCGGGGCCTATGGACACCCGGGCCGAAACCGAACTAAGACAATCCGCGACGTATCCGGCACCGCGACCGGGCCCTCGCGCCGGTCCGGTCCGCTTCATTCACAGGGCTAGAGATGATTGACTACAAAGCAGCGCGCACGAAGATGGTGGACAACCAGATCCGCACGACGGACGTGACGTCCCACGCCGTCCTCGACGCCTTCCTGACCGTCGCGCGCGAGGAGTTCGTGCCCGCGGCGCTGAAGCCGCTCGCCTATATCGACAACGACGTCCAGCTCTCGCCCGGCCGCTACCTGATGGAGCCGTCGCCGCTCGCCAAGCTCATCCAGCTTGCCGACGTCGCCGAGGGCGACGTGGTGCTGGAGGTCGGCTGCGGCACCGGCTACGCCTCGGCGATCCTGTCGCGGCTCGGCAGCTCGGTCGTGGCGCTGGAAAGCGATGCGGCGCTCGCGGCGACCGCCACGGAGACGCTCGCCCGCCTCGGCTACGACAATGTCGCGGTCGTCGTCGGCGATCTCGAGCAGGGCTATGCGGCGGAAGCGCCCTACGACGTCATCTTCGTGCACGGTGCGGTGGAGGTCGTTCCCGAGGCGCTGTTCGCGCAGCTTCGCGACGGCGGCCGCCTCGTCGTCGTCGAAGGCTACGGCAACGCCTCGCAGGCCCGCCTCTACGTGAAGGAGGGCGGCAAGACCTCCGAGCGCAACGTCTTCAACACCTCCGTCAAGCCTCTTCCCGGCTTCCGCAAGGCGCGGGAATTCGTGTTCTGACCAACGCCGGCCGGCTGGGACCATTGTTGCGGATCGGCAACTAGGGTCCCGCTTTCGGATTGGACGGGGCTCGGAGACCTTCTTTTCGCGGCTGAACCGCCCCGGCCTTGTGTGCTGTATTGCGCCGGGCCCGGAGCCTTGCGCCCCGCGCGGACGCTTCGGCCGGTGAAAACGTTTCGCGACGGACGCCCCGCGGCCGGCGTCCGCCAATCTGGAGTATCGTGCAGTGTCCATTCTCCGCAGGCTCGCCTTCGCGCTCACCGTCGCGCCCGTCTTGTTCGTCCTGCCGCAGGCCGCGGGCGCCGAAACGCTCGCCGGCGCCATGGCGAAGGCCTACAAGAACAATCCGGACCTCAACGCCGCCCGCGCCATGCTGCGCGCCGTCGACGAGAACGTGACGATCGCCAAGGCCGGCATGCGCCCGCGCGTCAACGGCGTCGCCGAGGCGGAGGCGTCCCGCGTCACGCTCGACAAGGCGCCCGTCAGCCTCTTCGGCACCGGCCCGCGCCGCAGCGACGTCACGACCACCAGCTTCGGCATCACGATCACCCAGCAGATCTTCGACGGCTTCCAGACGCTGAACCGCGTGAAGGCGGCCGAGGCGAACGTGCTCGCCAACCGGGAATCGCTGCGCGCCAACGAGATCTCGATCCTGCTCGCCGCCGTCGAATCCTACGCCAACATCGCCCGCGACCAGCAGGTCGTGGCGATCCGCAAACAGAACCTCGCCTTCCTGCGCGAGCAGCTCAACGCGGCCAATGCGCGGCTCGACGTGGGCGAGGGCACCCGCACCGACGTGAGCATCGCCGAAGCCGAGCTCGCCGCCGCCCAGGCGCTGCTGACGACCGCCGTCTCGCAGCTCAAGCAGAGCGAGGCGGCCTATGTGCAGATCGTCGGCGAGGCGCCGCAGGGCATCAAGCAGCCGGCGCCCGCCAGCAGGGCGATGCCGCGCACGCTCGACCAGGCGGTCGCAGCCGGCATGCGCGAGAACCCGACGATCCTCGCCGCCCAGCGCGGCGTCGACGCGGCGGGCTACAACGTCAAGGCGGCGGAGGGCTCGATGCTGCCCGGCGTCTCGCTGCAGGGCGACCTCTACAAGATGGGCCACGATTCGAACGATTCCGGCAACAACGTCACCGGCTCGATCTCTGCCCGCCTCGTCGTGCCGATCTACCAGGGCGGCGCGGAATACGGCCAGATCCGCCAGGCGAAGGAGCGGCTCGGCGAAAGCAGGCTGCTCGTCGATTCGGCGCGCCTGGAGGTGCAGCGCACGATCATCGCCGCGCACGCCCAGTACGAGGCCGCCCGCGCGGCGATCAGCGCCAACCAGGCGCAGATCTCCGCCGCCAGGATGGCCCTCGACGGGGTGATCGAGGAGCGCAACGTCGGCCAGCGCACGACGCTCGACGTCCTGAACGCCCAGCAGAGCGTGCTCGACGCGCGCGAAAACCTGGTCGCGTCGCAGCGCGCGGCGGTGGTCGCGAGCTACTCGCTGCTTGCCGCCACCGGCCAGCTGACGGTGCGCAGCCAGGGCCTGCAGGTCGCCGAGTACCGCGCCGAGGAGCACTACGAGGCGGTCAAGGACAAGTGGTTCGGCCTGAGGACCGTCGACGGCCGCTGACGC
Source organism: Shinella pollutisoli (assembly GCF_024609765.1). Taxonomy (GTDB): domain Bacteria; phylum Pseudomonadota; class Alphaproteobacteria; order Rhizobiales; family Rhizobiaceae; genus Shinella; species Shinella pollutisoli. Next base: position 49,588 of record NZ_JANFDG010000014.1, read on the forward strand.
GCCGCCTTGGCACGGCCAACAAATCTGTGCATCACTTCCAGGAACCGATTCGCGGCAATTCAGTTCGCGTCGCAACTCGCCTAGTGTTTCCGCGAGGTCCCGCCGGTTTCGTCCGGCAAGACGCGGATGCCAGAGAGAACGGGGATAGAAATGGCTCAGCCAAATGTCGCGCGTGAACCGTCCATGGATGAGATCCTGGCGTCCATCCGCAGGATCATCGAGAACAACGAGGCACAGCCGGAACCGGCGGGTTTCGGCCGCGGGCCGGAGGCTTTCCGCGCTATGCCCGATGCCGGCGCCGACCTGCTGAGCGATCCCGCGACCGTCGCCGCCTTCCACGTCGAGGAGGCGGGCAGCATCGAGATCGAACCCCTGCACCGGCCCGAGCCGCTTCCTCGCGTCGAGCTCCGGCACCGCGATGAGCCCCTGCATCGCGACGAACCCTCGCATCGCGCCGAGCCTGCGCAGCCCGCCGCCCAGCCGGCGCTGTCGCTCGCGGATGTCGCGGCGCGCGTGCGCGCGGCCTCCGAGCGGCACGTCGCAAGCCGCGTCGCCCCCGCACCGGAGCCGGTCGCGGATGCCGTCGAGGCGGAGGCGCCTGCCGAGGAGCCGGTCGCGGCGGTGGAGATCGCCGCCGACGAGCCGGCCGAGGCGCCGCACGAGGGCGCAGCACTCGTCTCGCCCGACGTCGGCGCGCGCGTGGCGCAGTCCTTCGGCGCGCTCGCCGAGGCGCTCGATGCCGGTCCCCGCCGCTCCTTCGACGAGATCGCCGAGGACATGCTGCGGCCGATGCTGCGCGCGTGGCTGGACGACAACCTGCCGACGCTGGTCGAGCGGCTGGTGCGCGAGGAGATCGAGCGCGTGGCGCGCGGCCCGCGCCGCTGACCGCCGCATCCCGACAGATCCGGACCGTCCGAGGCCGCGCCGGTTTCCGGGGCGGCTTTTCGTCTGGTATTGTTGACTTCATCCCGGCCATCCGGTTTAGACATCCTCGAAACGAACAGCGGGCCTGGCACGAAAATGCTTGAAAAGAACTACGATTCCGCAGCCGTCGAGCCGCGTATCGCCAAGATGTGGGAAGAGGCGGACGCGTTCCGCGCGGGCGCCGGCGCAAAGCCGGGCGCGGAGACCTTCACGATCGTCATCCCGCCGCCGAACGTCACCGGCTCGCTGCACATGGGCCATGCGCTCAACAACACGCTGCAGGACATCATGGTCCGCTTCGAGCGCATGCGCGGCAAGGACGTGCTGTGGCAGCCCGGCATGGACCATGCCGGCATCGCCACCCAGATGGTGGTCGAGCGCAAGCTCGCCGCCGAGAAGCAGCCGGGCCGCCGCGACATGGGCCGCGAGGCCTTCGTCGAGAAGGTCTGGGAATGGAAGGCGGAATCGGGCGGGCTGATCTTCAACCAGCTGAAGCGCCTCGGCGCCTCCTGCGACTGGTCGCGCGAGCGCTTCACCATGGACGAGGGTCTGTCCGAGGCGGTCCTCGAGGTCTTCGTCTCGCTCTACAAGGAAGGCCTGATCTACAAGGACAAGCGCCTCGTCAACTGGGATCCGAAGCTGCTCACCGCGATCTCGGACCTGGAGGTCGAGCAGGTCGAGGTCAACGGCAATCTCTGGCACCTGCGCTATCCGCTGGAGCCGGGCGTCACCTACGAGCATCCCGTCGCCTTCGACGAGGAGGGCAACGCGACCGGATGGGAGACGCGCGACTATCTCGTCGTCGCCACCACGCGGCCGGAGACGATGCTCGGCGACACCGGCGTCGCCGTCCATCCGGACGACGAGCGCTACAAGGGCATCGTCGGCAGGCACGTGATCCTGCCGATCGTCGGCCGCAAGATCCCGATCGTCGCCGACGAATATCCGGATCCCGACGCCGGCACCGGCGTCGTCAAGATGACGCCCGCCCACGATTTCAACGACTTCGAGGTCGGCAAGCGGCACGGTCTCGCCCAGGTGAGCGTGCTCACCGTCGACGGCCGCGTCACCATCGCCGGCAACGAGGATTTCCTCGAAGGGCTTTCGCCGACCGACATGCAGCGCGGCCTCTGGGACCAGCTCGAGGGCATGGACCGCTTCGAGGCGCGCAAGCTGATCGTCAGGGTCTTCGAGGAGGGCGGCTTCCTCGACCGGGTCGAGCCGCACAAGCATACCGTCCCGCACGGCGACCGCGGCGGCGTGCCGATCGAGCCGCGGCTCACCGAGCAGTGGTACGTCGACGCCGCGACGCTGGCGAAGCCGGCGATCGCCGCCGTGCGCGAGGGCCGCACGAAATTCGTGCCGAAGAACTGGGAAAAGACCTATTTCGAGTGGATGGAGAACATCCAGCCCTGGTGCGTCTCGCGCCAGCTCTGGTGGGGTCACCAGATTCCCGCCTGGTACGGCCCGGACGGCCAGGTCTTCGTCGAGAAGACCGAGGAGGAGGCGCTGCACGCCGCCATCCAGCATTACATCGCCCATGAAGGCCCCTGGAAGGCCTGGGTCGAGGAGAAGCTGGAGAATTTCGCGCCCGGCGAGATCCTGACGCGCGACGAGGATGTGCTCGACACCTGGTTCTCCTCGGCGCTCTGGCCCTTCTCGACGCTCGGCTGGCCGGAACAGACGCCGGAGCTCGAAAAATACTACCAGACCGACGTGCTCGTCACCGGCTTCGACATCATCTTCTTCTGGGTCGCCCGGATGATGATGATGGGCATGCATTTCATGAAGGACGAGTACGGCACGCCGATCGAGCCCTTCCACACCGTCTATGTCCACGCGCTGGTCCGCGACAAGAACGGGCAGAAGATGTCGAAGTCGAAGGGCAACGTCATCGACCCGCTCGACCTGATCGACGAATACGGCGCCGACGCGCTGCGCTTCACGCTGGCGATCATGGCCGCGCAGGGCCGCGACGTGAAGCTCGACCCGGCCCGCATCGCCGGCTACCGCAATTTCGGCACCAAGCTCTGGAACGCCACCCGCTTCGCCGCGATGAACGGGGTCGCGGCCGATCCGAAATTCGTGCCCGAGGCGGCGGCGCTCACCATCAACCGCTGGATCCTGACCGAACTCGCCCGCACCGCGCGCGACGTGACGGAGGCGATCGAGACCTACCGCTTCAACGACGCGGCGGGCACGCTCTACCGCTTCGTCTGGAACCAGTTCTGCGACTGGTACCTCGAACTGCTGAAGCCGGTCTTCAACGGCGAGGACGAGGCGGCCAAGGCGGAATCGCAGGCCTGCGCGGCCTATGTGCTGGAGGAGACCTACAAGCTCCTCCATCCGTTCATGCCCTTCATGACGGAGGAGCTATGGCAGCAGACCGCGGGCGAGGGCGAGGCGCGCGAGACCCTGCTCTGCCAGGCCGAATGGCCGTCGCCGGCCTATGCGGACGACGCGGCCGCCGACGAGATCAACTGGCTCGTCGAGCTCGTCTCCGGCATCCGCTCGGTGCGCGCCGAGATGAACGTGCCGCCGGCCGCGACCGCCCCGCTGGTCGTCGTCGGTGCCAACGCGCTGACGCGGAAGCGGCTGGAGACGCACGACGCGGCGGTGCGCAGGCTCGCCCGCGTCGACGCGATCCGCCTGGAGGACGCGGCGCCGAAGGGGGCGGCGCAGATCGTCGTCGGCGAGGCGACCGTCTGCCTGCCGCTCGGCAGCCTCATCGATCTCGCCGCCGAGAAGGCGCGCCTCGAGAAGGCGATCGAGAAGGCGAAGGCCGAGGCCGACCGTATCGAGGGCAAGCTCGCGAACGAGCGGTTCGTCGCCAATGCCAAGCCGGAGGTGGTCGAGGCCGAGCGCGAGCGCTTCGCCGAGCTCTCGCAGCAGCTCACGAGCCTCGCCGTCGCGCTGGCGCGGGTGAGCGAAGCCGGCTGACGGGGCCGCAGGCAAGACGATCGAAGCCGCGCCGGCCTCCGGCGCGGTTTTTTTGTCCGCGTCCCCGGAGAGTGGGTGTCCGCCGCTCACGAAATCTTAACCACGAGCAGGGAAACATGATGCGGTGCGGAGAGGTGCCGGGCGGCACCGGGAGGGTCGATGATCACCGCGATTTTCAGGACCGGAATGATGACCGCCATGGCCTTGACGGCGGTGGCCGGAGCGGCGCAGGCCGGCGGCTTCAGCCGCGGCGAGGCGGACACCGACATCCTCTACGAGGACGGCGCGGCGGCCTTCCGCATGAAGTCCACCTTCGTCGCCCCGCAACGCAGCTTCGAGACGATCAACGGCGTCTCCTCCACCGACGGCGACCACCTCGACGGCTACTTCGTGCCGAGCGTCGGCGTAATGGCGCGCATGTCGGACAATTTCGCCTGCGCCGGCACCTACACGCAGCCCTTCGGCGCCTCGGCGGACTACGGACCGCAGGCGCAGGCGGCGGACGCGGCCGCCTCGCCCACGGGCAATGCCACGATCGGCGCGAGCTTCACGACCCATGAATACGGCCTCACCTGCGCGGTGCGGACGGACCTGGAGAGCGGCCGCTTCACCTTCCTCGGCGGGGTGTTCCTGCAGAGCTTCGACTACACGGAAGTCTCGCGGCTCGGCACGCTGCGCCTGAAGGACGACAGCGAGCTCGGCTACCGGCTCGGCGCGGCCTACGAGATTCCCGACATCGCGCTGCGCGCCGAGCTGCTCTACCGCTCCGAGGTCCGCCACGAGGGCGACGGCGGCTTCACCGTCAGCGCCGCCGGCGCGCCGGTGCTGAGCGCCATCACCGGCACGGTCGTCCCGGCCGGGCTGGAGCTGCCGGCCGTCGGCGCCGGAACGCTGCCGCAGTCGGTGGAGCTCAGCCTGCAGAGCGGCATCGCCCCCGGCTGGCTCGCCTTCGGCTCCGTCAAGTGGACGGACTGGAGCGTCCTGCCGACGCTCGACTACACGATCACCGGCCTCGGCCCGCTGGTGAAGAACTTCCGTTTCCGCGACGGCTGGACGGTCACCGGCGGCATCGGCCACACCTTCACCGACACGATCTCCGGCGCCGTCAGCCTGACCTGGGACCGCGGCGTCGGCACGGGCGCCGACATCATGACGGACACCTGGACCGTCGGCATCGGCACCGCGATAAAGGCCGGCCCCGGCGAGTTTCGCGTCGGCGGCGCGGTGAGCTATCTGACCTCGGGCAGCCAGACGGCCGGCCCGACGCTTGCCGATTACAACGCCACGGTCGGCGGCGATTTCGCCTACGGCGCGAACCTCTCCTATCTCGTCAAGTTCTGAACGGCGACAGCCGCGGGCAAACGGGGTCCGCCGTCATGGCGGGCCCCGTTTCGGTCGGTGCCCGCCCGCCGCGCGGCCATGCGGATGGGGAAAGCCCGACGGCTGCGCAAGACCTGTGACGGAATCGCAACAGATTTTTTCCACGCGTTTGCTACACAGCCCGGGAAGCGACGATATGTCCATTTCCCGCCACAAACGGGGCGCAGCGATAGGGGCATCAAGACGCGTGGAACCGCGCCCGAAGGAAACGATGAGCCAGCCCATGTCAACGACGCCGGACCTGCCGGGACATCGCACGCGCCCCGTGCGGCTTTCCCGATCCGGCACGGGACGGACGGCCCGGCGCGGAATTGAAGAAGTGATGCCCAGGTCCGAGTTGTTGCCGATGAAAGTCATGGTATTGGGGCTTTGCCTGTCGCTCTCCTGCGGGATGGCGACCGCGGCCCTCGCATTCGATCCCCAGTCCGGCGTCAGCAAGGAAAGCGGCCCCTTCGATCTCTTCAAGTTCGGCTTCTTCTCCTACAAGGAAGGCCGCAAGAACGACGCCGTCGAGGCCTACCGCTACGCCGCCGAGAAGGGCCATACCGGCTCGCGCTGGGCGCTCGCCAACATGTATGCCGACGGCGACGGCGTGCCGGAAAACGACCTGGAAGCCTTCAAGATCTACAGCGACATCGCGCGCGCCGGCGTCGAGCCGGGCTCGGAGGACACCGGCTATTTCGCCAATGCGCTGATCGCGCTCGCGAGCTACTACCGCCGCGGCATTCCCGACAGTCCGGTCAAGGTCGACCTCAACCAGGCGCGCCAGCTCTATTTCCAGGCGGCCTCCGCCTTCGGCATTCCCGAGGCGCAGTTCCAGCTCGCCCGCATGATGCTGACCGGCGAGGGCGGCAATGTCAGCGTCCACCAGGCGAAGAAGTGGCTGAACCGCGCGCGCAACAACGGGCACGCCGGCGCCATGGGCCTGTTCGGCAGCATCCTCTTCCAGGAGGGCCAGACCGCCCGCGGCCTCGCCTTCATGACCGCCGCGCTCGACCACTGCGCGCCGAAGGACCGCGAATGGCTGCAGGCCATGCAGGAGGAAGCCTTCTCCGTCGCCAGCGAGGAGGATCGCCGCACCGGCGTCGCGCTCGCGCAGAACATCCGCTTCAATCCGGACGAGTAGGGGCGGCCGCCCCTCATCCCCCAGCCGGGACCTTCTCCCCGCAAGCGGAGAGAAGGGGGAATGCGACCGCGGCATCCGTTCCTTGCCCCGCTTGCGGGGAGAGGATGCCGGCAGGCAGGTGACGGGCCGCTCCTACGCCGCGAAGTCGAAGACGCCGACCACGGGCACGTGGTCGGAGGGCTTTTCCCAGTTGCGCACGTGCTTTTCGACGGCCGTCGAGATGAGCCGGTCTGAGGCTTCCGCCGAGAGCATCAGGTGGTCGATGCGGATGCCCTTGTTCTTCGGCCAGCAGCCGGCCTGGTAGTCCCAGAACGTATAGAGCGGCACGGCGTCCGTGGTGGCGCGCACGGCGTCCGTGAGGCCGAGGTTCTCCAGCCGGCGGAAGGCCTGCCGCGTCTCGGGCAGGAAGAGCGCGTCGCCCTCCCAGGCCCTGACGTCGAAGCAGTCGTGCGGCTCGGGGATGACGTTGTAGTCGCCGGCGAGCACCAGGGGCTCCTCCAGCGCCAGCCGGTCCTCGGCGAAGGCCAAGAGCCGGTCCATCCAGGCGAGCTTGTAGGGATATTTCACCGGATCGCCCGGCGGGTTGCCGTTCGGAAGATAGATCGAGCAGACGCGGATCGCGCCGCCGTCCACGGAGAAGACGCCCTCGATGAAGCGGGCCTGCTCGTCCTCGCCGTTGCCGGGAAGGCCGCGGCTGATCTCGTCGGGGCGGATCTTCGAGAGCAGCGCCACGCCGTTGAAGCCCTTCTGGCCGTGCGTCTCTACGTGATAGCCGAGCGCCTCGATCTCCAGCCGCGGGAAACCCTCGTCGAGCGTCTTGATCTCCTGCAGCGCGACGATGTCCGGGACCGATTCCGTCAGCCAGGCGAGGAGGTTGTCGATGCGGGCGCGCACGCCGTTGATGTTCCAGGTGGCGATCTTGATCGGCATGCGGTCCCCGTGAGCGTGCGGTTCAGGTCAGATGGAGAAGCTGGTGCCGCAGCCGCAGCTCGCAATCGCGTTCGGATTGCGGATCTGGAAGGACTGGCCGAGCAGGTTGTCGACGAAGTCGATCTCCGAGCCGTCCATGTAGACGAGCGAGAGCTGGTCGATCAGCACGCGGGCGTCGCCCTTCTCCAGCACGAGGTCGTCGTCCTGCCGGTCGGAGACGAGGTCGAACTTGTAGGAGAAGCCGGAGCAGCCGCCGCCCTCGACGGAGACGCGCAGCGCCTGCTTGTCCGGATCGGCGCCGAGGATCGAGGCGATGCGGCGGGCGGCCGCGTCGGAAATGGTGATGGACGTGTCGGTCATGTCTGCCTCCTTCCGGGTCGGTGCCCGGAGAGAATCGCCGGTCTCGCGGCGGCGGCGGACAAGCCGCCCGCCGGTCCGCCGCAGGTGGAGGGGTTGTCGTAAGCAGGTGAAAAGACTTGCATTCCCCGTTCGCCTTGCAGCCGGACTTGCCGCTGTGCACACTATAGGTATGAAGGCAGCGAGGCCGCGTCAATGGGCGGCGTGAAGACGGAGACGGAATGACCCTGGACAGACATGCGCTCGGCTTCGGCGCCGGACAGCGCGCGCTCTATGCCTCCGATCCCTGGGCGAGCCGCGGCCGGCTCTTCCCCGAGGCCGAGAGCCCGACGCGCTCCGACTTCCAGCGCGACCGCGACCGCATCGTCCATACCACCGCCTTCCGGCGCCTGAAGCACAAGACGCAGGTCTTCATCGCCGCCGAGGGCGACCATTACCGCACGCGCCTCACGCACACGATCGAGGTGGCGCAGATCGCCCGCGCGCTCGCCCGCGCCCTCAAGCTCGACGAGGATCTCGCCGAAGGCGTGGCGCTGGTGCACGATTTCGGCCATACGCCCTTCGGCCATACCGGCGAGGACGCGCTGCACGAGGTGCTGGAGCCCTTCGGCGGCTTCGACCATAACGCCCAGTCGCTGCGCATCGTCACCAAGCTGGAGCGCCGCTACGCCGATTTCGACGGGCTGAACCTCACCTGGGAGAGCCTCGAAGGCCTCGTCAAGCACAACGGCCCGCTGATCTCGCCTTCGGGCGAGGGCACGCGCGGCCTCGTGCCGCGTCCGATCCTCGACTATTGCGCGATCCACGATCTCGAAATCGGCAGCTTCGCGAGCCTGGAAGCCCAGGTGGCGGCGATCGCCGACGACATCGCCTACAACACCCACGACATCGACGACGGCCTGCGCTCCGGCTATCTCACCTTCGAGATGCTGGAGGAGATCCCCTTCCTCGCGCGGCTGATGGCGGAGGTGCGCGCGCGCTATCCCGGCCTCGAACCCTCGCGCTTCACCCACGAGATCATGCGCCGGCAGATCACCGCCATGGTCGAGGACGTGATCGGCTATGCGCAGCGGGCGATCCGCGACGTGCAGCCGGAAAGCGCCGACGACGTGCGCCGCGCCGGCCGGCCGCTCGCCACCTTCTCCGAGGAGATGGCCGTCACCGACCGTGCGATCAAGGCGATGCTCTTCGCGCACATCTACCGCCACCCGGAGGTGATGCGCGTGCGCGCCAACGCCGCCTCGATCCTCACCGACCTCTACCATGCCTATATGGACGACCCGCTGCTCATGCAGGGTCACTACTGGGTGGACCGGATCGCCGGCATGCCGGAATCGGCCCGCGCCCGCCATGTCGGCGACTATCTCGCCGGCATGACCGACAACTACGCCATCAGCACCCACCGCCGTCTGTTTGACCACACCCCGGAATTGCGATAGTCAGCCGCCGACCCGAACTTCTTCACGTCGAGGCCCCTTGCGGCCCGGCGCGGACGGATGGAACGAGATGAACCTTTTTACAGACTTCGACAACAGAATCAAAAACGTGCTCGAAGGACTTGAGATCGTCCGTGAAAAGCGGGCCGAGCTCGATTTCGGCCGGATCAGCGTCGAGCCGCCGCGCGACGCGAGCCACGGCGACGTCGCGACCAACGCCGCCATGGTGCTCGCCAAGCCGCTCGGCCTCAATCCGCGCGCGCTCGCCGACCTGATCGTCGCCGAGCTGGCGAAGGACCCGGAAGTGGCCGACGTCGGCGTCGCCGGCCCGGGCTTCATCAACGTGCGCCTCTCCGTCGCCTACTGGCAGAAGCTGCTTGCCGCCATGCTGACGGCCGGCGCGGACTACGGCCGCGGCGCGCTCGGCGCCGGCCGCAAGGTCAATGTCGAATACGTCTCGGCCAACCCGACCGGGCCGATGCATGTCGGCCATTGCCGCGGCGCCGTCGTCGGCGACGCGCTCGCCAACCTGCTCGCCTTCGCCGGCTACGACGTGACGAAGGAATACTACATCAACGACGCCGGCTCGCAGATCGACGTGCTGGCGCGCTCCGTCTTCCTGCGCTACCGCGAGGCGTTGGGCGAGACGATCGGCGACATCCCGCCGGGCCTCTATCCGGGCGACTATCTGGTCCCGGTCGGCAAGGCGCTCGCCGACGAATACGGCACGAGCCTGCGCGGCATGTCCGAGGCGCAATGGCTGCCGATCGTCCGGGACAAGGCGATCGACGCGATGATGGCGATGATCCGCGAGGACCTCGCCGCCCTCAACGTCAGGCACGACGTCTTCTTCTCCGAGCGCTCGCTGCATGCCGGAAACGGCGCGCCGATCCGCACCGCCATCAACGACCTGACCTTCAAGGGCCATGTCTACAAGGGCGTGCTGCCGCCGCCGAAGGGCCAGCTTCCGGAAGACTGGGAGGACCGCGAGCAGACGCTGTTCCGCTCGACCGAGGTCGGCGACGACATCGACCGGCCGCTGATCAAGTCGGACGGCTCCTACACCTATTTCGCCGCCGACGTCGCCTATTTCAAGGACAAGTTCGACCGCGGCTTCGACGAGATGATCTACGTGCTCGGCGCCGACCACGGCGGCTACGTCAAGCGGCTGGAGGCGGTCGCCCGCGCGATCTCGGAAGGCCGGTCGAAGCTCACCGTGCTGCTCTGCCAGCTCGTGAAGCTCTACCGCAACGGCGAGCCGGTGAAGATGTCGAAGCGCTCCGGCGACTTCGTCACGCTGCGCGACGTGGTGGACGAGGTCGGCCGCGATCCGGTCCGCTTCATGATGCTCTACCGCAAGAACAGCGAGCCGCTCGACTTCGACTTCGCCAAGGTGACGGAGCAGTCGAAGGACAATCCGGTCTTCTACGTGCAGTATGCGCATGCGCGCTGCATGTCGGTGTTCCGCCAGGCGGCGGAGGCCTTCCCGGGCCTCGATGTCGCCGCGCTCGACCTTGCCGGCGCCGTCGAGGGCAACATCGCCGATCCGAGCGAGTTGCAGCTTCTGGCGAAACTGGCAGAATATCCGCGGATGATCGAGGCGTCGGCGGCGGCGCAGGAGCCGCATCGCATCGCGTTTTACCTCTATGATCTTGCCAGTGCATTCCATGCGCACTGGAACAAGGGCAAGGAACAGCCGGAATTACGGTTTGTTAACGATAAAAATAGAGAATTAAGCATTGCCAGACTTGGGCTGGTGCATGCTGTCGCTTCCGTTCTCAAGTCGGGCCTGGCCATTACAGGCACCGCAGCCCCGGACGAGATGCGATAACGTCACCATTTGCCCACAATAAGCTGGCAAACGCGTCTTTGTAGCTTGTGAGTGGGAAGCAGTATGGCAGACAAGAACTTCGCGCGAAGCGGCGCCGCCGGCAATGACTTTCTGGCGGACGACGATCCGTTGAGCGAGCTTGCCCGTCTGGTCGGCTACGAGCCGCGTCCGGTCCAGCCCGTCGTAACCCCGCTCGTCGAGCCGGTCCAGCCGGTCGAGCGGCACGCCAATCCGGTCCTCGCGCTCGAGGACGAGCTGATGCGCGCCTTCGAGCAGTACGACGCCCCGCGCCGCCGTGCCGCCGTCGAGCCCGTGCTGCCGCCGGAGCCGGAAAACCGTCCCGTCGAGCCCGTCTTCGAGGCGCCCGCGCCGGAAGCCGAGGATCGCGATGCCGTGCTCGACGCCGTGCCGGACCGCGACGAGGCCCATGCGCCGGCGCTCTCCCGTGAATATGAAGAGGACTATCGCGAGCGCGCGCCGGAATACGATACGGGCCTGCTGCTTGCCGACGAGGTCGAGGGCGTCGCGGACGAGGTGCCCGCCGTCGATCCCGTGCCGGTGTCCGAGCCCTTGGGCCGCCATATCGAGCCCGCGTTCGAGGCGTTCGCGCCGGAAGTCGACCATCGCGATGCTGACGCGGCGCCGGGCTATGGCGAGGCCCATGCGCCGGCGCGCTCCCATGAACATGAAGAGGACTATCGCGAGCCGGCACCGGAATACGATGCGGGCCTGCTGCTTGCCGACGAGGTCGAGGGCGCCGTGGACGAGGTGCCCGCCGTCGATCCCGTGCCGGTGTCCGAACCCGTGGGCCGCCACGCCGAGCCCGTCTTCGAGGCGTTCGCGCCGGAAGTCGAACATCGTGATGCCGTCCTCGACACGGTGCCGGGCTATGACGAGGCCTATGTGCCGGCGCTGTCCCGTGACGACGAAGAGAATTATCGCGAGCCGGCGCCGGAATACGATGCGGGCCCGCTGCTTGCCGACGAGGTCGAGAGCGTCGCGGACGAGGTGCCCGCCGTCGATCCCCTGCCGGTGTCCGAACCCGTGGGCCGCCACGCCGAGCCCGCGTTCGAGGCGTTCGCGCCGGAAGTCGAACATCGCGATGCTGATGCGGCGCCGGGCTATGACGAGGCCTATGCGCCGGCGCTCTCCCGTGAACATGAAGAGGACTATCGCGAGCGTGCGCCGGAATACGATGCGGGCCTGCTGCTTGCCGACGAGGTCGAAAGCGCCGTGGACGAGGTGCCCGCCGTCGAGGCCGGGCATCCCGGGCACGCCTTCGCCGAACGGCTGGAGCCGCGCTTCGAGGTGTCCGAGCCGCTGGTGGAGACCGTCGAGGACGAGGTTCCGTCTCTCGGAGCCGCGCAGGAGCCGGTCTTCCTCGGCCTGCAGCCGGCCGACGACGGGGTGCCGGATATCGGCGCCGATCTGGAGCGCGAGCTGGAGCTGTCGATCGGCGAGGGCTTTGCCGCGGCGATGACGCCCGGGCCGGACGTGCCGGCGGGCGAGGCCGCGTGGCTCGACGAGCCGCCGGCCGATGCGGAGCCCTTCCTCGCCGCGGAGCCGGCCTATGCCGAGGCCGCGCCGCAGTTCCTCGCCGAATTGCCGCGCGAGGCGCCGGAGGAGCATGCCCGCGCCAGGGCGGAGGCCGAGGCGCAGTGGCAGGCCGACGCCGAGCCCGCTTTCGAGCCGGAGCCCGCCTATGCCGTCGAGACCGTCGCCAGGGGCGGCGGCTACGACCACGACGAGCTGCTGGCCGAGGTCGAGCGCTTCCCCGTTCCCGAGGCCCGTTCGCCGCTTTCGGGCGTGACGCCGGTCGCCGACGCCACGCTGCGCGCCGCCTCGATCTTCAGCCGCGCCACGCCGGTGGTACACCGCGAGCCGGTGCGCCGCGAGCCGGAGGCGGAGCCCGTCGTCGCCGGGGCGCCCGAGCCGGCCGAGGCCGAGCCGGAGATCGATTTCGACAATTTCGAGCTCGATCTCGCCGACATCGACCTGGACCTGGATCCGGCCGAGCTGATGGTGGATCCCTTCCCGCAGGCCGCCGAGGCCGAGGCGCCGGTGGAGGAGGAGAAGCCGGCGCCCGTCGTCGCCGTTCCCGTCTCGACCTATACCGCCCCGCAGCCCGTGGCGGCCGAGACCGCCGACGGCGCGCTGCCCTTCGATCCGACGATGATCGCCGAGACCGACGAGGGCGTCACGCCCGTCACGGAACTCGACGTGCCGCAGCTTCCCGTTATCGAGAAGGAGAAGCCGCCGGTCCACCACGCCGACTACGACTTCGACATCGACGCCGAGATGGCGCAGCTCTTCGCCGCGCCGGACGGCAAGCCCGCCGAGGATGCGGCCTCCGCGGCCCATCCGGCGGCGCACATCGCCGAGGTCGACGATTTCGAGCGCGCGCTGGAAGAGGATTTCCGCCGCTCCCTGAGCGAGCCCGAGCGCATGGCCATCCCGGTCGATCCGGGTCCGGCCGACGGCCTCTACGCCGGCGACGGCTATGACGAGGTGCCTCCGGCGGCCCGCCGCGGCCTGCTGATCGCCGCCTCGCTCGCCGGCCTCCTGCTTGTCGGCGGTGGCGGCGTCTATGCCTGGATGTCCCTTGGCGGCGGCGTCGTCGGCTCCGGCGAGCCGCGCGTCATCCTCGCCGACAAGGAACCGGTGAAGATCGTGCCCGAGGAGAAGGGCGGCAAGACCGTTCCCAACCAGGACAAGGCCGTCTACGACCGCGTCGCCGGCAACACCGACGCCACGCCGCAGCAGGACCAGCTCGTCACCACGACGGAGGAGCCGGTGGACGTCGTCCAGCGGACGCTGACGCCGGAGACGCTGCCCTTCGACGGTCCGGCCGAGGACGACGGCCCCGTGGCGGAGGACGACGAGGGCCGCCTGCTTCCGGGCGTCGACGAGCCCGCGACGGCCGGGGCCGAGGACGGACGCACGCCGCTCGTCTCGCCGCGCAAGGTCAAGACGATGATCGTCAAGCCGGACGGCACGCTCGTCGCCCGCGAGGTGGACGCGCCGGAAACCGAGGTCGCAGCGGCCGAAGCCGCCCCCATCGACGCCAAGGCGACCGCCACGACGGCAGGTGCCGCCGCGGAAGCGGTGGCGACGGTCGACGAGACCGCGCGGCTGGCGGCCGACGCCGACGCGTCGCTGCGTGCGGAACAGGAGGCCGCCGAGGCGGAACCGCGCTCGGCGCTCGCCGAGGTCGCCGACATCGAGGTCGAGGACACCGCGCCGGTGCGCGTCGTCAAGACGACCACCGTCGGCAAGACAGACGGCAAGGCGCCGGTTCCGGAGACGCGGCCGGTCGACCAGCCCGTCACCGTCGTCGGCACGGTCACCGAGAACGGCAATCTCGCCGCCACGCCCGCGGCGGACGCCACGCCGACGGCGACGTCCGGCGAGACGCAGGTCGCCGCCGTCAGCCCCGGCGGCTACGTGGTCCAGATCGCCTCGCTTCCCTCCGAGGCGGAAGCGCAGAAGAGCTACAACACGCTGTCGGCCAAGTTCGCGAGCGTCATCGGCGGTCGCGGCGTGGATATCCGCAAGGCGGAGATTCCGAACAAGGGCACCTATTACCGCGTGCGCATCCCGGCCGGCTCCCGCGAGGAGGCGAATTCGCTCTGCAACCGCTACAAGAGCGCGGGCGGAAGCTGCCTCGTCACCCGCTGAGAAACGGGCTATAGCATCACGGGGAGGCGCGGGCTGCGGTCCGCGCCTCTTTTCCATCTGCCGCCGTCCCCACCGTCCCCGAACCGCTGTGTTTTCCATGACCCATTCGAAATCCTTCATTTCCGGCTGCAAGGGCCTGCGGCTCACCGAAGACGAGAAGGCCTTCTTCCGCGCCGAGCGGCCCTGGGGCTTCATCCTTTTCGGCCGCAACATCGGCGAGCCGGCGCAGGTGGCGGAGCTGACCGCCGAGATGCGCGACTGCGTCGGCGGCGACGGCAACGTGCCGGTGCTAATCGACCAGGAGGGCGGGCGCGTGCAGCGCATCAAGCCGCCGCACACGCAGCAGTACCCGAATGCCGCGGCGCTCGGCGCCATCTGGCGCGCCGACGAGGCGAGGGGGCTCCGCGCCGCCTGGCTGATGTCGCGCCTCCATGCCTTCGATCTCCTGCGCCTCGGCATCAACGTCGACTGCCTGCCGGTGCTCGACGTCGCCGTGCCGGGCGTGCACGACGTCATCGGCAACCGCGCCTACGGGCAGGACCCGGAGATCGTCTCGGCGATGGGCAAGGCGGCGGCGGAGGGTCTCAAGGCCGGCGGCCTGCTGCCGGTGATGAAGCACATGCCCGGCCACGGCCGCACCATGGTCGATTCGCACCACGACCTGCCGGTCGTCCATGCCTCCCGTGACGAACTGGAGGCCTGCGACTTCGTGCCCTTCCGGCGCATGAGGGACGAGCTGATGGCGATGTCCGCCCATATCGTCTTCACGGCCATCGACGCCGACAACCCGGCGACGACCTCGGCAAAAGTGGTGCGGGAGATCATCCGCGGCCATATCGGCTTCGACGGCCTGCTGATGTCGGACGACGTGTCGATGAACGCGCTTGCGGGCGACATGGCGGAAAGAACGAAGGGCATAGTTGCCGCCGGCCTCGACATGGTGTTGCATTGCCATGGCATCATGGAGGAAATGAAGGCGGTGGCGGAGAACGTGCCCGTGCTTGCGGGCGACAGCCTCCGACGGGCCGAGGCCGTGCGGGCCGGCTTCGGGGCGCCGGACGGCGCGGACGAACGGGCGCTGCGCGAGGAGTTCGATGCGATGATCGCGGTGGCATGAGAGAAGGATGGACGTGACGGGACCGGGTCCGAAGCCGCAGAAGAGGCCGCGCGCCGCAGGGGCTCCGCTTGGGGCGCCGATGGACGGCCTGTGGCAGGAGGACGCCGGGGAGCGGGCGAGCCACGAGGAAAGCCTCGTCGTCGACCTCGCCGGCTTCGAAGGCCCGCTCGACCTTCTCCTGCATCTCGCCCGCACGCAGAAGGTCGATCTCACCCGCATCTCCGTGCTGGCGCTCGCCGAGCAGTATCTGCAGTTCATCGACAGCGCTCGGCGCATCCGCATCGAGCTTGCCGCCGACTACCTCGTCATGGCGGCCTGGCTCGCCTATCTGAAGTCGCGCCTGCTCATCCCGAAACAGGCGAAGGACGACGGGCCGTCGGGCGAGGAGATGGCGGCGAGCCTCGCCTTCCGCCTGAAGCGGCTGGAGGCGATGCGCGACGCCGCCACGCGCCTCGTCAACCGCAACCGGCTCGGGCGCGACGTCTTCGTGCGCGGCATGCCCGAGCACATCCCGACCGAGCGCCATTCCGCCTTCGAGGCCTCGCTCTACGATCTGGTCAGCGCCTATGCGGCGCTGCGCCAGCGCCAGGCGATCACCCAGGTGACGATCGAGAAGCGCACCGTCTGGTCGCTTGCCGACGCGCGCGAGATCCTCGCCCATCTGATCGGCGGCGGCTTCGACGACTGGACGGCGCTCGACCGCTTCCTGCTGCGCTATCTCACCGACCCGGCCGAGCGCACGACGGCGATCGCCAGCGCCTTCGCCGCGACGCTGGAGCTGGTGCGCGAGGGGCGGCTGGAACTCAGGCAGGACGGCGCCTTCCAGCCGATCTACCTGCGCCGCGGCCCGCGGCCGGAGGGCGACGGTGACTGAGACGGTGGACGACAGCCTGCTGCCCGAGGCGACGGGCGAGACGGTGGCCGAGGCGCGCCGCATGCGCGAGGCGCTGCGCATCGCCGAAGCCCTCGTCTTCGCCTCCGCCGGGCCGGTGTCGGAGAGCTATATCGCCGACCGCCTGCCGCGCGGCGTCGAGGCGCATGCGGTGATGCGGCAGTTGCGGGCGCTCTATGCCGGGCGCGGCGTCAACCTCGTGCAGGTCCACGACCACTGGGCCTTCCGCACGGCGCCGGACCTCTCCTTCGTCATCCGCACCGACGAGATGGAGGTGCGCAAGCTCTCGCGCGCCCAGCTCGAGGTGCTGGCCATCATCGCCTATCACCAGCCCGTCACCCGCGCCGAGATCGAGGACATCCGCGGCGTGCAGACCTCCAAGGGCACGCTCGACGTGCTGATGGAGGCGGGCTGGGTGCGTTTCCGCGGCCGCCGGCGCTCGCCGGGCCGGCCCGTGACCTTCGGCACGACGCGCGATTTCCTCGACCATTTCGGCCTGGAGGAGCTGCGCGACCTGCCGGGGCTGGAGGAGCTGAAGGGCGCCGGCCTGCTGTCCGGCCGCATCCCCCCCGGCTTCCAGGTGCCGCTGCCGCTCGGCGAGGACGAGCTTGCCGAGGACGAGGACCCGATCACCCAGCTCGACCTGGAGGAGCTCGGACTCTTGACACCGGGCGGAAAAGAGGACGAATAGGCGAAGGTTATAGAGCCTTACCGCTTTTCCCCGAATCGCGAAAAAGCTCTATCGCATTGGTTCTACGCAATTCCGGACGCGAAACAGCTACGCGCCTTCACCGGAATTGCCCTGGGAAACTTCGCATGGCTTCGGACCCCTCGGGCTCCAACGGTATCGGGACGAGACGGGCACCGGCCGCCACCTTCGCGGCGCGGCTGACCTTCGAGGACGTCCATCACAGCTACCACAGCAGGGAAACGATCCGCGGCATCACGCTGACGGCCGAGCCGGGCGAGGTGCTGTGCCTGCTCGGCCCCTCCGGCTCCGGCAAGACGACGCTGCTCAGGATCGCCGCCGGCATCGAGGCGCAGACCGCGGGCCGGGTGCTGCTCGACGACCGCGAGATCGCCGGCCCCGCCGTCTTCCTGCCGCCGGAGCGGCGCGGCGTCGGGCTGATGTTCCAGGATTTCGCGCTCTTCCCGCATCTTTCGGTGCTCGACAACGTGCGCTTCGGCCTGACGGCGCTGCCGCGCGCGGAAGCCGAGGCCGAGGCGAACGTCGCGCTCGAACGGGTCGGCCTTGCCCATTACGCGCAGAAGTTCCCGCACCAGCTTTCCGGCGGCGAGCAGCAGCGGGTGGCGCTCGCCCGCGCGCTCGCGCCGCGCCCCTCGGTGCTCCTGATGGACGAGCCCTTCTCCGGCCTCGATTCGCGCCTCAAGGATTCGATCCGTGCCGACACGCTGACGATCCTGCGCCAGTCGCGCGCAAGCGCCATCGTCGTGACGCACGACGCCGAGGAGGCGATGCGCATGGGCGACCGGATCGCGCTGCTGCGCGACGGCCGGCTCGTGCAGGTCGGCACGGCGGAGGAACTCTATCTCAACCCGACGGATATCTTCACCGCCGCCTTCTTCTCCGAGATCAACGAGTTTCCCGGCCGCGTGCGCGGCGGCGTCGTGGAGACGCCGCTCGGCAATGTCGACGGCCGGCGCTTTGCCGACGGCGAGACGGTGCGCGTCGCGGTCCGCCTGTCGGGATTGAGGGTGCTGGAGGAGGGCGGAGCGATGCCCGCGCGCATATTGTCGCGTCGTTTCCTCGGTGTTGTCGAACTTTTGAACCTGGCGATACCCGGTACGGATCAACCGGTTAGGGCGCGCGTGCGGGCCGATCTGCTAGCTCATGGATTGCGCGACGTCACGCTTTCGGTTAACGAGCGCGACATACTGGTATTTGAAAAAGACGACCGAACGTCTTAAATCGGGGAAACAGTCCTCGTAAGGAGCAAGGTAATGGGTTCTTTCAGCATCTGGCATTGGCTGATCGTTCTGGTGGTGGTGCTGCTGCTGTTCGGCCGCGGCAAGATCCCCGAGCTGATGGGCGATGTCGCCAAGGGCATCAAGAGTTTCAAGAAGGGCATGACCGACGACGAGGCCGCCGCCGACAAGGCGAAGACGGTCGATCACAAGGCCGACGAGGTCAAGTGACCGGCATCGGGCCGCGGACGGCCGTCCGCTGTCGTTTCTGCGGCCATTGAGGACAGTACCCCATGCTGGATGTCGGCTGGACCGAAATACTCGTCATCGCGATCGTGCTGATCGTGGTCGTGGGCCCGAAGGATCTACCGCAGATGCTGCGCACCTTCGGCCGCATGGTCACGAAGATGCGCGGCATGGCCGGCGAGTTCCGCCAGCAGTTCGACGAGGCGCTGCGCGAGGCCGATCTCGACGACGTCCGCAAGACGATCAGCGACGCGCAGAAGCTCAATCCGCTGAACACGATCCGCGACGCGGTCAATCCGCTGCGCCAGGCCGGCAACGAGATCAAGGCCGACCTCGACAAGGCGACCCGCGAGGTCACGGCCGCCGGCGCCAAGCCGGTTGCCGCGTCTGAGGCGGCTCCGTCCGAGCCGCTCGCCGTGCCGTCCGAGGCGCCGAAGCCGGCCTCCGCCGAGCCGGTCGCCGCCGCACCGCTGAAGACTGGCGCCGTTTCGAAGACGGAGAAGCCGGCCGACAAGGCCGCCAGGGCCCCGCGCAAGACGGCGTCCGCGACGAAGGCCAAGGCTGAGAAGGCCGCCGACAAGCCCGCCAGGAAGGCCGCCCCGGCCAAGGCGAAGGCCGCATCCAGGACCAAGAAGGACGAGGCATGAGCGGCGACATCGAAGACAAGCCCCAGCCGCTGATCGAGCATCTGATCGAGCTGCGCCGCCGGCTGATGTGGGCGATCGCCGCCTTTTTCGTCGCCTTCCTCGTCTGCTTCTATTTCGCCAAGCAGCTCTTCAACCTGCTCGTGCTGCCCTTCAAGTGGGCGGTGAGCTGGGCGGGCCTCGAGCACCGCAACGTCGAGCTGATCTATACGGCGCCGCAGGAATTCTTCTTCACGCAGATCAAGGTCGCCATGTTCGGCGCGCTCGTCATCGCCTTCCCGGTGATCGCCCAGCAGATCTACAAGTTCGTCGCCCCCGGTCTCTACAAGAACGAGCGCGCCGCCTTCCTGCCCTTCCTCATCGCCTCGCCGATCCTGTTTTTGATCGGCGCCGCACTCGTCTATTTCTTCTTCACGCCGATGGTGATGTGGTTCTTCCTCGCCATGGAGCAGGGGGGCGGCGAGGGGCAGGTGGCGATCCAGCTTTTGCCGAAGGTCTCCGAATATCTCGGCCTGATCATGTCGCTGATCTTCGCCTTCGGCCTCGTCTTCCAGCTTCCGGTCGTCTCCTCGCTGCTGGTGCGCGCCGGCTTCATCGATACGCAGGCCCTCGTCAACAAGCGCAAGTACGCGATCGTTATCGCCTTCGTGGTGGCCGCCGTGCTGACGCCGCCCGATCCGGTCTCCCAGATCGGCCTTGCGCTGCCGGCCATCCTTCTCTACGAGATTTCCATATTTACGGCCCGACTCATCGAACGGCAGCGGGCAGCCGCCGCGAAAGCACTGGATGCGGAAAGCGGGGCGGGCGAGGCCGACAAGGCATAGTCCTTGGGCGTTGCCGCAGGCGCTGCCGGGCGTGACTGGCTCCCGACAACCCGACGCCTGGAACGACAATGCTTGACATCAAATGGATCCGCGACAACGCCGACGCCCTCGACGCCGCGCTGGAGAAGCGCGGCGCGGGCCCGCTCGCAGGAACGCTGATCGACCTCGACGAGAGGCGCCGCGCCGTCATCCAGAAGGCGCAGGACATGCAGTCGCGCCGCAACGCCGCCTCCAGGGAGATCGGCGCGGCGATGGCGGCGAAGAATTTCGGGCTCGCCGAGAAGCTGAAGGCCGAGGTCGCCGAGATCAAGACCCTGCTCCCCGCGGCGGAAGAGGAGGAGCGCCAGGTCACCGCCGAGCTCAACGACGCGCTGTCGCGCATCCCCAACATCCCGCTCGACGACGTGCCGTTCGGCCGCGACGAGGCGGACAATGTCGAGGCGCGCAGGGTCGGCGAGAAGCCCGCCTGGAACCACAGGCCGCTGGAGCACTACGAGATCGGCGAGGCGCTCGGCTGGATGGATTTCGAGGCGGCGGCGAAGATCGCCGGCAGCCGCTTCACGGTGCTGAAGGGCCAGCTCGCGCGGCTGGAGCGCGCGCTCGGCCAGTTCATGATCGACCTGCACACGGGCGAGCACGGCTACACGGAAGTACACGCGCCGCTGCTCGTGCGCGACGACGCAATGTACGGTACCGGACAGTTGCCGAAATTCTCCGAGGACCTGTTCCGCACCACCGACGGCCGCTGGCTGATCCCGACGGCGGAGGTCTCGCTCACCAACCTCGTGCGCGAAGAAATCCTCGACCAGGAGAAGCTGCCGCTGCGCTTCGTAGCACTCACGCCCTGCTTCCGCTCGGAGGCAGGCTCGGCGGGGCGCGACACGCGCGGCATGCTGCGCCAGCACCAGTTCATGAAGTGCGAGCTCGTCTCGATCACCGATGCGGAGAGCTCGATCGCCGAGCACGAGCGCATGACGGCCTGCGCCGAGGAGGTGCTGAAGCGCCTCGGCCTGCACTACCGTGTCGTGACGCTCTGCACCGGCGACATGGGTTTTGGCGCACGAAAAACCTATGATATCGAGGTCTGGCTGCCGGGGCAGGACACCTATCGCGAGATCTCCTCCTGCTCGGTCTGCGGCGACTTCCAGGCGCGGCGCATGAACGCGCGCTACCGCGGCAAGGACGACAAGGCGACGACCTTCGTGCACACGCTGAACGGCTCGGGCGTGGCCGTCGGCCGCGCGCTGATCGCCGTCATGGAGAACTACCTCAACGCCGACGGCACGGTCACCGTGCCCGACGCGCTCGCCCCCTACATGGGCGGCTTGAAGACGATCGGAAAGGCCGGCTGATGCGCATCCTCCTCACCAACGACGACGGCATCCATGCGGAGGGCCTGGCGATCCTCGAGCGGATCGCCCGCTCGCTGACGGACGACGTGTGGATCGTCGCGCCCGAGACCGACCAGAGCGGCCTTGCCCATTCGCTGACGCTCTCCGAGCCGCTTCGGCTGCGCAAGGTGGCCGACAAGCATTTCGCGCTGCGCGGCACGCCGACCGACTGCGTCATCATGGGCGTGCGCGAGGTGCTGGACGTCAAGCCGGACCTCGTGCTCTCCGGCGTCAATGCCGGCGCCAACATGGCCGACGACGTCACCTATTCCGGCACGATCGCCGGCGCCATCGAGGGCACGCTGCAGGGCATCAAGTCGATCGCGCTCAGCCAGGCCTTCAGCCATGCCGGCGGCCGCACCGTGCCGTGGGAGGTGGTGGAGAGCTTCGCGCCAAAGCTCATCGAGCAGCTCATCGACGTGGAGCTGCCGGACGGCACCTTCTTCAACCTCAACTTCCCGAACTGCTCGCCGTCGGAGCTGCAGGGCATCGAGGTGACCGGCCAGGGCAAGCTCGACTTCGGGCTGACCATCGACGAGCGCCAGGACGGCCGCGGCTTTCCCTATTACTGGCTGCGTTTCGGCGAGCGGCACGGCGACTTCCGCGCCGGCACGGACATCCACGCGCTGAAGAACAACCGCATTTCCGTGACGCCGCTGAAGCTCGATCTCACGGACTATACCGTGCTCGACCGGGTGAAGCGCGTCCTGATCGGCGAGGGCGACGATTGACCGGACGGGTGATCGAGAAGGAGGGCTTTGCCGCGCTGGCGCTGCGCCTGCGGGGCGAGGGCATCAGCGATCTCGAGCTCCTGACGGCCGTCGAGCAGACGCCGCGCACGCTGTTCGTGCCGCCGCAGTTTTCCGGCGACGCCTATTCGAGCCGGCTCTTGCCGCTCGACTGCGGCGCCTTCATGGAGGGTATCGACCTTGCCGTGCGCCTCCTCTACATCCTGAACCTCAAGTCCGGCCAGCGCGTGCTGGAGGTCGGCACCGGCAGCGGCTTCACCGCCGCCGTCATGGGCCGTCTCACCGAGCGCGTGCTGACGATCGACCGCTATCGCACCCTCGTCTCCGGCGCCCAGCAGGCGATCGAGAAGGCGGGGCTTCGCAACGTCGTCGTCCGCCAGGTCGACGGCTCGAACGGGATGACGGGCGAGGGGACCTTCGACCGCATCCTCGTCACCGCCGCCTTTCCCGCGCTGCCGCGCTTCTTCGCCGAACAGCTCGTCTCCGGCGGCATGCTCGTCGCCCCCGTCATGGTGAGCGAGACGGAATGCCGGATGCTGAAGCTCGTCAAGACCGGCAGCCGCTTCGACCGTGAGGACCTGTTCACGGTCCCCTATCTGCCGATCGTCCCGCACGTCGCCCAGGCGATCTGAGTCTCTCCGATTCCCTTTTCCGGCCGCATTCGCCCGCCCGCGGGGCGGGAGACGATTCCCGCCGCCTGATTTTCCGCGGGAATCCAGCGCGTTAACCTTTCGTTAACCGACGCAAGCCTCGCGCAAGCTTCGCGGCGTAGGCCCGGAGGCGAAGCAGGGTGTTTTCCACGCAGAGCGGCGGTTCTCAAGGGTTTCGGGCCGGCCGTTCCGATGGAGAGGGGAATGTACGTCTCGAACAGGATCGCCAGCAGCTCCACCAGCGACAGCCTTGCCTACCTGGCGACGCGCGCCGCCGGGAAGGCCGTGGAGGAAGCGGCGGACGCCGACACCGCCGCGCATCTTGCCGGCGGCAGCTCCGATCCCTCCGCCCATGTCTCGCTTTCCGTCGAGGCGCTCCTGGTGCTGAGCGGCGTGCGCGAGGAGGAGACGGCGGCGCTGCCGGCGCTCTCGGAGGCCGAGCGCAACAACCGCGACACCGAGGCGCTGGAGCGGCGGGAATACGACGCCTTCCGCCACTATCTCGACCAGGGCGACGAGAAGAACTATTATCGCGCCTACATCGAATATTTCGACAGCATGCCGCCGCAGGACCAGCGCAGCCCGCGCTATGCGGGAACGCGCGAGAACGCCGTGGCGGCGCTGCGCACCATCGCCTACAACGAGCGGGTGGCCGACATGGTCGCGCCGGAAGCCGCGGAAGCGGCGCGCCGCGCCACCCCGGTCTCCGCCGTCTTCCAGCCGAGCCGGCAGGATTACGAGAACGCCGCGCGCGTCGGCGCCCGGATATCGCGCGCCACCAGCATGTACTCGCTCGGCTTCTGATCCCGCTCAGGCGGGGCTGCATGGTTATCAATTCGCCAAAAACCGCGCACGGATAGCCCGCCCTTAACCGGGCGGTAACTCTAACGCGCTTTAATCGATCCACATCAGTAGCGTACCGAGTGGGTTGGGTCATGCGTAAGAGTGTATCGCCGGGTTTTGGTAGGACGGCTCTCCGCCTGTGTGCGGCGGCTCTGCTGGCTAGCGTGGCGACCGGGTGCAGTTCGGACGTGTCGCGCTTCGGCGGGCTCTTCTCCGGCTCCGACAACATCACCACCAATTCGATCCCGCGCCGCTCGCTCCTCGGCGGCGATCCGGTTCCGCGCGGCGACGTCGGCAACGGCGGCGGCTACGCCACGGCCGGACGCGCGGTCGACCAGCCGTTCCCCGGCGAGGGCGCGGTCTCGCACGATCCGATCGACACGGCCGCCAATGGCGGCTCCGGCACGCGGCTCGCCACCACGCCGATGCGCGTGCAGCGGGGTGACCTCGGCGATCCGACGCAGTCGGGCGGGCTCGGCGAGCGCGAGACCGCCCTTGCGCAGCCGCTGCCCGAGCGCAGGGCGGGCGCCGAATCCGGCGCCGACCAGCTCGTCACCGGAACGGTCGGCAAGTCGAAGGGCGGCTGGTCCACCAACAACGCGCCGGTCGTCATGCTGCGCCAGGGCGAGAGCGTGAAGACGCTCGCCAACCGCTACGGCGTGCCGGAGAAGGAGATCCTCGCCGCCAACGGCCTGAAGCGCGCCTCCGACGCCGAGCCCGGCCAGAAGATCGTCATCCCGACCTTCTCGACCACCGGCAGCGTCGCCAAGGCCTCGACCGACAGCACGATCACGGCCGACGGAAAGCTTCCCGTCCCCGAGCGCAAGTCCGAGGACAAGGTCGCCATCCTGCCCGGCTCCTCGAGCCGCGACAAGGCGAAGGCCGAGAACGGCGGCAGCGCCTCGAACGTCGCCGACGCCGGCGAGGGCAAGAAGAAGGCCGACGGTCCGCTCTACGAGGTGCAGCCGGGCGATTCGCTCGCCCGCATCGCCGGCAAGACCGGCGTGTCGGTCGACGCGCTCAAGAAGGCGAACGGGCTGGAGACCGCCTCCATCCGCATCGGCCAGAAGCTGACGATCCCCGCCGGCGGCGGCGTCGAGGGCACGGCCGACCGGACCGTGACCGCCTCCGTCCCCGCCCGCGCCACGCAGAAGGACGCCGACGAGAAGAAGCCCGAAAGCTACAAGGCGCCCGTCAGGACCGTCTCGGTCTCCGAGGCGACGGCGAAATCCGACGTCACCGACGAGGCGCCCGAATCGACCGGCATCGGCAAGTACCGCTGGCCCGTGCGCGGCGCGGTCATCGCCGGCTACGGCGCCAATGTCGAGGGCAACCGCAACGACGGCATCGACATCTCCGTGCCCGAGGGCACGCCGATCAAGGCGGCTGAGAACGGCGTCGTCATCTATTCGGGCAGCAGCCTGAAGGAGCTCGGCAACGCGGTGCTCGTGCGCCACGACGACGGCACCGTCACCGTCTACGGCCATGCCGGCGAGCTCAACGTCCAGCGTGGCCAGAAGGTGCAGCGCGGCCAGACCGTCGCCACCTCCGGCATGAGCGGCAACGCGACGCGGCCGAAGGTCCACTTCGAGGTGCGCAAGAACGCCACCCCGGTCAACCCGATGACCTTCCTGGAATAGGCGGGCGACAACGCCATCCTTTTGACGGGCCCCGGCAAACCGGGGCCTTTGTCATTTCACCAGCGGCTTGCCGAGCCGGCCGGCGAGGTCCTGGATGAACTGCCAGGCGACGCGGCCGGAGCGCGAGCCGCGGGTCGTCGCCCATTCCAGCGCCTCGGCGTGAAGCTGTTCCTCCGGCATGCCCAGCCCGAAATGGCGCGCATAGCCGTCGATCATCTCCAGATAGTCCTTCTGGCTGCACTTGTAGAAGCCGAGCCAGAGGCCGAAGCGGTCGGACAGCGAGACCTTCTCCTCGACCGCCTCCGACGGGTTGATCGCGGTCGACTGCTCGTTCTCCATCATGTCGCGCGGCAGGAGGTGGCGGCGGTTGGAGGTGGCGTAGAGCAGCACGTTGTCCGGCCGGCCCTCGACGCCGCCGTCGAGCGCCGCCTTCAGCGACTTGTAGGACGTGTCGTCGTGGTCGAAGGAGAGGTCGTCGCAGAAGACGATGACCGGGAAGGGCGCTTCCTTGAGGATCTCCATCAACACCGGCAGCGTGGCGATGTCCTCGCGGTGCACCTCGACCAGCTTCAGGTCGCTTCCCGTCTCGCGCGCGGCGAGCTGGTGCACGGATTTCACCAGCGACGATTTGCCCATGCCGCGCGCGCCCCACAGAAGCACGTTGTTGGCCGGCAGTCCGCGCGCGAAGCGCACCGTGTTGTCGACGAGGATGTCGCGCACGTGGTCGACGCCGCGGATGAGGCCGATGTCGATGCGGTTCGGCCGGCGGACCGGCTGGAGGTGCTGGCGGGCGGGCGCCCAGACGAAGCAGTCCGCCGCATCCCAGTCGTTGACGGCGGGGGCGGGGCCGGCGATGCGCTCGACGGCGGCATTCAGGCGGGCGATTTCGGCGAGCAACAGCTTGACGTGGTCTTCCTGCACGGTTCTTCTCCTCATGCGCTTCCGCCGGGTAGCATGGGCGGCACGGAGCGAAAAGGGTAAAGCGCCCGAAAAACCGGGATGCCGCCGTCGCGCGTGTTGCATTCGGCCCCTGCTTGCCTATATTCCGGCAACCGAATGGACCCCTCGGGGACCGAAAGATCCAAGACGTCAAGGAGTAGACGATGTTCATAACCGAGGCTTTCGCGCAGACGGCCGCACCCGGCGGGGCAGCGGGCGGCGCCGACATTCTGATGTCGATCCTGCCGTTCCTGCTGATCTTCGTGGTGATGTATTTCCTCATCATCCGCCCGCAGCGCGCCGCCATGAAGCGCCGCGAAGAGCTTCTGAAGAACATCCGCCGCGGCGATCAGGTCGTCGTCTCCGGCATCGTCGGCAAGGTGACGAAGGTCGTCGACGACAGCGAGCTGGAAGTGGAGATCGCCGAGGGCACCCGCGTGCGCGTGGTGCGCGGCGGCGTTAGCGAGGTCCGCGTCAAGGGCGAGCCCGTCAAGGAGTGACGCTCCGCCTGCCGCCCGGCCGGGGTTCCGGCCTGGCGGCGCGACTGGTTTTTCAGGGCAATTCCAGCAGAACTGTGTAGCGGAATTGCGCAGGAGCTCTAGACGAGACCGCGATGCAACGATCCGCCCGCTGGAAAACCGTCCTGATCTGGCTCGTCCTTGCGGCGAGCCTTCTTGCGGTCCTGCCGAGCCTGCTGCCGGCCTCCGTCGCCGCCGGCCTGCCGGCCTGGATCGGCGCGCACCGGCTCGTGCCGGGCCTCGATCTCACCGGCGGATCGCGCCTCACGCTCGACGTCTCGCGCAGCGAGGTGGAGGCCGAGCGCCTGCGCGCCGCCGTCGAGACCGTCGCGGCGGCGCTGCGGGCCGCCCGCATCCCCTATGCCGACCTCAGCGGCTCGGGCACCGCCGTCGAGGTCGCCGTCACGGCGGCCGACGGCATGGCGGCCGCCCGCGAGGCGCTCTCCGCGACCGGCCTCGGCGCCGTCACGGAGGCGGAGGGCGCGCGCCTGCGCATCGTGCTGCCGGACGCCGCCACCGACCTCGCCGTCGTCGAGGCCGCCGCGCTTTCCGTCGATGCGGTGCGCCGGCGGCTCGCGAGCCTCGCCATCGCGAACCTCCGCGTCGAGCGCGACGACAGCGGCCGCATCTCGGTCTCCATGCCCGGCCTCAGCGATCCGCAGCGCGTCAAGGACCTTCTCGCCCAGCCCGGCCGGCTCTCCGCCCGCCTCGTCGACACCAGCGTCCCGGTCAACACGGCGATCGAGGACGGCGCACCCGAGGGCAGCGAGATCCTCTATACGGCCGGCGAGCCCCCCGTCGGCTATCTCCTGCGCCGCGAGGCGCTCTTCACCGTGGCGGACGTCGCCGCGGCGGAACCCGCCGCCAACGACGAGCCGCGCGTCGACTTCCGCCTGACGCCGGAGGCGACCGCGCGCCTTGCCGCCTTCACCCGCGGCAACACCGGCCGGGCGATCGCCATCGTCCTCGACGACCAGATCATCTCGATCACCGACATCCAGCGCGTCGTCAGCGACGGCGCGGGATCCATCGCCGGCGATTTCGACGCCGAGGGAGCGGGCAACCTCGCCCGCCTCGTGGCGAGCGGGCCGCTCCCCGCGCCGCTGACGATCATCGAGGAGCGTTCGATCGAGCCGGTGCTCGGCACGGCCTCGAAGGGCGCGGTGATCGGCGCGGTCGTGGCCGCCGTCGTCGCCGTCGTCGCCTTCATCACGCTGTTCTATGGCCTGCTCGGGATCATCGTGGCGCTGTCGCTCGTCTTCAACGTCGTCGTCACCTTCGCGGTGCTGGCGCTCGTCGGCGCGCCGGTGTCGCTGTCGATGATCGCCGGCGTCGTGCTGACGGTCGGCGTGGCGGTGGATGCGAGCGTGCTGGTCTTCGAGCGCATCCGCGAGGAGGTGAAGGAGGGCCGCACGCTCGGCGAGGCGGTCGACGTCGGCTTCGCCCGCGCGCGCGCCACCGTCTTCGACGCCTCGGCGACGATGCTGATCGCCGTCGCCGTGCTGCTCCTCCTGTCGGCCGCGCCCGTGCGCGCCTTCGCGCTCGCCGTCGGCATCGGCCTCGTCGCGACGCTGTTCTCGACCTTCGGGCCGACGCAGGCGATGGTGCGCCGCTGGCTCGGCGAGAGCACGGCGCGCCACATGCCGAAGGGCGTGCACACCGCCGTCTTCGACCGGCTGAACCTGCGCTTCATGGCCGCCCGCAACGTCGTCTTCCTGCTGACCGCCGTCTTCTCGCTGGCGATCGCCGGCCTGCTCGTCTCGGGCAAGCTGAAGCTCGGCATCGATTTCACCGGCGGCGCGGCGCTGGAAGTGCAGGCGAAGAGCGGCCGGGCGGATCGCGCGGGCATCGAGGCGCAGCTGACCGAGGCCGGCCTCGACGTGCTCGATGTCGCCCGCCACGGCAACGCCTCGCGCGCGCTGGTGCGCCTCGCCGCCCAGGACCAGGGCGAGAATGCCGAGCAGACGGCGGTGCTCGTCGCCCGCGGCGAGCTGGAGGCGGAATACGACCTGCGGCGGGTCGAGGTGGTCGGCCCGGCGATCTCCGGCGAGCTGATCCATTCGGCGACGCTCGGGCTCCTGTTCGGCCTCGTGGCGCTCGTCGCCTATATCTGGATACGCTTCGAGTGGCATTTCGCCATCGGCGCGGTCATCGCGCTCGCGCACGACGTCTTCTTCACGCTGGGCTTCCTCGCCGTGGCGAAGATCGAATTCAACATCGCCGCGGTCGCGGCCCTGCTCACCATCGCCGGCTACTCGCTGAACGACACGATGGTGGTCTACGACCGTATCCGCGAGAACCTCCGGCAGTTCCGCCGGATGCCGCTGCCGATCCTGATCGACGACGCGATCAACCGCACGCTGTCGCGCACGGTGCTGACCTCGGCGACGACGCTGATCGCGCTCGCGGCACTCGCCGCATTCGGCGGCGAGGCGATCCGCACCTTCGCGCTGACGCTGCTCTTCGGGGTGGCGATCGGCACGATCTCCTCTATCTACATTGCCGGACCGATCCTCATCCTGTTCCGGCTCAGGCCGGAGCGCTACCGCCCGGGCAAGGGCAAGACGGAGGCATCCGAGGCGCATGGCTAACGGCATAGAAATGCGCGAGGCGCACTTTCCGGGGCGCGCGCCGATCGACGCCTACGGCAACGGCGGCTTCCGATTCGCCGACATGTCGCATCGCGGCTCCATCCTCTGCCTGCCCTCCGGCATCCACGGATGGGACAAGCAGGAGGGCACGCCGCTCTCGCTTTCCGATCTTTCGCGCGTGCTCGCCGAGGCCGAGGAGATCGAGGTGCTGCTGGTCGGGACGGGAACGGAGATCCGCCCGCTGTCCGCCGAGATCCGCACGGCGCTGCGCGCACGGCGGGTGAGCTCGGACCCGATGAGCACGGGCGCTGCCGTGCGCACATTCAACGTCATGCTCGCCGAGAACAGGGCGGTCGCCGCCGCCCTCATCGCCGTGTGAGAGGGAAGGCGGGCCGGCACGGTGAGCGACGACACGGATGCCCACGAGACGCACTGCCTGGCGGTGCTGCGCGAGACCGATCGCGACCGCTATCTCGCCTGTCTGCTCTCGCCGGCGGACAGGCGCGGGAGCCTCGCCGCGCTCTACGCCTTCCACGCCGAGATCGCCCGGGTCCGCGACCTCGTGCACGAGGCGCTGCCCGGCGAAATCCGCCTGCAATGGTGGCGCGAGGTGCTGGAAGGCGGGCGCCGCAGCGAGGCGATGGCCCATCCGCTCGCCGCCGCCCTTCTCGCCTGCGTCGAGACGCACCGGCTGCCCGTCGCCGTGCTGACGGACATGATCGAGGCGCGCATCTTCGATCTCTACGACGACCCGATGGAAAGCCGCACCGCGCTGGAAGGCTATGCCGGCGAGACGGCCTCCGCGCTGATCCAGCTTGCAAGCCTCGTGCTCGATCCCGGCCATGCGCCGCAATCGGCGGCGGCCGCGGGCCATGCCGGCGTGGCGCAGACCGTGGCCGGCGTGCTGATGCTGCTGCCGATCCACCGCCGGCGCGGCCAGGTCTACCTGCCCGCCGACCTGCTCTCGGCGACGGGGCTGTCTTCCGAGGCGCTGCTTGCCGGCAGCGACCGCGCGGCGGCCGCCCGCGCCGTCGAGGCCTTCGCCGGGCTCGGCCGCGAGCACCTCGCCAGGGCGCGCGCGGCGGGCGGCGTCTCGCCCGACAACCTGCCGGCCTTCCTGCCGGTCTCGCTCGTCGAGCCGGTGCTGAAGCGTGCCGAGAAGGCCGGTGCGGACGCACTCGACCGGCCCCTGCTGCCGCCGCAGTGGCGCCGGCAATGGTGGATGTGGCGGGCGCTCCGGCGCGGCCGCTTCTGACGCCACGCAAAACTGGCGCAAGCCTAGTGGGCTAGAGCCGTTCGGACGTCGCCCGTGGAGAGATTCGCGCAATGCTCTGGACCATCACCGCCCTCTGCCTGCTGCTCGCCGGCCTGATCTTCCGCCAGAGCTTCCGCCGTGACGAGAAGGCGGACGCCGCCGAGGACACCGGGCTTGCCATCCTGGAGTTCGGCCGCGCCTTTCCCGACGAGGCCATCCGCCAGGTGATCGCCACGGCGGACGGGCGCACGGTCTTCCTCAGGCTGCACGACGGCAAGGCGGGCTGCATGCACGCGCACGGCCATCATTTCGCCTGCCACCTGATCGAGCCCGGCACGGTGCGCGTGGAAAGCCGCGGCAACGCGCGGCTCGCCATCGCCTTCGCCAACGACGCCTTCGAGGGCGGCACCTTCACCTTCCGCAGCGAGGGCGATGCCGCGGAGGTCTCGCTCTGGCTGCTCGGCAGCTTCCTGCCGAGGAGCGCGGGCGGCGAGCCGCGGGCGAACGGCGGGGCGTCCTAGCAGACCTCAGAGGCCGAGCCAGCGGGCGCAGTCGGCAAGCGCGCGCGCGGCCGTCGCCTGCTTCTTGGCGAGCGCCTTGTCCTTGCCGCGGAAGCGCTTCAGGCCTTCGGGCCGGACGAGCGCGCCCGGCTCCAGCGGCGGGAACAGGCCGAAATTGACGTTCATCGGCTGGAAGGAGCGCTTGCCCGGCTCGTCGTCGGAAACGATGTGGCCGCCGGTGATGTGGCCGAGCAGCGCGCCGAAGGCGGTGGTCTCCGGCGGCAGCGACGGCGTCTCTCCGCGCCGCTCGGCGGCGGCGAAGCGGCCGGCGAGCAGGCCGATGCTGGCGCTTTCGACATAGCCCTCGCAGCCGGTGATCTGGCCGGCGAAGCGCAGGCCCGGCCGGCCCTTCAGCGTCAGCGACCGGTCGAGCAGCACCGGCGAATTGATGTAGGTGTTGCGGTGCAGGCCGCCGAGCCGGGCGAATTCGGCGTTCTCCAGGCCCGGGATGAGGCGGAAGATCTCCGCCTGCGCGCCGTATTTCAGCTTCGTCTGGAAGCCGACCATGTTGTAGAGCGTGCCGAGCGCATTGTCCTGGCGGAGCTGCACGACGGCATAGGGCTTGACCGACGGGTTGTGCGCGTTGGTGAGGCCCATCGGCTTCATCGGCCCGTGGCGCAGCGTCTCGCGGCCGCGCTCGGCCATCACCTCGATCGGCAGGCAGCCGTCGAAATAGGGCGTGCCTTCCCATTCCTTGAAGCCGGTCGTGTCGCCGGCGACGAGCGCGTCGATGAAGGCGTTGTACGCGGCCTCGTCCATCGGGCAGTTGATGTAGTCCTTGCCCGTGCCGCCCGGCCCGACCTTGTCGTAGCGCGACTGGTACCAGCAGATATCCATGTCGATGCTGTGGGTGTGGACGATGGGCGCGATCGCGTCGAAGAAGGCGAGCTGGTCGGCGCCCGTGCGCGCCTGGATGGCGGCGGCGAGCGACGGGGCGGTCAGCGGGCCGGTGGCGACGATCGCCTGGTCCCAGTCGTCCGGCGGCAGGCCGGTCACTTCCTCGCGCACGACCGCGATCAGCGGATGGGCCGCGATCGCCGCGGTGACGGCGGCGGAAAAGCCCTCGCGGTCGACGGCGAGCGCACCGCCGGCCGGCACCTGGTTGGCATCCGCCGCCCGCATGATCAGCGAGCCGGCGAGCCGCATCTCCGCATGCAGCACGCCGACGGCGTTGCTGGTCGCGTCGTCGGAGCGGAAGGAGTTGGAGCAGACGAGCTCGGCAAGGCCGTCCGTCTTGTGGGCATCCGTGCCGCGCACGCCGCGCATCTCGTGCAGGACGACGGGCAGGCCGCTTTCGGCGATCTGCCAGGCGGCTTCCGAGCCCGCGAGCCCGCCGCCGACGACATGGATGGGAGAGGGGAAGGAGGTCTTCGTCATGGCCGGTTCGTTAGCACGGCGCCTTGCGGCTTTCCATCGCCGCGAATCAAAAACGGCACCGGATGGTGCCGTTTGAAGCGTTCCTCGCGCATTGCCGTTTCCGGCCGCAGCGTCGGAAATCCGGTCTGCTTAGCGGAAGGAACGGGCAGCGATGTCGCGGATGTCGTAGCGGGTCAGGCCGATGTCCGAGAGCGTGTGGTTCGACAGGTTGCCGAGTTCGTTCAGGGTGCGGCGGTAGCTGATCCAGTTCTTGGCGATGCGGATGGGGTTCATGACATACTCTCCTCGATGATCTCGTCCGTGGCGTCCTCGCCCCGGCTGTTGATATCTGTCTACACGAAACCCTCTTCATGTTGCAGTGCAAAGAAGATGCATCTGCCATGCATTTGTGCATGACCGCGATCAAGGAACGGGC
The DNA here is from genome assembly GCF_024609765.1 of Shinella pollutisoli. Classification (GTDB taxonomy): domain Bacteria; phylum Pseudomonadota; class Alphaproteobacteria; order Rhizobiales; family Rhizobiaceae; genus Shinella; species Shinella pollutisoli. The sequence goes on from NZ_JANFDG010000014.1 coordinate 82,767, forward strand.
AGATGCCCGCGACAGCGCACGAAAGGACAAAAAAGCGCCTTTTGCCAGGAACTTGGCCGCGGAGCGGCGCGATGCCCGCCAGGGCCGCGGCGGCGGCCATGCGATGCAACATAAATCGGTCCCGGCCGCGCAAAAAGAAACGCCTCCCGGGAGACCCGGAAGGCGTTTGGGAAAGACCCGGAAGGGCCGTTCGGCTTACTTGACGGCGTTGCGGGCGACGTAGGGAATGTCGCTGCGGCCGATGCCGAGGTCGTTGAGTTCGCGGTCCGACATGCGGCCGAGTTCGTTGACGGTCTGGCGGTACTTGCGCCAGTTGTTGAAAGAGCGAGCCAGGTTCATGTTCATACCCCTTTCCTGCTGTGGCGGTCGGCGGCCGCTGCGCGGCGCCGCCCCTCGATTTCATGGTGACAATATATGCTGCGCTGCGAAAAATTACAGCGATATTGCCGTATGGCGACTATGCGTTTTGTGCATGTCAAGCGGAAATTTCGGCAAAATCCTGGCGAATTTGCGGGCAGGTCGCCATAAAGCCGTCGTGCTGGCGGCGAAGGCGTTGCCGGACGAAAAAGCGACGCCCGCCGGGGGAGGAGGTCCGGCGTGCGTCGCTGGTCTCGATCGGCGGTCCGGGAGGAGAAGCGATCGCCGACCTGGTCGGGGACGTGGGGAGGAGGAGATCGTCGCCCGACCGATGCGCTCCATATAGGGGGATGAGCGGCGGGGCGGTAGGGGACGGGCGGCATGGCAAGCATGCGGATATTGCATATGTCGTCCCGCCGACTCCGCAGGGATGCCCAAGGAATAGGCTTGCCCTGACGGATAGGGCGGCGGAAGCGGGGAAACCGGCGGCGCTTTCCGAATCCGCCATGCGGAAAACAATGACGCCCGCCGGGGGAGGAGATCCGGCGGGCGTCACTAAAGATGATTGGCAACCGGGAGGAGGAGTGTTGCCAATCGTATCGGAACGGCGTTGGGAGGAGGAGTACGCCGCTCCGAATTCCGTCGATCTCCTTGCGGCGACCGGGTCTTGCGGCATCATGCCGGGCGTTCGACCAATTCCGCCTTGTCGTTCGTCCTGTCGCTGAACCGATACGCTGCGCCGGGACGTTCGAGCCGGATCAATCCCGATCCGATGCTTGCAATATAGGCCGGAAGGCCGCTTTTGTGCAGTGCAATAAAAGCATGGAAGGTATGCGTCCCATGCATGCGCCGCTCGTCGCGTCCAGCCTGCTGCATTGCGTCAAAAATGACATGGATTTCTTTATTTCCCGTTAAGCTCCGCGTCGTTGGCGATTTTCGCCGGCTGGCGAATTTCCGCCGGCCCTGTATCGTCTCAATCCGGCAGGCGCGGATTCGTTCGCGCGACGGCGGCAAGGAACGGAGCGGCGCGGATGTACAGGGGACGGCTGGAGCGGGACCTGAGGCACTGGACGGCGGCGGGGCTTCTCGACGCGCCGACGGCCGCGCGCCTCCTGAAGGAATACGATTCGCGCGAAAGCGCCTTCAGCGTCGGGCGCGTGCTGATGATCATCGCGGCACTTCTCGTCTCCGCCGCGATCCTCCTGCTCGTCGCGTCGAACTGGGAGGCGATCCCGCGCCTTGCCCGGCTCGTCGGCATCGTCGGGCTGATCTGGGGCGCCTATCTCGCCGGCGGCCTGCTCCTGGCGCGCGGGGCGGGGCGGCTGGCGGCGGCCTTCCTGGTGATCGGCACGCTCGCCTTCGGCGGCGCCATCGCGCTCGTCGGGCAGATGTACCATCTTTCGGGCGACGCCACGCAGGCCATGCTGGTGTGGTTCGCCGGCGCCGTGGCGGCGGCCCTGCTCTTCCGCTCCGGCGCCGTGACGACGATCGCCGCCTTCCTCGCCTTCGCCGTCGCCGGCAACGAATGGACCCAGTCCGGCACCGACGAGGCCCTGCTCGTCTGGCTGATGCCGGCGATGGCGCTCGTCGTCGTCCTGCTCGTGCGCTATACGGGGGCCGAGCGCACCCGCCATCTCGCCTACCTGCTGCTCGTCGCCTGGCTCGGCCTCCTCTACGGCGAATACGAGCGTCCGGCGACGGCCGTCGCGATCGCCGCCGCCGGGGCCGCCGGCTACCTGCTCGCCGCCCTGCCGCAGTCGCCGCTCCGGGCGCTCGCGCGGAGCGCGGGTGCGGCGCCCGCCTTCTATTCCTATCTCGTCCTGCTGCTCGGCCTCCTCCTGCTGCACGCCGAATACGACGATGCCGGCGGCCGGCTTTTGCTCGGCGTCGTCACGCTCGCCGCGGCGATCGGCGGCATCGCGCTCTCCGGCCGCGAGAACGGCGCGGTGCGCTACCTCGGCTATCTCGCCTTCGCCGCCGAGACGCTCTATCTCGCCTCCGAGACGATCGGCTCGATCCTCGGCACCTCCGGCTTCTTCCTCGTCTCCGGCCTCGTCGTCGCGCTGATCGCCTGGGCCGTGATCGCGCTGGAGCGACGGTTTTCCGCACGCAACGCCGGGGAGGGAGCATGACCATGGCCAGGACCTTGCTGCGCATCCCGCCGCTTCTCGCCGCCATCCTCGTCGCCGTGCTGCAGACGGCGGTGATCGGCTACATGGTGGAAAGCCGCGCCTCGATCCTGCGCAGCGGCGCCGACATCCGCCTGAAGACGATGCCGGTCGACCCGCGCGACCTCCTGCGCGGCGACTACGTCACGCTTTCCTATCCGATCTCCGCGATCCCGGGCGCGATCGTCGCCGGCGCGGCGCCGGGGCAGGGCGAGCGCGTGCGCATGGCGGTGCGGCTGAAGCCGGGGCCGGACGGCCTCTGGACGGCGAGCGAGGCGAGCTTCGGCACGCTGCAGCCGCAGGAGGGCAGCGTCGTCCTGCGGACGCTGCCGTTCCAGTACTACCCGGGCTTCGAGGGCGCGCTGCCGGAGACGATCTTCGTCTCCTACGGCATCGAGCGCTACTACGTGCCGGAAGGCGAGGGCAGGGTGCTGGAGGAGGCGCGCAACCAGCAGGAGCTGGAGGTCGAGGCCCGCGTCTCGCCCGCCGGCACGCCGCAGATCGCCCGCATCCTGCTGCGCGGCGAGCCGGTCTACGACGAACCTCTCTATTGAGGCGCAAGAGGGCGGCAAAGCCCGCATTTTCCCTTTGATCCGCGCCGAACGGATGATATAGAGACGCCGCGCTCGGACGGCGCCGGAGGATCGCGGCCATGCCGCCCCGGCAGGCGGTTCCTGAGACGCGGGTATGGTGAAATTGGTAGACACGCCAGATTTAGGTTCTGGTGCCGCAAGGCGTGGGAGTTCAAGTCTCTCTACCCGCACCAGAGCCACGACAGCGGGGGACAGGAGGGTTCCGCGCGGCGTGGAATATGTTGAGAGCGCCATTTTGCTTGCCAAAAGGCCACCGAATTCAGTAAAGCCACTGCCGGCAAAGGACCCCGGCGGGGTGCTCGCCATAGAACCGGCCGGCCGGTTGAGCACCGCCAACTCGAAATTGAAGGTTTGAACATGCAGGTTATCGAAACGCTCGCTGAAGGGCTGAAGCGCGAAATCAAGGTCGTCATCCCGGCCAAGGACATGGAAGCTCAGATGAACGAGCGCCTCGAAGAGGCCAAGGGCCGTGTCCGCATCAACGGCTTCCGCCCGGGCAAGGTGCCCTTCGCGCATCTGAAGAAGATGTACGGCAAGTCCATCATGGCCGAGCTCGTCAACGAGATCATCCGCGACCGGCCGTCGGCGATCCTCACCGAGCGCGGCGAGAAGTCGGCGACCCAGCCCGAGATCGCGATGACCGAGGACCAGGCGGAAGCGGAGAAGATCCTCTCCGCCGAGGCCGATTTCGAGTTCACCCTGTCCTACGAGGTCATCCCGGCGATCGAGCTGAAGGACGCCTCCGGCATCGCCGTCACCCGCGAGGTCGTCGAGATCGACGACAAGGAAGTCGACGAGCAGATCCTCAGGATCGCCGAGAGCGCCCGTTCCTACGAGGCCAAGAAGGGCAAGGCCGCCGAGGGCGACCGCGTCACCATGGACTACCTCGGCAAGGTCGACGGCGAGCCCTTCGACGGCGGCAAGGACGAGGACGCCCAGCTCGTCATCGGCTCCAACCGCTTCATCCCCGGTTTCGAGGAGCAGCTGGTCGGCCTCAAGGCCGGCGACGAGAAGGTCATCACCGTGACCTTCCCGGCCGACTATCCGGCGACGAACCTCGCCGGCAAGGAAGCGACCTTCGACATCACCGTCAAGGAAGTCGCCGCCCCCGCCGACGTCGAGATCAACGACGAGCTCGCCGGGAAGCTCGGCCTCGAATCGGCCGACAAGCTGCGCGAGATCGTCCGCGGCCAGATCGAGAGCCAGTACGGCTCCGTCACCCGCCAGAAGGTCAAGCGGCAGATCCTCGACCAGCTCGACGAGCTCTACAAGTTCGACACGCCCGAGCGCCTGGTCGACGCCGAGTTCGAGAACATCTGGCGCCAGATCAACACCGACCTGCAGCAGTCCGGCAAGACCTTCGCCGACGAGGACACGACGGAAGAGGAAGCCCGCGAGGAATACCGCAAGCTCGCCGAGCGCCGCGTCCGCCTCGGCCTCGTGCTCTCCGAGATCGGCGAGAAGGCCGGCGTCCAGGTGAGCGACGAGGAGATGCAGCGCTCGCTGTTCGAGCAGTTGCGCCAGTTCCCGGGCCAGGAAAAGCAGATCCTCGAATATTTCCAGAAGACCCCGGGTGCGGCCGCCTCGCTGCGCGCGCCGATCTTCGAGGAAAAGGTCGTCGATCACCTGCTGAGCGAGATCAAGGTGACGGACAAGACCGTCTCGAAGGAAGAGCTGCTGGCCGACGACGACGCCGAGGGCGCCGTCAAGACCGAAGCCAAGAAGGCCGCCCCGAAGAAGAAGGCCGCCGCCAAGGCCGAGGCCGCCGAAGGCGAGGAAGCCGCCGCTCCGAAGAAGAAGGCCGCCTCCAAGAAGAAGGCCGCCGAGGGCGACGCCGAGTAATCGACGCATCGGGTTGAGAAATGAAAAAACCGCTCGCAGCGCAGGCTGCGGGCGGTTTTGCTTTTGAGGGCTGTGTGGCTACCCCCCTCTGGTCTGCCGGCCAGAGGGGGGTGAACGGCACCCAACGGCCTCACCCCTTCTGCGACATGTCTCCCATGCGGTTCCAGGCGTCGAGGCCGGCGATCTTGTAGGCTTCGGCAAGCGTCGGGTAGTTGAAGGTGTTCTCGACGAAATATTCGACCGTACCCTTGAGGTTCAGCACCGCCTGGCCGATATGGACCAGCTCGGTCGCCCCTTCGCCGACGATGTGCACGCCGAGCAGGCGCCGCGTCTTCAGCGAGAAGATCATCTTCAGAAGCCCCGAATCGAGGCCCATGATGTGGCCGCGCGAGGTCTCGCGGAAGCGGGCGATGCCGCATTCGTAGGGGATGCCGCGCTCCTTGACCTCCTCCTCCGTCAGCCCGCAGGTGGAAATCTCCGGCACGGCGTAGATGCCGTAGGGGAAATATTTCGGCGGCTCCTTGGCGATGGCGCCGACGGCGACGCGGGCGGCGATGCGGCCCTGTTCCATCGAGGTCGAGGCAAGCGCGGGAAAGCCGACGACGTCGCCGGCTGCATAGATATGCGGCACCTCGGTCTGGAAGGTTTCCGGATTGACGCTTAGGCGGCCGCGCGCATCGGCCGAGAGACCGGCGGCGGCAAGATTGAGGCTGTCGGTCGCCCCGACCCGGCCGGCGGCATAGAGCACCATGTCGCAGACGACGTGGCGGCCGTTGTCGAGCGTGATCGAACACTTGCCGTTGTCGAGCTTCTCCACCGTCTCGGCGACCTGGCCGAGGATCAGCTTCACGTTGCGGTCGCGCAGCTGGTAGATGAAGTCCTCGACGATCTCCTTGTCGATGAAGTCGAGGATCGTCGGCTTCGGATCGATGACCGTCACCTGCGTGTCGAGCGCGCTGAAGATGGTGGCGTACTCGATGCCGATGACGCCGCCGCCGATGACGGCGACCGAGCGCGGCAGCTCCTGCATCTCCAGGAGCTCGTCGCTGTCGAGCACGTTGACGCCGTCGAAGGGGATGTTCGCCGGGCGGAACGGCTTCGTGCCGACGGCGAGCAGGATGCTCCTGCCGTTGACGTGGATCGTCTCGCCGTCGTCCTTGACGATCTCCATCGTCTCGGGCGTGACGAAGCTCGCCTTGCCGCGCATGTGCTGCACGCGGTTGCGGGCGAACTGATGCTCCAGCACCTCCACCTCGTGGTCGAGCGTGATGATGAGTCGCCGGCGCAGGTCCTCGGCGCTGATCTCCTGCTTGACCCGATAGGCGCGGCCGTAGAAGCCGCGCTCGCGCCAGCCGGAAAGATTGAGCGCCGTCTCGCGCAGCGTCTTGGAGGGGATGGTGCCGGTATGGACCGACACGCCGCCGACGCGCTTGCCCTGCTCGATCACCAGCACCTTGCGGCCGAGCTTGGCCGCCTGGATGGCACCCCGGCGGCCCGCCGGGCCGCTGCCCACGACAATGAGATCGTATTCCTGCATGTAAGATTGCCCCAGTCTTCCGCCGGATGGATTATTGCAATGCAGCAATCATTCCCGCCCGGACATTCCACGTCAACCGCTTGTCGCACGAAACCGTTTCGGCGGGATGAAGGAAAGCGCCCTTTTTACATCAGCCTGAGGCCCTTGAGGCTGGCATGACCGTCCTTGCCGATGATGATGTGGTCGTGGACGGTGATGCCGAGCGGGCGCGCCGTCTCGACGATCGTCTTCGTCATGTCGATGTCGGCGCGCGACGGCGTCGGGTCGCCGGAGGGATGATTGTGGACGAGGATGATCGCGGTCGCGGAAAGCTCCAGCGCGCGCCGCACCACCTCGCGCGGATAGACCGGCGTGTGGTCCACCGTTCCCTGGCCCTGCACCTCGTCGGCGATCAGCGCGTTGCGCTTGTCGAGGAAGAGGATGCGGAACTGCTCGCGCTGCTCGTGCGCCATCGCCGCGTGGCAATACTGGATGACGGCGGACCAGGAGGCGAGCACCTGCTTGTTGCGGATCTCGCTCTTCAGCGCGCGCTGGGCGACGGCGGAAATCAGCTTGAGATCGAGCGCCACGGCCTCGCCGATGCCCTTGACCTCCTGCAAGAGCGCCGGCGGCGCGCCGAACACGCCGGAGAGCGTGCCGAACCGGTCGATGAGGGCCTTGGCCACCGGCTTGGTGTCGCGGCGCGGGATCAGGCGGAAGAGCAGGAGCTCCAGGATCTCGTAGTCGGCGAGCGCCCCTTCGCCGCTGTCGCGGAAGCGGGCGCGCAGCCGCTCGCGGTGGCCGTGATAGTGCTTGTCCTTGTCTCTGTCCGGGGCGGGCTCGGCCGCGCGCGGGCGCGCCGGCTGCTCGAAGAAATGGCCGCGCTCGTCGCCGCCCTCGAAAAGATCGTCGCTGCCATCCTGAGGTCGTCGGCGCGATCCGGTCATGGCGGCCTTAGGCGGCTAGGCCCGGCCGGTCGAGCCCGGCCGGCGACAGGGTGAAGATCTCGCAGCCGTCCGCCGTCACGCCGACGGTGTGCTCATACTGCGCCGAGAGCGAACGGTCGCGCGTCACCGCCGTCCAGCCGTCGGAGAGCACCTTCACATGCGGCCGGCCGAGATTGATCATCGGCTCGATGGTGAAGATCATGCCTTCCTTCATCTCCGGCCCCTCGTTGGCGCGGCCGTAATGGAGGATGTTCGGCGCGTCGTGGAAGAGGCGGCCGACGCCGTGGCCGCAGAAGTCGCGCACGACCGAGCAGCGTTCCGCCTCCGCATAGGTCTGGATCGCCTCGCCGATGGCGCCCGTGCGCGCGCCGGGGCGCACGGCGGCGATGCCACGCATCAGGCATTCGTGCGTCACCTCCAGGAGCCGCTCGGCGGCGCGCTTGATCTCGCCCACCGGATACATGCGGCTCGCGTCGCCGTGCCAGCCGTCGAGGATGTAGGTGACGTCGATATTGACGATGTCGCCCTCGCGCAGCGGCTTCTCGTTGGGGATGCCGTGGCAGACGACATGGTTGATCGAGGTGCAGGTGAAGCGCGTGTAGCCGCGGTAGTTGAGCGTGGCGGGAAGTGCCCCGTGGTCCATGCCGAACTCGAAGACGAAGCGGTCGATGACGTCGGTGGCGACACCGGGCTTCACCAGCGGATAGAGCTCGTCCAGGCAGCGCGCGGTGAGCTGGCAGGCCTTGCGCATGCCGGCGAAGGAGTCTGCGTCATAGAGCCGGATCACGCCGGTGTTGCGCAGCGGCGCGGCGGTTGCGTCGATATAGGTCACCATGGTCGAACTTTCGCTAGTCTTTCCGCACGTTCATAGATCAGCCGGGCCGGGTTCGTCCATGGCGATCAGCGCCACGGGCCGAATTTGCGCGGGCGTGACGGCGCATTTGACCGCATAGGCCTCGACGCCCCGCGCCCGGGCACGCAGGAAGCCTGCGGCATAGACGGGATCGAGGTCGTCGCAGATGCGGAAGGCCTCGCAGTCCTCGCGCTGCACGAGATAGAGCATGACGGCGCGGAAACCCGCCTCCGCCATGTCGCCGAGCTCCTCCAAGTGCTTGGCGCCCCGCGCCGTCACCGTATCGGGAAACTCGGCGATGCCTTCCCGGCGGCGGAAATGGACGTTCTTCACCTCGACATAGGCGGGTGGGCGCTCGCCGCCCGTGAGCAGGATGTCGATGCGCGAGTTGCGGCCGTATTTGCGCTCGCGCTCCAGCACCGGGTAGCAGGCAAGGTCGGCGACGAGGCCGGCACGGATCGCCTCCTCGGCGAGCCGGTTCGGCAGGCCGGTGTTGACGCCGACCGTTGTGCCGTCCGCCTCGACCAGCTCCAGCCGGTGGCGATGCTTTCGCATCGGCCCGTCATGCTCCGACATCCAGATGCGCGAGCCCGGCGCGGTCAGCCCGCGCATCGAGCCGGTGTTCGGGCAGGAGCCGGTGATCGCCCGCCCGTCGTCGAGAACGGCGTCGAACAGGAAGCGCTTGTAGCGCTGCACGAGCGTGCCGGAGACGAGCGGCGGATCGAACTGCATATGAGCCGGTTTCTAGACCCGCACGCGGACGTAGGAGCCCGGCGCTTCCTCGATGGAGTTCATCGGCCCGCCGGTCTTGCGCGCCGGCACCTTGCGGCCGTCCTGCTTGAGGATCCAGTCGTGCCAGTGCGGCCACCAGGAGCCGGGCGTCTCCTTCGCCTTCGCCACCCAATCCTCGTATTCGCCCTTGACCGGGCCGCCGGTCCAGTACTGGTACTTCTTCTTGTCGGGCGGGTTGACGACGCCGGCGATATGGCCGGAGCCGGAGAGCACGTAGGTCACCTTGCCGCCGAAGAACCGGCTGCCGACGAAGACCGATTTCGCCGGCGCGATATGGTCCTCTTTGGTCGCCAGATTGTAGATCGGGATCTTCACGTCCTTCAGGGAGAGCGTCTTGCCAGCAAGCTGCATCTTACCTTGCGTAAGGGTATTGTTCAGATAGCAATTGCGCAGATAAAACGAGTGGTTGGCGGCGGGCATTCGCGTGGAATCTGAGTTCCAGTAGAGCAGGTCGAAGGGCATCGGCTCCTGGCCCTTCAGGTAGTTGTTGACGAAATAGGGCCAGATCAGCTCGGAGGCGCGCAGCATGTTGAAGGCGGTCGCCATCTTCGAGCCGTCGAGATAGCCGGTCGCCTTCATGCCGCGCTCGATAAGGTCGATCTGCTCCTCGTCGGCGAAGACCTTGAGGTCGCCGGCATGGGTGAAGTCGACCTGGGTGGTGAAGAGCGTCGCGCTGCGGATGCGCCTGTCGCCCTCCTGGGCATGCAGCGCCAGCGTGGCGGCGAGCAGCGTGCCGCCGACGCAATAGCCGATGGCGTTCACCTCCTCTTCGCCCGTCGCCTGCTTGATCGTGTCGAGCGCGAAGCCGATGCCCTCGCGAGCGTAGGCTTCCCAGTCCTTGTCCGCGTGGCGCTCGTCCGGGTTCACCCAGGAGATGACGAAGACGGTATGGCCCTGGTCGACCGCCCATTTGATGAAGGATTTCTGCGGGTTGAGGTCGAGGACGTAGAACTTGTTGATCCACGGCGGGCAGATGAGGAGCGGGCGCTTCAGCACCTCGTCGGTCGAGGCGTCGTACTGGATGACCTGGCAGATGTCGCTCTGGGCGAGCACCTTGCCGGGGCTGAGCGCGATGTTCTCGCCGATCGCGAACTTGCTGGTGTCGGTCTGGCGCAGCTTCAGGTCGCCGCGGCCGGCGGCGATGTCCTCGGCCAGCATCTTCATGCCGCGCACGAGGTTCTCGCCGTTCGAGGCGACCGTCTCGCGGTAGAGCTGCGGATTGGTCGTGAGGAAGTTCGAGGGCGAGATGGCGCTCGCGATCTGCCTGACGTAGAAGGCCGCCTTGTGGCGGGTGTGCTCGTCGAGCCCCCGCGTCTCCGCGACGAGTTTTTCCGCCCAGTCGGAGGTGACGAAATAGGCGCGCCGGAGGAAATCGAAGAAGGGATTCTTCACCCAGTCCTCGTCGGCGAAGCGCTTGTCCTTCGCGTAAGGGTCCTCGCTTTCGTCCGCCGGCTGGCCGCCGAGGCGGTTCAGCGCCTTCTGCCAGATGTCGAAATAGCCGCCGAGCAGCAGCGTCTGCGCCTCGAGCGCCCGGCGCGGATCGGACAGCCAGTATTCGGAGACTTTCGACAGCGTCTTGACCATGTCGACCATCGGCTCGGCGACCGTGTCGACCTTCTCGCCGCTCTCGCGCGGCGCGAGCCAGGCGGAGGCGGCCTTGCCGAGCTGCTCGACGGTGCGGGCGAAATTGACCGTCAGCGCCTCCGGGTCCTTGACGATGTAGGGCTCGATCGCGGCAGGGTCGAAGCCCTGGAATCCGGGCTTGGCTCCGTCGGCATCGCGCTCCTTCGCCTTGTTTCGCCCAGACACCGTTTCCTCCGGATTTTATTGTTACTTTTGTATTTTTACATTCTGCCCGAAAAAGATTACAAGCGCCAGACAGCCCCGACCAAATGCCTATGGCGGGGCGCAACGGTTGAGGGTGCCCCATGGCGTTCCATTCCAGGCGTTGCGGCGCCGTGCTGATCGCGGCGGCGCTGCCGCTCCTTCTGTCCGCATGCAACTCGACGTCGCCGGACACGCCCGCCGCGACGGCGACGGCCGGCGTCGTCGACCGCTCCGACGTCTATCCGGAGATCACCGGGCGGAAGAACGCGGCGACCACGCAGATGAGCGACGAGGAGGCGGCCGCCCATGCCGCGCGCCTGTCGGCGCTCGCCGGAAGCCGGCGCTCCGGTGCCATTTCCGAGGCCGAATACCGCCGGCGGCTCGCCGAGCTCGACGCGCTCGGCGCCAACCATGGCCGCGATACGCTCGCCGAGATATCCGGCGCGAATTAGCGCTTGCGTTTCGGGCCGTTTGGCAGCAAAGCGGTGGGCGGTCGGAAGCGGCCGCCGGCGCGGCGAAGCGCCTTCATTTCGAACGCATTCGCCGCTATCCGGATTTGCGAATCGCGCGGGGTTTCGCGCCCTTCGGCAGGGCCGCCGGAGGGGCTTCGCGCCAACGGGGTTGAGAGATGGAAGAGTTTCATAAAGTCCGGCGCCTGCCGCCCTATGTTTTCGAACAGGTCAACCGTTTGAAGGCAAGCGCGCGAGCCGGCGGAGCCGACATCATCGACCTCGGCATGGGCAACCCCGACCTGCCGACGCCGAAGGCGATCGTCGACAAGCTCTGCGAGGTCGTGCAGGACCCGCGCACCCACCGCTATTCCTCCTCCAAGGGCATTCCCGGCCTGCGCCGCGCCCAGGCCGCCTACTACGCCCGCCGCTTCGGCGTGAAGCTCAACCCGGAGACCCAGGTCGTCGCCACCCTCGGCTCCAAGGAGGGCTTCGCCAACATGGCGCAGGCGATCACCGCGCCCGGCGACGTGATCCTCTGCCCGAACCCGACCTATCCGATCCACGCCTTCGGCTTCCTGATGGCGGGCGGCGTCATCCGCTCCATGTCGGTCGAGCCGGACGAGAGCTTCTTCCCGCCGCTGGAACGCGCCGTGCGCCACTCGATCCCGAAGCCGCTGGCGCTGATCCTCAACTATCCGTCCAACCCCACGGCGCATGTCGCCTCGCTCGACTTCTACAAGGACGTGATCGCCTTTGCGAAGAAGCACGACATCATCGTGCTCTCGGACCTCGCCTATTCGGAGATCTACTTCGACGGCGCGCCGCCGCCCTCCGTTCTGGAGGTCCCGGGCGCGATCGACATCACCGTCGAGTTCACCTCCATGTCGAAGACCTTCTCCATGCCCGGCTGGCGCATGGGCTTCGCCGTCGGCAACGAGCGGCTGATCGCGGCGCTGACGCGGGTGAAATCCTATCTCGACTACGGCGCCTTCACGCCGATCCAGGTGGCGGCGACCCATGCGCTGAACGGCGACGGCTCGGACATCGCCGAGGTGCGGGGCGTCTACAAGCGCCGCCGCGACGTGATGGTCGAGAGCTTCGGCAAGGCCGGCTTCGAGGTGCCGCCGCCGGCGGCCACCATGTTCGCTTGGGCGAAGATCCCGGAGAAGTTCCGCCATCTCGGCTCGCTCGAATTCTCCAAGCTGTTGGTCGAGAAGGCGGACGTGGCGGTGGCGCCGGGTGTCGGCTTCGGCGAGCAGGGCGACGACTACGTCCGCCTCGCGCTGGTCGAGAACGAGCACCGCATCCGCCAGGCGGCGCGCAACATCAAGAAGTTCTTCTCGACGGCGGACGAGACGATGCACAACGTCGTCTCGCTGAACGCCCGCCGCTGACCATCCCGCCCTCCGCATCCCGGGCGGAGGGCCCTTCCAGAACGTTAGGACATGACATGGCTGATGCCCTGAAGATCGGCATGGCGGGCTTGGGCACCGTCGGTGCCTCGCTCGCGAAGATTCTCGTCGAACGCAGGGACATGCTGGCGACGACGTGCGGCCGGCCGATCGAGATTACGGCGGTCTCCGCGCGTACGAAGGGCCGCGACCGCGGCGTCGACCTCTCGTCGGCCGCCTGGTTCGACGATCCGGTGGCGCTCGCCCGCGAGGCGGACATCGAGGTCTTCGTCGAGCTGATGGGCGGGGCGGGCGATCCGGCGCACGCGGCCGTCAGGGCGGCGCTCGCGCGCGGCATCCATGTCGTGACCGCCAACAAGGCGCTGCTTGCCGCGCATGGCGTGGAGCTCGCCGCGCTCGCCGAGGAGAACGGCTGCCTGCTCAACTACGAGGCGGCGGTCGCCGGCGGCATCCCGGTCATCAAGGCGCTGCGCGAGTCGCTGACCGGCAACACGATCTCGCGCGTCTACGGCATCATGAACGGCACCTGCAACTACATCCTGACCAAGATGGAGAAGGAGGGGCTCACCTTCGAGGCCTGCCTGAAGGAGGCGCAGCGCCTCGGCTATGCCGAGGCCGACCCCGCCTTCGACATCGAGGGCAACGACACCGCGCACAAGCTGTCGATCCTGACGACGCTCGCCTTCGGCACGAAGATTGCCGCCGACGACATCTATCTCGAAGGCATCGCCAACATCTCGATCGACGACATCCGCGCCGCCGCCGACCTCGGCTACCGCATCAAGCTGCTCGGCGTCGCCCAGAAGACCGAGACAGGCGTCGAGCAGCGCGTGCACCCGACCATGGTGCCGCTCGATTCCGTCATCGCCCAGGTCGACGGCGTCACCAACGCGGTGGCGATCGAATCCGACATCCTCGGCGAACTCCTGATGGTCGGCCCGGGTGCGGGCGGCAACGCCACGGCCTCGGCCGTCCTCGGCGACATCGCCGACATCGCCAAGAGCCGCCCCGGCGCCCAGACCGTGCCCGTGCTCGGCCGGCCGGCGGCGGCACTCCAGCCCTACAGGCGCGCGCAGATCCGCAAGCACCAGGGCGGCTATTTCATCCGGCTCTCGGTGGAGGACCGCACCGGCGTCTTCGCCAGCATCGCCAGGCACATGGCGGAGAACGGCATCTCGCTTGAATCGATCGTCCAGCGCGCCCAGGCGACGGCCGAATCGACCGACCCGAAGACGATCATCCTCGTCACCCATGCGACGATGGAGGATTCGGTGCGCAAGTCTGTCGCCGCGATCAAGGGCGAGGGCTATCTCGTCGGCGAGCCGCAGGTGATCCGCATCGAGCGGCCGAAGACGGCTTGATCGGTCGCTGCCTACTCCCCTCTGCCCTGCCGGGCATCTCCCCCTCAAGGAGGGAGATTGGATGGAGTACCGTTTCGCCCATCGCTGAAGGTGTAGTTTGAGCAAGGTTTCGGGTCTTGCCGATCTCCCCCCTTGAGGGGGAGATGGCCGGCAGGCCAGAGGGGGTATAATAAAGGCACGGCAGGAGTAGCGACACGCATGCTGGAAAACACCGACCCCGTCAGCAGGGCCTTCCTCAACGTCGAGCGTTCGGCGACGGGCCAGCGCTGGGTCGCGCGCCTCGACCAGGCGGGCGAGAACCGCGCGCTGGCGATGAGCCAGACGCACGGGCTTCCCGACCTGATCGCCCGCGTGCTCGCCGGCCGCGGCGTCGCTTTCGACGACGCCCCCGCGTTCCTCGACCCGACGCTGCGCCGGCTGATGCCGGAACCCTACGGCCTGATGGACTGCGAGGCGGCGGCCGAGCGGCTGGCGCGGGCCGTCGAGCGGCGGGAGCGGGTGGCGATCTTCGGCGACTACGACGTCGACGGCGCGGCCTCCTCGGCGCTCCTCCATCGCTTCCTCGCCCATTTCGACGTGCCGTCGGAAATCTACATTCCCGACCGCATCTTCGAGGGCTACGGGCCGAACCCCGCGGCGATCGGCCAGCTCGTCGACCGCGGCGCCGAGCTGATCGTCACGGTCGACTGCGGCTCGACCAGCCACGAGTCGCTTGCCGTCGCGCGCGAGCGCGGCATCGATGTCGTGGTGATCGACCATCACCAGGTCGGCGTGGACCTGCCGCCGGCGCTCGCGGTCGTCAATCCGAACCGCGAGGACGACCTGTCGGGGCAGGGGCATCTCTCGGCCGCGGGCGTCGTCTTCCTCGTGCTCGTCGCCGTGCAGCGGCTCCTGCGCAGGCGGGGCGATACGCGCGCCGACGCCTTCGACCTCCTCTCCATGCTCGACCTCGTGGCGCTCTCCACCGTCTGCGACGTCGTTCCGCTGAAGGGGCTGAACCGCGCCTATGTGGTCAAGGGCCTCGTCGCCGCGCGCCATCTCGGCAATGCCGGGCTGACGGCGCTGCTCCGGCAGGCCGGCATCGGCGGGCCGGTGACGCCCTACCATCTCGGCTTCCTCGTCGGCCCGCGCATCAATGCCGGCGGGCGCATCGGCGACGCCGCGCTCGGCAGCCGCCTGCTGACGCTCGCCGAGCCCGGCGAGGCCGAGGCGATCGCCCGCCAGCTCGACGAGCTGAACCGCGAGCGCCAGGCGATGGAGACGGCGATGCTCGCCGAGGCGGAGGCCGAGGCGCAGGCCGAATACGGCACGGGCGAGGGCGCCTCCGTCATCCTCACCGCGCGCGAGGGCTGGCATCCGGGCGTCGTCGGGCTGCTCGCCTCGCGCCTCAAGGACCGCTTCCGCCGCCCGGCCTTCGCCATCGCCTTCGACCCTTCCGGCAAGGGCACGGGCTCGGGCCGCTCGATTGCCGGCTTCGACCTCGGCCGCATGGTGCGCGCCGCCGTCGAGGAGGGCATCCTCGTCAAGGGCGGGGGACACGCGATGGCGGCGGGGCTGACGGTGGAGCGTACCAATCTCGGCCGGCTGCGCGCCTTCTTCGAGGAGCGCGCCGCGCGCACCGTGCGCGACCTCGTGGCGGTGGAGACGATGAAGATCGACGGGGCGCTCTCCGCCAGCGGCGCGACGCTGGCGCTCGCCGATCAGCTGGAGCAGGCCGGCCCCTATGGCTCCGGCCATCCGCAGCCCGTCTTCGCGCTGCCCGCCCATCGCCTGCGCGACGTGCGGCCGGTCGGCACCAATCACCTGCGCGTGGCGCTGGAGGGCCCGGACGGCGGCCGGCTCGACGCCATGGCCTTCCGCGCCGCCGAGGCCGATCTCGGCCTCTTCCTCACCAGGGAGCGCGGTCAGGCCGTCCATCTCGCCGGCACGCTGTCGGCCGACAGCTGGCAGGGAAACCGGCGCATCCAGTTCCGCATCCTCGACGCGGCCAAGGCCTTCTGAGAGACAGCACGATAATAGAAGTTGGCGCACTCCTCGAACCCATAGGGTTCGCAAGGCCGAACGGCCGTCGCCGGTCGTCCGGCGCCCCCTCCGGAGCGGAGCGGCCGCAGGCCGCGGCAGCGTGAGGAGAAAGAAGAGATGGCACGCCCTAGGGGAGTCGAACCCCTCTTTCCAGAATGAAAATCTGGCGTCCTAACCGATAGACGAAGGGCGCGTGCGGTGGGCGTCTTATAAGAAAGCGCTCCGGCTTCCGCAAGCGGGAAAAGGCCTTCGCGACAAAAAAATCAATCCGCCCCCGCAGCCGGCTCCGCTTGGAAAAGCGACAGGATTCCAGAGGCTTGGCAATCGGGCCTATTTCCGACGCCGGCAGCGCCAGTTCCAGTCCCGCTCCGGGCCGATGTCGATATGGACGGACTCCGTGTGGCAGTAGGTGCCGACGCCGCCGCGGCCCGGCATGCTGCGCAGATATTCGGCGAGCTCCCACTTGCCGACGCCGGCGATCTGGATGTCGGCCGCCTCGCAGCGTGTGTGCAGCGATTGCCTGGCGCGGTTGCGCTTCATGCCGCGCAGGCCCGAGGTGACGATCACCGGCTTGCCGTAGTGCTGCTCGACCGTCTTGAGCACGCTCAGGAGCTCCGGCTTGAAGCATCCGGTGCGCACCTTCTCCGTCTGCAGCCAGAGCCCGTTGGGCGCGAGCCGGGCGAGGCCGGCGAGCGAGGCGACTTCCTTGAAGCGCGGCTCGTCGTCGTCGAAGGCCTCCTCCGCCTCGCTGTGGCTGTCGTCGGCCGCCGGCAGGTCGGCGACGGAAACGCCGGGGAGGCTGGCGCCCCCGAGGGAGGCGGTGCGCAGGGCGCCGGCGCTGTCGCGGTTGATCACCCGGCGCGGCTGCGCGGCTTCGGCATTGGCGTCGATCTGCGCGCCTGCCTGGCGCTTGGCGCCGAACAGCGAGGAGAGCGTCAGCTTCCTGCGGCCGGCCGTCCCGGTCGTCGCCGTGAGGGGTGTCACGTCCGCTTCCTCCCGGCGGTCGGTGGCCGAGGACAGGGCCTCCTGGGCGGGATTGGCGGCGGTATCCTCGTCGACCAGCGCCGTGCGTGCGGTCTTCTCGGCGGGAATCGCCGCCGGATCGGCGGAAGACTGGTCGTCGCCGGCAAGCGGCAGGCTCTGCCGCTGCGCCGCGGGGTCCAGCGCCGGCATGTCCTCGACGGGGAGGCGGCCGCCCTGCGTGGCGTCCTCGCTCGCCGCCGAACCCGCATAGATGCTGTTGACGGCGGCGTTGCGGGCGGAGGTCTGCGTCGTGTAGGCGGGAACGGCCGACCCGGCCGTCGCCTGCCCGCCGGTGGAGTAGATGCTCGCCTGGCCGGCATTGAGCGTCGTCGGCTGCATGACGAGGCCCGCCATGTCCGCGCCGTCCGCCCCGGCCTGCGTCTCCGTCATGCCGGCGGTGTCCGCAGCCGCGCCGGTCGCCGCATGGGCGTCGGGCGTCTGTGCGGTCTCCGTTGCCGCGTCGGAGAGGCTTGCGGTCGCGCTGCCTTCGTCGTCGGCGCCCGCCTGCGCGGGGGCCGCCACGTTCTCCGCGCGCATGTCGGTCGTCATCGCGGAGACGCAGCCCGTAAGGGCGGCGAGCGAGACGGCGAGGAGCAGGCCGCGACTGTACGGCTTCAGACCCTGCCTCGGTCCCGGCTTGTCCTGCAAAGGCCTGTCCCCCGCTTTCGACGTTTGCGCCCGTCGGTCTTGCCGCCGGTCGGGCCTGTTCGAGCGATCGCAACCACATCGAGAAAGGCCCGGAGGCCCGATCTGCGGTTGCACGATGTTAACCTTTCGGGCCGGCCTGTAAAGACGGGCCGGGCATCACGGAGCCGTGCCGACGCGAAACGGGGAGGCGAGATGGCCTCGCGATCGGCCGAACGCGCCCCTCACGCGGACGATCGGCCGGAACGACGAGACTTTTCCGGCCGAATGCGGCGAAAGGATGTTGCAGGAGATAGCCCGCGGGCTTTGCCCGGAGCTTGCGTCCCGCCTCACCAGCTGCCGGTATTGCCCATGGACGCCCAGGGCTCGGCCGGCGCCAGGCTCTCGCCCTTCTGCAGGATCTCGATGGAAATGCCGTCCGGCGAGCGCACGAAGGCCATGTGGCCGTCGCGCGGCGGGCGGTTGATGGTGACGCCGTTGTCCATCAGCCTCCGGCAGGTGGCGTAGATGTCGTCGACCTCGTAGGCGAGGTGGCCGAAATTGCGCCCGCCGGTATAGTCCTCCGTGTCCCAGTTGTAGGTGAGCTCCAGGCAGGGCGCCTTGTTTTCCCGCGCGGCCGCCTCGTCCTCGGGTGCGGCCAGGAAGACGAGGGTGAAGCGGCCCTTCTCGTTGTCGATGCGGCGCACTTCGACGAGGCCGAACAGCGTGCCGTAGAAATGCAGCGCCTGTTCGAGGTCCTTCACGCGGACCATGGTGTGGAGATAACGCATTGGAATATCCTCTGAATGGGGAATCGCCCGGAAGATTAGGCCTTTGTCCGCCGGTAGCAACCCTGGGGCGCCGGCAAAACTTTCAAAGGGGCTTGCGCATTCGCGTCGCGACAATGTTATCCTGCGCGACAAGAATCAGTTAACCGTAACTCATGTGACGCGTAAACGAGGGGCTGGCAGATCATGGCGGAAAGGGTGTCTTCGAAGGAAATCACGACGAGTGATGACCAGAGCAGCGACGCCGTCGATCTGATCGAGATCACGGGCGTCATCAAGTGGTTCGACGTCGCCAAGGGCTTCGGCTTCATCGTCCCGGACAACGGCATGCAGGACGTCCTGCTGCACGTCACCTGTTTGCGGCGCGACGGCTACCAGACCGTCCTCGAGGGCACGCGCGTGGTCGCTCTGATACAGCGGCGCGAGCGCGGCTATCAGGCCTTCCGCATCCTCTCCATGGACCAGTCGACGGCCGTGCATCCCTCGCAGATGCCGCCGGTCAAGACCCACGTGCAGGTGACGCCGACGAGCGGGCTGGAGCGCGTGCTGGTGAAATGGTTCAACCGCACCAAGGGCTTCGGCTTCCTCACGCGCGGCGAGGGGACCGAGGACATCTTCATCCACATGGAGACGCTTCGTCGCTTCGGACTTACGGAGCTCAGGCCCGGGCAGGTGGTCCTCGTGCGCTTCGGCGACGGCGAGAAGGGCCTGATGGCGGCGGAAATCCATCCCGACGTGCCGGTGCCCGGCAACCGGGCGCATTGATGCGGGCCCTTGCCCGGACGGCGGGGATCGCGCGGCTGGCTCTTGCCTTCGCCGCGCTTTTTTTCGTGCTTTCGACGGCCGCGTCCGCCGCGGAGAATTTCGAGACGCAGCCGCTCACCATCGTCACCCGCGACGGCAAGGCGCACGCTTTCGTGGTCGAGCTGGCGGTGACGCCGCGCCAGCGCGAGCAGGGGCTGATGAACCGGCACGAGATGGCGCAGGACCACGGCATGCTGTTCGCCTTCGGCGAGACGCGCCAGGTCCTGATGTGGATGAAGAACACCTATCTGCCGCTAGACATGCTGTTCATCGGCGGCGACGGCCGGATCCGCACGATCCGCGAGAATGCCGAGCCCCTCTCGGAGGCGATCATCGATTCGAAGGTGCCGGTCGACTTCGTGCTGGAGCTCAACGGCGGCACGGTGAAGCGCCTCGGCATCCGCACCGGCAACCGCGTCGAGAGCCCGCTGATCGAATCGCTGCGCAAGGCGCAGTGACGCGCCGCTTTCGCCCGTCCGCCCGCCATTTGCTGTTGCGGCGGCGTGCGGATGCGTGTATCCCGGCAGCGCCGGAAGGGACGGAGTGTAGCGCAGCCTGGTAGCGCATCTGGTTTGGGACCAGAGGGTCGGGAGTTCGAATCTCTCCACTCCGACCAGTCCGGCGCCATGTCCTTGTGCAAAGCGGATGCCGGTCATTTCCCCTTTACGGAATCCGGGTTATGCATGGGGTGGGCGGCCGGCGGGCCGGCGCCCGGGTGCAAGAAGTGTGGAGCCGTTCGATGTCCGCGAAAATCTATCGTCCCGCCAAGACCGCCATGCAGTCCGGCAAGGCCAAGACCAATCTCTGGGTGCTCGAGTTCGATGCCGAGAAGCCGCGCACGATCGATCCGATCATGGGCTATACCAGCTCGGGCGACATGTTCCAGCAGGTCAAGCTGACCTTCGAGACGCGCGAGCAGGCGATCGCCTATGCCGAGCGCGAGGGCATCGAATACCGCCTCATCGAGCCCAAGGAGCCGACGCGCAAGCGCGTCGCCTATCCCGACAATTTCCGTTTCAACCGCATGCAGCCCTGGACCCATTGAGATCCGGCCGGCGCCGGCCCCTTAGCTCAACTGGATAGAGCAACTGCCTTCTAAGCAGTAGGTCGCAGGTTCGAGTCCTGCAGGGGTCGCCAAAGTCCCATACGGTCCATCGCATGCGAAAAAGGGCGGCCCCGGGGCCGCCCTTTTCGTCTTTCCATGCCCGCCGGTTCAGCGCCCGTAGGGCGAGATGCACTGCTGGCGCGGACCGTTGTAGGGCTGGAACGTGTTGTCGTAGGCGCGGTACGAGCGATAGCGGTTCGCACACCAGTTGACGTGGGCGTTGCCGCCGGCCGCCGGCTGGTTGGCGATCGCGCCGCCGACGATCGTGCCGATGCCGAAGGCCGCGAGCGGATACCACCAGCCGTCCGAATGGCGGCGATAGCCCGGGCGATGGTGGCGGTAGCCGCGATGGCCGCGCCAGTGGTGGCGTTCCTTGATGATGCGCCGGCCGTACTGGACCTGCTCGACGTCGGAGACCTTCGGAACCGGCACCTTCGGGAAGGTCACGGCGCCGGCGGGGACCATGGAGGTGACGCTGACGGCGATCGAGAGCGCGCCGACGGCGAGGCAACGTTTCAGCTTCAACATGACGAAACCCTTTCCTTTTTGCATTCTGCCGCAGAACGCGCGAGGCCGCCGAGGGTTCCGCGAACGGGGCCGGAAAAGGAAAGAGGCGGGCCTGTCCTGGCCCGCCTCCGGCATGTCGGACATGCGGCCGCGCTCAGTGCAGGATCTGGCTGAGGAAGAGCTTGGTGCGCTCGTGCTGCGGATTGTCGAAGAATTCGGCCGGCGAATTCTGCTCGACGATCTGGCCCTGGTCCATGAAGATGACGCGGTTGGCGACCTGGCGGGCGAAGCCCATCTCGTGCGTCACGCACAGCATGGTCATGCCTTCCTCGGCGAGCGACACCATGGTGTCGAGCACCTCCTTGACCATTTCCGGGTCGAGCGCGGAGGTCGGCTCGTCGAACAGCATGATCTTCGGCTTCATGCACAGCGAGCGGGCGATCGCCACGCGCTGCTGCTGGCCGCCGGACAGCTGGCCGGGATATTTGTGCGCCTGCTCGGGGATCTTGACGCGCTTCAGGTAGTGCATCGCCACTTCCTCGGCGTCCTTCTTCGGCATCTTGCGCACCCAGATCGGCGCCAGCGTGCAGTTCTCGAGGATCGTCAGGTGCGGGAAGAGGTTGAAGTGCTGGAACACCATGCCGACCTCGCGGCGCACCTCGTCGATCTTCTTGAGGTCGTTGGTGAGCTCGATGCCGTCGACGACGATCTGGCCCTTCTGGTGCTCTTCCAGGCGGTTGATGCAGCGGATCATCGTCGACTTGCCGGAGCCCGACGGGCCGGCGATGACGATGCGCTCGCCCTTCATCACTTTCAGGTTGATGTCGCGCAGCACGTGGAACTCGCCGTACCACTTGTTCATGTTGATGATTTCGACGGCGACGTCGGTGGCCGATACGGTCATCGCGCTTTTCTGGGCGCTCGACGGGTTTGCCATGGTCTTTTCCCCTTTTGTTATCTCGTCTGGCTCTTGTCGAGCCGGCGCTCCACGAACGCCGAATAGCGCGACATGCTGAAGCAGAAGATCCAGAATACGAAGCCCGCGAAAATAAGCCCCGTCAAGGGCGTCACGGGGGTGATCCAGCCCGAATCGCCGAAACTCGCCTTCACGATGCCGAGCAGATCGTACATCGAGATGATCGTCACCAGCGAGGTGTCCTTGAACATGCCGATGAAGGTGTTGACGATGCCGGGGATGACGAGCTTCAGCGCCTGCGGCAGGATGATGAAGGTCATCTTGTGGAAATAGTTGAGGCCGAGCGCGTCGGCCGCCTCGTACTGCCCCTTCGGGATCGCCTGAAGGCCGCCGCGGATGACTTCCGCCATGTAGGCGGAGGCGAAGATCGACACGCCGATCAGCGCGCGCAGGAACTTGTCGATGTTGTTGCCGGGCGTGAGGAAGAGCGGCAGGAGCACGCTCGCCATGAACAGCACGGTGATCAGCGGCACGCCGCGGATCAGCTCTATGAAGACGATGCAGGCCGTCTTGACGATCGGCATCTCCGACCGCCGCCCGAGCGCCAGGAGGATGCCGACGGGCAGCGACACGGCGATGCCGACGAAGGAGATGATCAGCGTGACCATCAGCCCGCCCCACAGCGAGGTCTCGACGTGGCGCAGGCCGAACCATCCGCCGAGCAGCAGCACGTAGGAGACGATCGGCAGGGCGACGAGCAGGAGGAGCGCGTTCAGCCCCTTGCGCGGCACCTTCGGGATCAGCAGCGGCACGAGCAGCGCCACGAACAGGACGACGACCGTCAGCGGCCGCCAGAGCTCGTCGCGCGGATAGGAGCCGAACATGAACTGGACGAAGCGGTCGCCCACATAGGCCCAGCACGCGCCGCTCCAGCCGGCGGGCAGCTGCCCGCCCTGCTCGACGGTGAGGCAGGCGGTGCGGTCGGCGCCCGTCCAGACGGCGGAGACGAACAGCCAGTTGATGGCCGCCGGCAGGAAGTAGGCGAGGGCGGCGGCGGCGAGGATGGTGAGCGCGCCGTCGCTCCAGGAGGCGAAGAGGTTGCGGCGCATCCAGCCGATCACCGAGGAATCGGAGACCGGCGGGGCTTCCGGCGCGAGGAAGCGGTCGCGGACGTAGATCGTGGTTTCAGCCATCTTACCGCTCCACCAGGGCCATCTTGGCGTTGAACCAGTTCATGAACAGCGAGGTCACGAGGCTGATCGAGACATAGATCAGCATCCAGATCGCGATGATCTCGACCGACCGGCCGGACTGGTTGAGGATGGTGCCGCCGACCGCCACGAGATCGGCGTAGCCGACCGCCACGGCGAGCGAGGAGTTCTTGATGAGGTTGAGGTACTGCGAGGTGAGCGGCGGGATGATGATGCGCAGCGCCTGCGGCAGCACCACGAGCCGGGTCGCCTGGCGCGGGCGCAGGCCGAGCGCGTAGGAGGCCTCCGTCTGCCCGCCGGGCACGCCGCGGATGCCGGCGCGCACGATCTCGGCGATGAAGGAGGCCGTGTAGAGCGACAGCGCCAGGTAGAGCGCCAGGAATTCCGGCCCGACGACCATGCCGCCGCGCATGTTGAAGGAGCCCGGCACCGGATAGTCGAAGGAGAGCGGCCTGCCGGAGGCGAGGAACACGGCGAGCGGCGGCAGCAGGATCAGCGCCAGGTTGATGCGCGCCACGGGCGGGCGCTTGCCGGTCGCGCGCTGCCGGGCGTTGGCCCAGAGCGTGAAGGCGATCGCCGCGACGACGCCGAGGGCGAAGGCCGCGACGACGAGCCCGAAGCCCTCGCCGAACACCGGCGCCGGCATGTAGATGCCGCGGTTGGAGATGAAGAACACCGCGTCCGGGTCCTCCTCCAGGTGCTGGAAGATCGAGCGGATCGACGGCAGCAGCGCCAGCACGCCGAGATACCAGAAGAAGATGACGAGGAGCGGCGGGATGTTGCGGAAGATCTCCACGTAGACCGTGCACAGCCGCGCGATCAGCCAGTTGTGCGAAAGCCGCCCGGTGCCGATCAGGAGCCCGACGATCGTCGCCGTGACGATGCCGGCGGCGGCCACGACCAGCGTGTTGATGAGGCCGACCTGCAGGGCGCGCATGTAGGTCGAGTCGCTCGTATAGGCGATGAGGCTCTGGGCGATGTCGAAGCCGGCGCGGCTGTTGAGGAAGCCGAAGCCCGCCGTCATGTTGGCGCGCGCGAGGTTCTGCGCGGCATTGTGCCAGGCGTACCAGATCACCCAGACGATGACGACGAGCGTCAGGACCTGGAAGACGCCGCGCCGGACGGCCGGATTGTAGAGAAGAGATACCTTCGGCGGGTCGCCGGACCCTGTTCGGGTGTCCGCAAGTGCCATACGATTCCCCATGTGTTCGTTGCGTCCGCCCTGTTTTCCGGGCGTTTGGCGGTGGGGGAGGGCGTGGCCGCCCTCCCGGGTTCAAGTGTCAGGCCGGAAGGCCGCTCAGCGGACCGGCGGGGCGTATTGCAGGCCGCCCTTCGTCCACAGGCCGTTGAGGCCGCGGTCGATCTTCAGCGGCGAGCCCTGGCCGACGTTGCGCTCGAAGATCTCGCCGTAGTTGCCCACGGCCTTGATGATCTGCACCGCCCAGTCCTTCGGCAGGCCGAGGTCCGCGCCGATCGTCGAATCGGCTTCCTCGCCGAGGAAGCGCTTGATGTCGGGGTTGGCCGAGCCCTTCATCTCCTCGACGTTCGCCTGGGTGATGCCGAACTCCTCGGCGGCCACCGTGGCGTAGTGCGCCCAGCTGACGATGTCGAGCCAGCGCGAGTCGTTCTGGCGCACGGCCGGGCCGAGCGGCTCCTTGGAGATGATCTCCGGCAGGACCATGTGGTCGTCCGGATTGGCCATCTTCAGGCGGATCGAGTAGAGGCCCGACGCGTCGGTGGTGTAGGCGTCGCAGCGGCCGGCATTGTAGGCGGCGTCCGCCTCGTCCTGCGCTTCGAAGACGACGGGCTTGAAGTCCATGTTGTTGGAGCGGAAGTAGTCGGCGAGGTTCAGCTCGGTCGTCGTGCCGGACTGCACGCAGACGGAGGCGCCGGACAGTTCCAGCGCGGACTTCACGCCGAGTTCCTTCTTCACCATGAAGCCCTGGCCGTCGTAGTAGTTCACGGCGCGGAAGTCGAAGCCGAGCTGCGAATCGCGGCTGATGCTCCAGGTGGTGTTGCGTGCCAGGAGGTCGATCTCGCCCGACTGCAGGGCCGGGAAGCGGTCCTTCGCCGAGAGCGGCGTGAACTTCACCTTCGTCGCATCGCCGAAGACGGCTGCGGCCACGGCCTTGCAGAGGTCGACGTCGAGGCCGGCCCAGTTGCCGGCCGAATCCTGCGCGCCGAAGCCGGCGAGGTTCGAGCCGTTCACGCCGCACTGGACAAAGCCCTTGGCCTTGACGTCCGAAAGGGTATCCGCGTTAGCCGCCGTTGCGCCAAGCCCCAGAACCGCAGCACCAACGAGCGCTGTCACGATTTTCTTTGCCATGTTTTTACAACCTTTTTCCGTTGTCTTTGTTTTGTCCGCGGGAACGCGGCCTTGCGGTCGCGTTGCGGAACTCGCAACCCTCCCGGTGCGAGATTGCCTAACATCATGCTGAAATCGACGCAGGGTCAAGTGACCGGACCCATTTTCCGCCCATCGAAGGGAATTTGGCCGTTTCTGGCGTAAATTTGGGCAGAAAATCGGCCTTGCGGATATCCGAAACGCTTTGGATATGGGCAATCGGCGTCCGGCGCGGCAGTTTTGGCTTGACCTCGCGCAGGCGTGGGACGAAGACTCCGCCACATCCTTCCCTCGATCTTCCTTCGGACCCATCATGAAAGACAGAGACGAAATCCTCGCCGGCGCCGGCGTGAACACCCGCCTTGCCCATGCCGGAAACGACCCGGCCGACTATCACGGTTTCGTCAATCCGCCGGTCGTCCACGCCTCGACGGTGCTCTTCCCCGACGCGGCGACGATGGAAGGCCGGGCGCAGAAATACACCTACGGCACGCGCGGGACGCCGACCACGGACGCGCTCGCAGCGGCGATCGACGAACTGGAGGGCTCCGCCGGCACGATCCTCGTGCCCTCGGGGCTCGCCGCCGTCACCGTTCCCTTCCTCGCCTTCCTGTCCTCCGGCGACCATGCGCTGATCGTCGATTCGGTCTACCACCCGACCCGGCATTTCTGCGACACGATGCTGAAGCGCCTCGGCGTCACCGTCGAATACTACGATCCGGCGATCGGCGCGGGCATCGAGGCGCTGATCCGGCCGAACACGCGGCTGGTCCACACGGAGGCGCCGGGCTCCAACACCTTCGAGATGCAGGACATCCCGGTGATCGCCGCCGCCGCCCACCGGCACGGCGCCGTCGTCGCCATGGACAACACCTGGGCGACGCCGCTCTATTTCCGCCCGCTCGACTTCGGCGTCGACATCTCCATCCACGCGGCGACGAAATATCCGGCCGGCCATTCCGACATCCTGTTCGGTACGGTCTCGGCCAATGCCGCCCACTGGCCGCAGCTGCACGACACGCAGATCACGCTCGGCACCTGTGCCGCGCCCGACGACGCCTACCAGGTGCTGCGCGGCCTGCGCACGATGGGCGTGCGGCTGGAACGCCACCAGGAAAGCGCGCTCACGATCGCCCGCTGGCTGGAGGGCGTCGACGGCGTTTCGCGCGTGCTCCATCCGGCGCTCCCGTCCTTCCCCGGCCACGACCTCTGGAAGCGCGACTTCAAGGGCGCGAGCGGCATCTTCTCCGTCGTGCTCGACGGCGGCGCGCCGGAGCGCCACCGGGCGAAGGCGCATGCCTTCCTCGATGCGCTCCGGATCTTCGGCCTCGGCTATTCCTGGGGCGGCTACGAATGCCTCGCCGTGCACGTCAACCTCGCCGACCGCCGAGTGGCGAAGGGGCCGACGGAAGGGCCGGTGATCCGCCTGCAGATCGGGCTGGAGGACGTGAAGGACATCCGCGCCGACATCGAGCGCGGGCTCGCGGCGGCAGGGGCCGTCTGAGTCAGTCCGGCGTGCGGTAGCCGTAGAGCCAATCGAGGTCGGCGGCGAGGCGCTCCGGTCCGCGCGCCGACAATACGAGGTCGCGGGCAAGCGCCACCGGCCCGCGCGCGTGATAGGCGAAGCGGTTGAACGCGCCGCGCCCGCGCACCCGCGCGACGCGGGCGCGCCGGGTCTCCTCGAAGGAACGCAGGGCCGCGGACAGGTCCGGCGCGCCGGCAAGGCGCCCGGCCAAGAGAGCCGCGTCCTCGATCGCCATCGCCGCGCCCTGGGCGGCGAAGGGCGTCATCGCATGGGCGGCGTCGCCGATCAGCACGAGCCTGCGACCGTCCGTCCACGGCCCGTCGGGGCAGCCGTGGAGCGGCCACATCATCGGGTCGCGCGCGCTGGCGATGAGCCGCCGGAGATCGGCGTGCCAGCCGGCGAAGGCGTCCTGCAGCCGCGCCTGCGCCTGCGCGTCGCCGCGCAGCGCCCAGCCCTCCTCGGGCGGCGTGTCGGACTGGTGGATCGCCACGATGTTGAAGGCGCCACCTTCGGCGAGCGGATAGGCGACGAGATGGGCGCGGGGCCCGAGGAAGGCCGTGACGCTGCGCGGATCCAGGGCGGCCGGCGCCTCCGCCTGCGGCACCAGGAAGCGCCAGGCGACATTGCCGGAATAGCGCGCGGGCAGGGCACCCGGTACGGCACGGCGCAGGCGCGACCAGACGCCGTCGGCGCCGATCGTCACATCCGATTCCGGCACGTCCGCCGGCGTCCCGACCCGCACGCCGGTCGAAAGCCGGCAGAGCGGCTCGCCGCGCACGGCCTGAAGCAGGATCCCGTGCAGCGCGGCCCGGTGCAGCACGCCGTAGGGCGAGCCCCAGCGGCGTCGCGCGGCCTCGCCCGCGGGCACCGCGGCGAGGGGGGCGAGCGAGGCCCCGGAGGCGAGCGCGATGCGGTCGGGCTCGCACCAGCGGGCGGCAAGCGCGTCGAGAAGGCCGAGCCCGGCGAGGATGCGCGTGGCGTTGGGGGAGAGCTGCAGGCCGGCGCCGACCTCTTCGAGCGAGGCGGCCTGTTCGAGGACGTGGCAGGCGATGCCCCTGCGGGCGAGCGCGAGGGCGGCCGTCAGCCCGGCGATGCCGGCGCCGACGATCGTCGCGGTCTTCACCGACGGCATGACGGCAGTCCCCGCGGACGGCATGGCGGCAACCCGCCGGTCAGGCGGCGGCCGGGTTGGTGAAGGTGCAGCCGACCGGCTCCGTCTGGGTCGCCTTGAGGGCGGGATTGAAGCGGTAGAGCGTCGAGCAGTAGGGGCAGACCTTCTCGTTGTCGTCGCCCATGTCGAGGAAGACGTGCGGATGGTCGAACGGCACCGAGGCGCCGACGCACATGAATTCCTTCACGCCGATCTCGATCGACCGATGGCCGCCGTCGTTCTGGAAATGGGGAATGCTGTGGCCAGCCATGTCATGCTCCGTCGGATGCTTTTTCGTGCGGCGGACCATAGTCGCCTTGCGGGCAAATGTGTAGATGCAAAACCGCCGCCCGGCGCGAGATTTCGGCGCCTGCGGCGTTTTCTCCGCGGCGAAAGCGCATTATGAGCGGAGCCATGAGAATGAAGGAAGGTCCGCGATGAACCTCGATGCCCCGCCCTTTTCCCGTTTCGTCCACGACGGGCTCGAACTCGCCTATTTCGACGAGGGCGATCCCGCGGGCCCGCCGGTGCTGCTGATCCACGGCTTCGCCTCGACGGCGAGCGTCAACTGGGTGTTCCCGGGCTGGCTGAAGACGCTGGGCGAGGCGGGCTTCCGGGTGATTGCCATCGACAACCGCGGGCACGGCGCAAGCGACAAGCCGCACGATCCGGCCGCCTACCGCGTGCCCCTGATGGCGGGCGATGCCGTAGCACTCCTCGATCATCTCGGCATCCCCGAGGCGCACGTCTTCGGCTATTCGATGGGCGCACGCATCGCCGCCTTCACGGCGCTGCTCCACCCGCACCGCGTCCGCTCTGTCGTCTTTGGCGGGCTCGGCATCGGCATGGTCACGGGGGTGGGCGACTGGGACCCGATCGCCGACGCGCTGCTCGCGCCCTCGCTCGAAGCGGTCACGCACGAGCGCGGCCGCATGTTCCGCGCCTTCGCCGACCAGACGAAATCCGACCGCCTGGCGCTCGCCGCCTGCATCCGCACCTCGCGCGATCTTTTGACGGCCGAGGACGTGGCGCGCATCGACGTGCCGGCGCTGATCGGCGTCGGCACGAAGGACGACATCGCAGGCGCGCCGCAGCCGCTCGCCGAACTGATGCCGCACGCGCGCGCGCTCGACATCCCGGGCCGCGACCACATGCTCGCCGTCGGCGACAAGGTGTTCAAGCGCGCGGTCCTGGATTTCTATGCCGAAATCGGCGGCGACTGACGCGGCGTCGACGAGATCGGCGCGCATGCCATTCCGCTTGCGCGCCGATTGCTTTATATAACGAGTGCGAAGGACGATAAGGAGTGCGGCGATGGTCGCGATGAACGAACGCCGGGCCGGCGAGAAACTGAAGGCGATGGACCCGATCTGGGACAGCCTGCGCGAGGAGGCACGCCTTGCCGCCGAGAGCGAGCCGCTGCTCGCGGCCTTCCTCTATTCGACGGTGATCAACCACCGCACGCTGGAGGAAAGCGTCATCCATCGCGTCTGCGAGCGCCTCGACCACCCGGACCTTCAGGCGAACCTCCTGCGCCAGATCTTCGAGGAGATGCTCGAGGACTGGCCGGACTGGGGCACCGTGCTGCGCGTCGACATCCAAGCCGTCTACGACCGCGACCCCGCCTGCCTGCGTTTCCTCGACGCCGTGCTCTACTTCAAGGGCTTCCACGCGATCCAGACCCACCGCCTGGCGCACTGGCTGCACGAGAGCGGCCGGCGCGACCTCGCGCTCTACCTGCAGAGTCGCTCCTCCAGCGTCTTCCAGACCGACATCAACCCGGCGGCGCGCATCGGCAAGGGCATCTTCCTCGACCACGCCACCGGCCTCGTCGTCGGCGAGACGGCGGCGATCGGCGACAACGTCTCGATCCTCCACAACGTCACGCTCGGCGGTACCGGCAAGGAGGGCGGCGACCGCCATCCGAAGATCGGCGACGGCGTGATGATCGGCGCGGGCGCAAAGATCCTCGGCAACATCCATATCGGCCATTGCTCGCGCATCGCCGCCGGCTCGGTCGTGCTCAAGGCCGTGCCGCCGAAATCCACCGTCGCCGGCGTGCCGGCGCGCGTGGTGGGCGAGGCGGGCTGCTCGGAGCCGTCGCGGGCGATGGACCAGCTCCTCGCCGCCTTCGACTACGATCTGTGACGGGAAAAGTCGAAGGCCGGTCGCCGTCGAGGGTTTACAGGACCGGAGGCAGGTGCGAGAAGCGCGCCAAGCCACCCTTTGCCAAATCAACCTTCGACGGAGACCGATCGTGAAGCCCGAAGAAATCAGGAAGCTCGAGGCCTATTTCAAGCGCAATCTCAACAAGGAGATCGTCGTCAAGGCCCGTCCGCGCAAGGACGAATCCGCCGAAGTCTATCTCGGCGACGAGTTCCTGGGCGTGATCTTCCGCGACGACGAGGACGGCGAGCTGTCCTACAATTTCTCGATGGCGATCCTCGACATCGACCTCTGAGATGCCGCGCCGCCGGCGCGACAGACCACCGACCCGGCGCCCGCCCGCGCCGGGTTTTTCTTTGCCCGATGCGACATCCTGTCCGCTCCCGCCTGATATCCGTCAGGCCGTCCGGGCAAGGCCTTGCTTTGCCTCGGCATTATTGCGTCGCAGCATGATTATTGACTTTTTTGTGCATTGCACATACAGTCGCGCCATATCCGGACCTTATCCAAAGGAGACGCAGATGTTCAATTTCGAGGAAGCCAACAAGAAGAGCAAGGAAACGGTCGACACGCTGGTCAAGAGCTACGCGAATGTCGCCAAGGGCATCCAGGCGATCGCCGCGGAGACCGCCGACTACTCCAAGAAGTCCTTCGAGGATGGCCTCGCCCATTTCGAGAAGCTCTCCACCGTCAAGAGCGTCGAGGCCGCGCTGGAGCTCCAGTCCTCCTACGTGAAGTCCTCCTACGAGAACTTCGTCGCCGAGGCGACCCGGATCGGCGAGCTCTATGCCGACCTCGCCAAGGGCGCCTACAAGCCCTACGAGGCGCCGGTCGCCGCCGCCGCCAAGGCTCCGGCCTCGGCCGCGAAGGCTGCCGCCTGAGTTTCATAGCCGCGTAAGCTATCCCGCGTACAGGAAGGCCGGCCTGCAGGCATCTGCAGGCCGGCCTTTCCGCGTCTTCGGGCCTGCGGGCGTTGCGCGAGGCTGGCGCGCGGCCGTCCGGCGGGAAATTTGCCTATTCCTTTCGGAGCGGGCGCGATTATGATTGCAGAGCGGTGCCGTGGTCTTACAATCGCGCTTCGACACACTAGATAACGGACCATACGGCAGCCAGCGCGCAACGGCTCGCGAAAAGGACGCGACCGTCGGTCAGGCAGGAGAATGAAGACGAATGAAGGCGATTGGGGTCCGGATGCAGGGCAACGAGGGAAGCGGCGACACTCCCGGTCGCGGCACATCCGTCATTACCCGCACGAAACCGAAGACGAAGAAGCCGAGTCTCTACCGCGTCCTGCTCCTGAACGACGACTACACGCCGATGGAATTCGTGATCCACATCCTGGAGCGCTTCTTCCAGAAGGACCGGGAAGCGGCCACGCGGATCATGTTGCATGTGCACAATCACGGCGTAGGCGAGTGCGGCGTTTTCACCTACGAGGTTGCCGAAACCAAAGTGACACAGGTGATGGATTTCTCCCGCCAGCACCAGCACCCGCTGCAATGTGTCATGGAAAAGAAATGAGGAACGAACGTGCCGACATTTTCTGCCAGCCTTGAAAAGGCCCTCCACCAGGCACTGACCTACGCCAACGAGCGCCACCACGAATATGCGACGCTCGAGCACCTCCTGCTCGCGCTGATCGACGACGCCGACGCGGCCGCCGTCATGGGCGCCTGCAACGTCAACTTGGACGTCCTGCGCAAGACCGTCGCCGACTACGTCGACAACGACCTCGCCAATCTCGTCACCGGCTACGAGGAGGATTCGAAACCAACCTCCGGCTTCCAGCGCGTCATCCAGCGCGCGGTGATCCACGTCCAGTCCTCCGGCCGCGAGGAGGTGACCGGCGCCAACGTGCTCGTCGCGATCTTCGCCGAGCGCGAGAGCCATGCCGCGTATTTCCTGCAGGAGCAGGAGATGACGCGCTACGACGCGGTAAACTTCATCTCCCACGGCATCGGCAAGCGGCCCGGCGCCTCCGAGCCGCGACCGGTGCGCGGCGCCGAGGAGAACGAGAGCGAGCAGAAGCCGCAGCGCGGTGCTGCCGGCGGCGAGGAGGAGGCGGCCAAGAAGCAGGACGCGCTCTCCGCCTATTGCGTCAACCTCAACGAGAAGGCGAAGAACGGCCGGATCGACCCGCTGATCGGCCGCCATGCCGAGGTCAACCGCACGATCCAGGTGCTCTGCCGCCGCTCGAAGAACAACCCGCTCTATGTGGGCGATCCCGGCGTCGGCAAGACCGCCATCGCCGAGGGGCTCGCCAAGCGCATCGTCGAGGGCAAGGTGCCCGAGGCGCTCGCCGACGCCACCATCTTCTCGCTCGACATGGGCACGCTGCTCGCCGGCACTCGCTATCGCGGCGACTTCGAGGAGCGCTTGAAGCAGGTCGTCAAGGAGCTGGAGGACTATCCGGGCGCCGTCCTCTTCATCGACGAGATCCACACGGTGATCGGCGCCGGCGCCACCTCCGGCGGCGCGATGGATGCCTCCAACCTCCTGAAGCCGGCGCTCTCCTCCGGGGCGATCCGCTGCATCGGCTCGACCACCTACAAGGAATACCGCCAGTTCTTCGAGAAGGACCGGGCGCTGGTGCGCCGCTTCCAGAAGATCGACGTCAACGAGCCGACCATCGACGACACGATCGAGATCATGAAGGGGCTGAAGCCCTACTTCGAGGAGTATCACAAGCTGAAATACTCCAACGAGGCGATCAAGACGGCGGTGGAGCTTTCGGCCCGCTACATCAACGACCGCAAGCTGCCGGACAAGGCGATCGACGTGATCGACGAGACGGGGGCCGCGCAGATGCTGCTGCCGGCCGGCAAGCGGCGCAAGCTGATCACCGAGAAGGAGATCGAGGCGACCATCGCCACGATGGCCCGTATCCCGCCGAAGACCGTGTCCAAGGACGACGAGCAGGTGCTCGCCAACCTGGAGCGCGAGTTGCGCTCGGTCGTCTACGGCCAGGACCTCGCCATCGAAGCCTTGGCCTCGTCGATCAAGCTCGCCCGCGCGGGCCTTCGCGAGCCGAACAAGCCGATCGGCTGCTACCTGTTCTCGGGTCCCACCGGCGTCGGCAAGACCGAGGTCGCCAAGCAGCTCGCCGCCTCGCTCGGCGTGGAACTGCTGCGCTTCGACATGTCGGAATACATGGAGCGGCACACCGTCTCGCGGCTTCTCGGCGCACCTCCCGGCTATGTCGGCTTCGACCAGGGCGGGCTGCTCACCGACGGCGTCGACCAGCATCCGCATTGCGTGCTGCTGCTCGACGAGATCGAGAAGGCGCATCCGGACCTCTACAACATCCTGCTGCAGGTCATGGATCACGGCTCGCTCACCGACCACAACGGCAAGAAGATCGACTTCCGCAACGTCATCCTGATCATGACGACCAACGCGGGCGCCTCCGACATGGCCAAGGCCGCCATCGGCTTCGGCTCGTCGAAGCGCGAGGGCGAGGACATGGAGGCGATCAACCGCCTGTTCACGCCGGAGTTCCGCAACCGCCTCGACGCGATCATCCCCTTCGGCTCGCTGCCGACGCCGGTGATCCACCAGGTCGTGCAGAAGTTCGTCATGCAGCTGGAAACGCAGCTTGCCGAGCGCAACGTTACCTTCGACCTCAAGCCGGACGCCATCGCCTGGCTGGCCGAGAAGGGCTACGACGAGAAGATGGGGGCGCGCCCGCTCGCCCGCGTCATCCAGGAGCACATCAAGAAGCGGCTCGCCGACGAGATCCTGTTCGGCAAGCTCAAGAAGGGCGGCGTCGTGCGCGTCTCCGTCGAGACGAAGGAGGACGGCTCGAAGGGCCTTCTCCTCGACGCCGTGCCGGAGACCGCGCCGATCAAGCCGAAGGCCGAGATCGCCGCGCGGCAGGCAAAGCCCCGCAAGGCGCGCGAGACGGTCTCAGCCGATGCCGCGCCGGCACGGGCGAAGGGCCGCAAGGCCGCCGAGCCGGAGGCGGATACCGGGGCCGAGGCGCCGCGCAAGTCCGGCATCGTGCCCAAGGTGCCGCGCAAGAAATGACGGCTTTGCCGTCGCCGTGAGCCACCGGGCGGGTTTTTCCCGCCCGGCTTTGTTTGTGAAAGCCCCCTCATCCGCCTGCCGGCACCTTCTCCCCGCGGGGGAGAAGGGTGAAAAAACGAGACGGTGGCGGATATTCCCTTCTCCCCGCGGGGAGAAGGTGGCCCGAGGGCCGGATGAGGGGGATTTCGTTGACCGTGCACACAGCGCCTGAGCACCTGTCCCGGACAGACTGCTTCCTCCTCGGCATGCGCGGCATCTTCAGCCTGCCGTCCTTCATCCTCATGCTGTCCTTCGTCGGCTTCGCCGCTTTCACGGCGGAGGCGGGGATCCCGGTCGGGCAGGTGATCTTCATGACCGGCATGGTCTGGGCGCTGCCGGCCAAGGTGATCCTCGTCGGCTCGATGCTCTCGGGCACGCATCTCGCCGCCGCCTTCCTCGCCGTCACGCTCTCCTCCGTGCGGATGATGCCGATGGTGGCGTCGCTGGTGCCCGAGATGCGCACGCGCCGCACGCCGACCTGGCTCCTGCTCCTGCTGTCGCATTTCATCGCCATCACCGCCTGGGTCTTCGCGATGGAGCGCATCCACGCCGTGCCGCGGGCGGGCAGGGTCGCCTTCTTCGCCGGCTTCGGCATCACGCTGACGACGGTGAACACGGCGCTGGTCGGCCTCGCCTACGGCGCGGTCACGACCTTCCCGCCGCTCGTCTCCGGCTGCCTGTTCTTCCTGACGCCGGTCTATTTCCTCACCTCGATCTGGGTGTCGGCGCGCCACCGGGTCGTGCACTTCGCGCTCGGCGCCGGCCTCGTGCTCGGCGGCGTCTTCGCGGCCGTCGCGCCGGAATACGACATCCTGCTCGCCGGCCTTCTCGGCGGCACGCTCGCCTGGTGGGGCGAGCGCACGGCGCGGGCGAAGGGGGAGCGGCAGGGATGAGCTTCGACGGTCTGTGGCCCTATATCTACATCGCCGTCGCGGGCTGGCTCGCCACCGACATCTGGCGCTGGCTCGGCGTCGTCGCCGGCAACCGGGTGGACGAGAATTCCGCGCTGATCAACTGGGTGAGGGCGGTCGCCACCGCCCTCGTCGCGGCGGTGATCGCCAAGATGATCCTCTTTCCGACCGGCGCGCTCGAAAGCTCGCCGGTCGCGCTCCGGCTCGCCGCCGTGCTCTTCGGCGCGGCCTGCTTCTTCCTCGCCGGCCGGCGCCAGATCGCCGGCATCGCCGGCGCGATCGCCTTCCTCGCCGCCGGCCTCGCGCTCACCGGGCCCTGATCAGCGTGCGGTGAGGCCGAGGCTCTGGCGCAGGTCGAAGCCGTTTTCGACCGGATAGCGCACGTTGGCGATCCTCCAGGCCCCGCCGTCCTTGACGAAGTCGATCTCGACCGGCTTCGTCTCGCCGAAATTCGTAACCTCGGCGCGCACCACCGCGTCCGCGTCGCTCTCGGAGACGAGGCTGACCGTCGCCGAGACGGTGTCGAAATCCTGCGCGTCGATGAAGAAGTCGAAGCCCGGGTGATCCTTGCCGGAGAGTTTCTCGGCGACATCGGCGGTGTAGGGCAGGTCCTGCGGGCCGTTGCCGTTGCCGTCATAGGCGGCGTAGATCGCCGCGACGATCTCCTCCGGCCGTTCGGCGGCGAAGGACGGCGCGGGCAGGACGGCGAGGAGGGCCGCACCGGCGACGAGGGCCGCACCGGCGACGAGGGTGCGGCGGGTGAGGGCGAGGGTCATTGCGCCAGTGCCTTCCTGAGCTTCTCCGCATTGGCGGCGAGCACCGCCTGATCCTCCATCGTGCCGGAATGCGGCTTCAGGGCCACGCCCTCCATGCGCGGGATGACGTGGAAATGCAGGTGGTAGACGGTCTGGCCGGCCGCCGGCTCGTTGAACTGGACGACGGTGACGCCGTCGGCCGAAAAAGCCGCCTTCGCCGCGATCGCCACCTTCTGCACGACCGGGATCAGCCGGGAGAGCGTTTCCGGGTCGGCGTCGAGGATGTTGCGCGAGCCCTGCTTCGGGATGACCAGCGCATGGCCCGCCGCCTGCGGCATCACGTCCATGAAGGCGAGGCTGTGCTCGTCCTCGTAGACCTTGTGCGAGGGAATTTCGCCGCGAAGGATTTTTGCGAAGATGTTGTTGTCGTCGTAGCTCATGCGCGTCTCCGATCGTTCAGTCCGTGTCGTTTTCCGGTCCGCGGCGGAAGGGGCCGTGGTCGGCGAGATAGTCGCCCATCGCCTCCACCTCGCGCCGCTCGTGCTCCAGGTAGTCGGCGACCGCCCGGCGCAGGCCGGCATGGGCGATGTAGTGGGCGGAATGGGTCGTCACCGGCAGGTAGCCGCGCGCCAGCTTGTGCTCCCCTTGCGCGCCCGCCTCGACGCGCTTCAGGCCGCGGGCGATGGCGAAGTCGATCGCCTGATGGTAGCAGACCTCGAAATGCAGGAAAGGGTGATCCTCGATGCAGCCCCAGTGGCGGCCGTAGAGCGCGTCGCCGCCGACGAAGTTGATCGCCCCGGCGACGTAACGGCCGCCGCGCTTGGCCATCACCAGCAGGATGTCGTCGGCCATGCGCTCGCCGATCAGGCTGTAGAAGCGGCGGTTGAGATAGGGCCGGCCCCACTTGCGGCTGCCGGTGTCCATGTAGAAGGCGAAGAACTGGTCCCAGATCTCCTCGGTCAGGTCGGACCCCGTCAGCCAGTCGATGGTGATGCCGTTCTCCAGCGCCGCGCGCCGCTCCTTCTTCAGTGCCTTGCGCTTGCGCGAGGCGAGCGTTTCGAGGAAGTCCGCGTAGGCGCCGTAGCCGGCATTGAGGAAATGGAACTGCTGGTCGGTGCGGTGCAGGTAGCCCGCCGCCTCGAACGCCGCCATCTCCGCCTCCGGCACGAAGGTCGCGTGCGCGGACGAGATGCCGTGCCGGCGCGTCAGCTCCTTCAACCCTTCCGCGAGCGCCGCCCGGATGTCGGGCGCCGGCCGGCCGGAACGGTGCATCAGCCGCGGCCCGGTCGCCGGCGTGAAGGGTACTGAGGCCTGCAGCTTCGGATAGTAGCGCCCGCCGGCGCGCTCGAAGGCGTCGGCCCAGCCCTGGTCGAAGACGTATTCGCCGCGGCTGTGGCTCTTGAGATAGGCGGGGAGCGCGCCGAGAAGCGTGCCGTCCTCATCCTGCAGCAGGAGATGCTGGCCGAGCCACCCGGCATCGGCGACGGCGCAGCCCGAATCCTCCAGCGCGGAAAGAAAGGCGTGGCTTACGAAAGGATTGTAGGGTGCTGCCGGATCGCCGCGCGAAGCGCCGGCAAGCCGCGCCCATTCCTCCGCCGGGACGGCGGAAAGGCTGGTCTCGATGCGGATCGCGAGCGGCCCTGCCATGTCAGGCCGTGAGCGCCTCGCGCGGATCGAATCCCTCGAAGGTCATCTGGTCCGCATGAAGCGCCGTGATGGTGCGGGCCTCGTCGTCCTGCACGGTCCAGGTGATGACCGGCCGGCCGAGGGCGCGTTGCCTGTCGACGAAGGCGTTCGGCAGGTGCTCGTAGTTGTAGGAGATGAAATCGAGGCCGAGGCGCATGGCCTCTTCGTGCGATGCGAGTTCCTCCGGCGTCGTGCCCTCGGCGGTCAGGCCGACGGGGCAGGGCGGGTCGAGCGCCTTCAGGTCCGCGAGCAGCCAGCGGTCGAAGCTCATCAGCGCGACAGGGCCCTCGTAGCCTTCCAGCACGTCGAGCACCGCCATGGCGAAACCCTCGTCGTCGCCCGTGCGTCCCTTGAGCTCGATGATCAGCGGCACCCGGCCGTCGACGAGGGCTAGCAACTGCCGGAGCGTCGGCACGCGGTCGGCCGTGCCGCCGACCGACAGCAGCCCGAGTTCGGCCGCCGTGCGCTTGCGCACGTCGCCGTCGATGCCGCAGACCCGCTTCAGCGTGCCGTCATGGAAGACGACCGGAACCGCGTCCGCGGCATATTGCAGGTCGCATTCGATGGAAAAGCCGGCCTCGGCCGCGCGCGCGAAGGCGGTAAGCGTGTTCTCCCAGACGGTGCGGTTGCGGTCGTGGAAGCCGCGGTGGGCGATCGGCCTTTCCGTCAGCCAGCCGAGCCCGCCCATCAGGCGATTTCCATGATGGCGTCGATCTCGACGGCGGCGTTCAGCGGCAGCGCCGCCATGCCGACCGCCGCCCGCGCGTGCCGGCCGGCGTCGCCCAGCGCGCCGACGAGCAGGTTCGACGCGCCGTTGATGACGAGGTGCTGCTCGACGAAGTCGGGGGCGGAGGCGACGAAGCCGTTGATCTTGATGACGCGCCTGATGCGCGAAAGGTCGCCGAGCGCGGCCTTGGCCTGGGCGAGCAGGTTGACGGCGCAAAGCTCCGCCGCCTTCTGGCCGGCGGCGACGTCGACGTCCCTGCCGAGATGTCCGGTGACGGCGAGCTTGCCTTCGAGCATCGGCAGCTGGCCGGCAATGTGCAGGATCGAGCCGCTGACGACATAGGGCACGTAGTTCGCGGCCGGCGCTGCGGCCACGGGAATGTCGTAGCCCAGTTCCTTGACGCGGTTTTCGATTTCAGCGGACATTCCGGTTTCCTCTTGCGACATGACAATGTGATGCGGGCGGCGATATTGCCTCGCTTTTGCCGGAAGAGTTCTTATAACATCCCGACCGAGTCCAACAGGAGGAAACGGATGTTTCGTTCAGCCTTTGCCGCGGTCGTCCTGGCCGGGGCATGCACCGTCGTCATCGGCGCGCCCGCCCGGGCCACGCCGGCGCCCGGGCTCGCGCCGCACCGCGCCGTCTACGATCTCCAGCTGAAGGATGCCTCCGAGCGCTCCGGCATCGCCGGCATGTACGGCCGCATGGTCTACGAGTTCAACGGCAGCCCCTGCGAGGGCTATACCGTCAGCTTCCGCTTCGTCACCCAGGTCGACACCGGCGAGGAGACCCGCCTCACCGACCAGCAGACGACCACCTACGAGGACCTGAAGAGCGGCAGCTTCCGCTTCCTCACCCGCTCCTTCACCGACGAGAAGCTGGACAAGGAGGTGCGCGGTTCCGCCCACGAGAACAAGGGCGGCGTCAGCGTCGATCTCTCCGCTCCGGAAAAGCGCCAGGTGGAGCTTGCCGAGAGCCGCTTTCCGACCGAGCACATGATCGAGGTGATCGAGCGCGCCCGCAAGGGCGACCGCTTCTTCGAGTCGCGCATCTTCGACGGCTCGGATTCAGGCGACAAGACGCTGATCACCACGACGGTCGTCGGCAGGAAGGAGATGCCGGAGGCGGGCGATCCCGACGCCGACCGGGCCGGCAGCTTCTCCGCCCAGGCCTTCTGGCCGGTCTCGATCGCCTATTACGACGACGTGAGCAGCGGCGGCGACGCGCTGCCCGTCTACCGCATGTCCTTCAAGCTCTACGAGAACGGGATCACCCGCGACCTCACCATGGACTACGGCGAGTTCGTCATCTCCGGCAAGCTCGCCAAGCTGGAGATGTTCAAGCAGGAAGAGTGCCGGTAGGGCATTCCTCGCGGCTTACCCCTCGCCCTAACCCTCTCCCCGCGGGCGGGGAGAGGGGACCTGCCCCACGAGACAATGGCGGTTCGGGAAAACCATGCGGCTTGTTTCCTTCTCTCCGCTTGCGAGGAGAAGGTGGCCGGCAGGCCGGACGGGGGCACATTTTTACCCCGCTGCCCTTGATTTGCCGGAAAACTGCGGTTAAGGGGCAGCCATTCCACACGTAAGGCATGGGACGGTCCGGGAGACATCCGGACGGTTCCGCCGGTGGCGGACCCGGTGAGGGTCGGCTGATCGCCTTGCGGAGGTTCAACCGGAAAAGGAGAAAAAGGCATGTCCTTGCCTGATTTCAGCATGCGCCAGCTTCTGGAAGCCGGCGTTCACTTCGGCCACCAGACCCACCGCTGGAACCCGAAGATGAAGCCGTACATCTTCGGCGACCGCAACAACGTCCACATCATCGACCTCGCCCAGACGGTCCCGATGCTGAGCCGCGCCCTTCAGGTCGTCAGCGACACCGTCGCCGGCGGCGGCCGCGTCCTCTTCGTCGGCACCAAGCGCCAGGCGTCCGAGATCATCGCCGACGCCGCCAAGCGCTCGGCCCAGTATTACGTCAACGCCCGCTGGCTCGGCGGCATGCTGACGAACTGGAAGACGATCTCCAACTCGATCCAGCGCCTGCGCAAGCTCGACGAGATCCTCTCCTCGGAATCCTCGGGCTACTCCAAGAAGGAGCGCCTGAACCTCGAGCGCGAGCGCGAGAAGCTGGAAAAGGCCCTCGGCGGCATCCGTGACATGGGCGGCACGCCGGACCTGATGTTCATCATCGACACCAACAAGGAATCGATCGCGATCGAGGAAGCCAAGCGTCTCGGCATCCCGGTCGTCGCCATCATCGACTCCAACTGCGATCCGGACCCGATCGACTTCCCGATCCCCGGCAACGACGACGCCTCGCGCGCCATCGCGCTCTATTGCGACCTGATCGCTCGCGCCGCCATCGACGGCATCGCGCGCCAGCAGGGCGCTTCCGGCCGCGACATCGGCGCGTCCGCCGAGGCTCCGGTCGAGCCGGCGCTGGACGAAACCGAAGCCTGATCGGCCGAAGTCTGATCGGACAGGGCGGCGGCGGTTCCCGCCGCTTCCCGTTGAAAAATCAGGACAAGGCCGTTCTCCGCCGAAAGGTCGAGCGGCCTTGTTCGTTTCCGGCGCCGCGATGGCCGCCGGGAGCGCGAAGGATGATCCGTTCATCATACCGTTACATCCAGGGGCCATCCCTGCCGAAAACCGGGACCAGCGGAGCGCAGCGCCCGCCGGCTTCCCCCAGAACCCGCAAAGAGGCGATACGATGACTGTTACTGCAGCAATGGTGAAGGAACTGCGCGAGAAGA
Organism: Shinella pollutisoli; assembly: GCF_024609765.1. GTDB lineage: Bacteria > Pseudomonadota > Alphaproteobacteria > Rhizobiales > Rhizobiaceae > Shinella > Shinella pollutisoli. Next base: position 123,965 of record NZ_JANFDG010000014.1, read on the forward strand.
CCGGCGCAGGCATGATGGATTGCAAGAAGGCGCTCGCCGAGACCAACGGCGACATGGAAGCGGCCGTCGACTGGCTGCGCGCCAAGGGCATCGCCAAGGCCGACAAGAAGTCCGGCCGCACCGCCGCCGAGGGCCTGATCGGCATCGCGGCCGCCGGCACCAGGGCCGTCGTCGTCGAGATCAACTCCGAGACCGACTTCGTCGCCCGCAACGACGCCTTCCAGGACCTCGTGCGCGGCGTGGCCTCCGTGGCGCTCGGCACCGACGGCTCCGTCGAGGCGATCTCCGCCGCCACCTATCCGGCGACCGGCAAGTCTGTGCAGGAGACCATCACCGACGCCATCGCTACAATCGGCGAGAACATGAACCTGCGCCGTGCCGCGCTGCTGTCGGTCGATGACGGCGTCGTCGCCACCTACATCCACAACGGCGTCGCCGACGGCCTTGGCAAGCTCGGCGTGCTCGTCGCGCTGAAGTCGACCGGCGACAAGGAAGCCCTTGCCGTGATCGGCCGCCAGGTGGCCATGCATGTCGCCGCGACGAACCCGCTCGCCATCCGCGCCGAGGAAGTCGACGCGGCTGTCGCCGAGCGCGAGCGCAACGTCTTCATCGAGCAGTCGCGCGCCTCCGGCAAGCCGGACAACATCATCGAGAAGATGGTGGAAGGCCGCATGCGCAAGTTCTTCGAGGAAGTCGCCCTTCTCTCGCAGGCCTTCGTCATGAACCCCGACCTCACGGTCGGCGCGGCCGTCAAGGAAGCCGAAAAGACCGTCGGCGCGCCGATCGAGGTCACCGGCATGGCCCGCCTGCTGCTGGGTGAAGGCGTCGAGAAGGAAGCGACCGACTTCGCCGCGGAAGTGGCCGCCGCCGCCAAGGGCTGATTTTCTTCAACCCTGTCGGGGAAAAGAACGGGGGCGCCGCGTGACAACGCGGCGCCCTTCGTGTATCGGGCATGCCGGGCTGCGGGGGCCGAAACTTCAGGAGCGACGATGACTGCCAAGCCACTCTACAAACGTGTTCTCTTGAAAGCCTCCGGCGAGGCGCTGATGGGATCGCAGGGTTTTGGCATCGACGTCGCGGTCGCCGACCGCATCGCCTCCGACATCGCCGAGGCGCGCGCGCTCGGCGTGGAGGTGGGAGTCGTCGTCGGCGGCGGCAACATCTTCCGCGGCGTGGCCGTCGCCTCCAAGGGCGGCGACCGGGTGACCGGCGACCACATGGGCATGCTCGCCACCGTCATCAACGCGCTCGCGCTCGCCACCTCGCTGCGCAAGCTCGACATCGACACGGTCGTGCTCTCGGCCATCGCCATGCCGGAGATCTGCGAGAGCTTCTCGCAGCGCGCCACGCTCCATCACCTCTCGCTCGGCCGCGTCGTGATCTTCGCCGGCGGCACCGGCAATCCCTTCTTCACCACCGATTCCGCCGCCGCGCTGCGCGCGGCCGAAATGGGCGCGGAGGCGCTCTTCAAGGGCACGCAGGTCGACGGCATCTATTCCGCCGACCCGAAGAAGGACCCGGCCGCGACCCGCTTCGACCGGCTCACCCACAGCGAGGTGCTGGAGAAGGGCCTTGCGGTGATGGACGTCGCGGCGGTGGCGCTGGCGCGGGAGAACGCGATCCCGATCGTCGTGTTCTCGATCCACGAGAAGGGCGGTTTTGCCGAAATATTGACCGGTGGCGGACGCGGTACCATCGTAACCGACAACTGATTCTGAGTCGGCGCGCACGGTCCGCGCGCAGCCGCTTTCTGAAAATGGGAGTATTCCGATGAGTGAAGGTGTTGACATGACGGAACTGAAGCGCCGCATGGAGGGCGCCGTTTCCGCGTTCAAGAACGATATCGCCTCGCTGCGCACGGGGCGCGCGTCCGCCAACGTGCTCGATCCGGTCCTCGTCGAGGCCTACGGCTCGCGCGTGCCGCTGAACCAGGTCGCCAACATCTCCGTGCCCGAGCCGCGCATGCTCTCCGTCTCGGTCTGGGACAAGGGCATGGTCGGCGCGGTCGAGCGCGGCATCCGCGAATCGAACCTCGGCCTCAACCCGATCATCGACGGCCAGAACCTCCGCATCCCGCTGCCGGAGCTGAACGAGGAGCGCCGCAAGTCGCTGGTCAAGGTCGCCCACGACTATGCCGAGAAGGCGAAGGTGGCGATCCGCCACGTGCGCCGCGACGGCATGGACGACCTGAAGAAGGCGGAGAAGGACGGCGAGATCGGCCAGGACATGTCCCGCAGCCAGTCGGAAAAAGTCCAGAAGATGACCGACGAGACGATTGTCGAGGTCGAGCGCTTGCTCGCCGAGAAGGAAAAGGAAATCATGCAGGTCTAGGCTGCGCCCGGCCTTTCCCGTCTCCTCCCGCTCCGGATCGCTCATGTCGTCTCTTCCGCCCAGCACCGTCCCGGCCCATGTCGCCATCATCATGGATGGCAACGGACGCTGGGCGAACGCCCGCGGCCTGCCGCGCACCATGGGCCACCGCAAGGGCGTGGAGACGGTGCGCGAGGCCGTGCGCACCGCGGCGGAATGCGGCGTCGCCTATCTCACGCTCTTCGCCTTCTCCTCCGAGAACTGGAACCGGCCGCAGAGCGAGATCTCCGACCTGATGGGCCTGCTCAAGACCTTCATCCGCCGCGACCTCGCCTCGCTCCATCGCGAGAACGTGCGCATCCGCGTCATCGGCGACCGGGCCAATCTGAGAAGCGACCTGCTGCCGCTGCTCCTGGAAGCGGAGGAGACGACCCGGCTGAACACCGGCATCACGCTGGTCATCGCCTTCAACTACGGCGCCCGCGACGAGATCGCCCGCGCCGTGCGCAAGCTCGCGGGCGAGGTGGCCGCCGGCCGGCTCGATCCGTCCGCGATCACGCCCGAGCGGATCGGCGCCTCTCTCGATACCGCCGGCATTCCCGATCCCGACCTCATCATCCGCACCAGCGGCGAGGAGCGGCTGTCGAACTTCCTGCTCTGGCAGGCCGCCTATTCCGAGCTGATGTTCGTGCCGGACTTCTGGCCCGATTTCTCGCGCGAGACCTTCCTGGCGGCGCTCGCCCGCTATTCGATGCGCGAACGCCGCTTCGGCGGGCTGCAGCCGACGCTGGCGGTGGGTTCGTGATGTCGAGCGAACTGCGCCTGCGCATCGCCTCCGCCGTCGTGCTCGCCGCCGTTGTGCTGGCGGCGACCTGGGCGGGCGGCCTGGCCTTCCGGCTGTTTTCGGCGGCGATCGCCCTCCTTCTCTATTACGAGTGGTCGACGATCACGCGCATCGCCGAGAAGGACCGCGTCGGCAACGTCGCCGGCTGGTGCGTCGTCGCGCTCGTCGCGCTCCTCACCCTCTTCGACTATGTGAATGCGGGGGCGGGCCTGCTGCTCCTCGTGCTCGTCGCGGGCCTTGCGGAAATGGCGGTCTTCCGGCGCGCCGACGGCTGGCTCGTCGGCGGCATCATCTATGCCGGCCTGTCGGGGCTCTCGCTCGCGGCGATCCGCGGCGGCGACCCGTCGGGCCTTGTCGCGATGCTGTTCCTCTTCGCCGTCGTCTGGGCGACCGACATCTGCGCCTTCTTCATCGGCCGGGCGCTCAGGGGCCCGAAGCTCGCGCCGCCGATCTCGCCCGGCAAGACCTGGTCCGGCGCCATCGGCGGCACGATCTGCGCGGTGATCGCCGGCACGCTCCTCCATGCGGCGTTCTACGGCGCGGACGGCCTGCGCATTCCCGTCCTCGCGCTCCTGCTGTCGGTCTGCAGCCAGATCGGCGACCTCGGCGAATCCTTCATCAAGCGGCGTTTCGGCGTCAAGGATTCGAGCCGCCTCATTCCCGGCCACGGCGGCGTGATGGACCGCGTCGACGGCCTTGTTTTCGCCTGTTTCGCCGCGTTCATCGTCATCCTCGGCGAAGCCCTGATCATGGGCGGGGCGGGCATGCCGGCAGGCGCGCTGCTTCTGGGCCGCTGACCCCACGAAAGGGAGGACGATCTCCATGGAATTCCTGTCCGGCTCGGCCGGCTTCCTGACGGGCTACATCCTGCCCTTCCTGATCGTGCTGACGCTGATCGTCTTCGTGCACGAGATGGGCCATTATCTCGCCGGCCGCTGGTCCGGCATCGGCATCACCGCCTTCTCCGTCGGCTTCGGGCCTGAGCTCTTCGGCTTCACCGACCGGCACGGCACCCGCTGGAAGCTCTCGGCGATCCCGCTCGGCGGCTACGTGAAATTCCTCGGCGACGAGGACGCCGCCTCGACGCCGGACTACGATGCGCTCGCCGCGCTTCCGGAGACGGAGCGAAAGCGGACCTTCCTCGGCGCGGCGCTGTGGAAGCGCGCCGTCACGGTCGCCGCCGGCCCGATCGCCAATTTCGTCCTCGCCATCGCCATCTTCGCCGTGATGTTCTCCATCTACGGCCGGCAGATCGCCGATCCGGTCGTGGCGGAGGTGCGCGCGGGAAGTGCGGCGGAAGCCGCGGGCGTGCGCCCCGGCGACCTGCTCGTGGCGCTCGACGGCCATCCGGTCGCCACCTTCGACGACGTGCGCCGCTACGTGAGCGTGCGCCCGGAGATCGAGATCCTCGTCACCATCAGCCGGAACGGCGAGACGCGTGACCTGCCGATGGTTCCCGAGCGCACCGAGATGACCGACCAGTTCGGCAACAAGATGGAGCTCGGCATCATCGGCATCGTCACCAACCAGGAGGCGGGCAATTTCCGCGTCGTCGAGTACGGTCCGGTGGAGGCCGTGGGGCAGGGCGTGATCCAGAGCTGGCACATCGTCACCGGCACCTTCGACTATCTCGCGAATCTCGTGACGGGCCGCATGAAGGCCGATCAGCTCGGCGGGCCGATCCGCGTCGCCCAGGCGTCGGGCCAGATGGCGACGCTAGGTGTTGCCGCGCTGCTGCAGCTTGCCGCCGTTCTGTCTGTTTCCATTGGACTTTTGAACCTTATGCCGGTCCCGGTACTTGATGGGGGCCATTTGATGTTCTATGCGGTGGAGGCAATCCGGGGCAGGCCGGTCGGGCCGGGCGCGCAGGAGATCGCATTCCGCATCGGCATGGCGCTCGTGCTGATGCTCATGGTCTTCGCGACCTGGAACGACATCTCGATGCTGCTCGGCTGACCGCCGGCCGCGCGGATTGCGGCAGGAATTCGAGGGAGAGGCCGCAGGCCGGAAAGCAGGCTGCGCTAAAGGTCTGTTTACCCTGTTCCGACTGCGTAGTGACCTATGGGCCACGGTTGGAATTGAAGTAAACAGAAATTAACCCGCGCGCTTGCTTGTATGGCAAAAGCGGTTAAAACGGCAAACGTACCGGACTCGGGCGTATGCATTCCGGGGCGTTGAAACGAAGGTAAGTAGTGAAGATGAAAGCTGGTTCAAACCTTTTGAACGCGGTATCGGCCGTTGCGCTGTCGGCGAGCCTGGTTGTCACGGGGGGATCCGTCGCAACGCTTGTCTCCGCCACGGCCGCCGAAGCCGCCGTCATTCGCAGCATTCAGGTTCGCGGCGCAGAGCGCGTGAGCGCCGAGACGGTGAAGGCGAACGTCACCATCGTTCCCGGCAAGAACTTCACCAATGCGGACATCGACGCCTCGGTGCGCCGCCTGTTCTCGACCGGCTACTTCTCCGACGTCCGCATCGCGGTTTCCGGCAGCACGCTCGTCGTGACCGTCAACGAGAACCAGCTCATCAATCAGGTCGTCTTCAACGGCAACCGCAAGATCAAGGACGACAAGCTGCGCGGCGTCGTCCGCTCGCAGTCGCTCGGCCCCTATAGCGAGACGACGATCGAGGCCGACATCCAGGCGATCCGCGATGCCTATGCCGCGATCGGCCGCAGCGACGCGACCGTGACGACGCAGGTCCATCCGCTCGGCAACGGCCGCGTCAACCTCGCCTTCGTCGTCAACGAGGGCGACCGCACGAAGATCGGCAACATCAATTTCGTCGGCAACCAGGCCTACAGCAACAGCCGCCTCGAATCGGTGATCATCACCAAGGAATCCGGCATCTTCTCCTGGCTGACCCGCAAGGACGTCTACAGCGAGGACAAGCTGCGCGCCGACGAGGAGGCGCTGCGCCAGTTCTACTTCAACCACGGCTATGCCGACTTCCGCGTCCTGTCCTCCGAGGCGGTGCTCGACGAGTCGACGAACGAATACACGATCACCTTCACGGTCGACGAAGGCCAGCGCTACAATTTCGGCGAGGTCAACGTCGAATCGACCGTCGAGGGCGTCGATCCGGAGGAGCTGCGGGGCCTCATCGAATCGCGCCCCGGCAAGGTCTACCGCGCCCGTGACGTGCAGGAGACGATGTCCGAGATTTCCAGCCGCGTCGCCGCGAAGGGCTATCCCTTCGCCCGCGTGACGCCGCGCGGCAACCGCGACCTCGGCAACGGCACGATCGCCGTCGACTACCTCGTCGACCAGGGCGAGCGCGCCTATGTCGAGCGCATCGAGATCCGCGGCAACACCCGCACGCGCGACTACGTCATCCGCCGCGAGTTCGACATCGGCGAAGGCGACGCCTTCAACCAGGAGATGATCTCGCGCGCCAAGCGCCGCCTGGAGGCGCTCGGCTTCTTCTCGACCGTCAACGTCTCGACGGCGCCGGGCAGCTCGGCCGACCGCGTCGTCATCATCGTCGACGTGCAGGACCAGTCGACCGGCTCGTTCGGCATCGGCGCCGGCTACGAGACCGGCAACGACGGCGGCTTCAAGTTCGAGGCCTCGATCGAGGAGAAGAACTTCCTCGGCCGCGGCCAGTATATCCGCGTGGCGGCCGGTGCCGGCAGCAACTCGCGCGACTATTCGCTGTCCTTCACCGAGCCCTACTTCCTCGGCTACCGTCTCGCCGCCGGCTTCGACGTGTTCAGCCGCGAGAACGACAGCGAGGACTTCTACTCGGTCGATACCCGCGGCTTCACGCTGCGCGTGACCGCGCCGATCACCGAAGAGCTGTCCACGACGCTGCGCTACAACTTCACGGACTTCCGCTACAAGTCCAGCAACCTCGCCAAGCTGTCGTCGCCCTATCAGGACGTCGTCAACGGCAGCCCGTGGGTTCGCTCCTCCGTCTCGCACAGCATCAACTACGATTCGACGGACGACCGCATCACGCCGCGCGAAGGCATCCTGGCGAATATCACGCATGAATTCGCCGGCCTCGGCGGCGATTCGGACTTCTACAAGATCACCGGTAAGGCCCGCTACTATCAGACGCTGATGGACGACGCCGACCTGATCGGCTCGCTGACGGTCGGCGGCGGCCACGTGATGGCGACGAGCGGCCGCCTGAAGGTCTACGACCAGTTCACGCTCTCGGCCAACGACCTGCGCGGCTTCGAGTCCGGCGGCATCGGCCCGCGCGCGACCTCGACCGGCGACGCGCTGGGCGGCACGACCTACTTCACCGCCTCGGCGGAAGTCACCTTCCCGCTGCCCTTCGTCGGCCGTGACTCCGGCTTCCGCGGCGCGTTCTTCGCGGATGCGGGGACGCTCTACGGCAACGACGTGCGGACGGTGGCTGCGGATGCCGTGCGCGGAACCGACATGTCGTGGCGCGCCTCCGTCGGTGCCAGCGTGATCTGGGCCTCGCCCTTCGGTCCGCTGCGCTTCGACTACGCGTTCCCGGTCAAGAAGGAATCCTTCGACGAGACCCAGCGCTTCAAGTTCGGCATCTCGTCGCAGTTCTGATGCTGTCGGTCCAGAACCGCGCGAACACGGACGTTCTGGAGCCTTGCTGATGGAGCACAACTGGTTCTTTCCGCCGCATGACGGCGTGCGTCTCGCCGATTTCGCGCAGGCCGTCGGGGCGGAGCTCCTGGATTCCGCGCAGGGCGACCGGATCGTGCGCAGCGTGTCGCCGGTCGATCGCGCGCGGGAAGGGGACGTCTGCTACATCCTCTCCCGGCGGTTCCGTTCCGAGCTCGCCACCTGTCGGGCGACCGCGCTCATCTGCGAGCGCGCGCTCGCGCCGATCGTGCCGGCGCACATCGCCGTCCTCGTCACGTCCCGTCCGCACACCGCCTTCGCGCTCGCCGGCGCGCTGCTCTATCCGTCGGCGATGCGGCCCGAGCGCATGGTTTCCGATGCCGGCGCGGTGTCGCCGGCCGCCTTCGTCGATCCGACGGCGCGGCTCGAGGCGGACGTCTCGGTCGAGCCGATGGCGGTCGTCGGCCGCGAGGCGGAGATCGGCGCGGGAACGCGCATCGGCCCCGGCGCGGTCATCGGCCCCGGCGTGCGCATCGGTCGCGACTGTACCGTCGCCGCAGGCGCCACCGTGCAATGCGCGCTCGTCGGCAACGGCGTCATCATCCATCCCGGCGCCCGCATCGGCCAGGACGGCTTCGGCTACGGCCCAGGCCCGAAGGGCGGCATGATCAAGATCGTCCAGGTCGGCCGCGTCATCATCCAGGACAATGTCGAGATCGGCGCCAACACGACGATCGACCGCGGCACCATGGACGACACGGTGATCGGCGAGGGCACGAAGATCGACAACCAGGTGCAGGTCGGCCACAACGTCCGCATCGGCCGCCATTGCGGCATCGTCAGCAAGGTCGGCATCGCCGGCAGCACGCGCATCGGCGACGGCGTGATGATCGGCGGCGCGAGCGGCATCAACGGCCATATCACCATCGGCGACGGCGTCCAGATCGCCGCCATGAGCGGCGTCGTCTCCGACATTCCGCCGGGCGAGCGCTTCGGCGGCGTGCCGGCGCGGCCGATGCGCGATTTCCTGCGCGACATCGCCGAGATTTCCATGCGGTCCAGCAGTCGCGGTCGAAAAAAGGGGGACAAGGATGAGTGAGGACAGCAAGGCAACGCTCGGGATCGCCGACCTGCGGGAGATTCTGACGCTCCTTCCTCATCGCTATCCCTTCCTGCTGGTCGACAAGATCGTCGACATCGACGGCGACCAGTCGGCGGTCGGCATCAAGAACGTGACGGTCAACGAGCCGCATTTCACAGGCCATTTCCCCGACAATCCGATCATGCCGGGCGTGCTGCTGATCGAGGGCATGGCGCAGACGGCGGGCGCGATCTGCGCGCGCAAGGCCGGCACCGGCTCGAACCTCGTCTATTTCATGACGATCGACAATGCGCGCTTCCGCAGGCCGGTCGTTCCGGGCGACCGCGTCGAGTTCCACGTCGTCAAGCAGAAGCAGCGCGGCAATATCTGGAAGTTTCATTGCGATGCAAAAGTTGATGGGCATCTCGTCGCCGAAGCTGATATCGGCGCGATGATCGTCAACAAGGAAGACAGCAGCAGATGATAGCCGCCAGCGCGAAGATCCACCCGCTTTCCGTCGTGGAGGAGGGCGCGGTCGTCGGCGAGAACGTCGTGGTGGGGCCCTTCTGCCATGTGGGTCCGAGGGTCGTCCTCCACGATGACGTGGAGCTTCTGGCGCATGCCGTCGTCACCGGCCGCACGACCATCGGCCGCCGCACGCGCATCTTCTCCAACGCCGTGATCGGCGGCGACCCGCAGAGCCTGCACCACGACGGCGCCGAGACGACGCTTGTCGTCGGCGAGGACTGCACCATCCGCGAAGGCGTGACGATGAACACCGGCACGACCGAGGGCGGCGGCGAGACGGTGGTCGGCAACGGCAACCTGTTCCTCGCCAATTCCCACGTCGCGCACGACTGCCGGATCGGCAACGGCGTCATCCTGTCGAACAACGTCATGCTCGCGGGCCACGTCCGGGTGGACGACCGCGCCATCCTCGGCGGCGGCTCGGCCGTGCACCAGTTCACCCGCATCGGCCGCCAGGCCTTCATCGGCGGCCTCTCGGCGGTCTCCTACGACGTCATCCCCTACGGCATGCTCAACGGCAACCCCGGCATCCTCGGCGGCCTCAACGTCGTCGGCATGTCGCGTGCCGGCATGGAGAAGCCGGTGATCCACCAGGTCCGCCGCGCCTTCAAGCAGATCTTCGAGGCGGAAGGCTCGATCCGCGCCAATGCCGCGGCGATCCGCGGCGACTATGCCGATTGCCCGCCGGTGATCGAGATCCTCGATTTCATCGCCGCCGACAGCGACCGCGCGCTCTCCTCGCCGCATCGCGGCAAGGGCTGACCGGCATGCCGGCGGGCCGGCCCGGGACGCAGGACAGGCTGGCCATCATCGCCGGCGGCGGCCTCCTGCCGCGCTACGTCGCGGACGCGGCGCGCGCGCACGGCGAAAATCCCTTCATCTTCGCGCTGCGCGCCGAATCCACCGAGGACTGGGCCGGCTTCGAGCATCGGATAGTCTCCGTCGGCGATTATGCGGGATTGCGCGCGGGCCTTGCCGAGAACGGCATCGGCCGCGCCGTGCTCTCCGGCTGGGTGCGGCGCCGGCCGGAATGGCGCGACATCCGCGCACCGCTCGCCGCGATCGCCCGCCTGCCGGGCGTGGTGCGGACCCTTCTCAAGGGCGGGGACGACGCCGTCCTGAAGATGGTGATCCGCCTGCTCGAGGGCGAGGGCGTGCGCGTCGTCGGCGCGCACGAGATCGTGCCCGACCTTCTCGCCGCGCCGGGCCCGCTCGGCCGCGTCCGCCCGGATGCGGCGGCCGAGGCCGACATCGCCGCCGCCGCGGAGGCCGCGCTGGCGCTCGGCCGGCTCGACATCGGCCAGGGGGCGGTCGCCGTCGGCGGGCGCGTGGTGGCGCTGGAGGGGGCCGAAGGCACGGACGACATGCTGGAGCGCGTCGCGGCGCTGCGCGCCGAAGGCCGCATCTCCCGGCGCCGCAGGGGCGTGCTGGTGAAGCTCTGCAAGCCGGGACAGGATTTCCGCGCCGACCTGCCGGCGATCGGCCGCGAGACCCTGCGCCGCATCCGCGCGGCGGGGCTCGCCGGCATCGCCGTCGAGGCGGGGCGCTCGCTGGTGCTGGAGCGCGAGGCGCTCGCGGCGGAGGCGGATGCGGCGGGCCTCTTCGTCACCGGCATCTGCCCGCGGGAAAGGGGGAACGTGCCATGACGGACCGTCCGCTGAAGATCGCCGTCATCGCCGGCGAGGTTTCCGGCGACCTGCTCGGCGGCGATCTCGTGGCGTCCCTCCGCCGCCTGCATCCGGGGCCCGTCGAGCTGGTCGGCGTCGGCGGCGAGGCGCTGGAGCGGGAAGGGCTCGTCTCGCTCTTCGACTTCTCCGAGCTCTCCATCATGGGCGTGTCGCAGGTGCTGAAGCGCCTGCCGTCGCTGCTGCGGCGCATCCGCCAGACGGCGGATGCGGTTATCGCCGCGCGCCCCGACCTGCTCCTCATCGTCGACAGCCCAGACTTCACCCACCGCGTCGCCCGCCGCGTGCGGAAGGCCCTGCCGGACCTGCCGGTGGTGGATTACGTCTGCCCCAGCGTCTGGGCCTGGAAGGAGGAGCGCGCGCCGCGCATGCGCGCCTATGTCGACCACGTGCTGGCGCTGCTGCCCTTCGAGCCCGAGGCGATGCGGCGCCTCTCCGGCCCGCCGACCACCTATGTCGGCCATCGTCTGGCCGGCGACCCCGCCATCGCCCGTATCCGCGCCGCGCGGCTTGCGCGGCCGGACAGCGCGGCGAAGACCTGCCTGCTGCTGCCGGGCTCGCGCGCCGGCGAGATCAACCGGCTGCTGCCGGTCTTCGGCGCGGCGGCGCAGGAGCTCTCGCAGCGCAATCCCGGCATCCGCTTCCTGCTGCCCACCGTGCCGCGCCAGGAGGCGCTGGTGCGGCGCCTCACCGCCGGCTGGCCCGTCCCGCCGGAGATCACCACCGCGCAGGACGCCAAGTGGCGCGCCTTCGCGGAGGCCGATGCCGCCATCGCCGCCTCCGGGACCGTCATCCTCGAGCTGGCGCTCGCCCGTGTCCCCGTCGTCTCCGCCTACAAGGTCGACTGGCTGATGAAGCTCCTTGCCGGCCGCATCCGCATCTGGACGGCGGCGCTGCCGAACCTGATCGCCGACTACACCATCGTCCCGGAATACGTGAACGAGGTCGTGCGCCCGGGCAGCCTGACTCGCTGGTTCGAGCGGCTGTCGGCGGACACGCTGCAGCGCCGCGCCATGCTGGAGGGCTTCGACGCCGTCCATGCCCGCATGCAGACGGAAAGGCCGCCCGGAGAGACGGCCGCCCGCGTCGTCCTCGATCTCCTGCAAACGAAAAAGCCCGGTCGCGATTGACCGGGCTTTTCTTTCTTGGGCTGCGTGCGGCTCAGCGCTTGGAGACCGGCACGTAGTCGCGCTTCGGTGCGCCGACATAGAGCTGGCGCGGACGGCCGATGCGCTGTTCCGGATCCTCGATCATCTCGTTCCACTGGGCGATCCAGCCGACCGTGCGGGCGAGCGCGAACAGCACCGTGAACATCGTCGTCGGGAAG
>NZ_JANFDG010000015.1 GCF_024609765.1 Shinella pollutisoli
AACCACCACAATGACAAGAGGCCGGAACATCGTAACCGATGTTCCGGCCTTCCAATGTATAAGGCCCCGCGAGCGGGGCCTTCCGTGTTCAGGCCGGGCGGCGCTTGTCGACGCGGTGGTGGTCGAGGAAGGCGGCGATCGCCGCCTCGCCGCATAGCCGCCTCTGCTCGACGAGGGCGCCGGCGATGCGGGCCGCGTCGGAGAAGGTCAGGATCTCGGCGTCGGTCGCCGCGGGATTGGCCGCGAGCTTGTCGGACAGGATGTCCGCCATCACGCGCGGCAGGATGTCGGTGCAGCCGCGCATGCTTTCGAAGACGGTGCCGATCGGCAGCAGGCGGTCCTCGTAGATAACGGTCGGCTCGGCGCGTCCTTCCTCCCAGGCATCGAAGGCCTCGAGAGCGTCGCCGAACAGTTGTTGCAGCGTGATGGGAGCGTGTCCTTCGTGAAGGTCAGGCAGGAAATTCAGCATTTTCTGTCTCCTTTGCGCAAAGGCGTTGACGTCTACTCCTGCAAAGGCTCCGGTTGCCGGGCAACGCGGGCTTTCACGATTGTTAACGACGGGACATCTCTTGGGAAGCGAAAAATTTTGTCCTTTCGTCGCATACGTAACGATTGTTATGAACTCTTGTTTCAAATCAAAAGGATAACGGAAAGAAAATTTCTCGCCTCTTGTGCGGCGCAGCAACTTTTTCGCCGGCCGCACGGCGCCTTGCGCGGTCTTCGCCGGCGGAAAAGAGCGAGTCGAGGGGTGTTGACCCGGGAGCGGGATGCCGCTAGAAGATGGCGAACCGTACCGTACGGTACGCAATTTCGGGCGAATGGAGCCGGATATTTTGCAGGTCGTCGAACAGGGCGGGGAAGGCGCGGCCGCGGGCCTGACGGAACGTCAGGGCGCGGTCCTCGAACGCGCGCTCGGCCTGCTGGTCGAGGGCGGCGAGAAGGCGCTGACGACGGCGGGCGTGGCGCGCGCGGCGAACTGCTCGAAGGAAAGCCTCTACAAGTGGTTCGGCGACCGCGACGGGCTGCTCTCGGCGATGATCGCCTACCAGGCCGGCAAGGTGCGCACGGTCGAGGCGGGCGCCGGCGCGCTGTCGGCGGCAAGCCTGCGCCGGCACCTGACGGTTTTCGCGCGCGACCTGATCGACGTGCTGTCGGGCGAGGTGTCGCTGGCTCTGAACCGGCTGGCGATCGGCCAGGCGAGCCGCGAGGGCGCCAAGCTTGGCCGCCTGCTGCAGGAGCGCGGCCGGCGGCAGATCGGCAGGCGGGCGACGGCGCTGCTGGAGGCGGGGCGCAAGGCGGGGCTCATCGCCTTCGACGACGCCGAGGAGGCCTACGGCACGCTCTACGGCCTGATCGTCTCGGACATGCACCTGCGCATGCTGCTCGGCGAGGACCGGGGCGCGCTGAAGAAGGAATTCTCGCCGCGGGCGGAGAAGGCGGTCGACGCCTTCCTCACGCTCTACGGCGTGGAAAGCTAGAGCATCTCCGGCAAGGGCGCGACGCGGTTCGCCTGCGGACATGCGTGAAGACAAGGGAATTGAGCGGTCTCGCCTTTCGGAGAAAAGCGGGAATGCTCGGAAGCCGGCGGGGAGCCGCCGGTCGAAACGCAACGGACAAGCGAAGGGAAGGAACCATCGATGCGCGTCTATTACGATCGTGATGCCGATCTCAACCTCATCAAGGCGAAGAACGTCGCCATCGTCGGCTACGGCTCGCAGGGCCGGGCGCATGCGCTCAACCTCAAGGATTCGGGCGCCAAGAACGTGGCGATCGCGCTCAAGGCCGGCTCGCCGACCGTCAAGAAGGCCGAGGCCGACGGCTTCAAGGTCATGACCGTGGCGGACGCCGCCAAGTGGGCCGACCTCTTGATGATGGCGACGCCGGACGAGTTGCAGGCCGACATCTACAAGGGCGAGATCGCCGGCAACATCCGCGACGGCGCGGCGATCGCCTTCGCCCACGGCCTCAACGTCCATTTCGGCCTGATCGAGCCGAAGGCCTCGGTCGACGTCGTCATGATCGCGCCGAAGGGACCGGGCCACACGGTGCGCGGCGAATACCAGAAGGGCGGCGGCGTGCCCTGCCTCGTCGCCGTGCATCAGAACGCCTCCGGCAACGCCCTCGACCTCGCGCTCTCCTACGCCTGCGGCGTCGGCGGCGGCCGTTCGGGCATCATCGAGACCAATTTCAAGGAAGAGTGCGAAACCGACCTCTTCGGCGAGCAGGTCGTGCTCTGCGGCGGCCTGGTGGAGCTGATCCGCGCCGGCTTCGAGACACTGGTGGAAGCCGGCTACGCCCCGGAAATGGCCTATTTCGAGTGCCTGCACGAGGTGAAGCTGATCGTCGACCTGATCTACGAAGGCGGCATCGCCAACATGAACTACTCGATCTCCAACACCGCCGAGTGGGGCGAATACGTCTCCGGCCCGCGCATCATCACCGCCGAGACGAAGGCCGAGATGAAGCGCGTGCTGAAGGACATCCAGACCGGCAAGTTCACCTCCGAGTGGATGCAGGAATGGAAGGCCGGCGGCGCCCGCTTCAAGGGCATCCGCCGCAACAACGACGCCCACCAGATCGAGGAAGTCGGCGCCAAGCTGCGCGGCATGATGCCCTGGATCGGCAAGAACAAGCTGGTCGACAAGGCCGTCAACTGACCGTTCGCGCCTTGCCTTCCCCTCGATGGGAAGATGGACGCAAGCATTCCGGAGCCGGGCGGGAAACCGTCCGGCTCCTTTCGTTTGCCATGAAGTGCAAAGAGGAACAAACTGTCGTCGTATCCCGTTTCACAATCGGGAGGATCGTTCGATGACGACATTGCTCCACTACTTCGCCTGGTTCGACGTTTTCATCCTCGGCTGCATTGCCATGCTGGTGCTGCTGAGCCTTTACGGCGACCGGACGACCTGACCGGGGTCGGGGGCGGACCGACCTGGAAGGATACGCCGTCCCGGCGGCAGGTTTCCTTCGTGCGTTTATTTAGGTCAGCATTGTTGACATAATTTCGGGGCCGTGATGTGCTGCGGGCTGAGGAAAAAGCCCGAGGAAGCCCCGATGTTCACATGGGACCAGGCCTTCGCGACCCGCGCGTCGCGCATGAAGGCATCCGAAATCCGCGAATTGCTGAAACTGCTCGAACGGCCGGACATCATCTCGTTCGCCGGCGGCATTCCCGATCCCGCGCTGTTTCCGAAAGAGGCCTTCGCCGAGGCCTATGCCGAGGCGCTGTCGGGCGAGGCGGCGGCGGCCGGCCTGCAATATTCCGTCAGCGAAGGCTTCCGCCCGTTGCGCGACTGGCTGGTCGGCGAAATGGCCGGGCTCGCCATTCCCTGCACGGCCGAGAACGTCTTCATCGTCTCCGGCTCGCAGCAGGGGCTCGACTATCTCGGAAAGCTCTTCCTCTCGCCGAAGGACACCGCGCTCGTCACCTCGCCGACCTATCTCGGCGCGCTTCAGGCCTTCAACGCCTACGAGCCCGCCTACGACCGGCTGAACCTCTCCGGCAACCGTACCCCGGCGGCCTATCGCGCCGCGGCCGCGGAGGCCGGCGGGCGCGTCAAGTTCGCCTATCTCTCCGCCGATTTCGCCAACCCGACCGGCGAGACCGTCGACCGGGCGGGCCGCGAGAGGCTGCTCGACCTCGCCGCCGAGCTCGACATCCCGGTGATCGAGGACGCCGCCTACCAGTCGCTGCGCTACGACGGCGAGCCGGTGCCACCGATCCTCGCGCTCGACATCGCTCGGACCGGTCATATCGACGCCGCGCGGACAATCTATTGCGGCAGCTTCTCCAAGACGCTGGCGCCCGGCCTGCGCGTCGGCTTCATCGTCGCGGCCGCCCCCGTCGTCCGCAAGCTGGTGCTGATGAAGCAGGCGGCGGACCTGCATTCCTCGACCGTCAACCAGATGGCCGTCGCCCATGTCGCCGCGCGGCACTTCGCTACGCAGGCGGAGAAGATCCGCGCCGCCTACAGCAGCCGCCGCGATGCCATGCTGGCGGCGCTCGCCCGTCACATGCCGCCGGGCGTTTCCTGGACGAAGCCGGAGGGCGGCATGTTCGTCTGGGTGACGCTGCCGGCCGGCATGGACGGGGCGGCGCTGCTCGCCCGCGCGATCGAGACGGAGAAGGTCGCCTTCGTGCCGGGCCAGGCCTTCCATGCCGACGGCAGCGGCGCCAACACGCTGCGCCTCAGCTTCTCCCGCGCCGACGAGGCGACGATCGCCGAGGGCATCGCCCGGCTCGGCCGGGTGGTCGGCGCCGGACGGCTCGCCGCCTGAGCCTTACGGCTTCAGGCAGGCGACGGCCGCCTCGAAGACGAGGTCCGGCAGCACGCCGAACGTATAGGGCGCGTGCACGCGCTCCCATTTCTGGTGGTAGTCCCGGCCCCAGGGACCGATGTTGACGGTCGGGAAGGCGAGGAGGCCCTCGGGTGCCCGATCGGTGAAGGCGGCGGACGGCGTGTTGGCGGCGATGAGGCCGGTTTCGTCCGTCGTCGGGCGGTGGCCGAGGAAGCTCATGTCCGAAATGCCGGCGAAGATCTGCTTGAACTTGATGCCGGTGCCGTGGCGCGCCGCCACCTCCGCCGTGACGGCGGCAAGCCTCTCCCGCATCCGCTGCCCGGCCTCGCCGTTTCGGTCGAGGTGGACGAGCGGATAGTGCAGGCTGGCGAAGCCGACGATCACCGCCGGCCCCTCGATGCCCGCCTCCGTCGCGGCCGCCGCGACGATCTTGCGGCTCGCCTTCAGCGGATCGCCGCCGCCCGAGACCTCCGCGTCGAGCCGCTCCAGCCGGCCGAGCGCCGCCTCGCCGCCGCGCTCACGCACCCTGTCGAGGAGGTCGGCATAGGTGAGCACGACGCCGTCCGTCCTGCGCTTCTCCGTGCCCCGGTGGCGGGCGGCGTGCCCGTCCTCTGCGTCGAGTGCCGCCGCGAGCGCGCCCGCCACGACGGCGCGGAAGTCCGCGAGCAGCTCGGCGGCGCCGCGGCGGTGCGTCAGCCAGTTGAAGGAGAGCCAGACCCGGTCCGGCGTCGTCACGTCGTAGCCGTCGCGCAGGTCGCGCGCCTTCAGGCAGACGGGCGGCGGGGCGCGCTCGCCGAAGGCCTCGTCGGCAAGCTCCGGCACGGTGTCCACGGCGCGGACGATCTCCGCGCCTATGCGCTGCGCGCTGATGCCGTCGAACGGATAGCCCGCATGGGTCGGCCGGCCGACGACGAAGGCGAAGGGCGCGAACTTGCCGATCGAGCCGAGATAGACCGCGCGGCCCTCTTCGCCGTCGCGCATGCAGCTCGACGAATCGAGGTTGATGCCGCCGACGATGTCGAGGTCGAAGCGGCGGGCGATCTCCGGCAGCGCGTCGCGCAGGCTGCGCATGCCGCGCGAGCGGTTCTCCTCGTCGGGCGTGGCGACGAAGAGAAGGTTGCCCTCCGCGTGGGTGAGCCCGGCGAAGCGCTCCAGGACGGCGATGCCGGCGGCAAGGCCGCTCTTCATGTCGAGGAGCCCGCGGCCGGGAATGAAGTCGCCGCTCTCCAGGTCGGCGAGCGCCTGCGCCTCGGCGGCGTTGAGCGGGCGCTTTGCAGTTCGGCCAGTAGGGCGTCCGCCAGCGGCTCCGGATCGCAGGCGAGCGGCGCTAGGCTGCCGTAGTTGGCGATGGAGACCGTGTCGAAATGGCCCGCGAGCACCACCGTGCGCCGGCCGCTGCCGCGCACGAGCGCCGCGACGCTCTCCGTCATCGGCTCGCCGTGGCTCGCCACGGTGAAGAGCCGGTCGGGATGCCGCCGGAACGGGGGCAGTCCGGCGAGGAGCGCCTGCAGCCTGCCGGCAAAGGCCGCCTCGTCCGGCGAGCCGGTGACGCTCGGCCAGCGGGTCATGAGAAGCGAGAGGTCGCGCACGCGCTCGGCGGAGGACGGGTCTGGCATGGAGGAGGGCCTGTTTGCTGGAAGGGGCCGCATCATTCCAGAAAGCGGCGTGCGGTCAAGGCGTTGCGTCCCGCCTCAGGGCATGACGATGTCGATCTCCTCGCCGGCCGAGGAATAGGTGATGCGCCCGCCCTTCCAGCCGTCCGGGCTTTCGATGCGGATCTCCAGCGTCACCTTGCCGTCGGGCGAGGGGACCATGAAGTCGCCGGTTGGCGTCATGAGCTGGCCGATGGAGAAGGTGTAGCGCGAGCGTGCCATCTCGGGGCCCACGTGCAGGCGGGTGAAGGTCCGCGCCGTCAACTCGCCGAGCTTGTCGGCGCTGAAGAAGGCGATGTCGTCGAGCGTGTAGAGCCGTTCCGGCCGGAACTCCGCCTCCCAGGGCATCATCATGCCCGAGGCGGAGATGCCGCGCTCGGTGACGTGGTAGTTGCGCATCGTGCCGGGCGCGTCGGGCACCTCGGCGAGGATCTGCATCGATTCCCTGTCGACGATGATCTCGGCGAAGCGCGCGGTTTCGCCGAACTGCTCCCGGAGCATGCCGAAGACCTTCAGGGTCGTCGCCGGATCGAGCCAGTCGCGGCTCTTGCGGCGCGACGGCGGCAGGTCGACGGCGCGCACCTCGCCCGTCGCCGTCAGGTCCACCGAGCCGGAATTCGAGATGAACGCCACCTCGCCGCCCGTCGCGAAATCCGTGAAGCGCACCGTCCAGCGCAGCTCCGGTTTGCCGGGCCCGTCGGTGAAGCGGCGCAGCATCATGTAGTTGATCGTCGACCGGTCGTTGCCCCACGCCGTCTTCGCCGCCTCGCGGATGGCGGAAAGCGAGGAGAGGTCCACCTCGGAGAGCGAGAAGACCTGCTCGGGATCGGTGCCGGGGAAGAGCGGCCAGGCGGAGGCCGAGCGCGTCACGCCGGAAACGGTCCAGGTGTAGCTGACCGTCTGCTCCTTCTGCGTCGGATGGTCCGCCTTCACCTGCACCGAGCGCGAATCGACCGTCAGGTCGCGCACGACCCGCCCGCTGCCGGCTGCGCCGAGGAGGCTTTCCAGCGCGGCTTCCTTCGGCCAGTCCTCGTCGTCGATGAGGTGCATGTTGCGGGCGCGGTTGGTGTTGGAGAGGTCGCCGCCGACGATCTCGCCGCCCGCGTCCGCATAGACGGTGGCGCTCTCGCGCGGCGAGGCGACGTAGATCGACCAGCGGATGTCGCCGTAGCTCGGGGACGGCAGGAGATGGACGCGGCGGGCGATCTCGATCGACTTGACCGCGCCCCCGTCCTCCAGCTTCGCATAGGCGACCGCTTTCGCCGCGACCGTGTCGACCCTGTCGAGCGCCACCGCATCCAGCGCGAACAGGCCGGAGGCGAGGTCGGCCACCATGCCCGGCGCGGCGACCGGCGTCGGACCGCGCACCGATTCGAAGGCGAAGAACAGGCGGCTTGCGGTGCGCACGCGCCATTCGTTCATGTCGCCCGCGCGCGCGGCGTCGCGCAGGACGAGCGTGATCTCGCGGTCGGTGATGCGGATCGTGTGCGCCTGCGGCGCGGGCGAAAGGCCGTCGACGACCTTGTCGATGGCGCGCGCGGCCTCGCCGGGCTCGGCGAGATAGTCGGCGCGGGCCGGCAGGCAGGCGACGAACAGCGCGAGGAGCCACGCCCCGACGCAGGCCCGCCAGTCGATCCGTACCGCCCCCATGGCATCCTCCCCGCCGGAAACCGGAATTTGCCTATGATGAGGACGAAGCGCGGCGCGCGCTTATTCGCCGGCCGGCAAAAAGACCGTTTTCCATCCTTCGCCCGCTGGCTACACTCCGCCCGCCACGACGGAAGGAAGACATGTCGCTACGCCTCGCCACGTTCAACATCGAAAACCTCATGACCCGCTTCGACTTCACGGGGTTCCGCAACCAGCTCCGGCAGGACCGGGTGCTCCGGCTCTTCGACATCCGCAACGAGGCGGAATACCAGCGGCTGGAGGAGGCGCGCACCGTGGCGCACACCGACGACGCGCGCCAGCACTCCGCGCTCGCCATCGCCGACGCGGACGCGGACATCCTCTGCCTGCAGGAGGTCGACAACATGGCCGCGCTCCAGGCCTTCGAATACGGCTACCTCTTCCGCATGGTCGGCAACGGCTACCGGCAGAAGTACCTGATCGAGGGCAACGACAGCCGCGGCATCGACGTCTGCGTGCTGATGCGTGAGGAGACGCGCGACGGCCAGCCGATCGAATGCGTCGACGTGCGCAGCCATGCCTCCGTGACCTATCGCGACTTCGGCCTCTACACGCCCAACCTCGGCCCGGGCCTCAACCCCGACGACAAGATCTTCAAGCGCGACTGCCTGGAGATGGACCTCAGGATCGGCGGGCGGCCGCTGACGCTCTACGTCGTGCACTTCAAGTCGATGGGCCCGGGGCGGGAGGGGCTCGACGGCCGCCAGTCGACCATGCCGATCCGCTTTGCCGAGGCGCGCGCCGTGCGCCGCATCGTCGAGGACCGCTTCGGCCGCAACCGCGCCGCGGCGAAGAACTTCGCGATCTGCGGCGACATGAACGACTACCAGGAGAAGCTGTCGATCGAGGGCGACCGGCGCAATGGCTATCGCTTCGTGCCGGTGCGCGAGGAGGCAAGCGCGCTCGACGTCTTCACCGCCGACGGCTTCGTCGTCAATCCGGTCGAGCGCCGGCCGGTCGAGGACCGCTGGACGCTCTATCACAGCCGCGGGCCGGAGGAGCGCCATCTCTGCCAGCTCGACTATATCTGGCTGTCGCCGGCGCTCGCCGAGCGCAACGCGCTGCGCGTGCCCGAGATCGTGCGTGCCGGCCAGCCCTTCCGCACGCTGTTTCCGCCGGGCCAGGAGGTGGAGCGCTATCCGCGCATCGGCTGGGACCGGCCGAAGGCCTCCGACCATTGCCCGGTCGTCATGACGCTCGATCTGTGACGCCGCGACGCGGGATTTCCGCTTGCCCGGGCGGGGGCGGTCGTGCAGGTTTAGCCCGCCGCCGGGCCTTGCCTCTTCGTGAAACCGGGAGATTCGTTTGCCACGCCGCTACGCCATCTACGACGTCTTCACCGACACGCGCCTCGCCGGCAATCCGCTCGCCGTCGTCTTCGACGCCGACGGGCTCGATACTGCCGCGATGCAGAAGATCGCGGGCGAGTTCAACCTGTCGGAGACCGTCTTCGTGACGGCGCCGGAGAACCCGGCGCATACGGCCCGGCTGCGCATCTTCACGCCCGGCCGCGAACTGCCCTTCGCCGGCCATCCGACGGTCGGCGCGGCGATCGCCATCGCCGAGGCGGGCGAGGGGCGGGCGGGCGGGCTGCCGCTCGACCTCGTCAGCGTGCTGGAGGAGAATGTCGGGCCGGTGCGCTGCGCCGTGCGGCTTTCGGCGGGGACGGCTGCCTTCGCCGAATTCGACCTGCCGCGCCGGTCCGTGCGCATCGACGCCGGCTTCGACCGCCAGGCGCTCGCCGACGCCTTCAGCCTGAAGCCGGGGCAGATCGGCTTCGAGAACCACGTGCCGTCGCTGTGGAGCGCCGGCGTCGCCTTCGTCCTGGTGCCGGTGCACGGCCTTGCCGCGGCGGCGGCCGTCGATTTCGATCCGATGTTGTGGGAGCGCTGCGCGCCCTTCGCCGAGGGGAGACTTGCGGCGGCCTATGTCTATTGCCGCGGCGGGGTGAACCACAACGCCCGCTTCCACGCGCGCATGTTCGCGCCCGACATGGGGATCGCCGAGGATCCGGCGACGGGCGCCGCCGTCGCCGCCCTTTCCGGCGCGATCCATCATTTCGACGCCCCGGTCGACGGCCACCATCCCTTCCTCGTCGAGCAGGGCGTGGAGATGGGCCGCCCCTCCTTCATCCACCTGCATCTCGACGTGGCGGGCGGCCAGGTTGCCGGCGCGCGGATCGGCGGGCAGGCGGTGCGGCTCGCCACGGGCGACCTCTGTTTGTGACGGCCGTTTTGCGCCTGCGAAAAAATCCGCCGGGCCGGCGATTTTTTCTCGAACGCATATGGACAAGCCCGCCGAAGGCCATTATACGCCCCTCCAGACCGCCGGAGCGGTCGTGTGGGTGATTAGCTCAGTTGGTAGAGCAGCTGACTCTTAATCAGCGGGTCCACGGTTCGAGCCCGTGATCACCCACCAATCAAGCCTATGATATCGTTGATGTCTTCTCGATTTCTCAAGAGGATTGGCGCCGCTGATTATCTTGCGATCGGAAACGGTTTCCAATTCAGGTTTCGTTCTGGTTCCTGAATGCCTCTTGCTGGCAAGTGCCCACCCTTTGAAATTGGCCCGGCTCTTCGATTCTACCCCGGTGCCTTTTGCGGCCCATAGTACTAATCTGCGGCCTCGAACGTGGACCGCGCTCGTCGAAGAGCGCCGAAGGCGAGGCCCGCCATCTCTTGAAATCTACCACGCGACCGTTTTGTTGCGGTAATCGACGAAATGAACGCCGCGGCTGCCGGAGCGCGTGACCAGCGTTTCGACGATCCCGGCGGCGCTCGTCGCCACGTCGAGCGGGGCGGCGTCCCCGCCCATGTCGGTGCGCACCCATCCGGGCGAGAGGGCGAGATAGGTCCGTCCGTCGGGATGGCGGGCGGCGAAGCTCTTCATCAGCTGGTTGAGCGCGGCCCTGCTGGCACGATAGGCCTCCCATCCGCTGCCGGCATTGCCGGCGACGCTGCCCATGTTGGACGACATCACGGCGACGACGCCCGCCGGCGCGACCAGGCCATGGAGCGCTGCGACGACCCGTAACGGCGAGAGCGCGTTGGTGACCATGACCTCGACGAAATCCTCCACGGGTACGGCCTCGATCGGGGCGGCAGGATCGTTGGCGATGCCGGCATTGACGAACAGGACATCGAGGACGCTGCCTAAGAGCGCGTTGCGCAGGCGGACGATCTCCTCCGGCGCGTTGATGTCCAGGGTCTCGATCCTGTGCACGCCCCTCTCGGCGAGGGCGGCACGGCCGCGCTCGTCGCGCACCGTGGCGATCACCTCGAAGCCGCGGGACAGAAAGGCCTCGGCGAGACCGAGGCCGAGGCCGCGCGAGGCTCCGACGACCAGCGCGACCTTGCCGGCGGGTTCCTCCGCCATGGCGCTATGTCCTCCCGAGCCCGCCGAAGCAGGCATATTTCAGCTCGACATACTCCTCGATGCCGTATTTCGAGCCTTCGCGGCCGAAGCCGCTCTCCTTGATGCCGCCGAACGGGGCGAGCTCCGTCGAGATCAGCCCCTCGTTGATGCCGACCATGCCGAATTGCAGCTCTTCCAGCACGTGCCAGATCCGCCCGATGTCGCGCGCGTAGAAATAGGCCATCAGGCCGTAGCGCGTGTCGTTGGCAAGGCGGATGACCTCGGCCTCGTCGGAAAAGCGGAAGACCGGCGCGATCGGGCCGAAGGCCTCCTCGCGCGCAAGCCGCATCGAGGCCTGCATGCCGGAAAGCACGGTCGGCTGAAACCAGGTGCCGCCGAGCGCATGACGCCTGCCGCCGGTCTGGACATGCGCGCCTTGGCCGACGGCATCGCCGATCAGCTCGGCGACCTTGACCACCGCCTTCTCGTTTATCAGCGGCCCCTGAACGATGTCGGGCGCTGCCCCGTCGCCGACCTTCAGGCGCGCGACCTCGTCCGTCAGCTTCGCCACGAACGCATCGTGGATACCGTCCTGCACGTAGATGCGGTTGGTGCACACGCAGGTCTGGCCGGAATTGCGGAACTTCGAGGCGATCGCGCCGGCGACGGCGAGGTCGAGGTCGGCATCGTCGAAGACGATGAAGGGCGCATTGCCGCCGAGTTCCAGCGACAGCTTCTTCAGCGTGTCGGCGCATTGCCGCATCAGGAGCTTGCCGACGGCGGTCGAGCCGGTGAAGGAGAGCTTGCGGATCACCGGATGCTCGCAGAGCAGGCGGCCGATGCCCGCGGCGTCCTTCGAGGGCACGACGTTGAGCACGCCGGCCGGAATGCCGGCCTGATCCGCCAGCGCCGCGAGCGCCAGCGCCGTCAGCGGCGTCTCCTCGGAGGGCTTGACGACCATGGTGCAGCCGGCGGCGAGTGCCGCGGCCGCCTTGCGGGTGATCATCGCCAGCGGGAAATTCCAGGGCGTGATGGCGGCGCATACCCCGATCGGCTGTTTCAGCACGACGAAACGCCGGTCGCGCCCGGCCGACGGGATGACGTCGCCATAGACCCGCTTGGCCTCCTCGGAGAACCAGTCGACGAAGGATGCACCGAACGCCACCTCGCCGCGCGCCTCGTAGAGCGGCTTGCCCTGCTCGGCGGTGATCAGCCGGGCGAGGTCTTCCGTATGGGCGGTGATCAGGTCGAACCAGGCGCGCAGCAGCTTTGCCCGCTCCCTGGCCGGGCGCCCGCGCCAGTCCACCTGCGCCCGCTCGGCGGCGCGGACCGCGGTCTCGACATCGGCGGCGGAGAGATCGGCAACCTCTGCCAGAACCGCGCCGGTGGCGGGGTTGCGCACCGCAAAGGTCGCGCCCGTCTCGGCCGCGACCCACGCGCCGTCGACGAAGGCGCGGTCGCGCAGGAGCGCGGGGGTCATTGCCCGCTCTCCGCCTTTTCAAGCGCAGCGCGCAGGCTGTCCTTCAGGATGGCGATACCCTCGTCAAGGTGCTCGAAGGGGATGGTCAATGGCGTCAGCACGCGCACGACATTGCCATGCACGCCGCAGGAGAGCAGCAAGAGACCCTTTTCGGCGGCAGTGTGGGTGATGGCTTTCACCAGCTCCGGCCAGGGCTGGCGCGTCTCGCGGTCGCGCACGAATTCGATCGCCACCATGGCGCCGAGGCTGCGCACCTCGCCGATGCAGGCGAATTCGTTGCCCTCCTGCCAATCCCTGAAGACGTCGGTGAGGCGGCGGCCGACCTCGTTTGCGCGGTCGATCAGTTTTTCGTCCTCGATGATGTCGAGAACCGCGAGCGAGGCCGCACAGGAGAGCGGATTGCCGGCGAAGGTGGAGCCGACGCCGCCCATGGGGATCTTGTCCATGATGCTGGCGCGGCCGGTGACGGCGGCGATCGGAAAGCCGCCGCCGAGCCCCTTGGCCATGGTGACGATATCGGCGGCAACGCCGGCATGCTCCATCGCGAACATCTTTCCGGTGCGGGCAAAACCGGTCTGGATCTCGTCGGCGATCAGCAGGATGCCGTGTTCGTCGCAGATTTCGCGCAGCGTGCGCAGGAAGGTGACGGGCGCCGGATAAAAGCCGCCTTCGCCCTGCACCGGCTCGACAAAAATGCCGGCGACGCGGGTGGGATCGACCTCGGAGCGGAAGAAACGGTCGAGCGCCGTCAGCGACTCCTGCTCGGAGATGCCGTGATAGGCGATCGGGAACGGCAGGTGGAAGACGTCCGGCACCAGCGGGCCGAAGCCGGCCTTGTAAGGGGTGGTCTTGCCGGTCAGCGTCATCGCCATCAGCGTGCGGCCATGGAAACCGCCGGAAAAGGCGACGAAGGCCGAACGGCCGGTGGCGGCGCGCGCGATCTTGGCGGCGTTCTCGATGGCCTCAGCGCCGGTCGAGACGAGGAAGGTCTTCTTCGGGAAATCGCCGGGCACCAGCGCGTTCAGCTTCTCGCAGACCGCGACGTAATCGATATAGGGCGTGGTCTGGAACGAGGTATGGGTGACCTTGTCGAGCTGGCGGCGGACGCGCTCGACCACTCTGGGATGGCGATGGCCGGTATTGTTGACGGCGATGCCGGCGGCGAAGTCGATATAGCGCTTGCCCTCGACATCCCACAATTCGGCATTCTCGGCCTTCTCGATATAGACGTCGAGATGCTTCGACAGGCCGGCCGGAATCGCGGCGCTGCGCCGTGCCGCGAAGGCAGCGTTCGTGGGCATGGGTGTCTCCTCGGTTTGTTGTCAAGGCGCGGCCGGATTGCCGCGGCCTGGCGGTCGGTCCCGCTTCTTCCGGCGGTACCGGCCATCGGAACTCAGTGGGCCGCCTCGGCGTGGCGGGCGTCCCGTTCGATCTTCCAGTCGACGCATTCCTGCGAGCAGTAGGTCTGCCCGTCATGCGTCTTCTTGCGGGCGGCGTCCTCGGCCGAGGCCTCGTAGATCAGCACGCCGCAATTGGCGCATTTCGTGTAGCTTTCGATGTAAAGCCCGTTCAGCGAAAATTTCATGGATCTCAGGCCTCCTGGTAGCCGTAATGTTTCAGGGCGGCCTCCTTCGAGACGTAGCCCTCGCGGACGTCCTCGGCGATCGCCGCCGGGTCGCGCCTGGCCGGATCGCCGTAGCCGCCGCCGCCGGGGGTGACGAGGCGCACGCGGTCGCCGCGGCGGATCGAGACGTTGGAATAGCGGCTGGTCGAGGCCTTGCCGTAGGCCTCGCGCATCGTCTGCCAGGCGTTGTGGCCGGCCTTCATGACGAGCGTCGCGCCGACGCCGCCCTCGGTGCCGCCGTTCAGCCCCCACGGGGCGAGCAGGTGGCGGTCGGTCATCTGCGAGCAGATGATCTCGTCGTTGAGGCAGAGCATCTGCTTGGTGTAGCCGACCCCGCCGCGATACTGTCCGGCGCCGCCGGCGTCGACGTTGAAGGCAAGGCTCTCGATGCGCCAGGGGAAACGCGTCTCGTAGACCTCGACCGGCGTGATGCGGCAATTGCCGTTGATCGAGTCGACGCCGTCGTTGCCGTCGGCGAAGGCGCGCCCGCCCCAGCCGACCGCCTCCAGGTCGTAGCAGGCGAAGAACTCCTTGGTCTCGGCATCGACGCCGCCGAAGACGAAGTTGCAATGGGTCGCCCCTTCCGCCGCCATCACCCGGTCCGGGACGGCCGGCGCCATGGCGCCGAGGATCGTGCCGACGATGCGCGGATGGGTCTCGGTGTTGCCGCCGACCTCGGGGGCGGGAAAGTCGACATTGACGATCGAGCCCGGCGGCGCCATCACGCGGATCGGCCGGAAGCAGCCGGAATTGCGCGGGATGGTCGGGTCGGTCATGTGCAGCACGGCGTTGTAGGCCGCGGAGGTCGCGACGCCGAGCGTGGCGTTGATCGGGCCGGAGGCCTGCGGCGAGGAGCCGTGGTAGTCGATGATGATCTCGCCGCCGCGCTTGTGCACCTCCACGTTGATCGTGTAGGTGCGCTCCGCGTCGATGCCGTCGCTCTCGATCTTGTCGGAAAAGGCGTAGATGCCGTCGGGGATCGCCTCCAGCTCGGCGCGCATGCGCCGCTCCGAATAGAGCAGGAGGTCGTTGACGGTCTCCTTGATCTTCTCCTTGCCGTATTTCCTGTAGATCTGCGTCATCTGCTTCTCGCCGAGATCGACGGCGGCGATGAGGGCGCGCAGGTCCCCGTAGTTGACGCGCGGCGTGCGCACGTTGGCGAGCAGCAGCTTCCACACCTCGACATTGTCCTTGCCGTTCTTCTTGATCTTCACCGGCGGGATGCGGATGCCCTCCTGGAAGATCTCCGTCGCCTCGCCGCAGAAGCCGCCGGGCGCCATGCCGCCGACCTCGGCGATATGGCCGATGGCGACGGCGAAGCCCATGATCTCGCCGTCGACGAAGATCGGCTTGAAGAAGGTGTGCTCGGGCGTGTGCAGGCCGCCGCGATAGGGGTCGTTGTGCAGGATGACGTCGCCTTCCTCGATCTCGCCGATCGGGATCTCCTTGAGGCACGACTTGATGAGCAGCGGCATGCCGCCGATCTGCGCCGGGCAATAGTCGGCGACGGCCATCATGTCGCCGTTCATGTCGGCGAGCCCGCAGGTGAAGTCGAGCGCCTCGTTGAAGATCGTCGAATAGGACGTCTTCATCAGCACGATCCCCATCTCCTTGCAGAGCGAGACCATGCTGGATTCCAGGATGTTCATCGTTACGAAGTCCATGGCGGTGCTCCTCAGGCGGAAATGATCAGGTTGCCGAGCCGGTCGACGCTGAGCGTCTGCTTCGGCCGCAGGATGGTGACGGAGGCGCTCTCCTCGACGATGGCCGGGCCGGCGATGGTCTGGCCCTGCCGCAGGCCGCCGCGGTCGTAGGTCGCGACCTCGTGCCAGCCGTCCTCGTAGCGCACCTTGCGGCTGCCCGAGGGCACGGGCGCGCCCTCGCCCCTTTCGAGCTCGCGCATCTGCGGCTTCTCCGAGACCGCGACGGCGACGACCTTGATATTGACCGTCTCGATGGTCTCGCCGGGGATCGAGAAGCCGAAGCGGTTCTGGTGCTCCTCGTGGAAGCGCTCCCAGAGGTCGGCGATCGTCACGTCGTTGAAGTCGTTGCCGGGGAAGCTCAGCTCCAGCTCGTGGTTCTGGCCGAAGTAGCGCGCCTCGATCGAGCGGTAGATCTCGACCTTCTGGCGGTAGCCCTGCGAGACGAGCTCGGCGATCGCGCCGTCCACCAGCTCCGTCATCGCCGCCGTGGCGCGCGCACCGTCGAAGAACTTCGAGGTCTGCTGCACCGTGCGGTGCCGGTCGACGCGCGCGTCGGTCATGATGAAGCCGAAGGCGGAGAACTGGCCGGGATAGTTCGGCACGATGCCCTGCGGGATGCCGGAAATATCCATGAGGTCGCAGATATGCACCGGGCCGGCGCCGCCCGAGGCGACGAGGGTGAAGTCGCGCGGGTCGAGGCCGCGCTGCAGGAGCACGGCGCGCAGCGCCCCCAGCATGTTGTTGTTGGCGATCTGCACCATGGCGAAGGCGGCTGCGTCGACTTCGAGGCCGAGCTGGTCGGCGACCGTCTTCACCGCGCGGTGCGCCGCCGCCGCGTCGAGCTTCATCTTGCCGCCGAGGAAATAGTCGGGATTGATGCGGCCGAGCACGACGTTGGCGTCCGTCACGGTGGCGTTCTCGCCGCCGCGGCCGTAGCAGGCGGGACCGGGTGCCGCCCCCGCCGACTGCGGGCCCATGCGCAGCATGCCGCCCTTGTCGATCCAGGCGATCGAACCGCCGCCCGCGCCGATCGTGTGGATGTCGATCATCGGGATCTGGATCGGCAGGCCCCATTCGATCTCGAAGCTCGTCGTCACGTGCTCCATGCCGTCGACGACGGTCGAGCAGTCGGTCGAGGTGCCGCCCATGTCGAAGGTGACGAGGTTCCTGATGCCGGTGAGCTCAGAAAGCACGCGCGTCGCCACGACCGCGCCGGTCGGGCCGGAGAGCGTCATCTGCACCGGCGCGTCGGCCGCGCCCTTCAGCGTGGATTCGCCGCCGTTCGACTTGATCACGCCGATCTTGTCACCGATGCCGATCGCGGCGAGCCGCTTGTGCATGCGGTTGAAGCTGTCGGAGACGATCGGCTTCAGATAGGCGTCGGCGATCGTCGTCGAGGCGCGGTCGTATTCCTTCCACTTCGGCAGCACGTCGTAGGAGATCGAGATCGGCATGCCGGGCAGCTCCTCGGCGAGGATGTCGCGGATGCGCTGCTCGTGGCGCGGGTCGATATAGGAGAAGAGCGTGCAGACCGCGATCGCCTCGATCGTGCCGTCGGCCCTGATCCGGCCCGCCAGCTCGCGCACCGCGGCCTCGTCGAGCGGCTCGACCACCTCGCCCTTGGCGCTCAGGCGCTCGGCGATCTCGTGGGTGTCGGCGCGCTTGACGAGCGGCTTGGTCTTGATCCAGGTGATGTCGTAGTGGCTGCGGCGGTCGCCGCGCTGGATGAAGGGAACGTCGCGGAAGCCGGCGGTGGTGACATAGGCCACCTTGGCGCCGCGCCGGGTGAGCAGCGCGTTGGTGGCGATCGTCGTGCCGAGGCGCATCTTGTCGACGGCGGCGACGTCCTCGACCTGCGAAAGGCCTTGCAGCACGCCCTCGATCGGCTCGGCGGGCGTCGTCAGGTTCTTCCAGTTCTCGATGGTGCCGGTCGCGGCATCGTAGAAAACGAAATCGGTGAACGTCCCCCCGATGTCGATGCCGATGATTTTGCTGTCAGGCATTGTTCCCTCTTTTCTTGAATGGTCCAGTCAGGACGAGCGGGGCTTTTCCCGTTCGTAAGCTTCGAGCAGGTGGCGCCAGGAATCGCGGATATGGTCGGTGATCGCGTCCATCGCCTTGGCCGGGTCGCGGCTGCGCAGCGCCTCCACCACCGGCCAGTGGTCGACGGCGGCGGCCATCAGGCTCTCGAACTGCCGCTCGGCCATGGTGATCAGCATCTGCACCTCAGCTTGGATGTTGGTGAAGGCGTGCAGCGTCTGGCGGTTCTTCGACAGCCGGCAGATCTCGAGGTGGAAGGAAAGGTCGTTCTCGACGACGCCGATCTCGTCATTGGCATTGGCGGCGGCGACCATGGCCTCGACGACGCCGGCGATGCGGTCGATGTCTGCGTCCGACATCTGCGGCAGCGCCTGCTCGACGGCGAAGCGCTCGACGACGACGCGGAAGGAGAAGATCTCGTCGATGTCGCTTAGCAGGAAGGTCCGCACGAAGGTTCCCTTGCGCGGCACGGCGACGAGCAGCCCGCGCTCCTCCAGCCGGCGCACGGCCTCGCGGATCGGGTTGCGGCTGATGCCGAGCTGGCGGGCGAGCTCCGCCTCGTTGATGCGCTGGCCAGGCTGCAGCCGGCCGAAGATCAGCTCCCGGACCAGGAAGGTCGAGACCTGGTCGGAGAGCATGCGGTTGTCGATGATTGGCGACGGTTCCTCGGCGGCGGAGAGAGGGTTGAAGAGAAGATGGTTAGCCATGGACGAGCCCTTTCTCGCGATGCGTGTGCTGCGGCAGGCCTATTTCCCGTCCTGCCATGATTCCGTTCTTGCGGAAGATCAGTATCAACAGCATGAACGCCGCGATGATAAGCTCCTGCGTGCCGGCCGGGATCGACCATTGCCCTCCGCCCACCGAAATTCCCGCCTCCAGCCGGCGGAAGAGATCGACGATCGTCGTGACGACGACGACGCCGGCGACCGCGCCGGCGAGGCTGCCCATGCCGCCGACGATCAGCATGGCAAGTGCCAGGAAGGTGAAGCTCAGGAAGAAGTTGTTGATCGACACCGTGCCGAGAAAATGCGCCTGCAGCACGCCGCCGAGGCCGACGACGAAGCCGGACAGCGTGAAGGCGATGAGCCGCGACCAGTAGAGCGAGATGCCGGAGGCGGCGGCCGCCACCTCGTCCTCCCGCGTCGCGCGGATCGCAAGGCCGAAGGCGGAGGTCTGGTAGAGCCAGGCGACGACGATCGCCAGTAAGGCGCAGCCGAAGGCGAGCCAGGCCGTCACATAGGTCGGCAGACCGACGATCGAGGCAGAGCCCATCGTCACGCTGTCCCAGTTGGAATAGACGACGTTCAGGATGAACAGCACGGCGAGCGTCGAGATCGAGGCGGCAAGGCCGGTGAGGCGCATGAGGACGAGGCCGGTGAGGAAGGCGGCACCGCCGGCGAGCAGGATGGAGACGAGGGCCGACGGCAACAACGGGATGCTCTGGTCGCGCAGGAAGGGCGGCAGACCCGACATGGTGATCGGCTTCAGCATCTCGCAGCAGGTCTGCCACGCCGAGGCATAGGCGGCGATCGCCATGAAGGTGGCGTGCCCGAAGGAGATGATGCCGGAATTGCCGACGAAGATGTAGAGCCCGACGACGATGACGATGCTGATCAGCATCTCGATCACCGTGCGCTGCAGCGACAGGCCGCCGAACTGGTCGGTGAGCGCCACGATCACGGCGAGCGGCACGACGATCGCCAGCACCGGGAACCAGAAGTGGAAAACGGCGTCGCTCTTCATCATACGCGCTCCTTGGCGGCACTGGTGACGATCAGGCCCTGCGGGCGGACGAGCAGGATCAGGATGACGAGGGTGAAGACGCCGGCATCCCGGAACGGCCTGAGATCCGGCGGCAGGTAGGTCTGCAGGAGCACGCTCGCGACGCCGACGAGGAAGCCGCCGAGGGCCGCGCCCGGCAGCGAGCCCATGCCGCCGATGACGGTGGCGAAGAAGGCATAGACGACGGGCATCAGCCCCATGCGCAGATCGAGCGTGCCGGTCTGGATGGTCAGCAGCAGCGACACGGCGCCGCCGAGCAGGCCGGAGATGGCGAAGGCGAGCGCGATCACCCGGTTCGCCGGCATGCCGAGCAGGCGGGCCATCTGGAAGTTCTCCGCCGCCGCCCGCATCTGGATGCCGAGCGGCGTCTTCTTGAGGAAGAGCACGAGCGCGACGAGCAGGCCGGCGGCGACGACCATGGTCAGCAGCTGGACGCCGGGGATGCGCACGCCGGCGATCTCCACCGCGCTTGCGAGCCCCTGGCCGATGCCGACCGATTTCGGTCGGCCGGTATGGACCAGCATGACGAGGTTCTGCAGGAAATAGCTGACGGCGAAGGAGGAGATGAGCAGCGTCGACGGATTGGAGTTGCGCAGCGGCCGGAAGGCGACGCGCTCGGTGGCGAGCGCCAGCACGACGACGACCAGGAGCACGCCGCCGATCATCAGCGCGGCGGGCAGCGCGCCGAGGAGGAGGGGCGGGGTGACGCTCGCCGTCGGCACGACCAGCGCATAGGCGCCGATGGTGATGTAGTCGGCCTGGGCGAAGTTGATGAGCCGCATGACGCCGAAGACGAGGCCGATCGCCAGCGCCACCAGGGCATAGAGGCTTCCGAGGGCGATGGCGTCGACGAGAACCTGGACGATGTTGGCCATGGCGGGTCCTAGATCGCGAGCGTGCGGTCCGACGCCTTCTCGCCGAGATAGGCGCGGCGGACGACGGGGTTCATCTGGATGTCGGCGGGCGAGCCTTCGGCAAGGCTCTGGCCGCCGTCGAGGACATGGATGCGCTCGCACACGCCCATGATCACCTTCATGTTGTGCTCGATCAGCAGCACGCCGCAGCCGAAGCGCTCGGGCAACCGTGCGATCAGCTCCATCAGCGCCTCGCATTCGGCGTCGTTCATGCCCGAGGCGGGCTCGTCGAGCAGCGCGAAGGACGGCTCGAGCGCGAGCGCGCGGGCGATGCTGACGCGCCGCTCGTCGCCGTAGGAGAGGCTGTCGCAGCGCAGGTCCGCCTTGCCGGCAAGCCCCATCCAGTCGAGGATGCCGAGCGCGCGCTCGCGGGCCGGGCGGCGCGCGAGGCCGGCGCCGATCGCGGCGACCGAGAGGTTCTGCTCGACCGTCATCGCCCGGAACAGCCGGGCCGCCTGGAAGCTGCGCGCCACGCCGGCCTGGGCGATCTTGCGGGCCGAAAGGCGCGAGACGTCGATGTCGTCGAGGCGGATCGCGCCGCTCGTCGGCCGCTGGAAGCCGCTCAGCACGTTGACCATGGTGGTCTTGCCGGCACCGTTCGGCCCGATGAGGCCGAGGATCTCGCCGCGCTTCAACGAAAGGTCGACGCCGCTCAGCGCGCGGATGCCGCCGAAGGCGACCGCGACGCCGCGGGCTTCGAGCCTTTCTTTCGAGGAACGTGACATGGCCAGGGAACCTGTGCGTCAGCGCAGTTGAACAGCTCGGGCGATTGCCCCGCCGGATGGCGTCAGGCGCCGTCGGCGGGGAACGGGGTCGTTACTGACCGACGCGGAACAGGAGCTTCATGTCCGGCTTGAACGAGTTGCGGTAGACCTCGACGGCGCGGAAGGAGTCGTTCTCGACCTTCATGATCAGCCAGGGCCGGTCGACCTGGATGTGCAACTGATCGGTGAACGAGGTCGGGCCGGCGGTGAAGGGCTGGTCCTTGAAGCCGTTCATCACGGCGACCACGGCCTCGGACTCCGTCGTCTTGGCTTGTTCGACCGCATAGGCCCACTGCTCGATCAGGCTGTAGCCGAGCACCGAATAGGAGGAGACCGGCGGCTCGCCGTAGCGCGCCTTGTGGCTCTCCAGGAAGGCGTTCATTTCCGGCCGCGGATCGTCGCCGTAGAGCGACATGAAGGCGGGCAGGTAGAAGTCCTTGAGGCCCGGCACGGCGTTCAGCCAGTAATTGTCGACCATCGCCGTGCTGGCGAGGATCGGCAGGTCGATGCCGGCGGCGCGGAGCTGGCGCACGGCGGACGCGCCGCCCGGCGTGACGGAGCAGATGAAGACGGCGTCCGGCTGGGTGGCCAGCCCCTTCAGGCGGGTGATCTGCGAGGCGATCGACGGGTCGTCGTTCTTGAACGTGTCGTTGCCGAGGATCGATTCCTCGCCGCCGCCGGCCGCCCAGCCGGCGCGGAAGCCGGCGCAGGCCGACTTGTTGTATTCGATCAGCAGGTCTTCCAGCACGTAGACCGTCTTGAGGTTCATCTTCTTCTGGGCGTATTCGGCAATGGCGATGCCTTCCGACTGCGCCGCGCTGTTGGCGGTGAAGGCGAGCGGGCCGACGCCCTGGACGCCCATCTTCGGGTCGGCGGCGCACAGGCTGAAGGCGATCTTGCCCGCCTGCTTGGCGGCAAGCGCCGACGGCGCGCCGAAATCGTAGTCGCAGGAGACCACGAGCATGTCGACGCCGCCGTCGACGAGCTGGGCGCCGACGGTGGCGGCGCGCGCCTGCTCCGTCTTGGTGTCCATCACCGAATATTCGATCTGACGGCCGAGCAGGCCGCCGGCCTTGTTGATCTCCTCGATCTTCATCACCGCCGCCTTGAAGGGGGCGCTGTCGTAGTTGGAAAGCCAGCCGGATTCGGCGATGGCGAAGCCGATCTTGATCGGGTCCTCGGCGCGGGCGCTGGTGACAGGCGACAGAAGAGCGATTGCGGCCGAGGCGGCCACAGCAACAGATTTCATCGTCGTTCCCCTTTGGCGATGATCGTTGCACCGCCGTGTTTTTTGCACATAGTCCTCTGTGGACAGGAGACAGAATGCGTACTATTTTTTCTTTGTCAACGGCAAAAAAGCGGCGCGCCCCTCCCGATCCGGCAGGGCGAAAGAGCCGCGCTGAAGGGGAACGATATGCTGGAAATCCGCGGCGTCAGCGCCGGCTATGGCCGACTTGAGGCCTTGAAATCGGTCGACCTCACGGTCGCGAAGGGCGAGGTGGTCTTCGTCGTCGGCCCGAACGGTGCCGGCAAGTCGACGCTGCTGAAGACGGTCTCGGGCCTGATGGCGCCGTCCGCCGGCACGATCGCCTTCAACGGCGAGACGATCGCCGGCGAGCCGCCGGAGCGGCTGTGCTGCCGCGGCCTTGCGCTGGTGCCGGAGGGCCGCAGCATCTTCCGCACGCTGACGGTTGAGGAGAACCTTTCCGTCGCCGCGATGATCCGCAGCGACAGGGACGCAGCGGCCGCCGACCGCGAGCGGGTGCTGGATCTCTTCCCGATCCTCAGGAGCCGCTATCACGGCGTCGCCGGGCATCTCTCCGGCGGCGAGCAGCAGCAGCTCGCCATCGCCCGGGCGATCCTGCAGCGGCCGCTCATGATGATGATCGACGAGCCCTCGCTCGGCCTTGCGCCCCTCGTCATCGACCAGGTCTATGAGAGCCTGCGCCAGCTCAATGCCGACGGGCTGACGCTGCTCGTCGTCGAGCAATCCACCGCCCGCATCCTCGACCTCGCCTCGCGCATCTATGTGCTGCGCAACGGCCATGTGGCGCTTGAGGGTGCGGCGTGCGACCTTGCCGACGGCCATGCGCTGGAGGAGGCCTATTTCGGCTACGGCGCCGGCCGGGCGGCCCAGGCCTGATCGGGAAAGAAAGCAGATGATCCACGACCATTGCGTCATCGGCGGCGGCATCGTCGGGCTGGCGACGGCCATGCGCCTCCTCGAGGACCACCCCGGCAGCAGCCTCGTCCTGATCGAGAAGGAGGACGGGCTCGGCCGGCACCAGACCGGCCACAACAGCGGCGTCATCCATGCCGGCATCTATTATCCGCCGGGCAGCCTGAAGGCCGAGCTCTGCCGCAAGGGGGCCGCCGCCACCAAGGAATTCTGCGCCGAGAACGGCATCCGCTTCGAGGTCTGCGGCAAGCTGCTCGTCGCCACCTCCGAAATCGAGATGGAGCGGATGGAGGCGCTCTACGCGCGCTCGAAGGAGAACACGATCGAGGTCCACCGCCTCGGCGAGGAGGAGCTGAAGGAGCGCGAGCCGAACATCAGCGGGCGCGGCGCCCTCCTCGTCCCGGCGACCGGCATCGTCGACTATGCCGAGGTCTGCCGGGCGATGGGCCGGCGCATCGCGGCACTCGGCGGCGAGATCAGGCTTTCGACCCGCGTCACCGCCATCCGCGAGAGCGTCGACGCCGTCGATGTCGCCGCGGCAGGCGAAAGCTGGCGGGCGAGGAAGCTCGTCGCCTGCGGCGGGCTCCAGTCGGACCGGCTGGCGGTGCTCGCCGGCCTTGCGATCGACCATCGCATCGTCCCCTTCCGC
The DNA here is from genome assembly GCF_024609765.1 of Shinella pollutisoli. Taxonomy (GTDB): domain Bacteria; phylum Pseudomonadota; class Alphaproteobacteria; order Rhizobiales; family Rhizobiaceae; genus Shinella; species Shinella pollutisoli. The sequence continues at coordinate 24,130 of NZ_JANFDG010000015.1, forward strand.
GGCGAATATTACCGCCTGCCGGCAGCGAAGAACGACATCGTCCGCCATCTGATCTATCCGGTCCCCGACCCGGCGCTGCCCTTCCTCGGCGTCCACCTGACGCGGATGATCGACGGCGGCGTGACGGTCGGGCCGAACGCGGTGATCGGCTTTGCCCGCGAGGGCTATCCGCGCCTTTCCGTCAATCTCGCCGACATGGCCGACTATGCGCTGTTTCCCGGCTTCTGGAAGACCGTGCTCGCCCATCGCAAATCCGCGGCGACGGAGATGCGCAACTCGCTGTGGAAGCCGGGCTACCTGCAGGAATGCCGGAAATACTGCCCGAGCCTGGAGCTCGCCGACCTCCTGCCGCACGAGGCAGGCATCCGCGCCCAGGCCATGCGCCGCGACGGCACGCTCATCCATGACTTCCTGTTCGCGCAGACCGACCGAATGCTGCATGTCTGCAACGCCCCTTCGCCCGCGGCTACCTCGGCGATCCCGATCGCCGAGATGATCGTCGGCCGGCTGAAGGCGACGCCCTGAGGATATCGGCGACGACGCCGAGCGAACAGCGGATCCCCGATCAAGGAGGCCGACATGTCCGGCAACGGCGGGAGGCGCCGCAACATGACCGGCGGCAAGCTCATCGGCGAGGTGCTCGTGAAGGAGGGGCAGGCCTTATGACGATGAAGCGTCGTGGTTGCCCTTTTCATACGAGTTCGGCACTCCCAGCCGCTCGCCCGACACTCTAAAATCCAATTGGGCATCAACCGAGGGAGACATTCCGAGGCGCCCGACCGGCAGGAAGACGAATGCCGGCAGGCCCGCCGGCAAACCCATGGCACAGGCGCTCGCTTTCGATCTCGACGTGGCTTGCGGTTCGGTTGCGGTCATGGTTCGGCCCCCGCCGGGCGATCGGGGATTTTCCGCGCGCGCCAGAGGCCGTCGCCGCCTCGTGTCAGCCGCCAGTCCTGTGCCGCGATGTCTGTCCCTTTCACCGTGCGATGGGCGGGGACGCTCAGACGGATGGCGTCGCCGTCCGGGTGCCATTCGCCGATCAGCACGACGCCGTCGCCGAACTCGATGACGCTCGTGCCTTCCGCCGCCCCGGCTTCCTCGATCGCGACGCGGCAGCCCGGAAAGGCATGGCTATGGGAGAAGGTGAAGCGCATTATCCGACTTGCTCCGCGCGTAAGAGGCTCGCGGGAAGCGGCCGGATCAGCGATTTGGCGGAGACGGATGGGCCGGGCCAGCCCGCCCGTGCGGAAGATTCGAGAATGGCCACCCGGCGATCATGGCCGGATTCGGTGTCCGGCCCAGGCTCCGTCGTCAGTATCGCGGAGACGTTACCGGCCTCCGCGGTTCCGCGCCGGATGCCGACGATGGCAAAGAGGGGCTCGCCGACGTTCCTGAACATCCGTTCGTCCTTGCGCTCTCTCATCGCGTCTTCCGGGCCATGAGCTTTGTATGCAGGGCGTCCAAGGTAGCCGAGCCCGGGTCGTGTCGCAACGCAAACGGCGAAGCGGGCCGGGCTCGGTTATACCCCCCGGCATCGCCGTCCGTACTTGCCTCTTGAAGATTCCGATCCGGAGTGCCGCGGTCCTTCGCGAGGAGAGAGCCGTCGTGATTCCTTTTCGGAGAAAGGTTGTCGACGCGGATTTATGGAGCGTGCCAAACGCGACGCGGCAATGGATACAAACTGATCGCGGTTGCCACCGTGCCGCAGGGCACGCGCTATATCGCCGGTGGTGAGCTCGGCGCGCCGCTCTACGATCGAGATATCGCGCGGCATCCGCGTCGGAGACAAGCCGTCTGTCGAGACCGCTTCGCCCCGCTTCGGGAAAAGGAGCCGGCCCGTCGGTCCAGACCCTTTACGGCTGCTCGCTTCGATCCGGGATAAACATCCAAGCGATCGCCGCCGCTTTAACTCGCCGGAGACGGACCGAGGCAAGCGCGACCATGGCCGGGTTCGTTCGCGCTGGTATTCAAAGTTTGTCTGCCCCCATCAATCGCAATGCTGTGTAAGGTTTTCCCAATCGGACCGGAGGGTTGGCCGCTGCGGCGAGCGCCGGTTCCGTCGTGCCTTGGGGAAAACCATGGATCTGGAAAAGATCAGGACACTTCTCGATTTCGTCGGCCGTTCGCGTGTGTCGGAACTGACGGTCAGCGAGGCGGGCACGACCGTCGTCATCCGGAATCCCGCGCGGGCGGCAGCCGCCGGAGGCGAGCCTGCAGCGGCCGGCTCGCAGGCTTCCGCCACGGCGTCGTCGGGCGAAGAAGGCGGGCAGGCGGACGACCGGATCGTGCGTTCGGTCAGTGCCGGCGTCCTTCATAGGTCCGCGAGCCCCGGTGCCGCACCCCTGGTTGCCGTCGGCGATGCCGTCGAGCCGGGACAGACGCTCTGCATCGTCGAGGCGATGAAGGTCTTCACGACGGTGAGCGCGCCCTTCGGCGGCACCGTCAGGCGCATCTTCTTCGAGGACGGGCAGGACGTCGGCTTCGGCGATCCGCTGGTGGAGGTCGTCTGATGGGCGCGCCCTTCACCTCCGTCCTCATCGCCAACCGCGGCGAGATCGCCGTGCGCGTCGAGCGCGCCTGCCTGGAGCTGGGACTGAGGCCGGTCCTCATCGCCTCCGAGGCGGACAGGGCGGGCCGCGCCACGCCGGGCGAGGGCGGGCCGCTTGCCATCGGCCCCTCGGCGCCGGGGCGCAGCTATCTCAACCAGGCGGCCATCCTGCTCGCAGCCCGTGTGACGGGCGCCGAGGCGGTCCATCCGGGCTACGGCTTCCTGTCGGAGAACGCCGATTTCGCCGAGGCGGTGGAGGCGGCGGGCCTGACCTTCGTCGGCCCGCCGGCCGCCGCGATCCGCATCATGGGCGACAAGATCGCCGCCAAGCGGGCGATGATGGCGGCGGGCGTGCCCTGCGTGCCGGGGCCAGGCGAGCCGCTGCCCGAAGATGCAGCGGCGGTGCGGGCGATCGCGGAAGAAATCGGCTATCCGGTCATCGTCAAGGCGGCCGGGGGCGGGCGCGGCATGCGCGTCGTGCGCGAGAGCGCCGAGGTGGCCGACGCCATCGCCATCACCCGCGAGGAGGCGCGCCGCGCCTTCGGCAGGCCGGAGCTCTACATGGAGAAGTTCCTGGAGCACCCGCGCCATGTCGAGTTCCAGGTGCTCTGCGACAATCACGGCAATGCCGTCTGGGTCGGGCATCGCGACTGCTCCGTCCAGCGCCGGCACCAGAAGGTTGTGGAGGAGGCGCCGGCGCCCGGCATCGCGCCGGCGCTGGCCGAGCGGATCGGCGCGCGCTGCGCGGAGGCCTGCCGGCAGATCGGCTATCGCGGCGTCGGCACCTTCGAGTTCCTCTACGAGAACGGCGAGTTCTATTTCATCGAGATGAACACCCGCCTGCAGGTCGAGCATCCCGTCACGGAGATGACGGCCGGCGTCGACCTCGTGCACGAGCAGCTCCGCGCCGCGCAAGGGGCGGTGCTGGAGACGGCCCGCTTTGCCGGCGAGGCTCGCGGCCATGCCTTCGAGTGCCGCATCAATGCGGAAGACCCGACGACCTTCGTCGCCGCGCCGGGGCGCATCGCCGCCGTGCATTTTCCGAGCGGCCCGGGCATCCGCGTCGACACGCATGTCTCGGCGGGATACCGCGTCTCACCCTATTACGATTCGCTGATCGCCAAGCTGATCGTCCACGCGCCGACCCGCGCCGATGCGATCCGCCGCATGCAGGTCGCGCTGTCTGCGACCCGCATCGACGGGATCGCCACCAATCTTGCGCTGCACGAGCGGATCTTCGCCGATCCGGATTTCGTGCGCGGCGGCGTCGACATCCATCATCTCGAGAAACGGCTGAGGGAGGAACCCCGTGGCGAGGCGTGACCGCTCGGCGGGCAGGAACACGATCGACGACCTCGCCGATCCCGCCCTCATCTCCACGCTCGCCGGCTGGCTCGAAGGCTCCGGCGCGAGCGTGCTGGAGATCACCACGCCCGACGGCGGCGGGTTGAAGATCGTCCTCGATGCCGGTGCGCGCTCCGTGCGGGTTGACGATAGGCCCGCCGACGTGCCCGCATCGTCTTGATGGGCGTCGCCGGCTGCGGCAAGTCGGCCGTCGGCGCGGCGCTCGCCGCCCGCCTCGGCGCCAGCTATCTCGACGGCGACGACCTGCATCCGCCGGCAAACATCGACAAGATGCGCCGGGGCGAGCCGCTGAGCGACGACGACCGCCGGCCCTGGCTCACCCTCGTCGGCGAAAGGCTCGCAAAGCCGCACGGCATCCTCATCCTCGGCTGCTCGGCCCTCAAGCGCCGCTACCGCGACCACATCCGCAAAACGGCCGGCGCGCCGGTGGTCTTCGTGCACCTGTCCGGCACGAGGGACCTGATCGCCGCCCGCATGGCCGCCCGCGCCGGCCACTTCATGCCGCCAAGCCTCATCGACAGCCAGTTCGACGCACTCGAACCCCCCGCAGCAGACGAAAACGCAATGACCGTCGACATCGATGCACCAGTGGAGGCGGTCGTCGACCGGATCGCGGCGTCGCTGCAGAAGCCGTAGCTGGAATCGGGCGACCCCGCCATTCGTTGCGGCCCGAGGCGCGCGCGCCTCCGCCATCGTCTGCGCGGGACCTACATCTTGCCGATCAGGACGAGCCGGCCGGGCTCGATGACGCGGACGGCGTGGTCGATGCCGGCCGCGACGACCAGATGGTCGCCCGGCCCGAAGGAGCGCGTCCTGCCGTTCATCACCAGCTCGAAACGGTCGATGAGGACGATGGCGAATTCCTCCGTCTCGGCGGCGTGGGCCGGGATGTCGGCCTCCACCTCCGCGTCGATGACCAGCATGTCGCCGAGCCTGCCGGTGATGCGGCCGCGGAAGCCGGGCATCTCGATGATCGCCTCGTCGCTCATGCCGTCTCCTCCTTGCGCGCGATGAACAGGTAGCCGGCGCTGGCGACCTCGCGCGTCTCCACCGGGACGAGGGCGGCGTCGCGCGCCCAGGCGGCAAGCGTGCCGGGTTCGTCGAAGCGCATGTTGTCCGCCATGCTCGCGGAAATCCGGGCGATCTGCCGGCGGAAGGCGGGCGGCGCGGTGACGAGGGCGAGCGTGCCGCCGGGCTTCAGCGCGCGCGCCATCTCCTTCAGGCTTTCGGCGGGCTGCGGAAAGAAGAAGAAGGCGTTGAGACAATAGGCCTTGTCGACCGTGGCGGACGCGACGGGGAGCGCGGCGGCGTCCGCCTGATGCAGCACCAGCCGTCCGTCCGCGAGCGCGGCGGCATTGAGGCGGCCGGAATTGGCCACCATGTCCGGGCTGTGGTCGACGGCGATCGCGCGACAGCCGCTTCCCAGCAGCCGGCGCAGGAAGACGCCGCCGCCGCAGCCGACCTCCAGGACGAGATCGCCCGCCTCCGGCGGCAGCCGCGTCAGGGCAAGATCGAAGCCGGCCCTGTGGCCGACGGGGAAGCGATAGAGCAGGTAGCCGAGAAGGCCGCCCGGCCGCCGCGCGATGCGGTCGACCATGGTGGAGGAAAGGGTGAGCATGAGGAGCCTCCGCTATCGGGTCACGGGGATGGTGCGCGCCGTGCGGGAAACGAACAGGAGCGCGAGGACGAGCGCGGCCGCCGCCCCCGCGAAGGTGACGGCGTAGCCGGTCCGCCCGGCCGCCCAGACGACAAGGCCGGCGATCGCCATCTCGCCGAACACGTTGGCGCTCTGCAGCACGGTGACGTCGGTGCCCGCCTGCTTTCCGGCGCCGCCGAAGGCCATGATGATCGTCGCCGCGGAAACCGCGATGAAACCGCTCGCGACGGAGAGAATGCCGATCGCCAGCAGGATCCACGACCGGTCGGTCGGCAGGATGCCGCCGGCGACGAGGCCCCAGACGACGAAGGAGGCGGCGGCGAGCGCCATGCCCGCCGCCATGGCGCGCCAGCGGTTGCGCGCCGTCAGCGCGCTGCCGGCCGGGCATCCCAGCACGAGCATCACGAAGCCGCTGAAGGTGGCGACGAGGCCGGTGTCCCGGTTCGACCAGCCCTGGTCGACGAGGAAGATCTTGCTGACGCCGAGGCCGCCGGCATGGGCGCCGCCATAGATGAAGGCAAGCACGAGGAGCAGGCGGATGCCGGGACGCCGGAACGTGTCCGCCAGCCGCGCCCTGTGGCCGTCGCGCGGTGCGGCGGGCGGCGGCGGCTCGCGCCAGGAGAGGGCGATGACGAGGGTCAGGGCCGGGACGAGGGCGAGCAGCAGGAAGACGCCCTGCTGGCCGAGCCTGTCGAAGACCATCAGCACGCCGCCGCCGCCAACCATGAAGCCGGCCATCATGCCGCCGACCTGCAAGGCATTGGCATAGGCGAGGCCGCGGCCGGCCAGCCGTTCGGCGGCAAGGCCGTCCGTCGCCGTGTCCTGCGTGGCGCTTGCGAGCGTGCCGACGGCGAGCGCCGCCACCGCGGCGGGAAGGCCGGCGCCCTCGAGCGGGAGGACGGCGAGCAGGGCAAGGCAGAGGACGAGGATCGCCTGCATCGGCACGATCCAGCTCCTGCGCCGCCCGAGGCCGGCCTTCCAGCGGTTGTCGACCACGGGCGCCCAGAGGAACTTCATGATCCAGGGCAGCCCGGCGAGCGGCACCAGCGCGATGACGTCCATGGAGACGCCGTTCTGGCGCATCAGCACGGGCACGGCCTCCATGGAGAGCCCCATGGGCAGCCCCTGCGTGAAGTAGAGCGCGCCGATCATCAGGAAGAAGTGCCGCCGGCCGGCGTCCGCCGGGGCGGCGGTGTCGGCGAAGGCAAGCGGCGCGGCGTCGTCGTTCCCGGCCATGTCACCACACCTTCGCGAGCGTGATGCCGATCGTGCGGCCGGGCGCGGCGACGCCCATGTCGGTGCCGCTATAGCTGAAATAGTTCTTCAGATAGCGCTCGTCGGTCAGGTTCTTCGCCCACAGGCTGGCGCTCCAGCCGTCCTTCTCGAGGCCGACATGCGCGTCGACGAGGTGGGTCGGCGCCTGCCGGTACGCGTTGTCGGCGGTGAAGGCGTAGGAGCTGCGGAACGTATAGTCGACGCCCGCCTTCAGCACGGCTCCGGCGTCGAGCTCGCGCGTGAAGCTCAGGCCGGCGGTTATGCTGTGGCGGGGCGCGAAGGGCAGGTCGTTGCCCGTGTAGACCGCTCCCATGACGCTGTCCATGAAATCGTCGTATCTGGCGCGGGTGTAGCCGTAGCCGGCCCGCAGCCCGATCTCCCCGGTCAGCTGCGCGGTCGCCTCGATCTCCAGGCCGTTGGAGGTCGCCGCCGCGGCGTTGCGGTAGACGCGCGTGACGGGCGTCGTGTAGATCACCGCCTGCTGGTCCTTCCAGTCGATGTGGAAGAGCGAGGCCGCCAGGGTGAACCGGCCGTCGCCGGACGTCGCCTTGGTGCCGAGCTCGTAGGACGTGGTGGTCTCAGGATCGTAGACGTTCGCCGTGCCGTCCGCCTCGATATAGGGGCTGATGCCGCCCGACTTGTAGCCGCGGCTGATCTTGGCATAGGCGATGTTGCCGTCGGAGAGGTGGTAGGTGAGGGCCGCTTCCGGCGAGACGTTGGAGAAGGAGACGTCGCCCTCGGCGCGGCCGGGGGTGCCGAACATGAAGCTGCCGCTCGGCGAGGAGATCTCGCTCGTCGTCGACTTGCGGTCGTAGGTATAGCGCCCGCCGGCCGAGAGCTCCCATTCCGGCGTCAGGAAATAGCCGGCCTCTCCGAAGACCGACACCGTATCGGCCGACTGCTCGAAGACGTCCCGGCTCCAGATGTCCCGCGGAAAGGCCGCAAGGTCGAAATACTGCGTGCCCTCGAAGCGCTCGTGCATGTAGAAGAGCCCGCCGCTCCAGCGGAGGACGTCGTCGTCCAGTGAGGAGAGGCGGAATTCCTGGCTGAACTGGCGCTGCGTCTCCTCCTGGGCCTGGCCGATGGAGGGCGTGGCGCTGAAGTCGCCGTCGAGATAGCTGCGCATCTCGTGGCCGCGGACGGCGGTCACGGAGGTCAGCCGCACCGTTTCGAAGTCGTGGTCGACGCGGACGGAAAGGCCGCCGCTGTCGACGCTGTTCTCCGGCTTGAAGTCGTGGGTCGCCTCGTGGTCGAAGGCGAGCGGCAACGGCGCATACCAGAGCCCGCCGTCGCCGCGGTCGCGCGTGTAGTCACCGATGATCTTGATCCGGGTGCCGTCGCCGACCTCGCCGGTGGCGACGATGCGGCCCGACAGCAGATCGGTGTCGCTGACGTTCCCGCCGGTGGCGAGGTTCTCGATATAGCCGCGATTGCCGCTCCAGGCGCCGGTGGCGCGCACCGCCCAGTCCGTGCCCTCGATCGGCGTCTCGAAGGCCGCCTTGAAGCGCGTGTTGAGATCCGTGCCGACGGTGGCGGAGAATTCGCCGCCGGGCGTGTCGCCGGGCTCGCGCGAGATCAGGTTGACCGCCCCGCCGATCGTGTTCTTGCCGTAGAGCGTCGCCTGCGAGCCGCGCACCACCTCGACGCGCTCCAGGTCCTCGAGGATGAAGGGATAGCCCATGGGACGGGCGAGGTAGACCTCGTCGAGGAACATGCCGACGGCCGGCTGCCTGTCGACGCCGCCGGAAATGCCGAGCGAGGTGACGCCGCGGATGCTGACGGGGCCGCCCTGTCCGTTGAAGAGCACGTTCGGGGTCCTGAAGGCGGCGTCCTCCATCGTGTCCGTCCGGCCCTTGCCGAGCTCTTCGGCGGCAATGGCCGTGACCGCGACGGGCGCCTCCTGGATCTTCTCCTCGCGCCGGCGGGCGGTGACGACGATCTGCTCGAGAACGGTCGCCTCCGCGGTCGCCTCCGCGGAGGCCTGCGGCTCCTGCGCCGAAAGCGCGCCGGCATCGGCGAGAACGAGGCCCGTGGCCGCAAGGACGGTTGCCGCGCGCAGGGCGGCGTGGTGTTTCCTATTCATGATGAATTCCCTCATGTTTACGAGGGTCTTCGCATGGGGCCTGCCGCAGGGACAATCGCATGACCGTTCGGGATCGCGGCAAAGACGTTCGGGAAACGGACTATCGGGGTCAGCGCGCCCGGCCGGCGATGGTGGTGGGCGCGACGCCGAAGCGGCGGCGGAACTCCGTGGCGAAATGCTGCGGCTGGTAGCCGACCTGCCGGGCGACGCGGGCGATCGACGTCTCGCCGCCCTCCAGCAGCAGCCGGGCGGCATCGAGCCGGCTCGCCTTGACGAAGCCGTAGACGCTGGTGCCGAACAGCGCCTGGAAGCCGCTGCCGAGCTTCTTGGCATTCGTGCCGACCCGGCGGGCGAGCTCCGGCACGCTGGGCGGGGCGGCGAGCTCGGTGAGCAGGATGCTGCGCGCCTCGTGCAGCCGGGCGATGTCGCGCGCCGGCCATCCCGCCGTTACGCCGGCGTGTGCGGGCGCGACGGCGTCGTCCAGGACATGGGCGACCATCTCCATCGCCTTGCCGGTCATGTAGAGGCGGCGGGCCGTGCCCTGCAGCGGGCAGCCGAGCATCTGCCAGGCGATGGTGCGCGCCGCCTCCGGCAGGGCGATGCGCGGGTCCGGCGTCTTGCGCGCGATCATCGCCAGCGTGTCGCCGCCGACCAGCGGCTCGGCCATGTCCGCCTCGATCTGCACGAAGACGGCCGCGATGCCGCCGTCGCGCAGGACGACATGGCGCGTGGCGACGCAGTCGCCGGCGGAGAAGATCGTGCCGCCGCCGCTTTCCCACCGGTGTTCGCCGAGACCGTCCTGCTGCACCGACAGGCTGCCCTCGAGCAGGGTGCCGAGCCAGTGGCCGGGCGGCGTGACGCTCTCCCACACCGTCTCCCGCCGCACGGCGGCGGTTTCGAGGAAGATGTTGAGGCCACAGGCGCGGATGATCTCCACGGCGTTCTCCAAGGGAGAGGATGCGTCGCGGCCGGCACGATGCCATGCGCCGCGAACGCGCATTTCGACCGGGGAACGATCACAATATATGAGTATGATAGTCAAGTTATTTGTGCGATCCGTTGATCGCGGCGGCTCCAGGGGGCAACCGGCCTACCGAGGCGGTCGGGGCGGCGGACGGCATCATGACCGAAATGGCCGCCTCTCCCGTTCATGCCGCGATCGACCAATCCACGGCGGACTGGTCGATTGCAAGGGTCCGGTTCGCGCTCGGCTAGGCGCGCGCGCCGAACTGTTGCACGACCCAGTCGATGAACAGCCGCACCCGCGGCGAAAGCTGGCGGCTGGTGGGGTAAAGGAGCGAGACCGGCGTCGGCGTCGGCGGAAAGTCCGGCAGCACCTCGACCAGCTCGCCCGCCTGTAGCGCGGCCTCGACGTGATAGCGCGGCACCTGGATCAGCCCCAGCCCCAGCCTCGCCGCGGCGACATAGCTTTCGGCGGCGTTTACCGACACCGTCGCCGGGAGCGTCACGTTGCGGACCTTGCCCCCGACGGTGAATTCCAGCGGCAGCAGCCCGCCGGTCGCGGTGGAGTGGAAGCCGACCATGCGATGGCGGCCGGCTAGAGCATCGGGACTGTCCGGCATCCCGAACCGCGCGATATAGGCGGGCGAGGCGAGGGTGACCTCCTCCAGCATGGCGACGCGGCGTGCGATCATGTCGCTGTCCTGCGGCACGCCGACGCGAAGCACGCAGTCGATGCCCTCCCGCACGAGGTCCGCCAGCCGGTCGCCCTCGCTCATGTAGAGCTCTATGTCGGGATAGGCTTCCAGGAACCGCGGCAGCGCTGGCAACAGGAAATGCCGAGCCAGCGTGCCGTGCACGTCGACGCGCAAGAGGCCCTTCGGCTTCGCGCCGGCGAAGGCGCCGTCCGCGTCCTCAACATCGGCGAGGATGGAGAGGCATCGCCGGTAATAGGCTTCCCCGTCGAGCGTCGGCCGCACCGTGCGCGTCGTGCGCTGGAGCAGGCGGGCTCCCAGGCGATCCTCGAGCTGCCGGATGACCTGCGTGGCCGTCGACCGCGGGACGCCGAGATCCTGCGCGGCCTGCGTGAAGCTGCGGCGCTCCACGACGCGCGTGAACAGTCGCATCGCATCCAGTCGGTCCATGGCGACTTCCGTCTCACAGATTGCCTTTGTTCGTCATGATGGAACAGTGATGGCGGATAGTGGCCGATTATCCGGGAGAGCGAAAGGGGCATCTTCTCCTCGTCAAGCGCGCCCAGGTGCGCATCCACAAGGAGAAGAACCATGATCGACAGCAACAAGGTCGCCCTCGTCACCGGCGCGTCGCGCGGCATCGGCGCGGCCATCGCCCGCCGTCTCGCTTCCGACGGTTTCGCCGTCGTCATCAACTACGCCGGCTCGGTCGGCCCCGCCGAGGAACTGGCCGCCGAGATCGAGAAGGCCGGCGGCAAGGCCCTTACCGTTCAGGCCGACGTCAGCGACGCAGCCGCGGTCGCCCGCATGTTCGACAGCGCCGAGGCGGCCTTCGGAGGCATCGACGTGCTCGTCAACAATGCCGGCATCATGAAGCTGGCGACGCTCGCCGACGGCGACGACGCGCTCATCGACAGCCAGATCGCCATCAACCTCAAGGGCACGATCAACGCGCTGCGCGAGGCGGCCAGGCGGCTGCGCGACGGCGGTCGCATCGTCAACTTCTCGACCAGCGTGGTCGGCCTCAAGCTGGAGACCTACGGCGTCTATGCCGCGACCAAGGCGGCGGTCGAGGCGCTGACCGGCATCCTCGCCAAGGAGCTGCGCGGCCGCGGCATCACCGTCAATGCGGTGGCCCCCGGACCCACTGCGACCGCGCTCTTCCTCGACGGCAAGTCGCCCGAGCTGATCGAGCGGATGGCGAAGATGAACCCGCTCGAACGGCTCGGCACGCCGGAGGACATCGCGGCCGCGGTTGCCTTCCTCGTCGGCCCGGACGGCGGCTGGGTCAACGGGCAGGTATTGCGCGCCAATGGCGGCATGATCTGAGCCGGCTGCCCCGGCAAATCACAGGAAAGGATGATTCCAATGCCCGGAGTCGTTCTCGTCACCGGCTCGTCAAGTGGCTTCGGTCGCCTGACCGCCGAGGCTATTGCCCGCACCGGTCACAGCGTTTGCGTTATCGATGCGCGATACCGCCGACCGCAGTGCGAGGAATGCGGCCGGGGCTTACTCGTTGGTAGAGCGCTTTCCTTGGACACAGGCAGGTCGTTGCCCGATGAAGGACGAGGATGCGGGGCTCGCCGAATCGCTCCTGCGCCCGCCGCGCCAACGGGCGCTTACTCTCAAACCCCGCCGCGATGACGCCCCGCCGGAAGACGGGGCGCCGTATCGTTGCGATTACCAGGACGGGATCAGCGCGCCCTTGAACTCGTCGTTGATGAAGGCCTTGATGCTGTCGTCATGATAGGCTTCGACGAGCGTCTTGACCCAAGGCGCATCCTTGTCGGCGCTGCGCACGACGATCACGTTGGCGTAGGGCGATTCGCTGCCCTCGATGGCGATGGCGTCGGTCTTCGGGTGCAGGCCGGCTTCCAGCGCATAGTTGGTGTTGATCACGGCGGCGTCCACGTCGTCGAGCGAGCGGGGAAGCTGGGCGGCGTCCAGCTCGGCGATCTTGATGTTCTTCGGGTTCTCGGTGATGTCGGCCGGGCCCGCCTTCAGGCCGGCATCGGGATCGACCTTGATCAGGCCTTCCTTGGCGAGGACGAGAAGCGCGCGGCCGCCGTTGGTCGGGTCGTTCGGGACGGCGACGGTCGCGCCGTCGGCGAGCTCGCCGAGGCTTTTCACCTTCTTCGAATAGACGCCCATCGGCGTGGTGATCGTCTTGCCGACGCTGACGAGGTCGAAGCCGCGGTCGGCGATCTGGTTGTCGAGATAGGGCTGGTGCTGGAAGGAGTTGGCGTTGAGGTCGCCGTCCGCCAGCGCCTGGTTCGGCACCACGTAGTCGGAGAATTCGAGGATCTCGATGTTGAGACCCTTGGCGGCGGCCACGTCCCTGACCTTCTCCATGATCTGCGCGTGCTCGCCGGGCGTCACGCCGATCTTGATGTCTTCGGCGAGCGCCGGGACGCTGACGAGGGCGGCGAGCGCCGCCGTGGCGAGGAACTTCATCATCATGTATCTCCTTGATATTGACATGGTCTTGGGAGGGGTTGGATCAGCTCTTGCGGTTGCGCTTGTCGAAGCGCCGCGCGAGCGCGTCGCCCGCGCTCTGCACGAGCTGGACGAGGACGATCAGCACGACCACCACGGCCAGCATCACGTCCGGCATGAAGCGCTGGTAGCCGTAGCGGATGCCGAGGTCGCCGAGGCCGCCGCCGCCGACCGCGCCGACCATCGCCGAATAGCCGATCAGGCTGACGAGGGTCATGGTGAAGGCGAGCAGGATGGCGGGCCGCGCCTCGGCGAGAAGCACCTTGAAGACGATCTGCATGGGCGTCGCGCCCATGGCGCGGGCCGCCTCGATCAGTCCCTTGTCGACGTCGCGGACCGCCGCTTCGACGAGACGCGCAAAGAAGGGGATGGTGGCGATGGTGAGCGGCACGATGGCCGCCGTCGTGCCGATGGAGGTGCCGGCGAGCAGCCGCGTGAAGGGAATGATCGCCACGACGAGGATGATGAACGGCGTCGAGCGCGCGGCGTTGACGACGAGCCCGGTCGCCTGGTTGAGTTTCGGCGCGGGGAAGAGCTCGCCGCGGGCGCTGGTGGCCAGGAAGACGCCGATCGGCAGGCCGATCAGCGAGCCGACGAGGCCGGAGACCGCCACCATGTGCAGCGTCTGCAGGAGCGACGTCCAGAGCAGGTTGAACAGCATCTCAGGCGACATAGCCGAGCACCTCCGTGGCAAGGCCGGTTTCGGCATAGAACCGGTCGGCGCGGGCGAGCACCTCGGGCGCCGCCGGATAGGCGACGACCAGCGTGCCGAACGGTTCGCCGGCGATCTCCTCGATGGCGCCGGCGAGGATGTTGACGTCCGTGCCGATCTCGGCGACGAGCCGCGCCGTCAGCGGCTGGAACGCCGTCGCGCCGAAGAAGGTGAGCCGCACGAGGATGCGGTCGCCCGCCGCGGCCTCCGCCTTCAGGCCGCCGCGCAGCCATTCCGGCAGGCTGGTGCCGAGCGTCGAGGCAAGGAGGCTGCGCGTCGTCTCGTGCTTCGGCGCGGTGAAGATGTCGAAGGTGCGGCCCTGCTCGACGATGCGGCCGCGGTCGATCACCGCGACGTCGGTGGCGATGGTCTTCACCACCTCCATCTCGTGGGTGATCAGCAGCACCGTGAGGCCGAGCTCGGCGTTGATCCGTTTCAGGAGCGCGAGGATCGACTGCGTCGTCTCCGGGTCGAGCGCCGAGGTCGCCTCGTCGGAGAGCAGGAGCTTCGGTGACGTGGCGAGCGCGCGGGCGATGCCGACGCGCTGCTTCTGCCCGCCGGAAAGCTCGGACGGGTAGCGCTCCGCCTTGTCGCCGAGGCCGACGAGATCGAGCAGCGGGCCGACCTTCGCGGCGATCGCCGCCCGGTCGAGGCCGGCGATCTCCAGCGGCAGGGCGATGTTGTCGAAGGCGGTGCGCGAGGAGAGCAGGTTGAAGTGCTGGAAGATCATGCCGACCTCGCGCCGCAGCCCGCGCAGCCCTGTGTCGGAAAGCCCGCCGACCTCGGTGCCGTCCACCGTCACCCGTCCGGAGCTTGCCTTCTCCAGCCCGTTGACGAGGCGGATCAGCGTGGATTTCCCCGCGCCCGAGCGGCCGATGATGCCGGTGATCGCGCCCCGGCCGACCGCCATGTCGACACCGTCGAGCGCGGTGAAGGCCGTTTCCCCCTCGCCGAAGTGCTTGGTCACGCCCTCGAAGGCCACCATGGGCCGGGCGATGGAAGCCGTCATGTTCTACCCGTATTCCGTCCGTCATGCCGGGGAGGCGGCACCGCCGCCATCCCCCGCGAAATTGAAGGCCCCCGACTAACGCATTTCCGGCCGGGTTGCGAAGCAGTTTTGTGCCCGCAAATGCTCGAAAGCGGAATATTCTGTTCCAAGGCATTTTGCCGCGGCGATACCAGCGTTCGGGAGAACGGTCGCCACGCCCCGGACCGGAAGCGCCGCTCCGATCCGGGGAAGCTCGTCGAGTCGTGTGCGGCGAGCGCGAGCATGTGTCGCCGAGCGGTGTTCGCGATGCACGCGGTGCGGGAACACGGGAGGCCGGCGGCGCCATGCCCGCAGCGATCCCCGGAAAGCGCCGAACGCCGGCCGCTTCGCGGAAGGCGGCTTGCCGTTAACCGTGCATTAACCCGGCAAATGCTTGTATCGTTTCATGATTCTTCGCTCATGATGAGCAAAATCCCTGAAAATCGAGCATTCCCATGACTTCCATTCTGACGAATGGGGCTGCAATTTCTGCGCTCCAGACCCTGCGCCTGATATCGTCTAATTTAGAGAATACGCAACGAGAGGTTTCAACGGGTCTGCGCGTCGGCACGGCGGCCGACAACGCCGCGTACTGGTCGATCTCGACGACCATGCACTCCGACGGCATGGCGATGTCGGCGGTGTCCGACGCCCTCGGCCTCGGCGCGGCGAAGGTGGACGTGGCCTATGCCGCCACGAGCTCGATCGTCGATATCCTCGATGCCGTGAAGTCGCGCCTCGTCGCCGCCGAGGAGGAGGGCGTGGACAGGTCCAAGATACAGGAGGAGATCGACCAGCTGAAGGACCAGGCCGCCGCGGTGGTGTCGGGTGCGTCCTTCAACGGCGTCAACTACCTGCGGACCGCCGAGGCCGGCAACCTGCAGGCGATCGGCGCGCTGGAGGCCCATGTCGTCTCCTCCTTCGTAAGGGCGGACGACGACGGCGTGTCGGTCAAGCGGACTGCGATCGACCTCAAGACGACGAGCATGCTGAACGTCGGCGGCGGCGGCATCCTCCAGAAGGAGGTCGGCGGCGACTATCCCGACCTGCAGCCTCTGGGCATCACGTCCTATTTCCACGAAGGCCACGAGGACCATACGTTCAACGGCCCGGTCACGATCGGCGCGACGGAGACGATCACCTTCGACCTGGTGCTCGACCGCAGCCCCCAGTCGTCCGGCGTCACCTATCCGATCACGATCGACAGGGCGCTGGTGGACGCCGCGCTCGGAACGAGCGACGGCCTCATCCAGGATGCGGCCGACGTCCGCAAGATACTGCAGAAGGCATTCGACGATGCCGGGGCGCCCGCGAGCGCGTACCGGGGCGGCGACAGCAGCCTCACCACCTACGACGTCATGACCCTCGATGCGACCGGCCACATCGGGTCGAGCATCTATTTCGAAAACCTGGCATCGGACCTGCCGGGCGGCAGCGTGCTCGGCCTCGACAGTTCCTCCGCCATCAACCACGACAACATGTGCACGGAGGGCAGCACGATTTTCACCAGGGCGTTCACGATGCCGAACAACCTGGTGATATCGTTCGACGTGCAGATCGCCGGCGGGCCGCTGGAAACCGTCCGGATCGATCAGGGCACCGTCAACGCCGCCCTCGGCATTTCGAGCGCCCGGGTGGAAACCGCCACGGACTTCGCCGCCGTCGTCGCCCATGCGGCGACCGGGATCGGGCTCGACCTGAAGGTCGTCGGCTCGGAGATCTTCTTCTTCGCCGATCAGGCGATCCATCCCGGATACGGCAACGACGCCGTCGACTTCTCCATCAGCGACTTCCGCACGAACAAGAGCTGGGCGCTGCGCTTCGATCTCGCCGAGGTCGACATCACGGCGAACCAATTCACGGTCGCGGAATATCTGGACGGCGTGGAATACATGCTTCAGCGCTCGATCTCGAGCGCGGGCACGCTCGGCGCCCTCTCGAAGCGCATCGAGATCCAGACCGAGTTCGCCGCCCGGATGATGGCGACCATCGACAGCGGCATCGGCCGTCTCGTCGACGCCGACATGAACGAGGCCTCGACCCGCCTGAAGGCGCTGCAGACGCAGCAGCAGCTGGCGATCCAGTCGCTGTCCATCGCGAACACGGGCGCCGACCACGTCATGCAGCTCTTCCGCTGACGATGCCCGTCCGCGGATTGCCGGCATCCGTGGCCGCCGTTCGGCGGTCACTGGACAGCCCTCGATCGAAGGACGTATGATCGGCGATCCGATCAATGCGAAATCTCTCACATGAATATGGTCAAGCCGCCTTCGCCGTCTGACAGCAGCCGGGAGGATAGAATCCAGTCGAATCCGGTGCGGCTCGGTGCGCGCTTGAAGCTTGCGCGGCAGACGCGCGGGCTGACGCTGAAGGCGCTGGCGCAGGCGGCGGACTGCTCGGAAAGCCTGCTGTCCAAGATCGAGAACGGCAAGGCCTCGCCGTCGCTGCCGACGCTGCACCGGCTGGTGCGCGCGCTCGATTCCAACATCGGCTGGATGTTCGAGGAGACGGACGGCGAGGAGGGCGTGGTCTTCCGCGCCGGCACGCGGCCGCTGATCGCGCTCGATCCCCTGAGGCGGGGCGAGGGCATCTCGCTCGAGCGCATCATTCCCTATTCGACCGGGCACCTGCTCCAGTGCAACATCCACCATATCGACGTCGGCGGCGAGAGCGCCGGGCCGATCCAGCATGCCGGCGAGGAGGTGGGCTACGTGCTCGTCGGCGAGATCGAGCTGATGATCGGCGACAAGACCTTCCGCCTCGCCGCCGGCGACAGTTTCGTCTTCAAGTCCGAGCTCGCCCACTGGTACCGCAACGTGGGCAGCGAACGCGCCTCGATCTTCTGGGTCAATACGCCGCCAACATTCTGATATAAATGGAGAAAACAATTTCCCTCGACCGCTGTGGAGGCTCCTCTCAAGCGCCTTGACAGAAATTCAAGTCACTTGAATAATGCCCCTCGTAAATTCCTGACGCCGCCCGCGGCATCAAACAAGGGGAACCTCAAAAATGGGTCGGACCAAATATCTTCTCGGCTGCGCCGCAGCCGTCGCCATGACGCTTTCGACGGGCGTCTCCAGCGCCTTCGCCGATACGTTCGCGCTCGTCACCATCAACCAGCAGGCGCTCTTCTTCAACCAGATCAACGACGGCGCCAACGCCGCGGCCAAGGAGGCCGGCGTCGACCTCGTCATCTTCAACGCCAACAACGTGCCGGCGGCGCAGAACGACGCGATCGAGACCTACATCACCCAGAAGGTCGACGGCATCATCCTCGTCGCCATCGACGTCAACGGCGTGAAGCCGGCGATCACCGCCGCCAAGAACGCCGGCATCTCGGTCATCGCCATCGACGCGCAGATCCCGGACGGCGACAACATCGCCTTCGTCGGCGTCGACAACACGGCCGCCGGCGGCGAGATCGGGAAATTCTTCTCCGACTACGTGAAGAACGAGATGGGCGGCACCGCCAAGGTCGGCGTCGTCGGCGCGCTCAACTCCTTCATCCAGAACCAGCGCCTCGACGGCTTCAAGGCGGCGGTCGCCGAGGGCGGCCAGAAGGTCGAGTTCCTCGACACCGTGGACGGCCAGAACGTGCAGGATGTCGCGCTCTCGGCGGCGGAGAACCTGATGACGGCCAATCCGGACATGACGGCGCTCTACGCCACCGGCGAGCCGGCGCTGCTCGGCGCGGTCTCTGCCGTCGCCAGCCAGGGCCGTGGCGATTCCATCAAGGTCTTCGGCTGGGACCTGACGAAATCGGCGATCGACGGCATCGACCAGGGCTTCGTCACCGCGGTGATCCAGCAGGACCCGGCCGGTGAAGGCAAGGCCGCCGTCGAGGCGCTCGTCAAGGTGAAGAAGGGCGAGACGATCGACCCGATCATCAACGTGCCGGTCACCATCGTCACCAAGGAGAACGTCGACCAGTATCGCGACATGTTCAAGTAAGCCGGACTGCCGTCGGCCGCCCGTCCCGTCGACGGACCGGGCGGCCGGATTTCCAGCAAGGGCCATCGAACATGACCGACACACATGTCAGCCGCGTCCGGATGACCGGCGTTTCCAAGCGTTACGGCGCCCTGCAATCGCTCGACGACGTCTCGCTCACCCTGGCGCCGGGTGAGGTCCTCGGCCTGGTGGGCGACAACGGCGCGGGCAAGTCCACGCTCAGCAAGGTGCTGTCCGGCGCGGTGATCCCCGACGCCGGCACGATCGAGATCGACGGCCGGGAGGTCGCCTTCGCATCGCCGGCGGATGCGCGCGCCGCCCACATCGAGATGGTCTACCAGGACCTCTCGCTTTGCGACACGATCGACGTCGCCGGCAACCTCTTCCTCGGCCGGGAGCCGAAGCGGCGGGTGGCGGGCGTGCCGCTGCTCGACAAGAAGGCGATGCACGAGCGGGCGCGCGACATGCTCTCCAATCTCGGCATCGTCATCCCCGACACGCGCATGAAGGTGGAGAACCTGTCCGGCGGCCAGCGCCAGTCGATCGCGATCGGCCGCGCCGCCTCCTTCGATCCGTCGGTGCTGATCATGGACGAGCCGACGGCCGCGCTCGCCGTCGCCGAGGTGGAGGCCGTGCTGGAGCTCATCCGCACCGTCTCGCAGCGCGGCGTCTCCGTCATCCTCATCACCCATCGCCTGCAGGACCTCTTCCTCGTCTGCGACCGCATCCAGGTGATGTACGAGGGGCGCAACGTCGCCGAGCGACGCATCGAGGAGACCAATATCGAGGACGTCGTCAATCTCATCGTCGGGCGGAAGTTCGCCGCCCGGTCCGCGGGCCACAACCGGGAAAAAGGCGCCTGACCATGAGTTCCGAGCCCAACGCCTATGCCAGCCACCCGCCGCGCCTGCGCGAGGCGACGCTTCTCGACAAGCTCGTGGCGAACGGCGGCGTCATGTCGATCGCGCTGTTCTTCCTCGCCTGCTGCATCTTCTTCTCGGCGACGACGGACGCCTTCCTGACGGCGCCGAACCTGCTGAACGTCATCCGCCAGTCCGCGCCGCTGCTGATCGTCGCGGCGGCGATGACCTTCGTCATAACCACCGGCGGCATAGACCTGTCGGTCGGCTCGATGCTGGCGCTCGCCGCCACGCTCTCGGCCGCAGCGCTCCAGGCCGGCGTGCCCTGGCCGCTCGCCATCCTGCTCATGCTGCTGCTCGGTGCTGCGGTCGGCGGCATCCAGGGCTATTTCATCGCCTACGAGCGCATCCCCGCCTTCATCGTCACGCTCGCCGGCCTTTCGGTGATCCGCGGCTTCGCGCTGCTCATCACCGGCGGCTATTCGATCCCGATCGAGCCGACGAGCCCCTTCGTCTCGCTCGGCCGCGCCTGGGTGCTCGGCATCCCGGCGCCGGCGCTGATCGCCATCGTCGTGATTGCCGTCGCCTATGTCGCCTTCAACGAGACCCATTTCGGCCGCTACGTCACCGGCGTGGGCGCCAATGCGGAGGCGACGCGGCGGGCGGGCGTCAACACGCGCGGCGTCATCCTATGGGTCTATGTGCTCTCCGGCACGGCGGCCGCGGCGGCAGGCGTCATCCTCTCCGCCCGTCTCGGCTCCGGCTCGTCGAATGCGGGGCAGGGCTTCGAGCTGGACGTCATCGCCGCCGTGGTGCTCGGCGGCACCAGCCTCTTCGGCGGACGCGGCTCGATCACCGGCACGATCCTCGGCGCGCTCACGGTGGCGGTGCTGGCGAACGGCCTCATCCTGTCGCATCTCTCGCCCTTCTTCACGCCGATCGTCACCGGCTTCATCATCCTCATCGCGATCTGGCTCAACTTCCGCCTGTTCCGGGGCGGCGCGAAGGGGCGCTGACATGCTCGACCATCTCTTCGCCGACACGCCGAAGCCGCGCCATCCGATCGGGGTGCGCTCCGGAACGGCCATGACCGTCACCGGCCCGGTTCCGGTGGAGGACCTCGGCGTGACGCTGATGCACGAGCACATCTTCCTCGACGGCGCGCGCAGCTGGATCTGCCCGTGCCATCCGGAGGAGAAGGCGATCGCCGAGCAGAAGGTCTCGATCGAGATCATCGGCGAACTGCGCATGAACCCCTACATGAACCGCGACAACGTCTCGCTCGACGACGGCGATCTGGCGCTTCGCGAGTTGAAGCGGTTCCAGGCGCTCGGCGGCTGCACCGTGGTGGAGACGACCAATTTCGGCATCGGCCGCGATGCCGCCGGCCTCGCCCGCATTTCCCGCATGTCGGGGCTCCGGATCATCATGGGCACCGGCTTCTACCTCGAGCACACCCATCCCGAATGGCTGAAGGCGATGGACGTGGAGGCGGTGACGCAGTTCATCGTCGACGACGTCGGCGGCGGCGAACGCCAGCCGGAGATCATGGCCGGCATCATCGGCGAGGTCGGCGTCAGCCGGAATTTCACCGCCGAGGAGGAGAAGTCGCTACGCGCCTCGGCGCGGGCGGCGCGCATCACCGGCCTGCCGCTCTCCATCCACCTGCCGGGCTGGGAGCGCCTCGCCCATCGCGTGCTCGACGTGGTGGAGGAGGAGGGGGCCGATCCGGCGCACACCGTGCTCTGCCACATGAACCCGAGCCACGGCGACCTCGACTACCAGACGGCGCTTGCCCGGCGCGGGGCCTTCCTGGAATACGACATGATCGGCATGGACTACTACTACGCCGACCAGGACGCCCAGTCGCCATCCGACGAGGAGAACGCGCGCGCTATCGCCGCCCTCGTCGACAAGGGCTACGCGGACCGGCTGCTGCTGTCGCAGGACGTGTTCCTGAAGATCATGCTCACCCGCTACGGGGGTTTCGGCTACGGCTACATCCTCAAGCATTTCCTGCCGCGGCTGAAGCGCCACGGCGTCGAGCAGGCGGCGATCGACCGCATGCTGGTCGACAATCCGAAATCCGTCTTTTCCGCTGCGCGCTGAGCGCCAGCCAACCGTCAAGGAGCCATCATGACCAAGAAGAAAGTGCTGCTCGCCGGCGAATCCTGGGTTTCGACCGCGACCCATATCAAGGGTTTCGACCAGTTCCCGACCGTGACCTACCACACCGGCGCCGACGAACTGCTGAAGGCGCTGAAGGACAGTCCCTTCGACGTGACCTTCATGCCCGCGCACGAGGCGCAGCGCGACTTCCCGAGCACGCTCGAAGGCCTGCAGGCCTATGACGCCATCGTGCTCTCGGACATCGGCGCCAACACGCTGCTGCTCCACCCCGACACCTGGATCCATTCCCGCCGCACGCCGAACCGGCTGAAGCTGCTGCGCGACTACGTCGCCAAGGGCGGCGGGCTGCTGATGTTCGGCGGCTACTATTCCTTCCAGGGCATCAACGGCGGCGCGCGCTATCGCACCACGGCCGTCGAGGAGGTGCTGCCGGTCGCCTGCCTGTCCGTCGACGACCGCGTGGAGGTGCCGGAAGGTTTCACGCCCGTCGTGTCCGGCGACGCGTCGCATCCGATCCTTAGCGGCATCTCCGGCGAGCTTCCCTATCTGCTCGGCTTCAACGAGGTGACGCTGAAGGCGGGCGCCGACCAGCTCATGACCGTCTCCTCCGAATACGGCTCGCTGCCGCTGCTCGTCACCGGCACCTACGGCGAAGGCCGCACCGTGGTCTGGACCTCCGACGTCGGCCCGCACTGGCTGCCGCCGGAATTCATCGCCTGGCCGGGCTACAAGACGCTGTTCGAACGGATGCTCGCCTGGGCGACCGACTGAACGAGAGGCCGGGGCCGCCCATGACCATCCACGTCGTCGGCAATGTCTGCGTCGACACCAGCTTTCGCCTGGAGCGGCTGCCGCGGCCGGGCGAGACGCTGAACGCGGCGGCCGCCGGCGAGGGCGCGGGCGGCAAGGGGGCGAACCAGGCCATCGCCGCCGCCCGCACCGGCGCGGCGGTGGCGCTCTGGGCGCCCGTCGGCAGGGATGCGGCGAGCGAGCGGATGGAAGCGCTGCTCGCCGCCGAGATTCCCGACCTGCGCCTCTCGCGCCTCGACCGTCCCTGCGACCGCTCGGTGATCCTGATCGACCGCGAGGGCGAGAACGTCATCGTCACCGCCGCCGCCTGCGCCGAGGCTTTCGATCCGCTCGCCGCGACCAGCCTTGCGCAAACATGGCGGCCGGGCGACATGCTGCTGATGCAGGGCAACCTCGGCGCGGCGGCGACGTCCGCCTGCCTGAAGGCCGCACGCGCGGCCGGCCTCTTCACCATCCTCAACCCGAGCCCGCTTCCCGCCGGGCCGCCCGATCTCGAGGCCGTCTCGCTCCTCGTCCTCAACCGGCCGGAGGCCGAGGCGCTGGCCGGCGAGGCCGACGCCGAGCGCGCGGCGCGCCGGCTGCACGCCATGGGCGCGGACCGCGTCGTCGTCACGCTCGGCCCGGCGGGGGCCCTCGTCGTCGAGGGGGCTTCGTCCCTCCGCATTCCGGCCGGAGCGGTCGGGGCGGTGGACGCCAGCGGGGCGGGCGACTGCTTTGCGGGAACGCTCGCCGGATGCCTCGCGCAGGGCGCGCCGCTTGCCGACGCCGCCCGGCTGGCGACGCAGGCGGCGGCAATCGCGGTCGGGCGTCCCGGCACGCTCGCCTCCTTCCCGAGCCGGGCGGAGCTTTCCGCCCTCACCAGGACATCGAAACCGGAAAACGTGTGATCGCCATGAGCAACCCCATCGGACGGCAGGACAAGGATACGCTGAAGACGCTTTTCGGGCGCGACAAGCCGGTGATTGGCGTGGTGCACCTGCTGCCGCTGCCCGGCGCGCCGCGCTATGACGGCGAGGGTGTGCAGGCGATCTACGAGCGCGGCCTTTCGGATGCGCGCGCCTATCTCTCCGGCGGCTGCGACGCGCTGATCGTCGAGAACCACGGCGACGTGCCCTTCGCCAAGCCCGACGACATCGGCCACGAGACCTCCGCCCACATGGCCGTCGTCGCCGACCGCATCCGCCGCGAGCTCGGCCGGCCGATCGGCATCAACGTGCTCGCCAACGCGGCGATCCCCGCGCTTGCGATCGCCTCGGCCTCCTCCGCCGACTTCATCCGCGTCAACCAGTGGGCCAACGCCTATGTCGCCAACGAGGGCTTCGTCGAGGGGGAGGCGGCCCGCGCCATGCGCTACCGCGCCCGGCTTCGCGCCCGCGGCATCCGCATCTTCGCCGACGCCCACGTCAAGCACGGCGCGCACGCCATCGTCGCCGACCGGCCGGTGGAGGAGCAGGTGAAGGACCTCGTCTTCTTCGACGCCGACGTCGTCATCGCCACCGGCCAGCGCACCGGCCATGCCGCCGATCTCGGCTATATCCGCATGATCAGGGAGGCGGCCGCGCTGCCGACGCTGGTCGGCAGCGGCGTCACCCACGACAACGCCAACGACATCCTCTCCGTCGCCGACGGCGTGATCATCGCCAGCGCCCTCAAGCATGACGGCGTCTGGTGGAACGCGGTCGATCCGGAGCGCGTGAAGCGCTTCATCGCAGGCCTCGGCCGATGAGCGCCACGCCGGAGGTCAACGCCGCGCGCCTCCTCCAGTCCGTCGCCGATTTCGCGGCGATCGGCGCGACGCCGGCCGGCGGCGTCAACCGGCAGGCGCTGAGCGCCGAAGACCGCGCGGCCCGCCGGCTGCTGGCCGAGCGCGCGCTTGCCCGCGGCTTCACCGTCTTCCAGGACGAGGCGGCCAACCTCTTCGTCCGCCGCGAGGGCCGCGATGCGGCGCTCGCGCCGCTCCTCATCGGCAGCCATCTCGACAGCCAGCCGACCGGCGGCCGCTTCGACGGCGCGCTCGGCACGCTCAGCGCCTTCGAGGCGCTGGAGGCGCTCGCCGATGCCGGCGTCGAGACGGACCGCGCCGTCGAGGTCGTCGCCTTCACCAACGAGGAGGGGAGCCGCTTCTCGCCGGGCTGCATGGGGTCCATGGCCTTTTCCGGCGCGGGCGCCGTCGCGGACTGGCGCGGGGCGCGGGCGACGGACGGCGCGCTCCTCGCCGACGAACTGGCGGCGACCCTTGATGCCCTGCCCGAGGCCGAGGTGAGGCCTGCCGGGCACGCCATCTCCGCCTTCGTCGAGCTGCATATCGAGCAGGGACCCGTCCTCGAACGGGAGGACGTGCCGATCGGCGTCGTCACCGCCGTGCAGGGCACCAAATGGCTGGAGATCGCCTTTTCCGGCGAGGCGGCCCATGCGGGCACCACGCCGCTCGAATTCCGCAGGGACCCGATGGCGGCGGCGGCGGCGGCCATCGCGCGGCTCCAGGAGGACGTCATGCCCGCCGACCCGGAGGCGCGGCTGACGGTCGGTCGCATCGTCGCTGAACCCGGCTCCATCAACGTCATCTCGAGCCGCGTCACCTTCACCGTCGACATCCGCCACCCGGATGCCGGCGCCCTCGCGGCGATGGAACGGCGGGTGCGGCAGGAATGCGGGGCGGCGGGCGCGCGCTGGGGCTGCGCCGTTGCGATCGGCCAGCGCGTCGACATGTCGCCCGGCCGCTTCGCCCCGTCGATCACGGCGAAGATCGAGGAGACCTGCCGGACGCTCGGCATCCGCAGCCGGCCGATGGTCTCCGGCGCCTTCCACGACGCGCTGTTCGTCAGCCGGATTGCGCCCTCGGCGATGATCTTCGTGCCGTGCCGCAACGGCATCAGCCACAACGAGGCGGAATTCGTGAGCGACGCGCATGTCGTGTCGGGCGCGCGGGTGCTGCTCGGCGTGGCGGGATCGCTAGCGCGCCTCTGACGCGCCGCCGCGTCCATAAGCGGACTTGCTGCCGAACGCCTGCTGCAGGTCGTCCTGGTCGAGGGTCTCCCGTTCGAGCAGCAGGCGCGACATCGTTTCGAGCGTGTCGCGGCGCTCTTGCAGCAGCCCGACCGTGCGCTCGAAGGTCTCGTCGACGATGCGCTTGACCTCCTCGTCGATCGTCGCGGCGGTCTCGTCGGAATAGTCCCGGTCCTGCGGGCCGTAATAGGGCTGGTCGGTCGCCAGGAAGGAGCGGCGGTCCTTTTCCAGCGCGACGTGCCCCAGGCGCTCGGTCATGCCGTAGCGGGTGACCATGGCGCGCGCGATGTCGGTGACCTTCATCAGGTCGTCGGCGGCTCCCGTCGACAGGTGGCCGAAGACGATCTTCTCCGCCGCGCGGCCGCCGAGCAGCACGGCCATCTTGTCCTCCAGCTCCTCGCGGGTCATGAGGAAGCGGTCCTCGGTCGGGCGCTGGATCGTGTAGCCGAGCGCGCCGATGCCGCGCGGGATGATCGAGACCTTGTGCACGGGATCGACGCCGGGCAGGGCCATGGCGACGAGCGCGTGGCCGATCTCGTGATAGGCGACGATCTCCCGCTCCTTCGGGTTGAGCAGCCGGTTGCGCTTCTCCAGGCCCGCGACGATGCGCTCGATGGCGTTGTTGAAGTCCTCCATCGTCACCGCATCGGCCTTGCGGCGGGTGGCGAGCAGCGTCGCCTCGTTGACGAGGTTGGCGAGGTCGGCGCCGGTAAAGCCGGGCGTCAGCGCCGCGATCTGCTCCGGCGACACGTCCGGGGCGAGCTTCGCCTTCTTCAGGTGCACGCCGAGGATCTGCACGCGGCCCACCTTGTCGGGACGGTCGACCAGGACCTGCCTGTCGAAACGGCCGGCGCGCAGCAGCGCCGGATCGAGGATCTCGGGGCGGTTCGTGGCGGCCAGCAGCACCAGGCCGCTCGACGGGTCGAAGCCGTCGAGCTCGGACAAGAGCTGGTTCAGCGTCTGCTCCTTCTCGTCGTGGCCGCCGGACAGCGGGCCGATGCCGCGGGCGCGGCCGAGCGCGTCGAGCTCGTCGATGAAGATGATCGCCGGCGCCTTGGCGCGCGCCTGCTCGAACAGGTCGCGCACGCGGGCGGCACCGACGCCGACGAACATCTCGACGAATTCCGAGCCCGAGATCGAGAAGAAGGGAACGCCCGCCTCGCCGGCGACGGCCCTTGCCAGGAGCGTCTTGCCCGTGCCGGGAGGCCCGACCAGCAGGATGCCCTTCGGCATGCGCCCGCCGAGGCGGCCGTAGCCGTCGGGGTCCTTGAGGAAGTCGACGATCTCCTTCAGCTCCTCCTTCGCCTCGTCGACGCCGGCGACGTCCTTGAAGGTGACGCCGGTGTCGGTCTGGACGTAGACCCGGGCCTTGGACTTGCCGATCTGCATCAGCCCGCCGCCGACACCGCCGCCCATGCGCCGCAGCACGAAGATCCAGATGCCCGCGAAGAGCGCGACCGGGACGACCCAGGACAGGAGGTCGCGCAGGAAGGTGTCCTCGACCTGGCCGGTGACGACGACGCCGTGCTCCTGCAGGTCACGCGCGAGATCCGGCTCGACCCGCGTGGTGATGAACATCGGGCGGTTGCCGACGGGCTGCTTGAAGCGGCCCTGGATGAAGCGGTCGGACACCGATACCTCGGCGATCCGGCCCTCCTTCAGATGCGTCTCGAATTCGCTGTAGGGGATCTGGGCGACCTGCGTCGCCGTGGTGAAGAGATACTGGAACACCAGCAATCCGAAGAAGGCCGCAACCCAGTACCAGATATTGAACCGGGTCTTCCTGTTCATTTCCATGGCATTCCATCCTCTGCGCGGGGCTGCTTGCGGAGTCTCGTCCGATGCTCTTAGACGGTGCACCGGCTTTGCGGATTGAGACAAGTCAAAAAGAGGCCGCCTTTGCCGCCGGACCCCTGCCTCGAACTTGATATCCCTCCGGCTTTGCGCAACATGGCGTTCCGGACAGGCGTGCCACACAACCCGCCAGGAGAAGAGATCGTGCGTGCTCCGAGGCGCCCAGCAGAAAGACGGCCCGGCGCCGGGCAGGCGACCGGCCGGATGACGCGGGCGGCCTGGATCGAGGCCGGCATCGAGGCGCTCGTCGAGGAGGGCATCGCCAGCGTGAAGATCCAGGTCATGGCCAGGAAGCTGGCCGTGTCCCGGTCGAGCTTCTACTGGTTCTTCGCCGACCTGCAGGCGCTGCACAAGGAACTGCTGGAATACTGGCTGCGCAAGAACACGAGCCCGATCCTCGAACGGGCCCTGCGTCCCGCCCCGACGGTGACGAAGGCCGTGTGCCACATCTTCGAATGCTGGGTGGACCCGGAACTCTTCAGCCCCCGTCTCGATGCGGCGGTGCGGTCCTGGGGGCAGGTGGACGCGGCGGTGCGCGGCGTCGTCGACCAGGCGGACGACCAGCGCGTCGATGCCGTCACGCGCATGTTCCTGCGCTACGGCTATCCGGACGAGGAGGCCTTCATCCGTGCCCGGGTTCTCTATTTCACGCAGATCGGCCACTACACGCTCGGCATGCGCGACGACCGCGAGACGCGGCTGCGCCTGCTGCGGCCCTATCTCCTCAGCTTCACCGGGCGGGAAGCCTCGGACGACGAGGTCGAGGCCTTTGAAACATTGATGCGGCGCGTCCAGCCGGACGGCTGAGCGATGGCATGCCTGTACGCAACGGGCCCCCGGGACGCCGGGGCCGGATTCCGGAACCCGTGCGACGTTTGCCGCAATGTTCTGGACATTTATGTCCAGAGGGACTAGGAAATCCGCAGGGGATATTCTTTTCGTCGATGGGGCCGCGCATGCAGCAGCACTCCGCCTTGCCAATTCGCCGCCGCGCGGAGCCGCGTGAGGACCGGGGCGCCGCATCATGACGCGGCACTACTCCGCCTTCTCGCTCGTCAAGGAAGGGCTCGCCGGCCAGACGGGCTGGCAGCAGGCCTGGCGCTCGCCGGCGCCGAAGCCGCGCTACGACATCCTCGTCATCGGCGGCGGCGGGCATGGATTGGCGACCGCCTACTACCTTGCGAAGACGCACGGCATCCGCAATGTCGCGGTCATCGAGAAGGGCTGGATCGGCGGCGGCAATACCGGGCGCAACACGACGGTCGTGCGCTCCAACTACTTCTTCCCCGAGAGCACGGCGCTCTACGACATGGCGCTGACGCTCTACGAGGGGCTCGGCCGCGCGCTCAACTACAACATCATGCTCTCCCAGCGCGGCATCGTCACGCTCGCCCATTCCGAGGCCGAGATGGAGACGGCGGCGCGCACCGTCAACGCCATGCAGATCAACGGCACCGATGCCGAGCTCTTCGGCGTCGAGGACGTGCGCCGCGTGCTGCCGCTCCTCGACATGTCGCCGGCGGCGCGCTATCCGGTGTTCGGCGGCGTCTGGCAGGGCAGGGCCGGCGTGGCGCGGCACGACGCGGTCGCCTGGGGCTACGCCCGCGCCGCCGACCGGCTGGGCGTCGACATCGTCCAGTCCTGCGAGGTGGACGAATTCATCGTCGAGGGCGGGCGCTGCCGCGGCGTCAGGACGAACCGCGGCGAGATCCGCGCCGAGCGGGTCGGCATGGTCGTCGCCGGCCATTCCTCGCATCTCGCCGCGAAGGCCGGCTTCCGCCTGCCGGTCACCTCCTATGCCCTGCAGGCCTGCGTCTCCGAGCCGATCAAGCCGGCGCTCGACACGGTCGTGCTGTCGCCGGCGACCGGCGTCTATGCCAGCCAGTCGGACAAGGGCGAGCTGGTGCTGGGCGGCGCGCTCGACCGCGTCCCCTCCTACGGCCAGCGCGGCAACCTGCCGGTGCTGGAGGAGGTGATCTCGGGCCTTCTCGAAATGTTCCCGAGCTTCCGCCAGCTCCGGCTGATGCGGCAATGGGCCGGCATCGTCGACGTCACGCCGGATTCCTCGCCGATCCTCGGCGAAAGCCCGCTGCCGGGCCTCTTCCTCAACTGCGGCTGGGGCACGGGCGGCTTCAAGGCGATCCCCGCCGGCGGCACGCTGCTCGCCCATCTGCTGGCGACGGGAAAACACCACGACGTCAGCCGCCCCTTCGATCTCGACCGTTTCGCACGCGGACGGCTGATCGACGAGGCGGCCGGCTCCGGCATCGCGCATTAGGAGACCGCCATGCAGCTTTTCCCATGCCCCTTCTGCGGCCCGAGGAGCGAGAGCGAATTCCACTTCGGCGGCGAGGCCGGCAACCGTCGTCCCGAAGGGTTTCGCGCGGTGACGGACGGTGAATGGGCCGCCTACCTGCACGAGCGCGACAACCGGCGCGGGCCGGCAAGCGAGATCTGGATGCACATGACCTGCGGCGAGGTGTTCCGCATGGAGCGCGACACGGTGCACCACGGCGCGGTGCGGTCCTTCGCGCTCATCGAAGGAGGCGGCGATGACGGCTTGGCGCACTGACGGCGGCACGGCCATCGACCGGGGGCGGCCGCTCGCCTTCACCTTCGACGGCAGGCGGATCGAGGGTTTTTCCGGCGACACGGTCGCCTCGGCGCTGCTTGCCGGAGGCGTCTCCATCCTCGGCCGCAGCTTCAAGTACCACCGTCCGCGCGGCCTCTGGGGTGCCGGCGTCGAGGAGCCGAACGCGCTCGTCGACATCGCCGGCGGCATGCCGAACACGCGCGCCACGCAGGTGCCCGCCGAGGACGGGTTGGCGGTGCGCAGCGTCAACGCCGCGCCGAGCGCCGAGAAGGACCGCCACGCCTTCCTCGACGCCTTCTCGCGCTTCATCCCGGCGGCCTTCTACTACAAGACCTTCATGTTCCCCGACTGGCACCGGTTCGAGCCGCGCATCCGCGCGATGGCGGGCCTCGGCACGCTGGACGAGAATGTGAAGGCCCCGGCTTTCGCCGAGCAGGTCAACCATCATTGCGACGTGCTGGTGGTCGGCGCCGGGCCTGCGGGGCTTCTTGCCGCCCGCAAGGCCGTTCGCGCCGGCCGGCGCGTCGTGCTCTCGGACGACGGGCGGCAGGCAGGCGGCAGCCTGCTGTTCCGCGCGGCCACCGTTGAGGGGAAGCCGGGCGCGGAATGGGCGGCGGACGTGGCGGCGGAGCTGACGCGGGCAGGGGCCCTGGTGCTCGCCGGCACGACGGCCTTCGGCATCTACGATCACCGCCTCGTCGGCCTCAACGAGAAGGGCGAGGGCGGCGCGCCGGACCGGCTGTGGCGGGTGCGCGCGCAGTCGATCGTGCTCGCCACGGGCGCGATCGAGCGGCCGCTGCCCTTCGGCAACAACGACCTGCCGGGCGTCATGTCGGCCGAGGCGGCGCTCGTCTATCTCCGCCGCTTCGGCGTCGCCGCCGGCCGCAAGGTCGTGGTGGCGACGAACAACGGGCTCGCCTACGAGACGGCGGAAGCGCTCGCCGCCGCCGGCGCCGACGTGACGGTGGTCGACCATCGCGCCGACGTTGCCGCGCCCGCCGGGCTCCGGGTCCTCAGGGGCACCTCCATCGTCTCGGCGGGCGGCCGCAATGCCGTAAGCAGCGTCCGGCTCTCCGACGGCCAGGTGCTGGAGGCGGACGCGGTGCTCGCATCGGGCGGCTTCACGCCGACCGTGCATCTCTACTGCCAGGCGCAGGGCAGGCTCGACTGGCGCGACGACATCCTCGCCTTCGTGCCCGGCCGCGCCGTGGCGGGCGTCGAGGTTGCGGGTGCGGCCGCCGGCGACTTCGGCCTTCCGGCGGAGCTTGCCGACGGCACCGGCCGCAGCCTTGGCATCGTCGCCGCCTGGCCGAAGCCGCGGGCGAGGCAGCGTGTCTGGATCGACCTCCAGAACGACGTCACCGCCAAGGACGTGGAGCTCGCCGTCAGGGAGAATTTCGTCTCCGTCGAGCACCTGAAGCGCTACACCACGCTCGGCATGGCGACCGACCAAGGCAAGACCTCGAACGTCAACGGCCTGGCGCTGGTGGCGGAACTCACCGGCCGGCGCATTCCCGAGGTGGGCACGACGACCTACCGCCCGCCCTTCACGCCCGTGCCGTTCGCCGCCTTCGCCGGCGCCCGCTCCGGCACGCGCATGAACCCGCTGCGCCGCCTGCCGCTCGAAGGCGAGCACCGGGCGGCGGGCGCGGTGTTCCGCGACTACGGCGGCTGGCTGCGTCCGGCCTTCTACGGCGCGGGAGCGCCGGACGAGCGCATCCAGGCCGAAGCCGCGGCCGCGCGCGCTGGCGTCGCGCTCTTCGACGGCTCGCCGCTCGGCAAGATCGAGGTGATCGGGCCGGATGCCGCGCCCTTCCTCGATTTCATCTACTACAACACGATGTCGACGCTCGCCCTCGGCCGCTGCCGCTACGGCTTCATCCTGACGGAGGCCGGCATCGTCTATGACGACGGCGTGCTGGTGCGGCTCGACGAGGACCGCTTCGTCGTCTCCTGCTCGTCCTCGCACGTGGCGGGCGTCCACGCCCTCCTGGAGGAATGGCGGCAGGACCGCTTCGACCGGCGGCGCGTCTTCATCCACAATGCGACGGCCGAGATGGCGACGCTGACGGTCACCGGCCCGAAGTCGCGGGCGCTGATGGAGGCGGTCGGCTTCGGCGCCGCGCTCGACGATGCCGCCCTGCCGCACATGGCCGTCACGGCCGGCGTCTTCGAAGGCGTGCCGGTCCGGATCGCCCGCGTCAGCTTCACCGGCGAGCGCTCCTACGAGATTTCCGTGCCGGCCGACCATGCCGGGGCGCTCTGGGCGCGGCTCGGCCATGCGGGTGCGGCCTTCGGCGCGACGCTCCTCGGCCTCGAAGCCCTGATGATCCTGCGTGCGGAGAAGGGCTATGTCGTCATCGGCAAGGACACCGACGGCACCAGCCGGCCGATGGATTTCGGCCTCGCGGCGCCGCTCGCGAGGAAGACGGTCGAGTTCGTCGGCCGCCGCTCGCTCGTCACCGAGGACGCGTCCCGGCTGGACCGGCGGCAGTTCGTCGGCCTGGAAGCGGTCGATGGCAAGGGCGTGCTGCCGACCGGCGCGCACGGCATCGAGCGCGGGGAAGGGGGACTGCGCAGCACCGGCTACGTCACGTCGAGCTACTTCAGTCCCGCCCTGCAGAAGCCGATCGCGCTCGGGCTGATCGAGCGCGGCCTGTCGCGCATGGGCGACGTCATCGAATTGCAGCATCTCAGGGAATTGCGGCATGCCCGCATCGTCGCCCCCTGCGCCTTCGACCCGGAAGGAGGCCGCCTCCATGCTTGACAACTCGGCTAGGTGGCGGCCCGAGCCGGACTGGGAGAATGCCCGCCTCGAAGGGCGGACGGTCGCGGTGCGCGCCGTCACCGGCCTGGCACAACGTCTCGTCAGCGGCGATCTCGATCGTTTCCTCGCCCGTCACGGTCTCGGCTGCGACGTCGGCGCGCTGGGTCTCGCCTCCGGCGGGCGCTATGCGGTGCGCGTGGCGCGCGACCGGCTGCTCGTCGTCGGCCTTCCCGCATCCGAATGTGCCGACGGCTGGCATGCGGACGGCTACGCCGTCACGACGATGGGCTCGGCGCTGCGTGTCCTCGACGCGCGGGGGGAGGGCGTGCGCGACCTTCTGGCGCGGGCGACGACGGTCGATCCCGACGATCCGGGCCCATGCGCCGCCTTGCGGTTTTTCGGCCTGACCTGCACTGTCTATTTTCACGGGGACGCGCAGACATTGCGCATCCACGTCGAGCGGGGACTTGCCGCCTCGCTGTGGGAATGGCTCGAATGCCAGCCGCTCCTTTCGGGCGGAGCGGGCGGCGGCTGAGGATTGGAATTTCGTTCTGGAAGGAGAGCCCCGCGCTGATGCGGGCACAAAAGGGAGCTGAGACACATGAGAAACATCCTGATCATCGGCACGGCGCTTGGCCTGCTCATGGGGACGGCGGCGCGGGCGGACGACCTGACCTTCGCCGTGGCCGGCCCCATGACCGGGCCGCTCGCCACCATCGGCGACCAGTTCAAGCAGGGCGCGCAGGCGGCCGCCGACGCCATCAACGCCAAGGGCGGCGTGCTCGGCCGGCAGATCGCGCTGCAGTTCGAGGACGACCAGTGCGATCCGAAGCAGGCCGTCTCGGTCGCCAACCGGATCACCGCGGCCGGCATCAGCTTCGTCGACGGCCATGCCTGCTCGGGTTCCAGCATTCCGGCCTCGGCGGTCTATGCCGAGAACGGCACGCTGATGATGAGCCCGGCCTCCTCCAACCCGGTGATGACGGACGACGCGGCCGCCAAGGGCTGGACCAACATCATGCGCCTCTACACCCGTGACGACGCCCAGGGCGCCTTCATCGGCCCGTGGATCGCCAAGGAATATGCCGGCAAGAACGTCGCGGTCCTGCACGACAAGACGGCCTACGGCCAGGGCGTCGCCGACGCGGTGCGTGCGACGATGAACGCGAACGGGCTCACGGAAATCCTCTACGAGGGCATCAATGCCGGCGAGAAGGACTACAACGCGCTGGTGACGAAGCTGAAGGACGCCAAGGTCGACGTCGTCTATTTCGGCGGCTACCATCCGGAAGCCGGCCTCATCCTGCGCCAGACCGCCGAGCAGGGCTACAAGTTCCAGCTCATCATGCCCGACTCGATCGCCTCGCCGGAATTCTGGCAGGTCGCCGGGCCTGCCGGCGAGGGCACGCTGTTCGTCTTCCCGTCCGACCCGCAGGCCAAGCCCGAGGCGAAGGAGGCCGTCGAGAAGATTTCCGCCGGCGGCTTCAAGCCGGAAGGTTTTACGCTCTTCTCCTACGCCGTGATCCAGGCTTTCGCCCAGGGCATCGAGCGGGCCGGCTCGGACGATCCCACCAAGGTCGCCGAGGCGCTCAAGAACGGCGAGCCGATCGAGACCGTCGTCGGAACCGTCGTCTTCGACGAGAAGGGCGACCTGAAGGACGCCAGCTACGACATCAACCGCTGGAGCAACGGCAGCTACGCGCCGATCGCGAACTGAAACGGACGCGACGCTGAACGAGGAAGGCCCGGCGGAATGCCGGGCCTTTTCGCATGCTCGCGGCGGCGCCCAGAGCATTTCCAGCCGAAGCGGGATCGCTTCGGCGTCGGATAATGCGGAAAAAACAATAATCTAGAGCATTTCCGGTGGCCCGGATTTCACCGGAAATGCTCTAGAAAGAGCAGAGGCGCTGTTCCATGCCGGCGATGTCGACCTCGACGGCGAAGACGCCGCCGGCATGGGGCGCGGCGGCCAGCTCCTCGGCGGTATGGCGGACGCGCAGCGTGGTGACGTAGAGGGTCCTGAGCCCGTCGCCGCCGAGCGCCACGCAGGTCGGTCCCTTCGTCGGAAGGTCCACCCTCGCGGTGACCCGCCCGTCCGGATCGAAGCGCACGACGCAGCCGCCCCAGACCCGCGCGCTCCAGTAGTTCCCCTCCGCGTCGACCGTGCCGCCGTCCGGGCAGCCGGGTGCCGCGTCCGGACCGGCGAGCGGCGAGATTTCGTCGAACGCGGAGAAATCCGGGCCGATGCGGAACCGCCGGATCGTGCCCACGGCGGTGTCGGCGAAATACATGATCGCGCCGTCGGGGGAGAAGGCGAGGCCGTTGCTCGTGGTGATGCCGCCCAGCAGCCGGACGAGGCCGCCGTCCGGGCCGAGCCGGTAGAGGGAGGCGATCGGCCGGCGCGCCTCCATGTCCTGCGTCTCGTCGAAGGTGCCGAAGACGATCCCGCCGTAGGGATCGACCGTCGCGTCGTTCGCGCGGGTCTGCGGCAGCGCCGTCTCGATATCGTGGAGCTTCGCGAAGGACGTGAGCGCGCCGTCGGCAAGCGCGATCTGCTTCGGGAAGCCGAGCACGAAACCCCCGCCCTTCCGCGGCAGGATGAAGCCGGCGCGGCCGGGCAGCTGATAGCGCGTCAGTTGCCCGCCGTCCGTCCGCCGGTAGACGCAGCTGCGCTCGATGTCCGTCCACCAGAGCGTTCCGTCCCGGTGGTCCCAGTAGCATCCTTCCCCGAGCTCGTTGCGGCAGTCTTCGAGAACCCTCGCTTCCATGGTGCACCTCATGCCTTGCCGATGACGGCGAGTTCGGCGGCCAGGGCGGCCTTCAGGAGATTGGCGTCGCTGTTCGGCACGACGAAGTCGAAGCCCTGCTCGGCCCGCCGTCTCGCCACGGCCCCCGACGGGCAGAAGAGGCCCGCCCGCTTGCCCGCCGCCTTCGCCGCGGCGAGGCACCGGTCGATCGCGGCGCGGACGTCCGAGTCGGACGGGTCTGCCGCGGTGCCCCTGCCGAGGTTGAGCCCGAGGTCGCTCGGGCCGACGAAGATGCCGTCCAGTCCGTCGACCGCGCAGATGTCGTCCACGGCGGCGAGGCCCTCGCGGGTTTCTATCATCGCCAGCCGGACGATCGTCGCGTCGGCGTGCTGCGCATAGTCCGGGCCGCCGTAGAGAAGCCCGCGGGCGGGGCCGAAGCTGCGCCCGCCGAGCGGCGGATAGGAGGAGGCGTCGACGAGGGCTTTCGCATCCCCCACGCTGTTCACGAGCGGGCAGATGATGCCGTAGCTGCCGGCGTCGAGGGCCTTCATGATGATCCCCGGCTCCGCGTTGGGAACGCGCACGAAAGGGGTGGCCGGCGTCGCGGAGATCGCCTGCAGCATGACGATCATGTCGGAGACGTCGGTCATCGCGTGCTGCAGGTCGATGGTGACGCAGTCCACCCCGCTCAGGCCGACGATTTCCGCGGTATAGCTGTTGCCGAAGGAAAGCCAGCCGGACACCGCGGCCTCTCCCGCGTTCCAGCGCTCCCTCACCCTGTTTGGTCTCATGGCCGGTTCCCTCCCATGGCGGTCCTGTTGACGACGAGCTGCGGGTCCAGCCGGCCGTCGAGGCCGTCGAGGACGTTCTCCACCGTCTTCACGCCCATCGCGATGAGCGCGCCTTCCGTCAGTGCCGCGGAATGCGGGCTCAGGACGATGCGGTCCTGCCCGATCAGGGGCGAGGAGAGCGGCAGCGGCTCCCGGTCGAACGTGTCGAGCCCGGCGCCGTGGATGGCGCCGCTCGCCACCGCCTCCGCCAGGGCCTCCTCGTTTACGAGGCCGCCGCGGCTGGCGTTCACGACGATGGCGTTCCTCGGAAGGAGGGCGAGCTCGCGCGCGCCGAGGATGTTGCGGGTCTCCGGCGTCAGCGGGGCATGGAGGCTGACGATGTCCGCGTGCGCGAGCGCGTCGTCGAGCGCGGCGAAGCGCCGGACGTCCGCCTCGATGGCGTTCAGGTACGGGTCGTAGACGGCGATCTCCAGGCCGAAGGCCCGGGCGCGCCTGGCGACTTCGCGGCCGATCTGCCCGTAGCCGACCAGCAGCATGGTCTTGCCGCTGAGCTCCACGCTCAGCGACTGGCCGCGGGCGGAAAACCGGCCCTCGCGCACGGCGCGGTGGGATCGCACAAGATGCGGCGCTCGATCGAGGAGCTGAAGCGGGACTTCCTGCCGGTGCTGCTCGACGCGGCGGACCGGATCAGCGAGGAGGTTTCCGCCGCGCCCTGAGGCGGGGCTGGGGCCGCCCGGTCAGGCGCTCGCCCTGACCACCAGCTTGCCCGGCAGGATCCGCACCACGCCCTCGCCGATCGGCGGCAGGTCGTTTTCCTCGATGAGATTGACCGTTTCCTGGACCATGCGCTCCAGGGGCTGGCGGATCGTCGTGAGCTGGTAGGAATTCCACGCGGCCATGGGTATGTCGTCGAACCCCACGACGGCGAGGTCGCCGGGCACCGACATTCCCCGTTCCCGCGCCGCATCGATCGCCGCCAGCGCCATCAGGTCGTTGCAGCAGAACAGGGCATCCGGCGGATCGCTGCCCTCCAGCAGGGATTTCGCCGCGGCATAGGCGATCCTGTAGTTGAAGGCGCCGTCGACGACGGCATGCAGGTCCCGGCCTTCCTCGTTCAGGCGCTCGCGGAAGCCGCGGGCGCGCTCGACATGCGTCGACGTGCTGGCAAGGCCCGCAACGAAGCCGATCCTGCGGCGGCCGCGGGAGAGCAGGAACTGCGCGGCATCGCGGCCGCCGGCATAGTTGTCGCAGGCGACGGCATCGACGCGGACATCGAGCTGGGTGCGGTTGAGCAGGATGATCCTGATCCCGTGCTGCCGGCACGCCGCCGCCATCCCGGAAGTGAGGTGGGCGGATGTGACGATCACCGCGCGCGGGCGTGCGGCGACGACCTGGTCGATCGCCGAATCCACCGTCGTTCCCTCGGGCAGCGCATAGACGAGCAATTGCTGGCCCTTCGCCTGCAGGCTCTTCGCGAGCGATTCGAGCACCAGCGGATAGAAGGGATTTGCGAGGTCGCCGGTGACGAGGCTGACCGTCCCGGCCGCGATCGCCTCCGCGGTGCGCCGCGCGGGGCTGACATAGCCGAGCTCCGCGGCGGCGGCGAGGATCCGCCTGCGCTTCTCCGCGTCGAGCGGCGCTCCCGGCAGGAAGGCGCGGGAGACCGCCGACAGCGAGACGTTGGCGGCATGCGCGACCTGTTTGGCGGTGGGCTTCATGGCGGATCCTGTGAAAGTTTTTCATGATCATACTGAAAACTTGCACCGGAGCGCAAGGCCGCCTTATCGTTCGCTGGAGAGCAAGAGGAGTGTGTGCCATGCCCGTTCGCCATCTGAAGACCGGAAAGCCCGCCGCGGATCGGGCGGACGACGACGCGAAGGTCCGCGCCGTCGTCGAAGCCACCCTGAAGGACATCGAGGAGCGGGGCGACGCCGCCGTCCGCGCGCTCTCGGAGAAATTCGACCGGTTCTCGCCTCCCTCCTTCCTGCTGTCGCCGTCGGAGATCGAGGCGGCGATGAACCGGGTGTCAGAGCGCGACATGGCCGATATCCGGTTCGCGCAGAAGCAGATCCGCAATTTCGCGCAGGTCCAGCGGGATTCTATGAAGGACGTCGAGGTCGAGACCTATCCGGGCGTCATCCTCGGCCATCGCAACATCCCCGTGCAATCCGTCGGATGCTACGTTCCCGGCGGGAAGTTCCCGATGGTCGCCTCGGCGCACATGTCCGTCCTGACGGCGTCGGTGGCC
Source organism: Shinella pollutisoli (assembly GCF_024609765.1). Classification (GTDB taxonomy): domain Bacteria; phylum Pseudomonadota; class Alphaproteobacteria; order Rhizobiales; family Rhizobiaceae; genus Shinella; species Shinella pollutisoli. The sequence goes on from NZ_JANFDG010000015.1 coordinate 62,705, forward strand.
GGCGTGCCGCGCATCGTCGCGGCCGCGCCGCCGCAGAAGGGCGAGCCGCATCCGGCGATCGTCGCGGCCATGCACATGGGCGGGGCGCACGAGATCTACGTGCTCGGCGGCATGCAGGCGGTCGGCGCGATGGCGCTCGGCACGCAGACGATCCGGCCGGTCGACATGCTCGTCGGCCCGGGCAACGCCTTCGTCGCGGAAGCCAAGCGCCAGCTCTACGGCCGGGTCGGGATCGACCTGTTCGCCGGCCCCACGGAAACGATGGTGATTGCCGACGAGACCGTCGATGCGGAGATGTGCGCGACCGACCTGCTCGGCCAGGCCGAGCACGGCTACAATTCGCCGGCCGTCCTCGTGACGAATTCCGAAAGGCTGGCGCGCGGCACCCTTGCGGAGATCGACCGCCTCCTCTCCATCCTGCCGACGGCGGAGACGGCCGCCGTGTCGTGGAGGGACTACGGCGAGGTCATCGTCTGCGACACGTACGAGGAGATGCTCGACGTCGCCAACGACATCGCCTCGGAGCATGTCCAGGTGATGACCGACCGCGACGACTGGTTCCTGGAGAAGATGCACTCCTACGGCGCGCTGTTCCTGGGTCCGAGGACGAACGTCGCCAACGGCGACAAGGTGATCGGCACCAACCATACCCTTCCGACCAGGAAGGCTGGACGCTACACCGGCGGGCTGTGGGTCGGAAAATTCATCAAGACCCATTCCTACCAGAAGGTCGTCACGGATGCCGCGGCCGCGGAGATCGGTGCATACTGCTCGCGCCTGTGCCTGCTGGAGGGCTTCGTCGGCCACGCGGAACAGGCGAACGTGCGCGTCCGCCGCTACGGCGGCCGCAACATCCCCTACGGCGCGGCGGCGGAGTGACCGGCGCGCGATCCCTCCGATGACAGGATGAACGCCATGTCTCCATCGCTTCCCCGCACCCCGTCCTTCCGGCTGGAGGGCAAGTCGGCGCTCGTCGCCGGCGCGTCCTCCGGCATCGGGCTCGGGGCGGCGATGGCCCTTGCGGAGGCCGGAGCGTCCGTCTCGCTGGCGGCCCGGCCGTCGGCGAGGCTGGAAGAGGCCGCCGATGCGATCGCCCGCGAGGGATACAAGGCGAGGGCGCTGCCGCTCGACGTCGCCGACGTGCGCGGGACGGCGGAGGCCGTGGCGGCGAGCGGGCCCTTCGACGTCCTCGTGAACAGTGCGGGCATCGCCCGCCACGGCGCGGCCGTCGAGACGACGCCGGAGGATTTCGACGCGGCGTTCGCCGTGAACGTGAAGGGGGCCTATTTCCTCGCCCAGGCGGTCGCCAAGGGCCTGATGGCGGCGAAAAGGCCCGGCTCGATCATCACGATCTCCTCGCAGATGGCCCATGTCGGCGGCATCGACCGCGCGGTCTACAGCGCGACCAAGCATGCGGTCGAGGGCTTCACCAAGTCGATGGCCATCGAATGGGGGCCGCACGGGATCAGGGTCAACACCATCTGCCCGACCTTCATCCGCACGGCCCTGACGGAGCAGACCTTCGCCAATCCCGAGCGCGTGAAGTGGATCACCGACAAGATCAAGCTCGGCCGGCTCGGCCGGGTGGAGGACATCATGGCGGCCGTCGTCTATCTCGCGTCGGACGCCGCGGCGATGGTGACCGGAACGGCCCTGATGGTCGACGGCGGCTGGACCGCCGACTAGCCCCGGCCGCATCGGCATCGGATCGTCCGACATGCCCAAAAAAGCGGCAGATGGAAGCAATTCGTTAAGCATGGCCGCATAACCTGCCGGAACGAAGCTTCTCGGCTTCGAGGAGGACCGCGGACGATGCCGGAGCATCGGGCAGCGGAGCGTTTTGGGGGACATGAAATATGCTGCTGAGTTCGGCCACCGGCCGCAACATCTTCGCGGTCGCCGCCTGCGGCCTGATCGCGACCATCACGGCTTCGGCCGTGCTGTTCTATCGCTCCTACGAGGACGTGCGGAGCACCAGCCTCGACCGCATGCGGCAGATCGCCAAGGCGGAAGCCCTGGCGTCCGAAAACCGCATCGGCGGCACCGTGCGCATCATCGACGGGCTCGGGGCGGTGCTGGAGACCATGAAGGAGAACGGCGAGGCCGAGCGTGCCAGGGCCGACCGGGTCGTCCACCACATGCTCGAGCGCAGCCCCGACATCCTCGCGCTCTGGACGGGCTGGGAGCCGGATGCCTTCGACGGCAGGGACGCCGATTTCGTCAATGCGGAAGGCTACGACGCCACGGGCCGCTACGTGCCCTATTTCGTCCGCGGCGCGAACGGCGAGATCTCCAACACGGCGCTCACCGACTACGCGGTGCCGGGCCCCGGCGATTTCTACCAGTTGCCCTTCACGCAGCAGAAGACCGTCGTCATCGAGCCCTATCCTTACGCGATCGACGGCAAGGACGTGCTGATCACCTCCGTCTCCAAGCCGATCGTCGTCGGCGGCAAGGTGATGGGCGTCGCCGGTCTCGACCTCTCGCTCACCGAGACGAGCAAGGCGCTTTCGGCCATCCACCCCATGGAGACGGGCTATATCAGCCTGGTGAGCGGCGGCGGCAAGATCGTCGGCCACCCCAACGCGGCGCTGATCGGCAAGACGCTCGCCGAGGGCGGCGCGGAGACGGCCGGGTGGGACGCGCTCGTCGCCGACCCGGGCGCCGAGCGCGAGATCGCGGCGCCGGACGGCACGGCCTACCTCGCCGTCGCGTCGCCGGTGACGCTCACCCCGGAGATCACGTGGTATGCGATCGTCGCGGTTCCGAAGAGCACGGTCTTCGCGCAGCTGAACGCGATGATGCGCGACGCGGCCCTGATCGTCGCCACCGCCGCCGCGCTGCTTGCGCTCGCGGGCTGGCTGATCGCCCGCCGCTTCATCGGCCGCATCTCCAACATCATCGGCGAGACGGCGCAGATCGCCCAGGGCAATCTGCAGCTCGAATTGAAGGACAGCCAGGTCAGGGACGAGATCGGCGACCTCGCCCGCTCGCTCGAGGTGCTGCTCGACAACAACCGGGAGAAGGCGCGGCTCGAACAGGAGGCGGACGCGAACCGCAGCCTCAGCGAGGAGGAGCGCATCGCCCGCGAGCGCAAGGCGGCCAAGGAGGCGGCGGACATCAAGTTCGCGGTCGACAGCTTGGCCGAGGCCCTGTCGAAGCTCGCCGACGGCGACGTCTCCTGCCGCATCGAGCAGGCCTTCGTGGCGCAGCTCGATGCCGTCCGCGAGGATTTCAACAGCTCCGCCGCCAAGCTGCAGGATGCGCTGCTGCGCGTCGCGGAGAACGCGCGCGGCATCGACGCCGGCGCGAACGAGATCAAGTCGGCCGCCGACGACCTGTCGAAGCGGACCGAGCAGCAGGCGGCCGCCGTCGAGGAGACCGCCGCGGCGCTGGAGGAGATCACGACGACCGTCAAGGACGCGGCCAAGCGCGCCCACGAGGCCGGGCAGCTCGTCTCCCGCACGCGCGTCGGGGCGGAACGGTCCGGCGAGGTGGTGCGCCAGGCGGTGATCGCGATGGAGCGGATCGAGAAATCCTCGAACGAGATCTCCAACATCATCGGTGTGATCGACGAGATCGCCTTCCAGACCAACCTCCTTGCCCTGAACGCGGGCGTCGAGGCGGCGCGCGCGGGAGAGGCCGGCAAGGGCTTCGCCGTCGTCGCGCAGGAGGTGCGCGAGCTCGCGCAGCGCTCGGCGAGCGCCGCCAAGGAGATCAAGGCGCTCATCACGACGTCGAACCAGCAGGTGGAGGAGGGCGTCCAGCTCGTCGCCGACACCGGCCGGGCGCTCGATGCGATCGTCGCGGAGGTGCAGGAGATCAACCAGCACGTCGCCGCCATCGTCGAATCCGCGCAGGAGCAGTCGGCCGGGCTCCAGCAGATCAACACGGCGGTCAACACCATGGACCAGGATACCCAGAAGAACGCGGCGATGGTCGAGGAGACGACCGCCGCGAGCCACAGCCTCGCCATGGAGGTCAACGCGCTCAACCAGCTCCTGCGCCAGTTCAGGCTGGGCTCGAAGGCCGGCGGCGAGCGCCAGGTGAGCAGGGCGGCCTGACCGCCCGCCCGATCGATCGAAAGACGGGCGCCCGGCCTGCCGCCGGGCGCCCGTCGCCGTTTCAGCGGGCGATCAGCCGCGGAGCTCGGCCGGCGCACGATGGACGCGCTGCTCTCGAAGGAGATACAGATCGCGCTCCTCGAAAACACCGTCCGCCGCCCGAGCCGCAACGACATCGTGGTGAGCGACCACGTAGCCCTGCCGGCCCTCGACGCGATCAACATCTTCGCGACGGACGAGGCGGAAGCGGCGGCGCAGCGCGAGGCGTTTCTCGGCTGCTGGCAGGCCTATCTGCAGGCCGCCGACTGAAGGACCCTGCCAAAGACGGATGCCGTCCGGTGCGGTCGTGCCGGGCGGCCGCCCTCAGGCCCGGCGGTGTCTGGGCGTGACGCCGTAGGTCTTCTCGAAGGCCGTCGTGAAGCTGGAGGGATCGCGGTATCCGGCGAGATAGGCGGCCCGGGCGTGATGCAGGCGCTGCTCCGTCCGGAGCCGCCCGTCAGGGCGACTGCCGGCCCTGGACGATGCGGTCGAGGACGATCGCGCAGAGCAGGATGGCGAGGCCGGCGAGGAGACCCTGGCCCTGCGCGGCATATTGCAGGGCGTGCAGCACGTCCTCGCCGAGGCCCTTGGCGCCGATCAGGGCGGCGATCACCACCATGGACAGGCACATGAGGATCGTCTGGCTGACGCCGGCCATGATCGAGGGCGCAGCCGTCGGCAGGTCGATCCTGAAGAGGATGAAGGTGCGCGACGCGCCGAAGGCGACCGCTGCCTCCCGCACGGCGGCGGGAACCGAGGCGATGCCGAGCGCCGTCAGCCGCACGACCGGCGGAATGCCGAAGATGACGGTCGCGATGATGCCGGACGGCTTGCCGATGCCGAACAGCGCGATCACCGGGATCAGATAGACGAAGGCGGGCATGGTCTGCATGAAGTCGAGCAGCGGACGCATGACCGCCGCGACCCGCCGGTTGTAGCCGCACAGCACGCCGAGCGGGATGCCGATCGCTACGGAGATCAGCGCCGCCGTGCCGAGGAGGGCGACGGTCTGCATGCTCTTTTCCCAGTAGCCGAGGATGGCGAGATAGCTGACGGCGACGAAGGTCAGCAGGAAGACCCGGAAGCCGGCGAGCTGCCAGGCGAGGGCGAGGATCACGGCCATGACGACGGGCCAGGGCGTGCCGGTGAGGATGCCCTCCATCAGGCCGAGCATGGCGTCGATCGCCGCTGTGAGGCGGCCGGCCACGGGCGACGCCGCGCCGCTGACGGCGGCGACGCCCGCATTCAGCCGGGCGGCGGCGGCCGAGTTCCAGGCGGGATCGCTCGGAACGGCGTCGAACAGCGTGCGGTCGGCGAAGTGGAGGAAGACGATCGGGACGAAGACGGCAAGCAGGCCGGCGGCGCCGGCGGCGTGCAGCAGGCTGAAGCCGGCCTTGCCGGCGTCGCCTTCCAGCCGCCATTCGCGGAAGCGGCGCTCGGCAATATGGTCGGCGAGACCGCCGGCGGCAAGGCGCGCCAGGAGGAGCAGGCCGCCGCCGATGGCGACGATCAGCGAGGCGCCGGACCTCGCGTCCTCCGCCGCCTGCCGTGCATCCTTTGCCGCCTGCTCCAGTGCTGCGGCGGAGCGCGTCAGGGACTTGGCCATGGCGGAGCCGGGATCCGCATCGTTCGCGGTCCTCGCCTCGGCGAGGCGCGTGGCGGCAAGGGTCGCGAGGCGGTCGGCGCGGGCGCCCTGTTCTCCGCTCGCTCCGCCCGAAAGCGCGAAGGCGATGAGCACGGCGGCGAGCAGGTCGGCGACGAGGACGGGCCAGAAGGCCGACCACAGGCGGCGCCCGCCGAACCAGACAGGCCCGAACAGGGCGGCGGCGACATTGAACGAGGGCACGTAGCCGCGCCGCTCGCCGATTCGCCGGAAGGCCCTGCGGTAGTAGGAGCCGTTGATGCCGGCGAAGCGCGAAACGGCCTCGTCCCAGGCGCTGTGGTCGCTCATGCGAAGGCCCTGACTCTGGCGGAAGGCTGTGCGTCGCACGCGGGGAGGCGGGCGTTGCGGACAAAGCGGCGGACGTAATCGTCCGCCGGGCGGCTCGCCAGGGCCTCGGCCGTGCCCGTCTGCACGATGCGGCCGGCGCGCATGAGGACGACGCGGTCGGCGATGCGGAAGGCCTCGTCGACGTCGTGGGTGACGAAGACGGTCGTCTTGCCGAGCTCGCGCGACAGCGCCATGAACTGGGTCTGCAGGTCGTGGCGGATCAGCGGATCGAGCGCGCTGAACGGCTCGTCCATCAGCAGGATGTCGGGATCGGCGGCAAGCGCCCGGGCAAGGCCGACGCGCTGCTGCATGCCGCCGGAAAGCGCGCCCACCCGCCGGTCGCCGAGGCCGTCCAGCCCGACGCGGGCGAGGAGCTCGTCCGCCCGGTCCTCGCGCTTCGTGCGCGCGACGCCGCGGATCTCGAGCGGCAGGGCGACGTTGTCGCGCACGGAGAGATGGGCGACGAGCGCATGCGACTGGAACACCATGCCAATGCGCCGCGAGCGCAGCTCGCGCAGCGCCTTCGGCCCGAGCGAGAGGATGTCGCCGCCGTCGATCCGCACCCGACCGGCGCTCGGTTCGAGCAGCCGGTTGACGAGGCGCACGAGCGTCGACTTGCCGCTGCCGGAAAGACCCATCAGGCAGACGAGCTCTCCCTTCCCGACGGAAAGGCTGGCGCCGGCCACGCCGACGACCGCGCGCAGGCGCTTGAGGACGGCTTCGTCGGGCGCGTCGCGGCGGGCTTCCCGGAGGATCGCCCGCTCGTCCGCGCCGAAAACCTTCCAGACGTCCTCGAGCTCGATCACGGGATCAGTTCCCGAGCCAGCCGGCGACGACGTCCGGATTGGCGGCGAGCCATTCCCGGGCCGCATCGTCCGGCGCCTTGCCCTCGACGGCGATCGCGAAGGCGAGCCTGCTGACGGCGTCGGTCGTGAACGTCACCTTCTCCAGGATCGCGGCCACCTCCGGCGCGCTCTCGGCGAGCGACCTCGAATAGGCGATGTGGATCTCGGCATCCTTGTAGGCCGACTTGATCGAGGATTTCTCCAGCCAGTTCGGATCGGACGGCTCGACGAAGGTCCAGTTCGCGGCGTCGTGCGCCGGCTCCTCCAGGACCGCGAGCTCGTAGCGGGCGAAATTCTGGTGCGGGCCGTAGCAATAGCCGATCCAGCCGGTGCCGGCCTTCACGGCGGCGTCGAGGTCGGCGGTCGCGACCGCCTCGTCCGTCGTCTGCAGCTCGAAGAAGTCGGCGAAGCCGTAGTCGCGGGCGCGCACCGTCTCGATGTTGGTGGAGAGCCAGCCGGCGGCGCCGATCCAGATGCGGCCCTTGCCCTTGCCGTCGGCCGAGAAGACGGCGGCCTTCGCCGGGTCGGAGAGGTCGAAGACGGAACGGATGTCGTGCTTGTCGGCGGTCGCCTTCGTGGTGCAGTAGCCCTGCGTGCCGGCGTAGGAATTGGCGGCGAGCTTCACCTTGCCGCCTTCGCCGGCATACTGGCCGACGAGCGCCTGCTGGTTCGGCAGCCAGACGTCGGTCCAGATGTCGATCTCGCCGGCATTGCGGTTGAGCGCTTCCCAGATGACCGGCACGGAGCCGGCCTTCACGGCCTGGACCTCCTTGCCGAGCTGATCTTCGAGCAGCGCCTTCACGACATAGGCGGTACCCTGCGCGGTGGCGTAGCCGGGATCAGCGACGGTGATGGGAGCGGCCTGCGCGAGCGCTGGCCAGAGCGTGGCGAGCGCGGCGGAGGTTGCGAGAAGGGCTTTGACGGCGGTGAGCATCGTTGCGTCCGTTCGTTTCGGGGTTGGTGTCTTGGATGTCAGGCGCGGCTGCGGACCCGCGACGGTCCGTTGCGCGCGAGGGCGGGCAGGCCGAGCCGCTCGCGCAGTGAGCCGTTCTCCGGGCCGGGGTCGAGAAGGCCGCGCGCACGCAGCAGCGGGACGACGCCGGCGATGAAGTCGTCCTGGCCCTGCGGGAACGTAGGCGGCAGCAGCATGAAGCCGTCGGCGGCGCCGCTTGCCGTCCAGTCCTCGATCTGGCCGGCGATCTCCTCCGGCGTGCCGACGACCTGCCAGTGGCCGCGGGCGCCGGCGATGCGACGGGCAAGCGCGCCGACGGATAGGCCTTCCTTGCGGGCGAGGTCGACGAGCAGCGACTGGCGGCTGCGGATGGAGTTCGAGACCGGCAGGTCGGGAAGGGGGCCGTCGATGTCGACGCCGGAAAGGTCGACGTCGCCGAGATAGGTCTCCAGCAGCGAGAGCGCGACGTCCGGCTGGATCAGGCTCTGCAGCTCCGCATACTTGTCCTCCGCCTCGCTCCTGGTGGCGCCGATGACGGGGAAGATGCCGGGCAGGACCAGCACGTCGTCGGCGCTCCTGCCGTCGACGGCGCGGCGCTTGCGGATGTCCTGGCGGAAGCCGCGGGCCGACACGATGTCGGTCTGCGCGGTGAAGACGACGTCGGCCGTCCGGGCGGCGAGCGCCTTGCCGGCGTCGGAGGAGCCAGCCTGGACGAGCAGCGGCCGGCCCTGACGGGACGGAATGACGTTGAGCGGCCCCCGGCTGCGGAAATACCGCCCTTCGTGGTCGACGCGCGTCACGGCATCCGCCTCGAAGAAGACGCCGCTCTCCTTGTCGCGCACGAGACGCTCGGGGGTCCAGCTTCCCCAGAGCGCGAGCACGGCGTCGACGAACTCGTCGGCGCGCGCATAGCGGGCGGCATGGCCGAAATCCGGTCCGGGATTGAAGTTGTCGCTCTCCTGCTGCAGCGACGAGGTCACGATGTTCCAGCCGATGCGGCCGTTGCTGATGAGGTCGAGCGACGCGAGCAGGCGGGCGAGATTGTAGGGCTCGTTGAAGGTGGTGGAGGCGGTCGCCACGACGCCGATCGTCTGTGTCGCGGTCGCCACGGCGGCGGCGAGGGTGAGCGCCTCGAAGCCGTGCGACCACTCGTCGATGCGGCGAAGGGCCTCCGGCCGGCTCTTCGGCACGCCGAGGCGATCGGAGATGAAGGCGATCTGGAACCCCGCCGCCTCGGCGGCGCGCGCCGCGCGAATGTAGTGGCCGACGTCGACATTGGCATCGACCTGGGTGGCGGGATGCCGCCAGGCGGCGACGTGGTGGCCGCTGGGATAGAGGATGGTGCCGAGAACGATTTTGCGCGGGGACATGGGCGTGGACTTCAAAGGAGGAATTTCCTCCCGAAAATACGGGAATCCGCGGGGCGTACGAGAAATTTCTATTTAATTTATATATTGCATGAGAAATGGAAATCCGGCATCGCCGCCGCTTCCCTCCGGCGGTTGCGGTCATGCCGTGCGCGGGCACGTCCTGCCGCCGGCGAGCTTCCCTTCGAGCCACTGGCTGTAGCGCGAGGCGCCGAAGCAGATGACGAAGTAGACCGCCGCCACGACGAGATAGGCCTCGTTGTAGAAGCCGAGCCAGTTCGGGTCGGCCGCCGAGGCGCGGGCGGCGTTGAGCAGGTCGAAGATGCCGATGACGGCGAGCAGCGAGGTGGCGAGCAGGAAGCCGATCGCGAGGTTCACCATGCCGGGGATGACGATCCGCAACGCCTGCGGCAGGACGACGAGCCGCTGCGTGCGCCAGTAGCCGAGGCCCAGCGCCGTCGCCGCCTCCGACTGGCCGGGGGGGATGGCCTGGAGGCCGGCGCGGATCACCTCGGCGATATAGGCGGCCCAGAACAGCGTCACCATGACGATGGCGCGCAGCATCTTGTCGACGGAGAGGCTGTCGGGCAGGGCCATCGGCAGGATCAGCATGGCGACGTAGAGGATGCCGACCATCGGCGTGCCGCGCATGAGCTCGATGTAGAGGACGGAGAAGGTGCGCAGGCCGCCGAGCGTCGAGCGGCGGGCGAGCGCCAGGAGCACGGCAATCGGCGTCGCCGCGGCGAAGCAGACGGCCCAGACGAAGAGCGTCACCGGCAGGCCGCCCCACTGGTTCGAGGGGATCGGCGTCGCCGTGAAGGCGCCCTGCATCAGAAGCCAGCAGGCAAGGATCGTCAGCGGCCAGGCGACAAGCAGCGGACGGCCCCAGAGGCGCGGCAGGGCGCTCGCGACGAGGATCGCCGCCAGCAGCAGGATGACGAGGGCCGGGCGCCACTGCAGGCCCGGCGGATAGAAGGCGAACAGGATGAAGCGCAGCTTGGCGGCGACGAAGGCCCAGCAGGCGCCCGCGCGCGTGCAGGCGGCCGCATCGCCGCCGAAGGTGGCGTCGAGCACCGCCCAGCGGACGAGCGGCGGCACGACCTGCGAGAGCAGCAGGACCGTCGCCACGGTGACGAGCGTGTTGGCGCGCGTGCCGAACAGCCCGCTGCGCAGCGTCGTAAGGATGCGGGAGAGGGCGGCGGTCATCGCACGGTTCCCCTGAGGGCGACGCGGTTGTTGTAGGTGTTCATCAGCGCCGAGAGCGCGAGGTTGATCGCGAGGAACGTGCCGATCAGGATGATCAGCGCCTCCATCGACTGGCCGGTCGTGTTGGCGGTCGTGTTGACGATGCTGACGAGGTCGGGAAAGCCGATGGCGACGGCGAGGCTCGAATCCTTGGTGAGGTCGAGATAGCTCGACGTCGTCAGCGGCGTGATGACGCGCAGCGCCTGCGGCAGCACGACGAGACGGATGATCTGGCCGTCGTGCAGGCCAAGCGCGCGCGCCGCCTCCCATTGCCCGGTGCCGACCGACTGGATGCCGGCGCGCACGATCTCGGCGATGAGGGCGGCGAACTTCACGGTGAGGCCGGTGAGCAGCGCCGCGAATTCCGGCGAGAGGTTGAGGCCGCCGCGGATGTTGAAGCCGGAGAGCGCCGGGGCCTCGGCGGCCGGCCGCGCGCCGGAGGCGAGGAGGAACAGCAGGACGGCGACGAGCGGCAGGGCGAATGCGGCGATGCCGGAACGCGGCGTCAGCCGGCCGGCAAGGCGCAGCGAGAGGGCAAGGACAATGCCGGCGACGGCGGCGAGCGCCAGCGCGGCGGGAAGGCCGAGCGGGCCGCCCTCCAGCGACAGTGCCGGCAGGTAGACGCCGCGATTGGTGAGGAACACCGTGCCGAACAGCGCGGAGGCCTGGCGCGGCGCGGGCAGGGCCTTGGCGAGCGACATCCAGAAGAACAGCTGGAGGAGCAGCGGCGTGTTGCGGGTGATCTCGATGAACCAGCGCACCAGACCGGACAGCAGCAGGTTGCGCGACAGGCCGGCGACGCCAACGGCGACGCCGCAGACCGTCGCGAGGACGCAGCCGATGAGCGAGACCTTCAGCGTGTTGAGGAGGCCTGCGAGGATCGCCCGGAAATAGCTGTCGCCGGCGCGGAAGGCGATCGGGCTCTCGCCGATCTCGAAATTGGCCGAGCCCGAGAGGAACCCGAAGCCCGGCAGGATGCCGACGCGCGCCATGGTCTGGAACACGTTCCCGACGAACAGCGCGCCGACGAGGGCGACGAGCGCCAGAAAGGCGAGCTGGCCGATCGGCCAGCCGCCCAACCAGGCACGGATCCTGTCGAGGATGCCGGGCCGCGGCGGGCCCGGCAGGACGGTCAGGAGCATGCTCGCGTCCGACATCAGCGGAAGGGCGGCGAGTAGAGCAGGCCGCCGTCGGTCCACAGGCTGTTGTAGCCGCGTTCCCAGCCGAGCGGCTTCAGGTGGCGCTCGAAGATCTCGCCGTAATTGCCGACGGTCTTTATGATATTGTAGGCCCACTTGGGATCGAGGCCGAGGTCGTTGCCGAAGGACGGGTCGACGCCGAGGAAGCGCTGGATGGCCGGGTCCTCCGATTTCAGGAACTCGTCGACATTGGCGGAGGTGATGCCCCATTCCTCGGCCTGGATGGTGGCGTTCACCGTCCAGTTGACGAGCTCCAGCCAGCGGTCGTCGCCGCCGGCGATCGCCGGCGCGAGCGGCTCCTTGGAGAGGCGCTCGGGCAGGAGCACGTAGTCGTCGGGGTTCTTGAGCTGCGTGCGCTTGCCGACGAGGTCGGAGGAGTCCTGCGTGATGGCGTCGACGCGGCCGGATTCGAGCGCGTCGATGAACTGCCCCGTGTCCTCGATGGTGACCGGCGTGAAGGTCTTGCCCGTCTTGCGGAAGAAGTCGGCGACGTTGAGCTCGCCCGTCGTGCCGCTCTGCGCGCCGATCGTCGCGCCGTCGAGGTCGGCCGCCTTGGCGACGCCGAGGTCCTTGCGCACGAGGATGCCCTGGCCGTCGTAGAAGATCGTCGGGCCGAAGTGGAAGCCGAGCTTGAAGGCGCGGGTGGCGGTGACCGTCACGCCCGAGAGCAGGATGTCGAACTCGCCGCTCTGGAGCGCCGGCAGGCGCTGCTGCGGCGAGGAGGAGGTGAACTCCACCTTGTCCGGCGTGCCGAAGACGGCGATCGACAGCGCGCGGCCGAAGTCGATGAAGAAGCCCTGCCATTCGCCGTTGCTGTCGGGGGCGAAGAAGCCGGGCGTCGTGCCGACGCCGACCTTGATGGCGCCGCGCTGGTTGATCTTGTCCAGCGTCGGGCCGGCATGGGCGATGCCCGAAAGAACGGTCGTCGCGAGGAAGGCTGCCGCCGCGGCCGTCTGGATGGCCCGCCGGAAGGTCTTTTGCACTATCATGTTGAAACGTCCCCATTTTCAAAAAAGTCTAAACTTCCGTCGCACCCAGCTTTCCGCCGGGCTGGAAGGTATTTTTATATTATCCATAAAATTAGTAGATTTAAGGAACCGGCATCCAAATTTCCGCGGATCGGAAGGAAATTGCTTCCTCGAAGGCGGACATTTCGCGACGGCGCGCCCCAAGCGAACCCCGCGCCGGGGAGTGCTAGACGACCGGCGAAAGGACGTCTGCGGCCTTCATCCGGAACCGGAAAAGAAACGGCTTCCTCCCGCTTGACCAAAAGGCGGCGGCGTGTGAATGTCTTTTCAGACCTAAAAAAACATTGAGGGGCTCGTCCGATGAACGAACACGCCAAGAATTCCTGGGAGCAGCGCGACATGCAGAGCGTCTTCCACGGCTTCACCGATCTGGAAACGCTCAACCGCAACGGCCCGGTGGTGCTCACCCACGGCGAGGGCATCCACGTCTTCGACGTGCACGGCAAAAGCTACATGGACGCCAATTCCGGGCTCTGGAACAACGTGGCCGGCTTCAACCACCAGGGGCTCATCGATGCGATCTGCGATCAGGCGCGCCGGTTCCCCGGATACCACGCCTTCTTCGGCCGCATCGCCGACACGACCGTCGCGCTGTCGGAGAAACTGATCCGGCTCTCGCCCTTCGAGGGCGGCAAGGTCTACTACACCAACTCCGGTTCGGAGGCGAACGACACGGTCGTCAAGATGCTGTGGATGCTGCACCGCCGCAACGGCCAGCCGCAGCGCCGCAAGATCATCACCCGCGTCAACGCCTATCACGGCGTGACGGTCGCCACCGCCTCGATGACCGGCAAGGCCTACAATGCCGAGTTCGGCCTGCCGCTGCCGGGCTTCCTGCACGCCGACTGCCCGCACTACTGGCGTTACGCCAGGCCGGGCGAAAGCGAGCGCGAATTCTCCGAGCGCCTGGCGCGCAACCTCGAGGAGATGATCATCAAGGAAGGGCCGGACACGATCGCCGGCATGTTCTGCGAGCCGGTGCAGGGCGCGGGCGGCGTCATCCCGCCCTCGGAGGGCTATTTCCAGGCGATCCGGCCGATCCTGCGCAAATACGGCATTCCGCTGATCGCCGACGAGGTGATCACCGGCTTCGGCCGCACCGGCGAGATGTGGGGCAGCGTGAAATACGACCTCCAGCCCGACGCCATCGTCGCGTCCAAATGCATCACGGCGGGCTATTTCCCGATGGGGGCGATCATTCTCGGCCAGGAGCTCGCCGATGCGCTGACGCGCGCGTCCGCGGCGGCCGAGGAGTTCCCGCACGGCTTCACCGCCGGCGGCAATCCGCTCGGCAGCGCGGTCGCGCTGAAGGCGCTGGAGGTGATCGAGACGGAGGGGCTGCTGGAGAACGTGCGCCGGGTCAGCCCGCGCTTCCTCGACGGGCTGAACCGTCTCGCCCGGCACAAGCATGCGGGCGAGGCGCGCGGCGTCGGCCTGATGGGAGCCGTCGAGCTGGTCGCCGACAAGGCCACCAAGGCGCCGCTGGACGGCCGGCTGCAGATCCCCGAGCGCATTGCCAACAAGGCGCTGGAGAAGGGGCTGATCTGCCGTCCGCTCGGCCAGGCGATCGTCCTCGGCCCGCCCTTCATCATCACCGAGGCGCAGATCGACACGATGTTCGACATCCTCGAGGAGACGATGGCGGACGTCTTCGCCGACGTGGGCCTCTGACCCCCGGTCGAATTTCCGGATCGATTTGCGAGATCGTTTCCCCCGGCGGGTCGCCCGCCGGGGCGAGTACAGGCGTCAACAGGCGGAGGGTCCGGATGCCGGGTCAAAAACTGAATCTCTCCTCGGTGGAGGAGGTGCGGGCGTTCGTTCGCGAGAAGAGCCCCAGGCACGTGAAGGTCGGCGTCTTCGACGTCGACGGCGTCCTGCGCGGCAAGTTCATCGCACGCGACAAGTTCCTGTCGGCGCTCGACGACGGCTACGGCTTCTGCAATGCCCTGCTCGGCTGGGACGTCGCCGACACGCTCTACGACAATTCGCACTATACCGGCTGGCACACCGGCTATCCGGACGCCAGCCTGCGCATCATCCCCGAAAGCGGGATGATCCTGCCCTTCCGCAACGAGACCGTCTTCTTCGCCAGCGAGTTCGCCGGCACGGCGGAGGCGATCTGCCCGCGCGGCGTGCTGCGGCGGGTGCTGCGGCGCGCGGCCGACATGGGCTTCTCCGTCCGGGCGGCCATGGAGTTCGAGTTCTTCATGTTCCGGGAGACGCCGGACACGCTGGAGGAGAAGGGGTTCCGCGACCTCCAGACGCTGTCGCACGGCAGCTTCAGCTATTCGGTGCTGCGCTCGCTGGTGCAGGAGGACCTCTATCAGGACATCCTCGACACGTTCGAATCCATCGGCATCGCGCTGGAGGGCCTGCATGCGGAGACGGGGCCGGGCGTGGTCGAGACCGCGATCGCCGTGGACGACGCGCTCGCCATGGCGGACAAGGCCTCGCTCTTCAAGGCGTTCATGAAGATCCTGGCGCAGCAGCGCGGCCTGATGGCGACCTTCATGGCCAAGTGGAACGAGACGCTCTCGGGCCAGAGCGGGCACACCCACATGTCGCTCTGGTCGCGCGACGGGCGGCCGCTCTTCCACGACGCGTCCGACGGCCACGGGATGAGCCGGACGATGCGCCATTTCCTCGGCGGGCAGCTTGCCCATCTGCGCGAGTTTTCCGCGCTGGTCGCGCCGAACGTCAACAGCTACGCGCGGCTCACGCCCGGCTACTGGGCACCGACCGCGGCGACCTGGGGCATCGACAACCGCACCGTCGGCATCCGCGTCATCCCGGGCTCGGCGCGGTCGCAGCGGCTCGAATACCGCGTGCCGGGCTCCGACGTGAACCCCTACCTGTCGATGGCCGCGGCCGTCGGCTCGGGGCTTCTCGGCATCGAGGGCGAGATCGATCCCGGGCCGCCGTCGACGGGCAACGCCTATGCGCAGGAGCCGCCCGAGAACCGGCGCATGCCCGGCAGCCTCGAGACGGCCGCCGTGCTCCTGTCGCAGTCGGCGGCGGCGAGGGAGCTGTTCGGCGAGGACTTCGTGCGCCATTTCGCCGATTCCCGCCTGTTCGAGGCCCGCCAGTTCGCGCGCGCCGTGACCGACTGGGAACTGCGCCGCTACTTCGAGATCCTGTGAGGACCGCCCGGCCGGCGGGCGGACCGTCAGTCGCTCTTGCCCGCGCGGCGCAGCATCCCGGTCACCAGGCCCGCGTCGAGAGCCCTGCACACCCGCCCCGGCGGCTTCAGCGTCGTCATGTCCTCGGCCGCGAGCATGGCGTTGAGGATCGCCTCGTCGGTCGCCTCGACCACCGCCTCGTAGGCGGGGTCCAGGATCTCGTCGTTGAGATGCGAAAGGGTCTGCAGGGGCGCGTCGAGCTGCGGCAGCGGGCGGGCATTGGCGGTGCTGAAGGCGAGGAAGATGTCGCCGGAACTGTTGCCGCCCGGCGTGCCCGAGCGGCCGATGCCGATCGCCCCGCGCCGCGCCAGCCGGTCGAGCTGGTCCGGGCGCAGCGGCGCGTCCGTCGCGACGACGACGATGATCGAGCCCTGCTCGCGCTCCAGGAGACGGTCGCCGGTCAGCTGCCGGCCGACGGGCTCGCCCAGCACGGTCAGCCAATCGCGGCGGCCGTGGTTCGCCTGCACCAGCACGCCGATCGTGTATTCGCGGCCGGCGAGCGCCACCAGCCGCGAGGCGGTGCCGGTCCCGCCCTTGAATTCGTAGCAGATCATGCCCGTCCCGCCGCCGGCATTGCCCTCGGCGACCGGCCCGGCCTTGGCGCCGTCCAGCGCGGCCAGCACGTGCTCCTCGCGCAGGTGCTGGCCGTTAATGTCGTTCAGCACGCCGTCATAGGTCTCGGCGACCACCGGCATCGCCCAGAGATGATGCTCGCGGAAGGCCTGCGCATAATGCGCGATCATCCACTTCACCGCCGCGTGATGGGCGATGCCGACGCCGTGGGTGTTGGTGATGCAGATCGGGCCGAAGAAATAGCCGGCGTCGCGGATCCAGTGCGCGCCGGTCATCTCGCCGTTGCCGTTGAGCGCATGGATGCCGGCATGGACGATCCGCGGCTCGCGGGCATGGCCGAGGGGAAGGATCGCGGTCACGCCCGTGCGGACCCGGCCCTCCGGCTCGTTCAGCGTCGTCGTGCCGACCAGCACGCCCTTGACGTCGGTGATCGCATTGCCCGGACCGGGGCGGCCCTGCAGCTTCCAGCCCAGTTTTCGTGCACCTCTGCTCATCGTCTGCTCACTCCTGCGGGTTGGGGCGATCCGGCGTCACTTTCTGTGCCTGAAGCGAAGAATGTGTTTGTCGGAACGGTCAAAGTATGTTTTTTTATATTCACAAAAACAAACAAATTATACCCCAGAGGGAAACGAATGGGCTTTTTGCAGATTGCCTCTGCGCACAAGGCGTATCACACGCCCGAGGGCGCGCAGGTTCGCGCGCTGGACGACGTGACGATCGACGTCAGGAACAACGAGTTCCTGACGCTTCTCGGCCCCTCCGGCTGCGGCAAGACCACGCTCCTCAAGTGCATAGCAGGATTCGAGGATCTCGACGGAGGAGACCTGCTCCTGGAGGGCCGCAGCCTCAAGGGCGTGCCGGCGCACCGCCGCCCCTTCAACACGGTCTTCCAGAACTACGCGCTGTTTCCCCACATGACGATCGCCCAGAACATCGGCTACGGGCTCGACGTGGCCGGGGTGCGCAAGCCCGAGCGCGACCGGCGCGTCGGCGAGGCGCTGGAGATGGTCGGCCTTTCGGGGTTCGACAGCCGCCGCCCCGCCCAGCTTTCCGGCGGGCAGCAGCAGCGCGTGGCGCTCGCCCGCTCGCTGGTGCTGAAGCCGCGCGTCCTGCTGCTCGACGAGCCGCTCTCGGCGCTCGACCGCAAGATGCGCGAGACGATGCAGATCGAATTGAAGAACCTGCAGCATTCCGTCGGCATCACCTTCATCTTCGTGACCCACGACCAGGAGGAGGCGCTGGCCATGTCGGACCGGATCGCCGTCCTGTCGAACGGCAGGCTGCAGCAGATCGGCCGCTCGACCGAGGTCTACGACACGCCGGCCAACGAATTCGTGGCGAATTTCGTCGGCACCTCGAACCTTTTCACGGGCCGGGTGACGGAGCGCAACGACCGGCTGCTGACGATCGAGACGGCCAACGGCCGCAGGCTCGCCGCCCGCAGCGACGGTTTCGCCGTCGGCGACGGCGTGACGCTGGTCCTGCGGCCCGAGCATCTGCGCATCGCCGAACCGGGCGAGGGCGGGGCGGGCTGTACGATCGAGGGCACGGTCAAGGACGCCGTTTTCGTCGGCTCCATCGTCCATGTCCATGTCGACGTGGGCTTCGGGCGGACGGCGATCCTGCACCACCGCCACGAGCGGGCCGGCGCCAGCGCCGCCGTCGCGCCCGGTGCTTCCGTCCGCATCGCCTATT
Organism: Shinella pollutisoli; assembly: GCF_024609765.1. Classification (GTDB taxonomy): domain Bacteria; phylum Pseudomonadota; class Alphaproteobacteria; order Rhizobiales; family Rhizobiaceae; genus Shinella; species Shinella pollutisoli. The sequence continues at coordinate 80,881 of NZ_JANFDG010000015.1, forward strand.
CCCCCGAATCGGTGCATCTCATCGCCGCCGCGGGAGGTTGAGATGATCGCCGGCGACACCGTCCGATCCCGCAGGCGGCGCGCGCTGCTCCTGCTCCTGGCGCCGGTCACGCTGCTGCTCGGCGTCTTCTTCCTGGTGCCGCTCGGCATCATGGTCGTCTACAGCGTCCTCGAGCCCGGCCTCTACGGCGGCGTCGAGTGGACCTGGTATCCGTTCAACTACGGGCGCATCCTCGGCTGGCCGCTCAACGACTACGAGGAGTTCGACCCGATCTATCTGTCGATCTTCCTCGGCTCGCTGAAGATCGCCTGCCTCACGGTGCTGTTCTCGCTGCTGATCTGCTATCCGGCGGCCTTCTGGGTCAGCAGGATGGGCGAGCGGCGCAAGAACTTCGTGCTCTTCCTGATCACCCTGCCGTTCTTCGCCAATCTCCTGGTCCGCATCTATGCCTGGCTGCTGCTATTGCGCCCGACCGGCTTCATAAACACCCTGCTGCAGGGCCTCGGGCTGATCGCCCAGCCGCTGGACATGCTGTTCACCAGCTTCGCGGTCGTCCTGGGCATGGTCTACATCTTCACGCCCTTCATGTTCCTGCCGATCTACGCGAACGTGGAGAAGCTCGACTATTCGCTGGTGCGCGCCTCGCAGGACCTCGGCGCGACGCCGCTGCAGACGTTCCTGCGCGTCATCCTGCCGCTGACGGCGCCGGGCATCGTCGGCGGGTCGATCATCGTCTTCATCCCGGCGCTCGGCAACTTCATCGTGCCCGCCTTCCTCGGCGGCTCCAAGGTGCAGATGACCGGCAACCTGATCGAGCGGTCCTTCCTCCAGTCGCGCGACTGGCCGTTCGGGGCGGCGCTGGCGCTGCTGATCATGGCCTCCGTCGTGCTGGTCCTGATGATCCAGCTGACGCGAGCGGCGCGCACGCAGACGAAAGGGGCAGTCTGATGTTCAGGGGCTTCAAGACTTTCCGGCTGTGGCCGACGCTGTTCAACGCCTACGGCTTCCTGTTCCTCGCCTTCCTCTATCTGCCGCTCGGGCTGATCCTGCTCTATTCCTTCAACGCCAATCCCATCAACATGGCGGTGTGGACCGGCTTCACGCTGGACTGGTATGCGACGATCTTCGGCGGCGCCGGCGTCAAGGGCTCGTTCGACGCCGCCTTCACCGAGGCGCCCGAACGCATCTTCGCGGTGGTGAAGAACAGCTTCCTCGTGGCAGTCTCGGCGGCGACGATCTCGACCGTCATCGGCACCGTCACGGCCATCGCGCTGGCGCGCTACAGGTTCGTCGGCAAGCGCTTCTATCAGGCGCTGCTGATCCTGCCGATGCTCGTGCCGGACATCGTCCTCGGCATCGCCCTGCTGGTGTTCTTCGTCGGCGCCGGGTTCCAGCTGAGCCTGCTCACCATCATCATCGGCCACGTGACGTTTCTCTCGAGCTACGTCTTCGTCGTGGTGTCGACGCGGCTCGCCGGCATGGACACCACGCTGGAGCAGGCCTCGGCCGACCTCGGGGCGGGACCCCTGACGACGTTCCGCAGGGTGACCCTGCCGCAGATCATGCCGGGCGTCGTCGGCGGGTTCCTGCTTGCCTTCATCATCTCGCTCGACGACGTGGTGATCACCTATTTCATCGCCGGCGTCGGCTCGCAGACCCTGCCGCTGTTCATCCTGGCAATGATGCGCCGCGGCCTCCGGCCGCAGATCACCGCGCTCGCGGTCCTGATCATCCTGTTTTCTTTCGTCGTGGCGACCGTCGGTCTGCTGCTGCGCAACCGCAAGCCTTGAAAACCAAGAAGGGGAGTACGTGACATGAAGGGAATGCTCGGTCGGATCGTGGGCATGGCGTCGGTGCTGGCGCTGTCGGCGAACATGGCGGCGGCGGAAGGAAAGCTCAGCCTCTACAACTGGGGCGAATACATCAATCCGGAAATCGTCGACGAGTTCAGCAAGGAATACGGCGTCGAGGTGACGCTGGACACCTATTCCACCAACGAGGAGATGCTGGCGCGCATCCAGGCCGGGGCGTCCGGCTACGACCTCGTCTGGCCCTCCGTGCACATGCACGACATCATGCAGCAGCTCGGGCTGCTGCAGCCGGCCAATCCCAACCAGATGCCGGGCTGGGAGAACATCGACAAGGCGGCGCTACGCTCGCACGAGGACCCGAACGGCGACTACTGCCTGCCCTATGCCTGGGGCGCCGTCGGCGTGCTCTACAACAAGACGCTGATCCCCGAGCTGACGTCCTGGAAGCAGTTCTTCGAATACGCCAAGGCCAATCCCGGCAAGGTGACCATGCTCGACGACCTGCGCGAGACGCTCGGCGTCGGGCTGATCATGACCGGGGCCTCCGTCAATTCGCGCGACCCCGACGAGGTGGCGAAGGCCGAGGCCTACATCATGGAGCAGAAGCCGAACATCGGCGCGTTCCGCTACGACGTGATCCCGCTGGTCACCGCGGGCGACGTCGCGGCCGGCCACTACTATGTCGGCGGGGTGCTGAACGTGCTGCAGAACCCGGAGCTCCTCGGCTTCGTCATCCCGGAGGAGGGCGCCACCATGTACCAGGAGGACGTCTGCCTCCTGGCCAATGCGCCGAACCCGGACAATGCCAAGCTGTTCCTGCAGTTCCTGATGCGGCCGGAGGTCGCCGCGAGGAATTCCGAGCGGCTGACCAACGGCGTCGTCAACACCGCCGCGGTGGATCTTCTGCCGGACGCGCTGAAGTCCAACCCCTCGATCAATCCGACGGCGGAGGTCCGCGCCAAGCTGCAGATCTTCGAGGACCTCGGCAAGGACCTGCGGCTCTATACCCGCGCCTGGGACCGCATCAAGACCAACTGACCTCATGAAGAGCTGCCGGGGTGCGCGGCGCGCGCCCCGGCCCCTTTTGCCGGAGCATGCCATGAGCCGTTACCAGATCGACGCCAGCGACCTGCCGTTCGCGCGCGAATTCCTCGCCTCTCCCATCGGCTACCACAGCCCCGGCCTGCAGCGCGTCCTGAACCGGATGCGCGGGGCCGACTGGGCGTTCAAGTACGTCCTGGTGGTGGAGGAGCGCCACGCCCGCTGGCGGCTCGGCAGGCTGCCGGCCAGGCGCGGCTCCGCCGTCGAGATCGTCGAGGGCGTCGTCTACACCGATCTCCTGGAGGCCGAGCGCGACATCTTCCGCCGCCGCTGGCGGGACCTGACCGGCCAGGACCTCGACATCGCCCTCAACAGCGCCGCATAGGACGGAATTCAGATGCTGCCGATCGTTGCCTATACCGACAAGCTGACCGTCGCGGCCGGCGAGACCCTCTCCGTCATGGCGAGCTCCTTCGGCGCGCGCCAATACCGCGCCGACCTGCGCCGCATCATCCAGGGGGACACCAACCCCGAGGGACCGGGCTACAGGGACGAGGCCGTCGCGCTGGACCTGGGCGGCAGCCGCCCCGCCGTCGCCAAGGGCTTTTATCCCGGCTCCTGCGTCATCGTTCCGGGCCGCGGGATGCTGGCCGATCTCGAGGACTTCACCCTCGCCGCCGCCGTGCGCCCGACGCTGCTCGGCGAGCGCGAGCGCACCGTCATGGCGCTGCCGGGGTTCGCCCGCATCGGCATCGAGGCCGACGGCCGCGTCTTCGCGGAGGCGCTCGGCCGGCGGCTGGTTTCCGGGGGCCGGATCGCGACGGGCACATGGCACGTCCTCTCGCTCACCTATTCGGCCGCGCAGGAGCGCCTTTCCCTCGCGGTCTCGACCGACGACGACGCGGCGAGCGAGGACGTGCGCCCGCGGATCGTCACGGCCGAGGCGGCTCCGGCGGGCTACGGCGCCGACGAGGTGCTGATCGCCGCGACGCGCGGCGCCGACGGGCGGCCGGCCGGCTTCTTCGACGGCAAGATCGACCGTCCGGCGCTCTTCGACGCGGCGATCCCGCACGACGCGCTGCGCCGCCTCCTCGCCGATTTCGCGCAGCTGTCGCGCATGCGCAGCCTGCGCGCTGCCTGGGACTTCTCGCAGCGCATGACGACGCAGACGATCTGCGACATATCGCCGTTCCAGCTGCACGGCCGCATCCACAACGCCCCGGCGCGGGCGATGACGGGCTGGCTGTGGAAGGGGCAGGAGCTGGACTGGAAGAAGCGCCCCGACCTCTATTCCGCGATCCATTTCCACGCGACGGACGTCTACGACACGGGATGGGAGGTCGACTTCACCTTCACGCTGCCCGACGAGCTGAAGAGCGGCGTCTATGCCGTGCGGCTGGTGCCGGACGGAAACGAGGACACCGCCTATTACTGCGTCTTCGCGCTGCGCCCGCCGCGCGACCGGCCGTCCGGCAACACCGTGGCCTTCCTGTTTCCCACCTGCAGCTATCTCGCCTATGCCAACCACCGCCTGGGCATGGACGTCCCGGGCACGGAGATCGGCATGGGGCGCGCGGTCGAGCTCGACCGCCACCACATGTTCCTGCAGGCCAATCCCGGCATCGGCCTTTCGGTCTACGAGGTCCACGACGACGAGAGCGGCGTCTTCCACAGCTCGCGCCTGAGGCCGATCGTCGATCTCCAGCCGAAGGTGAAATCCTTCCTCGGCGGCTTCGGCTCGAACGTCTGGCAGTTCAACGCCGACACGCACATCCTCGGCTGGCTGGACGCGATCGGCCAGGACTACGACGTCATCACCGACGAGGACCTGCACGCCGAGGGCATGCGGCTCCTCGGCCGCTACCGCGTCGTCATCACCGGCACTCATCCGGAATACCACACCCGCAACATGATCGAGGCGCTCCAGGGCTTCACCGACCGCGGCGGGCGGCTCATGTATCTCGGGGGAAACGGCTTCTACTGGGTCGTCAGCTTCAACGACGACATGCCCGGCATCATGGAATGCCGCCGCTCCGAGGCGGGCATCCGCCCGTGGGAGCCGGGGCACGGGCAGTTCTACCACGCCTTCACCGGCGAGTACGGCGGCCTGTGGCGGCGCAACGGCCGGCCGCCGAACCATCTGTGCGGCGTCGGCATGACCTCGCAGGGCTTCGACGTCTGCGAGCCCTACGTGCTCTCCCCGGCCGCGCGCGACGCCCGCGCCGCCTTCGTCTTCGAGGGGCTGACGCCCGGCGCGAAGATCGGCGATTTCGGGCTTGCCGGCGGCGGGGCGGCGGGACTGGAGGTCGATCGCGCCGATCCGGCCCAGGGCACGCCCGCCCATGCGCTAGTCCTCGCCTCCTCGACGCGCCACACCGACATCTACCTCATGACGCCCGAGGACCTGCTCGACCCGACGCCCGACTGGTCGGGCACCCAGGCCGACATCATCCGCGCCGACCTGACCTTCTTCGAGACGGCCGGCGGCGGCGCCGTCTTCTCGACGGGCTCGATCGCCTGGGCCGGCTCCATGGCGTGGAACGGCTATGACAACGAGATCGCACGCATTACAAGGAATGTGTTGCGGCGGTTCGACGATCCCGAGGCCTTCCGGATGCCGGAGGCGGGAGAGGAGGGCTGATTTTCCGCAGGATGGACAAGGATTCCCGGTGGACTCGAAAACGGATCTGCAGCTGAGGCTCGTGCGGCAACTGCTGGAAATGATCGTCGATGGCGTGCTGCAGCCCGGGGCCCATCTGCGGGAGGTCGAGCTTGCGCAGACCTTCGGCGTCTCCCGCACGCCGCTGCGGGCGGCGCTCGCGCAGCTTTCCGCCCTCGGCGCGGCGGAGAAGGGAGAGGGGCGGGGGCTCTATGTCGGCGCGAACGCCGCCACGGCCGAGCGCCTGCTGGCCGGCTTGCCGCAGGAGGACGAGGAGCAGGTCAAGGAGCGCATCGCCCGCGACTGGTTCGAGGGGCTGATCCCCCGCGAAGTGTCCGAGAGCTTCTTCCGATCGCGCTACGGGCTCGGCAAGATGACCCTCTCGCGCGTCCTCGCGATGCTGTCGGACGAGGGCGTCATCTCGCGCATGCCGGGCTACGGCTGGCAGTTCGAGCCGACGCTGAACTCCCAGGCCGCCAACGACGCGAGCTACGATTTCCGCCTCCTAATCGAGCCGGGCGCGATCCTGCAGGCCTCGTTCAGCTACGACAGGGCGGCCGCCGCGGTGATCCGCAGCCGCCACGAGCGCGTCCTGCACGCGCAGACGCTGAAGCTCTCCGAGCTCTTCCGCCTCGACGAGGACTTCCACCTCTTCATCGCCGAGTGTTCCCGCAACACGTTCGTCGTCCAGGCCGTCGCCCAGCAGAACCGGCTCCGGCGCCTGCTGGAATACGAATCCCTGATCGACTCGGGCCGCCTCAACGCCTCGTGCATGGAGCATCTGTCGATCCTCGACGCGCTGGACGCCGGCGAACGCGACCGGGCGGCGGCGGCGATGGAGAGGCACCTGCTCAACGCGAAGGCCGCCCCGCCGGCGTTCAAGCGGTAACCCCGCCATCTCGCGCCATCCGGTCGGCGGCCCCGCCGCCGCAGGGCGGCGAGGGGCCTATCCGAAGATGTGACGGCGGCGGCGCCTCGGACTGCCTGCCGCGCCCCTATCGCAGCCTGCCGCCCGCACCCGCGACGGAGAGGACGGCGATGATGACCACGCCCTGCAGGATGTCCTGGATGCCGTGGGGCAGGCCGGCGATCTGCAGGGTGGTGACGATCATGACGAGGAGGATGCCGCCGTAGAGCGTGCCCATCGCCGTCGCGCTGCCGCCGGCGATCAGGGTGCCGCCGAGCACGACGGCGCCGACGGATTGCAGGAGATAGGGCGTCCCCATCTCCAGGAAGGCGCCGGCGGCGTAGCCGGAGAGCAGCATGCCGGTCGCCGCCGAGAGGATCGCGCTGACGACGAAGGTCGAGGCGACGATGCGGCCGGTGCGGATGCCGGTGAGGCGGGCCGCCTCGGCGCTCTGGCCGAGCGCCAGCAGCTTGCGCCCGTAGGCGGTGTAGCCGAGGAGCAGGCCGGTCGCGGCCGTGACGGCGACGGCGACGAAGAAGATCAGCGGGAAGCCGCCGATCCTGCCCGTCGCCACCCAGGCGAGGAGCGGCGGCGTTCCCATACGGGTGACCATGGCGTTCACCATCAGCGTCAGCGAGGCGAGGATGTAGCCGGTCGCGAGCGTGGCGATCATCGCCGGGATGCGCAGGAGGACGACCAGCCCGGCATTGACGAGGCCTGTCGCGAGCGCCGTGCAGAGCACGGCGGCGAGTGCGGCCGGCAGGCCGGCATTGGTCCCGCCCGAGACGACGACGCAGACATAGGCGCTGAGCGTCACCGTGCTCGGGATCGACAGGTCGATGTTGCCGCGGCCGGTGGTGATCACCAGCATCTGGCCGAGTGCGGGGAAGATCAGGAAGGAGGCCGAGGTCGCCACGCCCGTCAGGCTGTAGATGCTGAACCGTTCGGTCAGCATCACGAGGGCCGCCCACAGGAGGAGGACGCCGGCGAGCGGCAGGATCCAGCGGCGCTCGGTGATGGAATCAAGCATCGTTCTTCCTCCGGATGAGAAACGCCTGGAAGCCGAGGATCAGGATGAGCAGGCCGCCCTGCACGGCGGCGTTGAAGTCGGTGCTGACGCCGAGGGCGGCGAGCAGCGCGCCGATGAGCGAGAGCGTCACCGCGCCGGCGACGACGCCGGCCGGGGCGATCATGCCGCCGAGGAGCTGGCAGCCGCCCATCACCACCGCGGCGATGCTGAGCAGCGTGAAGGACGAGCTGGCATTGATGTCGCTCGCATTGTTGGTGGCCGTCACGTAGAGCCCGGCCGCCATGGCGAAGACGCAGGCGACGAGGTAGCGGCAGACGGCATAGCGCACGGGCGACCAGCCGGCGCGGGCGAGTGCGGCCGCATTGGCCCCGAAGCCGCGCAGGATCGTGCCCGTCGCCGAGCCGTCGATCAGGATCGCCGCGATGCCGGCAAGGAGGATGAGGACGAGCGGCGTCGGCAGGCCGGGGATGCTCCAGGAAAATAGCGCCGCCAGCCATTCCGGGCTGCTGCCGCCGGGCGAGGCCTGCAGCGTCTGCCCCGTGCCGATCCAGATGAAGGAGGCGCCGAGCGTCACGACGATCGCCGGGATGGCGCGGGCCTGGATGAGGACGCCGATCAGCGCATAGCCCGCGAGGCCCGCGACGAGCGCCGCCGCGCCGAGCAGCGGGCTTGCGACCAGGAGCGTCGCGCTGATCACGTTGACGAGGCCGGTGAAGGCGCCGACGCCGAGGTCGATCTCGCTGCCGCCGACGACGAACATCTGCGCGAGCGCGATCAGCACCAGCGGCACGGCCGGCGCCAGAAGCAGTTCCAGGCCGAAGGAGGAGGCGACCAGCGGGTTCTGGATCGACATGGCGAGGAAGACGGCGACGAGGCTTGCGAAGGGGATGGCCTTCATGATCGCCGGGCCGATCCGCCGCGCCGGCGGGGGTCCGGCATCCGCCGCGCCGCCCGCTGCGGTCTGCTCGGCGAAGGACGAGGCGACGATCGCGTCCTCGTCGATCTCGGCCCCGCCCAGCTCGCGGATGATGCGGCCCTTCGAGAAGACGAGGACGCGGTCGCATTCGAGGAATTCGAGGTCCTCCGTCGAGTACCAGATCACCAGCCGGCCGGATTGCGCGACGTCCTCCACCAGGCGGTAGAAGTCGCGCTTGGCGGCGATGTCGACGCCGCGCGTCGGGTCGTCGAGCAGCAGCACGTCGAAATCGTCCGCAAGCGCGCGGGCGACGAGCGCCTTCTGCTGGTTGCCGCCGCTGAGCTCCAGGATCTTCGAGCCGAAGCGGCTCTCGTCGAGGCGCAGGCGGCCGGCGAGCGAGGCGGCATGCGGCCGCTCGGCGGAATCGCGCACCGGCGCGAAGGGGCCGCGCGCGGCGATCCTGCCGATGGAGATGTTCTGGAGGACGGTCCAGAGCGGGAAGACGCCCTCGTTCGGGCGGTCGCCGGAGATGTAGCGCACCCGGCAGCCGGGCTTCAGGCCGCTCGCCTCCGGCCGGGAGAAGAGCGCGCGGAGCACGGCGCGCTGGCCGTTGCCCTCCAGGCCGGCGAGGCCGACGATCTCGCCGCGCCGCAGCCTCGGCGGGTCGATGCCGGCGGCGGTCCGTTTTCCGTCGAGCGTCGCGAGGATCTCGCCCTCGGCGGCCGTGCCCGTCCGCGCCTGCCGCTCGGGCCGGTCGCCGGCGCCGGGGCCGCCCATCGCCTCCACCATGTCGGGGACGGATGCCTTGGCCGCGCGCTCCTGCCAGACGATGCGGCCGTTGCGCATGGCGACGATGCGGTCCGAGACGTCGAGCACCTCCGCCAGCTTGTGACTGATGAAGATGGTGGCGAGCCCTTCCGCCGCCCGGCGGCGCACGTAGGCGCGCAGCTGCGCGCTGCGCTCGCTGCCGAGCGAGGAGGTCGGCTCGTCGAGGATGAGGAGGCGCAGCGCCGGATCGCTCGCCACGCGGGCGATCTCGACCATCTGCCGCTCCGACAGGCTGAGATCGGCGACGAGGGCGCGCGTGGAGATGCGTGCGCCCGGGAAGATCGCCTCGATGCTCTCGCGCGCCAGCGTATGATAGGCGCCGCGCCACAGGGGTCCGCGGCCCGCGAGCTCCGGGCGCTCGACGTAGAAATTGTCGGCGACGCTGAGGTTGGCGCAGAGCGACAGCTCCTGCCAGACGATGCGGATGCCCTGCCTCTGCGCGGTGCGCGCCGAGAAGGCATCGGGATCGAGCGCGGCGCCGTCCCAGTGCAGCGAGCCCTCGTCCGGCCGCGTCACGCCGCAGACGATGCGCATCAGCGTGCTCTTGCCGGCACCGTTGGCGCCGATCAGGCCGACGATCTCGCCGGGCGCGATGTCGAGCGAAAGGTCGTCGTTGGCGCGGGTGCTGCCATAGGTCTTGCCGATGCCCCGCAGCGACAGGAAGGCGGGTTTCTCGCCGTCCGGCCTGAAGCCGTCCGTGTCCTGCGGGAGGGCGGTGTTCGCTTGCATGGCATGTCCTTTCAAGTCGCAAGACGTCCCGCCGCCGCTTCCGCGACGGCGGGACCTCCATTGCTGCACGGCCTATTGCGCAGCCTTGACGAGATTCTCGTTCACCCATTCCTGGCTGAAGCTGGGGCTGATGATAAGACCCGGCTTCAGGTCCTTCGCCATTTCGGCGAGATTGCTCTCGTCGACGGTGGCGACCGGCATGGTCATCTCCTTGGCCGGCGTCGCGCCCTTGACGATCTCGTAGGCCAGCCAGAAGGCTGCGCCGCCGATGCCGGGCGTCGTGTTCATCGAGGTGGTCTTGTAGCCCTTTTCGGCCTGCTCGGCCCACCAGATGACGAAGTCGGAGGAGCCGCCGCCCTCGATGACCGGCAGCTTCTCGGCATAGGGCCCGCCCGCCTGGACGAAGGCCTGGGCGATGCCATAGTCGTCGCTGCCGCCTTGGCCGAGGACCGCGTCGACCTGCGGCAGGCTCGGCAAGACGTTGGCGATCGCCGCCTGGGCGACGGAGGCCGTCGCCTGGCCGAACACCTCGGCGACGATCTTCACGTCCGGATTGGCGTCGAGCACGGCTTTCTGGGCGCTGTACATCAGGTTGTCGGGGCCGGAGCCCTTGACGCCGCGCACGACGATGACGTTGCCCTTGTTGCCGATCAGCTCCAGCGTCTTCTTCGCCTGCTCCGTCTTGTAGCCGGTGAAGTCGAACGACAGCTTGTAGGCGCAATCGGCCGTCAGCAGCGAATCGAAGGCGATGATCTTGATGCCGGCCGCGCAGGCCTTCTCGGCAAGGCCGTTCAGCGCCGTCTCCGAGGCGGCGTTGATGGCGATGGCATCGACGCCGCGCAGGATGAGCTCCGCCATCTGGCTGTTCTGCTGGTTGACGCTGCCGTCGCCGTTGAGGACGACGAAGTCGGCGATCTTGCCCTCGGCCTTGGCCTTCTCCGCCTCGGCGGTGAAGGCGTCGACCATCTGGCGGCGCCAGGTGTTGCCGTAGAAGGAGTTCGACAGCGCGATCACCGGCTGGTCCGGCGAGGCGACGGCCGCCTGGGGCGCCAGCGCGAGCATCGAAATCGATGCCAGCCAGGCGAAGGTGAAGTTGCGACGTGATGTGGACATGGAGACCTCCCGTTCCTGTTGTCCGGCCCTCTTTCCCTCATGGAAATCGCAGCCGGGTCTCTGCTCAAGTTTCCTGCGGCGGATCAGATGTCGCGGACGATCGTGAAGTAGGCGTCGGTGCCCACCTGACCGCCCTTGAACGCGATTTCGAGTTCTTCTCCCTCCGTCTTCAGGAATGCGGTGCACAGCGGCGAGCCGGGGCAACCCGGCAGCGGCGCCAGCAATTCGAGTGCCGATATCGACAGTTCCTTGATGGCATGGCTCGACGTGTCGCCGCCAGCGACGACGACGCGCCCGAGGCCGTGGCGGCGGACGATCCCGGCGAGGATGCGGCCGAGCCCGCGGCCGATGGCGTGCCCGTCGATAGCGTCGGCCGCGTCGGCGCTGCCGAGCGCGGTGTAGAGGAGCGGGCTGCGGCCGGCGCCGAGTGCGGCGGCGGCCGCGTCGAGCGCCGCCCGGACCGCGGGCTCCGCCCCCTCAGCCAGGGCGGCCGGGTCGACGGGGATGCCCGCGAAGCCGTTTTCGAGCGCGTGGCGGATCTGCCGCGCGGTGGTCGGCGAGCAGCTGCCGGAGACGACGGCGATCGGCCCGCGGCCGCCCGGTCCCGGCACGGCCCGGACCTTGCCGCTGAGCGGCGTACCCGCGGCTTCCGCGACGAGCGCATATTCGACGCCGGAGGAGCCGGCGACGAAGCGGCAGTCCGATCGCAGCGACCAGAGGTGCCGGCCCGTCGCCGCCTTCGTCTCCTCGTCGAGCACGTCGAAGAGCAGGATGGCGTCCGCGTCCGCGCGCCGCGACAGCTCCTCCGGCGGCAGGCCGTTCTTGAGGCGCAGGAAGTCGACGAGGCCGATGGATTTTTCCGTCTGGCGCCCGAGGTGGATGCGCAGGTCCGCCTCGTCCATCGGCGTCACGGGATGGCGGCGCATCACCGGGTGCCGGTCGATCCGGAAGATGTCGGGGCCGAAATGGGCGAAGAGGTTGCCGAAGGCCGTGTAGCGCTGGAGCTCGGGCGCGCCGACGACGAGCGGCGTGCAGGCCTGCCCGAAGACGGCGGCGGCGATGTCGATGGCCCGGCCGATGCTGCCGACCGCGGGGCTGGAATCGAAGGTCGAGCAGACCTTGTAGTGGCAGAGTGCTGCGCCCGACTCCTTCATCCAGGCGAAGACCGGAGGCAGGTGCGCGTCCATCCAGGCGGGCGTCTCGCTGCGGCTGGTACCGGCGATGCCGACCGCCCTGCGGCCGGGGAAGCGGGCGGCCTCCTCGGCCGTCGGGATGCCGGTGAAGAGGATCGTCGGCGTGCCGCGGGTGGCGAGCGCCTCCATCACGTCGGTGGAGCCCGTCAGGTCGTCGCCGTAGTAGCAGAGCAGCAGCCCGGTCACGCGGCGCCTCCCCGGCGATGTTGCGCGATGCCGTAGGGGCCGAGCTCCAGCGTCGCGCCGTCGACGGCGACGCGGCGTGCGGCGGGCGTGATGTTGGCGACGAGGAGCGTATCGCCGCCGCCGAGCGCCAGCACCCGCGCCGGGTCGGAACTCTCGACGCCGAGGGCCTCGCTTCCGGCGAGCGCGGCGAGCCATTGCGCGGCCTTGAAGGCGGGAAGCCGCGTTCCGGCGTCGAGCAGGCCGAAGGGACCGGCGAGGCTGCCGAGCGACAGCACGTCGAGGGAGGCGCCGGCCGTGGCGGCGGCATAGCCGACCATCCAGGCGGCGGCGAAATCCGTCGCCTGACGCGGGTCGTCGGCCGTCATCGTCATCCGCCGGTTGTCGGGATTGGCGTTGAGCGACGCGCCGTAGGGATTGCCGCGCATGCCGATCGCCGACGGGCCGATGCGGTAGGGCATGTCGCCCGCGAAGGCGCGCACGGAGGCGGTGATGAAGGGCAGGGCCTCCAGCGTCTCCATGACGCTGCGGTCGTCGGCGGCATGCACCAGCGGCGAGGTCGTGTGGGTGATGAAATCCAGCATTCCGACGGGAGGGCGCTTGCGGTTGAGCTCGGTGAAATAGCTGAACATGCCGCCGCCGAGCGGCAGGTCGGGGAAGGCCGCCCGCGCTGCGGCATAGACCTCGGCGAGCGGCGGGCAGGCCGGCCAGGCGCTGCCGGGCGGCGTCGACTTCAGGTCCGGCGCCGGGCTGACGGCGATCGCGGAGAGGCGCAGATCCGCCGCGCGGACCATCCGGGCGGCCTCCTGCAGCTCGTCCGCCGGCAGGGCGCGGCAGGGCAGCACGTATTCCAGCGTCGCCTCGGCCGGATAGGCCGCAAGCAGCCGGGCGTAGCCTTCGAGGACGGCGCCGTCGTGGCCCGCGAGCGGATCGAAGGCGAGGATCAGATGCTGCGGCGCGACCGCCCGCAGCGCCTCGATATTGTCGAGCGTCTCCGCAAGCTCCTGCGGGCTGATGCCGAGGCCGAAGGCGGGCACGCGGCCGGCCGCGGGGCGGATCGAAAGGCGGATCGCCTCGTCCGGCCGCGCGGGTCTCGGGATCGTGTCCGGCTCGCCGCTGAGGAGGACGGTGACGGTCTGGCGGAGGGGCACGCCGCTTTCGAGCGTGTAGGGCCAGGGCAGGGCGAGCGGGCGGACATAGGTCTTGTAGGAGGCGTCCGACCAGTTGCGCTGGTCCTCCATCTCGAACGTGTCGCCCTCCATGCGGCAGAGCGCCGTCATGCCGGGGGCGATCGCGTGGGTGATGGCGCGGATGTCGAAGAACGGCTGGGCCGGCTCGATGGCGAGCGGGAAATGCGATTGCTCCAGGCTGCCGTCCGTGTGCTCGACCGTGACCGGCTGCCCGGCCACGCCGACGATCGGATGCAGCACGCAGAAGCCGCAGCGGTTGGTGCGGAAGTCGCCCTCGGGCACGGCCTCGGCGTCGAAGACGAGCTTTCCGCCGGCGCTGCCGGTGATGTGGACGTCGACGGCGAGGCGCGCGTCGCCGTCCGTGCATTCCGCCCGGTAGCGCACGGAGAAGTCGGCCTTCGTCTCCTCGACGGTCAGGCCGGAGATCTGAAGCGCGTGGTTGCCCCAGTTCGCGTCCCGCACGAGATAGGCGATGGCGCGGATCGCCTCGTTGCCATGCCAGCGCAGGGCGCGCAGGTTGCCGTCCTCCAGCTCGACGGAAAGCGGGCCGGCGGAAAGGATGCGGGCGGCGTGCACGGGCTGCTCCATCTCAGGCCTCCGGTCTGACGGTGGCGCCCGTGGCGGCGCTCTCGTAGGCCGCCTCCACGAGGGCGAAGGTCTTGAGGTTGTCGCGGCCGGAGGTCGCCGGCTCCGTTCCTGCCCGGAGGCTCTCGACCCAGTGCTTCTGGATCAGCAGCACGCTTTCCTGCACGTTGTGCCAGGGCCGGCTCGCCCAGGAGAGCAGCGGCGGGGAGAGGTCGCGCGTCTCGACGCGCCCGTCGCGGTCGCGGACGGTGAGCGCGTAGCCGGCGGCAAGGCGCAGCGACCCCTCGCTCGCGTCGACGGCGACGAGCGTCTGGGGAAAAAGCTCTTCCGGGAGCCGGCTCGCATAGCTGCAGTCGACCACGGAGGTGACGCCGTCCGTATGTCCCAGCAGCATGGTGGCGACGTCCTCGCCGGCAATGTCCGCCTTCACGCGGGCAAGCCGGGCCGTGAGGCTTTCGACGTCGCCGAACAGGAAGCGGGCGACGTCGAGGACGTGGACGCCGAGGTCCTCGACGATGAAGCGTTTGCCCCTGGCGAGATAGGGCTGGCCGGCATAGACGTCGAAGCCGGAGCGGAAGGAGACCTGCCCCCAGAACGGCCGGCCGATCCGCCCGCTCGCGAGGATGTCCCGCACGGCGACGAGCGGCGATTGCCAGCGGAAGTTCTCGTGCACCATCAGCGGGATGCCGGCCCTGTCGCAGGCGGCGACGATGGCGCGGGCGTCCTCGACGGTCGGGGCGAGCGGCTTCTGGCAGATCACCGGCACCTTGCGTGCCGCCGCCAGCTCCACGAGGGCGCGGTGGCTCGGCGCGGTGGTGCAGATGTCGACGAAGTCGAGGCTCTCCTTCGCCAGCATCTCCGCGGCATCGCGATAGGTGCGGGCGATGCCGAAGGCGGCGGCGACCTCGGCAAGCCGTTCGGCATTGGTGTCGCAGAGCGCGACGATCCGCGCCGTGCCGTCGCCTGCGGCGATATCGCGCCAGGCGTTCAGGTGGTTGGTCGCGAAGAAACCGCAACCGATGAGGGCTCCCTGCAGCATGCCGTCCGTCCTCACGTGATCCGCCGGATGCTCTCGGCGAGCTCCTGGTCGTCGAAGATGCGCTTCCAGTCGTCCTTCATCAGCACGGGGATGCCGAACTCGATCGCCTTGTTGCAGGCGTCGGAGAAGACGCCGGGCGTCTCCTCGAAGATCACCGCGCCGAGCACGTTCATGTGGCCGAGCAGGAAGTCGCGCGCAGCCTCCTTCGGCACGCCGCGCTCCACGCACTCGTCCATCGCCTGGCGCATGACGACGAGCAGGCTGGCGCAGAGCGTTTCCGACAGGCCCGGCTCCAGCATCGCCATCTGCTCGACGGTGATGCGGTGCGAGCGCATGACCGGGGCCCAGATCGTGCGGGCGATCTCCTCGCCGAGCGCATAGGCCTCCTCCGGCCCCTGCATCAGCGCCGAGACGATGTGCTGCTTGGCCGCGACACCGCCGAAGAAGTCGCGCTTGGCGACGGGATCGGTCTCGTCGTTGAAGATCGGCGGATGGCAGGGATGGGTGACGAAATAGGTGAGGTCGCCGCGTTCCGGCAGATGGCCGGCGAAGGGGGCGGCGGCGTCGAGGATGACGAGCATGGTGCCGGGCTTCAGCCTGTCGACGATGCCGGTCGCGACCTTGCCGATGGCGGTATCCGGCACGGCGAGGATGACGACGTCGGCGCCGTCGAGGGCAGCCTCCGC
The DNA here is from genome assembly GCF_024609765.1 of Shinella pollutisoli. Lineage (GTDB taxonomy): Bacteria > Pseudomonadota > Alphaproteobacteria > Rhizobiales > Rhizobiaceae > Shinella > Shinella pollutisoli. The sequence continues at coordinate 96,791 of NZ_JANFDG010000015.1, forward strand.
CGGCACCGCGGAAAGGCCGAGCTCGTCGCGCAGACGGGCCTTGCCCGCCTCGCTCACCTCGACATGGCGGACGTCGAAGCGCGAGCCCTTGAGGTTCTTCGCGAGCCGGCAGCCCATCTTGCCGCCGGCGCCGAACAGGGCGATCGTTGTCATGGCTGGTGTTTCCTTCCGATAGGGTTCATGGCCGGGCCTCACTCGCCCGTCAGCGGGCGGATGGTGCGGCGCTCCAGCTTCTCGATGATGCGCGTGCGCAGCCCGTCGATGGCCACCGCGATGAAGATGATGGCGGCCGTCACCAGCGGATAGATGTACGGGTCGGCATTGATGATGTTCAGCCCGTTCTGCACCGTCTTGATGAGGATCGCCCCGAACACCGTGCCGACGACGCTGCCGCGGCCGCCGAACAGCGACACGCCGCCGAGCACGGCCGCGGCGATCGCCGAGAACTCGATCTGGTCGCCGTATTTCGGGCCGACCGCGCCGATCTGCGTGATCGACACGAAGCCGCCGATGCCCGCGCAGAGGCCGGCGATGACGAAGCAGAGGAAGACGATGCGGCGGACCGGAAGGCCGGCCTTGCGCGCGGCTTCCGGATCGCCGCCGACCGCGTAGACCTGCCGGCCGAACGGCGTCTGGTGCAGGACCAGCCAGGCGACCGCGAAGACGGCGGCGAAGGCGACGATGGCGGAGGGGACGCCGAGCACATGGGCGCGGTTGAGGTCGGTGATCGGGTCCGGGAACATCAGCGTGCGGGTGTTGGAGAGCCACATGGCGATGCCGCGCAGGATGAAGAGCGTCGCCAGCGTGACGATGAAGGAGGCGACGCCGAGCCGCGTGACGACGCCGCCGTTGACGGCGCCGATCGCGGCCGCCATCGCCATCACCGCGATGAGGCCGAGCGGCCACGGGATGCCGGTGAGGTAGATCGCCAGGATGCTCGCCGTCAGGTACATGCTCGCCCCGACCGACAGGTCGATCTGGCCGGTGAGCAGCACGAAGGTCATGCCGATCGCGAGGATCGCGATGGGCGCGGCCTGGATGACGATGTTGCGGAAGTTCGCGACGGCGAGGAAGCGGTCGGAGACGAGCCCGAACAGGATCAGCAGCACGACGAAGAGCACGTAGGGCGCGTTCTGCAGCAGAAGCAGGACGAGGCGGTTGCCGGTTTTCATGCGCGCATCTCCGTTGCGCCGGCAAGGCCGGTCGCGGCTGTCATGATGGCCTCGCGGTCGAAGTCGCCGCGCGCGAAGCTGCCGGTCAGCTCGCCGCGGCTGATGGTGAGGATGCGGTCCGACAGGCCGATCAGCTCCTCGATCTCCGAGGAGATGAGCAGCACGGCGCTGCCGGCCTCCACCAGGCCGTTGACGATGCGGTAGACCTCCTGCTTGGCGCCGACGTCGATGCCGCGCGTCGGCTCGTCGAGGATGAAGAGGCGCGGGCGGCGGCGCAGCCACTTGCCGATGACGACCTTCTGCTGGTTGCCGCCCGAAAGATGCTTGACCAGCGTGTCGTCGACCTTCGTCGTCGAAAGGTGCATGGCGCGGCCCATGTCGGCCGCGACGGCGCTGATCCGGCCGCGGTCGATCAGCCCGAGCGCGCCGGCGACCGTCGGCAGCGAGGCGAGCACCATGTTCTCGGCGATGGTGAAATCCATGATCAGGCCCTCGCCGCGGCGGTCCTCGGTCAGGAAGGCGACGCCTGCGGCCATCGCCGTCGCCGGCGTCGGATCGACGAGCGGTTTGCCGTCGATGCGGATCTCCCCGCGCGCGAAGCGGTCGAGGCCGAACAGCATGCGGGCGAGCTCCGAGCGGCCGGAGCCCATCAGGCCGGCAAGGCCGACGACCTCGCCGGCGCGGATCTCGAAGCCGATGTCCTTCGCGACGCCCGGCTGGCTCAGCCCCGAGACGGAGAGGACGACGTCGTCCTTGGGCTTTACCGACCGTTCGGGATAGATGGCGTCGATCGACCGGCCGACCATCAGCGCGATGATGCGCTGCACGTCGATCTCGCCCCGTGCGGCGCTGCCGGCGACGTGGCCGTCGCGCAGCACGGTGATGTCGTCGCAGACGGCCATCACGTCCTCCAGCGCGTGGCTGATGTAGATGATGCCGATGCCGCGGGCTTTCAGCCGGGCGATGATGGCGAAGAGGCGCTCGACCTCCGGGCGCGTCAGCGAGGTGGTCGGCTCGTCGAAGATGATGAGCCGCGCGTTGCGCGACAGCGCCTTGGCGATCTCGACCAGCTGCCGCTCGCCCTGGCTGAGCTTGGAGACCGGGGTCGAGGGGCGGTGCGGGAGATCGACCTGGGAGAGGAGTTCCTCGGTCTGGCGGCGGATGCGGGCGCGGTTGATGAAGGGCAGGACGCCTCGGTGCGGGAAGCTGTCGATGAAGAGGTTCTCCTCGATCGTCAGGTTCGGGAAGAGGTTGAGCTCCTGGTGGATGAAGGCGATGCCGGCGGCCGTCGCCTCCTTCGGACTGGCGGGCGCATAGGGCACGCCGTCGAGCCGCATGCTGCCGGCGCTCGGCTGGTGGATGCCGCCGAGGATGTTCATGCTGGTCGACTTGCCGGAGCCGTTCTCGCCGACGAGCCCGAGCGCCTTGCCCTTCTCGACCGAGAAGCCGACGCCGTGCAGCACGGTGACGCCGAAGAAGGATTTGGTGAGGCCCTCGACCTCGAGAAGCGTTGCCATTCGTCCCTCCTACCGGTTGACGAGCAGGTGGTGGCGGAAGGTGTCGACCGTCGCCGCGAGCAGGATGACGCCGCCCTTGATGATGTAGATCATGAACAGCGAGGAGCCGAGCAGCTTCATCGACGTGTCGATCAGGAGCAGGAAGAGCACGCCGAACACGGTCCAGACGATCTTGCCCTTGCCGCCGAAGAGGCTGGTGCCGCCGATGACGACGGCGCCGATCACGTCGAGCAGGATGTTCTCGCCGGCGATCGGCGAGCCGGTCTGCATGCGCGAGGCATACATCATCGCCGCGACGGAGGCGCAGGCGCCGCTGATCAGGAAGGTCAGCATGATCGTGCGGCCGACCGGCACGCCGGAGATGCGCGCGGCGGCGGGGTTGGCGCCGACCGCATAGACCCAGCGGCCGAACTGCGTGCGCGACAGCAGGACATGCGCCGCAACGCCGATGGCGAAGGCGAGCGCCACCGTATAGGGCACGCCGAGCACCGAGCCGGTGGCGAAGGCGGTGAAGCTCGCCGGAAGGTCGGCGATCGACGACGAGGTGGAATGGAACGTCACGTACCAGATCGCCAGCCCCGCGAAGAACATGCGCGTGGCGAGCGTGACGATGAAGGACGGCATGTTGAGCCTGACGACGGAGAGCCCGTTGATCGCGCCCACCGCCACGCCGACGGCGAGCATCGCCAGGATCGCCGCGGGAACGGCGACGGCCGAGCCGGAGAGATAGCCGTTCGTGCCCGTCATCACCGAGGCGCCGACGACGGCGGCCATGGAGATGATCGCGGTGATGGAGAGGTCGATGCCGGCGATGATCAGCACGAAGGTCTGGCCGATCGCCACGACCAGCAGCGGCATCATGTCGCCGAGGATGTTGGAGGCGACCTGCCAGGTGAGGATCTCGGGCACGAAGGGATAGATCGCCGCGACGTAGACGACGCAGAGGACGAGGACGAAATATTCGGACAGCAGGAGCTTCGCAAGCCGCAGGGCCCTCGGCCTGTCGGCCGGGGCGGCGGGCGTGTCCGTTGACGCTGAAGGTGACATTGCGACCTCGTTGTCGGTCTCGTAAGGCGCCCGGGATGCGCCCGTCGCCCGCCTCGGGCCGAGGAGGGGAGCGGGCCGCATCGCCCGGGAGGATTGTCCCGGCGGAAGGCATCGCTCCTTCCGTCCGGGTTTTCGCGGGCGGGCGGGATCAGCCCGGGTTCTTCTCCTTCCAGAGGACGTAGCCCCACATTTCGGGCGCCTTCTCCTCCATGTTCGCCTGGGTGATGGCGAAGCCCGGATCGAGCAGCAGGCGGTCGACCTCCTTGCCCTCCTGCAGGTCGAGGATCGCCTGGATGGCGAGCTCGGTCTCGTAGAAGAGGTTCTGCACGCCGCAGGCATCCATGTAGCCGTCCTTCATCAGCGCGTAGGCGTCCGGGAAGCCGTCGAAGCCGGTGAAGATGACGTGGCCGTCCTCGCCGACCTTGTGCCACTTGTCCGCCGACTTCAGCGCCTGCTGGATCTGCGGGATCAGGAAGTCGGAGGAGGTGAAGAGGAACGAGATGTCCGGGTTGGCCTGCAGCGCGTTGGTGAGGCCCGCAAACGCGGTGTCGGCGTTCCATTCGGTCGGGATCTTGGCAACCACCTCGATCGTGTCGGCGAACTGCGCGACCGCCTCCTCGAAGCCGTCGCGGCGCTGGATGGCGTTCGGGTCGCCGAGGTCGCCGATCAGGATCGCGGCCTTGTGCTTCTTGCCGGACTGCTTGGCCACCTCGCAGGCATAGGTCACGGCGTCGCGGGCGATCTTCTGGTTGTCGGCCTGGATGGCGACGGAGAAGGCGTCGGTCTTGGCCGGCGGGCGGTTGAAATGCACCATCGGGATCTTGGCGTCGTTTGCCGCCTTGATCGCCGGGATGACCGCATTGGAGTCCGTCTGGACGATGATGATGCCGTCGACCTTGCGGGCGATGGCGGCGCGGACCTGCTCGAACTGCTTGTTGTCGTCCTGGTCCGAGATCGCCTCCATGATCTCGAAGCCGCGCTTCTTCAGGTCCTCGCGGATGATCTGGATGCCGGCGACCCAGAATTCCGAATAGAGGCCGTCGAAGAGGACGGCGATCGTCTTGGTGCCCTGCGCGCGCACGGCGAGCGTCATGCCGCTCGTCGCCGCGAGCCCCGCCAGGGTGGCCACGGTGAATTCTCGTCTTGTCAGTGCCATTGCGTTCTCCTCCCAGGGAAACTCTTCCGGACGGCGTCCCGCCGCCCGCCGACCGGACCCTCCTGCCTGTCGGATGCGGCTGGACGTTAGGTCATCATATAAGTAATGTCAATCGCACTTCGCACCTGTTTGCCGCGGCGTTTCTGATTGCTATGAAGAGAGCCGCGACGGTCGCGCCGCCTTTGGAGAGTGGAATGGAGCCTGTTCAGAAAAAGAAGCTTTACGTCGAGGTGCTCGACAGGCTGATGGACGCCATCTCGACGTCCGAGTTCCCGCCCGGCTCGCAGCTTCCCTCGGAGAAGGAGCTGATGAACATGATCGGCGTCGGCCGCCCGTCGATCCGCGAGGCCATGCTGGCCCTGCAGCAGATGGGGCTGATCAAGATCTCGCACGGCGAGCGCGCCCGGGTGATCAACCCGACGCCGGACGTCATCGTCGACCAGATCTCGGCGGCGATGATCATGATGCTGGCGACGAACCCGCGCGGCTTGCAGGAGCTGAAGGAGGTGCGCCTGCTGCTCGAGACCGGCCTCGTGCGCGTGGCGACGCGGCGGGCGACGGCGCGCGACCTGGAGCGCCTCGCCGAATCGATCCGCCAGCTCCAGGAGGCGCGCGGCGACCAGACGAAGTTCGTCGCGGTGGACATGCAGTTCCACGCCATCATCGCCGAGATGAGCGGCAACTCGATGATCGCCGCCGTGTCGAAGGGCATGCTCGACTGGCTCTCGCGCTTCAAGCGCGACCTCGTCGCGCTGAAGGGCGCGGAACGGCTGACCATCGAGGAGCACGAGCGCATCTACAAGGCGATCGCCGCCGGCGACGCGGAGGCGGCCGCGACGGCCATGGCCGAGCATATCGACCGGGCGAACGAGCTCTATTCCAAGCTGAAGACCAGCTCCCAGGGCTGATGGGGCGCCTTGCATTTAAGGCGAGGGAAATATTTGTCCGTTTCAAACTCATATGATGACATGAACTCTTTTTGGTGCTAATTGCTCCTCCATCGTAAGGTCAGTGCCAGGAAGTGCCGTGCAATCCCGAATCGTCGCCACCTATCTCGTCGAGACGCGCTATCCGCTGGAGGCCGCCGCCGCGGCCATGGCCGGCGAGCAGTCGAGCGGCACGTTCCGCCCCGTCCCGGGCGAGACGCCCGAGCTTCTGAGCCGCTATGGGGCGCGGGTCGAGGCGATCGAGGACCTGGGCGAGGCGGACGCGCAGGCGCTGCCGTTCTCGCGGCCGCCCTTGGGCGATCCGTCCGCCCGGCCGCGGCGCGCCCGCGTCACGCTCTCCTGGAACCTCGACAACACGGGGACGATCCTCTCCTCGGTCTGGTCGACGGTGCTCGGCAATCTCTTCGAGCTCCATCACTTCTCGGCGATGAAGCTCGTCGACCTCGTCCTGCCGGATGCCTTCGCCGACGCCTATCCGGGTCCGGCCTTCGGCGTCGAGGGCACGCGCCGGCTGGTGGGCGTCTCTGGGCGGCCCGTCATCGGCACGATCATCAAGCCGAGCGTCGGGCTGACGGTCGAGGCGACGGCGGAGCTCGCCGACACGCTGATTTCGGCGGGGCTCGACTTCATCAAGGACGACGAGCTGATGGGCGATCCGCCGCATTCGCCCTTCGCCGCCCGCTTCGGCGCGGTGATGGACGTGATCGACCGCCACGCCGACCGGACCGGGCGCAAGGCCATGTTCGCCGCCAACATCTCCGGCGACATCGACCAGATGCGCCGCCGGCTCGACCTGATCGAAAAGCGCGGCGGCACCTGCGCCATGCTCGTGCTCAATTCGGTCGGCCTGCCGGGCGTGGCGGAGGTGCGGCGCCATTCCTCGGTCGCCATCCACGGGCACCGGGCGGGCTGGGGCCTCTTCAGCCGCTCGCCCGACCTCGGCGTCAGCTACACCGCCTACCAGAAGTTCTGGCGCGTGGCGGGCGTCGACCACATGCATGTCAACGGCCTGTCGAACAAGTTCTGCGAGCCGGACGAATCGGTCGTCGCCTCGGCGCGCGAGTGTTTGACGCCGATGTTCTCGCGTCCCGACCGGCCGGACACGGTGATGCCGGTCTTCTCCTCGGGTCAGTCGGCCGTGCAGGCGGAGGCGACCCATGCGGCGCTCGGCTCCTGCGACCTGATCTATTGCTGCGGCGGCGGCATCATGGCGCATCCGGGCGGCGTCGCCGCCGGCGTGCGCAGCCTCCGCGAGGCCTGGGAGGCGGCGGCCGCCGGCATCCCGGCCCGGGACCACGCCGCCACCCACCCCGACCTCAAGGCCGCGCTCGAGACGTTCGGCCGCGGCGCGGGCCGATGAAAGTTCACGCGACAACCCGGCTCGGGCACGCTTCGCCGGCCGGTCCAACAGGGAGAGAGACACGATGACGACTTCGGTGGCACTGCTCGGCGCGGGAGGGAAGATGGGCTTCCGCGTCACCCGCAAACTGATCGACGCGGGCTACGACGTCCGCGCGGTCGAGATCGGCGAGGCCGGCCGCGCGCGGCTCGCGGAGGCCGGCATCAAGGCCGTCTCCATGGAGGAGGGCATCCCCGGTGCAGAGGTCGTCGTCATGGCGCTGCCCGACAACGTGATCGGCAAGGTCGCGCGGCAGATCTCGCCGATGCTGCCCTCCGGCGCGATGCTGCTCATCCTCGATGCCGCCGCCCCCTATGCCGACGACCTGCCGAAGGACCGTCCGGACCTCACCTATTTCGTCGGCCATCCGTGCCATCCGCCGCTGTTCAACGACGAGACCGAGTGGGACGCCCGCCGCGACTATCACGGCGGCATCGCCAAGCAGTCGATCGTCTGCGCGCTGATGCAGGGGCCGGAGGAGCACTACGCGCTCGGCGAGGAGATCTGCAAGGCGATGTGGTCGCCGATCATCAACAGCTACCGCGTCAGCGTCGAGCAGCTGGCGATCCTGGAGCCCGGCCTGTCGGAGATGGTCGCCATGCCCTTCGTCGACACGATGGTGGAGGCGGTCGAGGAGTGCGAGAAGAAATACGGCATTCCCCGGCAGGCGGCGCTGGATTTCCTGATCGGTCACCTCAATGTCGAGATCGCCATGTGGTTCGGCTATTCGCCGAAGGTGCCCTCCGACGCGGCGCTGCGGCTGATGCGCTTCGCCAAGGGGGTCGTCGTCAAGGACGACTGGCGCGAGGCGCTTTCGCCGGCGAAGGTCAAGGAGGCCTCCGAGCTCATCGTCCACGGCAAGGGGGCCTGATCCTGTCCGCGTCCCCGCGCATCGTCTCGGTCTCGACGGCGCTCTTCGACGGCTATTCCATGGCGGAGGCCGTCGAGGAGATCGCCCGTGCCGGCGGCCGCCATGTCGAGCCGGCCTTCATCAAGGGCTATGTCGATTTCGACGAGGACGCCTTCTCGGCCGCCGCGGCGCGGCGCCTCCACCGCCTCGTCGCGGGCAGGGGGCTTTCCGTCCATGCGGTCTCCGCGCATCTCGACCTGTCGCGGCCGGGCGCGGCCGAGGATTTGATCCGGCGGATCGGCTTCGCCGCCGACCTCGGCGCCGCCTTCCTGATCACCAATTCCGGACCCGCCGGGGAGCGGGACGCAATCCGCGCGACGATAGAGGCGGCCCTTCCGAGGCTGGACGCGGCCGGGCTCACGCTCGCCCTCGAAAACCCGGGCCACGGCAGCGGCAACCTCACCGGCACGGTCGCTGCGGCCGCCGCGTTCCTGCGCGCCGTCGGATCGCCGCGCGTGCGGCTCAACCACGACACGGGCAATGTCTTCACCTACAGCGGCGAACGGTGCCAGCCGGCGGAGGACTACGCCGCTGCGCCCGACATCGTCGCGCATGCGCATCTGAAGGACGTGCGCTCCGCGGGCGGCGACTGGGTGTTCTGCGCGCTCGGGGCCGGCGACGTCGCGTTTTCCGACTACTGGAAGGCCGTTCCCGCCGGCCTGCCGGTGAGCATCGAGCTGCCGCTGCGCCTCGACCGCCCGGGACGGGCGGACCCGCGCCGGCGGCCGGAACCCCTCTCCATCGAGGCGATCCGGCACGATCTTTCGGCATCGATCGGCTATATCGAGAGGCTGGAAGCGGCCCGATAGGCTCTGCGCCGGCGGCCGGAAGTCCGATCAAACTTGTTTTCCGAATAAACCAAATCCTTACGTCGTCGTCGTAACCTCGTCCGAATGGAGTGATCAGGCCCTTCCCTCGGAGCGAGTACCGGATGCATGAGCAGACCTGAAGCCACAGCCCCGATCCCCGCTTCGCCGGGCGATGCAGCCCCCGAGGGGACCGTTCCCGGCCGTTCCCGCCAGGAACTGGATTTCTGGATGAACTGCGTCGGCGCGCCGCTCGTGCTCATGGAAAAGCAGACCCTGACGGTGCGCTACGCCAACCGGAACGCCGCGATCCTGTTCGGCGTCGGCGTGGAAGGCTTCGGCCGGTGTTCGGTGGAGGAGCTCGTCGGCAGGGAAGCGGCCCAGATGCTGGGCCAGATCTGGAACGTCGCGCCGGTCGGCGTGCCGGGCGAGCCTTTCCTCGTCCACGCGATCGTGCAGGGCCAGGAGCGCGTGCTCATGGTGCAGGTCACCCGCCTTGCGATCGAGGACGAGGTGCTGCGCCTGTTCACCTTCATGGACGCGCCGCCGCAGGGATCGGTCACGCTCGCAGGCTGGCAGGAGAACGTGCTGTCGCTGCTCAACTGGCTGCCGTTCGGCTTCGAGATCGCGAGCGCCGACGACCAGATCCAGTTCGCCAATTCGACCTTCAAGGACATGTTCGGCTATTCGCAGGACGATATCGCCGATATCGACGACTGGTGGCGGCTCGTCTATCCGGACCCCGCCTACCGCGAGTTCGCCCGTTCGCTGTGGTACACGTCGATCGCGGCGGCGCGCGCCGAGGACCGCGAGATGACGCCGTTCGATCTCGACGTGACGACGGCGAGCGGCGCGCTGCGGACGATCCAGTTCCGCCACCGCACCATCGGCAACTTCAACGTCAACCTCTATATCGACGTGACGCGCGAGCGCGCCTATGCGCGGGAGCTCAAGATCCTCGCCGACACCGACCCCCTGACGGGGGCGATGAACCGGCGCCGCTTCTTCGAGGAGGCCGACCGGCTGCATGCGGAAGACGACGGCAGGACGGCGCCGGTCGCCTTCCTCATGCTGGACATGGACCATTTCAAGACCATCAACGACCGCTACGGCCACGGCGTGGGCGACCTCGTGCTCATCGAGTTCACCCGGCGCTGCCGCGCGGTGCTCGATGCGCAGGACTGCTTCGGCCGGATGGGCGGCGAGGAGTTCGCCGTCGTCCTGAAAAGGCCCCGCCATCAGGCCGTGCTGGAGGTCGCGGAGCGGATCCGCAGCGCCGTGAGCGTGCGGCCCTTCCTCGTCGATTCGTCCGCCCTGCCGGTCTCGGTCAGCGTGGGCGGCGCGATCTGCACGCCCGGGGAGAGCGTCGGCTCGGCGATCTCGCGCGCGGACAACGCCCTCTACGACGCGAAGAAGGCCGGGCGCGACCGCGTGATCGTCGACGGCCATCGATAGGGGTTCCGCCGGGCCTGCGGCGTCAGGCGGTGCCGCTTGCGCACCTGCCGCCGGGGCCGTTCCTGACCCGATGCGCGGCGAAGCGCCGCTCGAAGTCGTCGGCCAGATCGGCCACCGTGATCGTCTCGAAACGCGCCATCAGCAGGGCTTCGGCTTCGGCGAGCGTCTGCGCCATGCGCGCGTCGACCGCCTGCTCGACCAGGCATTCGGGATGGTCCGCATGCGGGCCGATGCTGAACAGGGCGGGCTCGCCGATGGCGCGGTAGACGTCCAGCAGCGTGATGGCGTCGAGGCCGCGGGAAAGCTCCCATCCGCCGCCATGCCCCTTTTCCGACGTGACGAAACCGCGGTCGCGCAGGCCCGCCATCATCCGGCGCACGACTACCGGGTTGGTGTCGAGCATCCTGGCGATCTCCTCCGACGTCGCGCGTTTCACGTGCCGGTCCATGTGGATCAGCACGTGCAGCATGCGCGACATCCGGCTGTCTCTCGGCATCCTGTCTGTCCTTTTTCCGCTGCCTGCGGGTGTAGCATGCATCGGGTCACGTAACAATCCGAGTTTTCTGAGTTGACGGCGATCGCTCAATAACGTAACTCGTATAGTTACGAAAGGAGCGACGAACCATGACCCATGATGTTGTTATCGTCGGCGGCAGCTTCGCCGGACAGGCGGCGGCCCTTCAGCTCGCCCGGGCGCGGCGGCGCGTGCTGCTGATCGACGCGAAGAGGCCGCGCAACCGCTTCGCCCGGCATTCGCACGGGTTTCTCGGCCAGGACGGCGAGGCGCCGGGGGCGATCATCGCGGCGGCCGGCCGGCAGCTTGCGACCTATCCGACGGTGGAGGTGCGGGAGGGGACCGTGGTCGACGCGTCGGCCGTTGCCGGGGGATTCCGCGTCGTGCTGGCGGACGGCACGCGGGAGACGGGCAGGCGGCTGATCCTCGCCATCGGCCTGCGCGACACGCTGCCCGACCTGCCGGGTGCGGAGGAGCGCTGGGGCGTCAGCCTTCTCCATTGCCCTTATTGCCACGGCTACGAGCTGGACCGGCAGCCGGTCGGGGTCCTCGCCGGCGGGCCGATGGCCTTCCATCAGGCGATGCTGGTGCCCGACTGGGGGCCGACGACGCTGTTCACGCAGGGCGCGTTCGAGCCGACGCCGGAGCAGCGCTCGGCACTCGCCGCGCGCGGAGTGACGATCGAGCCTTCGCCCGTCGTCGCGCTGCTCGGGGATGCGCCGGCGCTTGCGGGCGTGCGGCTTGCCGACGGCCGGACGATCGCGGTCGCCGGCCTGTTCCTGGCGCCGAGGACCGCCCCGGCGTCGGACCTGGCCGAACGGCTCGGCTGCGCCTTCGAGGAGGGGCCGACCGGCCCCCTCATCCGCGCCGACGGACGGGGCAGGACCTCCGTGCCCGGCGTGTTCGCCGCCGGCGATGCGGCGAGCCCGATGGCGAACGCGACGCTCGCCGCCGCCGCGGGCGTGCTCGCCGCGGGCAGTGCGCATCACTCGCTGATCTTCGGCATCGAGCCGGAGCGGGCGTGATCGCCGCCGCCGGCGGGCGTGCCGTCACACCTCGAACACGTCCTCGAACGCTTCCGGGAAATTCTGCCGGGCGACCCGCTCGTCGATGACGAGCAGGGCACCGTAGGACAGCGGGTCGAAGTCCTTTTCGGCCGGCACGACCTCGCGGCCGAAAAGGAGGTTGAGGCGGGCGGCGTCGAGATTGCCGCGCTCGAACGGCTCGGCGCCGAAATGGTGCCAGAGGGCGTGCAGGAACGCGGCGTCGATGCGGTGCTCCGCCGTGCCCGGCCGCGCCCGGCGCGGCAGCGCCTTGATCGGCGTCACGCCGCGCGGGTTGGCGCGGCGGATGGTGAACTGGACGCCCGTGCCCGGCATGCCGGAGGGAAAGCCGCGGTGCTTCGTCATGTCGGGCAGGTTTGCCATGCGGGACCTTCCTTACGGCGTGCCGGCCTGGCCGATCCTGTCCTGCGTCCTCGTCTCGAAGTCCGAGGCGTCGTGCCGCTCGTGCAGCTGCTCGGACGGATCGCCGCTCAGGCGGTTGACCATGCGGCCGCGCCTGACGGCGGGGCGGGCGGCGATCTCGGCCGTCCAGCGCTGGACATTGGCGTAGGTCTGCACCTCCAGGAAGGTGCCGGCGTCGCCGTACTGCTTGTTCTGGGCGAGGCTGCCGTACCAGGGCCAGATCGCCATGTCGGCGATCGTGTAGTCGGCGCCGGCCATGAAGCGGTTGTCCGCCAGATGGCGGTCGAGCACGTCGAGCTGGCGCTTCACCTCCATGGCGTAGCGGTCGATGGCGTATTTGATGTGCATCGGCGCATAGGCGTAGAAATGGCCGAAGCCGCCGCCGAGGAAGGGCGCGGAGCCCATCTGCCAGAACAGCCAGTTGAAGGTTTCTGTGCGGGCGCGCAGGTCGACCGGCAGGAACGCGCCGAACTTCTCGGCGAGATAGAGCAGGATGGAGGCGGATTCGAAGACGCGCACCGGCGCGCCGCCGCCCTTTGGCGCATGGTCCATGAGCGCCGGGATCTTGGAGTTCGGATTGACCGCGACGAAGCCGGAGCCGAACTGGTCGCCATCGCCGATGCGGATCGGCCAGGCATCGTATTCGGCGTCCGAATGGCCGGCGGCCAGGAGCTCCTCCAGCATGATCGTCACCTTCACGCCGTTGGGCGTGGCGAGCGAATAGAGCTGCAGCGGATGCCGGCCGACCGGCAGGTCCTTGTCGTGAGTCGGGCCGGCGATAGGGCGGTTGATGCTGGCGAAGGCGCCGCCGTTGCCTTTCTCCCAGGTCCAGACCTTCGGGAGTTCGTAGCCGGCGGGGAAATTGTCGGCGGGGGATTTCTCGGTCATGAATGGCATCCTTGTCGTCGAAGAGCATGTCCAGCTGCTTCGCGCAGTTCTATACTCTCCCGGGGCAGCCTTCCAGACCGCGTTCGCCGTGCGGTCCGCAGCGGGAAAGGCGGCACCGCCGCAAGCGCGCCGACGCCCGTCCGGCGCGCAGAGGGCGTGGCCCCGCGGGTCCGGACGGAGGCGGGCGTGGTCGCCGATGCCGGCAAGAGGGCGGCACGCCGCCGGGGAGGGCCGGGCGGGTTCCCGTCCGAGCCGGGCCCGGCGACGTCGTGCACGTCCTGCTTCACCCGCACCTCCTCCTGGCGTCGGGCCGGCATCGCAGGGTGGCGGTTGCGTGGATTTCCTTCCGGCAAGACTTGAAGGCTCCGCCGTTTTGCGGCTCCATACGGCGCGGTTCCCGCGTCCTTTTCAGGCGTCGGGATTCGTGTCGTGTATATGTATAGACATTTTCCCGCGAAAATGCTGTCCTTCCGCCGGAGCCGCAACGAGGAGATGCCATGAGCCGTCCGACCTTCGACCTTTCGCAGCGCCGCGCCCTCGTCACGGGGGCGAGCCGCGGCATCGGCCAGGCGATCGCCGTGGCGCTTGCCGAGGCGGGGGCGGACGTGGCCGTGACGGCGCGCTCGCTCGACGGGCTGGCCGAGACCCGCGCGCTCGTCGAGAAGGCCGGCAGGCGCTGCGTGGCGCTGGCGCAGGACGTGCGCGAGGTCGAGGCCTGCGGCGACGTGACGAGGGCGGCCGCCGGGGCGCTCGGTGGCCTCGACATCCTGATCAACAATGCCGGCTTCGAGAACGTCCGCCCGTCCTTCGACGTGGACGAGACGCTGTGGGAATCGATCCTCTCGACGAACCTGAAGGGGGCGTTCTTCTGCGCCCAGGCCGCCGGCCGGCTGATGGCGGCGGCCGGCGGCGGGGCGATCGTCAACCTCTGCTCGCTCACCTCCTATGTCGGCATCCCGACGGCGGTGCCCTACGGCGCGTCGAAATCGGGACTGCTCGGGATCACGCGGGCGCTTGCCGCCGAATGGGCGCCGCACGGCATCCGCGTCAACGCCATCGCGCCCGGCTATTTCCGCACGGCGATGACGGAGGTCTTCTACGCGGACGAGGGCTGGCAGGCGCGCATGCTGGACAAGATCCCGCAGCGCCGCTTCGGCCGCGACGGCGACATCGGCGGCGTGGCCGTCTTCCTGTGCAGCGATGCGGCGGCCTACGTGACCGGCCACTGCATCCCGGTCGACGGCGGCTACCTCGCCTCGATCTGATCCGCCGCCTCCCGATCGGGGTGGGGAAACAGCCCGGCTCGTCTTGCGGCGCCGATGAGACTCGGCGACGATAGGCGGAGTTTTTTTGCGGTTGCACAGATTTTGATCATGTGTCATTGCAGCGCAAAAAATACGCATGTTTTCTTGACGTCACTTGTACAAATATGTATAGACAAGTGGCGCAATGCCGGCCTTGCCGGCGCGGTGGAACTGGGCTTCGCGGCGGGCTTTGCGCGCCTGCGGAGCGGGGCAGGGGAATCTCATGGGCGCTGTCGCTGCCGGCCTCCGTCCGGCCGGGCCGATCGATCGGATCGCGGTTTCCGTCAAGGACGTCAGCATGGTCTTCGGCAATGTCCATGCCGTCCGCGCCGCGTCCTTCGACCTGCCGAGGGGCCGCTTCCTGACCATCCTCGGGCCCTCGGGCTCCGGCAAGACGACGCTGCTTCGCATGATCGCCGGCTTCGACCGGCCGACCGGCGGCGAGATCTTCATCAACGGCGAGCCCGTCAATGCCGTGCCGCCGCACAGGCGGGCGATCGGCATGGTGTTCCAGAAGCTCGCGCTCTTTCCGCACATGACCGCGGCGGAGAACGTCGCCTTTCCCCTCAAGATGCGCCGCCACGACGCCCGCCTGATCCCGCAGAAGGTCGAGCGCTATCTCGATCTCGTGCGCCTCGGCGGCTACGGCGGCCGGCGCATCAACGAACTCTCCGGCGGCCAGCAGCAGCGCGTGGCGATCGCCCGCGCGCTGGTGTTCGAGCCGGACCTGCTGCTGCTCGACGAGCCGCTCGCAGCCCTCGACCGCAAGCTGCGCGAGGAGATGCAGCTCGAATTCCGCCGCATCCAGAAGGAGCTCGGCGTCACCACGATCAACGTCACGCACGACCAGCGCGAGGCGCTGGTGGTCTCCGACGAGATCATCGTCATGGACGGCGGCACGATCCAGCAGAAGGCGCGGCCCGTGGACGCCTATCGCGCGCCCTCGAACGCCTTCGTCGCCAACTTCATCGGCGTCACCAACTTCATCGCGGGCAGGGTCACGGAGGTCGCCGCGCCGCGCGTCGCCTTCGAGGCGAACGGCGTGCCGCTCGCCGGCCTCTCGGCCGATGCCGCCCTTGTTGCGGGCATGCCCTGCGCGGGGGCGCTGCGCGCCGAGCAGGTCCGCATCGCCGCCGGCAACGGCCGCCTCGACGGGCTGGAGACGGTGGTCGACGGCCATGTCGTCGACTGCATCTTCGAGGGCGAGCGCGTCGTCTATGAAATCCGGGTTCCGGCTCTGGCGGACACGCTGATGCGCGTCTTCGACCACGATCCGGAATCGCATCTGCAGTTCGGCCCGGGCGACGCGGTTCGCCTCGGCTGGAATGCAAGGGATATGCATGTCTTTCAAAAATGAACCGTGAAGGTCCAGCCAGAGGAGAACGTCTGATGTCGCATGACAAGTTCCTGTCCATCCCGATCCGCCGCCGCACCCTCATCGCCTCGATGGCAGCAGCCGGCGCGTCCGCCGGTCTTTCGCCGCTCGGCGCCGGCCGCGCGCTTGCCCAGGAGCCGGAAAAGCCGGCGGAGATCATCGTCCGCGCCTGGGGCGGAAGCTGGGTCGACGCGCTGAAGGCCGGCGTCTCCGACAGCTTCACCAAGGCGACCGGCATCGCCGTGCGCCACGACCTCACCGAGGACAACGAGATTCAGCCGAAGGTCTGGGCCGCCGTCGCCCAGAACCGCGTGCCGCCGATCCACATCAACTGGGACACGACGACGAATGCCACCAAGTCGGCGCTGCGCGGCGTGACGGAGGACCTGTCGGACCTGCCGAACCTGAAGAACACCACCGATCTCGCCAAGCCCGTCGGGCTCGACGGCTATCCGATCGTCAATACCTACGGCTATGTCTACGTGCTCGCCTATCGTCCCTCGGCCTTCCCGGACGGCCCGCCGAAATCCTGGAAGGACCTGCTCGATCCGAAGCTGAAGGGCCGCATCGCGCTCTACAACGACGGCATCGGCTTCCACTTCCCGGCCCAGGTCGCCGGCGGCGGCAAGCTGGAGGACATTCCCGGCAACATGCAGCCGGCCTGGGACTTCATCTCGAAAATCAAGGAGCAGCAGCCGCTGCTCGGCGAGGACCCGGACTTCACCACCTGGTTCCAGAAGGGCGAGATCGACGCCGCCTGCACCATCTCGACCAATGCGCGCGAGGCCAAGAAGAACGGCATCGAGCTCGCTTGGGTCGTGCCGGAGGAGGGCGCCAAGTTCGACACGGACGGCCTGTGGATCCCGAAGGGCCTGCCGGAGAACGAGCTCTACTGGGCCAAGCAGTACATCAACCATGCGCTGACGAAGGAGGCTCAGCAGGTCTGGCTCGACGGGCTCGGCCTGCCGGGCGTCGTCCCCGGCCTCAACCCCCCGGCCGACCTCGTCGGCGATCCGTCCTATCCGACCAAGGAGGAGGACTTCGAGCACCTGATCCGCATCTCCTCCAAGGTGCAGGTCGAGAACGAGAGCCAGTGGTTCGCCAAGTTCAAGGAAATCATGCAGGGCTGATGCCTGCCTGCCCGCCGCGTTTCCAGGCGGCGGGCGATACTATCGCACATCGAATTGTGAGGGTGCCTTCTGCTCCTTCTCCCCGGCGGGGAGAAGGTCGCGGCAGCGGGATGAAGGGGGGCGCCGCAGGCGCATCGCGGTGCATTCCACCCCCTCATCCGGCCCTTCGGGCCACCTTCTCCCCGCCGGGGAGAAGGGGAGCGGCGGCGCCCTTCGCGAAAGAGGAACGGTATCATGCGCACTCCCCGTGCCGCCTATCCGCTGACATGGCGCGTCATGGACGGGCTCGAACGCATCGCGGCCGCGCTCTGGCCGGCGAGCTTCCAGCGCGGCCTGCCCTATCTCATGCTCATGCCGGCGGTGGTGCTCGTGGGCCTGCTCGTGCTCGGCCTCTTCCAGATCGGCGACACCAGCCTGAGGACGCTCGACACCAACACCTTCCTGATGTCGGAGGACTACACGCTCGCCAACTACCGGCGGGTGCTGACGGAGAATTTTTTCGCCACGGTCGCCGGCCGCAGCCTGATGGGCGCGGTCATCGTCACCGCGGTCACGCTTCTCTTCGCCTTTCCCTATGCCTATCTGATGGTGCGAACGTCCTCGCCGGCGCTGCGCAAGTTCCTGCTGGTGGCGCTGTTCCTGCCCTTCTTCATCGGCCAGGTGGTGCGCGCCTACGGCTGGCTGATCATCCTCGGCAACCAGGGCATGGTCAACGAGGCGCTGGGGCTCGTCGGCGTGCCGCCGATGCGGCTCCTCTACAACTATCCCGCCGTGCTGTTCGGCCTCGTGCAATACATGCTGCCCTTCGCCGTGCTGATGCTGGCGCCGGCGCTGACCGCTATCCCCGGCGAGCTCGAAGCCGCCGCCGCCTCGCTCGGCGCCGGCTGGGTGAGGACCTTCCGCCACGTCGTGCTGCCGCTCTCGCGGCCGGGGCTGATCGGCGCCGGCCTCGTCGTCGTCACGCTGTCGCTCACCGACTTCGCCATTCCCGCCATCCTCGGCGGCGGCACGCAGGACTTCATCGCCAACGCCATCTACGACCAGTTCTTCCGCACCTCCGACCAGGGGCTCGGCGCGACGCTGTCGCTGATGCTCGTCGCCGTCGGCTCGATCGTCGTCGGCCTCGTCTTCCTCCTGTTCGGGGCGGGCACGCTCGCCATGGCGGAGGCGCGCAAATGACCGACAGCACGAGCAAGACCGTTGTCCTCTGGCTCTTCGTCGCCGCCGCACTCGTCACGCTGTCGGCGCCGACGATCGTCGTGCTCGGAGCCTCCTTCACCGCCGGCAACATCATCACCTTCCCGCCGGACGGCCTGTCGCTGAAGTGGTACGGCGCCATCGCCCAGGCGAGCGACCTGCGCCAGGCCTTTCTGCGCTCGCTGATCGTGGCGGCGATCTGCACCGCGGTCGCCATTCCCGTCGGCACGCTCGCCGGCATCGCGCTCGCCAAATACCGGGTGCGCTTCGCCCGCTCCATCCAGATCTACCTGCTGCTCCCCTTCACCATCCCGCTGATCGGCTCCGGCATCGGCATGATGCTGGTCTTCGGCGAGATGGGGGTGCTCGGCCGGCTGTGGCCGGTGGGCATCGCCTGCTGCGTCATCAACCTGCCCTTCATGATCTGGGCGGTGACGGCGAGCGCCAGCAACCTCTCGCCCGACCTGGAGCTCGCCGCAGCCAATTGCGGCGCGCCGCCGCTGCAGCGCTTCCTCTACATCACGCTGCCGGCGGTGCTGCCGGGGGTGATCACCGGATCGCTCTTGATGTTCATCCTCGCGCTCAACGAGTTTCTGGTGAGCCTGCTTCTGGTCGATGCGCGCAGCGTGACGCTGCCGGTGCAGATCTACAATTCCATCCGCTCGATCATCACGCCGGACCTCGCGGCGATCTCCGTGGTGTTCATCGCCTGCGCGGGGCTCGCCATCGCGCTGCTCGACCGGCTGGTCGGGCTCGACATCTTCCTCAAATCGAAATGACCCCTTCCAAGGACGAGACGATGACCAACGTGTCTTTCTACGATTATTCCAGGCTCGACGCCGAGGAGAAGGCGGCGCTGCTGCGACGCTCGGAAACCGACCTGTCGGCCTTCGTCGAGAAGGTCGCGCCGATCCTCGACGCCGTGCGCACCGAGGGTGACGCGGCACTCGCCCGCTTCGGCCGCGAGCTCGACAGGGCCGACGTGACGGAGGCGAACCTCAAGGTAACCGCGGCGGAGTTCGACGCCGCCTTCAAGGCGGTGGACGGGAGCGTCGTCGAGTCCATCCGCTTCGGCATCGACAATATCCGCAGGTTCCACGAGGAGCAGAAGCCGGAGGCGATGTGGCTGAAGGAGATCCGGCCCGGCGCGTTTGCCGGCGACCGCTTCACGCCGATCCGCTCCGTCGCGCTCTACGTGCCGCGCGGCAAGGGTTCCTTCCCCTCGGTGACGATGATGACTTCGGTGCCCGCCGTCGTCGCCGGCGTGCCGGAGCTCGCCATCGTCACGCCGCCTGCCCCCGACGGCTCGGTGGATGCGGCGACGCTGGTGGCGGCGCGCCTTGCCGGCGTCGAGACCGTCTACAAGGTCGGCGGCGCACAGGCGGTCGCGGCGGTCGCCTACGGCACGGAGACCGTTAGGCCGGCGCTGAAGATCGTCGGGCCGGGCAGCCCCTGGGTGGTTGCGGCCAAGCGGGCGCTGGCCGGCGTCATCGACACCGGCCTTCCGGCCGGCCCCTCCGAGGTGATGATCCTCGCCGACGACACGGTCCACGGCGGGCTCGCCGCGCTCGATCTCCTGATCGAGGCCGAGCACGGGCCGGATTCCTCGGCCTATCTGGTCACGCACAGCCGCCGCGTCGCCGAGGAGGCGCTCGCCGCGCTTCCCGAACACTGGTCGCGGATGACGGAACAGCGCGTCGCCTTCTCGAAGGCCGTGCTCACCGGCAAGACCGGCGGCATCGTGCTGACGTCGTCCATCGAGGAGAGCTACGCCTTCGTCAACGCCTATGCGCCGGAACATCTGGAACTCCTGTCGGAAGAGCCCTTCGTCCATCTCGGCCACATCACCGAGGCCGCCGAGATCCTGATGGGCACGCATACGCCGGTCTCCGTCGCCAATTTCTCGCTCGGGCCCAACGCCGTGCTGCCGACGAGCCGCTGGGCGCGGACCTTCGGTCCGCTCTCCGTCACCGATTTCGTCAAGCGCAGCTCGGTCGGCTATGTCACCGCGCCGGCCTATCCGGAATTCGCGAAACATTCGCACAACCTCGCGCTCTACGAAGGCTTCTCCTCGCATGCGCTCGCCGTCTCGCCGCTGCGCGACGCCTACCTCAAGAAGGGCGGCTGAATGATGAAGGCGGTGCGGCTCCACGATGCGAAGGACCTCCGGGTGGAGACGGTGGCCGAGCCCGCCGATCCGCCGCCGGGCCATGTCAATCTCCGGGTCCGCGCCGCCGGCATCTGCGGCTCGGACCTGCACAACTACCGCACCGGCCAGTGGATCACGCGCCGCCCCTCGACGGCCGGCCACGAATTCTCGGCCCGCGTGACGGCCGTTGGCGAGGGCGTCACCCACGTCGTGCCGGGCGACACGGTGGCCGTCGATTCGCGCGTCTGGTGCGGCACCTGCCCGGCCTGCCGGAGCGGCCGCGGCAATGTCTGCGAGGCGCTGGGCTTCGTCGGCGAGGTCTGCGACGGCGGCTTCGCGGAGATGGCGCAACTGCCCGCCCGCCTGGTGCTGCGCCACGATCCGGCGCTTGCCCCCGCCGTGGCGGCGATGGCCGAGCCGCTGGCGGTGGCGCTCCATGCCGTGCGGCGGCTTGCCGTTCCGGCGGGCGCGCCGGTGCTCGTCGTCGGCTGCGGCACGATCGGCGGCCTCTCCGCGCTCCTCCTCTCGCGGCTGCACGACGGCCCGCTTCTGCTTGCCGACCTCAATGCCGAAAAGGCCGGACTGGTGCAGGCGGTGGCGGGCGGCACGGTCGTCGCCCTCGACCGTGCGGAGATCGACGCCGCGCTCGCCGGCGGACGCCTGCGCCATGCGCTCGACGCCACCGGCAGCATCCGCGCCATTGCCGGCATCCTCGATCTGCTCTCGGGCGGCGGCGCGCTGGCGCTGGTCGGCATCGGCCACGGCAAGCTCGACCTCGATCCCAACATCCTGGTCGAGCGCGAGATCTCGCTGGTCGGCTGCCACGCCTTCGCCGACGAGCTGCCGGAGGCGGTCGGCCTGCTCGGCGACCTCGCGCCGGCGCTCTCCCGCCTCGTCGAGGTGCTGCCGGGGCTCGACGACGTGCCCGCGGCCTACGAGCGGCTTCTCGCGGGCGAGGGCAGGGCGCTGAAGACGATCGTCACGGTATCGGACTGAAGCAATTCCGGCAGACGTGCGCAGCGGTTTGCGTCCGGAATCGCATGAGAAACAGAGGACAGAGCGTTCTCGCGGTTCGGGAAAACGCGGAGATGCTTCGGGAAGCGACAGGAGGCCGGCGGCCATGAATGCACTTTCGGATTCCGCCTCGCCGCTCTACGCGAAGGTCAAGGACTTCGTCCTCGGCAATATCGGCAGCGGCAAGTGGGCCCGCAACAGCCGGCTTCCTTCCGAGAACGAGCTCGTCTCCGCGCTCGGCGTCTCGCGCATGACCGTCCACCGGGCGCTCAGGGAGCTGACGTCGGAGGGACACCTGCGCCGCATCCAGGGCGTCGGCACCTTCGTCGCGCCGCCGCGGCCGCAATCGACGCTGATCGAGATCAGCAACATCATCGCCGAGATCACGGCGCGCGGCAGCCGCCACCGGGCCGAGGTCGCGGTGCTGGAGCGCATCCCGCGGCCGGAGGCGGAGCTGCAGCTCGCCTTCGAGTTCGCGGCGAGCCGGCCCGTCGACCATTCGGTGGTGATCCATTTCGAGAACGACCTGCCGGTCCAGCTCGAGGAGCGCTACGTCAACCCGGGCCTCGTTCCCGGCTATATCGAGCAGGATTTCACGCAGACCGCGACCTACGACTACCTGCAGAACGCGACGCCGCTGACCGAGGTGGAGCACCTGATCAGCGCGCGTCCGGCCGGCGAGGCCGAGGCGCGCCTCCTGCACATGCGCCCCGGCGACTGCTGCCTCGTCCTCCACCGCAAGACCTGGACGGGACCGGTCGTCGCCACGGTCAACACGTTCACCTATGTCGGCAGCCGCTATTCGCTCGGCAGCCGCTACCTGCACGGCGACAGGCCGGGAAGGAAACCATGAGCCAGACGACGAGCCGCACCGCGGACATCCGCCGGATCGCCAAGGCCGGGGACGGCGAGGCCGAGCGGCTTCTCGCCGCGCTGCTGCGCGATCTCTTCGCGATCGACCCGCGCGGCGTGGCGATCAACCACGACCAGTACAGCCTCAACTCGCTGAACGGCTTCTTCGAGACCGACGACGGCCAGTTCTTCTTCAAGTTCCACCAGGAGGAGGGCGAGGAGGCGATGAGCGGCGAATACTACCGCGCCGACATTCTCGCCCGCGCCGGCCTGCCGGTGGACCAGCCCGTGCTGATGTCGGCGCTGCCCGGCGAGCAGATCCTCGTCTATCGCCGCCGCACCGACCCGCGCTTCTCCGACGTGCTGCGCGCGCTCGACCTCGCGGACGACGCGGCCCGGCGCGAAAGGGCCGTGGAGGCGGAACGCGGGCTGAGCGAGGCCGTGCTGAGGGTCTACCTCGACACGCTGCATCCGGTGCGCGCGGAGGAGGTGGCGGCCGAGCCGATCCACCGGCTGTTCCATGAGCGGCTGATCGACCCGCCCGCCGGCACCTATCCGGGCGGACGCATGGCGCGCTTCTATGTCGGCGAGGATTTCGCCTTTCCCGGCCTGACGCTCGGCTGGGAGCGGCTGTCGCGCTGCCGCTTCGCCGTCAACGGCGTGGAATACCGCGACACGATCGGCGACCTCTTCGACGCCGCCCACGCCCGGCTCGCGCCGGCGCGGCTGGCGGATGCCGGCGGCGTGGTGGCCCATGGCGACGCCCACAATGCCAATGTCTGGTACGAGGAGCGCGAGGGCGCGGCGCGCCTCGCCTTCTTCGACCCGGCCTTCGCCGGCCGCAACATCCCGACGCTGCTTGCCGAGGTGAAGACGACCTTCCACAACATCCTCGCCCATCCGTTCTGGCTCTACGATCCGGCGCTCGCGGCGGAGCGGTATTCGGCGCGCGCCGTCCTCGACGGCGACGTGCTGCGCGTCGCCACGGATTTCGCGCCGAGCCCGGTGCGCCGTGCGCTGCTCGACGTCAAGGCGGAGGCGCTGTGGCGGCCGCTGCTCGCGGAACTCAAGGCGCGCGGCATGCTGCCTGCCGACTGGCGGCGGGTCGTCCGGCTCGGGCTCTTCCTCTGCCCGACGCTGGTGATGAATCTCCGCGCCGGTGCCGCGACCCATAATCCCGTCTCCTCGCTGATCGGCCTATCGGTCGCGGTGATGGCCGGCAGCGAGCCGGTGGCGGGGGAGGACATCGTCTCCCGCTTCCTCGACGCGATCGATCCCGACAGGCCCTGACGCTCCGCGGGGCGACCGCGAAGGTGGACGGGGCGGGCGTCCCGGTGCATGCTGGAGGCGACGGTACGAGGGAGCGGGAGCTGTTGTCGATCGAAAAGGGACTGTCGCCGGCGGCGCTCGCGGAGCGCCTGGAGCTCGTTTCGCGGATGCTGCATTCGCGCGGCTTCGCGCACGACCTCTTCCCCTCGCAATGGATGGCGCTGCGCTATTTCGCCGGGGCGCGCACGGACCTGTGCACGGCGAGCGAGCTCGCGCGCTTCCAAGGGCTGGCGAACGGTTCGGTCAGCCGCACCGTGCGCACGCTCGTCCACAAGGGGCTTCTCGCCAAGGCCGCCGCGCAGCCGCGCGGCCGGGCCGAGATCCTGGAGGTGACACCGGCCGGCCGGTCGCTGCTGGCCGTCGATCCGCAGCGCGACCTGGAAGCCCTGCTCGCCGGCCTTTCCGATTCGGATCGGGAAACGCTCGGCCGCAGCCTGGACCTGATGCTGCGCCGGCTGCCGACGCCGGCCGCCGGCAGGGGGTGATTCCGGCGCCGTATACCTAGAGGATGAAGTCGCCTTTCGTCAGCGCGAGCCGGCCGGCGAGCTCCAGGGTGAAATCGGCGTGCCGGTCGCCGTCGATGTCGCCCTGGACGAGGGTGACGGGCTTGCCCTTGTCGGTCGTCTGGTACCAGCGCAGGTCCCCGGCGTGGCCGGTGAAGACCTTGCCCTTCGCCGCGAGGAAGGTGAAGTCGTGGCCGCGCGCCGCGCCGTTGGCGTCGATCGCCGAGAGGTCGATCCGGTCGCGGCCGTGCTCGAAATCGGTGATCCGGTCGCGCGCGCCGGAGCGCATGCCGATCTCCGCAGCGCTGCGGAAGACGAAGACGTCCGCGCCCGAGCCGCCGGCGAGCAGGTCCGCGCCCCGTCCGCCCTCCAGGCGGTCGGCGCCGGAATTGCCGTAGAGCCTGTCGTTGCCGGCAAGCCCGAGGAGCGCGTCGCTGCCGCGCCCGCCCGTAAGCGTGTTGGCATGCGAGGAGCCGATCAGCAGGTCGGCGTCGTTGCGCGCCGAATCGGCGGCGGTGCCGTCGCCGGACAGGTTGCGCGTTCCGGCCGAGGCGATCTGCAGCTCCTCCAGCGCCATCGTCCTCGCGATGCCGTAGGCGGCCTTCAGGCGGGCGATCGCCGGGGCGAGTTCCTTCTCGACGGCGTCGATCGACGCGAGGCCCTTGATGCGGCCGGCGGCGTCGGGGTCGTGCGCCTTCTCGTAGGCGAGGATCTTCTGGCGGTGTGCGGTGTACATCAGCCCCGCATCGAGCGCCTCCGCCTTCGTCGCCGCCCTGTCGGCGGCGTAGAGCTTGAAATGCTCCGCCTCGACGTAGCGTCGGTTGGCGATGCCGTCGTGGCCGCTGCCGTTGGAATTGTAGCGGATCTCGTACCACGCCTCGGCGCGGTCGCCGGAGAGCACGGCCGCCTTGAGCTTCGGGCCGAGCAGGGACGGGGCGTTCCAGGCCATGCTGAACAGCACGGCCCGCTCCGCCGACGGCGGGATCCTGGCGATCCAGCGGTCGATCGCCGCCTCGTAGCCGGGCGAGATGGCGGCGAGCGCCTTGCCGACCTGCGTGTCGGAGGCGAAGCCGAAGGTCTTCGGCGCGTCGGCGTCGTGCGTCGCCTTCCAGTCCGCCATCACCTTGTCGAGGCGGCTGTTGAGAAGCGCGGTCTCGCCGCGGCCGTAGCTCTTGTCGACGACCGCCTTCAACCGGCCCTGCAGCGTGACGTTCCAGCCCGTGCCGAGCATCGCCTTCAGCACCGGCTCGAGATTGTAGCGCAGGTTGAAGCCGATGCCGATGGTGGGGGCGGGATCGGCGGCCGTGTCGAGATAGGCGCGCCGGGTCGATCCCTCCAGCACCGTCAGCATGGAGAAGACCGTCTGCCGGTAGGCGGCGCCGGACATCGCGGTGAACTTCAGCATCGGCCTCGCGCTCCCTCGTCAACGGACCGATCCTAGCGGCCATGGGTAAAGGCCCGGCTCACGGACAGGGGAAACGTTTTGCTAACGGCAGGCCTTGCTCCCTCCGGCCGGCGGGCCATATTGCGGGAGGAAACGGAAAGAGGGAGGCCGGAGGATGAACCGGGAGAAGATCGCAAGCCCGCGCGAGGTCGTCGCCTACTGGTGCGAGACGGTGGCGCCCGCGCTGTGGTGGCAGCCGACGGAGGAGCTCGACGCCGAGGTCCGCACGCGCTTTGCCGCCACGCATCTCGCGCTCTCGCGCGCGGTCGCGCCCGAATGGCGGGCGGACGCCGAGGCGCGGCTGGCCGCCCTCGTCGTCCTCGACCAGTTCCCGCGCAACATGTACCGCGCCTCGCCGCTCGCCTTCGCGGCCGACTGGATCGCCCGCCGCGAGGCGCGCCTGGCGCTGGAGGCCGGCGCCGACCGTGCGGTGCCGCGCGAGTGGCGGCAGTTCTTCTACCTGCCCTTCGAGCATTCCGAGGACCTCGCCGACCAGGACCTGTCCGTCGAGCTGTTCACGGCGCTCGGGGACGAGACCTATCTCGACTATGCGCTGCGCCACCGCGAGGTCATCGCCCGCTACGGCCGCTTCCCGCACCGCAACGCCTTCCTCGGCCGGCCGTCGACGCCGGAGGAGGAGGCCTATCTCGCGGAGCCTGGCGCGGGGTTCTAGCGCGCCCGCGGATCGGCGGGCCGGTTCCGCCAGCGGTTGCCGGAAACGGGGCTTCGACATAAATCCTTGAACCGATTCCGATCGAAGGGATTATGCAGTAGAAGAAGCGTCCGCGCCGTCGCGCGGGACCATCGAAGCGAGGAAGCGTGTCACCGATCGTCCGTCTTGCCGCCGCCTTCCTTGCGGCCCTGTTCCTGTCGTTCTCGCCGGTGCTCGCGCAAGGGACCGCCGGCGGCGGCACGGCCGTCGAGCAGGCCGCCCAGAGCCTCGACAAGGCCGGCGCCCAGCTCGACGCGATCCGCGAGCGGGTGCAGCGCTACCAGGAGGACGACGCCCGGCTGGTCGAGCTGAAGGTCGAGACGGAGGCGCTGAACCGCGCGATCCTCGCCATTTCCGTCGGCACCCGCCCGCGCCTGGAGGAGATCAAGGCGCGCCAGGCCGAGCTCGGCGACCCGCCGGCCGAAGGCGCGGCCCCGGAGGCGGCGATCGTCGTGGAGGAGCGCAAGCGGCTCGCCGGCGAGCGCAACGCCATCAACGCGCTCACGGGCGAGGCGGAGAACCTGTCAATCGAGGCGACCAAGCTCGCCAACCGCATTACCGAGATCCGCCGGGAACTGTTCACCGAGGCGATCCTGAAGCGAACCGAGATCAACGACGACCTGTTCCGCAACGCGGGCACGGCGATCGACGTCGAGATGCAGACGCTCGGGCGCACCGTCTCCGCCTGGTTCCAGTTCGTCTGGAAGTTCAAGCGGCTCTCGCTTCTCGCCGCCGTCGGCCTGTCGCTGATGGCGGCCCTCGTCCTGCTGTCGGGCAGCTACCGGCTGTTCGGGCCGCTGATCACCCGCGTGGCGCAGCAGGAGCGGCCGCACTACATCACGCGCCTCCTCGTCGCCTTCTGGTCGACCATCCTGCCGAGCATGGCGGCGGCGGCCTTCGCGGTGGCGAGCTTCTTCTTCCTAGACATGTTCACGGTGCTGCGCGCCGACATCGCGCCGCTCGTCGCCGTCACGCTCGCGGTCGCGGTCGCGATCTATTTCGTCGCCAAGCTCGCGAGCGCCGTGCTGTCGCCGCGCGACGGCAACTGGCGGCTGGTGCGGGTCTCGAACCGCGGCGCCTTCCTGCTCTGGCTGTCGGCGACGACGATGGCGATCGTCAACGGCGCGGACTACCTGCTCGGCACGGTGAGCGAGGTGTTCGGCTCTCCCGTCGTCCTCACTGTCGTCAAGAGCTTCGTCGCCTCCATCGTCATCGGCCTCGTCCTGACGGCGACGGCCTTCATCCGGCCGATCCTGCACAAGGGCGAGCCGCCGGACGCGCAGGGGCGGCCCTGGCCGCGCTCCGTCTTCACCCTGCTGGTGCTGACCGGCCTCGGCCTGATCGTCGCCGCGCTCTTCGGCTATGTCGGCATGGCGCGCTTCGTGGCGACGCAGATCGTCGTCACCGGCGCGATCCTCGTCACCATGTATATCGGCATCCTCTCCGGCCGCGCCGTCTCCGCGCCCAACGCCTTTGCCGAGACGGCGGTCGGCAAGCGACTGGAGACGCGCTTCGGCCTCGGCCAGGTGACGCTCGACCAGATGGGGCTCGCCGCCGGCCTCAGCATCTACCTCCTCGTCTTCGTCTGCTTCGTGCCGCTCATCCTGCTGCAATGGGGCTTCCAGGTCGCCGACATCCAGTCCTGGGCCTATCGCATCTTCACGGAGATCCGCGTCGGCTCGATCAGCATCTCGCTCGTCGGCATCCTTGCCGGCCTCGTCCTCTTCATCGCCGGCCTCGTCGTCACGCGCTGGTTCCAGAAATGGGTGGACGGCAACGTGCTGGCGCGCAGCCAGGTCGACGTCGGCGTGCGCAACTCGGTGCGCACCGCCGTCGGCTATGCCGGCGTGGCGATCGCCGGCCTGATCGGCATCTCGGCGGCCGGCATCAGCCTTTCGAGCCTCGCGCTCGTCGCCGGTGCCCTCTCGCTCGGCATCGGTTTTGGCCTCCAGAACATCGTCTCGAATTTCGTCTCCGGCCTGATCCTGCTCGCCGAGCGGCCGTTCAAGGTGGGCGACTGGGTGGTGGCCGGCACGACGGAGGGCTTCGTGCGCCGTATCTCGGTGCGCGCGACCGAGATCGAGACCTTCCAGCGCCAGACCGTCATCGTGCCCAACTCGGTGCTGATCAACGGCCAGGTCGGCAACTGGACGCACCGCAACAAGCTCGGGCGCGTCGAGGTGACGATCAGCGTGCATGCCGGCAACGATCCCCTGCAGGTGCGCGACATCCTGCTCGACGTGGTGCGCGCGCAGCAGGGCCTGCTGCGCAACCCCGAGCCCGCGGTGCTCCTGCAGGCCTTCTCCGCCTCGACCCTCGACTTCGAGATCCGCGCCTTCCTCGCCGACATCCTCTCGGCGACGGCCGTCAAGTCGGAGCTCAGGGCGGCCATCCTGCAGCGCCTGCGCGACGAGAAGATCGCGATCGGCGCGCCGGCCGCGCCGGAGGTGCCGGTGAAGATCTCGCCCGAGGGGGCGAGGATCCTCACCGCGCTCGTCGGCCAGGCGACGGAGGCGATCCGGCGCCCGGAGGGCGGGGCGGCGGCGCCCGATGCCTGATTGCGGACGGATGAACGCCGCATTCACGCTGCATTCAGCAGTCCCGCCATAAAAAGCATGCAAATCCCGAAGCGGAGCGATAGTGTTCCCAAGGGTCGAAAAAGGGGCGGCGCTCGGGCGCCGGGCAAAGATGAAGCGGATGATCGTGATGCTGCTGCTTTCGGGGGCGATGGCTGCGCCGGCTCTGGCGGCGACCGTCACCAACAAGGACGACAAGACGCAGGTGCTCGTCATCGTCGAGGGCGGCAGCCGCGCGGAAGTCGCCGTCGAGCCGGGCTCGACCCAGACCATCTGCCCCGCCGGCTGCTTCGTGACGCTGCCGAACGGTGACCGCGTCGGCCTTGCCGGCGGCGAGACGGTGGAGATCGAGGGCGGCGCGGCCTCGATCAAGTGACGCGGCAGGGCCGGATGCGTGACCTGGCCCCGCGGACTTAACGCTTTTGCAAATGGTTGCCGGGTACCCCTTTCAGGAAAGGGAATCCATCACGATACGAAGGCAGGCCATGGCATTTATCGGCATTTCCGGGATGCAATATTCCGGCGCGTCTCTCTCGCACCACCGCATCCTTCTCGCCGAGGATTCGAATGTCTTCACCTCCATGGTCTCGACGCGGCTGAAGGAGCTCTTCGGCATCGAGGTGGAGATCTGCCGCAATTTCGAGGAGCTCGAAGTCGCCTACGACCGGTCGGCCGACAAGGTGACGCTCGCCATCTCCAACATCAACCTGCCGGGGGCGGAGAACGGCGAGGCGCTGAACTACCTGGTCGACCTCTCGGTCCCCACCATCGTCTTCACCGGCACCTTCCAGCAGGCGACGCGCGACCAGCTCCTGTCGAAGGAGATCGTCGACTACATCCTCAAGGACAACATCTTCGCCGTCGACATGCTGGCCGAGTCCGTCTGCCGCTTCCTCACCAACCACCAGCACCACGTGCTCATCGTCGACGACAGCGCCACGGCGCGCGCGCTCCTGACGACGCGGCTCAAGCGCTACAATTTCCGCGTCAGCGCCGCCGACAGCGGCGCGGTCGCGCTGTCGCTGCTCAAGGCCAATCCCGACATCGCCCTGATGATCACCGACTACAATATGCCGGACATCGACGGCTTCGAGCTGACGCGCCGCATCCGCAGCACGGTCGGCTCGCACCGGCTGCGCATCATCGGCGTCTCGTCCTCGACGGACCGGCTGCTCTCGGCGCGCTTCCTCAAGGCCGGCGGCAACGACTTCATCATGCGGCCCTTCATCGACGAGGAGTTCTACTGCCGCGTCAACCAGAACCTCGACACGCTGACGCAGATCCGGAACGCGCAGCAACGTCTTGCGGGTTAACGCGCGACGGCAGAGAGCGTCAGCTTGCGCTCGGCGCGCTCCTGCTGGGGCGAGCGGTTGTAGAGTTCGCGGTAGCACTTGGAGAAGTGCGAGGCGGAGACGAAGCCGCAGGCGACCGCCACCTCGACGACCGGCATGGACGACTGCACCAGCAGGTGGCGCGCGCGGTCGAGCCGGATCTCCAGATAGTAGCGGGCGGGCGAGCGGCCCATCTCCTGGCGGAACAGCCGCTCGATCTGGCGGCGCGAGAGATCCGCGCTGTCGGCGATTTCCAGGAGCGACAGCGGCTCGGAAAGATTGCTCTCCATGAGCTCGATGATCGACAGCACCTTGGCGTTCTGCACGCCGAGGCGGGCGCGCAGCGGCAGGCGCTGGCGGTCGTGGGGGCCGCGCACGCGGTCGGTCAGCGCCTGCTCGCAGACGCGGTTGACGAGGTTCTCGCCGAAATCCTGGTCGATCAGGTTCAGCATCATGTCGAGCGAGGCCGTGCCGCCGGCGCAGGTATAGACGTTGCCGTCGATCTCGTAGAGATCGGCATAGACGTCGGCCTGCGGGAAGGCCTCGGCGAAGCCCGGCAGGTTCTCCCAGTGGATCGCACAGCGCTTGCCCGTCAGCAGTCCCGCCTGGGCCAGCACATGCGCGCCCGTACAGAGCGAGCCGACGGCGATGCCGCGATTGTAGACCTCGCGCAGCCAGGCGTTCACGGACTTGTTGTGGAAGTCCTCGACATGGACGCCGGAACAGACCAGCACCATCGACGGCCGGTTCTCGCCGCCGAGGAACTTGCGCTCGTCGGCGAGCGAGGAGTTGACCTCGATACCGATGCCGCTCGAGGCCAGCACCTGCTGGCCGTCGGTCGAGGCCAGCCGCCAGCTGTAGGCCTCGTAGCCGAGCATGCGGTTGGCGATGCGCAGCGTCTCGATCGCCGCCGAGAAGGGCAGCATGGAGAAGTTGGGCACGAGGAAGAAGACGAGGGAGCGTTTCTTGACGTTCTGCTTGCTCATCGGTTTGTCCAGGGGCCGGGGGTTGTCCATGCGGGCGGCCGTGTCGCAATGGTGATGCGGAGAGCGATCCTCCCGCTAGCCGTTTTGCGACGCCGGGAAGGACGGAAACGACCGGGTATCGCCCCGCATCGTTGAAATGTCAGGTGGTTCAGGCAAAATTAAGTCGGCGCGTCCGCCCTTGCGCGTTTGCGACGCCCGCGGGCACCTTGTCCGCCAGCGACATGCGGGTCCGCCCCGGCCGGTTTGACAGGGCGCGTGCGAGACGGCAGAGAGGATGCCCTGTGTCTCGAAGGGGGATCGCGCATGCTGCCCGATGGGTATTCCGACGTGCCGGCGGGCAAGCTCGCGACGGTGGTGACGTGCCTGGACATGCCGGCGCCGCCGGCGCTGCGCGCCGATCCCGCGCCGCAGCCCGGCGTGCGGCTGGAGCGGGTCGCCGCCCCCGAGACGGGCTGGTATCGCGATCTCTACCGGCGCATCGGCGCCGAGTGGCTCTGGGCCTCGCGGCTGACCATGGCGGACGCGGCGCTGGAGGCGGTCCTGCACCATCCGGACGTGGAGGTTCATGCGGTGATGAAGGACGGTCGCGCGGAGGGCCTGCTGGAGCTCGACTTCCGCGAGGAGGGGGTGTGCGGGCTCGCCTTCTTCGGGCTGACGCCGGCGGCGATCGGCAACGGCACGGGACGCTGGCTGATGAACCGCGCCGTGGAGCGGGTCTGGTTCGGGCAGGACCGCGCGCCGGTGCGCCGCTTCTGGGTGCATACCTGCACGCTCGACCATCCGCAGGCGCTCGGCTTCTACATCCGCTCCGGCTTCTCGCCGGTGAAGCGGCAGGTCGAGATCTTCGACGATCCGCGCCTCACGGGCGCGTTGCCGCGGGACACGGCGCCGCGGGTGCCGATCCTCTGAAACGAAACCGCCGGAGAGACCGTTTCGCGGTCATCTCCGGCGGCTCGCAGCGGCGCTCGGGAGGAGATTGCAGCGACGGTTCATCGCCGGCGCGTGTCCGTCGAGCGGAAGCCGATGTCCTTGCGCATGTCGTAGGACAGGCTTTCCAGCTCGCGCAGCGCACGGTGGTTGCGCCAGGCGGCGGCGATGCGGCCGGAGAGGCCGCGCAGAAGCGGCAGGGCCGCCGCGCTCACGGGATGCCGGCCCCGGAGAGGGCGATATGCGGATGCGATTGCCATGTTCAGGGTCCTTTCGAGCTTGGGAGGTATCGAAAGGTCGCGACCTTGACGATGATCATGCCGCGACCTCATCCATCAATCAAACGAATATAATTGATTGGAGCGATCAGGAACGTTCATGCATGTCGATGGACGGCCAGCCGATGTCGCGCTGCAGGTAGGGCGACAGCTGCTGCAGGTCCTCCGTCACGCGGCGGGCGGCGATGCGCCGGCGGCGGGCCTCGACGGCCTCGCCGACGAAATGCCGTATTGCATAGTAGAATCCGCTTCCACGGACACGAACGGCCAGAACGGTGCCGTCCACGGGCGATTCTTGCGTTTTCATGGCGGTTTTCCTTCGGGTTCGTCGGCTTTGCAGGTTGACTATCCGCCCCGATCGGGTTTCAATCAAACGAAATGATGTTACGCTTTGGTTCAGAATTTCTGATCTTAGGAGGCGACGATGAACCTTCTGATGCGCCCGACGCTGCCGCTGCTCGAGCTCGACATCCTCAGGACCTTCGTGGCGATCGCGGAGACCGGCAACTTCACCACGGCCGCCGAGACGGTGCACCGCACGCCGTCGGCCGTCTCCATGCAGATCAAGAAGCTGGAGGACATGCTGGGCTGCACGCTGTTCCGCCGCGACGCGCGCTCGGTCGTGCTCACCCACCACGGCGAGGTGCTGCTCTCCTACGCGCGGCGGCTGCTCTTGCTCAGCAACGAGGCGGTGTCGCGCTTCATGATGCCGGAGATGAACGGCGTGGTGCGGCTCGGCGCGCCGGACGACGTCGGCGAGCTGATCCTGCCGGAGGTGCTGAAGCGCTTCGCCGAGACCTATCCGTCGATCGCCGTCAACGTCTCCATCGAATCGAGCGGCAACCTGCGCCGCGCCGTGGCCGAGCGGCGGCTGGACCTTGCGATCTTCAACGCGCCGGACGGCGTGATGCCGGTGCCGGGCGAGCTCTTGATGAAGGAGCAGCTCGTCTGGGCCGGGCGCAATTGCGGCACGGCGCATCTGAAGAACCCGCTGCCGGTGTCGGTCTGGGAGGAAGGCTGCATCTGGCGGGCGCGGGCGCTGGAGGAGCTTTCCCGCTCGGGCCGCGACTTCCGCGTCGCCTATTTCTGCGCCCATCACATGGGCCAGCGCGCGGCGATCCGCGCCGATCTCGCCGTCGCCCCGCTCGCCCGCTTCCTGGTCGGCGAGGACATGGTGGCGCTCGGCGAGAAGGACGGGTTGCCGGACCTCGGCCACTATACGATCGGCCTCGTGGTGGGCGAGGAGGCGGAGACGCCGGCGCTCGCCGTCGCCGACTACATCCGCGCCGCCTTCGCCCGCATCGAGCGCCGCCCGACGGACGCGCTGCCGGTGGCCTGCTGAGGGGCGACAAGCCGTCGCCTCCTTCCCCTTCCCCCTCCGGGGAGAAGGTGGCCCAAAGGGCCGGATGAGGGGGGCGAAGCCAGTGAGGTTTCCCGCTCCTGCGCCTTCGGCATCCCCCTCATCCCGCTACCGCGACCTTCTCCCCGGAGGGGAGAAGGGGAGTTGCGGCACCCTTACTTTCCATAGGCAAGCGTCGCCAGCTACTCCCTGCTGCGTCTGCGCCTGCGCCCGCCGCCTTCGCCGCCGCCGTCGTCCGACAGCACCTTGCGCTCCGGCAACGTCACGACCTTCGCCAGCTCCGGGAAGGCGTCGACCTTGTTCGGCAGCGCCATGGCGTTGACGAAGTGCTCCTGGAACTTCGGCTCCAGCGCCGTCTCGATCTTCTCGATGCGGCTCACCTCCAGCTCGATCTCGCGGCGGTGGTCGCGGTTGAGGAGCGCCATCAGCGCGCCGGTGCCGGCGGCGTTGCCGACGGCCTTGACCTCGGCGAGGTCGCAGTCGGGGATGAGGCCGAGCACCATGGCGTATTTCGGGTCGATGAAGGAGCCGAAGGCGCCGGCGAAGCGGATCATGTCGACATGTTCGACGCCCTGCTTCTCCATCAGCAGCTTGATGCCGGCATAGAGCGCGGATTTGGCGAGCTGGATGGCGCGGATATCGTTCTGCGTCACGGTGATGCGCGGCTCGCCGTCATGCAGCAGGTAGGAGAAGGTGCGGCCGTTCTGCAGGATGCGCGGGCTTCTCGCCGCCATCGCCCCGTCGACGACGCCGTCCTCGGAGATGAGGCCGGAAAGATACATCTCCGCGACCACCTCGATGATCGCCGAGCCGCAGATGCCGGTGACGCCGACGCCGGCCGCCGCTTCCGCAAAGCCCTCCTCGTCCGACCACTTGTCGACGCCGATGACGCGGAAGCGGGGTTCGAGCGTGACCGGATCGATGCGCACGCGCTCGATCGCGCCGGGGGCGGCGCGCTGGCCGGAGGAGATCTCCGCGCCCTCGAAGGCGGGGCCTGTCGGAGAGGAGGCGGCGACGACGCGGCCGCGGTGGCCGAGCACGATCTCGGCATTGGTGCCGACGTCGACCAGCAGCATCATGCGGTCCTGCCGGTAGGGGCCTTCGGCGAGCGTCGCGCCCGCCGCATCCGCGCCGACATGGCCGGCGATGCAGGGGAGCAGGTAGAGCCGCGCGCCGCGGTTCACCTCGATGTCGATGTCGTATGCCCAATATTGCAGCGCGCCGGAGACGGCGAGCGCGAAGGGCGCCTGGCCGAGCTCCGTCGGGTCGATGCCGAGGAACAGGTGGTGCATGATCGGGTTGGCGACGAAGACCATGTCGAGGATGTCGTGGCGGTCGACGCCGCCTTCCTCGCAGACCTTGCCGATCAGCATGTTGACGGCCTCGCGCACCGCCTTCGTCATCGCCTCGCGGCCGTCGGCGTTCATCATGACGTAGGACACGCGACTCATCAGGTCCTCGCCGAAGCGGATCTGCGGGTTCGACGTGCCGGAGGAGGCGGCGATGCGGCCGGAGAGCAGCGAGACGAGATGCATGGCGATCGTCGTCGAGCCGATGTCGCAGGCGATGCCGTAGGCCTCGTTCTTGAGGCCCGGCCAGAGGCCGATGATGAAGGGGCGCGACGAATCCATGTCGCGGTGGATCGCGGCGGTGACGCCCCAGTTGCCCTTGCGCAGGATCGACTGCACCTCGGGGATCAGGTGCGGGGCGACAGCCAAGTCCTTCCAGCCCCAGTCCTTCTCCAGCACGGCCTTGAGGCGGTCGAGGTCGCCGAGCGGCTTGTGCATGTCGGGCTCGTCCACCTCGACGTAGCAGAGCTGGACGGCGGGGTTGCGCTCGATGTGGCGGTCGGTCGCGGCCTTGCGCACGACCTGCGCGTTGATGACGGTGTCCTGCGGCACGTCGACGACGAGGTCGCCGAGGATCAGGGCGGAACAGGAGAGGCGCCGGCCCTCCGGCAGGCCGCGGACCTTCTCGTAGCGCTCCTCCTTCGGGCCCTTCTCGGAGATGTGGTCGAGCGAGGAGACGATCTTGTGCTTGGCGAAGTTGCCCTCCTGCACGCTCACCTGACAGCGCCCGCAGGTGGCGCGCCCGCCGCACACGCTCTCGACATAGACGCCGAGCTTTCGCGCGGCGTCGAGGACGGGGGTGCCGACCGGGAAGCGGCCGCGCTTGCCGGACGGCATGAAGAGAACGAGGGGATCCTTGGCCTGGGTTTCGCTCATGATGCTGTTGTTCTCTGCCGTGTCGTCGAAACGCATTGTGCTCGCTCCCCCGGGATTATGCCGGACGCTGCCGCCAGACTGCACCGGAAACCGACCCGGGGCTGGTCAATTCCCGACATGAAAAGATCACCTTGCGGGGAATGCGCAAGGTGATCGGTGGTTTGTCGAGGGAATGCCCCTCATCCCCCTGCCGGGACCTCTCCCCGTAAACGGGGAGAAGGAGGAAAACGGCGAGCCCATCGCTCCTCGCCCCGCTTGCGGGGAGAGGATGCCGGCAGGCAGGTGAGGGGCAGCTTGTCCCTCGCGCCTTACTCCGCCCGCGCGCCTGCGCCCGCCCGCGCTGCACGGCCGCCGCGACGGCCGCCGCCGCCGGCCGCCGGCGCC
>NZ_JANFDG010000016.1 GCF_024609765.1 Shinella pollutisoli
GCGGCGGCACGCGGAGCCTCGGCGCGGGCGCGCCGCTGCTGCGGCCGCGCGGCGGGCTGCGCCGCCTGCTGGACTGCCGGCGTGCCGCCGCCGGCGCGGAAGCGGGCGACGAGCGACTTCAGCACCTGCGCCTCCTCGTTGAGCGCCATGCTGGCGGCGGTCGTCTCCTCAACCATCGCGGCGTTCTGCTGCGTCACCTGGTCCATCTGGTTGACGGCCGCGTTGATCTCGCGAAGCCCCACGGCCTGCTCCGAGGCGGAGCTGGAGATCTGGCGGATGAGGCCGTTGATCTGCATCACCTGCTCGGCGATCTTCTCCAGTGCGCCGCCGGCCCGGCCGACGAGATCGACCCCTTCGCGCACCTGCACCTCGGAGGTGTTGATCAGCGTCTTGATCTCCTTGGCGGCATTGGCGGAGCGCTGGGCGAGCTCGCGCACCTCCTGGGCGACGACGGCGAAGCCCTTGCCGGCCTCGCCGGCGCGTGCGGCCTCGACGCCGGCGTTCAGCGCCAGCAGGTTCGTCTGGAAGGCGATCTCGTCGATCACGCCGATGATGCGGCTCACCTCCGTCGAGGACTGCTCGATGCCGTGCATGGCGGCGATCGCCTTCTGCACGACCTCGCCGGAGCGCTCCGCGTCGGTGCTGGCCGTGGCGACGGACTGCGCGGCGGTGCGGGCGTTCTCGGCGCTCGAATTGACCTGCGAGGTCAGCTCGTCGAGGGCGGCGGCGGTCTCTTCCAGCGAGGCGGCCTGCTGCTCGGTGCGGTGCGAGAGATCGGCCGCGCCGTTGGAGATCTCGCTGGTGCCGTTGCCGATGTTGCCGATCGAGAGGTTGACCGTGCGGATCGTCTCCTCGAGGCTGGCGATCGCCGAGTTGAAGTCGGTCTTGAGCTTGGCGTATTCGCCCGGGAAATCGCCGTCGAGGCGGAAGGTGAGGTTGCCGGCGGAAAGCTGGGAGAGGCCGTCGCCGAGGCGGGCGACGATGTCGCGCTGGAGCGCAACCGCCTGGGCGCGCTCGCTTTCGGAGCGGCTGCGTTCGGCCTCCGTCATCTGCCGCTGGCTGTCGGCCTCGGCCTCGAGCCGCCTCGCGTCGGCGAGCTGGTGGCGGAAGCCCTCCAGCGCCTTGGCGACGGCACCCGTCTCGTCCGAGCGGTTCTGTCCGGAGATCGGCTGGCCGTAATTGCCGTTGGAAAGCGTCGCGACGTCGGCGACGAGGCCGGCGAGCGGCTTCTGCACGAAGCTGCGCAGGGCGAGATAGAGACCGGCGAGCACGGCGCCGAGCACGATGAGGCCGCCGGCGATCATCATGTAGGTCTGGTCCATCACCGGCGCGTTGATCGCCGCGCGCGGCACGTCGACGAGGATGACCCAGCTCGTGTTGATGTCGGGCAGTGCGAAGGGGTAGACGACGCGGTCGAAGGCGGCCATCTCGTCGAAGCTGAGGTTCTCGATATGGCCGGTCCTGCCGGTCGCGAGCGCCTCGCGGATCACCTCGACGCCCTCGCCGTCATAGTCCTTCATCAGCAGGTCGGCATTCGGGGCGACGAGCCACTTGCCGGTCTGCGACAGGAGCGTGACGCGGCCGGTCTCGAAGGGATGCAGCGCGTTCAGCTTGTCGGACAGCGTCTTCAGGGAGACGTCGACGCCGGCCACGCCGATGCGCTTGGCCCCCGACGTGACGGGATAGGCGATCGACGCCATGGTGAAGTTCTCGCCCGTCGAGCTTTCCACGTAAGGCTGGCTCATCGCGCCCTTGCCGCTCCTGGCGGCCAGCGCGTACCACTCGGCCTCGTAGTCGGAGGCGAACGTCGAGAGCGCGATGCCGTCCTTGCGCTTCGTCCAGTAGGCGTTGAACGAGCCGTCCTTGTGCGTGCCGTTCTGCACGTCTTCCGCCATCTCGCGGGACCTGCCGTCGAATGCGTTCGGCTCCTCGGCGAACCAGCTTCCGAGCGCGAAGCTGTTCTTCTCGACATTGGCCTTGAGGATGCTGACGACCTCCTGGCGATCCATGTGCCCGCCGGCATGGGCCTGCTCGATGACGCCCGCCATCGAGCGCGCCGCGCTGGCGAGCTGGCCGATATCGCCGGTGATATCCGCCGCGATCGCCTTGGCCTCGGTGTCGGCCCCGCTGTAGACGAGATGGGCGACCCGGTCCTGGGTCTGGGAAATGAGCACGACATTGGATGCGAGCATCACCAGGGCGATCGTGCCGCCGGTGACGGCGATGAGCTTCGTCGCGAGCGACTTGGCCTTGAAGCTGAACATGAAATCCTCACGGCAAGGGGTGTTCGCGGCAGGCAGGCCGCGAGACAGCGCATTCGGTGTAGGGGTGGACTCCGTCATGGAGGACGGGCGCAGGACCAGCGCCGAGACGGACCGTCCTCGATGCCGCGGCGGTCGACGTCCGGTGATTTGAGTAGCCGATCAAGTCTTAATAAAACGCCAAGTTTCGAGGGCGACTAATATGCAACCGCCTGGCTTTTCGGGATCCGCCGCGGCTAGGCCTGGGCGTCCACGGCCGCCGCGAAGGGGATCGAGGGCTGCGCGCCCGGCTTGAGGCAGGCGAGCGACCCGGCGACCGCGGCCCGGCGCAGCGCGCGGGCGAAGTCGAGGCCGCCGTCGAGCGAGGCGGCGAGGTAGCCGCAGAACGTGTCGCCGGCGCCCACCGTGTCGACGGGCTCGATCTTCAGGCCCTGGGCGCGGACGATCTCGCCGCGGCGGATGGCGACGACGCCGTCGGCGCCGAGCGTGACGATGATCGTCTGGCCGGTCCCGGCATGCAGAGCCCGCATCGTCTCCTCGCGCTCCGCGGCCGTCTGGTCGTCCTTGCCCGAATAGAGCGCGAATTCCGTCTCGTTGGCGACGAGGATGTCGGCGAGCGCGCCGAGGCGGCGGGCATCGGCGGTGAGCGGCGCGATGTTGACGATGGAGAGGACGCCCTTGGCCTTCGCGCCCGTCAGCGCGGCCTCGACGGCGTCGGCCGGGATCTCGAACTGCAGCAGCAGGTAGTCGCCGCGCGACATCGCGCCGATCGCCTTCCTCGCGTCCTCCGCCGTGACGGTGCCGTTGGCGCCGGGCACGACGACGATCATGTTCTCCCCGTCCTCCGCCACGAGGATATGCGCGGTGCCGGTCGCCTCCGCCGCCACGCGCACGTTCGAGAGGTCCACCGCCGCGTCCGCGAGCAGCGCCAGCGCCTGGCTCGCCATGGCGTCGTCGCCGACGGCACCCGCCATGCGGACGATCGATCCCGCCCGGCGCGCCGCCAGCGCCTGGTTGGCGCCCTTGCCGCCGGCCGCCGTCGTAAAGGCGCTGCCCATGACGGTCTCGCTCGGCTTCGGCAGGCGGGCGGTCATGGCGTTGAGATCCATGTTGATGGAGCCGAAAACTGTGATCATGGCGGCGCGTTCCCCTGTTTGAGCCGCGACACTGCCCGAGGCGGTCAGTCCTCGTCAACCACCCTCAGGCGCAACTGGCCGGTCCGGCTCTCCACGGCCCTCTCCTCCCCGCGGTCGGGATCGGCTCCGGCCGCCTCGAATTCCAGCTCGCCGATCCTGAGGCCCCGCTTGGCGAGCTTCTCGGTGGAGGTCAGGATCTGGTCCACGTCCCTCTGCGCGGCAGTGAAATGACCGTGCAGTTTTCGCACCCGGTCGTCGAGCCGCGTCAGGTCATCCATCAGCCGCACCACCTCGCCCTGGATGACATGGGCCTGCTCGCGCATCCGCTGGTCCTTGAGGAGCGCCTGCAGGACCTGCACGGAGAGCATCAGCAGCGAGGGGGAGACGATGACGATGCGGGCGCGCTGCGCGCGCTGCACGATCGCCTCGAAATGCTCGTGGATGCCGGCGAAGATCGATTCGGACGGAACGAAGAGGAAGGCCGTGTCCTGCGTCTCGCCGGCGATCAGGTACTTCTCGGCGATATCGCGCACATGCGTCTCCATGTCGCGGCGGAACTGCTGGCCCGCGGCCTTGGCGGCCTCCGGCGTCTTCGCCGCCGCCAAGGCGTTCCAGGCCTCCAGCGGGAACTTCGCATCGACGACGAGCGGCGGCTGGCCGTTCGGCATGCGGATCGTGCAGTCGGGCCTGACCCCGTTGGAGAGCTGCGGCTGGAACTGGTAGGCGCCGGTCGGCAGGGCGTCGGCGACGATCGTCTCCATGCGCGACTGGCCGAAGGCGCCGCGGGTCTGCTTGTTGGAGAGGATGGCCTGCAGCCCGACCACGTCCTTCGCCAGCGACTGGATGTTGGTCTGGGCGTTGTCGATCACGGCGAGCCGCTCCTGCAGGCGGCGCAGGTTCTCGTGCGTCGCCCGCGTCTGCTCGGAGATCGACTGGCCGAGCCGCTGGGTGAGGCCGTCGAGGCGGGCGTTGATCGCCTGGTTCGTCTCCGCCTGGCGGCTGCCGAAGACCTCGGCCATGGCGGCGAGCCGCCCCTGCATCTCCGTCTGCGCCTTCAGGAGCTCGGCGAAACGCTGCCCGGCCGCTTCCGCCGCCAAGCGCTGCCGCGCAGCATTCCGGCGGGCGGCGATCAGGCCGAAGAGCACGACCGCGGCGGCCGCAAGCAGCATCAGCGCCGGGACGGGGCCGCCCAGCCGGTCGGCGAAGGCGAGAAGCGTATTTTCAAGGGAAGGATCGAACTCCATCTATAAACCTTAGCATGAATTGCGGCGGAAACCAGATCATATCGTGAACAAACTGCGCGTCCCGGCCCCGGAAGTCGATTGAAAGCGCAGGCGAACCGCGCTAAGGAGGCGCATGACCATCAAGCCGCTGATCATCCTCCCCGACCCGCTCCTGCGTCAGGTCTCGAAGCCCGTCGAGACCGTGAACGACGAGGTGAAGAAGCTCGCCGACGACATGCTGGAGACGATGTACGACGCGCCGGGCATCGGCCTTGCGGCGATCCAGGTCGGCGTGCCGCGCCGCATGCTGGTGCTGGATGTCGCCAAGGACGGCGAGGAGAAGGCGCCGCGCGTCTTCATCAATCCCGAGATCGTCGCCTCCTCGAACGACCGCTCGGTCTACGAGGAAGGCTGCCTGTCGATCCCCGACTACTATGCCGAGGTGGAGCGCCCGGCCTCCGTCACCGTGCGGCACCTCGACCGGGAGGGCAGGGAGCAGATCATCGAGGCCGACGGCCTGCTCGCCACCTGTCTCCAGCACGAGATCGACCACCTGAACGGCGTCCTCTTCATCGACCATATCTCGAAGCTGAAGCGCGAGATGGTGATCCGCAAGTTCACCAAGGCGGCGCGGCTGCGCGGCGCGAAGGCGATCTGACGAACGCTTTGTTTCCACGCAGTTCCGGGCGCAAGACCGTCTTGCGCTTCGCCGGAATTGCCCACGGAGGCTCACCATGGCCCTTCGCATCATCTTCATGGGCACGCCGGACTTCTCCGTTCCCACGCTGGAGGCGCTCGCCGAAGCCGGCCACGACATCGTCGCCGTCTATTCGCAGCCGCCGCGGCCTGCCGGCCGGCGCGGGCTGGAACTGGTGAAGTCGCCCGTGCACCGGGCGGCCGAACGGCGCGGCATCCCGGTGTTCACGCCGGCCGATTTCCGCGACGAAGCCGACCGCGCCGCCTTCCGGGCGCTCGACGCGGACGTCGCGGTGGTCGTCGCCTACGGCCTGCTGTTGCCCGAGGCGATCCTGACGGGCACGCGGCTCGGCGCGTACAACGGCCATGCCTCGCTCCTGCCGCGCTGGCGGGGGGCGGCGCCGATCCAGCGGGCGATCATGGCGGGCGATGCCGAGACGGGCATGATGGTCATGAAGATGGACAAGGGGCTCGACACCGGCCCGGTCGCGCTGACGGCGCGCCTCGCCATCGGCGGGGACATGACCGGCGGCGAGCTGCACGGCGCGCTCTCGGCGGCCGGCGCCGCGCTGATGGTCGAGGCGATGGCGCGGCTCGAAGCCGGCGACCTGCCGCTGACGCCGCAGGCGGAGGAGGGCGTGCTCTACGCCGCCAAGATCGACAAGGCGGAGACGCGCATCGACTTCTCCCGTCCCGCCCGTAACGTGCACGACCATATCCGCGCGCTCTCGCCCTTCCCGGGCGCGTGGTTCGAGCTTGCGGGGGAACGGGTCAAGGTGCTGGGAAGCCGGCTTGCCGGCGAGGCGCCGGGCCATGCGCCGGGCACGGTCGTCGACGACCCGCTTGCGGTCGCCTGCGGCGACGGCCGGGCCGTGCGGCTCGTGCGCCTGCAGAAGGCCGGCGGCAAGCCGCTCGACGCGGCCGATTTCCTGCGCGGCACGCCGGTCGTGCCCGGTACGGCGCTCGCCTGATGCCGCGCTACCGCCTCACCATCGAATATGACGGCATGCCCTATGTCGGCTGGCAGCGGCAGGACAACGGGCCGTCCGTGCAGGGTGCGATCGAGGCGGCGATCCTCTCGCTCACCGGCGAGACCGTGTCGATCCGCGGCGCGGGGCGGACGGATTCCGGCGTGCACGCGCTCGGCCAGGTGGCGCATGCGGACCTGTCGCGCCCCTGGAAGGAGCACGTGCTCCGCAACGCGCTGAACGCGCATCTGGCGCTCGCCGGCGAACGCGTGGCGATCCTCGACGCGGCGGCGGTGCCGGACGATTTCGACGCCCGCTTCTCGGCGGTCCGGC
Organism: Shinella pollutisoli; assembly: GCF_024609765.1. Classification (GTDB taxonomy): domain Bacteria; phylum Pseudomonadota; class Alphaproteobacteria; order Rhizobiales; family Rhizobiaceae; genus Shinella; species Shinella pollutisoli. The sequence goes on from NZ_JANFDG010000016.1 coordinate 6,618, forward strand.
GTCACTATCTCTATCGCATCATCTCGCGCCGCGCGCCGCTGGCGCTGGAGGCCAGGCGCGCCTGGCTGGTGATGAAGCCGCTCGATCACGAGGTGATGCACGCCGCCGGGCAGGTGCTCGTCGGCAAGCACGACTTCTCCACCTTCCGCGCCGCCCAGTGCCAGGCGAACAGCCCCGTGCGCACCATCGACCGGCTCGACGTCACCCGTTCGGGCGAACGGATCGAGATCCGCGTCTCCGCCCAGAGTTTCCTGCACAACCAGATCCGCTCCTTCGCCGGAACGCTGAAGCTTGCGGGCGAGGGCAAGTGGAGCGTGGGCGACGTGCGCGCGGCGCTGGAGGCGAAGGACCGCCGCGCCTGCGGCCCGGTCGCGCCGCCGGACGGGCTCTATTTCGTCGGCGTCGACTATTGAAGGGTCAGGCCGGCATGGTGCCGAGGAGGCGCTGCAACTCCTGGCCGACGATCATCGGCGGCAGCACGTAGATCGCCGTCATCGCCGAGGCGAGCAGTGTCTGGCGGCCGACGCACATCCAGACGAGCCGGTATTGCAGGATGACGCTCGCACCGAAGACGGCATAGAGCATGAGGCCCGCCACGGGGCCGCTCGACGGCACGAGCAGCGTCAGCGCGAAGGGGACGGCCGCCGCGTAGCCGAAGGGCACGGCGATCCAGTTGCTCGCCGTGATCACCGTCGCAAGCTGCCGGCCGTAGCCGAGCGGGCGGGCCAGCGCGGCGAGGATGACGGGCGGCAGCAGCCAGCCGGCGACGTCGATGGCCAGCAGCTTGCCGATGAAGCCGATCCCCGCCGCGGTGCCCTCGGGCATGCCGGCGAGGTAGTAGAGCCGCCAGGAGGCCCAGATGACGGCGAAGGCCGGCACGCACCAGGCGAAGGCCCAGAAGGAACGCAGCAGCCCCCGGAAGCTGAGGTCGAGCCAGCCGAACCCCTCCGGCTTCTGCCTCAGGAGCAGCCAGATGCCGTTGAGATAGTGGAGGACCTCGTCAAGACCGGGCATCGCCGAACCAGCGCGCGATGAAGGTTTCGTAGATGTCGGTCAGCGTCCCGAGATCGGCGAGCGCCACCCGCTCGTCCACCATGTGCATCGTCTGGCCGACGAGGCCGAACTCGACCACCGGGCAATAGTCCTTGATGAAGCGCGCGTCCGAGGTGCCGCCGGTCGTGGAGAGTGCCGGCTGCCGCCCTGTCACGGCGGCGACCGCGCCCGACAGCGAGGCGATCAGGCGGTCGTCGCGGGTGAGGAAGACGTGGCTCGGCCGCTCGGCCCAGGCGATGTGGTAGCGGATCGGCGGACGGCCGGGTCGGAGCGTCTCGTCGCGCGCGGCGGCGTCGAGCCGGCGGACGATCTCGGCCATCACCGTCTCGGCGCTCCAGGCGTCGTTGAAGCGGATGTTGAAGCCGGCGCTGGCCTTCGCCGGGATGACGTTGGTGGCGCGGTTGCCGACGTCGATCGTCGTGACTTCCAGGTTCGAGGGCTGGAAATCGGCGGTGCCGGCGTCGAAGGGCGGGTGCATCAGCGCCCTGGCGAGCGCGATGACGCCGCGCACCGGATTGTCGGCGAGGTGCGGATAGGCGGCGTGGCCCTGCACGCCGTGCACGGTGACCGTGCCGGAGACGGAGCCGCGCCGGCCGATCTTGATCATGTCGCCGAGCGCGTCCGGATTGGTCGGCTCGCCGACGAGGCAGGCGTCCCATTTCTCGCCGCGCGCGGCGGCCCATTCGAGGAGCTTCACGGTGCCGTTGACCGCCGGCCCCTCCTCGTCGCCGGTGATGAGGAAGGAGATCGACCCGTCCGGCGCCCCGTGTTTCCCGATGTGGCGCGCGACGGCGGCGACGAAGCAGGCGATGCCGCCCTTCATGTCCACCGCGCCGCGGCCGAACATCTGGCCATCGGCGATCTCGGCGGCGAAGGGGCCGTGCGTCCAGGCCGCCTCGTCGCCGACCGGCACCACGTCCGTGTGCCCGGCGAACATCAGGTGCGGGCCGCCGGTGCCGAGCCGGGCATAGAGGTTCTCGATGTCCGGCGTTCCGGGCTCGCGCGCCACCATGCGCTCGACCGCAAAGCCGAGCGGTTGCAGCATCGCCGCCAGCGCCGCCAGCGCGCCGCCCTCGGCGGGGGTCACGGACGGGCAGCGGATGAGGGTGGCGAGGTTGGCGATCGGATCGGTGGATGTCATGGCGTCGCGATTCGCGGACTGGAAGGAAGGGTTCCGGCAGTCTTAGCCGATCGCCCCCGCCCTGTCATCCACGGCCTGCGGGGGGATCCCGGGGGCCGTTCTGCAGCGTGCCGTGGTCGTTGGGGCCCTTGGTGCCGGGCCAGACCATGAAGGCGATGAGGGCGATGAAGGAGATCGCCGGGATGAAGAGACAGATGACGAGCGCCGCCGGCAGGTCCATGTCGTGCAGCCGCTTGACCGTCATCATGATCGTGGAGACCGTCGAGGCGATCGCCGTGCCGAAGAAGACGAAGGCCCAGAACAGGAAGGACGGGTCGTCGTTGGGCACGATCATGATGCGGGCGAGGGCCGCCGACAGCAGCATCAGCCAGAACAGCCAGCCGAGAGCATAGGGCGCCCGGCCGATCCGGCCGGACCAGCCGAAGAAGAACCAGCCGAGGCCCGGCCCGCGCCCGTCTTCGGCCGCCATGCCTCAATCCCGGAGCAGTTCGTTGATGCCGGTCTTGGCGCGGGTCTTCTCGTCCACGCGCTTGACGATGACGGCGCAGTAGAGGTTCGGAGAAGGCAGGCCGTTCGGCATGGTCGGGCTGCCCGACGGCATGGAGCCGGCGACGACGACGGAATAGGGCGGCACCTCGCCGTAGGTCACCTCGCCGGTGGCGCGGTCGACGATCTTCGTCGACTTGCCGATGAAGACGCCCATGCCGAGCACCGAGCCCTCGCGGACGATGCAGCCCTCGACCACCTCCGAGCGGGCGCCGATGAAGCAGTTGTCCTCGATGATCGTCGGGCCCGCCTGCATCGGCTCCAGCACGCCGCCGATGCCGACGCCGCCGGACAGATGCACGTTCCTGCCGATCTGCGCGCAGGAGCCGACCGTCGCCCAGGTGTCGACCATCGTGCCCTCGCCGACATAGGCGCCGAGATTGACGAAGGAGGGCATCAGGATGGCGCCCGGCGCGATATAGGCCGAGCGGCGCACGACGCAGTTCGGCACGGCGCGGAAGCCCGCCTTCTCGAATTCGTTGACGCTCCAGCCGTCGAACTTCGAGGGCACCTTGTCCCACCAGGCAGACTCGCCGGGACCGCCCTTGACGATCTCCATCGGGTTGAGGCGGAAGGAGAGGAGCACGGCCTTCTTCAGCCACTGGTTCACCGTCCAGGCGCCGTCCGCGCCGCGCTCGGCGACGCGCGCCTTGCCGCTGTCGAGCAGGTTCAGCGCAGCCTCCACCGCCTCGCGGACCTCGCCGCGCGTGGACGTGTTGACGCCGTCGCGATCCTCGAAGGCGCGCTCGATGGTGGCGGAAAGGGCGGCGAGATCAGTCGTGCTCATCGGAATTCCTTAAACTTCGAGGCTTATTTTCGATTGTCGGGATACCGGAAGATCGATTTCATCGAACTGCGGATTGCTCTAGGGCGCCGCGCGTCCTCACGGACGCGCAAAGGCCGCTCTAGCACTTTGAAGTTAGAGCATCTTATCTGCGATCGGGTGATTCCACCCGATCGCAGGATGCTCTAGAGCAAGTGCCCGGAAAGATGAAGCCCCCTCGGGGACATAAGTCGCAAGAGCAGGACAGGACGATGGCAAGACTGAAGAAGAAGAATCTCCGCCGCAAGGACGGCGTCTGGGATACGTTGGCCGACAGCGCACAGGACCGGCGCCGCGCGCTCGCCACCCCGCAGACGCCCCAATCGGCAAACCCCGCCTACCGGCTCGCCTATGTCGACGAGGATTTCCTCTGCCGCGAGGAACTGCGGCCGGTGCGCCTGCAGCTCGAACTCCTGAAGGTGGAGATGATGCTCGCCGAGCGCGGTATCCGCTCGACCGTGGTGATGTTCGGCGGCGCGCGCATTCCGGCGCCCGGCATGGAGGCCTGGGCCGCGCGCAACGAGACGCAGCGCGCCAACCTGGAGGCCGCCTCGGTCTATTACGACGAGGCGCGCAAGTTCGCCCGGCTGTGTTCGGAGCGCTCGGCGGAGCTCGGCTACAAGGAATATGTCGTCGTCACCGGCGGCGGCCCGGGCGTCATGGAGGCCGGCAACCGCGGGGCGGCGGAAGTCGGCGCGCCGTCGATCGGCCTCAACATCGTGCTGCCGCACGAGCAGGCGCCGAACGCCTACGTGACGCCGGAGCTCAGCTTCAACTTCCACTATTTCGCCATCCGCAAGATGCATTTCCTGCTGCGCGCCAAGGCGGTGACGGTGTTCCCGGGCGGCTTCGGCACGCTGGACGAGCTGTTCGAGACGGTGACGCTGATGCAGACGGGGCGCATGGCGCTGGTGCCGCTCATCCTGTTCGGGCGGGAATTCTGGCGCCGGATCATCGATCTCGACGCGCTCGCCGCCTTCGGCACGATCGCGCCCGCCGACGTCGACCTCCTGCAATTCGTCGAGACGGCCGACGAGGCCTGGGACATCATCGTCCGCTTCTACGAGCGGCTCGAGGCCGAGCAGGCCGCCGCCGTCGCCAACGGTTGAGGCGGAAACGCCCCGGCCATGGCCGGGGCGTCGGGGCTTACCTGTGGCGCCGGCCGATCTCGTCGGCGGCGATGAAGCCGTCGCCGTTGCGGTCGCGCTGCTTGAACATCGCCGCCGCGGCCGTCTCCATCTCGGCCTTCGTGAGCGTGCCGTTGCCGTCGGCGTCCGCGCGGGAGAAGAGCCGCCCGGCCATCGGCCCGGGCCGCGCCTCGCGCAGGGCGCGGCGCGCTTCCTGCCGCGCTTCGCCGCCGGTCGCCTTGACCTCGCGGAACGCCTTGCGGGCATCGCGGAAGGCTTCGCGCTTCGCATCGACCTCGGCCCGGGTGACCTCGCCGTTGCCGTCCGCGTCGACGCGCTGGAAGGCATCCGAGGCGCGCCGCAGGAACTCGTCCTGCGAGACCTTGCCGTCGCCGTCGGCGTCGAGGCGCTTCAGCATGCGGGCGGCGTGCTGCTCGCCGCGGCGGCCCTTGCCCTTGCGCGGGCCGGCGTCCGCCCGGTCGAGCGCGCCGTCGCCGCTGCGGTCGCGGCGTTCGAAGATCCGTTCCGCCGAGGCGAGCACCTCGGCCTCGGAGAGCGAGCCGTTGCCGTCGGCATCGGCGCGTTCGAACGTGCGGCCGGCACCCGGCAGCATGAACGGCCCGGCGGCGCGCAGCGCCTCGCGTGCCTTGTCCTTGTCGGCTGCGGCCGCCGTGCGGAGGGCCTTGCGGGCCTCCTTGAAGGCGTCGCGGCGGGCCTCGATCTCGGCCTTGGTCACCTGGCCGTCGCCGTCGGCGTCGAACACCTTGAAGGTGGCGGCGACGTGCGCCTTGAACTCGTCGAGCGAGACCTTGCCGTCCTTGTCGCCGTCGAGGCGCTCGATCATCCGCGCGCCGCGGGCCTCGTGTCCGCCCTTCGCCGCGAAGGCCGGGGCACTGTAGCCGGAAAGCAGAAGGCCGGCGGCAACCGCGCCGAGAAGAAGGTCTTTTGCTGCCATGGTCGTTTCCTTTCGTCCATCGTCGTCCCTGAGGGGCAGGATAGGCGGAAAGGCTGTCGGCACCAGTTACAAATTCGTAATTCAACCTTTTGACGGGAAAGGGTTTTTTCCGTGTCCGGAATGTGTCCGGCTAGCGCAGCGCGTTGAGGAAGGCCGTCAGGTCGGACGTGGTGTAGTCGATATGGATGTCCTCTTGCGAGTGCTTCTCCCAGGCGTCGGCGAATTCGTGTCCGGCGTCGCGGGGCGTGAGAAGCACGGTCTTCATGCCGAGCGCTTTCGGCACGAGAAGGTTGCGCGGCAGGTCCTCGAACATCACGGCGTGGAGCGTGTCGACCCGGTGCAGCGCCATGAACTTGTCGTAGGTGGCGCCGGCCGGCTTCGGCACGTATTCCGCCGCGACGATGTCGAAGACGTCGTCGAAATGATCGAAGATGCCGAGCGCGCGCGCCGCCATCTCGGCATGCTTCACGCTGCCGTTGGTGAAGATGAACTTGCGCCCCGGCAGCGCGCGGATCGCCTCGCCGAGGTCCGGGTCCGGCGAGAGCACGCCGTAGTCGATGGCGTGCGCCTTCTCCAGGAAGTCCAGCGGGTCGATGCCGTGATGGATCATCAGCCCTTTCAGCGTCGTGCCGTGATCGTGGTAGTAGCGCTTCTGCAGCGCGCGGGCCTCCTCGCGGGAAAGGTCCAGCAGCGCGGAGACATAGGCCGTCATGTTCCGGTCGATCTGCGCGAAGAGGTCGACGTGGTGGGGATAGAGCGTGTTGTCCAGGTCGAAGACCCAGTCGCGCACGTGGGAGAAATCGGTCTTGGTCGGCAGGTTCGTCATGGGCCGTCTTATCGCACGCGCGTGCGGCGAGGGGAACGGAATTTTCCGCGCCCGATGGATTTCGCGTGAACCCCGTGCTAGCGGCGGGCCATGGAAACCTGGGTCCTCATCACCGTCGCGGCGGCCTTCCTGCAGAACGTCCGCTCCGCCATGCAGAAACACCTGAAGGGACGGATGGGCACGACGGGCGCGACCTTCGTGCGCTTCGGCTTCGGCGTGCCCTTCGCGCTCCTCTACATGGCGCTCCTCGCCGTCGTGCTCGCCCGGCCGATGCCGGTGCCGGACGCGCGCTTCTTCGCCTGGGCCGTCGTCGGCGGCATCGCGCAGATCGCCGCGACCTTCCTGCTGGTGCACCTGTTCTCGTTCCGCAATTTCGCGGTCGGCACCGCCTATTCGCGCACCGAGCCGGCGCAGGCGGCGCTCTTCGCGCTCGTCTTCCTCGGCGAGAAGGCGTCTGCCGGAACGCTTGTCGCGATCGCCATCTCGGTCGCGGGCGTCATGGTGATCTCGGTCGCGCGCAGCGTCGTCTCCGTGCGCTCGCTGTTCCTATCGGTGTTCACGCGGACGGCCGGGATCGGGCTTCTCTCCGGCACCTGCTTCGGCATCTCCGCCGTCGCCTACCGCTCGGCCTCGCTGGCGCTCGCCCCGAGCCTGCCCGCACCCGACTACATGATCCAAGCGAGCTACACGCTGGTCTTCGTCATCGTGCTGCAGACGCTGCTGATGCTCGGCTGGCTCGTCATGAGAGAGCGGGGCGAGCTTGCCCGCATCGCGAGCGCCTGGCGGCCGGCGCTCCTCGTCGGCTTCGTCGGCGCCACGGCCTCCTTCGGCTGGTTCATGGCGATGACGCTGCAGCAGGCGGCGGTCGTCAAGGCGCTGGCGCAGGTGGAGATGCTCTTCACCTTCGCCTCCGCCGTCCTCGTCTTCAAGGAGCGCGTCAACCGGCTGGAGATCGCCGGCTGCACGCTGATCGTCATCGGCGTGCTGGCGCTGCTGATGACCTGACCAGGACCCAAGATCAAGGCCCGGATCAGGGGATGATCAGGGTGCCGGCGCCATGCTCCGTGAAGAGCTCGAGCAGCACGGAATGGGCGGTCTTGCCGTTGAGGATGACGACGCCCTGCACGCCCGCCTGGATCGCCTCGATGCAGGTCTCGACCTTCGGGATCATGCCGCCGGAAATCGTGCCGTCCTTGATGAGCGCGCGGGCCTCGGCGACCGACAGCTCCTTGATGAGCTGGCCGTTGCGGTCGAGCACGCCCGGCACGTCGGTGAGGAAGAGCAGGCGCGTGGCGTTGAGCGCGCCGGCGATGGCGCCGGCGAAGGTGTCGGCGTTGATGTTGTAGGTGTGGCCGTCGCGGCCGGGCGCCACCGGCGCGATCACCGGGATCATCTCCGAGCGGGCGAGCAGGTCGATCAGCGTGCGGTCGACCTCGACCACCTTGCCGACGAAGCCGAGGTCGAGGATACGCTCGATGTTGCTGTCCGGGTCGACCACGGTCTTCCTGGCCTTCTCGGCGAAGACCATGTTGCCGTCCTTGCCGCAGAGCCCGATCGCCCATTCGCCGGTCTGGTTGATGAGCGCGACGATCTCCTTGTTGATCGAGCCGGCGAGCACCATCTCGACGATCTCGACGGTCTTCTCGTCGGTGACGCGCAAGCCTCCCTCGAACTTCGATTCGATGCCCATCTTCTTGAGCATGGCGCCGATCTGCGGGCCGCCGCCGTGCACCACGACGGGGTTGACGCCGGACTGCTTGAGGAGCGCGATGTCGCTGGCGAAGGCCTTGCCGAGTTCCGGATTGCCCATGGCATGGCCGCCGTATTTCACCACGATGGTCTTGTTCTCGTAGCGCTGCATGTAGGGCAGCGCCTGGGCGAGAAGGCGGGCTTGGGTTTCGCTTTCGGAAAGGGACATGGGCGGCCTCGTCGATCTGGTGCCGGTCTCTTTAGCGCATGTCCGACGACGATGGAATGACGCGTCCCGGCAAAAAGAGGCGAGGAACCGCGTGCGAAGATGGTGGCAAGGCGCGCCGATGCGGCCTATGATGCCGGTTCGCTGGAACCCGGAGAATGCAGCGCCGATGACGGCCTTCGACAAGGACATGAGCGACCCGCGCCGCGACGAGGTGATCGCCGGGGAATATGTGCTCGGCGCGCTTTCGGCGGAGGATCGCCGCAGGGTGGAGCGCCGGCTGGCGCGGGACCGCCGCTTTGCCGCCGTGGTCAGCCGCTGGGAGAGGAATCTTGCGGATTTCGACGAGGATCATCCGGCCTATCCCGCCGTCGCCCGGCGTCTGCGCGTCACCGCCACGCCCTGCGACGTCCGGTTCGCCGGAACGGTCTCGGGCGGCCTGTGGAATTCGCTCGTCTTCTGGCGCGCGCTGGCGCTCGCCCTGCTCGCCGTCGTGGTCGCCCTCGCCGTCACGGCGAGGTTGCCGGTGCCGGACACGGCCGCCCCGGCGCCCGCCTCGGGCAGCGTGCGCGTCGACTGACGCAGGCCGTCAGCGGCGGATGGCGGTGAGGATGGCGTCCCGCAGCGCGTCCAGCCCCTTGCCCTTTTCCGAGGAGGTGGCGATCACGTCCGGAAAGGCGGCCGGGCGCTTGGCGATCTTCTGCAGCGTCTCCTCGACGAGCCGCGGCACGCCGGCCTCCTTGATCTTGTCCGTCTTGGTCAGCACGACCTGGTAGGAGACGGCCGCCTTGTCGAGGAGCGCGAAGACCTCCTCGTCGTTCTTCTTGATGCCGTGGCGGCTGTCGATGAGGACATAGACGCGCTTCAGCGTCGAGCGGCCGCGCAGGTAGTCGAAGACGAGCTTCGTCCAGGCATCGACCTGTTCCTTCGGCGCCTGGGCATAGCCGTAGCCCGGCATGTCGACCAGCGCCATCGGCGGCAGGTCGTCGGCCGCCCCCGAATGGCCGTCCGGCACGAAGTAGTTGAGCTCCTGCGTGCGGCCCGGCGTGTTCGAGGTGCGCGCCAGACCCTTGTGGCCGACGAGCGCGTTGATGAGCGAGGACTTGCCGACGTTCGAGCGACCGGCGAAGGCGACCTCGGGCGGACCTTCCGGGGGCAGGAACTTCATGGCCGGCACGCCGCGGATGAAGATCCACGGCGTGGCGAACAGAGGCTTGTCGTCCGGTTCCGTCATAGCGCCTTCGCCATCGTCAGGCCGATCCGGCCTTCTTCCGGAACAATCCCTTGAGATTGTCGAAGAGCTCGATCTTCACGCCGTGGCGCTTCATGATGATCCCCTGCTGGATGATCGAGAGCAGGTTGTTCCAGGCCCAGTAGATGACGAGGCCCGCCGGGAAGGCCGCCAGCATGAAGGTGAAGATCAGCGGCATCCAGGTGAAGATCATCGCCTGGGTCGGATCCGGCGGCGTCGGGTTCATGCGCATCTGCAGGAACATCGTGATGCCCATGACGATCGGCCACACGCCGATCATGAGGAAATGCGGCACGTCGTAGGGAAGCAGGCCGAACAGGTTGAAGAGCGACGTCGGATCCGGTGCCGAAAGGTCCTGGATCCAGCCGAAGAACGGTGCGTGCCGCATCTCGATGGTGACGTAGATGACCTTGTAGAGCGCGAAGAACACCGGGATCTGCAGGAGGATCGGCCAGCAGCCCGCGAGCGGGTTGATCTTCTCCTCCTTGTAGAGCTGCATCATCGCCTGCTGCAGCGCCATGCGGTCGTCGCCGTGCTTGGCCTTCAGCTCCTCCATCTTCGGCTGGATCTTCTTCATGTTCGCCATCGACGCGTACTGCTTGTTGGCGAGCGGGAAGAACAGCGCCTTGACGACGATCGTGGTGATCAGGATGGCGATGCCGAAATTGCCGAAATAGCGGTAGAAGAAGTCCATGAGCTGGAACATCGGCTTGGTGAAGAACCAGAACCAGCCCCAGTCGATCATCAGGTCGAAGCGCGGGATGGAATAGGACGCCTCGTACTGGTCGATGATCGGCACCTCCTTGGCGCCGCCGAAGACGAGGTTCTTGAGCTCCAGCGTCTGGCCGGGCGCGACGGTGACGGCGTCCTGGCGATAGTCGGCCTGGTAGCGCGCGCGCCCGTCGGTAAAGTGCGAGAAGCGCGTCTCGTAGGGCGTGCCCTGCGGGGGCACAAGCGCGGCCGCCCAGTACTTGTCGGTGATGCCGAGCCAGCCGCCCGTCGCCTTGCCGGGCGCGACGGTCGTCTCGTCCTCGGTCTCGGAATACTTGACCTCGTGCAGGCCGAGCTCGCCGAGCACCCCGATGAAGCCTTCGTGCAGCACGTAGACCGACGGATCGGTGGGCTTGAAGAAGCGCGTGACGCGGCCGTAGGGCGAGAGCGAGACGGGCGCTTCCGACCGGTTCTCGATGGCGTCGACCACCTGGAACATGTAGTGCTCGTCGACCGAGATCGTGCGGGTGAAGGTGAGGCCCTTGTCGTTGACGAAGGAAAGCTTCACCGGCGTCGTCGCCGTCAGCTTGCCGCTGCCCTCGTGGGTCCAGACGGTCTGTGGGCCGGGCACCTGGCCGGTCGCCTCGCTGCCGACATAGCCGAGTTCGGCGAAGTAGCCGTGCTCGGTCTCCGCGGGGCTGAGAAGCGTGATGATCGGGCTCGACTTGTCCACCGTCTGGTGGAAGTCCTTGAGCTTGAGGTCGTCGAGGCGGGCGCCGGCGAGGTTGATGGAGCCGGAAAGCGAGGGCGTGTCGATCTCGACGCGCTGCGAGCCGCCGAGCGCCGCTTCGCGGCTTTCCGTCGTGCTGCCGGGCGTGGCGCCGGCCGGCAGCGTGCCGCTCGCGCCGGTCTCGGTCGTGGTCGTCGCCGTGCCGCCCGCAGCCTTGTTCTGCTCGGCCTGGACGGCCTGCTGGGCTTCGAGCGCGGCGCGGTCGGCCTCGATCTTCGGGTTCACGTAGAGAAACTGCCAGGCGACGAGGATCAGCACCGACAGTGCGATCGCCACGAAGTAATTACGGTTGTTTTCCATCACTCTTTCCCGGGCGCGGCGGGGTCCTGCCGCTGCTTCTGTTTCTGCCTCGGCGCGATCCTGTCCTTGAGACCGGCTTGCAGGGCTTTAAAGGGCGCGGTGAGCACGTCCCGCCTGGCGACAACCACATAGTCGTGTCCGGGCTGCATTGCAAATCCGGCCGAAAGCCGCACGGCCTCCTTGAGGCGGCGGCGCATGCGGTTGCGCTCCACGGCATTGCCGTGTTTCTTGGTCACGGTGAAGCCGACGCGGGGCGGCTCGTCGGGTGCCTGCCTGTCGCGCACCTCGAGGAGGAACAGCGGTCCCTTGCGCCGTTCGCCCTCGCGCACGAAAAGAAACTGCGGACGGCTTTTCAGCCGTCCGACAGCGGGTTTTCTAGCAGTTTTCGCCATTGCCCGTCGTCTCCGTTCGGGCGGGCACGGCCCTTAGGCCGAGAGGCGGGCGCGGCCGCGTGCACGACGGGCGGACAGGACCTTGCGGCCGCCCTTGGTCGCCATGCGGGCGCGGAAGCCGTGGCGACGCTTGCGCACGAGCTTGGAGGGTTGGTAGGTACGCTTCGACATTTATTTAATACCGCGGTGTGCGGCCCTTCTTGGGTTTGCGTTTCAGCAAGGAGCGTTACCGCCCGGCACAGCTTCGCGCTTACGGGAAGCGGGCTTTCCGGACGTGCGCGGCTTATAAGGGCAAAGGCGGTGGAGAGTCAATCGCGCGCCGCCGTCACGAAGGTTAACGCCGCTTCGCCCGCCGGTCCGGCAACGACACGGGCTGCCTTCCGTAACGTGAAGCAATATCTGCTGTTTTCCTGAGCAGACGAAGCGCCTGCCCGCCCGACTCCTGACAAATATTAAAACTCTAATTAACTTTTCACTGTCACAATCCGACGGAATGCTTGGGATGCACTGGTCATCCCGCCGACCCCGTTTCCGGATTTTGGAGTTGTGACGTGAAGATACGCGGCAAGATCTATCTCATCGTGGGCGTTATGAGCCTCATCTCGATGCTCATCGGCGGCATCGCGCTGCATGTCGTCTCGGAATACAACAAGAAGCTCCGCCAGTACGAGAACGCCGCCGACCGCGCCTTCCTCGGCGAGCATCTCAACCGCCAGGTCACGGCGGTGGTGATGGAGGCGCGCGGCATCTACGCCTCGAAGGACGCCGAGGGCGCCAAGAAGTTCGGCGAGGGCATCGCCAGGGAACTGGACGGCATCGACGAGACGCTCGCGCAGTGGCGCCCGCTGGTTCCCGCCGCGCAGATGGCCGCCTTCGACGCGGTCGTCGCCCGCGCCGCCGAGTTCCGCACCTTCCGCATGGAGACGGTCCGCCTCGGCACCGAGGTGTCGATCGCCGCGGCCAACGAGCAGGGCAACAACGAGGGCAACCGCGCCAACCGCAAGGCCTTCCAGCAGGAGATCGACGCCGTCGTCCAGACGGACCGCGAGAACCTCGACGCGATCAAGGCGGAGATCGCCTCCTTCGAGACCTTCATGCTCACGCTGGTGCTCGGCACCGTCGGCGTCGGCATCGTCATCGGCGGCGGCACGGCCTTCTACATCGCCACGAACCAGTTGAGCCGTCCGATCCAGAACGTGACGGAGACGATGAACCGGCTCGCCGGCGGCGACCTCGACACGGAAGTGCCCTATGCCGGCCGCAAGGACGAGATCGGCGAGATGGCCGCCGCCGTCGCCGTCTTCCGCCAGAACGCGCTGACGGTGCGCGACCTCAACGCCCAGGAGCAGGCGCTGCGCGAGAAGAGCGCCGACCTGCAGTCCTCGATCGCCACCGTGGTGCACGCGGCCGCCGACGGCGACTTCAGCGCCCGCATCGACAAGGACTACGGCAACGACGACCTGAACCGCTTCGCCGAAAGCGTGAACGCGCTGGTGAGCGGCGTCGAGGACGGCATCGCCGAGACCCGCCGCGTCATCGGCGCGCTCGCCGAGGGCGACCTGACGCAGACCATGAACGGCAGCTTCCGCGGCGCCTTCGCCGAGCTGCAGCAGAACGTCAACGCCACGCTCGCCACCCTCCAGCGCACGATGCGCGAGGTGCGCGCCTCCACCGACTCGCTGAACGCCGGCTCCGGCGAGCTGCGCACCGCCTCCGACGACCTTTCCAAGCGCACCGAGCAGCAGGCGGCCGCGCTGGAGGAGACCTCCGCCGCGCTGGAGGAGATCACCGCCGCCGTCAAGAACTCGACGGAGCGCGCCCAGGAGGCGACCGTCATGGTGGGCGAGGCGACGCAGAGCGCCAAGCAGTCCGGCGACGTCGTGCGCAACGCCGTCGACGCCATGGGCCGCATCGAGCAGGCCTCGAACGAGATCACCCAGATCATCAACGTCATCGACGAGATCGCCTTCCAGACCAACCTCCTGGCGCTCAACGCGGGCGTCGAGGCGGCCCGCGCCGGCGATGCCGGCAAGGGCTTCGCCGTCGTCGCCCAGGAAGTCCGCGAGCTCGCCCAGCGCGCGGCGAGTGCGGCCAAGGACATCAAGGGCCTCATCACCAAGTCGAGCGACGAGGTGGCCGTCGGCGTCAAGTACGTCCAGGCGACGGGCTCGGCGCTCTCCGACATCGAAAGCCGCGTGCTGAAGATCAACGACCACATCCATTCGATCGCGACGGCCGCCCGCGAGCAGTCGACCGGCCTGCAGGAGGTCTCCACCGCGATCAACCAGATGGACCAGGTGACGCAGCACAACGCCGCGATGGTCGAGGAGACCTCGGCCGTCACCCACAAGCTGAAGAACGAGGCCGACGGCCTTGCCGACCTCGTCGCCCGCTTCCGCACCGGCGAGGCCGCCGCCCGCCCGGCCGTCGCGGTCGCCGCGGCGGATGCCCGGCCGGCCGCTTCGCCCGCGCGGCGGATGATGGGCAGCGTCGCCCGCGCCTTCAGCGGACGCCAGGCGGCCGCAGCCGTGCAGGAGAACTGGGAAGAGTTCTGATCCCGGGCTATCTTTCAAGGAAGGGCGCGGCGGCCAGGGGCTGCCGCGCCCTTTTGCCGCCTGCCCTGCGGCGTTGGAAAATCCCGGCCGATCCCCTATTATGGCCGCCGATCGATTTGCCGCCGCGGCGGCATGGCCGGAGCAGAGAGATGATGGACAGGGAGCCTCCTCCGCCCGAAGCCGGGGCGCCGGTTCCGGTGGCGGGTTTCTTGTCCGGCCTTTCCGGCAAGCTCCTGATGCTCACCGTCGCCTTCGTGATGATCGCCGAGGTGCTGATCTTCGTGCCGTCCGTCGCCAACATGCGGCTGATGTGGCTGCGCGACCGGCTGAGCACGGCGGCCGCCGCGAGCGTCGTGATCGAGGGGCTGCCGGACCGCGAGCTGCCGCGCCCCGTCCAGGACGAGACGCTGATGGCGACGGGCACCAAGGCGATCGTGCTGCGCCGCGCCGACGCCTCGCGCATGGTCGCCGCCGTCGACATGCCGCCGAGCGTCGACGCCCAGTACGACATCGCCCACGTCTCCTTCCCCGGGGCGATCTACGATGCCTTCGACACGCTCCTCTTCGGCGGCAAGCGCATCATCCGCGTCTATGGCCCGGTGGCCGATTCGCAGACGACGATCGAGCTGCTGCTCGACGAAGGGGCGCTCAGGCGCGCCATGCTCGTCTATGCGCGCAACGTCTTCGCACTCTCCATCATCATCTCGCTGATCACGGCGAGCCTCATCTTCTTCGCCATCAACCGCCTGCTGATCCGGCCGATCCGCCGGATGACGGCGAACATGCGCGACTTCTCCGAGGAGCCCGCCAACCCGGCGCGCGTCCTGGTGCCCTCGCCGGGCAGGGACGAGCTCGCGGTCGCCGGCATCCACCTCTCGCAGATGCAGCAGACCCTGCAGCGCACGCTCAAGGAACAGAAGAACCTCGCCGATCTCGGCCTTGCCGTGTCGAAGATCAACCACGACATGCGCAACATCCTCTCCTCGGCGCAACTGATGTCCGACCGGCTTGCCGCCGTCGACGATCCGGTCGTCAAGCGTTTCGCGCCGAAGCTCCTGCGCAGCATCGACCGCGCCGTGGGCTACACCAACGAGGTGCTGTCTTACGGCCGCATGAAGGAGCCGGAGCCGCGGCGGCGCTTCGTGGCCCTGCGGCCGCTCGTGCTGGAAGTGTCGGAGATGCTGGCGCTCGACGCGCGCGCCGACATCGATTTCGGCCTCCAGGTCGAGCCGGGGCTGCAGGTCGACGCCGACGGCGAGCAGCTCTTCCGCGTCATCCACAATCTCTGCCGCAACGCCGTCGAGGCCTTGTCGCAGGACAGCGGCGCGGCGCGGCGCAGCCTCACCGTCACAGGCTTGCGCACCGGCAGCGTCGTGTCGATCGCCATCGAGGACAACGGCCCCGGCATGCCCCCCAAGGCGCGGGAGAACCTCTTCGCCGCCTTCCGCGGCTCGGTGCGCTCCGGCGGCACCGGCCTCGGCCTGGCGATCGCCCGCGAGCTGGTGCTCGCCCACGGCGGCACGATCGCGCTCGTCGAGAAGAACACGCCCGGCACGCTCTTCCGCATCGAGCTGCCGGACCGGCCCGTTCCGCTGGACGCCTTCCGCCACCGTGCCTGAGCGTCCGGCCGCGTGCGAAAGGGACGAAAAGTGCATTTTTTCTCCGAAAGGCGCTTGCAATAGGCCGGCGGACGCTTTAGGAGATCGCCTCGCAGCCGGGCGCTAAGCCCCGCTGCCAGCGCACCCGTAGCTCAGCTGGATAGAGCACCAGACTACGAATCTGGGGGTCAGGAGTTCGAATCTCTTCGGGTGCGCCATTTGCGAACAAAACTGGGCACTCCTGCGGGAGTGGCCCCGCCTCCCATGACAAGACGCTCCAGAACGGTCCGGCGACCGTGGATGCGGATTTCCCGGTCATCGACTTCCACCCCGTCGATGACGGCGCGCAGCCAGGCGCGGCGGAAGGGCGTGTCGCCCGACAGCACGTTGTCGCGCATCGTGCCGACGAAGGAAGCGATCTTTTCTTCCGTGATTCGCGCTTCCGGGCGCATTTCGGCGACGGCGCGGTCGAACGCGGCCTGCGCAATGTCGCGTTCGGTCTTCACCGCCGCGATGCGGTCTTTCAGCGTCGGGTCGTTCGGATCGGCAATGCCGTTTTCGATGGCCTGATAGAGCCGCGTCAGCCGCCCTTCCGCCTCTGACAGCTTGCCCCGCAGCGCCGTCAGGCGGTTGCCGTAGTCCTCATCCCTCTTCGTCTGGCGATCCATCAGGCCGCGCAGCATGTCCGCCACGCGGTCGGGCATCAGCAGCTCGTCGGAGACGCGGTCCATGACCGCATTGTCGAGCCGGTCCATCGGCACCGAGCGGCCGGCGCAGGCGGTCTTGCCCTTCTGCGCTGCCGCCGCACAGACATAGTAGCGGTAGCGCCCCGACTTGCCCGTGCGGATGGTCATGCCCCCGCCGCAACTGGCGCAGGTGGCGATGCCAGTCAGCAGGATCGGCCCGGTAACGACGCGCGGCGGCAGAACCTTGGGATTGCGTTCCCTCATCTGCGCCTGGAGCGCATCGAAGACGGCCGGGTCGATGATCGGATCGACCGGCACGATGATGTGCTCGGAGACGGGCTTGGGCTTCCGGGTCTTCGAGTCCATGCGGTTGAAGACAGCCTCGCCCTTGTAGACCGTGTTCGAGATCAGATTGTAGAGCGGGCCGATGCCCCACCGCGCGCCGCCGCGTGTGCGGTAGCCGCGCTCGTTCAGCCAGCACACCGCCGCCTTGACGCCCATCGGCCCCGTGGTGCCGTCCCCTTCCGTCAGCAGCCGGAACATCAGGCGCACGGTCTCGGCCTCGACCGGGTCGATGGCGAGCTTCTTCTTGAAGCGCGCGCCGCGCTGCCCGACCACGACCGTCGTATAGCCGAAGGGCGGAGCCGCACCGTTCCAGAAGCCCTGCCGCGCATTCTCGTTCATCGAGCGGCTGACATGCTTGCGAATCTCGTTCGACTGATACTCGTCGAACAGCGCGAAGACCTGACGCACCATGACGCCGACCGGATCGTCGCCGACATCCTGCGTCATCGACACGAGCCGCACGCCCGCCTTGGCGAGACGCCGGACGTGCATCTCCTGAAGGAAGGCGTCGCGCATGAAGCGGCTCAGAGAATGGA
Source organism: Shinella pollutisoli (assembly GCF_024609765.1). Lineage (GTDB taxonomy): Bacteria > Pseudomonadota > Alphaproteobacteria > Rhizobiales > Rhizobiaceae > Shinella > Shinella pollutisoli. The sequence goes on from NZ_JANFDG010000016.1 coordinate 24,169, forward strand.
CGACCACCACGTCGAACGGCGGCGCGCCGTTCGTCGCCAGATCGAGCAGGCGCTGCAATTCGGGGCGGTTGTCCGTGGTGCCGGACAGGCCCGCATCGACAAACTCGTTGACGACCTCCCAGCCCCGCGCCTTGCAAAAGGCGGTGGCCTGGCGGCGCTGATCGGGAATCGACAGATCGCTTTCAGCCTGACGGCCCGTGGACACACGCATGTAGAGCGCGGCGCGCGAGGCGACTGGCTGTTCGGCAGGTGCGGTTTTCATTGTCTGGCCCCCCGGCGTTTCGGAATTTCCTCAAGTTCACCATGCATTTGCGGCGGTTCCGAGTCCGGCGCGAACAAATCGCGCAGCGCCTGTCCGAGAAAGGCTTCGATGGCGTCGAGTTCGGCATTCGTGACCGGCAGGCCGGCAAGATCGTCCGTCACCACGAAGTCAAACGACTTGGCGGGCGAAGGCATGCCGGTCCTGGGATCGACGGTTTCCATGCCACCGTGATCGCACCGACCGCACCACCCCGTATTGCGCACAAACTGGTCAGGATGGCTGCGCTGGCCTGTCCGGCCCTGCCCGACTCCTGCCTTCGCGGTTTCATTGACACCGGCGTTCTGGCGGACCGCGCCGAACCCGCAATGGCCTGCCCGCTCCTTCGCTCATCGCTCCCGTGTTGACCATTCCCCTCGCGGTGCGCGCCCGGCTTCTTCGGCCCGCCCTGTCACGCGGCATCAACCGCAACAGGCAGGAGGATGCCATGACCTACAAGACCAACCAGCTCCGCAATTCGATCCAGCGCGGCGACTGCATCGAGGTGATGCGGCAGATGCCGGCCCGCTCCGTCGATTTCATCCTGACGGACCCGCCCTATCTCGTCCGCTACAAGTCGCGCGACGGGCGCTCGATCGCCAACGACGACAATGCCGACTGGCTGGAGCCGGCATCGCGCGCGATGTTCCGCGTCCTGAAGAACGACAGCCTGTGCGTGAGCTTCTACGGCTGGACCCAGACGGACCGCTTCATGAGCGCCTGGCGCGCGGCGGGATTCCGCATCGTCGGCCATATCGTCTTCCGCAAACGCTATGCCTCGCGGGCACGGTTCGTCAGCTACACGCACGAATCGGCCTATGTGCTGGCCAAGGGCCGCCCGGTGCTGCCGGCGAACCCGCCGGCCGATGTGATCGATTTCCCCTACAGCGGCAACCGGCTCCATCCGACGCAGAAGCCGGTGGCGGCGCTGAAGCCCCTGATCGAGGCGTTCTGCCCCGAAGGCGGGCTGGTGCTGGACCCGTTCTGCGGCTCAGGCTCGACCCTGGTCGCGGCCTGTGAGGCAAACTGCGACTATCTCGGGATCGAGCTGGACCCTGCCTATCACGGGATCGCAGCCCGGAGGCTGGCGGCATGACGCCGCCGCCTTTGGCCGAGGATCGCTCAGGATGCGTTCTGGCCCTGACCGGGCCGAACCACCTCCTGAAGGCAATACTGCACTCTCCGGCCCGCTATCGGGCAGGAATCGGCATCGACGGAGAAGCCGCTGCCCTATGCCGGCAGGACCGGCGGCAGGCCGGCGAGCGGGTTTGTTTCCATATAGCGGCGGAATATCCCGTCCATGCAGCGCATCGCCCATTGCTGGACGCCCATGCGCTGGCCTTCGACCTGCGCATGGGCGTCCTTCGCCTTGGAATAATATCCCTTGCTCTGATTCAGTGACTCCGGTGTCGCCCCTGGATTTCCAAGGCTTCCGGGCCAGCGATGGCGGTGATGCGCGGCCATGAGGTTGCCAAGCAGGCGCACGACGAGGCCGACGCACATGCGCGCCCGCTGCGAGACGACTACATCGACCGCGACATAGCCTTCCCTCTCAAGCTGGCGGAGATAGCGTTGCACGGTGCGCCGGCAACGGCCGAGCGCCCGCGCGAGGTATGTGACTGTCACCGGCAGCGCCCGGTCTTCCCGGTTCCGGCGATAGGTCAGCTCGGCGAGCTTGCGGGCGCAGCGCCGCGCGCCGTCGCAAAGGTTCGGATCGTCCTCGATGCGCGCGGCCAGCTCGGGCACATAGGCCCGGCTGTCGCGCGGCGCGGGCTTGCGCGGCCGCCCCGTCTGCGCATAGCGATGGCAGGTGTTGAGCGAGCGTCTGCCCCGTTCGGTGCGCGGCACAGGCACGGGCTCCCGCTCCCGCGACGCCGGCCCGCCCTGGCTGGCGATCCGGTTCTTGAGACGCGCCGCCGATTCGATGAAGGCGGCTTGCGGATCATTTTGCATAGTCACTGGTTTCCTCCCTTTGGCATGGAGAAAACCCGCAGAAACTCAGGGCGCACAAATCTGTCGCAAAATATACTTGCGATGTTTTTAGATGTCTGAGATATTCGGATTGTTCAGTTCGCGAATATCAAGATTTGAAACACCCGCTTCGGCGGGTTTTCTTTTTGTTAGTTCACTAAATCCTCATTTCAGATCAGGCATGACTTCACGCGGCCCGAAACGGGCCAATGCGAATTGTCCGCAATGTCCGGCGCTATAGCAAGTCAGTTCTGTCCGGCAAGGGTTTCTGCGCCTTTCAGCGCAATGCGAGACATGCGGCAGCGGCCCGTTGCCGCCGCCATCGGCGAATCGCCCGATGGCTAGGCGCGGCCGGCGTCCTCTTCCAGCTCGGCCGTGCGACGCTCGATAAAGGCGCGAACCTCATCGACCATCTTCCGCTTCGTCATGGCGCAGGCGGTCTTGAACCGGGTGTGGGCCGGCTCCGACAGGTCGATCGTCAGCCGCACGACGGAGCCGGAAATCCGTGTTTCCGTGTTCACGGATTTCCGGGGTTCAGGCTTTGCGGCGATCTGTGAATCCGTATCGGCAGGTTTCTGTGAAGGCGGGTTTCCGTGTTCACGGGATTCCGCCTCTGCGGGAATGCGGGTTCCCACATTGTCGTGTTCACGGCCTTCCGCGTTCACGCCTGCACGGCTTTCCGCATTGGCGGCTTTCCGTGTTTCCGTGTTCACGGAAGGAGAAGCCCTGCCGGTTTCCTCGAAAGCGGCGATCTGCTCAGGCGTCGGCTGCCTGACGGGCTTTTTCAGGTCCGCGAATGTTTTCGTGCTCGCCATAACGCAACAACTCCTTCACCAGTCGTTCAATGTCCTTTGCAGCCTCGCTTTTTGCCGCCCACTCGAAGATCGTCCGGCCTGCCGTCAGCGCCTCTGCGAAGGCGACGCGGTTCTGGATCTCCGTGCGGAGGATCTGAATGCCGGCGTCGGCGGCGTAGGCTTTGGCCTCGCGGCCGATCACCGTGTTTGCCTGTTTCCGTGAAACCAGAAACACGGCTTCGAGCTGTTCCTTCAGCGCCCGGCCGTTGTTGACGGCCTCGATCGTTTCGGTTGCCGCCCACAGGGAGGGGCCGCCCGGCTCGATCGGAATGACGACGAGGTCGGAGGCGATCACGACCGAATGCGCGATGTCCTTGCCGCGCGCCGGACCGTCGATGATGGTGTGCGTATAGTCGGCGGCCATCGCCATCGCGTCGCGCGCCATCTTCGGGCGCGGCAGCGAGGCGACGACGAAGGGTGTCGTCTCGCGCAAGCTGGCCCATTGCGCGGAGGTCTGCTGCGGATCGGCGTCGATCAGCAGGACCTTGTGGCCGGAGCGGGCGAGACGAGCGGCCGTGTTGACCGCGAGAGTAGTTTTTCCGACGCCGCCTTTTTGATTGAGGAATGAAATAATCATACCGATATTCTACGGCGGTCATGCGGAAACACGGAAACAAAGAAAAAATTCTATCCACATGACCCAGCTTGCCATAATTCTACTTCTTGAAGATTCCTCGATGCGCGAATGCTGATCGTCTACAATTGCGGCGGAGGATAGTGATGCCCGATATCGACGATCATGATGCCGAATGGCGGGAACGCCCGCAGGACGACCCGCGCTACGTCGCAGCGGCGAAGGCAGCCCGCGAGGCGTATCTGGCCGCGCATCCGCCTGTCGATTGCTGGATCGACTCGGTTCAGACGATTGACCTCTATCTGGAAGGCCGGCACCGCGCCCGCGTCTTTCCGCGCAAGGCACGGGCCGACATCTTCGATGAAAACGGCAACACGACAGCTACCGTCACCTATCTGCGATCGGAGACGGCATTCGGCGCTGTCGAAGGCCACCTTCGCGTCGGACATATTGCCGAGGTGCGCGACGACAGCAACGAGGGCGGCGGAGAGATCAGCCGTTTCCTTCGCAAACAAGCGGAGAAAGATGCCGCGAATTTCCGTTCAGCCTGTCCGCCTCCTGATGAGGCCGCCCACTATTTGCAGGAGGCCATCCGCGCCTCGAAGTCTTTCGGCGGCGAAGAAATTCCGGCGGCACGCAAATGGCGCGACCTGATCGGCGACGCCCTGGACGCGATCGCCGCCAACGACCGCGCTGCCGCCCACGGCATCGTGCTCACGGCGCTATCCGGCATGGACGAGGATGCCCTCTTTGACTGGCAGATGGCCTGGGTTGACTGCGCCCGCGCCGCAGAGGCGCTGCGCAGGGATTTGGAGAAGGCAGGCGGCGAAAGCCGGGGCTAGAAGCCCCGCGCTGGATATTACACGCTTCGACGAGTGCTGATAAAAGCAGAACGGTCGTTGATTGATAATCGAGGCGATCAAGAGGGGAGTTTAGTCATGCGATACAACGAGCTTTTAATTGATGAACGTCTAGATGAAATCGATGACGGACCGTTCCAGATCACCATCGAAACAATTTTCGACGACGAATCGTGTTCGGTTGATTACTTTATTCGAATCATGAAACCCGATAATTCGCCTTTGTGCGTTCTTAGCCTTCGGGGAACCGTCACCAACCCTCTTGATGTTAGTGCGGTAGTCACGGTGGCAGCCGGTTACTACGGCATCTGTGTCGCCAGTGGTATGTTGGGCGCGGTCGGCAAAGCTGCCTTTCAGTCGTATGAGGCAGCCAAGAAAGAGATGCCAGAAGCATCGCGCACGGATAAAGCTCGGCGCGTCTGGAAAGGGACTCTCGAAAAGAAATCCGAACTGAAGGCCGAAGCGGCGAAGTCGCTAACGGGTTGCGTTACGAAAATTTTCGGGGCCTAGCCATCAAGGGGCGGATGGCGCTGTCGGCTTTAGCATATAGCCCGCGACGCGATAGCCCAATCCGATGCCCTGATAGACAGTCGGCACGGACAAAATGAAGAGCGTAGCGGAGAGGCTAAACGGCAGAGCAGCAACTCCCATAAGCACCGCTGAACCGACGAACCAGGGATTGACCATTCCAATGATGCCATCAGCGCGGCGATTGAACTTTTCATTCAATTGATGGCGAGTTTCTATTTTCATATTGCAGCCCTTTGTTGTTTTTCTTGGACGCATTCATCTTACCACGACGCGCGGGTAAAGTCCGATTTACCGCAATGTTTCATCCACAGGCCCTGGTCGAGATGGGAAAGGCGGGGCTAGAAGCCCCGCGCTCCCGCCGTCATCGCCAGCGCCCGCGAGATATTCTCGATGCTGGCGAGGCCGTTGCGGCGCTCCGGCGTGCCGGTGGCGGTGCGGGCCAGAGCCTGCGACGCCTGCCGGAACAGGGCGTGCAGTTCCGTCTCGGTGCGCTGTTGCAGTTCGGCGATGGTCAGTAAGCGGTTCATGAGTTCCTCCACTCTGTTGCGACCGGCTTGATTGCCGGCCTTGTGAATGACCCCGGCGTCGGGATGGACGGCGCGCATGCGAAAAAACCGAGGGGAATCGCCCGCCTGCAACCCTTGTGGTGAAGGCAGGGGATACGGGGCTTTTCGCTTGCGCGGGGAACGGACAGACCGGCGCACATTCACAGCAGGACCGGCAGGAAAGGCAGGTCGTGAACACGGGTTCGGAAGGGACTCGGGAAGCGATTGCTGATCTTTGTTGAACAGGACAGGGCAGCGGCAGGGAACGGGCGCGCCCGCGTTGCGGCCAGGCTCGCAGGCTTCGCCCGGAACCGACCACGGGCCGTTTCCGCCATCCGGTTTTGATCCTTCGCGCGAAGAATAGCGGTGCCGGCCTTGCCGGCGCTTTGACACGCGGGCCGGTGCCCGCCGTCAGAAGACGGGGGCTTGCAGCCCCCCTTCGTCAAGGACTGGACGCAAGCGCAGCGCGCCGGGTTTCCCCGGCCTTCCGCGCCTTCGGCTTGTGCAGGCCGGGTGATCCCCCTCCCGGCGCACTGGTCCTTGTCGATCTCCCCCCGCTCATTGGCGCGGGCCTAGTCCGGTTGCATGCGCAACCGAAAAACTAGGAGAAGATCAATGAAATCAGACGTTTATCAACGTGTAACCGACAGCATCGTGGCCGAACTGGAAAAGGGCGTGCGCCCTTGGTTCAAGCCGTGGAACGCCGAGCACACCGCAGGGCGCATTACGCGCCCGCTACGCGCCAACGGCATTCCCTATCGCGGCATCAACATCCTGTTGCTGTGGGACTCAGCCATCATGCACGGCTTCACCGCGCCGCTGTGGATGACCTACAAGCAGGCGCAGGAGATGGGCGGACAGGTGCGGAAAGGCGAGAAGGGGAGTCTTGTCGTTTACGCCAACACCATCACCAAGACCGAGCAGGACGAGGCGACCGGCGAGGACGTGGAGCGGGAAATTCCGTTCATGAAGGGATACACCGTTTTCAACGCCGAGCAGGTGGACGGGCTGCCCGCGCATTTCTACGCCGTGCAGGCCCCGGCGCTCGACCCCGTGCAGCGCATCGACAGGGCGGAGGCTTTCTTTGCCGCCACCGGCGCGGAGATCAGGGAAGGCGGAGACCGCGCCTATTACACCGCCGCCGGCGACTATGTGCAGATGCCGCCCTTTGTCGCGTTCGCGCAGCCGGAAGGATTTTACGCCATCTTGGCCCATGAGCTGACTCACTGGACGAAGGCCCCGCAGCGCCTCGGCCGTGATCTTGGCCGCAAGCGTTGGGGCGATGAAGGCTATGCGATGGAGGAACTTGTCGCCGAGCTGGGCGCGGCTTTCATCTGCGCCGATCTGGCGCTGACGCCGGAGCCACGCGCCGAACACGCCGCCTATATCGGATCGTGGCTGAAGGCGCTGAAGGATGACAAGCGCGCCATCTTCACCGCCGCCGCCCATGCGCAGCGTGCCGCCGACTATCTGACCGGCTTGCAGCCGCAGGAGGCGGAGGAAGAAAAGGCGGCCGCGTGAGCAGCTACCGACCTGCGCGCAGGGCCAAAAAAATCGCGCCGCCGGGCATTCCGGCGGCGTTTCCGCTTGCGGCGACCGACGAAAAATTGCCGCCCGGCATCGGGCCGGGCGGCGGCGCGCTGCGCGCGGGCAGGCAGCACTTGCAAAATATTGCAAAAATGGTATATTCTGGTAATGGAGTGGTCAGTCGAGTTCTTGGATGCGGATGTAAGGGCGGAGCTTTCCGCCTTGCCGCGCGACATCCGGGCGAGTTTCGAGCGAATCGTTGGGCTGATCCAGTCTCATGGCCTGGAAAGGATGCGAGAACCCTACATCAAGCATCTGGAAGGGCCGCTTTGGGAAATGCGCATGAAGGGCAAGGATGGCATTGCCCGCGCCGCCTATGTCACGGCAACCGGACGCCGGGTGGTTGTCGTCAGGGTATTCCCGAAGAAGACCCAGAAGACGCCCCGGCGCGAAATCGAGCTGGCCCTGAAACGGGCGAAGGAGGTTCTATGAGCCGCAAGTTCATCCCGGTCGAGGAGGCTTTCGCCGAATGGCGGAAAGACCCCGAATACATGGCCGAATACGACGCGCTGGAGGAGGAGTTCGCGCTTGCCTCCGCGCTGATCCGCGCACGCGGCGAAGCCGACATGACGCAGGAGGAAGTGGCGAAGGCTATGGGCACGACCCAGGCCGTTGTCGCCCGGCTTGAAAGCGGGCGCACCATGCCTTCGACCCGGACGCTGCAACGCTTCGCCAAGGCCACGAAGTCCCGGCTGCGCATCAGCTTCGAGCCGGATACGTCCGACTCCGCTCCGGCGGGCCGATAGTCCCGATGGCTGAACCGAAAACCGCGAGGCCATCGCCGCCGGGCTGACGGTGCTCTATTCGCCATGGTGGTGACGAAAACGCTGCGGCGGCCGTCCGGCCGCCGCAGCTACATTTCAGAATGGTATCCCGTCAGGGTCGGGATCATCGTCATCAGGCGACCGGTCGATGATGACTGGCGAGCCGAAGATCACGACGGTGCCGGCGTCTTCGGCCTCTCGCTTTGCGTCGGCCTCGATCTCCCGGAACTGCCGCTCCAATTCCTCAATCCCCGTCCTGAGCGCAATCATCCAGAACGCCTGATCGTCCGCTATCGCGGAGCCGAGGAACGACGCCGCCCGGTCGGAGAGGGCCGGCGGGATCGTCACCGTCAGCATGGCGAGCGTGGAAGCGGGCTTTCGGGCCGGCTTCGCCGCCGGCCCGGATTTCTTTCGCTTGTCAGTGGAGCGTCGAGCCATCGGGCGCTCTCCTTTCCACCGGGGCAAAGAGGAGAGGATGACGGCCTTCACGGCACGCCTCGAACTCCTCATCCAGTCGGGCTACCAGCATTCCCGACAGATAGCGCAGCGCGTCCGCCATAGCGGTCGGATCGTCGAGGTCGAGGGGTTCCCCGACCAGATGCAACCCGCCGCGACGGCTTCTCCGTTCGAGGCGGCCGAGGAACGCGAGCGCGATCAGACCTGCCTCGTTGACGTGGATCACAACGGGTTTGTCCTTGGTCCCGTCGCCATCGTCCGCAGCCACCGATTGCCGAACCTGCATCTCCGCAGCTTCAAATTCGGCCACCCGCGACGGCATGGGACGCTCGCCGCGACGCATGCGGCAGGCCAAGCAGTCGGGGTTGCCGCAGTCACGGTTTTCGAGATCGTCTGACATGGTGCAACTCCTTTCGTTCGAGCTGCATCCCATATGAAGCACGTCGCGCCGCCGGTCGTGGTCACTAACTGGTCACGCCATCGGTGCCGTGCGGTCTCGATTTTCCAGAACGCACTTTTTCGGTGAGCCTCCAAGCCGTTGATACGCTTGGGCTTTACGCCCCCTATTTCCCAGAATGGTTGTTATCACATCAGCGATAGAGGACTCTGGCCGTATCATTTCCGGCATTTCGATGCCCGGCCGGACAGCCCTTCCGCCGCTCCGCGCGACCACGGCTGCCGATGTTTTCCGGGTCCGCGCTTTGTCCTCGATCCCCGCGACATGACGGACATTCCCGATCATGGTTTCGCGGCCGGACGGCGGTGTCGTCGTTTCAGAGTGCCTGTGACGCTGCCTTGCGCGTTGGGTTTGCCTCGACTTTTCACGCCATAACCTGACCGGGCGCGCGTCCGGTTCAAGGCCCTTCGGCCCTTCGGGTGATGCCCCGGTATCCCCGACCTTCCTGCGTGCAGGCCGGGCGATTCCCCTCCGGCGCATCAGCCGTGAACCCGCCGCTTCTCCGCCCGCTCAAACGGTTGGCGTGTCGAGATCAACCCAAGCGAAAGGAGCTTACATCATGGCACGTAACGACCAACAGAACCGCCGCCCCGCCCGCGAGAACCGCAGCCCGGCCTACATCGCCTGGCACGTCGCGGGGAACGAGGACAAAGCCTTCTGGACCCGCATCGGCGCGGCGTGGACCCACCAGGACGGCGAAGGGCTGACCCTACAGCTCGATCTGGTTCCGGTGAACGGCGGCCGCATCGTCCTCCGCTTCCCGAGTGAAAACAACAACGGAGCGGGCGCGTAAGCGCCCCTCCCACAAACGGCCCGCTACGGCCCAACAACAAGAGGAGTTCTAGACATGGAAAATCACGACCCTATTACGCAGCGCATTGGCAATTTCAGTGTTTGCATGGATGTTATCGACGGCGATCTGCAAATCCGCGTTTATCCGGTAGGAGCAGACGGCCAAACGTGGGACTACCCCGTCGATACTTTCGATGTGCGGGCCGCAGATTGTTCCCTTGATGGCAACGGTGAGCCTGACGACGACCGTCGCGCGGTCAAGCATTTCAACGACGAGACCGGGGGCGCGTCATGACGCGCTCCCTCATCGAGGCCGACAAGCGCGAGGGTTTCTTGCGTGCAACCGGCGGGTTCTCCCGCGCGGGCGAGCGCTGGACCGAACGCGCCGCGCGCGGCATGACCGACGCGGAGCTTGCCGAGGCGCTGGCGTTCGAGCTGGGCATCTTCGGTGGATCGTGCGGCCCCGGTGCGCTGCATCTGACCTTTCAGGGCGCGGGCCTGAAGATCTGGATTTCGTGGGAAATCCACAATCACGTCACCACGAAGCCGACCTTCGAGGGCAAGAGCACCATCGCAATGGCCCGCCTGATCTACGGCATCAAAGACCCTGCCGACAAGCAGCTTGCCCTCTTTTGAGGGCAGGCTTTCGATCCCTCCAGTAGCGTCCGCGCTAAAAGTGATACCTAAGCAATCTCACGTTGATTATGATATATTATAACGTATCATCAATTGAGTGAGGAAATACATATGGCAATGTCAAGTAAATCAGCCCGCTACGATCTGATAGTCTTCGAGAATTTCGAGCATAACGGCCAGAAGCGCAGCCGCGCTTTCCGTGTCGGCAGCGCGGTGACGACCGCCAAGGGGACCGCCCTCTATATCCCGGCCGGCATTTCCATCACCGGCCGGGTTCTGCTGGTGCCCGAGAAAACCCCTCTCAACGAGGTGGACGTTCTCGAAACCTACCAGTCCGCCGCCGACGCCTTCGGCGTCTGACGGCCGCGTCAGCGCAGGGTGAACGGCGAGCATCCGTCCCGGCGGTCGGCCGCCATGCCCTTTTTCATGCCGGTGATCCCGACATAATCGCAGCTATAGGCGCGCTCGGGCGTGCAGCGCCCGATGGAGCAGCGATAGGTCACGAGCATATGCGGCGTGCCGAAGATCAGGCCCCCCGCGACGAGCGCCGCGAGCGTCCAGAACCGGACGCCGAGACGGGCATCGAGCCAGTCCGCAGCAGCTATGCTGCGCTGCTGCCATTCCGGCTTGGGCTTGTCGCCCTTCGCCGAGTCCACTTTCACCTTGAAGTCGGGCATCGGGATTCTCCTTTCAGTAGTAGCTCAGGCGGAATGACGGCTCCGGGCGCGGATGCGCGCCCTCGACCGGATTGGGTGCGGCCCACTCGCCCCACGGCGCGACATTCCAGAACGGCACGCGCACCGCGCGGATCGGCGGCAGGGACTGGATCAGCAGCAGTTGCTCCCCCGTCCCCATCAGACGAATTTCATCGGGCGACATCAGCGGCCGGGCGGCCTCGCCCCGGCTCACGCCGGGATCGTCGTCCTCCTTGCGGCCGAGATTGATGGAGGTCGTCTTGACCGTCCGCTGCCCGAGCGCGTCCGACAGCATCTTCGCCAGGCCCAAATCCTGGACCGCGAAGAACTGCCGGACTTCCGCCTGCGACAGGATGGTGTTGGTCGCTGCCGTGCCGTAGACGACGCGCAACTGATCGAGCGATTGCACGATCATCCACACGCGCACGCCCAGCCCCGGCAGCAGCGTCAGCGCGTCCGACAGGCCCGCGAGCTTGCCCATGTTGGCGAACTCATCGAGCATGAACAGCACCGGCGTATTGCCGGGCTGGCGCGCGACCGCCGCGATGGCCTGCCGGGCGAGAAGCCCGAGCCACATGCCATGCGTGGCGACGCGATCGGGCGGGATGACCAGATAGACGCTGACCTTCCCGGTCTTCATTTCGGCGAAGGAGAAGTCCGACGCCTCGACGCTCCCCGCCAGCCAGCCGGCGGGGTCGAAGATCGAAACGGTCTGCCGCGCGCCTTCCGCGAAGCTCTGGAAGCTCTCGGGACTTTTCTCGATGGCACCGGCGATGTCGTCGGCGAGGTCTGCGACCACGCCGCCGAGCACATCCGATCCGGCCATTTCGACCAGCGCCGCATCCAGCCTTCGGCTGTTCTGAAGGAGCCGCCACAGCTCCGGCAGGGTGCATCCCTCCGGCTGTCCGCGCGTCGCCAGATGCAGCATCAGAGCGCGCAGCAGCTTGCGGCTGCCCTCCCGGAAGAAGCGGTTGCGCGCGTCCTCCGGCTCGGGGAGTAGTTGCAGCGCCAGCGCCGCGACTTCCTCCGTCAGCCCACGCCGGCCGGCTTCGTCGTTGTAGAGATCGACCAGATAGGCGAGCGGGTTGAAGCGGTGCTGCGGCAGCCCGTGCAGGCCCCACGGGTTAAGGATGACGACCTTTTGCCCGAAGCGGCTTTGACGGTGCCCGGCGGTGACGCCGGCCAGCTCGCCCTTCGGATCGGTCACGAAAACACTGCCCTGCCAGTGCAGCAGGTTGGGCACGACGACCGAGATTCCCTTGCCCGAGCGGGCCGGAGCCACGGTCAACAGATGCGCCTTGCCCTTGTGGAACAGCATGCGGCCGTCGAGCGCGCCGAGGAACAGGCCCGAAGGATCGGTCAGGCCCGCACCCGCCGCCGCGTCGCCGTTCAGCCACGCCGCCGTGCCGTAGACGCCGCTTGGCGTATCCGCTTCCTTGCGGCGGCGATCGCGCTCCAGCTCTCCGCGCAGGCGATCCGCGCCGGCAATGAGAGAGATCGCGCTGACCGTGCCGAGTGCCCATGTCGCGGCATCGTTCGGCACCGACCACGCCCCCCAGGCGCAGCCGGCGGCCACCAAAAACGCGCCCCACGGCGACGGATGCTGCGGATTGTTAGCCATGACCGTTTTCCTTTCCGCGCCCGTGTGAGAAAGTGCCGGGGCGTAGTCGGGAGAAAGCCAGAAATCAGACGCCTGCGATTGCGCACAAACTGGTCACGGTATGGAGAACGCGGTGGAGGCGAGGACACCTCCGACAGTCACGTTCTATGACGACGCGGAGCGCGGCCGCATCCGCGCCGCCCTGCGGCGTTACCTTGCGCAAAATGGAATCGGTGCGCCGAAGCTCCGCGATCTGATCGCGGACGCCAATGGCCTCGCCTTCAGGAAGGACGGCGGCGAACCCATCGCCCTGAGCACCGTTCAGCGTTTCATCACCGGAAAGCATCGTGTGAACGACAGCTTCGTCCGCCTGTGCGCCCGCTTCGCCGAGGGCCTGCCGGGCGATGATCCGGTCGCGGTCTTTGGCGAACAGTTGACGGCCTTCCTCGGCGTTCGGCGCGGCGAGGGCGAATTTCCGCCCGTGCCTGCGGAGGTCGCCGGATCATATACGTGCCACGCAAAGCGCGCCCTGCCGACCGGCCAGCTTCTGCGGCTCTTGCCCAAGGGCAATCCCGCAGACCTGGTGCCGTTCTCGCGAATTGAGATCGACCTGATTCCGGACCGCCCCTTCGCGTCCATCCGCGAAACCATCGAGAATTGGGGAGCCGCCGCGCCTACCGCCGCCGACATCAAACTGGAGACGCCGCCACGCCGCTCTTACGTGGGGATCGTCGCCTGCCCCGAAGGTTTGCTGTTTGCCCTCATGCGTAATGTCACCACCGGGATGCCGCGCGTCTATTGGCTGGCCCAAACCGGCGGCAATGGCCTGGGCGGCTACGGGCACGAATCCATCTCCAATCTCGACAGCGGAGAGGCAATCGAGCGAGCCGTCCACACGACCACTCAAGTCGCGCTCTCCCTGGCGAAGGAGGCTGTCTGATGGCCGAAACTCCCCAGCCGAAGCCGCGCTCTGCCGGCAACGACGAAACGCTCACCCCGGACTACAATCAGCTCATGCTGCGGTGTGCCTACGCTGCCGACATCAAGGGCGTGGTCGAAGCGCTCAAGGCGGGTGCGGACGTGAATGCCACCGACCCGTTCATGGGACTGACGGCCCTCCACATTGCGGTCAGCACCAACAATCTGAGCTTGACCCGCATTCTGGTCGAGGACTGGCATGCTGCGTTCAAAGCCGACGCTGCGGGCCGGTGGCCGACCCTGATCGCCGCCGAAGCCGAAGTCGATGACGCCCTGTCGGATTATATTGTTGAGGCCGAGGCGGAATTTATTGGATAGAATTTTCACGTCAGATCAGTAATTTATAATATTAAATTGATATTTTCTGTAAAATAATATATACATACTCTACATTTTCGGAATGGAGGATATGTGAAAGATACTGGATTGAGCATTAAATTATTGCGTTCGGCCTACAGTGCAGAAAACAAGACTGTCATTAACCTTCTGAAATCTGGCGCGGACGTGAACGCCACAGACCCGTTCATGGGACTGACGGCTCTCCACATCGCTGTCAGCACCAACAATCTGACCTTGACCCGTATCCTAGTCGAAGACTGGAACGCCGCGTTCAAGGCCGATGCCACTGGACGGTGGCCGACGCTCATTGCTGCCGAAGCCGAGGTCGATGACGCCCTGTCCGACTATATCGTGGAGGCCGAAGCCAAGGCATACTGTGCCAACTGTAGCCCTGCGTGACCAGTTTTTGACCAATGGCACTAAGTTCTGTAAATTGTTTGGGAATTTGAGCGGCGCATACAGGCGTATGTCATCTTAAGCCGTTCCTAAACTTGATCCCCCATACTGAAATCTACACCTACTGAGCGTTGCAAGATGTGCGCGGATTATCCGCGCCATCTTGGCAAGGGGGCTTTAGCCAGCCCCCGTTGCATCCCCCGGCATTGCCCGGCGGGCGGCATCGAGCCTTGCCGTGCAACGCAGCGTATCCCGCTGCACCGGACCGAAGGAGCCTTCGTGCTCCCTCTGGACACCCATCGACCGGGAGGGAGGATATTGCCTCTCCCTCCTGGACCACCCATGCACCAGCGCCCCGGCGCTGGACCCGGCCGGGGACACCGTGCCCCCGGACCCGCGAAAGGAGGTGCGCCGTGGCCAGTGGCAGCGAGTCCCGCCAGCGCCCGATCATGCTGGCGGCACGCTTCAACGAACAGGAAGCCGAAGCGATCCGGCAAATGGCCGATCGCGCGGGTATCCCCGTGGCTTCCCTCATTCGCTCCGCGACGTTGAGCCTGCCGCCGCCGCATGCCGTCCGGCGTCCCACGGCCAGCCACACGCTGACCGCCCGTCTGCTCGGCGAGGTCGGCCGCCTTGCCGAAACCCTGCATGCGGCCGGCGCGGCGGGCACGCTGGATTTGGACAATCCGCATGTCGCCGCCGCGCTGCGGGACATCGCCGAGATACGCACCGCCTGCTTCCTGGCCCTCGGGAGGCAGCCATGATCCTCAAGGGCAGCCAGCGGGCCGGCGGCGCGGATCTCGCCACGCACCTGTCGAACGAATACGACAATGAGCGTGTCGAGATCGCGCAGGTGCGCGGGACCGCCGCCCGCGACCTTCACGGCGCGCTCGCGGAATACGAGGCGGTGGCGGCCGGCACCCGCTGCAAGGAGCCGCTTTACAGCCTTGCCATCAACCCGTCCTCGCCTCTGTCCCGCGAGCAATACATGGCGGCCATCGACCATATCGAAGGCAAGCTGGGCCTGACCGGCCAGCCGCGCGCCGTGGTCTTCCATGTGAAGAACGGCCGCGAGCATTGCCATGTCGTATGGTCGCGCATCGACCTCGACAACATGCGGGCGATCGGCCTCAGCCACGACCGCATGAAGCTCCGCACCTGCGCCCGGGAGCTGGCCCATGCCTACGGCTTGTCCCTGCCTGCCGGCCTTGCCGAGGATCGCGGCGACGCCCGGTTCGAGAAGAACCGCGACGTGACCTTCGCCGAGAAGGCGATGGCCGAGGCATCCGGTCTCACACCGGAGCAGCGACGCAGCGAGATCACCGTCCTGTTCCGGGCGTCCGACAGTGCGGAAGCCTTCCGCGCCGGACTGGAACGGGCGGGCTATGTGCTGGCCCAGGGTGAGCGCCGTGCCTATGTCGTCGTGGACCGGGCCGGCCACGTCCATGCCCTTGCGCGTCAGATCGACGGCGCGAAGACCAGAGACGTGAAAGCCCGCCTTGCAGACCTGCCGGCCGAGAGGCTGCCGACCGTCAACGCGGCGCAGGCGCAGCAGGTCGCGCGCCAGCAGGCCGTCGATGAACGGCTGCGCGAGAAGGCCCGTGCGCGTGGCGCGAAGTCGGCGTCGGACCTGAAGGCCAAGCAGGAAACCCGTCGCCACCGTCAGATCGAGGGAAAGCGCCAGCAGCTTGCCGTCACCCATGCCGCCGAGCGCATCGCGCTTCATGCCGCCCACAAGGCCGAGGAAGGAAAGCTATTCAACATCATCGCCGGCAGGATGTTCGCGCTGTTCGAGCGCGTTCCCGCCCTGCGGTCGGTGATCGCGCATCTCCGCCGCAATCCGGCGATCAATGCCGCCGAGCGGCATCGCCTCGAGGACGAGGCGCTGGATCGCCGGCACGACCGGGAGCGCCATCAGATCGACCGGCGCGCGGTCGCGCTCGACAAGATCGAGGCCCGCGAACGGCGAAGCCTTGTCCGCGATCTTGTCAGGCAGGTGCGCGTCGAGGATCAATTGCGCGAGGCGCAGAGCGAGCAGCGCGAGCGCGAATTGCGTCAGACGGCCCGCGATATCACGGCCGAAAAGCCTGACAATGAACAGCGCACAACGACAGACGATCGACGTGCCCGCATGCAGGAACGGCTTGAACAGGCGCGGCAAAAACCGTCAGGCCCGCAGCGCGGCGGACCGGGATGGGAATAGTCCAAAGGAGAAGAACAGCATGAGCGACGATCAATATGAGGAAGACCGCCTTGCCGCACTCAAGGAGCGGTGGCGCGCGGAAGCCGAAGGGCCGGACCACCGCAGCCTGCAAGCCCGATTCGGGCCGGGATCGTTCGGCTGCCACGAGGCGGTTCACACCACCCTGCTGGTCGTGGAATTGATCGAGCGGCAGTTGGCGAACCACAGCGCCGTGCTGCTCGATCCGTTCTGGTATAGGAGCGTGCGCGAGGCGCAGGCGATACTCCATCACGCCTACAGCGCCGCCGCGCAGATGCACCTGGACGCGCCGCTACCGACCGGCGACCGCCCGAACCTGACGCTTGTTCCGAAGGACTGACTTTGCCGGCGATGTAGCATCCTATGAGTGCCAGCCGGCGCGAGAAGGAAGTGGAGCGGTTCCTCCCCATTCGTTTGGCCTCATACAAAACCAACAAAAAGAAAGGCGATGGCGATGACCGATATTCCTTACCCGCTTTGCAGACCGGAAGAATATGACCCGTTGGACCTCCGAAAACGGCCGAGCGCGATTGATCTGTTCAAGGTCGGGGATGCTCCCATGATGGGGCAATTCGTGGAGGCCGCGAAAAAGACCCGCGACTCTATCGTGCCGGCGGACCTGATCGACCAGCTATCGCGGACGAGCGGGAGCGACATGGGAGCATGGCTCGATCGGAACCGTGAATCCATCACCCTCGCGCTGAATGTGCTGGACTGCTGGAAGTCGTATATGGACGGCGGGTTCCTGAACGACGACGAGTTCGTCGGCGAAACGCTCGCTCATTTCGCCGAGGCCGGCGGCTGGTATGTTGATCCCGAAACTGGTGAAGGGGTCATCATATAGTGCGCTCGTCTCACCTATGCAGGAAATAATGCTTGGAAGCTACGTCGTCGGTAAGAGCGAATGAGACTTGACGGCGGTAATTCAAGCCATCCGATTCCGGAACAGCCATGCGGCGAGTGGCAGGGTGACGGCGGCGACGGCGAGCAGTGGCACGAAGTTGGACGCCACATCCGCGAAGGTGGCACCTTCGAGATAAACGCGGCGCACGAGGTCGACGCCGAAGCGCAGCGGGTTCACATAGGTGGCGACCTGCAGGATCGCCGGCATATTGCGTACAGGCGTCAGCAACCCGGATAGCAGCATCAAGGGCATGACCAGCATGAAGGTGTAGAGCATGGCCTGCTGCATGGTCAGCGACACCGCCGATACCGACAGGCCGATGCCGACGGAAGCCAGCGTGAACATGGCGAGCCCGAGATAGAGCAGCCAGACCGAGCCGTTCATCGGAATCTGGAACCAGAACAGGATGATCAGGAAGATGAGGGTCGACTGGAGGATGCCGACCAGCATGGACGGCAGCGCCTTGCCGATCAGAATCTGCAACGGCGTCATCGGTGTCACCAGCAACTGGTCGAACGTGCCCTGTTCGCGCTCACGGGCGACGGACAGCGCCGCCAGCATGAGCGTCTGCATCATGCTGAGTGCCGCGATCAGCGCGGGCATGATGTTCCAGCGGGATTCGAGGTTCGGATTGAACCAGGCGCGGCGGACGATCGTCAGTGAAGAGGTGTTGCCGAGTGACTGGTTGTAGGCGGTGACGATCGAGCTGACATAGGCCGAGGCGAGGCCAGCGGTGGAGGAGTTGCGGCCGTCGAGGATGAGCTGCAACGGCGCTTGCTGGCCGGAAGCCAAGCGCTGCTGGAAATCCGAGGGGATACCGATGACGAGCAGCGCATCGCCGCTGTCGATCATCTCCGCAATCTGATCGGATGATGTCAGCGACGCGACGCGACGAAACACGCCAGTTCCATCAAGGCGGGCCAGCAGTTCGGTGGAGGCCGCGCTCCTGCTCTGGTCGAGCACGACATAGGGTGCATTGGTGAGGTCGTATGTCGCGCCGTAACCGAACAACAGCGCCTGCATGATCGCCGGAGCGAAGAGCAGCGTCCGGTTCGCCGGGTCCTTGACCAGCGCCAGCAGTTCCTTGCGGATGAGCGACAGCACTTGCGCGATATAGGTGATCAGTCTGGCCATCGCGTCAGTCCAGCTTCTTGGCGAGCGACCTGCGCGACAGCGCGATCAGCACAGTGGCGTAGAGCGCGAGGATGGCGCAGTTGCGCAGGATGTCGGGCCAGTAGTCTCCGGCCATGAATAGCGTCTTGATCAGTCCCATGAAGTGAGTAGCCGGCAGGACCTGGCTGATCACCTGGATGACCACGGGCATGTTGCGCAAGTCGAAGACGAAGCCGGACAGCATCATCGCCGGCATGAAGCTCGCCAGCAGCGCCATCTGGCTGGCGGCGAACTGGTTGCGCGTCGTGGCGGAGATGAACAGCCCGAGACCGAGCGACACCAGCAGATAGAGAAGCGACGAGACGATGATGATCCAGAGCGAGCCGCGCATCGGCACCTGGAACAGGTACTTCGCGGCGAGCAGGCACATGATCAGGTCGATGGCGCCGATGACGATGTACGGGGCGAGCTTGGCCAGAACCAGTTCCAGCGGCCTGACCGGGGTGACGAAGAGTGATTCCAGCGTGCCGCGTTCCCATTCGCGGGCCACGAGCAGCGAGGTCAGGAAGGCGCCGATCAGCGTCATGACCAGCACGATCAATCCCGGCACCAGATACCAGGTGCTTTCGCTCGCCTCGTTGAACCACATGCGCTGCACGATGGTGATGTTGGCCGCAGCGGCCGGCTTGTTGCCGCCCCGATCCACCTGCTGCTGGCCCGGCAGCGCGAGCGACCCGCCGACATACCCTTCGATCGCCGCCGCCGTATTGGAATCGACACCGTTGAGCAGCAACTGCAATTGCCCGTCGCCGGCGGCAAGACGCCGTGAGAAATCGCCCGGTACTCGCAGGATGGCGTCGGTCTGGCCGGCCCGGATCATCCGTTCGGCCTCGGCCATCGAGGACGCCCAAGTGGGCGCGATATAAGGCGAGCCGCGAAGGCCGGCGACAACGTTGCGCGCGGTCGGCGAACTGTCCTCCAGCACCACCGTCACACGGGCATCCTTCACGTCGAAGGAGAGGCCGTAGCCGAACAGCAGGATCAGCACGACCGGCAGCACAAGCCCGACGACCAGATTGCTGCGGTCGCGCAGCATCTGCCGGGTTTCCTTGCGTGTCAGCGCGACGAGACGAGTGGCGAAGCCGGATGCGCTCATGCCGCCCGCTCCTTGTCCTTTGCCTTGTTGTCACGGGCGGCGCGGCCCTGCTCGACGATGGCGATGAAGGCGCTGTTCATGTCGGTGCCGGCATCGCCCGCCTGCTTGCGCACCTCGCGCGGCGTACCCAGCGCCAGCATCTCGCCGGCGTCCTGAATGGCGATCCGGTCGCAGTATTCCGCCTCCTCCATGAAGTGCGTGGTGATAATGATCGTCACGCCGCTCATGGCGAGCGAGGTGATCGTGCGCCAGAAGGCGCGGCGGGCCAGCGGATCGATGCCGCTCGTCGGCTCGTCCAGGAACAGGATGTCGGGCTCGTGCAGAAGGCCTGTCGCCATGGCAAGGCGCTGCTTGTAGCCGGCGGGCAGGATGCCGCTCTGCGCGGCAGGATCGAGGTTGAACTGTTCGATCGAGGCGGAGACACGCTTGCGCAGTGCCTTGCCTCGCAAGCCATAGGCGCCGCCGAAGAACTCCATGTTCTCGCGCACGGAAAGATTGCCGTAGAGCGCGAATTTTTGCGACACATAGCCGATGCGGCCGCGGGCCTCGGCGCGTGCGTTGCGCAGGTTGAGGCCAGCCACTTCGAGATGGCCGCTGGTCGCCGGCAGGAGGCCGCAGAGCATGCGGAAGGTGGTCGTCTTGCCCGCGCCGTTCGGGCCGAGCAGCCCGAAGATCTCGCCCTGGGCGACATCGAAGGAGGTGCTGGCGACGGCGGTGAAGTCGCCGAACTTGCGCACGAGATCGCGTACGACGATGACGGGCTTGTCTTCATTGCGCCGGGGTTCCGGGGCTGCTTTGTCGGTCGCAGGTTTCGCCGCTGCCTCGCCGTCCTGCGCCTCGTGCTGGCGCAGCATCATCATGAAGGCGTCTTCCAGTTCCTCATCGCGCGGCTCGCTTTCGGCGTCGCGCAGAAGCTCACCGATTCGGGCTTCATCGGCGTCCTGCTGCCGGATGAAGCTGACATTGCCGCCTTTCGGCACGGCATCGACGATGAAGTCGGGCGCGTCGATCAGCCGGGCCTGAAGTTCGCGCGCCGGCATGCCGTCGGGCGTCGTCGCGGTGAAGGTCAGACCCCGCGCACGTTTCTTCAGTTCGTCGGGCGCGCCCTCTGCCAGCAGCTTGCCCTTGTTCATCACGAAAACCTGCGCGCAGCGCTCGGCCTCGTCCATATAGGCGGTGCTGACGATGACGCTGAGCTTCTCGTCGTCGATAAGCTGCTGCACGATTGTCCAGAGATCGCGCCGCGACAGCGGATCGACGCCGACGCTCGGCTCGTCCAGCAGCAGGAGGTCGGGCGAGCGGACGAGCGTGCAGGCAAGCCCGAGCTTCTGCTTCATGCCGCCCGACAGTTTTCCGGCCGGGCGCTCGGTGAAGCGCGCCATATCCGTCATTTCGAGCATGCGTGTGAAGCGTTGTTTCCGTTCGCCCTCGGGGACGCCGTGCAGGTCGGCATAGAGGTCGAGGTTTTCCTGAACGGAGAGGTCCTCATAGAGGCCGAAGCGCTGCGGCATGTAGCTGATGCGGTCCTGCACCGACTGCGGGTCGGCCGCGACGTCGATACCGAGCACGGAAAGCGAACCGGCATCAGGTTTCAGCAAACCGGCCATCATGCGCATGAGCGTGGTCTTGCCGGCGCCGTCAGGTCCGACCAGCGCCGTCAGTTCGCCGGCCCGCACCGACATCGAAATCCCGTCGATCGCGGCAACTTCGCCGCCATCAGGTCCTTTGAAGGTCTTGCGCAGGTTCTCGACCGAAACGGTAAGGTCTTGATCGCTCATGGAGCCGCCCTAGTCGACAGACGCACCGTGGCGGGTTGACCGAGACGCAGAACATTGTCGGCATCGGCGACGATGATCCTCACCTCATAGACGAGATTGGTGCGCAGCTCTTCAGTCTGCACCGATTTGGGCGTAAACTCCGCGACCGACGAAATATATCCAACCCTGCCGCTGATCGGTTGGTCAGGCTGGCTATCGATGAAAACACGCGCTTCCATGCCGGGCCTGATCCTGCCGAGATCGGCCTCCCTGACATAGACGCGCACCCATTTCGGCTCGGTCAGCGCCAGCGCGAACACCGCCGATGAGGAGGTCACCATGTCGCCGGGCTCGCGCAGCCGCGAACGCACGACGGCATCGACAGGGGCGCGAAGCTGACCCTGCTCAATCTGGTGGCGAAGAAGCGCAAGACTGGCTTCCGATGCCTTGAATTGCGCTTCGGCGCCAGCGATGTCCTCGGCGCGCGCGCCCGCTTGCGCGAGTGCGAGCGCTGCACGCAGCTCATTGACCTTCGCCTGGGCAGCCTGCGCGTCAGCGCGTCTCTGATCGACGGTCTGCTCGCTGATCGCACCACTCGCGGAACGCTGCAGGCTCGTCGCTCGAGCATAGTCCTGGTCGGCGCGCGTCGCCGCCGCCTCGGCTGATGCCAGTTGTGCGCGCGCCTGCTCGATCTCCTCTGGTCGCGATCCGTTGCGAAGTTTCGCGAGCGTTTGCCGCTGCGCCTCGACATTGGCCTCCTGCTGCTCGGCCTGAAGCGCCAGTGTCTTCGTGTCGAGAAGGCCGATGACCTGTCCGGCCTTGACGCTGTCGCCTTCTTCGGCCCGGAGCTCGGCGATCCGGCCGCTGCCGTCGAAAGCGAGCGACACCTGCCGGATGTCGACATTGCCGAAAACCGTCAGCGCGCTCGCATCGTCGGTATTCCGATGGTTCCACCAGTACCAGCCGCCTGCGGCGAGTGCGGCGATGAGTAGGACGATGACACGGGCTTTCTTCATGAGGCGGACTTTCGGCAACGCGGCTGAGCGGGCGACCAAATATGGACACTAAATTTAAATTGAATTTAGTCACAAAGATGGTTATTGTCGAGTCCTGTTTGCGAGGAGCCGCCTTTGCCGCACGCCTGCTCTCCCATCGTCGCGCCTGCGCCTCACATGCCCGGAGCGCCCCCCAACGCTGGAGCCGTGTCCGCATGCTGTGGTTCCTCCGGCCCGGAGGCAGCGCGGGCGCCGATCGGCATTCGCGGGCGGTCCTTGGGGCTGTCTTGCCGTGTATCCTTTCTGGTTCTTGCAACAGCGCTGGCAGGATGTGCGAGCCGGCCGGGGCCGGAGACGCTCAATCCTGTCGCGGCCCGTCCAACGGACACACAGGACATCGCCGTCTTCGCCGTGACGGATCGTTCCCTTTCGGGTACGCCGTCCGCTTTCGGTGGGGATCGTGGGGCTTTGACCTACGAGCAGTTCACGATGCAGACGGTCGGGCCGGCCGGTGCATCTGCGCCGTCGCGCGAAGGCGATCCGTCAAAGGACTTCATCACTGTCGGGCGGCGGGAGCACGACCGGAAAAGCTTCGAGGCGAGCGTCAGCCGCATGCGGCAAGCCGAAGGCAACAATGTGGTCGTCTTCGTCCACGGCTATAATTACAGTTATCAGGAGGCGGTGTTCCGGCTCGCCCAACTGAAGGCCGAGGCGGGCGCTCACGCTGTGCCCGTGCTGTTCTCCTGGCCATCGCAGGCCGATTTCAGGGGCTATGTCGCCGATCGGGATTCGACGACCTATGCCCGTGACGACCTCGTTCAGCTTCTCACGATGCTCAGCCGTTCGCGCTCTGGCGGTCGCGTGACGGTCGTCGGTCACAGCATGGGCGCGTGGCTGGTCATGGAAGCGCTGCGCCAGTTGCGGCTTCAGGGTCGGGGCGACGTGATCGCGCGGCTTCAGGTCGGACTTGCCTCCCCCGACATCGATGTCGACGTCTTCCGCAAGCAGGTGGCGATCGTCGGGCGGCTGTCGCCGCCGCTGACGGTGCTCGTCTCAAACGATGATCGCGCGCTGGCCGTGTCGAGCCGGATCACCGGCGGCAAGCCTCGCCTCGGCGCGGCCAAGGTGGACGATCCGGAAATCCAGAAGATTGCCGCGCTCAACGGCGTGCAGATCATCGATATCAGCACATTGCCTTCAAACGACGCCTTCAACCACGACCGTTTCGTGACCTTCGCCGCCCGCTATTCCACGGCGGAGCGGGACAGAACGGCGGGTGGCTTCCGGCAGGCCGGGGTCTTTCTGCTCGATACAACAGGCCGCATCCTGTCGGCGCCGTTCAACGGCACGGCGCAGATCATTGCGGGGGCACAGTGATGGTGTCGATAGAGGCCGGAGAGAAGCGTGAACCGGAACAAGTGGTCGCCATGAAGAAGACAGTTCGCACCCAGCGCACGGACGGGGGAGTGACCTATCACCGCATTCTCGACGCGGCGGGCGAGTTGTTTGCTTCGATTGGTCTCGCGGAAACGACAAACAAGATGATTGCGGCGAAAGCCGAAGTTGACCTTGCTTCGATCAACTATCACTTCGGCAGCCGCAATGGCCTCTATCAGGCGGTCCTGGTCGAGGCCCATCGACGGCTGGTCAGCATCGAGAGCCTTCAGCAACTGGTCTCAACCGATTTGCCGGCGCGCGAAAAACTGAGACTGCTCATCGAAATGCTGGTGGAGAGCGCGACCCTCGACCACGGCTGGCACGCGAGGGTTCTGAGCCGCGAGTTCTTGTCCCCGACCTCCAATCTTCAGGCGCTGCAGCGGAGCGAGATACCGGGCAAGTTTCCCTTCGTGCTCGCCATTCTGGCCGAGATCACAGCGATCCCATCCGGCGATCCGGCCCTGCTCCGTTGCTTGATCAGCGTCGTTGCCCCTTGCGCGATGCTTCTCGTCGTCGGGCGGAACGTCTCGGCCTTGGCAGACGAGATCCGTCACATGCCGCGCGAGGATCTGGTCGAGCATCTCTACAGCTTCGCGATCGCCGGACTGGAGGCGATCGGCAACTGTCAAGCGAGCCCCGACGCGCGGGGTTCCGCATCTGCCTCCAACGGCCACACTGACTAGAACGGAAAAGAACAATGAAACCACGTGCACTCGTCGTCGGACTCGGCATCGCCGGTATGTCCAGCGCCATCTCGCTCAAGAAGAACGGTTGGGAGCCGATCATCGTCGAACGCGCGCCTGAAAGGCGTACCGGCGGCTATTTCATCGGATTGAACGACATCGGGAAAGAGGCGGCCGAAAAGCTTGGAGTGACCGCAGGCATTCACGTCCGCACTCCCGAGAACTCGGAAAACTGGCACCTGACAGGAGACGGCAGCCGCGTGCGCGTCGCAGGCTTTGCCGACCAGCCCACCAAGCCCGCAACCCTTCTGCGCGGGGACATAGAGGCCGGGTTGTGGCAGGCGGTCGACGGCCAGATCGAGGTTCGCTTCGCCACCACCCCGATTGAGATTGCGGAGGGGGGTGAGCGGGTACACGTCCGGCTACGTCACGCCGACGAGGCCGAAACCGAAGAGACCTTCGACCTCGTAGTCGGCGCGGACGGCCTTCGCTCCACTGTGCGCAAGATGGTGTTCGGACCACATGAAGAATTCATGCATTCGCTCAATGCCATCATCTGCGCCTATCAGCTCAGCGGCCAGATTGAGACCTTCCGCCCGAGGGACGGCATCATCCTGAACGACGGCCCGCGCTCGCTATACGTATTTCCTCTCCAGGATCATACGCCAACAGCGCTCTTCAGTTACCGTACAGATGATATCGATGCGCAATTCAAGAAGCCCCCGGTCGAAACGCTTCGGGAGGCGTACAAGGACATGAAAAGCTCTGGCATTGTCGACGAGGCACTGAGCGATCTCGAAAGAGCTGGAAAGAACTATCTGTTCGATTCGGTGCACGAGGTCCGAATGCCGAAATGGCATAAGGGCCGCGTCGTGCTCGTCGGCGACTCCGCCTGGTGCCTGACGCTCTATTCCGGCGTCGGCGCTTCGATGGCGATGAAGGGCGGCTACGAGCTGGGCGAGGCGGTTTCCGTAACGAAGGGCGATGTCGCCACCGGACTGGCCAAATGGGAAGAAACGCTCCGTCCGATGGTGAAAAAGGAGCTGCGCCTCGTCTGGTTCAAGTCGCAGATTTTCGTTCCCACGAACGGGTTCATGTTCATCGTGCGCAGGCTCGTGCTGCGGCTCGGCGGCCGCTACATCGCCAAGCTCTCGCAAGGTCCCGGAGCGGCTGCATAGACACATCTACAAACGGTATGAAAGGCTGTCGAAAGGTATTTTCTCGGAGGTCGTGCATGAAGGGCAATTTATACAGGATAACAATCGATCAACTTGAAGACGCAAAAGGCAATTCCGTGCGGGATTCCTCACTGTCATTCGATTTGAGAAATCATGATGACATCTTTGTGGTCGTGCAAAGAATGAAAGACAAAGCTCTTTTCTCTGAAGATGAGGCTACCGCTCTC
Source organism: Shinella pollutisoli (assembly GCF_024609765.1). GTDB lineage: Bacteria > Pseudomonadota > Alphaproteobacteria > Rhizobiales > Rhizobiaceae > Shinella > Shinella pollutisoli. The sequence goes on from NZ_JANFDG010000016.1 coordinate 50,173, forward strand.
GCTATAGGACTGAAGCTGTTCGGCGAGGTCATGTTGGCACATCGCAGCCACGAACTATTTAAGCCCCTCCTGCCGCATTTCGGCGAGTTTATGAAGGAGCTGAAGAAAGGGGCGCGGTAAGAGAGATTACCGTGCAGCGCTCATCTCGTTCACCGGCATGAGACGGAACAAGCCGAACACGGACCGGATCAAGCCGGGTTCAACCAAAATTATAAAGGCCCTGCAATGACATAGCGGTGCCCAGTTTTATCCTGAACGGTGCGCCACTTCCCTCTTCCTGAAAATCGATCGTTTTTGCCGCGTGCGCATCGCCTTCTCGCGTGCGTCGACGCCTTTGCGGCTTTCGCCGGCAAGGGCCGCGTTCTGCCGTTTTGCGGCCGCCGGCCGGAAAAGTGCGCCGTCGCCAATTTGATGGTTTACAATAGTAATATAATATGATGTTTTAAGCCGGCTGCCGCGCGGCAGCTTTCTTTGGGAGGAAATCATGACATTCAAAGTCGCACTCGCGAGTGCCACGATCCTTGCTGCCTCGTTTTTCGGCACCGCCTCGGCCGCGGATCTCACCGTCGGCTTCTCGCAGATCGGGTCGGAATCCGGCTGGCGCGCCGCCGAGACCACGCTGACCAAGCAACAGGCCGAGGAACGCGGCATCGACCTCAAGTTCGCCGATGCCCAGCAGAAGCAGGAAAACCAGATCAAGGCGCTGCGCTCCTTCATCGCCCAGGGGGTCGACGCCATCCTGCTCGCCCCCGTCGTCGCCACCGGCTGGGACGAGGTGCTGCAGGAGGCTAAGGACGCCGAGATCCCGGTCGTGCTGCTCGACCGCACGGTCGACGCCCCCGACGATCTCTATCTCACCGCCGTCACCTCCGACCTCGTCCATGAGGGCAAGGTCGCCGGCCAGTGGCTGGTCGACACCGTTGCCGGCAAGGACTGCAACGTCGTCGAGCTCCAGGGGACGACCGGCTCCTCGCCGGCCATCGATCGCAAGAAGGGCTTCGAGGAAGCGCTCGCCGGCCACGCCAACCTGAAGATCATCCGCAGCCAGACCGGCGACTTCACCCGCACCAAGGGCAAGGAAGTCATGGAGAGCTTCCTGAAGGCCGAAGACGGCGGCAAGAACATCTGTGCGCTCTATGCCCACAACGACGACATGGCCGTCGGCGCCATCCAGGCGATCAAGGAGGCGGGCCTGAAGCCCGGCACGGACATCCTCGTCGTCTCGATCGACGCCGTCCCGGACATCTTCCAGGCGATGGCCGCCGGCGAGGCGAACGCCACCGTGGAGCTGACGCCGAACATGGCCGGCCCCGCCTTCGACGCGCTCGAAGCCTACCGCAAGGACGGCAAGGCCCCGCCGAAGTGGATCCAGACGGAATCGAAGCTCTACACCCAGGCCGACGATCCGATGAAGGTCTACGAGGAGAAGAAGGGCCTCGGCTACTGATCTCTCCCGCGCGCTCCGCTATCCTGCGGGAAGCGGGGCGCGTGCCTCGACAGTCCATATCATTCGGGTCGGGATCATGCAGTCGGCCAGTTCCTATGTTCTTTCGGCGGTGGGGATCGACAAGGTCTTTCCCGGCGCCAGGGCGCTCGACCGCGTCGATTTCTCGCTTGCGCGCGGCGAGGTGCATGCGCTGCTCGGCGAGAACGGCGCCGGCAAGTCGACGCTCGTCAAGTGCCTCACAGGCGCCTATCGCCGCGATGGCGGGCGCATCCTCCTCGACGGCGGGGAGGTGGACCCGCGCGACACGCTGGAGGCCCAGAAGCTCGGCATCGGCACGGTCTACCAGGAGGTGAACCTGCTGGCGAACCTGACGGTCGCCGAGAACCTCTTCCTCGGCCGCCAGCCGCGCCGCTTCGGCCTCGTCGACGCGCGCGAGATGAACCGCCGCGCCCGGGCGCTGCTTTCCGAATACGATCTCGACATCGACGTCACGGCCGGCCTTTCGGCCTATTCCGTCGCCGTGCAGCAGGTCGTCGCCATCGCCCGTGCGGTCGATCTCTCCGGCAAGGTGCTGATCCTCGACGAGCCGACGGCCAGCCTCGACACGCACGAGGTCGCGCTGCTCTTCCGCATCGTCCGCCGTCTCAAGGAGCGCGGCCTCGGCATCGTCTTCATCACCCATTTCCTCGAGCAGGTCTACGAGATCTCCGATCGCATCACCGTGCTGCGCAACGGCCAGCTCGTCGGCACGCGCGAGACGGCGGCGTTGCCGCGGCGCGATCTCATCGCCATGATGCTTGGCCGCGAGCTCGTCGGCGAGGTGGGGAGCGGTAACCGCCATGCGGCACCGGGCGGCGACGTGCGCTACCGCTTCCGCGGCTTCGGCCGCAAGGGCCATATCCGCCCCTTCGATCTCGACGTGCGCACGGGCGAGGTCGTCGGCATCGCCGGCCTGCTCGGCTCCGGCCGCACCGAGACGGCGGAAATCCTCTTCGGCGCCGAGCGTGCCGACAGCGGCACGGCCGAGGCCGACGGCCGCCCGCTCGACCTCTCCTCGCCGCGCGCCGCCATCCGCGAGAAATTCGGTTTCTGCCCGGAGGATCGCAAGGTCGACGGCATCATTGGAGACCTCTCGGTGCGCGAGAACATCGCGCTGGCGCTCCAGGCCCGTCGCGGCTGGGCGCGACCGCTCAGCCGCGGCGAGCAGGACCGGCTCGCCGACCACTACATCAGGGCGCTCGACATCCGCACCTCCGACCGCGAGAAGCCGATCCGCCTGCTTTCCGGCGGCAACCAGCAGAAGGCGATCCTCGCGCGCTGGCTCGCCACCAATCCGGATTTCCTGATCCTGGACGAGCCGACTCGCGGCATCGACGTCGGGGCGCATGCGGAGATCATCCGCCTCATCGAGGAGCTTTGCGAAAAGGGCATGTCGCTGATCGTCATCTCGTCCGAGCTGGAGGAGCTCGTCGCCTATTCGAGCCGCGTGCTGGTGCTGCGCGACCGCGCCCATGTGGCGGAGCTCGCCGGTGAGCGCGTCACCACCGGGGCCATCGTCGAGGCCATCGCCGCATCCGACGGGAGGGCCGGGACATGAGCGCGACCCTCAAGGCTTATGCGCGCCGCCTCTTCCCGCAGGTCGCGGCTCTTGCCGTCATCCTGCTGATGGTCTCGCTCGCCTTTCCGGGCTTCTTCAAGCTGGAGATCCAGAACGGAAGGCTCTACGGCAGCCTGATCGACATTCTCAACCGCGGCGCGCCGGTGGCGCTGCTCGCCATCGGCATGACGGTGGTGATCGCCACCAAGGGCATCGACCTGTCGGTCGGCGCGGTGATGGCGATCTGCGGCGCGGTCGCCGCCGCCTGCATCACCTCCGGTTACGGACTGGCCGCGACGCTTGCGATCACGCTCGGCACCGGCGTGCTGTGCGGCCTTTGGAACGGCCTGCTCGTCGCGGTCCTCGACATCCAGCCGATCATCGCCACGCTGGTGCTGATGGTGGCCGGCCGCGGTATCGCCCAGCTTGTCACCGAGGGCGCGATCCTCACCTTCAACGATCCGGGACTGATCTTCATCGGCAGCGGTTCGTTCCTCGGCCTGCCGATGCCGGTCGTCATCTGGCTCGTCTTCGGGCTCGCCGTCGCGCTGGTGGTCCGGCGCACCGCGCTCGGCATGCTGATCGAGGCGCTTGGCGTCAACCGCCGCGCCGCCATGCTGTCGGGCGTCTCGACCGGCGTGCTGCTGATCGCCGCCTACATGCTGTCCGGCCTCTGCGCGGCGATCGCCGGCATCATCGCCGCCGCCGATATCCGCGGCGCCGACGCCAACAATGCCGGCCTCTGGCTGGAGCTCGACGCGATCCTCGCCGTCGTCGTCGGCGGCACCTCGCTGCTCGGCGGCCGGTTCAGCATCGCCGCCTCGCTGATCGGCGCGCTGATCATCCAGGCGATCAACACCGGCATCCTGCTGTCCGGCTTCCCGCCGGAGTTCAACCTCATCATCAAGGCGGCGATCATCGTCCTGATCCTGGTCATCCAGTCGCCGCGGGCGCAGTCCGCCTTCGTCTGGTTCTCGCGTCCGCGGGCAACGGCGGCCGGCAAGGCGGGCGAGGAGGCGAAATGAACGCGCGCTATCTTCCGCTGACGGCGACCGTCGCGATCTTCCTCGCCGCCTATCTCGTCTGCGTGCTGCAATATCCGAACATGCTGTCGACGCGGGTGATCGGCAATCTCCTCACCGACAACGCCTTCCTCGGCATCGCCGCCGTCGGCATGACCTTCGTGATCCTGTCGGGCGGCATCGATCTCTCGATCGGCGCGGTCATCGCGTTTACCGGCGTTTTCCTCGCCGTGCTGCTGCAGGCGACGGACATCCACCCGCTCGCCGCCTTCGCGCTGGCGCTTCTCGTCACCACGGCCTTCGGCGCGCTGATGGGGGCGATCATCCATCATCTCGACATGCCGCCCTTCATCGTCACACTCGCCGGCATGTTCCTGGCGCGCGGCATGGCCTTCGTGCTGTCGATCGATTCCATTCCGGTGCGCCACCCCTTCTACGCGACGCTGAAGGGCCTCTATTACAAGCTGCCCGGCGGCGGGCGCATCACGCTGATCGGCGGGCTGATGCTGGTCGTCTTCGCGGCCGGCATCCTGATCGCCCACCGCACCCGCTTCGGCGCCAATGTCTATGCGCTCGGCGGCGGGGCCGCGACGGCCGAGCTGATGGGCGTGCCCATCGGCCGCACGACGGTCGCGATCTACGCGCTCTCCGGCTTCCTCGCCGGCCTCTCGGGCATCGTCTTCTCGCTCTACACCTCGGCCGGCTATTCGCTCGCCGCCGTCGGCGTCGAGCTCGACGCCATCGCCGCCGTCGTCATCGGCGGCACGCTGCTCACCGGCGGTTCCGGTTTCGTCGCCGGCACGCTGGTCGGCATCCTGATCCAGGGCCTGATCCAGACCTACATCACCTTCGACGGATCGCTGTCGAGCTGGTGGACGAAGATCCTGATCGGCCTGCTGCTCTTCATCTTCATCCTGCTCCAGAAGGGGCTGATCCACGTGACGGAACGACGAAGGCGTCATGCCTGACGGGAAAGGACGGGGCGCATGCCGCGCGGCAGGAGGGGAGTGCTGGAGACGGTGATGGGCGGATCGGCCGCGCGCACCAGCCACGCCCAGGTGGTGCACGCGCTCGGCAAGGCCATCGTCGCCGGCGAGTTTCCGGTCGGCACGACGCTGCCGGGCGACCAGGAGCTCGAGGCCCGCTTCGGCGTCTCCCGCACCGTGCTGCGCGAGGCGATGAAGACGCTCGCCGCCAAGGGGCTCGTGGTGCCGCGCGCCCGCATCGGCACGCGGGTGACGCCGCGCGAGCAATGGAACCTGTTCGACGGCGACATCCTCACCTGGCATTTCGCCGTCGGCGTCGACGAGGATTTCCTGCTGCACCTGAGCGACATCCGCCTCGGCTTCGAGCCGCATGCGGCGGCGCTCGCCGCCCGGCACGCGAGCGAGGCCGACATCAACCAGATGATGCATCTGGCGCTCGCCATGGGCGATCCGGCGCACACGCCCGAGACGCTGGCGCTCGCCGACCTGCGCTTCCATCTCTCCGTCATGGAGGCCTCCGGCAATCCCTTCCTGCGCACCGTCGGCAGCCTGATCGAGGCCGCGCTCGCCGGCGTGTTCAAGCTGAGCTCGCCCAAGGCCGACCGCATCCGCATCGGCGACGTCGCCGCCTCGCACATGCGCATCGTCGAGGAGATCCGACGCCGCGACGAGGCCGGCGCCCGCCGGGCGATGGAGGCGGTCATCCACGTCGGACGCAGCCGGGTGACGGGGGTGGCCGAGGCGCCGTGAGCCGGCCGTGGCGTGTCCGATAAGCCACGCCGGGCGCTTCGCAGCCCGCCGCGGGCGGCTCGTCCCCTCCGCATCGCTTCAAAAGCCGCCGCCACTCGGCTAAGCAGGAGCGAGCGGCGTTCCGACGCCGGTCGGAAGGAAGGCGGAATGAAGCGGTCCATGACGATCCCCGGAATGCCGCGCGTGCTCGCAAGCCTGCTGCTTGCCGCCGCGCTTTCGCTTTCGGGCTGCGCGGGCCGGCCGGAGGGCGTGCTCGTTCCGAACGGCACGGCGCCGGCGGGCACCTCGACGGTCGACCTTCTCGTCGCCACCACGCGCGCGCCCACCGAGGAGCCGGGCGTGCTCTTTTCCGGCGAGCGCGGCTCCGGCCTCATGCTTCGCGACATCGTCGTCTCCATCCCGCCGGAGAAGAACCGGAAGATCGGCCAGGTCCAATGGCCGAAGAAGCTTCCCGCCGATCCGCTCAAGGAATTCGCCACCGTCAGCGTGACGCCCGTCGAGAGCGCGAAGGCGGGCCGCGCCTGGCTCGCCCGCCACCTGCCGGAAAACCGGCGCGTGCTGGTCTTCGTGCACGGCTTCAACAACCGTTACGAGGATGCCGTCTACCGCTTCGCGCAGATCGTCCACGATTCCAGGACGGATGCGGCGGCGGTCGTCTTCACCTGGCCCTCGCGCGCCAGCATCTTCGACTATTCCTACGACAAGGAAAGCACGAACTATTCGCGTGACGCGCTGGAGGACCTGTTGCGCGCGGCGATCGACACGCCGAACGTGAGCGAGATCACCATCATGGCCCATTCCATGGGCACCTGGCTTGCGGTCGAGACGCTCAGGCAGATGGCGATCCGCGACGGGCGCGTGCCGAAGAAGATCCAGCAGGTCATCCTCGCCTCGCCCGATCTCGACGTCGACGTCTTCGCCCAGCAGCTCAACGCCATCGGCAAGGACAAGCCGAAGTTCACGCTCTTCGTCTCGCGCGACGACCGGGCGCTGACGCTGTCGCGGCGCATCTCCGGCAATGTCGACCGCCTCGGCCAGATCGATCCGGCCGAGGAGCCCTACCGCACGCTGCTCGAGAAGCAGGGCATCACCGTGCTCGACCTGACGGCGCTCAAGACCGGCGACAGCCTGAACCACGGAAAGTTCGCCGAAAGCCCCGAGGTCGTCCGCCTCATCGGCAACCGGCTGATCGAGGGACAGACGATCACGGATTCCGAGGTGGGCTTCGGCGAGCGGATCGGCGCGGTGGCGCTCGGCACGGCGCAGACGGTCGGCAGTGCCGCGAGCATCGCCGTCTCCACGCCGATCGCCGTGTTCGATCCGGTCACGCGCCGCAACTACGATGCCCAGTGGCGCCGTCTCGGCAGCTCGGTCGAGAACACCGCCGTCACCGCGACGGGGCAATGAAAAGGGCGGCCCCGCGCGGAGCCGCCCTTCGTTCGTCCTACCGGGAAATCGCAGTCCTCAGCGCACCCAGATCACTTCGCGGGTACCGCGGTTGACGACGACCGGGCGTTCGTCGACATAGATGTAGCCGTAGTCCGGGCTTTCGGGGATCTCGACGATCTGCACGGTGTCGGGGATGACGACGCCCGCCTCGACGGGGCCTTCGAGAATGACCGGATCGACCGGGTGGCGTTCCACATAGGTGATGGTCGTGTCCGGAACGCCGGACGAGATGCTCGCCGTCGTCTCGACCTCCGGCGCATAGATCACCTGGCGGCTGTCGGCGCGCACGATGACCGGACGGTTGTCGACATAGACATAGGCGAGGTCCGGGTGGTCCGGGATCGGCGTCAGGACGACGGTGTCGTCAAAGCGCGTGTCGGCGGAAATCTGGCCGTCCACGACGACTGGCGGCGTCGGGTTTTCGATGACGTAGACGCGGGCGTCGTCCGGGACGGCCGTTTCCGCGCCGATCGTCATGCCGGCGATGCCGCCGACCACGGCGCCGACCGGCCCGCCGATGGCGGCACCTGCCGCGGCACCGACGGCGCCGCCAGCGGCTCCGCCGACGGCTTCCCGTTCCCGGTCATCCGCGTGGGCAGCCGTCGCGCCGATGAGGGCCAGGGCGGCCCCGGCCATGAGAATCTTGCGCATGGTGTTCTCCTTCGAGCGTTGGGTTTCCAACCCCTCGGCGGAGAAAACGTGGGATGCCTCCTTCTGTTCCCCGCAGGCGGCCCCGGAAAATCACGATGTGTAACGGACGATAAGATCGGTTTCCTCAGGCGACCGCGACCTCGCGCCCGGCGATCTCGTAATCCTCGTTGTGGACCTGCAGGCCGTGTTCCGTCACCACGACGATGCCGTAGGCGGCCGGCTCGTCCACGGAAAGCGAGGTGTCCGGCGTGTCGAAGGGCATCGGCTGCTGGTGCACGGGGCTCTTGAAGATCGAGAACGGGATGCCGCGATGCGAGCCGCCGATGGTGCGGTGGACATGGCCGGCGAAGATGTGGCGGACATTGCCGTGCCTCAGCACGACGTCGTAGAATGCGTCCTCGTTGCCGAGGCGGATCGCGTCCATGCCGGAAAAGCCCGTCTTGTGCGGCGGATGGTGCATGAAGAGGAGGACCGGCCTGCCGCCCGCGCCGCCGAGCGTGCGGTCGAGCCAGCCGAGCCGCCGCTCGCAGAGATAGCCGGCGTGGCTCAGCGGATAGTCGTAGGGCGGGGCGAACAGCGTGTCGAGCAGCACCGCGCGGCAGTCGGGAAAGTCGATCACCTGCTGCACGAACCCGTGCTCGTCCGTCCCGACACGGGCGAAGGTCTCGAGGAAGCGGTCGCGGTGGTCGTGGTTGCCGATGGTGATCGCCGCCGGCGGCACCAGCAGCGAGAGGAGATCGCGCAGCCGCGCGTAGGAGGCGGCGTCGGACCGGTGGGTGAGGTCGCCGGTGAAGATCACCCGGTCGGCGTCCGCATGGTGGCGGTTGACGTGCTCGATGCCGGCGAGCAGGCGCTGGTAGGGATCGAGGCCGATGATCGTCGTGCCTTCCGGCACCATGTGGAGGTCGGTGAAGACGATGAGCTTGGTCATGGAGGCGGGTCTCGGCGGGACTCTCGGGGCAGGCGGACGGATTGCCGCAGGCATTCGTTTTAAGGCCATTCCCGTGCCGCGCAAGAGCCGGGAACGGCCCGGAAAGCAGTTGGAATGGACGCCGACCTGATATATCAGTAGCGGCGAAAATCGGCCACGGGCCGGCAACCGGCGGAGCATATCGACATGAGATGGAAGCGCACGATCCAGCTTCTGGACGTTCACTGCGAGGGCGAGATCGGCAAGGTGGCGATCGGCGGCGTGCCGAAGATCCCCGGCGACACGATCGCCGAGCAGTTGAACCACATCAACACCGTGGACGACAGCCTGCGCCGCTTCCTCTGCCTGGAGCCGCGCGCGGCCGCCACCGGCTCGGTCAACCTGCTCGTGCCGGCCAAGCGCCCGGAGGCGGATGCGGGCTTCATCATCCTGCAGGCCGACCAGGCGCACGCCTCCTCCGGCTCGAACTCGATCTGCGTCACCACGGCACTGCTCGAATCCGGCATCGTCGAGATGAAGGAGCCGGAGACGGTGGTGGTGCTCGATACGGCCGCCGGCCTCGTCAAGGCGACGGCGACCTGCCGCGACGGCCGCTGCGAGAAGGTGAAGCTCACCATGGTGCCCTGCTTCGCCCACACGCTCGACGCCGAGATCGACACGCCGCACTGGGGCCGCGTGCGCTTCGACATCAGCTATGGCGGCATCTTCTACGCATTGGTGGATGTCCGCGAGATCGGCACGACCATCGAGAAGGCCAATGCCCGCGCGCTGGTCGACGCCGGCATGGTGCTGAAGGACCTGATCAACAGGGCGATGCCCGTTGTCCATCCGGACATCCCGGAGATCAGCGGCATCGCCTATGTCATGTTCCGCGACCGCGATCCGGACGGCACGGTGCGCACGGCGACGACCATGTGGCCCGGCCGCGTCGACCGCTCGCCCTGCGGCACCGGCAATTCCGCCAACCTCGCGACGCTGCACGCGCGCGGCCTCGCCAAGGTCGGCGACACGTTCCGCTCGCGCTCGATCATCGGCTCCGAGTTCGAGGTGGGGCTTGCGGCGGAGACCACGGTCGCCGGACGCCCGGCGATCATCCCGACGATCACCGGCCGCGGCTGGACCTTCGGCCTGCACCAGATCGCCCTCGACCCGACCGACCCGCTCGCCGAGGGCTTCGCGATGACCGACACCTGGGGGCCGCAGGCGGGCGAGATCCGCTGACCGCCTATTCCACGGCGTAGTGCTTCTCGATGGCGCCGAGGGTGATCGGGTCGATCTCGGCGTCGTCCGCCCCCTCGATCATCCTGCGCTCGGCGAGCACCCGCTTGATGGCGAGGCGGGCATCGGCGCTCAACTGCTCCGGCGCGTCGCGCAGGATGACCTCGAGGTCGACGTCGCGCATCTCGAAGGCGGCGACCAGGCTCGCCACGGCCTCCTCGATGTCCTTGACGATGCCGATGCCGCTCTGCTGCATCAGGCCGAGCTTCAGCTTGCCGAAGCTGTCGCCGCGCGCGGCCGCCTTCTGGAAATAGCCGGCGGCGGCCGTCAGGTCCTGCGCCACGCCCTCGCCGGCCTCCAGCATCAGGCCGAGGTTGATCATGGCGTCGACGCTGCCGCGTTCGGCGGCGAGCCGGTACCAGGCGATGGCGCGGGCGTCGTCCTCCTCGACCAGGCCGCCGTCGTCGAAGAGCACGCCGAGATTGAAGGCGGCGGTCTCGTCGCCGCCGGCCGAGGCCTTCTCGAACCAGCGCACCGCCTGCTGCCCGTCGATTTCCGTGCCGATGCCGTCGCGATAGGCGACGCCGAGATTGTAGGCGCCGAGCACGTCGCCCAGTTCCGCGGACTTCCTGTAGAGGCCGAACTCGCTTGCCGCGTCGCCGCGCTTGCCGAGCATCGCCCCGTAATGGACCATGGCGACCGTATGGCCGAGGCTCGCCGCTTCCGCATAGAGCTTCATCGCGTCGAGGTCCTGGCCGGCGCGCTCCAGGGCGCGGGCGAGCTGGAACGCCATGCGCGCGCCGCCGCCGGCATTGTAGGCTTCGCGGCAGGCCGAAAGGGCGGGACCGAGCACGATGTCTTCCAGCGCGACCGGCGCGAAGGCTGCGTTGCGCGTCATGTCGTAGCGGCTCGCGGCCGCCGCGTCGCAACGGTCATCGAGCGAAAACCCGCTCGCCAGCGCGCCGCCGGCGACGGTGGAAAGGAGCGCCGCGAAGAAAAAGGTGCGGCCGGCCGTCTTCACTATCGTGGATCGCATGGTCATGATCCGTCTCCCGTCTGATGATGGCCGCAGGATAGACGGCCGGCCGCGGGCGGCTTGTTTCCGCGGGAACAGAGGCGGCGGCGGGGACGGACGCATAAAGGAAGAGGCGGGCGCGTCCCGCGCGGTTCAACGGGTTTCAGCGAGGTAAGTCATGCGAAGGCTGCAATCTTCCGGTCCCTTCCCCCTCAGCCGCCGGCTTTTCGTGGCGGGCGGCGCGCTCGCGCTCACCGGCATCGGCATTCGCGCGACGCAGGCCAACACCGTCATCGGCAAGGCGGTGGAGATCACCGGCGACGTCACCCGCAAGCAGGCGAACCACCGCGAAGGCCTGAAGGCCGGGGCGAGCGTGATGGACCGCGATTTCGTTTCGACCGGCCGCGACAGCTTCGCCTCGCTCGAACTCGGCGGCGACACGATGCTCCTGCTCGGCAGCGACACGGAACTGCTGGTCGACAGCTTCATCGCCGGCCAGGGCGGCGTCATCGAGCTCGGCACCGGACAGATGGTGTTCGACCGGCCGGAGGGCCTCGCCAAGATCGACCTCACCATGCGCACCGCCTTCGGCATGATCGGCGTGCGCGGCACGAAGTTCTTCGCCGGCCCCAGCCGCGGCGTCTTCGCCGTCTTCGTCGAGCACGGCCGCGTCGCCGTCACCGGCGCCGGCGTGACGAAGGAAGTGGGCGGCGGCGAGGGCGTCGAGATCGCGACGCCGGGCGCCGCGCCCGGCGAGGTCGTGCGATGGGGCGAGGCCCGCATCCGCGAGGCCTATGCCAGCGTCGGTCTTCGTTAGTCGAGCAGGTATCGCCTCGGTTTTGCCTCTCACCCTCACCCTTGTAACTTGGAATTTGCTTCCCGGACTGTCCGGTCCGGGAAGGTTGGCGACCAAGCCCGACAACTCTAAGAACTTCAAGTTCGTGGGAGAGCAAGGGACACCGGCCGGGATTTCCAAGCCCGTACAGTCGCTTGGGCCAAGCTCCGGCCGGGGACCAAGCCCGCTATGCGCAAGGATGGGACACCGAAACTCTCTACAAACTCCTCGTTCCTAAGCCCTTTCTTGGCTTGTAATTCAAGACAGTCGCTCTCCCCGCAAGCGGGGAGAGGGGACTTGCCCCGCGAAACGGTGATGCTTCGGGAAAACGATGCCGCGGATCCCCTTCTCCCCGCAGCCAGGGAGAAGGTGGCCGGCAGGCCGGATGAGGGGCCTTGTCCAGCCACGACAGCCTTGGTCAGTCCAGCGTGAAGAGGTCCATCGTGCCGAAGCCGCGGATCTCGTGGCGGCCGATGGCGCGCAGCGGCCGGCTCGTCTCGCCCGCCGCGCGCGGGCCGACGCAGATCTGCGTGCCGAGGAACTTGTTGGCGTCCTGCAGGCGGGCGGCGAGGTTCACCGCGTCGCCATGCGCCGTGTAATCGAGCTTGCCGCCTGCCCCGACCTCCCCCAGCACCGCCATCCCCGTCTCGATGCCGATACGCGTGCGGCCGAAGTCCTTTTCGAGGAAGGCGGAACGGCGGCGCATCTCCTCGGTGAGCGCCCGGATTTCCTCGGCGCAGGCGAGCGCCTTGTCGACGTGGCGGTCGAGATCGTCCGGCGCGTTGAAGAGCGCGTGCACCGCATCGCCCACCACCTTGTCGACCATGCCGCCGTGGCTGGCGACGAGCGCGTTCACCTCGGAGAAATAGATGTCGAGCAGCTTGACGAGATCATGCGGCCCGATCTTCTGGGCGAGCGCGGAAAAGCCCTCGATGTCGGTGAAGAGCGCCGTCACCTGGCGCTCCTCGCCCGCCACGCGCGCAAGCTCCGGATTGTCGATATAGCGGGCGACGACCGATTGCGGCAGGTATTGCGAGAAGCGCAGCCTGGCCGTCGCCTCCGCGCGGCGCACATGGGCATACTGCAGGAGCCCGGTGACGAGGGCGGCGAGCGCGACGACGAGCGAGACGCCGATCGCGTCCGCCAGCAGGCCCGTGCGGACATAGAGCAGCAGCGCCGCGGCGAAGACCGCGCCGACGAGAAGAAGGCCGGCAAGGGCCGAGAGCAGCGGGCGCGAGCGCGATGCCGCAAGGGCCGCCGCCGCCCCGCCGAGGAAGGCGAAGCCCGTCTCGACGGGCAGGAGGGCCGGATCGCGCATCGGGATATATCCGGTCAGGATGGCGTTGGCGACGTCGGCATGGATCTGCACGGAAGGTTCGAGCGGCATGGAGGCGCTGGCGCGCAGGCCCCCGAGATTGGGCAGGCTGCTACCGATCAGCACCACCTTGCCGGCAAGGCGCTCCGCCGGCACATGGCCTTGCGCCACGTCCGCCGCCGAGACGGTGCGCGCGGCGATCGCCTCGGCGCCGCTTGCGACGAAGCGCAGGCTGCCGTCCTCGTCGAGGCGCAGGATGCGCGTGTCGTGCCGCACCCAGGCGGGATCGCCGCCCAGCACCGGCGTGCGCGTGCCCGCCGCCAGCCGCGCCGCCTCGACGCCGAGCGCAGGATAGGCGGCATTGCCGACGATGGCATAGGCCTGCACGCGGCGCACCACCGCGTCCTCGTCGCCGACGAGGAAGGCTGCCGCTGCCGAGACCGCCCGGTCCTGCAGGAAGGCGCAGGACGTTTCCGTGCCGTCGATGAACCAGAGATCGGGCGCGACCAGCGGCCGTTGCAGCGCCAGCGCCGGCACCGGCCGCGGTGCCGCGTCCGCATCGTCGCCGATCAGGAAGCCGAGCACGGTCGGCACGCGGCCGATGGCGGCGGCAAGGGCGGCGTTCGCCGGCTCCTCGGCGGTGCAATCGGTGCTGAAGACGAAGTCGAAGGCGATCGCGGCGGGCCTCGCCGCCGCAAGCCGGTCGATCAGCGCGGCGGTCTCCTCCCGCGTCCAGCTCCTGTCCGGCGCGCTCTGGAAGGCCTTGCGGTCGATGTCGACGACGACGATCCCGTCCGCCTGCGCGACGGGCACGGCCTGCGTCAGCGCGTCGAAGAAGAATTCCCGCTGCCGTTCCAGCGCCGTCTCGCCGAAGGCGAGGAGGGCGAGCGCGCCGACGAGGCTCGCGGCAAGCCCCGCGACGAGCGGCCTGTGCCTCTTCGCGATCATGCCGGCCTAGTCATCGTCCGGCTCGGCGATCCCCTGGAGCCGGCCGATATTGCACTGGATGATGCCGTCCTTGCGGCGGATCGCGCCGGCTTCTTCCAATGAGAGGATGGAGCGGTTGATCTTCGGCCGGCTCGCGCCGACGATGCTGGCGATCTCCGTCTGGCTGAGCGAGAGCTGCAGGTTGGCGCTGTCGGGCAGGTCATCGCCGTGGATGTTGCGCAGCGTGGCGAGGAAGAAGCGGGCGACGCGCGCCTCCAGGTCGTAGAGCGCGATGGTCTCCAGCTGCTCCGTCGTCTCGCGCAGCTTGGTGCAGAGATAGTGGATGATCGCCTGCGAGGCCGTCGGATTGCGGGTGAGGATCTCCAGGAAGTCGCGCTTGGAGATGACGTAGCCTTCGGTGGCGACGACGGCGGTGGCGTCGGCCGAGCGCGGCTGGCCGTCGAGGATCGCCATCTCGCCGAGGATGGAGCCCGCCTCGAGCTGGCGCAGCGACAGTTCCTTGCCCTGCGGCGTGATGAGCGAGAGCTTGATGCGGCCGTCGACGAGCACGATCAGATAGGTGCCCTCGTCGCCGCGCTGGAAGATGACGGTGCCGGCCGGCCACCGGCGCCAGGTGGCGATCGCCGCGATCTCGGCGATCGTCTCCTTGCCGAAGCCTTCGAAAATCGGAAAGGAACGCCAGAACGCGGCACTCCTGTTGATCTCGTTCATGTCCGGTTTCCCCCGCCGCCGCCCGGGAACGGGCGGGCGGGCCTCTCGGCGGAAATCTTCGCCCAGCCGCCGGGCGCATGCAACAGAAAAGAGCGGCCGCGCCCGCGCTAGCGGCAGAGGCGCACGCGCTTCGTCAACGGCTTGCCGTCCGCCTGCGTGCGGATGGCCTGCGTGATGCAGGCCTGGCGCTGCCGCACGCCGTCGCTGCCGGCAGGCTCCGTCCGGCCGCCCGCGGTGATGGCGAGCGAGAGGACGGCGAGGATGAGCGCGAGCAGGTCGTGACGCATGGAACGCTCCGGTGGGGCAGGCGGGTCTTCGCTCCGGCTTGTCGCACGCCGGCGCCGCCCCGCCTGTTTCCCCGGAAACAGCATCGTTCACGAAAAGAGAACGAACTGTAGCCGGATCGGCCGCCTGTCTTGACGAATGAAAGCTGCTATCGGGTTCCCACCGCAAACGCTGAAGCCACAGGAGCCTTCCATGCAGCAGAATCTCGTCGTCCTCGCCGGGCGCATCCTTCTTTCCCTGATGTTCATCACCGCCGGCTATCCGAAGCTGATCGATCCCGCAGGCACGGCCGGCATGATCGCCGGCGCCGGCCTTCCGGCCGCGACCGCGCTCGCCTATCTCGCGGGCCTCTTCGAGCTCGTCGCCGGCCTCTTCATCCTCGTCGGCTTCCAGACGCGGATCGCCTCCTGGCTGCTCGCCGTGTTCTGCGTGTTCACGGCCCTCGTCTTCCATTCCGGCGCGATCAACATCCCGGACTTCCCGGAAGGCGCGAACGGCCTGCTGACCGTCTTCAACGGCCTGATGATGTGGAAGAACATCACGATTGCCGGCGGCTTCCTCGTGCTCGCCGCTTTCGGCCCCGGCGCCTTCTCGATCGACGCCCGCGCCGCCGCCGGCCGGCCTGTCGCCGCCTGAGCCTAAAACATCGATCCTCCCGAAAACCCTCCCCGGCCTCCGGGAGGGTTTTTGCCGTCCGGCGTCTGGAAAGCCGGGGCTCTTGCTGCTATGCGCTCGCGGGAGAGCCATGCGGGAGAAGCCGATGTTTTCCAATTCCTTTCCGGACAGAAGCGTGATGGCGGAGCTGATGGCCCGCATGCTATGGGAGATCAGGGCGGTGCACTTCCGCCCCGAGGAGCCCTACCGGCTCGCCTCCGGCATGGCGAGCCCGGTCTATATCGACTGCCGCAAGCTGATCTCCTTCCCGCGCATCCGCTCGGCGATCATGGATTTCGCCGCCGCCACCGTCACCCGCGGTGCGGGCTTCGAGCGCTTCGACGTGGTGGCGGGCGGCGAGACGGCTGGCATCCCCTTCGCCGCCCTCCTTGCCGACCGGCTCGGCCTGCCGATGATCTACGTGCGCAAGAAGCCGAAGGGCCACGGCCGCAACGCGCAGATCGAAGGCCACATGCCGGAAGGCGCCCGCGTGCTCGTCATCGAGGACCTGACGACGGCCGGCGGCTCCATGTTCACCTTCATCGACGCGATCCGGGCGGCTGGCGGCGTCGTCGAGCACGGCATGGCGCTCTTCTACTACGGCATCTTCAAGGAGGCCGAGGCACGCTTCGCGAACGGCGGCGTGAAACTCCACCACATCGCCACCTGGCGCGAGGTCCTGGCCGCCGCGCGTGCAGAAAAGCTGTTCGACGAGGAAACACTCGCCTCCGTCGAGGCCTTCCTCGACGCGCCGCTCGCCTGGTCGGCCTCCCACGGCGGCGTCGCCGAATTGCCGACGGCCTGAAAAGGACGCTGGCGCTTTTCGCCGAGATCGATTAAATCGATTGAAAGAATGAACGGGGAGGACTGTCCATGATCCTGTGTTGCGGTGAGGCGCTGATCGACATGCTGCCGCGCACGTCGACGCTCGGCGAGAGCGCCTATGCCCCCTATGCGGGCGGCGCCATCTTCAACACGGCCATCGCGCTCGGCCGGCTCGGCGTGCCGACGGGCTTCTTCACCGGCCTGTCCGACGACATGATGGGCGACATCCTGCGCGAGACGCTGCGCGATAGCGGGGTCGACTACAGCTACTGCGCGACGCTGTCGCGGCCGACCACGGTCGCCTTCGTCAAGCTGGTCGACGGGCACGCGACCTATGCCTTCTACGACGAGAACACGGCCGGCCGCATGATCACCGAGGCGGAGCTTCCCGCCCTCGGCGACGACTGCGAGGCGCTGCATTTCGGTGCGATCAGCCTGATCCCGGAACCCTGCGGCTCGACCTACGAGGCGCTCATGCGGCGCGAGCACGACAGGCGCGTCATCTCGCTCGATCCCAACATCCGTCCCGGCTTCATCCGGGACAAGGACGCCCATCTCGCCCGCATCCGCCGCATGGCGGCGATGGCCGACATCGTGAAATTCTCCGACGAGGATCTCGCCTGGTTCGGCCTCGAAGGCGACGAGGAGGCGCTCGCCCGTCACTGGCTGCATCACGGCGCGAAGCTCGTCGTGGTGACGCGCGGCGCGGAAGGGGCGGTCGGCTATACGGCGGGCCACAAGGTCACGGTGCCGAGCGAGCGGGTGAAGGTGGTCGACACGGTCGGCGCCGGCGATACGTTCGACGCCGGCGTCCTCGCCTCGCTGAAGATGCAGAACCTGCTCACCAAGGAACAGGTGGCGAAGCTGACGGAAGACCAGATCGCCGCCGCACTCGCCCTCGGCGCCAGGGCCGCCGCGGTGACGGTCTCGCGCGCCGGCGCCAATCCGCCCTGGGCGCGGGAGATCGGGTTGGACTGAGGCAGTTTCGAGCGCGGCGCCGCCCCTCATCCGGCTGCCGCCACCTTCTCCCCGCAAGCGGGGAGAAGGGGATGTGGTGATGGTTTCCGGCTTCAAGGAAGGGAAACCGGTGAGCCCAGCCTTCCTCGCCCCGCCTGCGGGGAGAGGATGCCGGCAGGCAGGTGAGGGGCAACCTGTCCTTACCGCGCCGCCTTCAGCAGCGCCGCCACCAGCCCCGCCGTCGACGAATCGTGCCCCGCCGCGCTCTCCTTGCCCTCCACCACCGGCAGCAGCCCCGTCGCCAGTTCCTTGCCGAGCTCGACGCCCCACTGGTCGAAGGAATTGATGTCGAAGAGCGCGCCCTCGACGAAGACGCGATGCTCGTAGAGCGCGATCAGCCGGCCGAGCGCGAAGGGGGTCAGGCTGTCATAGACCATGGTGACCGACGGCCGGTTGCCCGGAAAGACGCGGTGCGGGGCGATGCGGTCGGCCTTGGCCGGGTCCATGCCCTTGGAGAGGAGCTGGGCCTTCGCCTCCGTGAGCGTGCGGCCCTTCATCAGCGCCTCCGACTGGGCGAGGCAGTTGGAGATCAGGAGCTCGTGCTGGTGGCGCAGTTCCTTCTCGTGGCCGTTGGCGGCGATCATGAACTCGGCGGGGATGATCGTCGTGCCCTGGTGGATGAGCTGGTAGAAGGCGTGCTGGCCGTTGGTGCCGGGCTCGCCCCAGACAACCGGCCCCGTCTGGCCCTCGACCGGCTTGCTGTCCATCGTCACCGACTTGCCGTTCGATTCCATGTCGAGCTGCTGCAGGTAGGCGGGGAAGCGCGAGAGCCGCTGGTCGTAGGGCAGGATCGCCCGCGACGGGTAGCCGAGCACGTTGCGATGGTAGAAGCCGAGGAGGCCGAGCAGCATCGGGATGTTCTCCCGGACCGGCGCCTCGCGGAAATGCGTGTCGATGGCGTGTCCCCCGGCGAGGAAATCGGCGAAATCCTCTTTTCCGATCGCGATCATCAGCGGCAGGCCGATCGCCGACCAGATCGAGTAGCGGCCGCCGACCCAGTCCCAGAAGCCGAAGACGCGGGCCTCGTCGATGCCGAAGGCGGCGACCTTGTCGAGCGCGGTGGAGACCGCACAGAAATGGTGCCCCACCGCCGCCTCGCCGAGAGCGCCGACCACGAATTTGCGCGCCGTCTCGGCATTGGTCATCGTCTCGATGGTGGTGAAGGTCTTCGAGGCGACGATGAACAGCGTCGTCTCCGCCTCGACGAGCTTCAGCGTGTCGGCGATATGCGCCCCGTCGATGTTGGAGACGAAGTGCAGGCGCGGCCCGTCGTGATAGGGCGCGAGCGCCAGCGTCGCCATCACCGGCCCGAGGTCCGAGCCGCCGATGCCGATATTGACGACGTCGGTGATCTTCCTGCCCGTCGCGCCCGTCAGCCGGCCGGAGCGGATGTCGTCGGAGAAGGCGCCCATCGCGTCGAGCACGGCGTTGACGTCCGGCATGACGTCGCGGCCGGCGACGAGGACCGGCGTGTTCGCCCGGTTGCGCAGCGCCGTGTGCAGCACGGCGCGCTCCTCGGTGATGTTGATGACCGCGCCGGAAAACATCGCGTCGCGCTTGGCCTCGACGCCGGCTTCCTTCGCCAGCGCCTCCAGCCCGGCGAGCACGGCCTCGTTCACCGCGCATTTCGAATAGTCGAACAGGAAGTCGCCGAGCGTCAGGCTATAGCGGGAAAAGCGCGCCGGATCGGCGGCGAACGCTGCGCGGATGTCGGTGGCGGCGGTGTCCCGGACAGTGGATTTCAGCTTTTCGACGAGCGTGTTCATCGGCGTCTCCCGCGTTGGACGATGCGGGCTAGCTAGTCGCTTTACATGGCGCAAATCAAGACCGGAACGGTCGTCCGCCCGAAAAAATTAAATCGGTTTAGCCGCCATCTCCGCCGCCCTCAGTTCCTTGCGCAGGATCTTGCCGACGTTCGATTTCGGCAGCTCGTCGCGGAACTCTATGAATTTCGGCCGCTTGTAGTTGGTGAGGCTGGCGGCGCAGTGGGCCTTGATGTCGGCCTCCGTGAGCGCCGGGTCGCGGCGCACGACGAAGAGCTTCACCGCCTCGCCGGAATGCTCGTCCGGCACGCCGATCGCCGCGCATTCGAGGATGCCGGCATGCGCCATTGCCACCTCCTCCACCTCGTTCGGGAAGACGTTGAAGCCGGAGACGAGGATCATGTCCTTCTTGCGGTCGACGATCTTCGTATAGCCCTCGGGCGTCATGTAGCCGATGTCGCCGGAGCGGAAGAAGCCGTCGGCCGTCATCGCGCTCGCAGTCTCGTCCGGCCGCTGCCAGTAGCCGGACATCACCTGCGGACCGCGGATGCAGATCTCGCCCGGGGTGCCGAGCGGCAGCGGCCGGCCGTCGTCGTCGCGGATCTCGATCTCGGTCGAGGGCAGCGGCAGGCCGATGGTGCCGGTGAACTCCGGGCGGTCGAAGCGGTTGGCCGTCACCACCGGCGAGGTCTCCGACAGCCCGTAGCCCTCGGTGATGTTGCAGCCGGTCATCTGCTGCCAGCGCTCGGCCACCGGCCGCTGCACCGCCATGCCGCCGCCGAGCGTCAGCACCAGGCCGGAGAGGTCGAGCTTGGCGAAGCCGGGATTGTTCATCAGCGCGTTGAACAGCGTGTTGAGGCCGGGGAAGATGTGGAAGCGGTGCTTTCCCAGCTCCTTGACGAAGGTGGGGATGTCGCGCGGGTTGGCGATCAGCACGTTGTGGCCGCCGAGCGCGATGCCCATCAGCCCGTTCACCGTCAGCGCGAAGATATGGTAGAGCGGCAGGCCGCAGACGAAGACGAGCTGTTCCGGCCGCGCCTTCACCCGGAAGGTGGGCTCGATCCACAGCTTGATCTGCTCCATGTTGGAGATGAGGTTGGCGTGCGTCAGCGTCGCGCCCTTGGCGATCCCCGTCGTGCCGCCGGTATATTGCAGGAAGGCGGCATCGTGCGGCTCGACCTCCACGGCGGCGAGCTGCCGCTTCCCGCCCTCTTCCAGCACCCGTGCGAAAGGAACGTGTCCCGGCAGCGACCAGGCCGGCACCAGTTTCTTCACCCGGCGCACGACGAGATTGACGAGCAGGCCCTTGAGCCCCAGCATGTCGCCCATCGCGGTCACGACCACGTGGCTGACGCTGGTGCGTGCGACGACGCTCGCCACGGTCCTCGCGAAATTCTCCAGCACGAAAAGCACCTTCGCGCCGGCGTCCTTCAGCTGGTGCTCCAGCTCGCGCGGCGTGTAGAGCGGGTTGACGTTCACCACCACCAGCCCGGCGCGTAGGATGCCGAAGATGATGACGGGATTCTGCAGGACGTTCGGCATCATCACCGCGACGCGGTCGCCTTTCTTCAGCCCCTGCGCCTGCAGCCAGGCGCCGACCTTGGCGGTCTCCCGCGCGAAATCGGCGAAGGTGAGCGTGCGTCCCATGCTGGTGAAGGCCGGGCGGGCGGCGTAGCGCGCGCAGCTCGCCTCCACGAGCCTGCCGATCGATCCGTGACCGAGCGGCGCGATCTCGCCCGGCACGCCCGGCGGATAGGACGCCAGCCAGAAACGGCCCGGCGGCGGCGCGGATGGGGCGGGGTCCGTGACCGACATGCGAATGCTCCTCCTCGTGTCGCGCGGAAGAATCCTCCGTCCCTCCACGTGGGTCAGGATGACGGCTTTGGCCGGCGTCATCAAGCCTGTCCGGCATATGTTCCCGGCGTGACCGGAATGCTCAGCCGACGACGCGCGCCGGCGTCAGCGTCTCCGCCTCGGTGACGACGGCCGACATCGGGATGTCGTAGGGTTGCGGGCGGATGGTCGCGATCCGCTGCAGGCCGTAGCCGACGCCGATCGCCGTGGCCCTGCCGCCGGGCGCCGCCAGCGTCCGGTCGAAGAAGCCGCCACCGTAGCCGAGCCGGTAGCAGGCGGAATCGTAGCCGACGACCGGGGCGATCACGACGTCCGGCTCCCTGGCATCGCCTTCGGCCGGAACCGGGATGTTCCAGACGCCCTTCTCGAGCGGTTCGCCGCTTCGCCAGGCGCGGAAGAGGAGGGGCGCCGCCTTGGCGACGACGACGGGAAGAAGCGCCGTGCCGCCCTCCGCCCAGACCCGTTCGGCCAGCGGACGGAGGTCCGGCTCACCGCGGAACGGCCAGTAGAAGCTGACCGTCCTGCCGGCGAAGGGGCCGATCCGCGCCGCAAGCCGCTCGGCGATCGCCTCGGAGGCCGCCTGCCGTTCGGCCTGCGGCATCGCGAGCCGCAGGGCGATCAGCCGCTCGCGCTCGGCCTTGCGCCAGGCGGCAAGTGTGAGCCCGCCCGGCTGCGGCAGGCCCATGTAGCCGGGGTCCACCTCATGCGCCAGGCAGGCGGGCGAGGCGAAGCCCGCCGTTTCGTCGTCTGCGGCCATCTTTCCTCCTCCGGGGCATGATGCCGCGCCGCGGCCAAAAAATCCCCGCATATGTTTAACACTCTTCCGGTAGATATTACCTAGGCAATTCGGCCGCCGGAGGTCATCATGGGCCGTCGGGCCGCGGATCGGGAGTGAAGAGCTTTTGCTGCATTCGGAACATCAAAGGAACGAGCCCCGGCTTTTCGGCGCCTCCCGCCCGTCGGGCGCGGCCCTCGTCGCGCCGGTCACGGTGGCGCGCTGGCTGCTCGTCCTCGTCGTTCTCGCCGGCATCTATTTCTTCCACGGCTTCCTGGTTCCGGTGCTCGCCGCGCTCGTCATCGCCTTTGCGAGCTGGCCGCTCTATTCGCGCCTCATCGCCCGCGTCGGCGGCAACCGGACGCTTGCCGCCACGATCGCCATCCTGCTCATCCTCGGCTTCATCGTCGGCCCGATCCTGATCGCCTCCACCTATGCCTTCCACGAGATCCGCGAGTGGATCGGCTGGGCGGTCGAGACGAACCGGACCGGCGCGCCGACGCCGCTGTGGATCCGGGAGCTGCCGGCGATCGGCGGCTGGCTCGACATGCAGTGGACGCGCTTCCTCGACCATCCGGGCGCGGTCGGCGAGCTCACGCAGATCGTCAGCGGCGCCAATATCGGCAACATCTACCGGGTGGCGCTGGCGGCGGGCGGGGCGGCCTTCAACCTGCTGCTCGCCATGCTCTTCATGCTGATCGCGCTGTTCTTCATCTACCGCGACGGCCGGTCCTTCGCCGGCCAGCTCGACCGGCTCGGCGAGCGCATCCTGCCGACGCGCTGGGAGCGCATCTCGCGCATCGTGCCGGCGACGATCAGCTCGACGGTCACGGGCATGACGCTGATCGCCATCGGCGAGGGCATCGTGCTCGGCATCGCCTACTGGATCGCCGGCGTGCCCTCCGCCGTCACGCTCGGCGTGCTGACGGGCATCATGGCGCTCTTCCCCGGCGGCGCGCCGCTCTCCTTCACCCTGGTCTCGGTCTATCTCGTCTCCAGCGGCTCGCTGGTCGCCGGCCTCGGCCTCTTCGCCTGGGGCTCGATCGAGCTCTTCATCGTCGACAAGACGCTGCGCCCGCGGCTCGTCGGCGGCCCGATCAAGCTGCCGTTCCTGCCGACCTTCTTCGGCCTCATCGGCGGCGTGAAGACGATGGGCTTCCTCGGCCTCTTCATCGGCCCCGTCCTGATGGCGCTCCTCGTCGCCATCTGGCGCGAATGGATCCGCGAGGTCGACGCCCCGACGGAAGACACGACCGTCGTCAGCCTGGACACCCCCGAATCGGCGCACAAATAGACGCGGCGCGGGGGATGTTTCTCATGCCTGTCGGAAAAAATGGTGCCGCTTACGTGACTCGAACACGTGACCCCATCATTACGAATGATGTGCTCTACCGACTGAGCTAAAGCGGCCCGGTGGGTCCGAGGTGGCTCGGAACCGGAATGGCTGCGCTGATAGCCGCAATGCGGGGAGATTTCAAGCGGGGAGTTTCAACTTCGTGATTTTTCCGCCTGGCCCGGCGTCAGGCTCCGCCGCAGAGGCGGGCGCGGGCGGCGGCGTATTCGCGTTCCAGCCGGGCGACGAGCGTCTCGACCGGGGCGACAGCCTTGACCGCGGCGATCCCCTGGCCGCAGCCCCAGATGTCCTTCCAGGCCTTCGCGCCGCCCGCGGCCGTCGTTCCCCTGTCGAAGTCCATCTTGGAGGGGTCGGCCTGCGGCAGGTGGTCGGGGTCGAGGCCGGCGGCGGCGATCGAGGGCTTCAGGTAGTTGCCGTGGATGCCGGTGAAATAATTGGAATAGACGATGTCGGCGGACGAGCCGTCGACGATCGCCTGCTTGTAGGCCTCGCTCGCGCGCGCCTCCGCCGTGGCGATGAAGGGCGAGCCGATATAGGCCAAGTCGGCGCCCATCGCCTGCGCCGCGAGGACCGCCCCGCCGGTGGCGATCGCGCCGGAGAGAAGTAGCGGCCCGTCGAACCATTCGCGGATCTCCTGCACGAGCGCGAAGGGCGAGAGCGTGCCGGCATGGCCGCCGGCGCCGGCGGCAACGGCGATCAGACCGTCCGCCCCCTTGCGGATCGCCGAGACGGCGTGGCGGTTGTTGATGACGTCGTGCAGCACGATCCCGCCGTAGGAATGGACGGCCGCGTTCACCTCCGGCACGGCTCCGAGCGAGGAGATGACGATCGGCACCTTGTATTTGACGCAGAGCGCAAGGTCGTGCTCAAGCCGGCGGTTGGAGCGGTGGACGATCTGGTTGACCGCGAAGGGCGCGGCCGGCCGGTCGGGGTGCCGGGCGTCGTGGGCGGCAAGCGTCTCGGTGATTTCTGCAAGCCACTCGTCGAGCTGCGATTCCGGCCGCGCGTTGAGGGCCGGAAAGGCGCCGATGACACCGGCCCTGCATTGTGCGAGCGTGAGCGCCGGATGCGAGACGATGAAGAGCGGCGCGCCGACGACGGGCAGGCGCAGCTTGTCCCTGAGGATCGCGGGAAGGGCCATGAAACGGTCCGGGCCATATGACGTTTACGAAAACGTAAGGAGAATAGCAGCGGGACCGGGACCTGAAAAGGGCTCTTTAGCGCTTGTCGCCCGCGGCGCTTATCCCCGGTCAAGCGCGGCCCTTGCGGCCGAAAGACTTGCGCAACGCTCCCGCAAACGTTACGCAAATGCTAACAAATGCCGGAAAGGACAGCGCTTTCCACATGTGTTTCGCGGCCGAGCGATCCTGCGGCCGCCTCGCGAAAGGTCGGATGTGAGCGGACTGGAGACGGCAATCAGGAACGCGCTGGCGCGCTCGGACCGCGCCAATGCGGAAGTGCGGGCCCGCATCTACCAGTCGGCGCGCAACGCGCTGGAGGCGGGGCTTCGCAAGCAGGAGATCAACGACCCGCAGACGGTCGCCGCCCAGCGCCACCGTCTCGAGGCCACCATCCACCAGATCGAGGCGGAGGAACGGGCCGCTGCCGCCTCGCCGGTCGAGATCGCGCGCGAGACCCGGATCGAACCCGCCGCCGAGCTCCCCGGGGAGCCGGACCGCGCCCGCCGCGCCGATCCGGTCGTCGACGCGCCGGAGCGGACCGCCGGGACGGCGTCGTCCGAAGGGGCCAGCGATATCGGCGCGATCCGCCCGGACCGGGAAGACCGCTTTTCCGCCGGCGGCAGGCCGGCGCCCGCCGCCGCCGCGGAGGCGACGCCCTCCGAGCCCGCGGATTTCCGCCCCGAGCGGGTGGCGAAGGCGCGCCGGCGGCGCAGCCGCTTCTTCTCCTTCCTTCTCGTCGTGGCGACGCTGATCGCCGGCTTCGGCACGGCCGCCTGGTGGATCGAGACGAGCGGCCTCCTGGAGCCGCTGCCGGACGACGAGCTTTCGACGCCCGGAAGCATCTCGGGCGAAGCCTTCTCCGGCGAGGATCCGCTGAAGACGGCGCTCGACACGCAGAGCCGCTTTTCCTCGGACTGGCGGCCGGTCTTCGCGCCGCAGGACACGGCCGGTCTTTCGGCCGGGCCGCAGGGCCGTTTCGAATCGGTCGCCACCAGTGAAGGGCCGGCGGCGCGCGTCACCTCCGCCAATCCGGAGCGCGAGGGCGCGGTGCAGATCCCGGTCTCGCCGGACATGCTGCGCGAGATGGCCGGCAAGACCTCGACCGTGGCGCTCTCGCTCCGCTCGGTGAGCGGCAAGCCGGTCCAGGTCGCGGTCGAATGCGCCTTCTCGACCATGGGCGGCTGCGGCCGCCACCGCTTCACCGTGTCGGAGCGCACGGACGTCCTGTTCCAGGTGGAGTTCGACCGCTCGCTCTCGCCGAGCGAGCCCGGCCACCTGCTTGTCAACAGCGACATCGCCGGGGACGGCGCGAGCGTCGATCTCTACGCCGTGCGCATCCTGCCGGGCGAATGAGGCGAGGCGCTTCCGGCGGAAGCGCGTAGCGGCAGCCTATTTGAGGAAGCCGGGGCCGGAGCCGAGGATCTTGTCGTCGATCGCGCCGATCGCCTTCTTGTCCTTGCCGTCGTAGTCGAGCGTCTTCAGCATGTGGCGGATGATATCGAGGCGGGCGCGGCGCTTGTCGTTGGCGCGCACCACGGTCCAGGGCGCATGGTCGGTATGCGTCTCCTTCAGCATGCGGTCGCGCTTGGCGGTGTAGTCGTCCCATTTCTTCAGCGCGGCGATGTCCATCGCCGAGAGCTTCCAGATCTTCAGCGGGTCGTGGCGCCGGTCGTGGAAGCGCTTGAGCTGCATTTCCCGGCCGATGTCGAGCCAGAACTTGAAGAGATGGATGCCTTCCGAGGCGATCATCTTCTCGAAGCGCGGCGTCTCCTTCAGGAACTTCTCGTATTGCTCCGGCGTGCAGAAGCCCATCACCGGCTCGACGCCCGCCCGGTTGTACCAGGACCGGTCGAACAGCACGAACTCGCCGGCGGTCGGGAAGGTCGCCACGTAGCGCTGGAAATACCACTGCCCGCGCTCCGTCTCCGTCGGCTTGGTGAGCGCGACGATGCGCGCCGCGCGCGGGTTCATGTAGGACAGGGTGGCGTGGATCGCGCCGCCCTTGCCGGCGGCGTCCCGGCCCTCGAACACCGCCATCACCCGCCGGCCCGTCGCCTGCAGCCAGAACTGCACCTTGACGAGCTCGATCTGGAGAAGCTTCAGCGTCTTCTCGTAATCCTTGTTGGCGAGCTTCTTGTCGTAGGGAAAGCCGGCCGAGCCGAAGGCTTCCTTCTCCACCCAGTCGGGAAGGATGGGATCGTCGATGTCGTAGAGGCGCGTCTTGCCGCCGATCTCCAGTTCCACCGCCCGATTCTCGTCCTTGTCCGCCATCTTGCTCTCTCCGGTCGTTGGCGCCGCGCGCCGTTCGGCCGAAGCTGGCCCAACCGCATTGCGAATTCAAGCGCGCCGTGAAAAACATGTCATGAAGCCACGCTATCGGTGAGGAATCGAAGGCTGGCGGAGGAAGAAATGGTCGCGAGGAGTTGGGCGGCGGTGACGGATGAGCGCAGGCCTGTCGGCTGGGTGATGACGCAGCTCTGGGGCGAACGGGTGCTCGTCGCGGCGGCCGCCTTCGTCGGCTTCGTCATGTGGGCCGCCGGCATTCCCGCCGGCTGGGTGGCCTTCGCCATCCTGCTGCTGGTCATCGCCGGCCTCCTCCGGATCGACCGCAGGAGCGACGGCGCGGCGGGCTCGCATGCGGCGGCCGACACCGGCACCGCCGCCGCCGCGCGGCTTGCCGATCGCATGGCCGCCTATGCCGCGGTGCTGGACGCGCTCGATGCGCCGGCCCTGCTCCTGTCGAAGGCCGAGGCCGTGCGCGCACAGAACCGCGCGGCCGAAGCGCTCTTCGGCGCCATCCCGCGCGACAGCGATCTCGCCGGGCGCATCCGCGCGCCGGCGATCCTCGACATGGTGCGCGAGGCGATCGCAAGCGGCACGGCGCGCGAGACGGAGCATGCCGAGCATCTGCCGGCGGAGACCGTCTATATCGTGCGCATCGCCCCGCTCGTCCTGCGCACGGGCGATCACGTGTCAGAGCCGCTCTGGCTGCTGACCTTCCGCGACGTCTCGCAGGCCCGGCGCATCGAGCGCATGCGCTCGGACTTCGTCGCCAATGCCAGCCACGAGCTGCGCACCCCGCTCGCCTCGCTGCGCGGCTTCATCGAGACCCTGCAGGGGCCGGCGCGCAACGACCCGAAGGCGCAGGAGCGTTTCCTCGGCATCATGCACGAGCAGGTCACGCGCATGAGCCGGCTCGTCGACGACCTCCTGTCGCTGTCCCGGCTGGAGCTGCGCTCGAACCTCGCGCCCGACCAGACGGTGGACCTCGCCTCCGTGCTCAGCCACGTGCGCGATACGCTGCAGCCGCTGGCGAGCGACCTCGGGGTGGAGGTGGCGCTGGCCGTGCCGGCGCATCCGGTCGTCGTCAACGGCGACCGCGACGAGCTGGTCGAGGTCTTCGAGAACCTCGTGGAGAACGCCTGCAAGTACGGCCAGGAGGGCAAGCATGTCGAGGTGGTGCTTTCGGGCGGCGAGGGCGCGCCGGCCGAGGTCGCCGTCACCGACCACGGGCCGGGCATTCCGCCCGAGCATGTGCCGCGCATCACCGAGCGCTTCTACCGCATCAATGTCGAGGCGAGCCGGTCCAAGAAGGGCACCGGCCTCGGCCTTGCCATCGTCAAGCACATCCTCACCCGCCACCGGGCGCGCCTCGTGGTGAAGTCCGAGGTGGGCAGGGGCACGGTCTTCACCGTCAAGTTCTGACACAAAGGGCACGCGCGGCCGCGGGAGGCAGCAGAATAGCCTTTATGTTTCAGTGATTTGACCTGTCACAAATGTTTCGTCGAAATGACATAAAAGCAAGGGGGATCGGGGTCTAGAGAAAAGCCGCCGGTCAACGGCAAGAGCGCGCTGAAGCCAGCGCATCGACAAACGTTCTCTTTGGGAGACCCCAGATGACTTCTCTTAAGCTCACCGTCGCGGCGCTCGTTGCCTCCGCCGCATTCGCAGGCGCCGCCGCTGCGCGTGACCAGATCCAGATCGCCGGCTCCTCGACCGTCCTTCCCTACGCCAAGATCGTCGCCGAGAGCTTCGGCGAGACGCTTCCCGACTTCAAGACGCCCGTCGTCGAATCCGGCGGTTCCTCCGGCGGCCTCAAGGAATTCTGCAAGGGTGTCGGCCCGGACACCATCGACATCGCCAATTCCTCGCGCCCGATCAAGGACAGCGAGATCGAGGCCTGCAAGGCGGCCGGCGTGACCGAGATCCAGGAAGTCAAGATCGGCTATGACGGCATCGTCTTCGCCACCGACGCCGGCAATGCCGACCTCGCGCTGGAGCCGAAGGACCTCTACCAGGCGCTTGCCGCCGAAGTGGTCGTCGACGGCAAGCTCGTCGCCAACCCCTACCGTAAGTGGTCGGACGTCAACCCGGCGCTGCCGGACGCCGAGATCGCCGCCTATATCCCCGGCGAGAAGCACGGCACGCGCGAAGTCTTCGAAGAGAAGATCCTCGCCCACGGCTGCAAGGACTCCGGCGCGCAGGACGCCATCAAGGCGCTCGTCGCCGACGAGAAGGAGCAGGCTTCCAAGTGCATCGCCGTGCGCAAGGACGGCCTGGCCGTCGACATCGACGGCGACTACACCGAGACGCTGGCCCGCATCGACGCCAACAAGTCCGGCATCGGCGTGTTCGGCCTCTCCTTCTACGAGAACAACGCCGACAAGCTGAAGGTCGCGACCGTCAGCGGCGTGGCCCCCTCGACCGAGACGATCGCCTCGGGCGAATATCCGGTCTCCCGCCCGCTGTTCTTCTACGTCAAGAAGGCGCATCTCGGCGTGATCCCGGGCCTCAAGGACTATGTCGAGTTCTTCACGAGCGACGACATGATCGGCCCCGACGGTCCGCTCGCCGAATACGGCCTGGTTGCCGCGCCGGATGCAGAGCGCGAAGAGATCCGCAAGTCCTTCGAGGCCGGCAACATCATGTGATGGCCTGTGGCCGGCGCGGGAGACCGCGCCGGCCGCACCCCGCACGGTCGGGCGGATGAACCCGCCGGGAGACTTCCTTCATGAGCATTTCCCTCCTTCTGCTTCTCGTTGCCGCAATCGGCGTGACGGGCTACGTCGGCGGCAACCGGCGCGCCCAGGCGCTCGCCGGCGGTCGGCTTTCGAGCCTCCATTCGCGTCCAGGCTACTACGGCTCGCTCGTGGCCATCTGGGCGCTGCTGCCCGCCATCGCCGTGCTTCTCGTCTGGATCGTCGCGAGCCCCGTCTATATCGGCTCGACGATCCGCTCGGGCTTTCCGGAGGCGGTGCAGGCGGAACCGCAGGCCACGCAGAACCTCAATTACAACATGGTGGGGGCGATCGCCCGCGGCCTGAAGCTCCTGACGCCGGAGGAACGCGCGACGATCTCCGCCGACGCGGCCGCCGCGCGTGCGCTGCTTTCCTCCAAGGGCGTGCCGCTCGCCGCCGATCCGGCGCCCTACATGGTCGAGGCCGCGCAGAACCTCGACCGCATGACGACGACGAGCCGCATGATCGTCACCGTGCTCGTCCTTGCCGCCGCCCTTGCCGGCGCCGTCGTCGCCTACCGGTCCGTCGCCCCGCGCCTGCGCGCCCGCAACCGGGTCGAGGGCGTCATGCTGGCGGGCCTCGTCGGCGCCTCCTCCATCGCCATCCTGACGACGATCGGCATCGTCGCCTCCATGCTGACGGAGGCCGTCCACTTCTTCAGCATGGTTCCGGCCTGGGAATTCTTCTTCGGCACGGTCTGGGACCCGCGCTTCGCCGCGGCCGGCGCGACGGATTCCTCCGGCCAGTTCGGTCTGATCCCGCTTCTCGCCGGCACGCTCTATATCGGCTTCGTCGCCATGCTGGTGGCGGTTCCGGTCGGCCTCTTCGCCGCGATCTACATGGCCGAATACGCCTCCTCGCACTTCCGTTCGGTCGCCAAGCCGCTGATCGAGGTGCTCGCCGGCATCCCGACCATCGTCTACGGCTTCTTCGCGCTCGCCTCGGTCGGTCCGTTCCTACGCGACATCTCCGCCCAGCTGAACGGCCTCGCCACCGGCAGCTATGCGAGCTTCATCCAGGCGCAGAGCGTGCTGACGGCGGGCTTCGTCATGGGCATCATGCTGATCCCCTACGTCTCCTCGCTGTCGGACGACATCATCACCGCCGTTCCGCGGGCGCTGCGCGACGGCTCCCTCGGCCTCGGCGCGACGCGTTCGGAGACGATCAAGCGGGTCGTGCTGCCGGCCGCCCTTCCCGGCATCGTCGGCGCGCTGCTGATGACGGCGTCGCGCGCCATCGGCGAGACCATGATCGTGGTGCTCGCCGCCGGCGTGGCCGCCCGCATGCAGCTCAATCCGTTCGAGCCGATGACCACGGTGACGGTGAAGATCGTCAACCAGCTGACGGGCGACCTGGAGTTCACCTCGCCGCAGACGCTGGTCGCCTTCGCGCTCGGCATCACGCTGTTCTTCATCACGCTTTGCCTCAACATCTACGCGCTCTATATCGTGCGCAAGTACCGGGAGCAGTACGAATGAGCCAGGTCACGACAAGCCCCGCGACGGCCGCCTTCAAGGCGAGCGTCCGCCCGGAACGCCGCGACATCGGCCTTCGCCGCCGCTATGCCTCCGAGCGCCGTTTCCGCCTCTACGGCCTTGCGGCCATCGCTTTCGGCCTTCTCTTCCTCTTCCTGCTCCTGTCGTCCGTCGTCTCCAAGGGCTATACCGCCTTCCTGCAGACGAAGATCACGATCCCGGTCGAGTTCTCCGAACAGGTGATCGACAAGGACGGCGAGCGGGCAACCGATCCGAAGGTGCTGATGACGGCCAACTATCCGGTCGTCGCGCGCAACGCGCTCGCCAAGGTGCTCGGCGTCGATCCGGGCGACCGCGCGGCGATGCGCGAGGTCGGCGGCATGATCTCCGACAGCGTCCGCGTCCAGCTCCGCGACCTCGTGGTGGCCGATCCGTCGGTCATCGGCAGGACGGTGGACGTGGCGATCCTCGCCCACGGCAACGTCGATTCCGCCTACAAGGGGCAGATCGACCTCGGCGTCGACGAGAAGAACCGCAAGGTCTCCGACCGCCAGGTCGGCTGGATGAACCAGCTTGCCGAGACGGGCGCGCTTGCCGGCCACTTCAACACCGGCCTCTTCACCAACGGCGCATCGAGCCGTCCGGAAGCGGCGGGCCTCGGCGTGGCGCTCGTCGGCTCGCTCTACATGATGCTGATCGTGCTGGTGCTGTCGCTGCCGATCGGCGTCGCCGCCTCGATCTACCTGGAGGAGTTCGCGCCGAAGAACCGCTTCACCGACCTGATCGAGGTCAACATCAACAACCTCGCGGCCGTTCCCTCCATCGTCTACGGTCTGCTGGGTCTCGCGGTCTTCGTCAATTTCGCCGGCTTCCCGCGCTCGGCGGCGCTCGTCGGCGGCCTCGTGCTGACGCTGATGACCCTGCCGACGATCATCATCGCTACCCGCGCGGCGCTGAAGGCGGTGCCGCCGTCGATCCGCGCGGCGGCCCTCGGCCTCGGCGCCTCGAACATGCAGACGGTCTTCCACCACGTGCTGCCGCTCGCCATGCCGGGCATTCTCACGGGCACGATCATCGGCCTGGCGCACGCGCTCGGCGAGACCGCGCCGCTGCTCCTCATCGGCATGGTCGCCTTCGTCGCCGACGTGCCGGCGACCCCGCTCGACCCCGCGACCGCGCTGCCGGTGCAGATCTACATGTGGGCGAACGAGGCCGAGCGCGCCTTCGTCGAACGCACCTCGGGAGCCATCATCGTGCTCCTGATCTTCCTCATCCTCATGAATGTCGGCGCAATCCTCTTGCGTCGTCGTTTCGAACGACGCTGGTAAAAGGAACGGACACATGAATATCCTATCGGAAGCCGCGGTCGAGAAAGCCCTGGACAAGAAAATGAACGACGTTTCCTACAAGATGATCGGCCAGGACGTCTCCGTCTACTACGGCGACAAGCGCGCGCTCTACGACGTCAACCTGAACGTCCGCGAGAACACGGTGACGGCGCTGATCGGCCCCTCGGGCTGCGGCAAGTCGACCTTCCTGCGCACGCTGAACCGCATGAACGACACGATCGACGGCTGCCGCGTCACCGGCCGCATCGCGCTCGACGGCGACGACATCTACGACCCGTCGATCGACGTGGTGGAGCTGCGTGCCCGCGTCGGCATGGTGTTCCAGAAGCCGAACCCGTTCCCGAAGTCGATCTACGAGAACGTCGCCTACGGCCCGCGCATCCACGGGCTCGCCCGCACCCGGGCGGAGATGGACGCGATCGTCGAGAAGAGCCTGCAGCGGGCCGGCCTCTGGAACGAGGTGAAGGATCGCCTGCAGGAATCCGGCACCGGCCTTTCCGGCGGCCAGCAGCAGCGCCTGTGCATCGCGCGTGCCGTCGCCGTCAGCCCGGAGGTCATCCTGATGGACGAGCCTTGCTCGGCGCTCGACCCGATCGCGACCGCCCGCGTCGAGGAGCTGATCCACGAGCTGCGCGCCAACTTCACCATAGTCATCGTCACGCACTCGATGCAGCAGGCCGCGCGCGTCTCGCAGCGCACCGCCATGTTCCACCTCGGCCAGCTCGTCGAGGAGAACGACACCGACAAGATCTTCACCAACCCCGACGACCAGCGCACGCAGGACTACATCATGGGCCGCTTCGGCTGAGGCCGCCCGTCCCGAACCCGAGCGCAGCAAGGACTTGATCTCATGTCATCGACCCATATCGTCTCGATCTACGACGAAGAACTGAAATATCTCACCCGCCGCATCTCCGAGATGGGCGGCACCGCCGAGCAGATGGTGTCGGACGCCGTGCGCGCGCTCGTCACCACCGACGGCGCGCTCGCCCAGAAGGTGATCTCGGAGGACGTGGTGCTCGACAATGCCGAGCGCCAGATCAACGAGAAGGCCGTGCTGACCATCACCAAGCGCCAGCCGGTCTCGGCGGACCTGCGCGAGATCCTCGGCGCGGTGCGCATCGCCGCCGAGCTGGAGCGCGTCGGCGACCTCGGCAAGAACACCGCCAAGCGGGTGATCGCCGTGCAGGGCTCCGGCATGCCGCGCAAGCTCGCCCGCGGCCTGGAGCATCTCGCCGAACTGGCGCTGATGCAGCTCAAGGAAGTGCTCGACGTCTACGCCACCCGCTCCGTCGAGAAGGCGAAGGCGATCCGCGAGCGCGACGACGAGATCGATGCGATCTACACCTCGCTCTTCCGCGAGCTCCTCACCTACATGATGGAGGATCCGCGCAACATCACGCCCTGCACGCACCTCCTGTTCTGCGCCAAGAACATCGAGCGCATCGGCGACCATGCCACCAACATCGCCGAGACGATCTATTTCATGGCGACCGGCGCGCAGCCCGAGGGCGAGCGGCCGAAGGACGACAACACGGCCTCGCTCGTCGCGGCCGAACCGTCTGCATGAGGAGTACGGCGTCCATGGTGCCGAAGATTGCCGTCGTCGAGGACGAGGAGGCGCTGAGCGTCCTCCTGCGCTACAATCTGGAAGCCGAGGGGTTCGAGGTCGACACGATGCTCACCGGCGACGAGGCCGAGATGCGGCTTCGCGAACGCGTGCCGGACCTGCTCATCCTCGACTGGATGCTGCCCGGCGTCTCCGGCATCGAGCTGTGCCGCCGGCTGCGCCAGCGTCCGGAGACGGAGCGCCTGCCGATCATCATGCTGACGGCGCGCGGCGAGGAGAGCGAGCGCGTGCGCGGGCTTGCGACCGGCGCCGACGACTATGTGGTGAAGCCGTTCTCCACGCCGGAGCTCGTCGCGCGCGTGCGCGCCATGCTGCGGCGCGCCCGCCCGGAGGTCGTCTCGACGGTGCTGCGCTGCGGCGACATCGAGCTCGACCGCGAGACGCACCGCGTCCACCGCCGCAGCCGCGAGGTCCGGCTCGGGCCGACCGAGTTCCGCCTGCTCGAATTCCTGATGACGTCGCCCGGCCGCGTCTTCTCGCGTTCCCAGCTCCTCGACGGCGTGTGGGGCCACGACATCTATGTCGACGAGCGCACCGTCGACGTCCATGTCGGCCGCCTGCGCAAGGCGCTCAACTTCGCCAACATGCAGGATGTCATCCGCACGGTGCGCGGCGCCGGCTACTCGCTGGAATCCTGACCCACCGAACAGTCGAATGAAAACGGGGCCGAAAGGCCCCGTTTTCATATTCTCCGCGACGACGCTCAGCGCATGCGGCGCCGCTCCGCCGAGGGCTGGTAGGCCAGCCGCTGGTGGTAGGTGCAATAGGGCGAGTTGTCCGGCGATTCATTGCCGCAGAAGTGGAAGTCCTCGTTCAGCGGATCGCCGATCGGCCACTTGCAGGTGCGCTCGGTCAGCTGCGTCAGCTCCAGCCGCCGCGACATCGGCACGACGATGCTGTTGGCGTTCGCGGGAACGGGAAGCTGGTCCGCCGCACCGTCGAAGACCGCGTCGATCTCGTCCTTGGACAGGCCCGCACCGGCCGGGCGGGCGGCCGCGCGCTGCGTGGCGGGACGGGCGGCGAAGGCGGCGGCCGGACGCGGCGCGGGCGCCGCAGGGCGCTTCGGCCGGGCGGCGGCCTGCGTGCCGCCGGTCTTGGCGCGGCCGGGCAGATTGAGGCGGTGGACCTTGCCGATCACCGCGTTGCGGCTGACACCACCCAGTTGCGCGGCGATCTGACTCGCACTCAGGCCTTCGCTCCAGAGCTTCTTGAGTTTCTCGACCCGCTCGTCTGTCCAGTTCATTCTCTTGGTCTCCGCGCGGCGCCCCGATGCGGGAATCCCTCATCATCGTTGCGGACGGGGTCCGTAACGGTGGCGCCTTGGCATTGTTGGTGACTAGTTCCGCCGCATGCAGTCTAGCAATTGGGCATAAACTAGAGACCGGGTGACTCCGTGACAAGAGTCGCCGGAATCCGCGCGAATCGATTTTAGAGTTTTCCCCAACTTGCTGGCGAGGTGTGACTCGGACGCGACACCTTCCGCACGTGCCGTGAATCCTCACGCTGCGGCAGGTTCAGCGTCGTTTCACCATCCGCTTTTATTGACATCGCGCCGCGAAATGCCGATAGTGCCGGCTGCCGCCGAAAGGCGGCTTTTGATTTTTCCGGACCCGGAAAAGTCGTGCCGTCAAGATGAAATTTCCGCTAATCCGGAGGAAACGGGCCATGGCCGACGCCGCGCCGCTCTATGAAACCTATCTGCGCGCCCCGTTGCGGTTCGTGCGCGGGGAGGGCGTGTGGCTCGTCACCGAGGGCGGGGAACGCTATCTCGACTTCGCCGCCGGCATCGCCGTCAATTCGCTGGGCCACGCCCATCCCCACCTCGTCGCGGCCCTGAAGGACCAGGCCGACAAGGTCTGGCACCTGTCCAACCTCTACGACATCCCGGGCCAGGAGACGCTCGGGCGCAGGCTCGTGGAAGCGACCTTCGCCGACAAGGTGTTCTTCACCAATTCCGGCGCCGAGGCGCTCGAATGCGCGATCAAGACCGCGCGGCGCTATCATTTCTCCAAGGGCCATGCCGGCAAGTTCCATATCATCACCTTCGAGGGCGCCTTCCACGGCCGCACGCTCGCCACGATCGCCGCCGGCGGCCAGGAGAAATACCTGGAAGGCTTCGGCCCCAAGACGCCGGGCTTCTACCAGGTACCCTTCGGCGACATCGCCGCCGTCCGCGACGCGATCGGCGAGGAGACGGCCGCGATCCTGATCGAGCCGATCCAGGGCGAGGGCGGCATCCGCCCGGCATCGAAGGAATTCCTGCAGGAGTTGCGCGCGCTCTGCGACGAATACGGCCTGCTGCTGATCCTCGACGAGGTGCAGACGGGCGTCGGCCGCACCGGCCGCCTCTTCGCCCACGAATGGGCGGGCATCACGCCCGACATCATGGCGATCGCCAAGGGCATCGGCGGCGGCTTCCCGCTCGGCGCCTGCCTCGCCACGGCCGAGGCCGCCTCCGGCATGGTGGCCGGCACGCACGGCACGACCTATGGCGGCAATCCGCTCGCCATGGCCGTCGGCAACGCGGTGCTGGACGTGGTGCTCGCCGACGGCTTCCTCGATCATGTGCGCGATGTGGCGCTCGTCTTCCGCCAGGGCCTTGCCGCCCTCAAGGACCGGTTCCCGGACGTCGTCGAGGATATCCGCGGCGAGGGCCTGCTCATCGGCATCAAGACGAAGGTGCCGGTCGCCGACCTGCTGAACGCCGTGCGCGCGGAGAAGCTGCTCGCGGTATCCGCCGGCGGCAACGTGCTGAGGCTGCTGCCGCCGCTGACGGTGACGGCGGAGGAGGCGCGCGAGGGGCTGTCGCGCCTCGAACGGGCGGCCGAAAAGCTGACGGCCGCCGTCAAGGCCGCCTAACAGGGACAGGGACGACAGGCATATCATGGCAAAGCATTTCCTCGATCTTTCCGCCGTTTCGGAAAGCGATCTCCGCGCCATCATGGACGACGCGCACACGCGCAAGGCCGCCTCGAAGGCCGGTGCGGAGACCAGGCCGCTGGCCGGCAAGATGCTGGCGATGATCTTCGAGAAGCCCTCGACGCGCACCCGCGTCTCCTTCGACGTCGGCATGCGCCAGCTCGGCGGCGAGACGCTGTTCCTGTCGGGCACGGAGATGCAGCTCGGCCGCGCCGAGACGATCGGCGACACGGCGAAGGTGCTGTCGCGCTATGTCGACGCCATCATGATCCGCACGACCGACCATGCGCGCCTGCTGGAGCTTGCCGAGCACGCGACGGTGCCGGTCATCAACGCGCTCACCGACCTCACCCATCCCTGCCAGATCATGGCCGACATCATGACCTTCGAAGAGCATCGCGGCTCGACGAAGGGGCGCACCTTCGCCTGGACCGGCGACGGCAACAACGTGCTGCATTCCTTCGTCGAAGGCTCGGCCCGCTTCGGCTACACGATGAGGATGGCGGTGCCGCTCGGCTCCGAGCCGGACGACAGGATCCTCAACTGGGCGCGCGACAACGGCGGCGACATCCTGCTCGGCCACGATCCGGAAGCCATCGTCGCCGGCGCCGACCTGGTCGTCACCGACACCTGGGTCTCGATGAACCAGGAGCACCGCGCCCGCGGCCACAACATCTTCCAGCCCTATCAGGTCAACGGCGCGCTGATGGCGAAGGCGGACAGGGACGCGCTCTTCATGCACTGCCTGCCGGCGCACCGCGGCGAGGAGGTGACGGACGAGGTGATCGACGGCCCGCAGTCGGTGGTCTTCGACGAGGCGGAGAACCGCCTGCACGCGCAGAAGTCCATCCTCGCCTGGTGCTTCGGGGTCGTCTGAGGCGATCCTTGAAAACCGGCATGGCCGCCACGATCTAGGGTGCATCCAGGCGGCCGGGTTGCCGCGAATCACGATAGAACGCTGAAATGCAGGCGGACCGGACCCGCAAGGCTCGGCCGCCTTCCGGCGTGCGAAGGAGACGACCATGGCTGAGAAGGCCCCGAAACAGGCCCTGAAACTCGGCGAACCCGGCTTTGCCGGCGACGACCATGTCCTGCCCTTCCAGGTGGAGGGCCTCGACGTGCGCGGTCGCGCCGTCCAGCTCGGGCCGATGCTCGACGGCATCCTCGGCCGCCACGACTATCCCGCTCCCGTCGCGCGCCTGCTCGCCGAGGCGATCGTGCTGACGGTGCTGCTCGGCACCTCGCTGAAGTTCGAGGGCAAGCTGATCGTGCAGACGAAGGGCGACGGTCCGGTCGACCTGCTCGTCGCCGATTTCGCCGCACCCGAGAACGTACGCGCCTATGCCCGCTTCGACCAGGCCGCCCTCGACGCGGCGGTGGCGGAAGGCAGGACCGCGCCGCACGAGCTGCTCGGCAAGGGCGTGCTCGCCTTCACCATCGACCAGGGGCCGCACACCCAGCGCTACCAGGGCATCGTGCCGCTCGACGGCCATACGCTCGAGGAGATCGCCGGCGTCTACTTCCGCCAGTCGGAGCAGATCCCGACCAAGGTGCGCCTCGGCGTCGCCGAGCTCTTCGACCGCGACGAGGCCGGAAGGGCGCGCCATCGCTGGCGGGCGGGCGGCATGGTCGCGCAGTTCCTGCCGCAGGCGCCCGAGCGCATGCGCCAGGCCGACCTGCCGGGCGGCGACAGCGACGAGGCGGGCCATGTCGTGGCGGAGGACGATCACTGGGCCGAGGCCAAGGCGATGGTCGAGACGATCGACGCCGACGAGCTGACCGACCCGACCGTCGGCACCGAACGGCTGCTCTTCCGCCTGTTCCACGAGCGCGGTGTGCGGGTCTATCCGCCGCAACGGGTCTTCGACCGCTGCTCGTGCTCGCGCGAGAAGCTGAAGGGCGTGCTCTCCGGCCTCTCCCGCGAGGAGATCGAGGAGAGCGCGGACGCGGAGAACGAGATCGCCGTCACCTGCGAGTTCTGCTCGACGACCTATCGCTTCGAGGCGACGGAAATCCTGCCGGCATAATCGCCCCTCATCCCCCTGCCGGGGACCTTCTCCTTGGCTGCGGGGAGAAGGGATATGCCGCACCGGCTTCCTCACATGACAAGGATGTGCAAGGCACGTCCCCTCTCCCCGCTTGCGGGAGAGGGTTAGGGTGAGGGGCGGATGCGCATGTGCGATAGGCGGGAGAAGGTCCCGGCAAGGGGGATGAGGAGCAGCCCTCGGGCCCCTCAGTTCAGCACCCGCGCCTGCCCGGGCGTGTCCAGCGAGAAGGCGGGGATGGCGACGTCGAAGGCCTCGCCGTTCTCCGCCTCCATGCGATAGCGGCCGAACATGATGCCGGACGGCGTCTCCAGCGGGCAGCCGGAGGAATATTCGTAGGTGTCGCCGGGCCTGAGAACCGGCTGCTCGCCGATGACACCGGGGCCGACGACCTCGTCCACCTGCCCGTTCTGGTCGGTGATGTGCCAGTAGCGGGTCATCAGGCGCACGGAGAGATCGGAATGGTTGGCGATGACGACCCGGTATCCCCAGACGTAACGGTTGTCGTCCGGATCGGACTGATCTGCGAGATAATAGGGCTCTACGGTCACTTCGATGTCGCGGGTCAGCGCACGGTACATAGGAAAACCTTGGACTGGTTGTCTGCCGCTACTCTACAGGAATCCGTTTTCGTCAAGAATAGGTATCGTCAAGAATAGGTAAACGGCGCCGGGCGGGTCTTCGCCCGACGCCCATTTTTGGCGCGGCTCAGCCGGCGACTTTCGCAAGCGCGCGCGCAAAATCCTCGAGGAGGTCGTCGCCGTCCTCGATGCCGGCGGAGAAGCGCACCGTGCCGGCGGAGATGCCGAGTTCGGCGCGCGCCTCGTCGGTGAGGTTCTTGTGCGTCGTCGTCGCCGGATGGGTGATCAGGCTCTTGGCGTCGCCGAGATTGTTGGAGATGCGCACGATCTCCAGCGCGTCCTGCAGCGCGAAGGCCGCCTCCTTGCCGCCCTTCAGCTCGAAGCAGACGAGCGTCGAGCCGCCCGTCATCTGCCGGGCGATGATGTCGGCCTGCGGATGGTCCTTGCGGCCGGGATAGATCACGCGGGCGACCTTGCTCTCGCCTGCGAGCAAGTCGGCGATGCGGCTTGCGTTCTCCGTCTGCTGCTTGACGCGCAGCGGCAGCGTCTCGATGCCCTTCAAGAGCGTCCAGGCGTTGAAGGGCGACATGGCCGGGCCGGTATGGCGGAAATAGTCGTGCAGGTGCTCGTCGATCCACGCCTTGTCGGAGAGCACGACGCCGCCCAGGCACCGGCCCTGTCCGTCGATATGCTTGGTGGCCGAATAGACGACGACATGCGCGCCGAGCTCCAGCGGCTTCTGGAAGAGCGGCGTGGCGAAGACGTTGTCGACCACGACCTTGGCGCCGATCTGGTTGGCGAGCGTCGCCACGCCGGCGATGTCGATCACCTCCAGCGTGGGGTTGGTCGGGCTTTCGAGGAAGAAGACCTTGGTGTTCTTGCGGATCGCCTTTTCCCAGTTCTGCAGATAACGCCCGTCGACCAGCGTGCACTCGATGCCGTATTTCGGCGCCAGCGTCTCGACCACCCAGCGGCAGGAGCCGAACAGCGCCCGGGCGGCGACGATGTGGTCGCCGGCTTTCAGCTGGCAGAGGATCGCGGCGGAGACGGCGGCCATGCCCGACGCGGTGGCGCGGGCGTCCTCGGCGCCTTCCAGCATGCACATGCGCTTCTCGAACATGTCGTTGGTCGGGCTGCCGTAGCGGGCGTAGATGAAGCCGTCCGTCTCGCCCTTGAAGCGGGCCTCGGCGGCGGCCGACGTGTCGTAGACGAAACCCTGCGTCAGGAAGATCGCCTCGGCCGTTTCGCCGTGCTGGGAGCGGGTGGTTCCGCCATGGACGAGTTGGGTGGCCGGGCGCCAGGACTTGCTCATGTGATCGTCGCCTTCAAACAAAAAAACCGGCCGCGAAAGCAGGCCGGTCTGACGCCCGGCCTTTTTAGCTATTTGTTTTACGTGGCTGCAAGCCGGCCGGCCAAATCACCACGGGATAAACTGCTCCATACTGCGCGGACGTGCTTGCGTCAATTGTCCGCATTTGGTTTTGTCTGGCATCTTACGGGACGGGATCATGACGGCACGCAACTCGGGCATTCTGGCGGATCGCGCCATTCGCGGCTTGTTCGACGCCGGCAGGCTGAAAAGCGAGGCCGCGCTCGACGACGACCAGATCCAGCCGGCGAGCCTCGACCTGCGCCTCGGCGCGACGGCCTTTCGCGTGCGGGCGAGCTTCCTGCCCGGCCCGGCCAATCTCGTCGCCGACAAGCTCGACCGCCTGAAGCTCCACGTCATCGACCTCAGGGAAGGCGCGGTGCTGGAGACGGGCTGCGTCTATATCGTGCCGCTGATGGAGAGCCTCGACCTGCCGGCGGAGCTCGCGGCCTCGGCCAATCCGAAGAGCTCGACCGGCCGCCTCGACATCTTCACCCGCGTCATCACCGACCGGGCGCAGGAATTCGACAAGATCCCCGCCGGCTACAGCGGTCCGCTCTATCTCGAAATCTCGCCGCGCACCTTCCCGATCGTCGTGCGCCGCGGCTCGCGCCTGTCGCAGATCCGCTTCCGCCGCGGCAACGCCATGCTCGGCGAGGCGGAGCTCCTGGCGCTGCACAACACCGACACGCTGGTCGCGAGCGAGACCCCGAACGTCTCCGGCGGCGGCATCGCGCTCTCGATCGACCTCAAGGGCACCGGGCCGGACGGCCTGATCGGCTATCGCGGCAAGCACCATACCTCGGTCGTCGACGTCGACCGCAAGAACCAGCACGACGTCTTCGATTTCTGGGAGCCGCTGTTCAGCCGCGGCAGGAACGAACTGATCCTCGATCCGGACGAGTTCTACATCCTCGTCTCGCGCGAGGCCGTGCACGTGCCGCCGCTCTATGCCGCCGAGATGACGCCCTTCGACCCGCTGGTCGGCGAGTTCCGCGTCCACTATGCCGGTTTCTTCGATCCCGGCTTCGGCCATGCGCCGGCCGGCGGCTCCGGCAGCCGCGCGGTGCTGGAGGTGCGCAGCCACGAGGTGCCCTTCATCCTCGAGCACGGCCAGATCGTCGGCCGCCTCGTCTACGAGCACATGCTGGAGGCGCCGGAAGGCCTCTACGGCGCCGGGCTCGGCTCCAACTACCAGGCGCAGGGCCTGAAGCTCTCCAAGCATTTCCGCACCGGCTGAAGTGCTTGACAGGCCCGGCGAACTGTTGAATGGATGCACCCGGCCGCGGGTATGATGTAATGGTAGCCTGTCAGCTTCCCAAGCTGAACGCGCGGGTTCGATTCCCGCTACCCGCTCCAGCCCGGTTTCTCAGGCGTTTGCGGCCTCTCCGCCGACCTCAATTTTCGGGCCGTTTTACAGCAAGTTTTACAGTTTCCGTTCTTGCTCTGGCCTCATCGATCTGACGAATGACCGCCTCGGTTGCAGCCGATCGGCTGACATAGCGGCGAATAATCCTGTCGACATGGTCTTCTTCCCAGCCGAGGATTTCCGCGATGACGCGCTTGTCCAGGCCTGCCTTGTAGAATTTGGTGGCGGCCGTGCCGCGAAGGTCGTGAAAATGCAGATCGCGATCATTGAGCTTCGCATCACTCTTTGCCTTGTTGAAGACCGAGGCGAAGCCGTTGACGGTCCAGGGCCGCTTGCGGCTGTTCGTCAGCACGATCGGCGAGCGCTTCGGGATCTCATTGATCAACTCGCGCAGCTCCGCGTAGATCGGCACGACGACCTCGCGCGTATGCCGGCTCTTGCCGGTCGTCATGATGATGGCGTTCTCGCCGACATGCGACCATGACAGCCGGAACAGGTCGCCGGCACGAAGTCCGGTCAGGGCGGCGAGACGTATCGCGTGCCTCGCCTCGGTGGAGCTAGCGGTGATAATCAGCTCCAGGTCGGCCGGCTCCCATATGATCGCGGCGCGATTGGCCGCATAGAGACGGCTTATGCCCTCGCATGGGTTCGCGCCGATCTTCCCGAGCGGGTCAACGGCATATGAGAGGACGCGCGACAGGACCTGCATGCCATAGTCTGCCGCGCGGGGCGTTGCGGCATAGGTTGCCCGCCATTTACGGATGCGCGGCCTGATCTGTTCCGGGCGGTCGAATTGCTTGATCCGCAGCAGGCCGAAGTGCTCGTCGATGCGATCGAGCCACCCGGACCAGTTCCTTTTCGTGCTGTCCGCCAACTTCTTGTAGTCATCGCTGCGCTTGTAGAGCGTCACCAAGGCCGAGAAGCGCGTGTCATCCGGTATGCGGACGCCCTCGAGAGCATCGCTATAGGACTTCAAGAATTCGGGCGTTCCCGGTACGCCGTGGACGCGCGGGCCGCCGCGCCAGGCGTAGTGATAGGTCTTGCCCTTCGATCTGACGGCATGCAGTCCCTTGAGATCAACGGTAGCCATGTTTCCGGTCGAACTCCATGAGCTCGCGATCAAGCTCGGATTCCTCGCTGCCGTCAACCTTCGCGGGCGGATGATCGGCCGAGACGCGGAAGATGAAGTCATCGATCTGGACCTCAGCCTTCACGCCCTCGCGCTTGGCGTAGTCAGCCAGGCGTTTCATGTCGGCTCGCGTCAGAGGGATCGCCGAGGCCATCATCGCCCCTCCTTCCATCGGTTGAACTCCGCGCGTAGCGAGAGCCAGCGCTTGCGGGCATCCTCGTCCGTGTCGATATCGGCGCGGGACCGGATCGCGAGGATGGAACGGACGCGGGCGTTCACCCGCTCGGCGTCGGTCGTTTCCAGTCCGTGGCGGTCATGGAGGAATCGCCGGAAATCCTGACGTTCACAGAGCATGGCGCACTCGGCGGAATGGTTCTTCCTCTTCGGCGTGCCGTCGCGCCGCTGCAACTCCGCGGCGGCGTCGTGGTATCGTCTGGCAAGTTTCTCGTAGGT
The DNA here is from genome assembly GCF_024609765.1 of Shinella pollutisoli. Taxonomy (GTDB): domain Bacteria; phylum Pseudomonadota; class Alphaproteobacteria; order Rhizobiales; family Rhizobiaceae; genus Shinella; species Shinella pollutisoli. Next base: position 94,093 of record NZ_JANFDG010000016.1, read on the forward strand.
GGAAAGAAGCCAGACGATATCGTCCCGTGCGTGAGCCATCAGCTCCTGGTCGCCGATATCCGCATTCAGGTCGAACGCAAGTACCGGCGCCTGGTCATCACCCTCGCCGGCCGTAATGACGAGACGTCCGTCGGCCACGAGGCCCCAGTCCGGCGAGGCATTCGCCAGCCGTTGCCGGATGGCGTTGAGCCGGATCTGGGCTGGAGATGTCGCCGGCTGACTCATTCGGCTCCACCCTCTGATGGGGTGACGCCAGCCATATCGAGAGCGGCGTGGCCGACGTCGGTCAACTGGGCGTCTCCGCCGATGACCTTTGTCCAGCGAGCAAGGCCGAGAGAGACAAGGCGGCCGACAGCGCTCGGGTTCGCTCCGACGATGCGCCATGCGCCGTAACCGAATCTTTGCTGAGAGACTTTGCCGTCCCGTATGAGCCCAAGGGTTTCAAGTTGGAGCTTGGTAATGCTCATGCGACACCTCCGAAAAGCAGCGGTGATTGTTCACGATCAAGGCGCTCGGCGCAGACCGGATTGATCCAAAGAACTTCAATGCGAGGGCGCGCACCGTCGGCGAGTGCTTGACGCTCTACACGCGTCCAATCGCGAAGCGTGTCGTCGTAGAGATCGGCGGGATAGCCGGAGAGCACCACCATTCCGGTGAGATCGCGTAGTACGCTGAGCAGCTCCTCGTGCTCGGCAACCGTCAACTCATGCCGGTACTGGTGCTTGGCGTCATAAATGTTCTTGCGTCCACGCGTTTCCGGCAGATATGGCGGATCGACGTAGTGCAGGGTCTCGGGGCTGTCATGGGTCCTCAACACATGGATCGCCGGCCGGCGCTCAATCACGACGCCGCGCATACGTTCGACGACGCCGGCGATGCGAAACGGGTACCGCGCCCAATCGTGCGCCGGTGTCGAGCCGGAGCGGTTCGAGTTCGCGCGGAAACCGGTTGTTTTGTGACCTGCGCTCATATCCGCATGGGCGTGCGAACCGAAGCCCATGAAGCTCCGAATGATAAGCCTGCGCGCTATCTCGATCGGTTCGTCGGCCTCATCCCAGGCGATCTCGTACTCCGATCTGGCAAAGGGAGTGATCTCCAGTGCCGCCACCAGACGCTCGGTCGCACCGCTGTCCTGGAGAACGCGGAAAAGAGTAACGACCTGCTCGTCCAGATCGTTGTAGACCTCGGCATATGCGCGCGTTTTCCGGAGCAGGACGGATGCCCCGCCGCCGAACGGCTCAACATAGATGCGGTGCCGTGGAAAATGGCTGATGATCCAGGGCGCCAACAGCCATTTTCCCCCATGCCAACGCAGAGGCGGAAGTGTTGGGCTCATTCCGACGCTCCCTTCGTGAATAGGGTGGAGCCCGTCTCCGCCAGCCCGAGGCTCCGGAGCAGGTTGCGGCTGTCGGCCCATCGGGCGTGGCCGGTCCATGCGGCGACGAAGCGCTCCAGGCGCTCGTACTCGCCGGCGGCGCGGAAGGCGCGGATCTTGCGGCGGGCGCGGATGACGCTGTCGCGGCGCAGCAGCTTGTGCGACGGCCAGATGCGATAGCCCACGAAATTGACGCCGCGGGCGACGGACTGGATCGACCATTTCGAGAACCGCAGCCCGAGACGGTCGCGGGACAGATCCTCGATCGAGGCGCGCACCTTGCGCAGGTGCTCCGGATCGCGGCCGAGGACGACGATGTCGTCCATATAGCGGTACCAGCAGCGCTCGCCGAGATCCTGCTGCAGGTGACGGTCGACGACGCCGGCATAGATGTTGGCGAATATCTGCGAGGTGAGATTGCCGATCGGCAGGCCAATCCCCGAGCGCGACAGCATCGCCTCGATGAGCCGCAACGTGGCGCGGCAGGATATCTTGGCCTCGATCAGGCGCCATAGGGTGACGCGCTCGATCGAATAGAAGTAGCGCGAGAAATCCGTCTTGAGCGCGTAGAGCGGCCCGTCGCGGTCCAGCCGACGCATGTCCGCCTGCAGAGCGATCGCAGCGGCATGCGTACCCTTGCCCGGCCGGCAGGCGAAGCTGCGGGGAAGGAGGGTGGCGTCGAAGATCGGGGCGATGACGAGGGAGACCGCCTGCTGCGCGACGCGGTCCTCGAAGGGCAACGCGGTTATGAGGCGTTCCTTCGGATCGAAGATGCGGAATTCGCTCGGCGGCCCCGGGCGATAGCTGCCGTCTCGCATGCGGGCGGCGAGAAGATGCAGGTTCAGCGAAGCATATTCGCGGAATTCGAGATAGCCGGGCGTCAGGCGTTTGCCGCGGGCGGTCAATCGCAGGGCTGTACGCATGTTGGCGTCGTCCGTGATCGGCCCGATGAGGTTCCGGTGCTTGCGTGCCAAGGGTCTCCTCCCTGCGCCGGTCGCGGGTTTCGACGGCAGGATTGCCGCTACTCCCCGCTGTACCGGACCTTGCAATGTGTTCGCCGCGGCCGGACGGTCAGGCCGACCACCCTGGCGCTTGCGCGCCGGTGGAATGTGGCCGGCGTGGCCTTGACCATCGCCGAGCCTGAAGGGGTCGTCGCAGGCGCCCCGGGCCGACAGGTTGTCGTTCGAGTTGTCGTCCCAGTTGTCGAGGTTCGCGTAGCGGGAGCCGGCATTCGAGCCGTTCATCCACGAGCCGCCGAACCAGGAGGCGCGATCCATCATCATGTCCCCGACCGCCCGTTGCTCTTCGCGAGCTTGATCCAGGCGCCCAGCATCGCGCCGACCTCGGCAATGTGCCCAAGGGCGGTGCGATGCTGGTGGTAAGAGATGCACCGCCTGTCCGTCGCGAATTGCAACCAGTAGCGCAGCGTCGCCAGTTGGGCGTCCGCCGCATGGAGCCGCGAGACCTGCCTCGACTTCGCGGCGTGATAGAGGAGGCCGACCGTGTCGCACAGCAATCCGATCATGTGCGCCCGCAGGTCGCCGTGGCGGCGGGGCATGGCTTGCAGGATCGGATAGAGATACGACACGACCGCTCCGTACTTTTCCACGATCGCCAGGTCCCGGGGATGTCCGTTCTCATCCCTGATCATGACCGGCGACCTTCCTGGTTCAGGCGGCGTTTGCGCTGTCGCGCAAACGTTCAGGATTCAGGTGGTCGCAGGCGCCCCGGGCCGACAGGTTGACGAGCGAGAAGTCGACCCAGCAGTCGAGGCCCGCGCAGCGGGAGCCGGCACCCGAGCCGTTCACCCACGAGCCGCCGAACCCGGAGGCGCGCGGGTTGTCCGGGTCGCCGTCGGTGCCCCACTGCCACATGGTGCCCGTGACGTCGAAGAGGCCTGCCTGGCTGATGAAACGGTGCGCCCCGCCAGTGAGCTCGCCGGTGGTTTCCGGCTCGACGCCACGGGAGCATCGCTCCTCCACGCCGAAGGCGGCGGCAAAGAACTCCTCGGCGCCCAGGAGACGCTTGCCGTGATGGGCGTAGATCTCGACGGCCGTCGCATAGTCCAGTCTCGGATACACACCCTTCCCGTTTACACGCACCGGCCGGCTGCGGCCGTCGGCGATGGTCGCGCCGTGGCGGCTGGTGCCCTGCTTCAGGTGTTCGGTCCCGAGCAGGTAGATGTCCGCCCATATCCTGGTCGTGCCCGTGTCGACGAGCGCCATCCCGCGCGGGTCGGGGCATGCCGGGCGAAAGTCGCGATCCCAGATCGAGCACGGATTGATGGCCGGCGTCGTGTCGCCGCCGGCGCGGCCCGTGGCATTGCCGCCCGGCGCATAATGGAAGCCGCCGATCCAGCCGGCGTCGAGCGGGTTGACTTCGCCGAGACGGACGGCGTAAGGCCGCCCATCGCCGTCGAGACCTACGCCGTAGTCGCTGCCGGCGACGAGCGCGCCGGCGACCGGGGTCTCGTCCTCGAATGCGTGGCGCGCATCGTCGATCGCGATCACCGTGCCGGCCCGGATGGCGATGGTGGTCCGGCCGGTTGCGACGAGGATGGGCAGGGTGAGGTCCGCCCTTTCGATGGAGACGGTATTCTGCTTCACTGCGGCGGCTGCCGTCATGATCCTGTTCCTTTGATTGTGAGGGTGGGGGGAGTTTGCGCTGTCGCGCAAACTATTCAGGGTGCAGGTGGTCGCAGGCGCCCCGGGCCGACAGGAGGCCGCTCGAGTCGCCGCCCCAGCCGCCGAGGAGCGCGAAGCGGGAACCGGCAAACGAGCCGCTCATCCACGAGCCGCCGAACCAGGAGGCGCGCGGGTCGTCCGGATCGCCGTCCGTGCCCCATTGCCAGAGGTTGCCGGTTGCCTGCATGAGGCCGAAACGGCTGGTCCGCGGGGCGTCGAGGCCGGTGGTTTTCGGGTGGCGTGGAGGGGCGGATTTCTCCGTGACGCCGAAAGCGGCGACGCGGAACTCGTCGTAGGTCAGGAGGCGCTTGCCGTGGCGGGCGTAGATGTCGACCGCGTCCCGGTAGTTGAGGCGCGAGAGCGAATTGCCGTCGGCGATCGTCGCGCCGCAGCGGCTCGTGCCGTTGCGTTCGTGCTGGACGCCGAGCAGGTAGATGTCCACCCAAAAGCGAGCCTCGCCCATTTCGACCAGCGCCATCCCGCGTGGATCCGGGCATGCCGGGCGAAAGTCGCGATCCCAGATCGAGCACGGATTGATGGCCGGCGTCGTGTCGCCGCCGGCGCGGCCCGTGGCATTGCCTCCCGGCGCATAATGGAAGCCGCCGATCCAGCCGGCGTCGAGCGGGTTCTCCGGGCCGAGGAGGGAGGCGAAGGGCTGGCCGTCGTCGCCGAGGCGTACGCCGTAGTCCTCGCCGGGGATGAGATCCGGCAGGGTCACGAGATCATCCTCCGGGAAGCTGGTGACGATCGCGGCGTCCGGAAAGCTCGCGACGGTGATCGTGGTGCCGGCGCGGATGGCGATCTCCGTGCAGCCGGTGGCGTGGAGGATCGGCAGGGAGGGATCGGGCCGGTCGATGGTGACCGGCGGGGCTTCTGATCGGGTTGCGGCGGCGATGGTCATCGGGTGTCTCCGTTGGGTTGGCGGCGAGGCGTCAGAGCACGCGCCAAAGAGCGATGGCGAGGGCTGCGATGGCGAGAAGCGGGTTGATGAGGACGAGAAGGAGGAGCAGGTTGCGGACCTTGCGCACCCGGCCCCGGCTCGCGGGGAGTTCGGCATAGTCGCGGGGCGGGCGGTCCTGCATGGTCAGACCCTCGCCGCGGCGGTGAGCTGCCGCTCCATCCGTTCGAGATGGACGGCGGCAGCCATGCCGAAAAGGCCGAGTGCCGCGATCGTCACGATGAGGACGAGAGGTGCCGCGCGGTCGGCGGCGCGCTCCAGGAGCGACGGCTCGTCGGGCAGGTCGATGACGGGCAGCGGCGCGGCTTCCCGCTCGCGCGCCAGTTCGCGCAGCCTTGCCACGCCGCGCTCGTAGCCGTCGGGGAATTCGGCGTAGGGCAGCCAGAAGGCCTGGCGGTCGGCGATGCCGGCGCGCCGTTCGAGATCGCCGAGGCTCATCGCGGCCCCTCCCCGCCCACGCGCTCGCAGCTCGCCACCCGGGTGCGGTGGTGCCGGCGGCGGCGCATCGCGAAGGTCTCCGCGTCCGCCGCGCAGGCGGCGAGCACGTCGTGCTCGCTGCGGTCGGTCAGGCGGACGCGGAAATGATGCTGCGACGGCCGGGGCTTCGCCGGCGGCGGACGCCGCAGGCAGAGCGCCTGGTCGTAGATGTGGTCGGTGAGGGCCATGGCGGTCAGGCCGCCTGCCGGACGGCGTCGGCATTGGCGCGCTCCGTCGCGGCTTCGCCGAGGGTGTCCAGTTCGGCGCGCGTGACGCCGCGGCGGATCAGGCGGTGCTCGGTGCAGTCGTCGCCGAGCTCGCGCATGATCTCGGCGATCTGGCGGGCGCGGGCGCGCTGGGCGAGGGTGAAGTTCTTCATGGCGGTTTCTCCAAATCGAGGTTGACTATCAAGATGTTGTGGTGCAGCGCCCGCAGAATGGATAAATATTGACAGGCGACGCCGATTCCTGCGCGTATTGGCAGGCCGGCCCCTGGCAGCGTCGCAAGCGCTGCCAAGGGCCTTCATCCCCAAGTGCACTCCCACCAGAGGACGATCTGAAATGACGAACAATGGAAACAACGGCTCATACGAGCAGAAGGGCTGGGGTCCGCGCCAGCCGACGCAAAGCACGCCGCGGCCGATCACCGGACCCACCGGCCCGCGGCAACCGGCGGCGCCGCCGCCGCCGAAGAAATGAGGATGGATATGGACCGCGCCAGACTGCAGCTGAACGTCCTGCGAAACGCTCTCTACCATGCCGGCCAGCGGCGCCGGTACGAGCGCTACACGCGCTGGTCCAACTTCCTTGTGATCCTGCTGGGCGCGAGCGCCATGGCAGATCTTGCGCGCCTCCTGGACTTTCCGGGCGGCGCGCTTCTCCCCGGGCTTCTGACCACGATCGTCGGCGGCCTCCAGCTGGTCTTCGACTTCGGCGGCAAGGCGCGCGACCATCAGGTGCTGCAGCGCGACTACTACACCCTGCTTGCCGACATCGAGGACGCGCCGGCAGCCGACGAGGCGCAGATTGCCCGCTTCTGCGCCGTCATGACGCGGATCGCCACCGGCGAGCCGCCCACGCTGCGCGCACTCGACGCCAGGGCCTACAACGACGCGCTGTCCGGCCTCGGCCATTGGAGCGAGGGCGAGAGGCTGCACATTCCCTTGTGGCACCGCATCGCCGGATCGGTCAGCGCCTTCGACGGCTACCAGTACGAGACGCTCGACGAGCGCCGCGTGCGCCGCTCCGTCCGGGATCGCCTGTTTTCCGTGAAACGATAGCACGCCGCTCTCCGTTCGGTGGTGATCCGGAGAGGTGGGTCGCCGTCGGATAGGAGGAGGAACGGCGACCCTGTTTTCCGGGGAACGGGAAATAGGTACAACATGCACCAATATCCCGTCAAGAGAAATTGGTGCAATTAGTACCAATATTGCTTTGCCAGCATTTTAGGGTATGTTTCGGGTCAAGGATGTCGGGCCGGCCTGCGGGCTTCCGACGCAACCGATCCTTAATCACTCCGCAATTATCACCGACGGTGAGCTAGGAGGATCGACCCATGGCAGACACGTCGATCGAATGGACGGACGCAACGTGGAACCCGGTCGCAGGCTGCTCGATCATGAGCGCCGGCTGCAGCAACTGCTATGCGATGAGAATGGCTGCCCGGCTGGAAGCGATGGGCGTCGAGAAATATCGCGGCCTCACCCGCAAGAGCGGCGGCCGCGCGAAATGGACGGGCGCTCTCGTCTTCGACGAGAAAGCCCTTGCCTTGCCGGCGAGCTGGACCAGGCCGAGAAACGTTTTCGTCAATTCGATGTCCGACCTTTTTCACCCGGACGTGCCGGCGGAGTTCATTCGCAAGGTCTGGGATACGATGTCGGCAACGCGCCGGCACACTTATCAAATACTGACCAAGCGCCCGGACAGGATGGCGGAGATACTGCAAGATGGCTTCGACGTCCTGCCGAATGTGTGGCTGGGCACGAGCGTGGAGGACGGGCGCGTGCTGCATCGGCTCGACGACCTGCGGCTGGTTCCGGCGCGCATCCGGTTCGTGTCATTCGAGCCGCTGATCGGATCTGTGGCTGGCGGCAAGCTGGACGACATTCACTGGGCGATCGTCGGCGGTGAGTCCGGTCCGAAGGCCCGCCCCATGGATCCGCGCTGGATCGACGAAATCTTCGATCTGTGCACGACGGCCGGGGCCGCCTTCTTCTTCAAGCAATGGGGGGGCGCGAACAAGAAGGCGACCGGGCGCTCCTATCGCGGCCGCACGTGGGACGAAATGCCTGCCTTGAGTATGTGACCGGCGAACCGTCGCGCCAACGCAATCGCCTTTTCGGAAGGATTCGAGGCCGCGAAGAACAGCGAGAAGCGCTGCGGCTTCCTCTGTGGTGGCAGAGGGAAAGGATCGGCGACCAAGGGAAAGATCGTCTCCAGGCGACGTTTCACATACTGCTCCAGACCGGCCACGTCGGCATTGCGCTGGCGTTCCGCCGAGGGTTCAAGTGCTCCCAGCAGGTCGACTGCCGGCGGAACGGGGCTGTAGAGTTCCGTTTCCCATTCGTTCGTGCCAAGCATCGTCGTCAATGCCCTCCGCTTTGTCGCGTCGACGTCGCTGATGCTTCTTGCGGCTTGGCGGTAAAGGCCGGAAAGCGGGAAAAGGAACCAGACGTCGATCGCCCGCGTCCGTGCTATCGCTTCGAGCGTCGCCCATGCGACTTCCATGCCGTAAGGGTCGAGGAAAAGGATCGCGCGGCGGGACGTCCAGTTCACTCGGTCGATGGTGGCCGGTATGAGGACGTTGGCGTCGCCATTGAGTATCCGGATATCGCGATCGGGATGCGCGGCCTTCAACGCTTCCAGCGCGGCGCAATGGGCTGCCTTCTGCTCCATGAAGATCAGGCGATCAAACGGTGGCACGATGTCGAGGGCGATTTTCGCGGATCCGCGCCGGCTTTCGACGCGCTCGGGGACCGGAGCCTCGAACAGGTCACCATCCCTGGCCTCGGTCCGGACCGTCCGCGCGCCAGTCCCGGCAAAGGCGTCGATATACCAGAGCGAATTGAACTTCGGCCGGAGCGCGGTCGCCCAGGCCTTGAGATACTTCTCGACCAGTTCCAGCTTGATCTCGGTGTGCTGGCCGCCGAATTCATGGTTGTCGATCAAGTCCCGGTGGCTCCTACATGTTGATAAGGGATCTCCGCACGCGCCCTACCACCGTCACCGCGCCCTGAAACCGCGGCGGCGGAACATCCTCATAACTCGCGGGCTGGAACGACGGATTCTCGCTCGGACGGTAGCGCTTGTATGTCGCCGCGCCGGTCTCGTCGCAGACGACGTAACAGGCATTCGAGACCAATCGCTTGTCCCTGAGGTTCACGAAAATCAGGGATTCCGGGGGCGATATCTTGTTCATCGAGTTGCCTTGAACCTCAAGGCAGATCCAGTCGCCCTCCGGCAGGTCGATCGCTGGCTCGGTCGGGAACTCGGAGAAGTCGGATACCCCGTCCTGGTCTGTCAACTGACCCGCGCTTACCCAAGAGATGCGAGGGACATCCACTATGGAAACTGGTTCGGCGTCCGCATCGTCTGGCTGGCCGATGCCAAACTGCAACCACTTGAGGTTCACCTTAAAGGCTTTAGCGTATCGCTTCGCGTCGGCTATGCCGAAACCATTGCGCCCGGACTCGTGGGATTTGTACTTGTTTTCGTTCCATCCGAAATGCTTGCTGACTTTTCGAATGCCGCCGATCTTAGAGTGTATGCGCGCGGCAGCAAGGCGCGCGGCGCGCTTCTCACGCTCAATCTGTTCTTCACGATTCGTCATAGTTACGATGTGTACCCATAGACGTTGGTGCAAATAACAACGTGTTGCGTTGACGTGGCGTAGGTATTTATTGTACCAATATCGCCATGACCCATGCTGACATCATCAACCTTTGGCCGTCGCTGACCGCTTTTGCGCAGGATCTGGGCGTGCCTTATGTGACCGCCAAGGCCATGCGACGCCGCGGTTCCATCCCGGCGACCTATTGGGTTCGGTTGGTCGACCACGCTGAGAGGCGGGGGCTCCACGGCGTCACGATTCGTCACTTGGCCGAGATGATCGCCATAACATCTGAGGCCGCCGAATGACGCGCATCCTCCCTCCTTCCCCGCGCGGCCGGTTTTTCTCCCTGGCCGGCCGCGCCCTCCGGCGCCGGGGCGTGAAGCTGCGCGGTTTCGCGTGGCGGGTCGCTCCGGCGCCGGTCGTCTTTCCTCGTACATGCGGACCCCCGTGATGTGACGGCCTGATCATTCGACGATTTCCATCCTTCCCGCCACGGGAAAGCCCGGCCGGATTTCCCGGCACGGGAATGCATTCTTGCTGTCCGGAGACATGCCATGTCCGATCCCTTTCTCTACCGGGTCAAAGCCGCGCAGCGCGACCTCATCGAGCGCTGCGGCGGCATCCTGCGCGTCGAGACGATCAGCGGCTATTCGAAAAGCCAGGTCGGGCGCTGGAACAATCCGTCCGACCCCGACCTAATGCCGGTCGGCGCCGTCCGCGTGCTGGAGGCCGACTGCGGCGTGGCGCTCGTGACGTCGGTGCTCGCCGAGGCGAACGGTCGGCGGCTCACCGACCCCGAGACGGAGCGTGCCGCCGACGTCTGCGTGATGCTCTCCCATGCCGAACTGATGCGGCAGGCGGCGGAGCTCGCCAACGGGATGGCGATCGCCATCTCCGACGGGCAGGTGACGCCGACCGAGGCGCAGACGGTGGACCGGCTCGCCGCCGGCCTGGAGCGGGCGGCGAGCGACCTTCGTGCCGCGCTCGCCACCATCAAGGCGCGCGGCGGCGTGCCGGCCGGGCTGCGGGTTGTCGGGGACGAGGGACGATGATCTGCTGCCCGACCTGCGGGCAGGCCCTGCCGCCCGATCGCTTCAGCTTCGACGTCGACAGCGGCGTGCTCGTCTGCGGCGGACGGTTCGTGCATCTGCCGCGCCGCGAGGCGCACGTCCTCGAATTCCTGCTCGAGCGCCGCGGCCGCACCGTCACGCGCTCGATCCTGTTCCAGGAGCTCTATCGCGGCGACGACGAGCCGGACGCGGAGAACGTGGTGGAGAGCCACGTCTCGAAGCTGCGCCGCAAGATCCTGCCTCTCGGCCTCGTCATCACGTCGGAGCGCTACAAGGGCTACCGGCTGACGGTGGAGGCGACGCTATGACCGCCTGCCCGTGCCCGACCTGCGGCCAGCCGCTGCAGACGGAGACCTTCGCGATCGACTGGGATGCCGGCATCATCGTCGCGGGCGGCCGGTTCGCGCAGCTGACCCGGCAGGAGATGGCGATCTTCTCCACGCTTCATGCCGCCAGGGGGGGGGGTGCGGACGAAGGAGCAGTTGCTGCGCGCCGTGACCTCCTTCATCGACGATGCGCCGGAGATCAAGATCGTCGACGTCCTCGTCTGCAAGATCCGCAAGAAGCTCACGGGTCTCGATATCCCCATCCACACGGTCTGGGGCGAGGGCTACCGCCTGGTGCCCCGCAAGGGAGGCATTCTGCATGAGTGAGGCTGTATCGGCAGATCTCGGCGAACGGTCCGAGCTGATGTGGGTCGACGTGGAGCGCATCTTCGTCGACCGCAACTACCAGCGCGAGCTGCGCCCGACGCGCGTCGCACAGATCCTGCGGGAGTTCCGCTGGTCGAAGTTCGAGCCCGTCGTGCTCGCCGAGCAGGAGGGCGGGACCTTCTCGGTGATCGACGGTCAGCACCGCGTCGCCGCCGGCCGTGCGCATCCGGCCGTGAGCCAGATCCCGGCCGCCGTGGTCCGGCTCTCGGGTTCGCGCGAGGAGGCGGGCGCCTTCCTCGACATCAACGTCAACCGCACGGCCGTGACGACCGTCGAGAGGTTCTGGGCGGGGATCGAGGCCGGCGACGAGGCCATGCTGCGCGTCCAGGCGGTGCTGGCGCGCGCCGGATGCGAGGTCATCCAGGCGGCAGGCGTCAGGCCCGCGTCCACGAAGACCAACGCCGTGACCGCCGTCGCGCGGTCGATCCGCATATACGGCGATGCGGCGACCTCGGACGCCTGCAGGGCGCTCTCCACCGCCTGGCCGGCGGATACGGGCGCGCTCGGCGGCATCTACATCCAGGCGCTTGCCCGCCTCTTCCGCAACAATAGGTCGACGATCAACGCCGAACGCATCGTCCAGAAGCTCAGGGGGAGCGACCGCAAGATGCTGGCTGCACAGGCCGAGACGCTGCGCAAGATCGGTGGCGGCGATGCTGCGCTCAACCTCTCGAAGGCGCTCTGCGAGATCTACAACAGGCAGCTCCAGGTCAACCACATCACGATCGGAGTGAAGGCATGACCGTCGCCCTCTGCCTCTTCGCCCGCCTCGTCTGCGGCCTTGCGGTTGTCGCGGCGCTCGTCATCGCGCTCGCGATCCTCCCCGCTCTCGCCCTCGTCCTTGCGGTCCCGATCCAGCCGGCCCGCGCACACGACGCGCCCTCCGGCTGGAGCTATCCCTTCGCCTGCTGCTCGAACGACGACTGCCGGCCGGTCGCGGAGACCGCGGTCGGCGAAGGGCCGGCGGGCTATGTCGTGCGCGCGACCGGCGAGGTCGTGCCCTATGCCGACCCCCGGGTGCGGGCCTCGCCGGACGGCGATTTTCATTGGTGCAGCGTGGCGGGCGAGGCGACCTCGCGCACGATCTGCCTGTTCGTGCCGCCGAGGGCGTTCTGATGGTGCGGGCGAGATATCGCGATGGCGAGCGTCCGGCGCCGGAGGTTCCGCCGGAACCGCTCGGGCCGCGCGGCGTAGCGCTGCTGCGCCGCATCCGCTTCGCGGGCGGCAGCTGGCGCTGCGAGCGCAACCGCGACCGGGATGCCGCCGGGGCATGCGAGATGCTCGGCTACGTTTGCCGCGACCGGCGCGACGAGGAACTGCTGCTTCTCACCGATGCGGGTGCCGCGCATCTCGACCGGCTGATGAGGGCGCACTGATGGCGCTGAGTCCTGATCAGTCCGCCATCCTTGCCGCGGCCCTCGCCGGCGGCCGCTATCACGCAGCCGACGAGGCGGCCACGAAGAAATGCCGGAAGCTCAACGCGAAAGGATTGTTGCGGCGCGATCCGAAGGACGGTGCGCTGTGGTATCCGACGGATGCGGCGGCCGCGCTCGACCTCTCGACCGCCGAGCCGCCGAAGGAGACGGGACCGCCCGCCGGCGGGCCGCCGGCGCGACTTCCGCACCATCCGCTGGCCGGGCTCTTCCCGATGCTTGCCGCCGAGGACCTGCAGCGGCTGGCGGACGACATCGCCACGCGCGGCCAGGAGGAGCCGGTCTGGCTGCTCGACGGTAGAATCCTCGACGGGCGCAACCGCGAGGCCGCCTGCGCGCTCCTCGGCATCGACGCCTGGACGAAGGACTACGAGGGCAAGGACCCGCTCGGTTTCGTGCTGTCGCTGAACCTGCACCGCCGCCACCTGACGGAAAGCCAGCGTGCGATGGTCGCCGCCCGGATCGTCGACTGGGAGCGCGGCATCAACCAGGCGACGGCCGGGTCTGCAAATTTGCAGACCCGCGAGGCCGCCCGCCGGCTTTCGATCTCCGAGCGCGCCGTCGCGGCGGCGAAGCGGGTGCGCGATCAGGGCATCGAGCAACTGTCCGATGCGATCCGCGACGGGCGGATATCGGTCAATGCCGGCGAGGCCATCAGCTTCCTCGAACGCGAGGCGCAGGAGGAGGTCCTCCGGCTGGAGGAAAAGCAGATCGTCCAGCGGGCGAAGGAGATCCGCGAGAAGCGTTCGCAGCTCCGCCATGCCGTCCGGCTCGCGCACATGGCCCATGTCGTCGACCAGGGCCGGCCGACGGCGGGGCGCGTCGAGACGAGATATCCCGTGATCTACGCGGACCCGCCGTGGCGCTTCGGCGTGCGCAGCGAGGTGACGGGGCGCGAGAAGAGCGCGGAAAACCATTACCCGACGCTCCCGACCGAGGCGATCTGCACGCTGTTCGAGGAGATCGGCGCGCCTGCAAAACGCGACGCCGTGCTCTTCCTGTGGGCGACGAACCCGATGCTGCCGGACGCGCTGCGCGTGATGGCGGCCTGGGACTTCACCTACGTTCATCACTGGATCTGGGACAAGGAGATCGCCGGCACGGGCTATTGGGGCCGCGACCGGCACGAGCTGCTGCTGATCGGCCGCCGGGGCGACCCGGCCGCGCCACTGCCCGGCACCCAGCCGGAGACCGTCCACCGCGAGCCGAAGGGGCGGCATAGCGCCAAGCCCGACTGGTTCGCGGAGCAGATCGAGCGGCTCTATCCGGACATGCCGCGGCTGGAAATGTTCTGCCGGAGCCCGCGGCCCGGCTGGCACGCATGGGGATACGAGGCCGCGCCGGGCGCGGCGGATCAAGAGGAGATCGAGACATGAGACTGCAGACGACCGCAGGACAGCTGCGCGCCGGGCTCCGCGCGCTGCAGGGCATCGTCGGGCCGCACTACACGGCGCCGATCCTTTCGACCGTGAAGCTCGGCGGCGGCCGCCTCGTCGGCGCGAGCCTCGACGCGCGGCTTTCGGTGGCCCTGCCGTCGATCGGGGCGATGGAGGGCGAGGTCGCCATCGACCATCGGGCCCTGCGGGCGCTCGCGGCCAGCGTCGATCGCGACGTGGTGCTGACGATCGACGGGTCGGGCGAGCGCGCCGCCGTCACCTTCGGCGGCTCCGAATACCGGATGCCGTCGCTTGCGGCCGACGCGTTCCCGGCCGATCCCGAGATCGAGGGCGAGCGCGCGGCGACCGGCAATCTCGGCCTGGTCGCCGCGATCCGGCGCGTGCTGTTCGCCATGTCGCGCGAGGAGACGCGCTACTATCTCAACGGCGTGGCGATCCTCGTCGACCCGGACGGGCAGGCCCTCGTCGCGGCGACGGACGGTCATCGCCTCGCCACCTGCCCGCTGGACGTGGCGCCCGAGGGGAGCCGCGGACTGATCGTTCCCGCGCCGATCGCCGGATGGCTCTCGCGGCAGGGGCGGGAGCCGGAGGCCTGCGTCTTCGATCCGGGCCGCAAGCGGGCGCGGTTCGAGCTTGCCGGCATGACCTTGTCCGCCAGGCTGATCGACGGCACCTATCCCGATGTCTTCCGGGTGATCCCGAAGGATGCCCGGCCGGCGCTCGTCGTGGATCGCCAGATGCTGCTGCGTGCGCTGCGCCGCATCCGCGCCTTCTCGCCCTACAGTTTCAAGGGCGTGCGCCTGCTGGCCGAGGGGGGGCATCTCACCGTCACGATGAGCGATGCCGGCGAGGGATGCGCGGCGCGGGAAGCCGTTCCGCTGGCGGAAGGGCACGCGGTCGGCGCATTCGATGCCGGATACAATGTCGGCTATCTCTGCTCGGCGCTCGCCGCGCTGCAGGGCGACCTCGTCACCGTTTCCGCGCCGGCCTCGCCGGGCGGATCTCCGGCGGTCTTCACGGCGGAGGGCGATCGCCTGCGTGTCGTGCAGATGCCGATGCGGGTGTGAGGTGGCTTCGGTGAGCAACCTCGTCCCGATCATCGACGAACTGGAGAACGCGCGGACCGACGCCGCGCGGGCCCGCTGGCTGCTGCAATGCCCGCCCGGCTATCTCGGCAAGTACGAGATGACGATCCGCAACCGGCTGCGCAGCGCCGGCTTCCTCGCGGGCATCGACTATCTGGAGACCGAGCGCCTGGTGATCTGGATGCCGCGCGGCGCGACCGGGGAGATGCGGGCGGCGGCGCAGGAAATGCTGGCGGCGGCCCGCTCGGCAATGGTCGCGATCGCGGAAGGGGGTGCCTGATGCTGTTCGAGCCCGTCCCGTCCCGGCCCGCGGCGGCCGGATCCGTGCGCCCCCTGATCATCGACAGCTTCGCCGGCGGCGGCGGGGCCTCGACGGGGATGGAGATGGCGCTCGGCCGTTCGCCGGACATCGCCATCAACCACAATCCGGCGGCGCTGGCGCTGCATGCGGCGAACCATCCGGAGACGCTGCATCTTTCGGAGAACATCTACCGCGTCGATCCGCTCGACCATGTCGCCGGCCGGCATGTGGGGCTCGCGCATTTCTCGCCCGACTGCAAGCACTTCTCGAAGGCGAAGGGCGGCAAGCCGGTCGAGCGCAACATCCGCGACCTCGCCTGGGTGATCGTGCTGTGGGCGGAGCGCGCCAAGCCCGACGTCATCACCATGGAGAACGTCGAGGAATGGAAGGACTGGGGGCCGCTCGTCGAGACCGGGCGCGGGCTGATGCCGGATCCGGCGCGGCGCGGCGAGACGTTCCGGGCGTGGCTGAAGGCGATGCGCCGTCTCGGATACCGCCGCATCGAGTGGCGCGAGCTTCGCGCCTGCGACTACGGCGCGCCGACGATCCGCAAGCGCCTCTTCCTGGTCGCGCGATGCGACGGCAAGCCGATCGTCTGGCCGGATCCGACGCACGGGAGCCCGGACGATCCCGACGTCGTCGCGGGGAGGAAGCTGCCCTGGCGCACGGCGGCCGAATGCATAGACTGGTCCCTGCCGTGCCCGTCGATCTTCGATACAAGCGACGCCATCATGGAGAAGCACGGCCTGCGCGCCATCCGCCCGCTCGCGGCCGCGACCATGGCGCGGGTCGCGCGCGGCATGAAGCGGTACGTGCTCGATGCGGAGAGGCCGTTCATCGTCCGCACGGACATGGCGAGCGCCGCGTCACGCAATGGCGTGAATGATATCGAGATGCCGTTGAACACGGTCATGACGGCGGGCTCGTTCGGGATCGTCTCTCCTTCCGTCATCCGCTTCAACACAGGCGCGACGGGGCAGGATGCGCGCAAGCCGCTCTCGACGATCACCGCGAACAGCTACATCGAGAAGCCGGGCGGGGCTGCTCCGCTCGGCGTGATCGCGCCGCATCTGATGACGATGCGCAATGCCGGCAAGCCGTTTAACGGCGCTGATGAGCCCGCGCATACCATTACCGCCGGCGGAGCCGGTTTGACGCTCGTCGCGTCCACGTTGGTCCAAACGGGTTATGGCGAGCGGGAAGGCCAGTCGCCGAGGGCGCTCGATCCGGACAAGCCTCTCGGTACGATCATGGCAGGCGGAGTGAAACATGCTGCTGCTTGTGCCTATCTCGCACAGCACAACAACGACAGCCGGCGCACCGGCGGCGTGAATCCCGGCAGGCCTGCGAGCGAACCGTTGTCGACGGTAACGCAATCCGGCTCGCAACAGGGCATCGTCTCCGCTTTCGTGTCGCGCCAGTTCGGCACGTCGACGGGGCACGCTATGGATGCGCCGTCGGCCACCGCCATGGGCGATGGCGGCGGCAAGTCCGCACTCATCGCTCCCTACCTGCAGGCCTACTACGGCGTCGATCAGGATACGCCCGAGACTGAGCCCGTCCACACACTCACGACGAAGCCTCGCTTCGGGCATGTGGAATCGAAACTGTCGCCCCCGCCCTTCACGGCGGATCAGGCCAGCCGCGCGCGCGAGGTCGCCGCCTTCCTCAGGGCACACGGCTTCTGGGACGATCGCGAATTCGTGACGATCGCCATCGGCGGGGAGACCTTCGTCGTCGTCGACATCGGCATGCGCATGCTGACGCCGCGCGAGCTCTACAACGCTCAGGGCTTCCCGCCCGACTATGTGATCGACGGCGGATGGCAGACCGACGAGGACACGGGCGAACCGGTCTGGGTGTCGTTTCCGAAGTCGGTGCAGGTCTCCTGCGTCGGCAACAGCGTCTCGCCGCCCGTCATGGCCGCGCTGGTGGCGGCCAATTGCCCGGACCTCGCCGTCTGGCGGGAGGCGGCGGAATGAGCCACGACGCGACCAACTGGGCCATCAAGCAGCGCGGCATAAAGCCGGCGCTGAAGGTCGTGCTCTGGAACCTGTGCGACCGCTATCACCCCGACAACGGCTGCTTCCCGAGCCAGGACACGCTCGCGGCCGATTGCGAGGTCCCGCGCTCCACGCTGAATGTCTATCTGCGGGAGCTGGAGGAACTGGGGCTGATCGCCCGCGAGCAGCGCCGGGAGCGGTCCTCGAACCGGCAGGAGCGCACGCGCTACCGCTTTCCCTTCGAGCCTGATTTCCCGAAGAAACCTGCGGAAATCCCGTGTCCAGAAACGGGACACGGACCGGAGCAGGCCGAGTCCAGAAACGAGCAGGAGCCGAGTCCAGAAAACGGCGAAAGCCGAGTCCAGAATCTGGACAGTAACCCTGTAAGGGAACCAGTAAAGAGAACCGGTAACGAGAGAGGGGGCGCGGGCGCGGGCGAGGAAGATCGGGAGGACGACCCGAAACGGCTGCGCGAGCGGTTCAGGGCGCTGGAGATCGGCCGTCACGGCAATCCCTGGCCGCTGTTGCTCAAGACCAACTCGGGCTGGGCGTTCCGGCAGTTCCTCAAGCTGACGCCGGAGGAGCGGGTCCAGGCCGAGGAACTCCGCGATGCGTTTCTCACGGCGTGCCCGAAAGTGAAATCCGGGGACCGCAAGGGAGAGCCGGACGCGCCCATGCTCGGCGTCTACCTGCGCGACAAGCGGTTCCAGGTGCTCGGCGCCGTCGCTCCGGACGCGATACGCCGCGCCGCCGGCGATGCCGCCGCACCGTCTCTGCCGTGCAAGGCCTTCACCAAGGGCTGGCAGGGGAAGGTCTATGCGATCCTGCTCGGCCCGGAGCGGCCGCACCCGCCGCCGCGGGGGATGCTCGCCCACCTGATGACGCAGGACAACGCGATGGGCGAGCGCGAGCGCCGCGCCTATCGCCAGCGGCATTCATGGCCGGAGGTCTGGGCGATGCACGAGGAGCCGCGCGGCACGTTTGTCGCCGCCGAGATTGTGGCGATCTCGGAGGACTTCCGCAGCTACAACGTCCAATCCCCGGAGGTGGCCGCCTGGCGTCGGCTGCACGAGCGGATGGGCTGGTCGTGGCCGGACATGGGCGACGCCCAGTGGATATGCCTGCCTCCGATGGATGGGACGGACGACGACGCGGCGGCGGATGCGCTGGAGCGGTATCGGCAGAAACTGAGAGAGGTGAGGGGCGATGAACATGCAGCGTAACGACTGGATGGGAACGCCGATCGGCATCCCGCGCGATTCGTCCCGGGAGCAGGAGGTGAGGCTGGAAATGCTGCTGAAGGCGGCGAATCGCTCGAAGGATCGCCGCTGGTATGCTGTTCGTGTATGGACCGGCCGCGAAATTGCTGTGGAAGATGCGCTCGTCGCACTCGGCGTCGAGACATGCCTGCCGATGCGGATGGGGCCGGAGCTGAGGCGTCGGCACCGCATCATCCCGCCCCAGCCCATGCCGGCGATCCATGGTTACGTGCTCGTTTGCATGCCGCCGGACGGCGCTGTCCTGGGTGCGCTGAGGGCGATTGACTATGTCGTCGAGGTAGTCGGTGGCCTTGAGCATCCCATGTCCCTTCCTGACGAGGAGGTGATGCGTTTCAAGGCTTTGGCCGATGCTGGCCTTTACGATTGGCAGCATGAGGTTCAACAGCGTTGGCGTGTCGGTGAGAAGGCGGGTATCGGCGCCGGCATCTTCTGGGGTGCTGCCTGTGAAATCCTCTCTTGCCGCTCCGATGGATGCGGGGATGCGGTGGTTCTTATCAGCCTGCTCGGCAAGGACGTGCCGGTAACGGTGCCCCTTGCAATTCTGGAAAAGTTGTGAGAGTCATTCGCCACTGGATGAGCTGATGATCCTGCAGTGAGCCTCTGAGAACGCCTAAACAGCGGGGAGCGATCCCGAGGTCGGTACGCCGGTCAGCCCCAGCCCTGACGAAGCCGTAGACGGCGGACGCGATTCAGGGCCAGTGCGCAAGCTATGTCATGACGAATGTGAAGGCGGCCGAAGGGTCGCCTTTCGTATGTATAGGGTATGGGCAGGATCAGAATGATCGAGAGCGGCATTCGGGTAATCGATGCCCGGACCGTCAAGCCCCCCCCGAAAGCCGCGGACCCTGAACTCCAGACCCAAGAGCATCGCAACTGGGCGCGCGCTGTGAAACAGCGCGCCGGCTGGCGTTGCGAATGGGTGGAGGGCGGCAAGCGGTGCGAGGTTCGTTCTCCGGCCCGCCTCTTCGCCGACCACATCGTCGAGCGTCGCGATGGCGGCGCCCTTCTCGATCCGATGAACGGTCGGTGCCTCTGCGGATCGCATCACACACGGAAGACGGCCGCCAGCCGGGCGGCGCGTCTCGCTAACCGATAACCCTGCCGAAGCGGGCTGGGGGGGGGGGGGGGGTGAATTCCCCCGACCCCCGGGGCCCGTAACCGCATGGGGGGCACGAGCAGATTTTTTTTCGATGGAACCGATTATTGACCTCTTCGGGAACCCTCTGATCGAGCCCAACCGCAAGGTCGGGCGGCCGGAGCACGAGCCGACGGAAGAAATGATCATAAATATCATGGTGTTGCTGGCTTCAGGGATGACCAACAGGGAGGTCGCGCAGACCGTCGGTCTCTCGGTTCCGACTTTGCGCAAGCATTATTTGCACCTGACCCGGTGCAAGGCCGTCCTGCTGCAGCGGCTGCGCACGAAGCTCAGGACCGCGCAGATCCAGCAGGGGCTGGCCGGCAGCGCCGCCGCCCTCTCGGCGGCACTTCGCATGCTCGACACCGTCGACGCCGAGCGCGTTGCCCGCACGCTCAAGGACAAGGCCGCGAACCAGCCCGCCCAGCGTGGCGGGTACGTCTCGAAGAAGGAGCGGCGTATGGAAACCGCGATGTCGATCGGAGGCAAGTTCGCGCCGCCCGGCGGGCCGCGGCTTGTCGCCAACAACGGGCAGGCGGTCGAGGAGTAGGCCGTGCCCCGTTTCTCGACAGCATGTCCCGACTGGGAGCGCCGGATCGTCGCGCGGGAGAGCCTGATCCCGTTCTCGCCGCTCTTTCCGGACGAGGCGACGGCCGCGCTTGAGGTGTTCAAATCGCTCCAGATCACGGACCTTCCGCAGGTCTATGACCGGAAGATGGGACGCCATCGCCACCCGACCTTCGGCGAATCATGCGAGCCCTATGTGTTCGACCTCGTCGCGGCGATCTTCGGGGCATACGATCCGGATTCCGCCCGCCGCATGATCGATGAGGTCTTCCTCCTGATCTCGAAGAAGAACATCAAATCGACCCTGTCGGCCGGGATCATGCTCACCGCGCTCATCCGCAACTGGCGGCATCATCAGGAACTGATGATTATCGCGCCGACGCAGCAGGTCGCCGGCAATTCCTTCGTGCCGGCCGCGGCGATGGTCGATGCCGACCCCGAGCTCGACGCGCTGCTGGACGTCAACAAGAACACGAAGGAGATCACTCACCGGCTCACAAAGGCCGTGCTGAAGATCATCAGCGCGGACTCGGCCACGGTCGGCGGGAAGAAGGCCGCCTTCGTGCTGGTTGAGGAATTGTGGATGTTCGGCAAGAGGGCGAATGCAGCGTCGATGCTGCAGGAGGCCACGGGCGGGCTCATCTCCCGCCCGGAGGGGTTCGTCATCTACATCACGACGCAGTCGGACGAGCCGCCGGCCGGCGTCTTCAAGGAGAAGCTCGACTATTTCCGCGACGTCCGCGACGGCAAGATCGACGATCCGTACAGCCTGCCGGTGCTCTACGAGTGGCCGGAGGAGATGGTGAAGTCCGAAGCCTATATGGATCCGGAGAACTGGTACATCACCAATCCGAACATGGGGCGGTCGGTCAATCTCGACTGGCTGAAGCGCAAGCTCGCCAAGGTCTGCGCCGGCGACGACGAGGAAAAGGACACGGTCCAGAGCTTCCTTGCCAAGCATCTGAATGTCGAGATCGGCATGAACCTCCGCAAGAACCGGTGGCCTGGCGCCGGGTTCTGGGAGGCGGCGACCGACGCGGACCTGTCCGCGCTGCCGCCTTACGAAGCGCTGGAGGCCGTGATCGAGCGCAGCGAAGTCATCGTCGTCGGTCTCGACGGTGGCGGCCTCGACGACCTGTTCGGTCTTGCCGTCCTCGGCCGGGAGCCGGCGGAAACGGAAGTCACCGTCGTCGTCAACGGCCAGAAGACGACGAAGCTCATGAAACGCTGGATCGCGTGGCATCATGCGTGGTGCCATCGCAGCGTATTGAGGCGACGCCAGAAGATCGCCGACCGGCTTCTCGATTTCGAGAAGGAGGGAAACCTGACCGTCATCGACGACGCGCTCGAGGACATCGTAGCGATCGTGGAGATCATCCGGCGCGTGAAGGACGAAGGCCTCCTGGCGGCTGTCGCGGTCGATCCCGCGGGTCTCGGCGAAATGGTCGACGCGCTCGCGGATCCCGAGGTCGACGTGACGACGGAAAACGGCCTCCTCGTGGGCATCCCCCAGGGATACGCCATGATGAACGCCATCAAGACAGGCGAGCGCAGGCTGTCGAACGGCATGCTTCATCATGCCGGCGGCACCATGATGACGTGGTGCGTCTCGAACCTGAAGATCGAACCGACGGCAACCGCGATCCGCGCGACGAAGCAGACGGCGGGAGACGCCAAGATCGACCCCGTAATGGCGTTGTTCGACGCCATCACGGTCATGACGAAGAACCCTGTGGCGCTGGGCGGCAAGTCGTTCTGGGAAGCCGCATAGGAGACTGACCCGTGGGCTTCTGGAAGCGTTTTTTCCGCGACGACACGAAGGTTTCGTCGCTCGACCTGATCCGCGAAATCTACGGCGGCGGCCGCCAGAGTCATGCGGGGAAGGTGGTCAATCTCGACACGACGCTTGAAGACGACACCGCCTATGCCTGCATGCGCGTCATCGCGGAAGGATGCGCGCAGGTTCCGTGGCATCTCTACCGCGAGAACGCCGGCGCCAGGCAGGTGGCTTCGACGCACGACCTCGACGACATCCTCTACCGGCGCCCGAACAGATGGCAGACGAGCTTCGAGTTCCGCGAGACGCTCCTGATGCATCTCCTCCTCGCCGGAAACGCATACGTCTTCGTGAACCGTGTCGGCAGCCATCGAAAGATCGTCGAGCTCGTCCTGATCGAGCCGCGCCGCGTGACCGTGAAGAAAAAGAGCGAGGTTGCGCTCGAATACGTGGTCACCGCCGACGATGGAACGCGCAAGGTCTTCGAGCAGGACGCCATCTGGCACATTCGCGGGCCGTCGTGGAATTCATGGTTGGGTCTCGACGCGGTGAAGATGGCGAGACACGCGATCGGCCTTTCCGCCTCGCTCGAGCAGGGGCAGTCCGAGTTCCAGCGCAACGGGGCGAAGACGACCGGCATCGTCTCGGTGAAAGATCGGCTCGACAAGACGCAGTTCGAGCAGCTTTCCGACTGGCTCGGCAAGCACCAGATCGGCCAGGAGCGCTCGCACCTGCCGATGATCCTCGACCGGGACGGCAAATTCGCCCCCACGGCGATGACGGGCGTGGACCAGCAACTGCTGGAAACGCGCCGGCATCAGGTCGAGAGCATCTGCCGGCGTTTTCGCGTGATGCCGTTGATGGTCGGCCATCCGGCCGACATGGCTGCGCGGGCGGCCACGGAAACGATCTTCCTTCAGCACGTCGTGCACACGCTGATGCCCTGGTACCAGCGTCTAGAGCAATCGGCCGACGTCAACCTCCTTTCCGATGAGGAGAGGAGGGCAGGATATTACACGAAGTTCAACGCCAACGCGCTGATGCGTGGTGCTGCAAAGGACCGCGCGGATTATTACGCCAAGGCGCTCGGCTCCGGAGGGGGCAAAGGCTGGATGACGCAAAACGACGTCCGCGGACTCGAAGATCTCGACCGCAGTGACGACCCGGAAGCCGACAAGCTCCCCCAACCGACGGCAGCAGCGACAGCGAAGGCTCCAGCCAGCGAGGATACCCCATGAAACGGGATCACTTCATTGCGCCGATCGAGGTGAAATTCGCCGATGATGGCGCGGCGACCGGCACGTTCGAGGGATACGGCGCCGTGTTCGGAAACGTCGATGCCTATGGTGACGTGATCCAGAAAGGTGCGTTCCGGGATACGCTTCGCGATTGGAAGAAGGTGAAGAAATTCCCGCCGATGCTGTCGCAACACGGCGGCTGGATGATGACGGACCAGGACGCTCTGCCCATCGGGAAGTGGGAAGAGATGGAGGAAGACGATGTCGGCCTCAAGGTGAAGGGCCGCATCATCAACCTCGACACCGAGCGCGGGAAGAACATCTACGGCGCCATGCGCGAGCGGGTACTCGACGGCATGTCCATCGGCTATCGCGCGAAGGAGTTCACGCTGGGGACCAAGCCCGACGAGCCCCGCCGTCTTCTCAAGAAGGTCGATCTCATCGAGCTGTCGATCGTCACCTTTCCGGCCAATGGCGCCGCCCGGGTTTCCTCGGTGAAATCCACCGGCGCTCCCCGGACCATACGCGAATTCGAGGAATTCCTGCGGGATGCAGGCGGTTTCTCCCATGCCGCCGCGAAGGCCATCGCCGCCGGCGGTTTCAAGGCTGCGGATCCTCGGGATGAGGACGAAAGGCCGGTATGGAGCGACGAGGTCTCTCGTCTGCTCAACATCCTCAACTCTGGAGCAGGATCATGAAACGCAATCTCCCCTTCATTGCGCTTGTCGGCGCGGTATTCCTCATCGGCCTCGCGCTCATGCTCGGCGGCACGGCAACGGACGCGCTCGCGGCCTCTCATGTGCCCATCCTGGCGGCGCCCGTCTTCGGCGCGGCGGTCGCCGACACGGAAGTCAAGGCGGCCTTCGCCGAAATCGGCAACGCCTTCGAAGCCTTCAAGCAGACCCTCGAAACGGAGATGAAGACCAAGGTCGGCAAGGACGACCCGCTGGTGACCGAGAAACTCTCGAAGATCGAGAAGACGCTCGACACGGCGGTCGAGGCCAAGACCGCCCTTGAAGCCAAGATCGAGGCCGAACGCAAGGAGCGCGAAGACCTGGAAGCGCGTATCAATCGCCTGGGAATCCGCGCGAGCGGCGAGGATGCCGCCAAGCGCGAGCTCCACCTGAAGGAGATGAACATCACCTTCGGCGCGGTTGCGGCCGACCAGAAGCGCGCCTTCACGCCGCTCGACGAGCAGGGCTACGACGACTACAAGTCCGCCTTCGACACGTTCCTGCGGAAGAACGAGCGGTTGCTCACGCCCGACGAGATCAAGACGCTTTCGGTCGGATCCGATCCGGACGGCGGCTACTACGTCACGCCCGATGTGACCGGGCGTATCGTCAAGAAGGTCTACGAGACCTCCAATATCCGCCAGATCGCCTCCTCCCAGACCATCTCCACCGACAAGCTGGAGGGCATGGAGGACCTCGACGAGGCCGGCGCGGCCTATGCCGGAGAGCGCAACACATCGGGCAACGACAAGACGCCCGAGGTCGGCAAATGGGAAATCCCCGTCTGGTGGATCGACACCGAGCCGAAGGCGACGCAGCAGCTCCTGGACGATTCGGCCGTCGACATCGAGGCGTGGCTGTCCGGCAAGGTCGGCGACAAGTTCGCCCGCTTCGAGAACCGCGAATTCGTCGCAGGGAGTGCCGGCAAGATCCGCGGCTTCATCTCCTATCCGACGGCGGCCGACAGCGGGTCGGGCGTCGACTGGGGCAAGATCGGCATCCTCAAGACCGGCCAGAACGGCGATTTCCCGGGCTCCAACCCGGCCGACAAGCTGCTTGACCTCATCGGTCTTGTGAAGGACGCTTACCTGCCCAACGCACGCTTCGTGACGAAGCGCGAGGTCGTGACCAAGATCCGGAAGTTCAAGGACGGCACGACCAACGCCTATCTCTGGCAGCCGTCCTTCGTGCTCGGCAACCCGGAAACCATCGCCGGCTACCCCCTGACGCGTGCGGAAGACCTCCCGGCGCTCTCCGGCAACGGCTTCTCGCTTGCCTTCGGGGATTTCCGGGCTGCCTATCAGATCGTCGACCGCCAGGGTATCCGCGTATTGCGCGACCCCTATACCGCGAAGCCCTTCGTCAAGTTCTACACGACGAAGCGCGTCGGCGGCGGCGTGGTGAATTTCGAGGCGATCAAGCTTCTCCAGTTCGCAAACTGACCGTCAGCGCCGCTACGGCGATTAACGTGGTCCGGGCGGCCTCCCGTGCCGCCCGGCGCTTCCCTGTACTCACCCGAAGAAGGAACCGATGCCATGCACGGCCTCATTGACAATCTTGAATTCCGTGTCGTCGGCGCGCCGGTGGCGAACGCCAGCAGCACGGACAACAACTCGACGCGCATCGATATGGCCGACTACGAATCGGTCGCATTCCTGACCGTCATCACCGACAGCACCGCTACCGGCGTCGCCGGCCTCAAGATCGAGGAGAACGATGCGGACAGCGATTCCGGCATGGCCGAGATCGCCGGGTCATCCCTCACCGCGACGTGCGTCGAAAACGACGATATCAACCAGCTCGCCCTGATCACCGAGGTGTTCAAGCCGGCGAAACGCTTCGTCCAGGCGGTGCGCACATCGGCGACGGCGAACATCGCCTTCGGATCGGTGATCGCCGTGCTGAAGCCGCGGCGCCGTCCGGCGGTACAGGGGGCGACCATCAAGGCCTCGGCCTACGTCGCGAACTGACGCGCGATGCGCTCGATCTTCACCGTAACCACGCCGGCCTCCGAAACGTCACTTCTCACGATAGAGGAGTTACGTGCCGCCGCCGGCGTGGTCGGAGGATCGCAAGACGCGAACCTCCAGGCGATGGGGCGCGGCCTGTCCGAGGCGATCGCGCGCGACTGCGGAGTGGCCTGGGACGGCGTGAACGTGCCGACGCTCCTTTCCGAGACATGCCGGCAGGTCTTCTTCCCGGATCGCGGCACGACCAGGCTCCGCCTCGCGCGGCGCCCCGTTTCCGGGGTGTCCAGCCTTGCCGTCGACGAGACCATCATCGACGAGGCGGGCTATCGCCTCGATGCAGCAACCGGCGCGATCTGGCCGCGACGCGGGACCTGGTGCGCAGACGAGATCACCGTCGTCTTCAAGGCCGGCTTTGCAGCAGCGCCGCCGTCCATGAAGCTCGCGGCGAGCAAGCTGATGACCTCCCTCTGGGCGGAACGCCAGCGCGACCCGAACCTGAAGAGGGAAGACATTCCCGGCGTGATCGAGCGGGAGTGGTGGGTTTCCGAGAAGGACAATCCGCTCATGTCCCAGGAAATCAGGGACCTGATCGCGCCCTACGTGGAGAGATGGCTATGACCGGCATATACAATCTCGGCGACGCCGCGATCGCCCAGGCGGTCACCGACCTGATAATCACCGAGGGCGTATCGACTTCGGGAACCCCGCAGGCGCTGATCGATCGACTGGAGGGCATGTCCGCCGTCTCGCTTCAGGCGAGCCTTGTCTACGGCTCCGGCGGGACCGCATGCGTCGTCGTCGTGCAGACATCGCTCGACCAGGGACAGTCGTGGATCGATGTCGCCAGGTTCGACTTCGCCCAGGCCAGCGCGAAAAAGATCGCCAGCGTCTCGGCCATGGTGGCCGCGGCGCCGGCGCCGGTCGCAGCTCTGGGAGCCGAGGGCAAGCTCGACGGCATTCTCGGCGACAGGCTGCGCGCCAAGGTAACGAGCAGCGGCACCTATGGCGGCAACACGTCGATCAGCGTCAGGGCGGCTGTGCGGTGACGCCTGACCAGGTCAAGGCCAGCTATCGGCGGCTGATGAACGCGGTCGGGGAGACGATTGCGATCCGGCGCTTTACCGGCGCCGGGCATAACCGGCCGCGTTTCGACGCCAACGTGATGGCGCGCGTCGTGGACTACGAGCCGCACGAGCTTGCCGGATCGATCACGCAGGGAGACCGCAAGCTGATCGTGCTCGTCGAGGACCTGATCTATGCGCAGGTGCCGCTCGATCTGCGGAAGGGCGACAAGGTTGTCGTTCGCGGCCGTGAACTCAATGTCGAGGCGGCCGACGACAATACGCGACGGGTGCAGGGCGTGCTGATCGCTTACGAACTCCAGGTGCGAGGCTGACATGAAACGCAAGGTAATCGAAAGCTTCCAGTATGCGGCCGATGGCGTGCATCCTCGCCTGATGCGCGCGGGGCGATCGTACGAATTCCCCGACGACCATGCGGCCCGCTTTGCGGACGAGGGAAAGCTGCAGCGCCTGCCGAATGAGGCAATCGTGCTCATGGAAAGCGGCAGCGGCGCCGAGGCTACGCCCGCAATCGAGATCGATGAGCCGGCGGCCGTGGTGCGCATCGTTCCTGCCCGCAAGCCTGTCCGGAAGCGCAGATGACCACGGTCACGCAGGCACGGCAGGCGGTTCGCGCGCGGATCGAGGCCGGCAACGTCGCATTCGACGGGGTGCCCGTCCCGCTGCGCTGGCAGAACGAAGACTGCGGGCCGCTCCCGGACGATCCCGCCCCGTTCGTCTACGTCGAGTTCCTGAACGAGGGATCGTCGATCGTCGCCTACGGCGGAGGCCGGTGCGCGAACACGCATCGCAACCGCTGCCGCGTGGAGGTCTATGCCTTCGTGCCGAAAGGATGGGGGCTCGACGCGGCCGAGAGCATCGCGGAACAGATCGCCACCCTGCTGCGCTCGCATCGCGACCAGCATGTCTCCTGCTTCGACGCCACGGTCATCCCCGGAGGCGACGGGGCGATGCTGACGCCGCCCGGGCTCCAGTCCGAGGTCGGGAACTACTTCTGGGCCGCCTGCGAGGTGTCCCTATTTTTCGATCAGACCGGCTGACGCCGCGCCCTATCGCGCCCTGGGCAAGCGCTTTCGAACCATCGATGGAGAACCGCCATGTCGCTCGCCGAAGGCGTCGCCGCACGTATCGCCTACAAGCTTTACACGGACCCCAAGATCACGCCCGGCGTCGAGCCGTCGCCGGCATCCGACCCCGGCGCGGCGTCTGCGCAGATCCTGCGCCGCGTCTCGTCCAGCCTCACGCTGTCGAAGGACACCTATCAGTCGGGCGAGATCCGTTCCGACCGGCAGATCGCCGATTTCCGGCACGGCGTGAAGCGCGTGCAGGGCAACGTCTCCGGCGAGCTCTCGCCGCTGACCTACAAGGACTTCTTCGCCGCCGCCTGCCGCGGCAACTGGTCGAACGCCGCGGTGACCGCCGACGAGAGCGACTTCACCTCGGCCGCCGCCGACAACGCCACGTCCAAGTTCACGTTCGGCGGCGGCGACCCGGTCGCCAAGGGGTATCGCGCGGGCATGGTCGTTCGCTTCACCGGCCTGTCGGAGGTCGCGAACAACGGGAAGAACTTCGTCATCCTCAGCTTCGGCGGCGCGAACAATCGCGAGATGACCGTCTATCCCGCGCCGGTCACGCACACGGCCGACAGCGAATTCGACGTGACGTCGGTCGGGCGCCAGCTGATCGTGCCATCCTCGGGGCACGTCTCGCGCAAGATGGCGGTCGAAATCTGGAACGAGGACGTCGACGTCGCCCGGCTGTTCACGGAATGCCGCGTGGGCGGTTTCAACGTGCAGCTTCCGGCGAGCGGTATGTCGACGGTGGATTTCGATTTGATGGGCCGCAACATGGTGCTCTACGAGGACGGCAGTGCGCCGTTCTTCACCGCGGCAACGACCGAGACGACGACCGGCCTGCTCGCCGCCGTCAACGGCCTTCTGCGCATCGGCGGCGACACGGTCGCGGTGGTGACCGGCGCCAACATCCAGATGCAGCTCTCGCCGAGCGGCGAGCCGGTGGTGGGCTCCAACCTGGTCCCGGAAATCTTCCTGGGGCGGGCGAGCGTGACGGGACAGATGACCGCGTTCTTCGACGCGCCGGACCTGATCGAGGACTTCATCAACGAATCCGAGATCGAGTTCCTGGCTTACCTGACGACGACGAACGACGCCGCCAGCGCTGCAATGACGTTCTATCTGCCGCGCATCAAGCTGGGCGGCGCGGACCTCCAGACGCAGGGGGAAGCCGGCCAGTCGATCACCCTCCCGTTCACGGCGCTGAAGCAGGAGGGAAGCAACCCCGGCGTCGAGAACACGACGATCCAGATCGTCGACACCCAGGTCTCGGCCTGACGCCGCCCCATCCGTAACCGACGACGGGCAGCACTCGCCCCTCGGCGAGGTCACGTGACGCGGCCCGCCCTGTCGGTGGGGCGGGCCGCAATCTCCACCGACAAGGACAATCATCATGACCAGCAAGTTCGCGGCTCTCGCAGCCAACGTCTCCGACACCTTCCGCGTCGAGCTGATCGACCCGATCACCGACGACGTCCTGCGCGACAAGGCCGGCAACGCCGCCTATATCGACGTTCTCTCCGTGGACAGCGAGGCCGGCCGCAAGTTCGATGCCGATGCCCGGCAGCGCGCCTTCCGCTCGGCCCGCAAGAGCCGGACCGGGCATCCCGACATCGACCCCGACGAAGAGAACCGCCGGAAGCTGGCGCAGCTGACCCGGGGGTGGCGTCTCGTCGACCCCGTCTCGCGCGAAGGGCTGGACGTCCCCTGCACGCCCGAGAACGCGCTCGAGCTCTACTGCGAGGCGGGCATGGCCTGGCTGTTCGACCAGGTCTTTGCGGGCGCGGCGAATGCGGGAAACTTCATGCGGCGGCGCTCGACGACTTCCTCGCCTTCGCCGAGGCCGAGCTTCGAAACGCCCACAAGCTGAGCGACGGCGCCACGGTCGCCGAGCACAACGAGGCGGCGGCGCGGATCCGCGCCGGCCTGCCGGGGAAGAAGCCCGGACGCGTCGAGGAGATGCCGCCGAGGCCGCCCTGTCCTGCGTTGCTGGTCCATGTCTGGGACTGGTTCCTCGAAATCTACGGCGGCGCCTCCGGCGGGGGAATGGGACCTCCAACGATCACCTGGCCCGACGTCCGGGCCTGGTCGGACCTGACGCGGGAGCGTCCGGAGCCGTGGGAGGCAAGGCTTATCCTGCGTCTCTCCGGCATGCAGGCAAGGATCGCAAGCGAGAGGGCGGCGTCGCCGGACGGGAGCAAGGGTCGTGCGGGTAAAGGTCGAACCGCTTAGTCAATGGTTGGACGTCACGGTCTCCGAGCTGCTGTCTCCTGAGGCACGCTCGAAGGCCGTGGCCGACTTCGCGCGCGCCGCCTTGCGGGACGCCCAGGAGACCAACCGCAGGTCGCTCGGATCGGAGGCCCCTTTCGAGCAGTTCGTGGACGGCCGCGCCGGCGCCGCGCTCGAAAGCGTGGATCCGGATCGAGGGCGGATCGTCTTCGAGTTCGAATTGATCAACGACGTACTGCAATGGGTACTTGCCGCCCTGATCGAGCGATCGCCGCGCCGGTCGGGAGACTATATGCGCGGCCACAGACTGTTCGCCGATGAACGCGAGATCGCCGCCGACGGGGAGATCCCGCCGGCCGCAGAATATTCGTTCACGAATACCGTGCCCTACACCCGGCGACTGGAGATCGGCAAGACCAAATCGGGGCGCGACTTCCTCGTCTCGGTGCCTAACCGCATCTACGAGCGGACGGCCAAGGACGCGCGTGCCCGGTTTGGCAATGTCGTCCAGATCAGGATGACGTATCGGGCCGTCATCGGCGGGGCGCAGGTCAATGCGGAGAAGCTGCCTGTTGCGTCAAGGCGGGCCCGTGACCGGCGCGGGCGCTTCGTCGCGGCAGGCCGGCCGCATAACGTCAGCACCGTCCGATTCCCGACGATTACTGTGACGCCGAATTAGCGCAACGATAGGCCTTGCCAGACATGTTTGCCCCTGCCCAATGGGCTACAGAACTAGTAATCAATACCGTGTTTCCGCCAAGCTTCGCGGTCTGATTTTTTATTTGGGCGGTAGCGTCGTTGATAGCGATTTGAACCATCGCGCCACCATACAAATTGTGGTCGCCTCGAACGTCGCCGACATACGAGCATGCAACAACTTCTTGGTCGGCGACCGCCACTCGGACGCTGTCAGTAGTCGGTCCTGCGGTTGCGCATGCCGCACGACTACCATCGACGACAGAACGAACAACAGACGCATTGGCAGCCCCTCCCGATCCCCTTGAGGGAAGCCTAGCGTTGCAAAATTGTTGGAGCAACCATGGCAACCGTACAGGAAGCAATCCGTCGCCTGACCATCGAGGCGTCGACGCGAGGCGTGAAGGAAGCGGAGCAGGCCACACGCGGCTTATCCGACGCGGTCGACGGTGTAGCGGTATCCAGCCAGCGCGCCGAGCGGGCGACACAGTCGATGGAAGGGCGGCTTGCGTCCATCCGGCGGAAATACGACGAGCAGTATCGCGCGCAGATGGAGATGAAAAGGGTCGAGAACGCTCTGATCGCAGCGCAGGTGCAGGGGCTGGTCACCATGCAGGACCGCATGGAGCTTCTCGCCCTCGCCGCACAGCGTCATGGTCTTGCTTCGGCGGCAATCGCGAAGGAGGCGGCCGCGACCAACCATCTTGCCGCCGCGACGCGAAACCTGGCGGTCGCCAACGACAACAGCGCGCGGTTCCGCCGGCAGAACCTCACCTATCAGCTCTTCGATATCGGGCAGTCGGCCTATGGCGGCATCAACCCGGCGATGATCGCGGCGCAGCAGGGACCGCAGATCCTGCAGCTCTATTCGGGCGCCGGCGGCGTGAACGCCGCCCTGAAGGATACGGCCTCGCTCCTCGGCGGCGTCGCGTCGCGCTTCGGCCCGGTTGCCGTCGCCGCCGGCGTCGCAGCAGTGGCGATCAAGGGCATCCAGGACGAGATCAACGAGGCGTCGAAGGTACAGGT
This sequence comes from Shinella pollutisoli, assembly GCF_024609765.1. Taxonomy (GTDB): domain Bacteria; phylum Pseudomonadota; class Alphaproteobacteria; order Rhizobiales; family Rhizobiaceae; genus Shinella; species Shinella pollutisoli. Next base: position 126,230 of record NZ_JANFDG010000016.1, read on the forward strand.
CACGTTCGGCGACGTGGCGAAGGCGACATGGCAGGTGGCCGCCGCCGCCATAGAGCGCGAGCTGCGCCCGGCCGTGCGAGCCGTATCCACGGAAGCCGAAAGCGCATGGAGCGGCCTGCGCGACGCTGCCGGCCAGCAGTTCAACGGGATGGTGATCGTCGGGAGATGGGCGTTCGAGACACTGGTGTTCTCGGTAGCTTCCCTTCCGGATGCGTTCGTCATGGCCGGACAGGCGGCAGCGAACGGCTTCGTCGGCGCCATCGAGTGGATGGTCAATCAGTCGCTCGCCGGCATCAGGAGTATCACCCAGGGCCTCAACGACTTCGTGAACGCCTATGGCGGCGACCTGCTACGCACGAAGCTTGGATGGGACCTGACCATCCCGGATATCCCGGCGATCACGCTCCCGCGCATCGATGCGGGCGGCGAGGCTGCCATGAAGCGCATGGCGGAGCGCGCGGGCGAGTACCAGAAGACGGTTGCGGAGATTGTCCGCACGGATCACTGGGGCGCGACCATCAAGGCCATAGGCGGCCAGGCCGCCAAGAATGCCGTCGCAAGGCTGGAGGAGGCGGCAAAGGCAACGAAGGGTGCCGGTAGGGCCGCACGCGAGGCGCGGGCCGAGTATGAAGCTTTCACCCGCACGGCCGACCGGCTGGCGGAGAAGAAGTTCCCCGGCGAATACGCCCGCAAGGAAGCCGAAGAGCTGACGGCCTCGCTCGCAGCGTACGGCGACAAGCTGTCCGACATCCAGCGCCTTGCCGTCGAGGCTCGCATCGCCGACCAGTTCGAGGCGGCGCGCCGCGGCGTGCGCGAGCTCGCGAAGGAGACCGAGAAGGCGTCAGACGAGATGGCGAAGGCCCTCGCCAGCACATTCTCCGATCTCTTCACGCAGCCGATGAAGGACCTCGACGCCTTCATGGACAAGATCACCGGCGGTCTCGCTCAGATCGGGACGAACAACCTCCAGTCCGGTCTCGAAGGGCTGCTTTCCGGCAAGGGCTTCGGCCCGGCGAACGACAACGACCGATGGGCGGGCCTGCGCGAAGTCGGCAAGGCGGTCGAGAAGGGGGCGCTCGCCGGCACGCGCGACGGTGCGCAGAACTGGCTCAGCTCGTTTTTCGGCGGCAAGCTGCCGGACGGCGCGATGAAGAACATCTCGGCCGGCCTCGGCGGGTTCGGGATGGGCTACCAGGCGCAGGACCCGGCGATGGGCGGCATCGGCGGTGCACTGTCCGGCTTCATGGCCGGCGGGCCGATCGGCGCCGTCGTCGGCGGCCTCGGCGGTCTTCTGGGCGGGCTGTTCGGCGGATCGTCCCGGCGGGACAAGGAGCGGAAGGAAGCGCGGCAGAGCCTCTGGGACAACGCCGCCTCGGTCCGCTCGACGCTCGACCGCGGGCTGGGGCGCGGCGCGGGCAACTATCGCAGCGAATTCGCCGAGTACGAGGCGGAGGCGATGAAGATCCGCCGCACGGCGATGAAGGCCGGCAACTGGGCCATGGAGCGGGAGGCCCGCGAGGCGATCAGCCGCTTCCGCGCCACGCTGAAGAGCGACTTCCGCTCCGCCTTCGACGGGACGGTCGAGGCGATGCGCTCCGGCCTCGGCTCCAACTCGCCCTTCGTGCAGGCGCAGCAGAACGTCATCGGGCTGCGCGACGAGCTGAAGAACTTCATCGCCGACACCAAATGGGCCGGGGAAAGCACGCGGGTCGCGACACGGGCGGCGCGGGACTACGCGCTGTCGCAGCTGGCCGGGGCGAAGGAGCTTTCGCCGATGGAGACCGAGATGCAGCGCATCCGCGGCACGGCGGCAGGCCTGCGCAACACGCTGAAGGAGCTCGGCATGAGCTCCAGCCAGGCGGACAAGGCGATCAGGGACGGGCTGGTGAAGGCGGTCGCCGGCCTGCGCGACCAGTATCGCACCGACGTCCGCGGCTCGATCAACGAGCTTTCCGGCCGGGGGTATCTCAACGAGATGGCAGACGCGCAGAAGCTCTACAACGAGCGGCTCAAGGACGCGAAGGCGCTCGGACTGTCGGCCTCGCTCGCCAACAAGGAATTCTCGCTCTCGATCGCCAGCATCGCCATGCAGTCCGGCCTGACGGGCAAGCAGCTGCGCCACTATGCCGACCATCTCGATATCCCGGCAAAGCTGCTCAAGGGCATCCTCAAGGACCTGAGCGTCCAGAACGCGGAGAAATGGTCCTCGACGATCTCCGACCTGCGGCTGCGCCGCGTGCAGGCGGTCACCGACACGTCCGGCCTGTCCGGCCAGCTGAAGCTGTTCGACATGCAGGCGAGGCTTGAACGTCAGCGGCTGAAGGAGGCCGGGGCGACGGGCGCGGCACTCGTGGCGCTGGACAGGGCGACGGGCGCGGAGCGTATCCGGCTGATCAAGGAGTTCAACAAGCAGCAGGTCGCGCTGCAGCGGGATTTCGGGGTGAGGTATCTCCAGGCGACGGTCGACGCGTCGGGGCTGAAGGGGCAACTCCAGCTCTTCGACGCGCAGGCGCGAATGGAGCGCCAGCGGCTGAAGGAGAGCGGCGCGACCACGCAGACGCTGATCGCGCTCGAGCGCGCTCTCGGCGCCGAGCGCCAGGCGCTCATCGACGATTTCAACCGGCAGAAGATCGACGAGGCGAAGTCGGCGCTCGACGAGGCGCTCGACGCCTGGCGCAACTTCGCGAAGGGCGTGCGCGAGTTCCGCGACGGCCTGCGGCTCGACAGCAACCTCTCCGTCCTCTCGCCGCAGGACCGCCTGACGGAGGCGCGGCGGCAGTACGAGGAGACGCTGCGGCTCGCCATGGTCGGCGACCGCGACGCGATGAACCGCCTGACCTCGATCAGCCAGTCCTATCTGGAGGAGGCGAAGAGCTACTTCGCATCGACAGAGGACTATGCGGCGATCTTCAACAGCGTGAACACCGCGCTTGCGCAGGCCGAGACGAGCGCCACAAGCCAGGTCTCCGCGGCCGAGAAACAGATCGCCCTCCTGGCCAAGCAGGTGAGCACGCTCGCTTCCGTCGACAACACCTTGCTCACCGTCTCGCAACTGACGAAGAGGCTGACCGACGCCGTGACGACCTATCTCGGCGCGTCGCAGACGAGCACGCCGCTGCCGAAGAAGATGGCCGGCCTTCCCGCCTATGCGACGGGCGGCTATACCGGCGACTTCGGCGTCAACCAGATCGCCGGCCTCGTCCATGGCCGCGAGTTCGTCGCCGATGCCATGACGACCGCGCGCTACCGGCCGCAGCTGGAGGCGATGCAGGCGGGGACCTATCGCCCGCAGCAGGTCCTCACCAACGACAATCGCGAGGGCTTCCGGGAACTGGCGGCCGTCTTCGCCTCCGGCCAGTCGAAAGCGATCGAGACCCTGAAGGAGGAGATGGAAGCGCTGCGCGGTGAATTCCGCCGCCTCCACAACGAGATACGCATCTCCGGCGACAAGAAGGGCCGCATCACGGCCGCCGGCCGATAGCAGGAGCCTCCCATGCCCTTGACCTTGCACACGGCGAAGCTCATCGCCGACCACATGCTCGACCGTACGACATGGGTGCCGCCGGCCGAACTCTGGCTTGCCCTGCATCTCGGCAACCCGACCAATGCCGGCCTGTTCGACAGCGAGATTTCGACGGCTGACACCGGCTATGCCCGCGCGGAGATCACCGGCAAGTTCTCGGCCGCCGATCCGCTGACGGGACTGTCGGTTCTGACCGACGTCGTCAATATCGGCCCGGCCGAGGTGGACTGGGGGACGATCCGCTACGTCTCGGTCTGCAACGCCCAGGCGGGCGGGACGATGCTGTT